>CAWDWA010000017.1:0-856416 GCA_963805815.1 uncultured Verrucomicrobiae bacterium
CAGCGCAATGCGGTCCTCGGCACGCGGGATTTTCGCCTTGCAGGCGTCCTTGAAGAGCTTCGCAAGCCTGGCGCAGAAGCGCACCGATGGGACATCGGCGCCCTCGATCGCGGCAAGTTCCTCGCTGATTTCTTTGCTTTTGCGCAGAAGGTGGGCCAGACAGCTTTGGCGCCCGCCCGCGCATTGGACTGCGTTGTAGGCGGCATAGGCATCGGTGACCAGCAATCCATCGAGCTTCTTTCCAAGCAGGGTGGTGGCAGCCTCACCGCTGCGGTGGGGATCGATCCGGAAGACGGCGAGCGATTCGCTGCCGGCATACCAGAGCCAGAAGTTCTGGCCGTCCTCGCGCCAGTGGGTTTCATCCGCGTGGACGATTGGCTCCAGGCGTACTTTCTCAAGCAGCTCGCAATGGATGGCCGCTGCATTGCCCGAGGCGCGATTCTCGAAGCCCAGCGTGCTGGCCGCTACGAAATCGAGTCCGAAGAGCGTCTTCATTGCGGCGTTGATCTTGCGGTAGGGTAGCTTCAGGCCGTGGCGCAGATAGAGCGCGGTGGCCTTCGCGTTGGGACCGATCGGGGCGAAGGGCAGTTCGCCCTCCACGGGCGCGATGACCTGGCGGTTGCACTTCGGACAGTGGGCGGTGTCGTGCACGTAGGAACTCACGACCGTGCGAGGCACCATGGCGATATCCTCCTGCACATAGGAGGTCTGTCCGCCGGCACTCAAATCGGTCGCGCTCTGGCAATGGGGGCAGATCAGCGGGGCCTCGATGTGGAAGTGCCTGTCGATGCGCTCGGGGATCTTCCTGTTCCAGGCCGGATGCCCCTTGGGCGCACCCCGGGGCCTGGAGCCGGTCGGGGAGGACTCCGGTCCGGCGGCGGCTCTTGGGGGTACCGAGGGCTTGAACCCGCGCCGGTGCAGCCGCTGGTTCTCCGCCCGGAGCCGGTCGTTCTCGGCCTGCACCTCGCAAAGTCTGCGCTCAAGATCCCCGATCTCCGCAGCCATCCGATCACGGATCACCCAGTGATCGTTCTCCTCTATTGCGGATCGCATGTGGCGTCGAAAGAGCCAGTCCGCCGAGAGTCCCTCGAGATGGGGGCAGCAGTCTACGTACAGGGCACCGGAAGCCATCGGGAGCGCTCCGGTGGCCTCCCATCAGAAACGGCCTTTCGCCTTGAGCAGCTCCCAGTTGACCTCGGCGAGCTCCTTGAGCAGTGCTTTGAGTCTCCGGTGCCGCGCGGTCATCCTGCGGACCTCCGAAACCAGGGCACTTCGGATGTACCTGGTGCGGGTCCTGCCATCCCGGGCGCTGGTTAGACTGAAACCACCCCGGGGCCCCTGAGAGGTCACCGAGCCGACGAGGAAATCGAGGTTGCCAGCAATCTCCAGGTGGAGACGCTCCTTGCGCTTTTCGATGGCCGATAGGCTTTGCGGCATTGGTAGATTGGACTTGACAGGCGCATAACTGCGCCTGTTATAGACAAAAAGCAATCCCAAATTTCCTGGAAACCCGAAAATACTCCCACGCGACTGCCTCATTCCTCCCCAAAAACAGCTAAACTGTTACCGAAGCGCAATCACACGAAAGGGGTCTGTCAACAAATCTTGACATTTTTCATCCAAGTCCGGATCGCAGCGGGCAGGTGTTTTTCCGGCAACTCCGAGAATCGGCGCACCTGCTGACTCACATTCGCCGCGCTTTTCATGTTCAATTTCTGCGCGATCCATTTCTGGCTCACGGTCGTCCGGCTATCGAGCACCTTCGCCAACGCCACGCGGCGCAAATCTCCCCGCAAGGACTTCCGAATTTCCAAGTCACTGAGTCCAAGCGCGTCCATTCCCCATCCCAGCAACCGCTGCGCCTCTGCTTCTCCGTGCGCTTTGCTCTGCTCACTGCTGCGATAATTGCGATTCCCCAACCCGGCAATCCGCCCTTCCAGCAGACCGAGCAGTTTTTCCCGAAAATTCTCGCTGCCCCAGTACCATCCTCGCTTGAAAGTGCTGTTGAGCGTTTGGCCCTCTCGCTCCGACCAACCGCATCGTGAAGGTTCCTCGTCGCGTATTCGCTTCCCCAGGCGCCCGATCATCGCTCTTCGTCCCGCGACCGTATCTTTCACGCAGCTCACCTCGAACCCCATTGTTGTCTCCAGCCAGGGCGGGCGCTTCGAGGGCGCCACCGCATAACCACGGCTCAGACTGCTCCACGCGAAATCCAGAAGCCCTCTTCCCTCCGCAAGCTCCACCATCCCAGCACGCACAGGATTCAGGTGCACGTAGTCGAACAACTCCCCAAGATAGTCGTACCCGGTGGGGCCCTCGCTTTCCACTACCACCGCCTTGTAGCGCCCTCCGAACAGATGGCCCCACTGCCGATGCCGCTGATTGAATCGCCGCGTATAGGTGTTTTGAAACCAACCCATCCCCTGCACGAGATTCGCCTCCGATGTCTCGAGAATCCAATGATAATGATTGGTCATTAGCACCCAGGCATGCACCCGCCAACCGGTCTTCCTACACACCTCTCCCAGCGTCATCAAAAACAGCTCGCGATCCTGATCACAAAGAAAGATCGGCTCCCGCCGATCACCGCGCGCCATGACGTGATACCATGCTCCGGGAAATTCGATGCGAAGCTGACGGGCCATCGTTTCCATAATGCAAGAGAAATCCGCTTCTGTCAAGATTTGTTGACAGACCCCTTTTGCATAAGGAACATGGGTAACAGTTTAGCTGTTTTTGGGGAGGAATGAGGCAGTCGCGTGGGAGTATTTTCGGGTTTCCAGGAAATTTGGGATTGCTTTTTGTCTATAACAGGCGCAGTTATGCGCCTGTCAAGTCCAATCTACCAATGCCGCAAAGCCTATCGGCCATCGAAAAGCGCAAGGAGCGTCTCCACCTGGAGATTGCTGGCAACCTCGATTTCCTCGTCGGCTCGGTGACCTCTCAGGGGCCCCGGGGTGGTTTCAGTCTAACCAGCGCCCGGGATGGCAGGACCCGCACCAGGTACATCCGAAGTGCCCTGGTTTCGGAGGTCCGCAGGATGACCGCGCGGCACCGGAGACTCAAAGCACTGCTCAAGGAGCTCGCCGAGGTCAACTGGGAGCTGCTCAAGGCGAAAGGCCGTTTCTGATGGGAGGCCACCGGAGCGCTCCCGATGGCTTCCGGTGCCCGTACGTAGACTGCTGCCCCCATCTCGAGGGACTCTCGGCGGACTGGCTCTTTCGACGCCACATGCGATCCGCAATAGAGGAGAACGATCACTGGGTGATCCGTGATCGGATGGCTGCGGAGATCGGGGATCTTGAGCGCAGACTTTGCGAGGTGCAGGCCGAGAACGACCGGCTCCGGGCGGAGAACCAGCGGCTGCACCGGCGCGGGTTCAAGCCCTCGGTACCCCCAAGAGCCGCCGCCGGACCGGAGTCCTCCCCGACCGGCTCCAGGCCCCGGGGTGCGCCCAAGGGGCATCCGGCCTGGAACAGGAAGATCCCCGAGCGCATCGACAGGCACTTCCACATCGAGGCCCCGCTGATCTGCCCCCATTGCCAGAGCGCGACCGATTTGAGTGCCGGCGGACAGACCTCCTATGTGCAGGAGGATATCGCCATGGTGCCTCGCACGGTCGTGAGTTCCTACGTGCACGACACCGCCCACTGTCCGAAGTGCAACCGCCAGGTCATCGCGCCCGTGGAGGGCGAACTGCCCTTCGCCCCGATCGGTCCCAACGCGAAGGCCACCGCGCTCTATCTGCGCCACGGCCTGAAGCTACCCTACCGCAAGATCAACGCCGCAATGAAGACGCTCTTCGGACTCGATTTCGTAGCGGCCAGCACGCTGGGCTTCGAGAATCGCGCCTCGGGCAATGCAGCGGCCATCCATTGCGAGCTGCTTGAGAAAGTACGCCTGGAGCCAATCGTCCACGCGGATGAAACCCACTGGCGCGAGGACGGCCAGAACTTCTGGCTCTGGTATGCCGGCAGCGAATCGCTCGCCGTCTTCCGGATCGATCCCCACCGCAGCGGTGAGGCTGCCACCACCCTGCTTGGAAAGAAGCTCGATGGATTGCTGGTCACCGATGCCTATGCCGCCTACAACGCAGTCCAATGCGCGGGCGGGCGCCAAAGCTGTCTGGCCCACCTTCTGCGCAAAAGCAAAGAAATCAGCGAGGAACTTGCCGCGATCGAGGGCGCCGATGTCCCATCGGTGCGCTTCTGCGCCAGGCTTGCGAAGCTCTTCAAGGACGCCTGCAAGGCGAAAATCCCGCGTGCCGAGGACCGCATTGCGCTGGAGGAAAGGCTTCGCAGCCGACTTGATACGATCTGCCGCAAGCCGCTGGCCTTCGCAAAGGCCGAAACTCTTCGCAAACGCCTCGTTCCGGGCGCAAGGGAATACACGGAAGTCTTCGCCTTTATCGCACACGGCGGGCCACCGACCAACAATCACGCGGAACGCTCGCTGCGTCCTCTGGTCATCTTCAGAAAGGTCTGCATGGGTACTCGAAGTCCCAAGGGTTCGGACAATGTCGCCATTTTCGCCTCTCTCGCTCAGACCGCAGCCCTTCAGGGCGCCAGAATGATTGAAATGTTCCGCGCTCTATTCCGATCCTCCCCGACCCCCGCCCACGACATCATTTTCGCCGCCCGCGGCGACCCGGCCCGGGAGAGCTAAACTGTTACGCGCTTCTTTGGGGGCTCACGGCGTTCCGCGATTCCGGTGACTTCGCAACACGCGAATCCCGTTTTCATCCTCATCGCCAATCATGTTTCGGATATTTCCGCTGAAGCTCGGCCTTGATCTTTGGATAGCTTTCCCGCCAGAAATTCCTGAGATTCTGGGTGACCTGGATCGGGCGATGATTGGGAGCAAGAACGTTGATTACCAGCGGTACCCGGCCATTTGCGATGCGTAGATCGTCTTCAACCCCGTATAAGTCCTGGATCCGCACCGAAACGGTGGGCTCGGTGTTTTCCTTGTAGGCAATCTTGAATCGGCGACCGTTTGGAAGTGCGATTCGCTCGGGGACGTATTTTTCCAGCCAACTTTGCTGCTGAGCAGAAAGCCATGCTTTCACCGTGGGCCAGACGGGACGTTCCTTGATTTCCCGATACGAGGTTGCGCCGTAACAAATCTGCTCCACGAGGGCCGCGCGGTCATTGCCTTTGAGCGAGGGGAGTTGCAGTTCCGGCATCCATTTACCCAGACAATTCAGTCGCGCAATCCATTGATCGACTGGGTTATCCCATTTCTTGAGCGGGCAGGTACCGGCGAGAACCTGTTCGGCAAGAAGGCGGGCTGCGGTGTCGAACGGCACTTTGTCTGTGTTCCCCGAAGCGAGGACGAGGTCGCGAAACATGGTCTCGTTGCGTGCCATTACTCGCCGCTGCGTGGCGTCAAAAAAGATCTCCTGCTCCTCATGGAAATCATCCGGAAACAGCTCGCGCAGCCAGGATTCCCGAACTGCTGTGGCGAGCGAGAGCAAAACCGTGAGTTCACTACCTTTGCCCTGAATTTCCCGGACATCCGCTGCAACAAACAGGTCACTTTTCTGTAACACACTTTCCCGCGCGAGCACACCCCTCCGACCGTGCACGAGCTCACAGCGTAATGTGCCGGAATCGAGCCGGTGCGCCAGATGGTCGGAGAATCCCATCAGGATGCAGCGCTCGACGGATCCCTCGGCCGGGCTGCTTTCGTCGATATTAAGGCCGGCCACGCGAGCTTGTTCCAGAAATTGCCTGAACAGTTGCCCGGTCTGGCGCGCACCATTGGCATGAATGCCCAGCGGTGCGCATTTCGTGGCGTCGAATTTCATTCCTTCTGCGTAATGCCATGCCCGCATCTGAACCCGAAAATCCGAAGTAGATTCCTCGCCAAAAATCCGCTCGCGCTCCTCTTCGATTCGGTCGCCGGTCCTGCGAATCAGGATATTTCGCCCCTGCGTGAGCGCGGCGATAAGCGCAACGGACCGTACGCAGCCGAGTTCATCTGCCGCCAGCAGCATGCGCGCATAACGCGGATGCATCGGGAAGCGCAGCATGCGTCGACCAGTGTCTGTGACCTGACCCTCCCGGAGCGCTCCCAAATCGGTAAGCAGAGTCTCAGCACGATCGAGCGCGGCGGATTCGGGGGGCTCGAGCCAACGAAAAGCGCGAATGTCTTCGATGCCGCTCGACTTGAGCGTGAGAACAACCTCGGCCAGGTCGAGGCGCTTTACCTCCGGCAATTCATGCGGTTGTCGATTGGCGTGCTCGTTCTCTGTCCAGAGTCGCAAGCATCGACCCGGAGCCGTCCGACCGGCTCGACCGGCACGTTGATCGGCGGAGGCCCGGCTGATATTTTCGACCAGCAGCGTATTGATGCCACGATGCGGGTCGAATCGAGCAATTCGCGCGAGCCCGCTATCGACCACGCTCGTCACTCCGTCGATCGTGAGGGATGTCTCTGCAACGTTCGTGGAAACGATGACCTTACGTTTGCGCTGAGGTGACACCGCGGCGTCCTGATCGGCCGGCGGCAACTCGCCGTGCAAAGGAAGGACCATGAATTGGCTTCCAACTTGGGAGGCTCGAATTGCCGCAATTGTTCTATTGATCTCATAGGCGCCGGGCATAAAGACGAGCACATCGCCCGCAGGATCCATCTGCGCGACCTGTTCGATCGCCCGAGAAGCCCGTTCCCATACGGGCGCATCGGATTTTCGCTCAGCAAATTCGATGGATACGGGAAAAGTACAGACCTGCGGATTCCAGGATGCTGCAAGGGGCGAAATATTTCTCCAGACTCGCTGCCTGTAGCGTGGCGGACATCACAATCAATTTCAGGTCGTCGCGAACCGCTTCCTGAAGGTCCATGCATCGCGCAAGGGTGACGTCCCCATACAAGTGGCGTTCGTGAAACTCGTCGAAAAGAATTGCGGAAATACCTGACAGGCGCGGGTTCCCGAGCATCTGCCGCAGCAGCACGCCCTCCGTGACGTAGCGAATCCGCGTGGTCTGGGAGGTCACATCGTCGAAACGGATCTGGTAACCTATTTCGCTCCCGAGGCGACACTCTCGCTCTCTCGCAACGCGGGCGGCAAGCATCCGCGTCGGAAGGCGGCGCGGCTGGAGCACCACGATCTGGCCGGTCTTCCCCACGACTCCATGGTCCAGCAGAATCTGCGGAACCTGCGTTGATTTGCCCGAGCCAGTTGGCGCCTGTAGGATCAAACGTCCGTTCTCCGAGAGCCGTTCGACGATTTCCGATTCGATTTCGTAAATGGGTAGAGAACGTTGAAGCACTCCATGATCATCCCGACGCGCGGCCCCGCTGGCCAGCTCTGAAAGTGCGCCGGAAGAAAAGCGATTTTTTCTTATCCAAATTTCCATGTCTCGCATCTGCGCCGGTCACAACCACCTCTCTGATCCGGTCCGAAACTGATTGCGACAGCAATGAATCATTCCGCGCAAACCATTCGACTGATTGTTCAACTTGAAGACGCGCAGCGGTCGGATCTTCGTGAAGCAGTGGAGGCATTCCGCGAGAGGGGCTATGACGTCGAGGTGCGTGTGGCGTGGGAGCCGGTCGACGCTACGACGCTGAGCCGCGAGGCCTGCGCCGGCGGACGTGTTCACTCGATAGTCGCCGCTGGAGGAGACGGTACTTTGAATGCTGTGGCTGAAGGAATCCTTCGGTCATCCGCGGAAAAGCCGCCATCCATGGGAATACTGCCGCTCGGTACCGCCAACGATTTTGCCCGTGCCATCGGTGTCGTCCCCAAGGATCTGGTCGAGGCATTGCGAATCGTCGCGGAATGCCCCGCGATCCCGATCGACATCGCGCAGGTCGGGAACCGGTATTTCTTAAACGTTGCGACCGGCGGGGTCGGTACGTCAGTAACGGTCGATACGCCCGAGACCATGAAGGATCTTCTTGGTAAGGCAGCCTATTTCATCACGGGCGTGCGGAAGCTTGGCGATCTTCAGGCTAAAACGGTGCATGTGGAAGTTGAACGTGATTTTGATTGGGAAGGCCCCTTCCTTGTGCTCGCGGTTGGGAATGGCAGGAGCGCAGGTGGTGGTTTTGACCTCTGCCCTCGAGCGAAACTCGACGACGGATTGCTGGAAATATCCATCGTGCCCGACGCCGGCCCCGAACAGCGCACCCTGCCGCTTCGGGAAATTATCCAGGGCGGCATGGACAACGTCACGACCCCGGTCATCCGAAGGCACGCCTCCGAATTTACGATTCGCTCAGAAGCTCCGCTCCAGATAAACCTCGACGGCGAACCACTTGAAGGCACAGAGTTCCGATTCCGCGCCCTGCCGGGTGCCATTCGATTTCATCTGCCTGAGAGTTGCCCGCTTGTCGGTTGATTTCGTTCTGCCGGCACGCCGTCAACACAAACAATGCGAGACTGCTCCTCTGGGCGTTTCGAAAGATCTATCATGGAGATTCCTCTGTGAGGAAACTGCGAGCCTCATCGCGCAGGTGAGCAGTTCTTAAAAGAATCTTCTGAAATGCCGACGGTCATAGATCGCCGCTACAGGAGCGGCGGCGGTCTGCGAGCGCCGAAACGGAAACAACTGTTGGGAGATGCTCTAATTCCCGGCGAGCAAAACATTTCTGAGCATCCATGTGTCTATGTATGCGCTCTCCAGAATTCCCGAAGTCTCTGACGCGGTCCGGCGCACGGAGCCCCGAGCGCCTGTTCACCCATTTTTTCGTTCGATTTCGTGCTCCAACTCGCTCACTTCCTCCCTCATCTCACGAAGTTTCGCGTGATCGCTCGGGCGATAGCACAAATAGATGATTCCACCTACGGCGCCCCAGACGACGGTGACCATGAATCCCATGAGCGAGGTGAGAACCCCTATATTCTTCGGCACGGCATACAGGGCGTAGAGAAGATCCTCGAAAAGCTTCTCTCGCACGCCAACGCCGGCTACACTGATGGGCATCGATGTGATCGTGTTAATGATAGGCATCACGGTCGTGATGTCATTAAAGCTAAGCACGTCGGTGAACGCCCGCGCCGCGCAATAGAATGTGTAGAATAGGGACAGATGCGCGATTACTGATATAACGAAACCGCCAAGCGAAGCTGCCCATGCTCTCCCATAGAGGTTGTAGGCGACCGACAGCTCGACAAGTTTTTCGTGTCCGGGAAAGTGAGGCGGAAGTTTGTGCACGAGGCCGAATCCTGTAATGACAAATGAGAACCCGATCCCGACTATCGCAGAAACGAGGATCGCAATGAGCGTGTAGAGCAATGCCGACGTGTGAGGCGTCGAAGAAAGCAACGAGTACTGCGTGACAATCACGACGGCGCTAATTGCGATTAGTGCCAAGAGACCGATTAGGCGGTCCATCAGAACAGTGAGCATTGCGGTGGCCTTATTCGGGCCAATTTCGCGAACCAGGTAGAAGATCTTGACAATGTCCCCACCCACGGATCCGGGTAGGAAGAGATTGAAGAATACGCCGATCATGTAAAGCCCGAACGTACACCGCAATGTCAGTCGCATGCCTTGAACTTTCAGGAGGATCCACCAACGTATAGAGCCCAGCATTTCGACCATGAAATAGGCAACGACTCCGGCCGCAAACCAGGAAAGCTTTGCACGCCGGAGCGCTTCCAGCATTTGTGCGCGTTTTTCCGCATCATGGAACACAAACCACAACAGGCCGACCGTAACGATCACCTGCAGCGTGGTGATGAACGCCCGTTTCATTCGCCGAATCGCTCTTTCCAGAGAGCGAGCGAATTGCGGATCTCTGCCTTCGTCCGGCGCGGGCTCATTTCCCACACCAGGAGACAATCACCCGGCAGCAACGGTATGATGTGCTCGTAATCGATTCCTCCGGTGAAAGGTGCGCGATGATCCTCCGCCGGCCACGCGACGTCGTGAAGATGGCACCCGAACAGTCGATCCCGGATTTTTGTGATCCACTCCACGTGATCGAGGAACGCGAGATTGTGTTTAATCTGCACGTGTCCAAAGTCATGCCAATACCCAACATAAGGCGAGTTCAATCCATCGAGCAAGGGAACCATTTCCCGTTCACTCGGGATCTGTTCGTATTGTTCACGGCTTTCCAGGCAGAGACGCACGTTCTTTTCCGCAGCGTATTCCGTAATGCGCTCAAGGCATTCCTTCGAGCGCTGAAGGTATAGTGGACCACGTTTCTCACGCGTTTGCACGGCTGCGAGCTTCTTCCGGGTGTATTTGCGTGAAAAAAGTCCTCCCTTTCTCGCTATCTGCTCAAGCTGTCGCGTGATTGGTCTCATTGGAACGCTGCCGAGATGGAGCACGACGAATGGCGCGTTCAGGCGCACCGCAAAGTCGATCGTCTGAAGACTCAGTTTGACCGCGCGTTCCCGTTCCGGCTTTCGATAGGAGGAAAACTGGTAGCAGTCGGGAGCTGCTTTCGTGATCTCAACTGGTAATGGACAGTAATTATGCAGGCTCGAAAAGCGGACTTTCTTTTTTTCGTGCATTCGCTGAATTCCTTCCATTAGCGAAGGGCGAATCCCGTGCCCGAGTTCAACGTTTTCGAAACCGAGTGCCAGCAATTCCTCCAACATGGTTTCACCATCCGTATGGCGACCGGAGTTCCAGGAGGTGGAGACGGACAGCATACTTACTTACCAGGTCTTCGGTCTGCAGAGAATAGGATCGCTCGGCGCACTTTTCACTGAGAATTGAATTCTGATTACCAAATACGCTTCTATTGCGCCCATGTGATCAGGCGTAGTTCATGTGCCTGGCTGAGGTTCGGGTTAAAGGGAATTACCCTCACATTGAAGCCGTAGGTACCACTTTCCTCGGCCGGGATCGATCCGTCGTAGCAATACTCTCCAGGCAACTCGCTGGTTCCGCTGTTCGAAAGATCGATCGTCATGGGATTCGTGATGTCCACGTCATCACTTTCACCGTAATAGATTTGTACTCGGACGAACTCCGGAGGCACTTCGCCGAGATGCACTCGGGCTTCAACTTTCAGCGATTCCCCGACATCGATGCTGGAGCCCTCACTGCTGCCGACCCGCACACCGACCACGCGAATTTGCGGCCATTGTTTTCGAATCTGCGCTTTCCAGGTCGCCACAGCCCTCGCATTTTCAAAGCCGTTTGCGGCGAGACTCCTTTTCGATTCCGCAGCTTTTTCATAAACCCGCTCATTGTATTCCTTCACCATGCGGTGCGTGTTGAAAACGGGCGTTACGGTTCGAATCGATTCGCGCATCAGCTGGAGCCACGCAATCGGGAGCCGACCATCCGGCTTCGCGTAATATAGAGGAATGATCTGATTCTCGAGCAGGTGAAACAGGCTGGCAGCATCTACATCGTTCTGAACTTCCGGAGCGCCTTCGGAAATCTCCGGGCCAATCGCCCACCCGTTCTTTCCATTGTATCCTTCACACCACCAGCCATCGAGTACGCTCAGATTCAGACCGCCATTGGGCGGAAGTTTCATCCCGCTGGTTCCGCTCGCCTCCAAAGGTCGCAACGGATTATTCAACCAGAGATCAACCCCCTGGGTAAGCCGTCGAGCGACGTAGGTGTCGTAGTCTTCGATGAAAACGAACCGATTCTCGAGTCCCGATTCCCTTGAGAAACGATCCACATCCTGAATCAGACGTTTACCTCCTTCATCCGCCGGATGCGCCTTGCCCGCAAAAATGAACTGCACGGGATATTCGACGCTGCTAACGATTTTTCCCAGTCGATCCGGTTGTGAAAGCAGCAAGCTGGCGCGTTTGTATGTTGCGAATCTCCTCGCGAATCCAATCGTCAGGATCTCCGGGTCGAGCAATTGATTCGCTTCGCGGATTTTCTCCGGCGACTCGCCGATTCGCTCCCTTCTGGCGCGGGCACGCCTCCGTACGAAATCGATGAGCCGTTGTTTCAAGTGCTGATGGGTCTCCCAGAGTTCATCGTCCGGAATATCGATCACTCCACGCCAGAAGTCCGGTTCGGTGAGATGAGCTTCCCAATCCCCGAGATGTTTCGTGTAGAGTCGAGAAAACTCCGGTGCCATCCAGGTTTTGGTATGAATTCCGTTGGTGATCGACTGAATCGGCACTTCTTCGCGCGGCACGCCAGCCCACACATCCTTCCATAATTCGCGGCTCGTCCGTCCGTGCCGTTCCGCCACGCCGTTCGAATGGCGGGAGGTGCGCAGCGCAAGGATTGTCATGCTGAACGTGTCTGCAGGATTGACCGAATATTGCCCAAACCGGAAAAATTCGTCGAAAGAGAGTCCCACACTTGCCGGATACGACCCGAAATAGCGATTCATCAGGCTTCGGGAAAAGGTATCATTTGTCGATGCGACGGGGGAGTGGGTGGTGAAAACCGACGATGCTGCGGTGGCCTGAAGGGCGCCGTAAAAATCCAGGTCGTTGGTTTCGACCCGGCGCCGGATGCGCTCGAGGGAAAGGAACGCCGCGTGCCCTTCGTTCATGTGATAGACATCTGGCCGAATATCCATCGCGTGCAATGCCCGCACTCCACCGATGCCCAACAAGATTCCCTGTCGGATTCGCATCTCGATGTCTCCCCCGTGTAGCTGAGCCGTGATCAATCGATCATCTGTGCTGTTCTCCGGGATGTCTGTATCGAGAAGAAACAGTTCGACGCGGCCGATCGACAGCCGCCACACTTTCGCGAGAACCTCGTGACCGGGCAGATCTACAGAAATGTGCAGAGACTTATCATTCTTGCGCACCTCGCGGATCGGGAGTTGATGAAAGTTCTGATTCAGCTGTGCGCTTTCCTGCCATCCCTCCCGGTTAATCTGCTGCCTGAAATACCCGTGCCGGTAGAGCAAGGAAACGCCGCAAAGGTCGAGACCGAGATCACTTGCAGATTTGCAGTGATCTCCCGCAAGAATTCCCAGCCCCCCCGAGTAGTTCGGGAAGGACTCATGAAATCCAAACTCGGCCGAAAAATAGGCCACGGACGGGCGATTTGCGGTGCGCATCCTGGCATACGTTTCCTCATCATGCATGTAAGCCTCGAACTTGGCGTACACTTTCTCGAGCGCTTCGAGGAAATCGTCATCTTTGGAAAGTTGCTCGAGACGCGCCTGCCGTGAGTGTTGCAACATCCGCAACGGATTATGATTTGTCCGTTCCCAGAGATCGACATCGAGGTGGCGGAAAACCTTTCGCGTATCAGGTTCCCACGTCCACCAGAGATTGAAGACCAGGTCCCGCAGGGGTTCGAGATCCTTCGGGAGTTTCGGAATGACGTTGTAGGTATACAGTGGTTGCATCGGCGATTCTCCCTTGTCTTTCGGTTTAGGATATTTACCGACCCTACCGGTGAAGGAATGGCAGGCAAGCGCAGAAACTGGCACTTTCGGGTTTACGCTTTACAGAACTGGTGCAGGGTGAGACAAGCCTGCAATGCGCCTTATGCTTCAAATTGCCGCGGCTGCGGTGCTTATGCTCGTTCCAGGCGCTCAAGCCCAGGAGCAGGAGCGCGGCTTTAAGGAGCGCGTTCTCGGTGAAGCCGACCGGACGATGGAGTTTAAAGGATGGGACAAGAGTTTTCATTCTGGAAAGGGGAAGTATGGGGCGAAAAACGCGGGGACGAGGAAATTCAATTTCACTCAGAAGTTTCGTGCAACGGCATTTGCCACTCAGGATTATCCCGGCACGAAGGGCGCTTGGGGAGGGGATTTTCTCTACAAAACAGGAGCGGCCCGTACCGAGGGGGATCATCCTATCCCGAAGATCAATTCGGAATATGCTACGGTAGAAGTGCAGTCGGATAATGCGAAAGAATCCGAAAAGACTGCCCAAACTTCGACCAACCGGGATGCAGACCGGAACTACCTCGGCAGCGAAGCCGATAAGATCAAGTCCTCAGGGAAAGACAACTCTGCCGTTTCCAGTGGCTGGCAGGGAAAACTCCTCGTTTTATCAATCGATGATATTCGGGAGTTGCTCAACAAGAGCAAGTAAGGTTCCGGAGTTACCCTGCTTGCGGTTTATGCATTGCGGCCCGCTTCTACTCGACGAAATTCAATCCGACCGGTGCCGGAATAATTCCAGCCTCGTTTGCCGCCTTCAGAAATTCCCGGATAGCTCTGCGGCCTGTTTCTCCATAATCGAGCGTGTAGTCGTTTACATACATGCCGATGAATTCGTCGGCCATTGATTGATTCATGTTGCGGGCCAACGGCATGGAATGGCTCACAGCCTCCGCCCGATGCTCAAGACCGTAGCGGATACTCTCGTGCAGAATCTCAGAAAGATTGTGCTGAACTTCGGGCGAGAGATCTCTGCGGACCACATTGCCGCCCAGCGGAAGCGGAAGTCCGGTTCTTTCCTTCCACCAGGCACCCAGGTCGAGGAGCTTCGTAAATCCTTCCGATGCATAGGTGAGCTGCCCTTCGTGGATGATGAGGCCCACATCAGCGTTCCCCTCCGAAACAAAGTCGAAAATTCGGTCGAATGGAACGACAACCGAGTCGGGCTTGGCCATCAGGAGGCGCAAGGTTAGAAATGCACTCGTCATGTATCCCGGCACAGCGATCTTTTTCGTCTTCAACCATTCGAGCGTGTCTTCGATGGAGGCATGGTCGGGCAGACCGACGGGTTCCTTCGCGACCAGCATTGGGCCGTAACCATCGCCCATACTCGCTCCGCTCTGGAACAATGCATACTTATCGAGCACGTAGGCATATGCATGGATGGAGATGGCAGAAATATGCAGCTCACCGCGCGTCGCGCGCTCATTGAGAGTCTGGATATCCTGCAGTATGTGCTCGAAGCGATATCCGCGGGTGTCGATCTTGTTCTCCGCGAGGGCGTAGAACATGAAGGCGTCATCGGGATCGGGCGAGTGCCCCAGCGTGAAAACTTCTGGCGTGGCCATATCTGGCATACCTAAAGGAGCCGCCGGACGCGCGGCCAGTAAAATCGGAGGGTCGAACTGCGCAAAAGAAAGTTACAGTTTCTACACCGGAAGCTTGTTCCCTGCCGACGACGTCAGTGCGAGACTAATCTGATGATGAAAAAGCTGACGCTGATGGTCATCGTTCCCCGTGGAAACTCCGGGCCGGCTTTTCATTGACAAACCCGGAGCCCGGGAATCGCGCCCTGCCATCGAAAGCGCTTCAAAAACCGACAATGAGCACGTTTGCAGTCATCATCGCGGTAAATCGACGGCTTCTTGATATTAAGGCTGAGCGAGGGCGTTGCGACCGCGACGATCAGGAGTCACCACGTGGTTGAAGTCTTTAGATCAGTAGGCCGCCTGGCTGCCCGAAATATTCTTCTTCTTGATCCAGGGCATCAGGCCACGGAGGCGCTCCCCGGTTTTTTCAATCGGGTGGTCGGCGCCTTCGGCAAGCAGTCTTTTGTAATTCGGATAGTCATTCTCGTATTCCTTAACCCATCCTTTCGCGAACTTGCCGCTCTGGATGTCTTGTAAGACCTCCTGCATCCGCTTCTTGACCGAGGCATCAATTACCTTTGGACCCACCGTGACGTCTCCCCATTTTGCTGTTTCGGAAATCGAAAAGCGCATGCCGGAAATACCGGACTCATTCATGAGATCGACGATGAGTTTTAATTCGTGGAGGCATTCAAAATAAGCCATTTCGGGCGAGTAACCCGCCTCAACGAGCACGTCGAAGCCCGCTTGTACGAGGGCGCTGAGGCCGCCGCAGAGAACAGCCTGTTCGCCGAAGAGATCCGTCTCCGTCTCTTCCTTGAATGTGGTTTCAATTACACCGCCGCGTGTACCGCCGATGCCCTTTGCCCAGGCGAGCGCAACCTGCTTGGCCGTATTGCTGATGTCCTGAAAAACTGCGATAAGAGCAGGCACGCCTTTCCCTTCGGTGAACTGCCGGCGTACGATATGCCCCGGACCTTTCGGCGCGACCATGATGACATCAATATCCGTTGGCGGAACGATTGTCTTAAAGTGAATCGCGAATCCGTGACTGAAGAGGAGTGTCTTGCCTTTGATGAGATTCGGAGCGATTTCCTTCTCAAAAATCGAAGGCATCTTCGTGTCCGGCACTGCCATGAAAATCACGTCGGCCCTCTTCACAGCTTCGGCTGTATCGTAGACCTCGAGTCCCTGCTCTTCCGCGACAGCGCGGCTACTGGACTGTGGGTAGAGGCCTACAATAACTTTGACGCCACTGTCCTTTAGATTGAGCGCGTGCGCATGGCCTTGAGAGCCGAATCCGATCACGGCGCAGGTTTTTCCTTCGAGCACGCCGAGGTCGGCGTCTTTATCAGTATAGATTGTTGCAGGCATCTTTTGTAGTGGAGAGATGGAGTGGAATGAGATAGGGAATAATTATTCTTTCCGAGCAAGAGCGACCTTCCCCGTGCGGGTCAGGTCACTGATTCCGAAATTGTCCATCAGGCGAAGAAATTTTTCGATCTTGCCTTCGTGACCGGTGATCTCGATAGCGAGCTTCCTGTGCTGGACATCAATGATCTTCGCGCGGAAGATGTCGCAGATCTGCATCACTTCGGCGCGGCTCGACGGGTTGACATCCACGCGCAGCAATACCAACTCGCGGTCGACGTATTCGCCCTCTCGAAAGTCCTGAATATCAATCACCTCAATCAATTTCCGGAGCTGTTTGGTGACCTGCTCGAGTGACCGTGTCGTCTCCGCGGACGACAAGAGTCATCCGGGAAGCGGAGGCATCGCGGGTTGGGGCAACGTTGAGCGTGTCGATGTTAAATCCCCGGCCGCTAAACATCCCGGCGATTCGGGTGAGCACGCCAAACTTGTTTTCGACCAGAACGGAAATCGTATGTCGCATGAGTGGAAACGGGGGCGGCGATAGTCCGGGCAGATGCTCGATTCGTCAAACGAAAAACGACCCACGATTACAGAAGCGCAATTTATGTAAGGTAGGTTTCTTTCATTCAGCGGGTTGTTTTTTCAGTTGGAGCTTCCGTTCGCGTTCACGAATCCGCTGAAAGTTCTACCGTGAAGTTTCCAACGCGTTGGCATAGCCTGATTGCAATGAAACTAGACATCCCACAGGGCGACTTCAAGGGGTACATTTTCGATTGTGACGGAACTCTTGCTGACAGCATGCCGCTTCACTACCGGGCTTGGCTCGCGGCACTGAAAGAACACGAAGCGGAATTTCCGGAAGCACTCTTTTACGAACTCGGTGGAACGCCCACGCAGCAAATCATCGTGATTCTCAATGAGCGGCATGGGACAAATTTGGATCCTGTGGCCACAGCGAGAAACAAGGAGAGGCTTTATATTGAGATGCTGTCAGAAATTCAACCGATCGAGCCGGTCGTCAATTTCGTACACGAGTTCTACGGCAAACGCCCGCTGGCAGTGGCTTCCGGTGGCCACAGCGCGATCGTGATGAAAACCCTGGAGGGATTGGGAATCCTGGATCGGTTTGACGCTATCGTGGGCGCAGAAGATTATCGAAGAGGGAAACCGGCTCCTGATCCCTTTCTCGAAGCGGCGCGCCGGTTGAAGGTAGATCCCCGCAAATGCCTGGTATTCGAAGATACTCGTCTCGGTTGCGTTGCGGCGGAGGCAGCCGGTATGCAATGGGTGCTCGTTCCCTCCGGGCAAGGAAAAGCCTGAGCCATGACGACGCCCCGGCGGTGGACCCTTCGTGACGTAGGAGAAGATCGGCTGGTGCGCGATCTGACCGCCGGGCTGAAACAGGGGCAGGACGTGCGAGTCGGTCCCGGCGATGACTGCGCAGTCGTCGGTGGAAATGGTGAAAAACTTTGGTGCCTCTTGAAAACAGATTGCCTCGTCGAGGGACGTCATTTTTTTCCGGGTACTTCGGCGGAGCGTGTCGGGTGGAAAGTGATGGCGCGTAGCATCAGCGATATCGCGGCTATGAGCGGGCTCCCGCGCCATGCGATGGTCACGCTTGCCGTGGATCCAGAGCGGTCGTTGGAATATGTGAAGTTTCTGTATCGTGGCATCGAAAAGGCGGCAAGGGCGTTCGACATCAGTGTTGTAGGCGGCGAAACCGCTTCATCTCCGGGACCGCTTTTTCTCTCGATCGCGATGACCGGCGAAGTCGAACCAGGTCGCTGTGTCTGTCGGAGTGGTGGCATGCCCGAAGACGCGCTGTTCGTAACGGGACGATTGGGCGGTTCAATAAGGGGGAGGCATTTGAGGTTTGTCCCACGGGTGAAGGAATCGCGTTGGCTTACTGACAATTTCGAAGTTCGGGCGATGATAGATTTGAGCGATGGTCTCGGTGCGGATCTTCCGCGTCTGGCGGCGGCGAGTGGCACTGGGTTCGACCTCCTGCGAAACAAAATCCCGAGAAACCATGGTGTGACTATTGACGAAGCGATCTCTGATGGAGAAGACTATGAATTGCTGTTTGCTGTTGCGCAGCGAGACGCAGGGCGCCTGGCATCCGAGTGGGCTCGTCGTTTTCCAAGGCTTTCTCTTAGCCGAATAGGTGTTCTAACCGAATCAACCCGCCACAAAAATGAGAGATTGCCAGGAGGATACGATCACTTCGCGCAGCCCGGATGAGACGTTGAGGGCTGGATCGGAGCTCGGTAAGAAGCTTCGTTCCGGTGATGTCGTTGCTCTCTGTGGAGATCTCGGAACTGGGAAGACCCATTTCGTAAAAGGTGTTGCGATGGCCCTCGGAACGCTCGGGGAAGTCACGAGCCCAACTTTTACCCTCGTGCATGAATACCGGGGCGGCCGTCTGCAGCTGTTTCACATTGATCTTTACCGACTCGAAAGCGAGCACGAGATGCTGGAAATTGGATTCGACGAATATGTGAACGACGAAGGCGTGACAGTTGTCGAGTGGGCAGATAAGTTCCGACATCGAATGCCGATTGGAACTCGGTGGATCCAATTCCGTACTTTAGATGAAAACACCAGGGAAATCAGGGAACAATCATGACAATACTGGCGATCGAAACGTCAACGCCGTGCGGGAGTGTCGCGGTGCTCGAGGACGGCATCTCTGTCTTCAACGAGGTTTTTACTGCAGACCGGGCGCACTCGGCTCTGCTCTTTAAGAGTCTTGAACGGGCGCGAAGACGTTCGGATCGCTACGACACGATCGTTGTGGGCTTGGGCCCGGGCTCTTACTCCGGCATTCGGGTCGCCATTTCGGCAGCGATAGGGCTTTCTACGGGCTTTAACGCCGAGCTGGTCGGTATTCCGTCCGTGGTCGCAATGGCTTCCAGGAGGGGTGAGTATTTCGTAATCGGCGACGCCCGGCGTGCCGAGTTCTACTATGCTTTCGTGCACAACGGTGAGTGTGTCGAAGGGCCGGAGCTTCTGTCAGGGGAGCAATTGCAGAGCCGGATTATGCAAAGACCGGACTGTCTGATTGTGGCTTCTGAGCCCCTGGAAATGGTTCCTCAGGCGGAACTCGCATTTCCCTCCGCGCTTCGCCTTGCGCGACTTGCCCGGGCTGGAAGGAGCATCGCAATGCGAGGTGATCTTGAGCCGATCTATCTGCGTGATCCGCACATTACGCAGCCGAGGGCCACGCCACGCCTGCAGTGAGCCTGAGATCGTTTCCTATCCGACGATATTCCGGGTCGATGAGGGTTGGTGATTCATTACTCGCCCCGATGCCCCGGCCACCAATCCCAAACGTGGGCCCGCCACACAGGAGGGGTGCCATATAGAAGTGCACGCGATCGACAAGGTGCTCGTCGAAGGCCTCCGAAAGTACTCGACTCCCTCCCTCAATCATCACGCTTGTGACTTCACGGTTACCAAGATGCTTCAGGACGCCTTCGAGCAACGAGCGCTTCCTCCAGAAGAAAGACGACTCGAACGTTTTGCTGTCCCCTCGAAATACGTCGATTCGCGCTGCTCCCTCTTCGCGACGATACACCAGCGTCCGTTCCGTATGATTGTCTGTAAAAAGACGAGCGCCGGGCGGAAGGTGACCGGATTGCGTCAGCACGATCCGCCAGGGTTGCTTGACGTCTCTGAAGCCGCGCACAGTTAAATTCGGATCATCAGTTCGCAGCGTATTGGCGCCAATCAGAATTGCGTCCACGCTCGCCCGAAGCGCGTGCGCATCCGCGCGCGCTTGAGGACACGTAAGCCACCTCGACTCCCCGGGCGGACGCGTCAGTCGTCCATCGAGGGATAAACCGGCTTTTGCGATTACATGTGGAATTCGATTTACGATCCACTTATTGAAGGCAGGGTTAAGCGCTGCGCACTCCGAACCCAGCACGCCCGAACGCACCTCCACCCCGTTTCGTTGCAGGATTCCGGGCGCCCGTCCCGCGTGCGCAGGATTTGGATCAACGGCGCCAATTACGACCCGCGCGAATGCCGCATCGAGGATCGCATCCGTGCAGGCCGGTGTGCGTCCCAGAGTTGAACACGGCTCAAGCGTCACATACAGCGTTGCCCCACGTGCGGAGCCTACACGTCTCAATACTCTAAGCGCTTCCACTTCCGCATGCGGCTGTCCGGCCGCCCTGTGATGGCCCCGCGCAATTACCCGCCCCGCGGCCGAGACGATTACCGCGCCGACTGCCGGATTGGGAGAAGTGCGTCCCAAGCCCTTCCGGGCTTCAAGCATCGCGAGGCGCATATAACGTTCGTCATCCACAAGTCTTCTTCTCTTTTTATTACCAACGCGAATTCTTCACAAATGCAGAACTGGGACGTCCGGAAACTCTGACACACCGTTGGCTAGACCATCGGGCGGCTTCGACTCTGGGGCATTGAATTGTAATATAAGCGACATCATGTCACTAAATCAATGTGTCCAATCGGCGCAGTAAAGTGTCAAAATGACACAAATTGCCTACGAAAAAAACTGCGTCAGATATTGTGTAAGTTACTTATTTTCAAGTGTGAACAAATATAAGATATCATCTGTATCCATATTGGCATTCTGTAAGCTCTCCAAAAAGATGCAAATTTAGAAATGCGAGTCGGTCAATCGACGCGCGACGTAATACAACCTTAAAAACAGAGAGAACAAAATCTATGAGCATTATACGTTATCAGAGCCCCGAGTTGAGCAGTTGGTCACCCTTTGACAGGCTGTCAACGCTGCGCGAGGAAATGAATCGCCTATTTGATTCTTCCTTTCCGGGTCCGGGTCCTGGCGATACCACGCTTTTCAGCGGCTGGTCGCCTGCACTCGACGTTTTTCAAGACAAAGACGCAGTTACGGTGAAAGTAGAGCTTCCGGGTCTGAGGAAGGAAGATATTGAAATATCTCTTGAGAAAGGTGTTCTAAGCATTTCCGGCGAACGCCGGCACGAACAGAAACTTGACGAAGGGGAGAGCTTCCGCAGCGAACGCTATTTCGGCCGTTTCCATCGCAGTGTCGCAATCCCGACAGAGGTGGAAGCCGACAAAGTGAGGGCTTCATACACCGACGGTATTCTTACAGTGACGCTTCCGAAAGCTGAAGAAGCCAAGCCTAAGCAAATCGAAGTCAACATATCCTGATTCATCGCACGTTGGTGCAGCCGGGGGGGCGTATACCGCCTGGCGGGCATCAGCTCCTAAACCAAACCTTATCTTAGTTAATCTATAGAAATGAGCACATTGACGAAATCCGAAGAGCGTCCCGCAGCCAAGACCGAGGGACAGCAGAATATTATCTACGTAACGGCCCGTGCGAACATTCACGAGACGAAGGACGGTTATGTTCTTCAAGCGGAAATGCCGGGGGTAGCGAAAGACGGAATAGAAGTGTCTGTCGAGAATAATGAGCTAACGATTATCGGTCGCCGGACGAACGCTGAAACTCCCGGAGAATGGATCTATCGCGAGTCCCGGCCGAACGACTATCGGCGCGTATTCGAACTCGATCCGTCGATCGATACCGCCAAAGTTACGGCAAAGATGGAGCAGGGGGTGCTGACCCTCGAACTTCCGAAGGCTGAGCGGGTCAAACCGCGCAAGATCACGGTTGCATAACAGAAACAACTCAGTAATAACGAACCCGAAAAAGCCCGCAAACCACCTCTGGTTTGCGGGCTTTTGTATCGTGTACTGATGGAGTGCAATCCTCAGGGTTACAGTTCCCCGCCCACTCGGCGAAGGGAAATGCTGGTTTGGTGTCAAGGTCTGCCGCGCGACGAAGTCTGAAGTGAGGTGCCCGGTGACGTCGCCCCGGCTTCCTGCATAACCTTGCTGGTGCATGCAAAACCGTTCGACAGTATGCTGTTGCGTCCTACAATGGAACGGAATGGATTTCAGACCGGAGAGCGCACTGATTATCGTTGGTCACGGTTCCACCGTGAATCCCGACTCGGGTACGCCTACGCATGAGCACGCGGAAGGAATCCGACGGCGTGGAACATTCGGCGAGGTCCACTGCTGTTTCTGGAAAGAGGAACCCAGCATGCGCGAGGTGCTGCATATGGTCGACCGCGACGACATTTACGTAGTGCCTAATTTCATCAGTGAAGGTTACTTTACGAAGAAGATCATTCCCCGAGAGATGAACCTTTCCGGGCCAGTGACGGCGTTCGGCGGTCGAATGGTGAAATATTGCGATCCCGTGGGGAGTCACCCCCGAATGACGGAAGTTCTTATCCATCGCGCTCAGCAAACTGCTCCTGCGGTGCCTCCCGAGGAAACAAGTTTGTTGATCATTGGTCATGGGACGGGTCTGAACGAAAATTCGGCGGTGGCTGTGAAGAAGCAGGTGCGGCGCATTACAGAACGACAAGTCTATGCCGAAGTGGTGGCAGCTTTCATGGAGGAAGTGCCTCTGGTCGCGGATTGGCGGACGTTGACGACGATGCCGAATGTCGTAGCGGTGCCATTCTTCATTTCGGACGGGCTACACAGTTACCAGGATATTCCGGTCTTGCTCGGGATAGAAACGGACCAAGGAGAGGCTGCGAGTCGCCGCGAAGTATTCCGGAGAAACCCGTATCTAATCGATGGGCGCACCCTGTTTTACGCGAGTGCGATCGGGACCGAGCCGCTCTTTGCGGACGTAATTCTCGAACAGGTCGCAAGTTTCGAGAAAAGACATTCGAGAAATCTTCTGACTGCCTGAGCCGCCAAATGGGGCAAGATCTCACGAATGCCCTCGAGCAGTGGATTCGCGACGGGGCACGCACAATTGGCCAGGTAAGAATCATCCCCCGGGACCAGGGATACTTCCTTCGGCATTGCGACGATTCCGACGAAGCGGCCCTTTCCGAAGCAAAGGGCCTGGCGGAAATTCGAGCGGTCGTGAGAGATGACGAGGATGGCAATTATCGCCCCCTGAAATCGGCGCCCAACCTTCGGCGCGGATGGAGCGTTCGGGTGGCGGATACCGCGGGGCTTCGTCAGGTAATCGACTATTTCTATCCTGCCGCACTTGGGCTCCTGTTTGCTCATAAGCACGGGCAGCTCGAGCCCGTTGACCTTTCCGAAACGACTATACGTCAAACGGGAATGTATTCGGTCACGAAGTCAATTACCGATGATGAAGCCGACGAAATGATCGGTTGCTTTTGCAGATCGGGGGACGGATGCTTGAGAAAGATTCTTTGGCAACTGCATCCTGGTCGTGCCATCCATTCGTTGCCGGAGGAGAAGTTTAATCCGCAAACAGGGGAAAACCTGCCGATTCTTTGCGCCGAAGCTTGCAATCTTCTCGTGACCGAGGCTCGAAAGGTTGTCAAGCGAAGAAAGAAACAAACATGATTATTCGTGCACGCACCGTAGTCACGATGTCTGGTCGGCCGATCGAAAATGGGGCGGTCGTCGTTGTCGGCCCGGAGATTCGTGACGTGGGGCCATGCTCGTTGATGCGGGCTGAGCATTCGGGGCACGAGACCGTTGATCTCGGTGAACAGGTGTTGATGCCGGGCCTGATCAATGCCCATTGCCATTTGGATTATACAGCATTCAAGGGGTTAATTCGCTCCGGGCAAAGTTTCACAAAGTGGGTGGGGCAGATCAACGCTCTGAAACGGTGCTTAGGGGATGAAGAGTTTCTTCGCTCCATCGCGGCCGGCTTCGAGGAGCTTATTCGGTGGGGTACTACGACTGTACTGAACATCGAGTCGTTTCCCGAATTGATATGGCAAATGCCCGAACCGCCAATCCGCACGTGGTGGTTCATGGAGATGATTGATCTCCGTCATCGCGAGGCGACCGAAGAATTCACAACCGGGTCACTGCGATTCATTGAAGGGCCGCCGCTTTGGAATGGTGGATTCGGTCTCAGCCCGCATGCGCCATATACTGCTTCCAAAGAACTTTACCGAATGGCCAATGCGTGTGCGGAGAAATTGGGTCTTTTACTTACCACCCATGTCGCGGAATCGCTGGACGAGGATGCAATGTTTCGCGGGAACGACGGGCCAATGGCAGACTTCATGCGTTCAATCGGACGCAACATGACCGATTGCGACGGGCACTCCTCCTTTGCTCATCTCATCCGGCATGGTCTGCTCAAGCGCGATTGGATTCTCGTGCATCTCAACGAACTCGGACTCGATGATTTTGCACTGATCGAATCCACGAAGGCGCTCCGTGGCATGCATGTGGTCCATTGTCCGCAGAGTCATCGGTATTTCCTGCATCGGCCATTCCAGCTTGATAGACTCCGGAGATTGGGCGCAAACATCAGCCTCGGAACGGACAGTCTCGCGAGTGGTGAAACGCTAAGTCTTTTCACGGAAATGCGGTTGCTTCGGGAAACTAACCCATCGATGCAAGCGTACGAGATTCTTGAAATGGTAACGAAGAATCCTGCTTGCGCACTTCGTCAGAGGGGTCGACTTGGAGAAATCACGCCGGGAGCCTATGCCGATTTGATCGCACTGCCTTTTTCCGCGAAATTAGACTCAGTGTATGATGAAATACTCGAGCAAGTCCACCCGGTTCGCTGGATGATGTCCCATGGCAGAATCATCGTTTAGCCAAATGCGGGAAGTTCTCGAGCGGGCCCTACTGCTCGGCGTGATTATCTTGAGCATTCCGTTTTGCGCCCGCGCAGTCGCTGAGGAGATCCAGTCGCTGGGTAAATCAGGGGAAGTCGAAATCGGCAGCGATGAACTTCAATTGGATGCGGAGAGTGCCATCGTAATCGATTCGCTGACCGGGGAGATTCTTTATGAGAAGAATGCACATGTGCGACGTTTTCCCGCCAGGTACTACGAAGATACTGACGGCGCTGCTGGTGATCGAAGCAGGTGGTCTTGATAAGGAAGTGGTTGTGCAGAAATCAGATACGGAAGCTGAACCAAGCTGGCTTGAGATAAAGCCCGGAGAACGGTTTACACGACGCGAAATGCTCTACGGTGTCCTTTTGAAAAGCGCAAATGATGTTGCGCAGGCCCTCGCTAGAGACAACGCGGGCAGCATCGACGCCTTTGGCGAAAAGATGACCCGTAGAGCCAGAGAACTTGGCGCGCAAGATAGCCAGTTTCGCAATCCTCACGGACTGCCCGACCCCGAGCACTACTGCACAGCTTACGATCTCGCAGTGATTGCTCGAGCTGCCATGAAACAGCCGCTGTTTCGCCGAATTGTCGCAAGTGTCACCTACCCGTGGATCACCGGCGACGGGCGTATTCTTCAGTTGTACAACCACAATAAGTTGCTGCGCCTCTTTCCGGGATGCACGGGACTTAAGACGGGATGGACACGCGTTTCGCAACACACGCTGGTAAGCGCTGCTCTTCGAGAACATCGGGAGGTGATCGCAGTCGTTCTTAAGACAAACAGACCCGGCGTCTGGGAAGACAGCAAGAAACTGCTTCAGTATGGCCTCGACCGTTCAGGGAAACGAGAGACGTTGACAGGTAAGAGACTTTCGCGACGCCAAACGACGGAGGTTGTGGCGAACATCCAGGGACAATGAGTGGATTTGTTCGACGTCCCCGCCGTCTGCGGGTTTCAGCGCCGGTTCGTGCACTCGTTCGTGAGACGATGCTCTCTGCCGATGACCTGGTTCTTCCCCTGTTTGTCAGTGAAAAGGTTACGCAACGCGTAGAAGTGAAGAGCATGCCCGGTGTGTATCAGCTTTCGCTTGAGGAACTACTCATCGAAGCCAATGCAGCCTTCGCGGATGGGATTCGAGCTGTGATCCTGTTCGGCATTCCGGCGGAAAAAGACGAAAATGCCACGCAGGCCTACGGCGAGAAGTCAATCGTTCAGGAGACGGTGCGCGGTTTAAAGAAAGAACTGCCGGACCTGATCGTCATTACGGATGTTTGCCTTTGTGAGTTCATGAGTCATGGCCACTGCGGAGTCTTGCTTCGCGATGGGAGCCACGAGGCTCATATTCTTAACGATGAGTCGCTTGAACTCCTTGCAAAAACGGCCGTATCCCACGCGGCCGCAGGCGCGGACATGGTTGCGCCAAGCGACATGATGGACGGTCGTGTTGCGGCGATTCGCGAGGCCCTCGATGTCGCCGGGTTTCAGCAGACGGCCATCATGAGTTATGCGGCAAAGTTTGCTTCCGCGTTTTACGGCCCGTTCCGCGACGCGGCGGAGAGTGCCCCGGAATTTGGGGATCGGCGCACATATCAGATGGATGCCGGCAACGTATATGAAGCGTTGCGGGAGGCGCAACTGGACATCGAAGAGGGCGCAGATCTGGTTATGGTAAAACCTGGTCTCGCGTATCTCGACGTCCTCTGGAGAATGAAGGAGCGTTTCGAAATGCCCACCGCAGTCTACAATGTCAGCGGAGAATATGCCATGGTGAAGGCGGCCTCGCGAAATGGCTGGCTGGACGAGCGCGCCGTGGTGATGGAGCAGATGACGGCCTTCAAGCGCGCCGGGGCAGATCTGATCCTCACGTACTGGGCGCGGAACGTGGCGCGATGTTTGAATCTTGATATTCCAGATTCGGACTGGTAGCGCAAACGATGTGGCACGATGGTTGGCTGCTTGAGTCTTTCAGAACGGAACTGATTGTTCCTCTTTGGGTGATATCCTGGATTATGAAGACCTTTCCGTACGCGGAAAGCCGGTGAGAGGGCGCTCTCTCACCGGCCGGTAACTCAAACAAACCGAGTTCGTTATTTAGACAGCGTTGTCGCCTGTTTCGTCGGTTCGAATCCTGACGGCTTCGTCTACCGGGGATACGAAAACCTTTCCGTCTCCGATCTTTCCGGTTTTCGCGGCTTTCACGATCGCGCTTGTGGCATTCTCGACGATGGAATCAGCAAGAACAATCTCAATTTTGATCTTCGGCAAAAAGTCCACGGTATATTCGCTGCCCCGGTAGATCTCCGTGTGGCCTTTTTGGCGTCCAAATCCCTTTACTTCACTGACCGTCATTCCCTCTATGCCCAGGTCAGCAAGCGCTTCTTTTACTTCCTCAAGTTTGAACGGTTTGATAATGGCTTCGATTTTCTTCATTTGTTTGAATCTTTTTAATGGTTGCTTACGCAGGGCGTGCCCGGAATGAACCAGACACGCCCTGGCATGTGTTCAGACTTTAGCCATGAGTCGCTCCCTGGAAGTCGGGATACGCTTCATTTCCGTGCTCGCCGAAGTCAAGACCTTCGGTCTCTTCCTCAGCGGTCACGCGGAGTCCGAGCAGTGCCTTGATGATGAACCAGACGACGAACGAGACGATAACTGTGAAGAGCCCGACGATTACCACGCCCTTGAGTTGGACCAGGAACTGGGCAAATCCACCGGTGCAATCGAAGGCCGCCACGTTATTCGAGATTTCCGTGTTCGCGAAAATTCCGAGCGCCAGCGTACCCCAGACCCCATTAAGGAGGTGGACGGAAAGCGCACCCACTGGATCATCGATCTTCAGTTTGTCGAAGAACAAGACACCCAGCACGACCAGGATGCCGGCGACGGCGCCAATGATAATCGCGGAACCAACTGTCACGAACGCGCAGGGAGCGGTGATCGCAACCAGTCCCGCGAGACAGCCGTTGAGGATCATCGAAAGATCCGGCTTCTTCAAGAAGATCCAGGCGGTGCACATCGACGTGATGATGGCGGCAACCGCAGCCGTGTTCGTGGTCACGAAAATATGAGCGATGGCGGAACCGTCACCCACACCCATCGTTGAGCCGGGATTGAAGCCGAACCAACCCAGCCATAGAATGAACACGCCCAGAGTCGCGAGTGAGAGGTTGTGACCCGGGATCGGGTGGACCTTTCCGTTGCGGTACTTTCCGAGACGCGGGCCGAGCACGATGCCTCCCGTGAGGGCTGCCCATCCGCCAACCGAGTGGACGACGGTGGAACCTGCGAAGTCGTAGAAAGGCAACTTACCGTCACCAGGCGCACCGAGTAAACCGCCGCCCCAGATCCAGTGACCTGTGACTGGATACATGAAAGCAACGAGGATAAAACTGAACAGGACGAACGAAAGGAACTTTATCCTTTCGGCAACCACACCGGAAACGATCGTGGCCGCCGTGCCTGCAAACACGAGCTGAAAGAAGAACTTCGCAAAGAGCGGGGTTCCGGTCCAATTGATCGCCGAGTAGACACCGGAATAGGCGTCTCCTGTGGCAGGGCTGTTATCCGGCCCCGCCAGAAACCAGATGCCATGGGTTCCAAATAATGGGTTGCCATCGCCGAACATGACGCCCCATCCTATAAAGTAGAATGACAGTGAGGCGCAGGCGAAAACGACAAAGTTCTTTGCGAGAATATTGACGCAGTTCTTGCTCTGACATAGCCCGGATTCGACGCAGCCAAACCCGGTGTTCATGAAGAACACGAGCGCTCCTGCAAGCAGGACCCACAGCGTGTCGAGCCCGACTCGCAATCCGGCAGAGTCCGCAGTGAGGGTTGCCATGGGATCCTCCGGAGTTTCCTGCGCCGAAGGTGCAGGCGCTTCTGTCTCGACTACCGCCATTTCCTCGGTGATGACAGCTTCTTCTTGAGCCATCACCACCGACGGAGCCGAAAAGGCCGTCAGGGTTATCGCGCCCGCCGCAGCGAGAATCGCGATTCTATTGAGATATTTCCGCATGATGCTGATTTGTAAGTGCTTGGATGGACTGTGTTGATGGTTTGTTGAGACGCCTCACACCAGTCGATGCACGGCCGTGCGACGCGTGCGCAACCACTAGCAACCAGTATGCCAGTAATAAAACACCAGACGTAACCATCTAAAGCCCAACGCCTAATATCGATTCATTGATCCCAACATCACACCCTTGGTGTGGCGAAAATTAACCAATCCCTTTTTGGCTGACAAAAAAACGCCAACACGTTTCTGGTGAGAACTGATGGAACTCGCAGCCAAGAGATCTAGTCCGTCCAACCCGAAAAGCGACGGAATCACGGAAAGAGCTTTCCCATTCCAATGAACTCAAGCAAGACAATGTCCGCCCATGAGTAGTCAACTGAAGACCGCGATCAATCCGACGCGCGAAGAGGATTTTCCAGAGTGGTATCAACAAGTGGTCCGCGCCGCAGACCTGGCTGAAAACTCCGATGTGCGCGGCTGCATGGTGATCAAGCCGTGGGGCTACGGAATCTGGGAAAGCATGCAACGGGAGCTTGATCGCTTGTTCAAAACGACAGGACACCGAAATGCCTACTTCCCTCTCCTCATTCCGCTTAGTTATCTGGAAAAGGAAGCCGAGCACATCGAAGGTTTTGCAAAGGAATGCGCCGTAGTGACGCATCACCGGCTCGAGGTCGATCCTGATGGAAGAATGCGGCCCAGCGGGGAACTCACTGAGCCTTTGATCGTTCGGCCGACCTCAGAGACGATCATTGGAGCGACCTATGCGAAATGGGTGCAATCGTACCGGGACTTGCCGATTCTGATCAACCAGTGGGCAAATGTGGTGCGCTGGGAGATGCGGCCACGTGTCTTTCTGCGGACCACCGAGTTTCTCTGGCAGGAAGGACACACGGTTCACGAGACCGAGGCGGAGGCTCTGGAGGAAACGGAGAGGATGCTTGGCGTCTACGAAACGTTTGCGAGGGACTATCTTGCGGTTCCTGTTTTCGCCGGCGAAAAAACCGAGAGCGAACGCTTCCCGGGCGCCGTGAAGACGTTTTGCATTGAAGCGATGGTGCAGGATCGCAAAGCGATCCAGGCAGGAACTTCTCATTTCCTGGGTCAGAACTTTTCCAGAGCATCCGATATTAAGTTTCAATCGCGCGAAGGCCGAGAGGAGTATGCATGGACCACGAGTTGGGGGGTAAGTACCCGTCTAATTGGTACCTTGATCATGGTGCATGCCGATGACGATGGCATGGTGATCCCGCCAAAGATTGCGCCGGCGCATGCGGTGATCCTTCCGATTTGTCCGAAACCAGAAACACGGGAGGCCGTGCTCGATGCGGCGCGCAAGCTAAAATCAGAAATCGCGACCGCATCCTTTGCTGAACAGCCGGTGGTCGTTGAAATAGATGATCGTGATCTCGGCGGCGGAGTGAAGAATTGGGAATGGATTAAAAAAGGAATCCCCGTTCGCATCGAAATCGGGCCTCGGGACCTCGAGAAAGGCACAGCGGCGGTGAGTAGACGCGACAGGGGGCACAGGCAGAAGGAATTCCTGCCACTTGATTCCTTGAGCAAAGCCTTGCCCGGCATTCTGGATTCGATCCAGACGTCGCTCTACGAACGTGCTCTCGCCCTTCGCGACCTGCACACGAAGCAGATCGATGATAAGGATGAATTTTACGCATTTTTCACGCCGAAGAATCTGGAGCGTCCAGAGATTCACGGAGGATTCTCGAGCAGTCATTGGTGCGGCTCTGCGGAATGCGAGGAGCGAATCAAGAATGACCTGAAAGTCACAATTCGCTGCATCCCCTTCGAGGGACGGGAAGAAGCCGGAAACTGTCTCGTTTGCGGGAACCGGAGTTCTAAGCGAGTTCTATTCGCCAAGGCCTATTAAGGCAGAGAAAGCTGAGTTCAAAGCCGGACGATTGGGGAACTGAGCCTGAGGAGAGGGAGACGCGAAGCGCCCCGTTGAGATGCCGCCGCCGTTGCGAATGTTGATATCCTGCACGAATTGAAGAGGCTAGTGTTTTTAGTCGCCTATTCTGCGAACGGCAGTGGTGCAAGAGAAGCGTCCCGGTTCAAAACCGAAGCCTCGGTACGTGAGCGTTTTCCGAGGTCCTGGACCATTGACGAGTTCAGGCACGGCTGCTTTGGACTACACAGTCTTCCAGTTGATCGCCGCGACAGGGATTGTTGCGACGATGAGGCTCGGGAGCCCGGGTTTCGAATTAGGTCGTCGTGCCTCGACTTGGATCATGCAACGAGGCGGCGGGTCAGAAGTCTGAGACCGGAATACCGCCAACTCCCTTCACTTTTTGCATCCAGCCGGCAAAGTTCAGAGGCTCGCAATGGATTCGCGGCCCGAACGCCTGCACGTAGTTGTGTTGCACCCACTCGTCGCCGCCAGCGACCACCTGACTCTGTCCGGATCCAGGTGCGCCAGAGCGCGTTTGAGTAGCTTGAGTATGTAGATGATGGCGAGGTCGTTCAGCCGCATCGAGTAGCCGATGAAAATCGCAGCGTCAGCCTGCTGCAGCGCTCGCTCCGCCGCTTACCGAACCTGTTCGACGTGCGGATTGACATACGAGTGGATTTCGCGATGCGCACCAACTCGATCGATGGCGCGGTCTTCTTGCTTTCGTCGGCCGCACTCGATCTTGCAGGCAGCACGGGTGACTTCATGCAGCGGCCCCTGCGCAGCCTGATCGGCGTGCTGTGGAATCACGTCGACGACCGCCTTGCGCCCGGCCTGGTGGGCGATACTCCTACCGCTACTTGTTGCAGACGGACAACGGCTGCACGCGTCAGCTAGAAGGACTAATCGAAGAGGTCGAGGATCTGACGGCAGCCTCGGCGAGAAACAGCCGATCGTCATCGCCCATTCCGAGACGTACTCGAAAATCCCGCAAGGAGACGACCTTGCTGGCTTTTGTTTACAGTTTTTGGAAAGGTAACAATTAAAATGGAATATCGTCGTCGTCCGGGGGAATATCGAGATCTGGATCCTGTGGGGGGCGAGAGGGCGGTGGGGCGCTCCGGCGTTCTCTGGCGACACTACTTTGAGAATATCCTCCTCCGCCCGATTCGCCGGCGTCTCCATCTGATCGACTTCCGAGGAATTGCATCGCCTCGCCGACGACTCTGAGCTTGTTCCGTTTCTGGCCGGATTGCTTGTCTTCCCACGAGTCGAGTTGGAGTCGGCCCTCGATGTAAACGGGTCGACCTCGCTTGAGATATTGGCATGCGACTTCCGCCTGACGGCCCCAAAGGGTTACATCCACAAACGTCGTTTCTTCACGACGTTCCCCATCATCACTGTTGTAATAACGGTTGATGGCCATACCAATTTCTGTTACGGCGGATCCTTTTGGGGTATACCGAAGTTCGGGATCGCGCGTGACGTTCCCGATCAGCATCACTTTATTCAAATTACCCATGAGATCAGGCTATTGCGGCTATTCCTTTAGAGCGACCTTTTTTGGCGCCAGTTTCTGATAGTGCTGGCGGTAAACTTCACTATCCAGTTTGAATTTGGAGCGAAGCCTTTCGACTAACGCTGGTTCGGCGCTGAAAATAAAGTTCACATAGTATCCCGCATCGAGCGGACCGGCGATGTAGCTGAATTCCCGCTTGTCCATTTTCTGGATCTGTTCAACTTGTGCGCCTTCGTTCTTGAACTCGCCCTCCAGGCGGTCAATCACGTCTTTTGTGCTGTCCTCGGTGCCCGTTACATTGAGCACCAGCAACGCTTCATATCGTCTTTTCATGGTTCTGTCGATTGATTGTATTGGTTCATTGCGACTTCCAATCCTTTCTGCTGGATCATCTCAACCGCCTCGGACGCCCGTGTGACGGCGTTTGTGACCGTTTCCTGTTCCTCCCTGGAAAATGTGCCAAGAACATGGGAAACCATCGTTCCCTGAATTTTCGCTGTGCCGATTCCGATCCTTAACCGCGGGATCGAAGTCGTGCCGAGGTGATCGATTACCGACTGCAGCCCGTTGTGACTTCCGGCCGATCCTCCGCGGCGGATTCTTAATTTCCCGAGCGGTAAGGAGACGTCATCGTACACGACCAACACCTCCTCCGGTAAGATCTTGTAATACCTGCAGAGGGCGGCAGTTGGACCTCCGCTGCGGTTCATGAAGCTCATCGGCTTGCAGTAATAGGTTCCGTCGTGCGAGGCGACATCAGCCTGCCATTCTTTCACATGGCGAAATGAAGCCTCCTGAGAACGGCTAATCTTATCGAGAACCATGAAACCCATGTTATGGCGCGTGCCTGCGTATCCCCTTCCTGGATTTCCCAATCCGACAATCAATCGCAATGGTCTTCCCTTTACAAAGCCGGTGAGCCCGAATCAGGGTTTGCTCCCTTCCGCTGCAGATTTAGCAGGTTTTTGTTTAGGTGACTCCGTGATGGCAGGGACTTCTTCCTCGACTGCTTCTGGCGCAACATTCGGCTCTGCCACCACGAAGACTGGCTGCTCCGGATCGTCGACGGCTCTTACGCCTGCCGGAAGCTTCAAATCTCCGACCGTGATAGAATCGCCGACTTTCAGCTCTGAAACATCGACCTTGATGCGGTCGGGCAAGTCTTTTGGAAGGCATTCGATTTCGAGTTCGTGCATACTTTGCTCGAGGTTCCCACCCTGCGATTTCACGCCAACCGATTCGCCGGAGGATTCTACGGGAACTGTGGAGGTGATCTCTTCGTTCATCATCACGCGCATGAAATCTACGTGCAGCACTTCACCGCTTACCGGATGATGTTGGATGTCCTGCACGATCGCCTGCCGCGCGGTCCTCTCTCCTTCCACATCGAGGGCGACAAGAAAATGCTCGCCAATCGCGTTATCGAGGATCATGGCGAGTTCGTGGGTCGACAACTGGAGATTTTCGGGGTTGCCGTGGCCATATAAGACGGCCGGCACCGCCCCCGCTCGCTTTAATTTCTTGTTGGCGGAGCTGCCCGTCGCCTGACGCAGACGAGCCTTCAAAGTCACTTCATTAGCCATACTTGTTTCTCAATAGATCTATTTTTTTGATTCGCTGATTTCGAACAACGAACTGACAGATTCATCACTGTGAATTCTTTTGATCGCCTCACCCAGCAATTCGGCGATTCCAATCTCTGTAATCTTGCAGTCGTCCCGATGACGAACTGGCACGCTGTCTGTGCAAATAAGCTCCTCAATCTCGGAAGTCTGCAAACGCTCAAACGCTATGTCCGATAGGACGGCATGAGAGACGCCAGCAAAGATCCGATTAGCTCCATGCCGTTTCAGAAGTTTCGCCGCACTCGTTAAGGTTCCCGCAGTTTCGGTAAGATCGTCAACAAGAAGGACATCGCGACCCTCCACTTCGCCGATCACATACAGTGCCTCGATTTCTGTCGCGCTCTTCCGACGCTTCGCAACGATGGCGAGGTCGGATCCGAGCGCCTGAGAGTAGGCGGAGGCCATTTTCAAACCGCCCACATCCGGAGAAACAACGACCGTATCTTTTAGATCCATCTTTCGAAGGTGGCCAATCAACACGGGTAATGAGTAGAGGTGATCCACTGGTATATCGAAAAATCCCGCCACCTGTTGCGCGTGCAGATCGACCGTGATCAAGCGGTCTACGCCGGCCGCCGTGAGAAGATTCGCGATTAATTTTGCCGTGATCGGCACACGCGGCTGATCCTTTCGATCCTGACGCGCATACCCGAAAAATGGGACGACAGCCGTAATCCGGTCCGAGCTCGCCCGCTTTGCCGCGTCGGTCATGATCAGAAGCTCCATAAGATTCTGATTGGTGGGCGGAGAGGTCGGTTGCACGATATACACGTCGCGACCGCGAATATTTTCGTTTATTCGCACAAACGTTTCCCCATCGGGGAATGACGTCACGGTGGCATCGCCGAGGGGCACACCCACGTAATCAGCAATACGTTGCGCGAGGCCGGGATGGGCTGCGCCGGAGAAGATTTTCATCTCGGTGTCGTGCCGATACATGGAATAGATGCAGAAAAAAGGAAAGCGACTCTAGAGACGCGATTCACAAATTCAATTGGAAAGTCACAACTACTCAAAATTCGAGCCATTTCTCCCAGTAGATTATTTGTCCTTAGCAAATCACTCCGACCTCCTGACTTGGTGCCTGAAGAGGACCCTGCGGGGGCGAGTTGCGTATCCATCGAATCCCGAGAAAACAGTGGCGAACGAAAGCCGTTACTTCAGGATCGCCGCAACCTCGTTCTGGACCGACTCGATCTGATCAAGGCGAAGTCGCGGCTCCGGCACGACGAATACTTCTCCGGTTTTCGAATGTTCGTAGATCAAGATGCGTCCCTCGTGCGCTTCCTTTGTCTCGATCTGTTTTAGGACACGCTTTCGCTCAAGCATCAAGGCGAGAATGTATCGTGCATTCGCATGCTCAGCGTGGTTCTCGTCCATGTAACGCCGAAGCAGATCCTCGGCCGTTTCCTTTTTCAGCGTCTCTGCTTCAGGTAGCGGAGGGAGCTCAAACTTAGCTCTCCAGAAGGAAAATGGCAGAACCTTATCGCTGCGTTCTTTCCACGCCTGCTCGCAAAGATCCTGTCGGGAAAATCCCTCCGCCTCGCGAAAGAGGAGGGTGTAATAATACTCCCCTTCTTCGAATTCATGCCCCGTCACCGCGCAACGCTCGGCGCGCCCTTTGATTTCCCAGTCGCTTGACATCAGGAAAGGTATAACTCAACCGACTGTCGTCGCGACTGCGCGGGCACGAGTCGGAGCGGATGATGAACGGCGAAAACGAATTGTCGGCAAATCACGGTTTGTGGAGCGGAAATATAGCAGCGCCAGACCGATCAAACCGAAAAAAATCGTCGGCGCCCATGCTGCTAAAGTGGGCGGAACACGTCCGCCTTTCCCGAGTGCAAGAGAAAGCTCCGTAAGAAATACCATTCCAAAGAAAATAAAAAGTGAACTGGCCACTCCGGCAAGAACGCCGCGGCGTGAGTAAACGATCCCAAGCGGCGCTGCGATGAAAACCACTACGAAACACGTCCATGGCAACGCCCACAGATACTGAAGCTGTGTGCGAAAAGGTGCGAGCTGGTTGTCGGGGAAATCCGCATTGTAGCGAAGATAATCCCTGATCTCCGGGATGGAGAGAAACTCCGGACGGAGATTGGCGCTGGCAATTCGCCATGGGGTCTCTGACCATCCTTTGATCACTTCTTCGTAAAACACATGCTCGTCAATGATGTTCCCCTCATTGTCAAAGTCTAAATATTTGCCGCTGTGAAACGTCCATTCCTTGCGAGCTTCATCGAAAGACATCCGGGATGCGTAGTATTTGCGAAGAATGTTCCCGTCGGCGTCTTGTTGGATGATGTGAATGCGCTTCGACGGTGCCGTCATCGGAGGTTTCGAGAATTTCCCGATGAACCAGGTTCGATGGTCGGTACGATTTCTGTAAAGATGAGCGCGCACCTGTTTTTGCTTCTTTTCCCCAGAAGTCAGTTCGTTCAGAAGACCATCGCGTACCGCGACCGCATGGGGCGCGAGTTCATAATTTAGGTATAGACTGATACCGGTCGCAATCAGTCCAATGCCCAGAAGTGGAATGATGATCCGCGTGATACTCCGTCCCGCGCCAAGCATCGAAATGATTTCGTTTGCCCGCGACATTTTGCTCAAAGAATAAAGCAGCGCGAGCAATAAGCCTACCGGAAGGCAAATCACCACAAACTGCGGCAGCTGAGTCGCATAGAAATAGCCAACTCGCTGGAGCGGAACTCCTGCCTCCATGAAATCGCCGATGTTGTCCCCAAGATCGAATACCAGCCAAATCGCCAGGAAACCCGAGAAGCAGAGAAGCAACGGGACCAGAAAGATTTTCAGAACGTACCGATCTAGGAGACTCATGTGCGAGTAGAATATATCCTAGGGAGAGTCGTCGTGAATGCAATCTCGCGCCTACGAAGGCGATTATCAAAACCTAAACGTGCTTGATTTCCGGAATCGCCAAAAACCTCTCGGGGCTGGCTTATCGGATGTGGTTCCGCCCAATCCGCCCGAATTTATTCCGTAAACTTTTTCCCTTTCCTCGCAGCCCCGATCGCACACGCCCCCGTGCTTTACTGGTGCGGATTCCGTTGGTTACCTTCCATCAACTATGCGCATGCAATCTCTCGCCGAGGCTCGTTGGATATTTGGCGTTCTCGTGACACTTTTCGCGGCTTTGATTGTCCTCGATTTCAAGAGGGCAGCTGGAATCGTTCTCCTTTTGATCGCCTACACATTCTATTTCTTTCGCGACCCGGATCGCATCATTCCGCCCGGAGAAAAGACTGTTGTCGCAGCCGCGGATGGAAGGATTTCGGACATTGTCGAGATCGAGGAGACCGAGGTTCTTCATCAGCCCATGAGACGAATTGCAATCTTTCTCTCGGTTTTCGACGTGCACGTAAACCGTGCGCCAGTTGCCGGGAAAATCACCTACTTGCTGGACAGGCCAGGGAAGTTTTTGGATGCCAGACACTTAAATGCCAGCATGCAAAATGCGCGTCGAACGTGGGCAATCAGAGGACCCGGAGCGACCGTCGTTGTACGACAAATCACAGGTGCTATTGCCCGTCGAATCGTCGGTTGGTCAAAGGTCGGCGATGTTTTGGAGAAAGGAGAGCGTTTTGGAATGATTCGGTTCGGATCGCGCACGGAAGTGTTCTTGCCGGTCGACAGTCATGTTCTGGTGAACGTTGGTGACAAAGTTCGAGGCGGCGAAACAATTATCGCGGAACTTCCCTGATTCTACCGTTCGGAGTTTCCAGGATTTTGTTTGATGAAACAGAACGAAGGCACACCAAGGATTTATCTCCTCCCGAATCTGATGACGGCGGGAAATCTGTTTTGCGGTTTTGCCGCGACGTTGCGGATCCTGGAAGGAGCCCTCCTCCAGTCAAGCGATCCAGCGGGCGCAGGAGCCCTTTTTCACACAGCGATATGGTTTATTTTAGCGGCGTGTATTTTTGACCTCCTTGACGGGCGCCTCGCTCGCCTCGGGGGCCAGGAAAGTCCCTTTGGTCGTGAATTCGATTCTTTGGCCGATGTTGTGTCTTTTGGACTCGCTCCGGCGTTGATGGTCTACCGGATAGTGCTCCAGGAATTTCCGCGGGTAGGCTGGATCGTCGCTTCCATCTATCTGGTGTGCGGCGCGCTTCGACTCGCGCGCTACAACTGCCTGGCAGCGAGCGGAAACGACTCGAGCAAAGATTTCAAAGGGGTTCCCATACCTGCCGCAGCGGGGCTTATTGCTTCACTGACGCTGTTCATGCTGTGGATGGCTGCCGGTGAACGACACTTGGGCCAGTGGCGTTACGTGCTTCCGGCTCTGATGCTGTTTCTTTCGGTCATGATGTTCAGCAACGTGAGCTATCCGAGTTTCAGGGGTATCAACTGGCGGACCACAAAATCGATTCCGCGTTTCCTTATCATTTTGTTCCTTCTTGTGATCACTGTGATGAACTACGAATGGATGCCTTTTATTCTGTTTCTCTTATACCTGATTTACGGTTTTATCAGGCCCTGGATCTCCCGGCGATGGCGCCGTGAAATTGAAGAGGAAATCGGGGAAGAACTCGAGCCCGACGAAGAGAGGCAGCGCCTCTAATCCTTTTTTATCGCCGCTTCCAATCCCTTGCAGAACAGAAAAAACTTCCCTCTGTAGCTTAGTCCCTGTTAGGCGAAAGGGCTCGTCATATTTATGCAAACGACACTGATCCTTCTCAAACCTGACTGCGTCACGGGCCGCAGAGTCGGCGAAGTCATCAAACGCTTCGAAGATGATGGCTTTCAAATCCGCGGCTGCAAGATGTTCAACGCAAACCCATCTCTCCTTCGCATCCATTACGCGCACGTCGCGGACAAATCCTTCTTCCCCGAGCTTGAGACTTTCATGCAGTCCTCTCCGGTTATCGCGCTCGCTGTTGCCGGGCCCAATGCAATCGACCGCGTGCGGGAGCTCGTCGGTCCTACGGATTCCCGGAAAGCTGCCAAAGGAACGATTCGCGGCGACTTCGGCGTCGACGTGATGGTCAACATCGTACACGCTTCCGATTCACCCGAAAACGCCGCCCTCGAAATCGACCGTTTTTTCCAACCCGGAGAAATTTTCGACTACGACATGTCGTATACGACCGAGGCCGGGTGATACCCTTCCCAAAGACTGGCCATTCCCCGTTCCGGGCTTCGATCCTGTGATCAAGGTTCAAGCCTTGTCGCGTAGCGTTTGGAGAGCGCGTGCAGGATCCGAACTCGGGAGCACATCGATCCGGACGCTCTTCGAAGCAGGTGTATTGCTGATTGCCGCCACGCTGCCAATTGGCACCAGCGCGTTTGCTTCCGGAAAATAGGTCGCCGTGCACCCTCGCGGAATTTCGTATACCGCTACTTGGAAATGCTCGGCTCGTCTTTCCACTCCAGCATGCCGATTGACAAGGTCTACGATCTGTCCCGCTGTCAATCCCGCGTTCGCTACATCTTCGCGATTCATGAAGATCACCCGACGTCCATTGTAAATGCCGCGATAGCGGTCATTCAATCCGTAGATCGTCGTATTGAACTGATCATGGCTTCGAATCGTCATCATCAGGAATCGGCCAGCACCATCCTCGATTTGCGGTTCTCCGAGCCGAACTTGTATGGAAGTTTGCGCGGCCGGTCGAAGTCTTGAAAATTTGCGAATCCAGCACCGGATTTGGCAAATAGAAAACATCTTTTCGAATCCGGGAATGACCCGTTCGATCCGTTCACGGATCCGGTCGTAGTTCGCCGCGAGGTCCGCCCATGGCACTTTCGATCGATGATCCAATGTTGCTTCTGCAAGCCGGGCGACAATCGCCGGCTAGCTTAGCAAATACCGGGATGCAGGCGCGAAGGAACCCCGCGATGGGTTGATAATACCCATGCTGTCCTCGACGGTTACGAACTGCGGACCCGCTTCTTGGATGTCTACTTCTGAGCGGCCGAGGCAGGGAAGAATCAGCGCCTGACGGCCATGGACGAGATGTGTGCGATTGAGCTTTGTCGAAACGTGTGTCGTCATACGGCAACGACGCAGTGCCTCAGCCGTATGGGCTGTGTCTGGCGCTTTCGTGACACATATTCGAGCAATCAGGCAAATTGTTCGAGCCGTGGCTGCGAACAAACAATTGATACAAAAAAGCCGCCTCGTTACTCGTCCGGCCCGAGGTATAAAAAATTGCCTCGCGTGGATCGTCCAATGCATTGAGTTCGTGAGCCAGCAGAGAAAAAGCTTCCTCCCACTCAATCGGCACGTAGTGCGTTTCGCCTTCCCGTAACACCATCGGCTCAATCAGGCGGCCCTGCGCATTTAGCCATTGATCAGGGTTTCGGGCGAGTTCTTCGACGGAATGACGTGCAAAAAAATCTCGGCCGATTCGTGCTTTCATCCCTTCGTCCGAAATTGCCTTTGCGCCATTCTCGCAGAATTCCGCAAGCTGCCGATACCCGTCCGGGTTCGGCCATGCGCAACTCTGGCAGTCAAACCCATTCTTCTTGTTTACGCGCAGCAGCGCCTGCACCGCATGCACCGGTCCCATGCGAGAAAAAGCATGGCGGGCAGCTTCTTTCACAGCCTCGATGCCGCCCGCGGACTTGCTGGCCTTCCTGATCTGTGCCGACGCACTTTCCGTCGGATGCTCGGCGTTCGTCTCGAAATCAGAATTTGTTCGAAGACGTTGCATGATCTCAGACGCCCCGGGAAACGAGGTCCTCACCGGAATAGATATTGAAACGGCCACTTCGAAGGAAGCCGACCAACGTGAAATGAAAACGTTTCGCGACATTCACTGCGAGGCTCGAAGGTGCTCCGATCGCGGCAAGGAACGATAACCGATGGGAGATCGCTTTCTGCACCAACTCATACCCCGCACGCCCGCTCACGAGCAGAATATCTCCTCGTCTTACGTCGCCCGACCACATTGCCCCCAGAACTTTGTCCACGGCATTATGTCGACCGATGTCCTCGCGAATTGCAAGCAGATCCCCATGAGCGTTGAAAAGGCCTGCAGCATGCAATCCTCCTGTGCTTCGAAAGATCTCCTGCGCCTGAAAAAGTCGCTCGGGAAGCGCATGCAGAGCGTTTTCGTTGATTCGAACGCAATCTCCCGCAAGAAACGGCTGACTTCCAAGATGGAATCCGAGCAAATCGAGCGACTTCTTTCCGCAGATGCCACAACTCGAATTCACCGCAAAGTCTCTCTCGAAAGTTTTCTGCGATACACAAACATTTTCTCGCAATGCTACCTCGATGGTGTTTTCCACGGAGGTTTGAACCCGTTCTATCTCGTCCGGCGTGCGGAGAATTCCTTCGGAGACGAGAAATCCCATGACCAAATCCCGGTCGTTTCCAGGCGTGCGCATCGTTACTGCCACATTTCTGGTTACTACCCAGCGGCTCCTGCGGAAACGGAGGCGGATTTCTAGTGGAGCCTCGAGTGCCACCGGATCCAGGCGATTGCGACGGCCGGTGCCATTGCAGTGAACTACCGGCAGAGGTGCTGATTGTATGCCAGACATCAAAGCACCGGAATAGCATCACCGCGAGGTGATCTATCCAACACGCCGGTTAGACTTTCAGAGGCGCTCCACGAGACGCACGCGGATCTCACCTGGCGTCGCAAGGTCGAGATCGTGCTCGTAAAGCTCGCGGGACACGGCTCGACGGATATCAGAAAGTGAATGATGTCTTTTTCGAAGCGCTCTTTCAAGACAGCTGTGCGAGACATCGCGTTTGTTCTCGTCGATTTCCAGCTCTAAACTGCTGCTTATTAACTTGCGAAGCCGGTAGAACGGCAGGTAATGATCAGCCTCCAGAACTTCTCTACAGCGCAGGAAGCAATCCAGGGTCACTTCCCAATCATTTCCCAGCAAAAGCTGCTCACGAAGATCGAGCAGTACATTCCAACGATCGGGGTTGGTGGAGCGAAGCAACTCTTCCACGATACGTGCCGCCTCTTGCCGCCACCCCTTGCTCCTGAGGAGACACGGAACGGCCGGTTTTGGGTGCGAAGAGGGCACATGCATCGAGGGTGAGGATATCCTTCTGAGATTGGTTCGCAACAAGCGGTTGCATTATCATCAACTTAGGTAAAATGGAAAACGCCGCACCCGTACGTTGCGGGCGCGGCGTTTTTGTGAGTCTTTCGTTACTCAGAGGTTTTTAAGAAAGCTTTTGAGCATCCAGACGGTTTTGTCGTGAATTTGAATTCTACCGATCACCATGTCTTGCGTCTCCAGATCGCCAGCATTGTCACAGGCAGTACGCAGCGCAGCTGCGTGATTGAGTAGCAGCTCGTGACCTTCGATGAGATGGGCAACGAAGTCACGGGCAGGTAGATGGTCAGCGGCAATCTCCTCGACCTGAGAGGCTTCCGCGAGCATTTTCAGACCACCCGGAGCGATCACTTCCAATGCTCGGAGTCGTTCTGCTATTTCGTCGACGGCTGCAAAGAGTTCCTCATATTGCGTCTGAAATGCCGCATGAAGCTGAAAGAAATTCGGTCCTTCTACATTCCAATGCGCAATGTGCGTTTGAGCCATCAGCGCATAGGTATCGGCCAATAAGGTTTTCAGTCCCTCGACGACGGGAACTGCGGCGGAAGCGGTTGTCATGTGAGTGGTTTCCAGTGCCATAGCGTAGTTTGTGTTTTGTATGAACAGATACGAACGTGAATGTGCTGCTGCGTGGCTCCCCCGTCAAACGGCTCGAAGCCCTGAAAATTTACGCTCATGTCAAAGACACTTTGCGATTGGTCATCGGGGAAGATCGACAAAGATTTTGCGAAACTCGCCTCGATTATTGCCAAGCCGCAGTTCGTCTGTCGGAAATGCGCCCGCTCGGCGTGTCGCCCCAAATACCTTTGCAAACCGAAACGGCTCCCGAAAACGCTCGGCGTAGAAGCGGATAAATTCAGTTAGTCCGCAGCAGGAGCGTTCCTGGGGCTTCGGGGAGCACGGTAATCTCGCATTTGCCAATCTCTCCGTTAACCTGGAATGTTATGCCGCTGAAAAAACTCTATCTACTGGATGGGATGGCTCTGGTATACCGAGCCCATTTTGCCCTTATCAGCCGTCCGATCATGACGTCCAGTGGAGTCAACTCTTCGGCTCTGTACGGCTTCACGCAAACACTAATCGAACTGATCCGTAATGAGGAGCCGACGCACATCGCTGTGGCATTCGACACTTCGGCTCCCACGGCGCGCCACTTGGAATACACTGAATATAAGGCACAACGCGAAGAAATGCCGGAGGACCTCAGCAAAGCGCTTCCGCAAGTCCGTCGCCTGCTCGAGGCATTCCGCATTCCCATCCTGACTCTCGACGGCTATGAAGCCGACGACATTATCGGGACACTTGCCAAGCGCGCCGAAAAGGAGGGTTACATCACCTGCATGGTCACGCCCGACAAGGATTTCGGGCAACTAGTCGATACAAACACGCTGCTTTACAAGCCGTCACGCATGGGAGACGCCGTGGAAATTCTTGGCGTTCCGGAGGTGCTCAAGAAATGGAACGTTGCGCGCGTGGAACAGGTGATCGATGTTCTCGGACTTTGGGGAGACACTTCCGATAACATTCCTGGGGTACCGGGTATCGGGGAAAAAACGGCGCAAAAACTGATCGCGGAGTATGGCAGTGTCGAGAATATCCTCGCCCATACGGGGGAGATGAAGGGCAAGCTCAGGGACCGTCTTGAGGAGCATCGGGAACAGGCGCTTCTCTGCAAGCGTCTTGCTACAATCGACTGCAGCGTACCGATCGACGTGAAGATCGAAGACCTGGTGATGAAGGAGTGGGACAAGGAAGCACTGATGGAGATTTTTGCGGAATTCGAGTTCAGGACGCTCCCGAAGCGCCTCTTCGGCGAGATCCCGGAAGCTGCCCTTGTTCAATCGGTTCCCGCGGTGACGCAGAAGGAACTTTTTCCGACTGAGACTGAGCCGGAGCCCAGTTCACTCAGAACGATTGCGGATACGCCGCACAGTTACCGCTTCGTGCAATCGGAATCCGACCGGAGCGACCTGGTGAAGAAACTCGCTGCCTCAAAGGCATTCTGTTTCGACACGGAGACAACCTCCATTGATCCGAAGGAAGCGGATTTGATTGGCATGGCATTCTGCTTCGAGGAATTCTCCGCGTATTACGTGGAGATGCCGGACGATCGCGTCCGATGCAGGCGGGTGCTCGAGGAATTCCGTCGCGTATTTGAGAACCCTGCAATCGAAAAAGTCGGACACAACCTGAAGTTCGACGTGTTGGTGCTTCGTTGGCACGGGATCCGGGTAGCCGGCCGTTTCTTCGACACGATGCTGGCGCACAGTCTCTGCGAACCGGAAATGCGCCATCGAATGGATTACCTTGCAGAGGTTATTCTGGGATATCGCCCCATCTCAATAGAATCTCTCATTGGTGAGAAGAAGAAAGACCAGCTCACGTTGCGCGATGTGTCGCGGGAGAAAGTCGCCGAATACGCGGCCGAAGATGCAGACGTGACATGGCAACTGCGGGCCAGACTCGAACCTCTCCTTAGGAAGAAAGGGCAGGAACGCGTTTTTTACGACATCGAGAATCCACTGCTGCCGGTTCTGGCCGACATGGAATTCGAAGGCGTACGCGTTGATCTAGCCTCACTGGAAGAAGCTTCCGTCGTTCTTTCAAAGGAGATCGCCTCTGCGGAGGCAGACATTTTTCGGATGGCGGGGGAGTCTTTCAACCTCAACTCGCCGAAGCGACTTGGCGAAATTCTTTTCGATGTTCTCAAAATTGCGGAAAAACCGAAGAAAACGAAAACCGGTCAGTACGCGACTAATGAACAGACGCTGATCGCGCTAGCCTCTCGGCACGAAATTGTCGCGCGTGTCCTCGCGCACCGGGTCGCGACGAAATTGAAGTCCACATACGTTGACGCCCTGCCGGGGACGGTTTGGAGCAAAACGGGGAATATTCATACGACCTACAGCCAGGCGGTTACCGCGACGGGTCGTTTGCAATCACAAAGCCCGAATCTGCAGAATATTCCGATTCGCACCGAGCAGGGCCGGGAAATCCGCAAGGCATTCGTCCCAAGAGATGAACAACATTTGCTTTTGTCCGCTGACTACTCGCAAATTGAGCTTAGAGTGATCGCTTCTTTGAGTGGCGACAAAGGAATGATCGAGGCATTCGCGCAGAACCTTGATATTCATGCGGCGACCGCGGCGAAGGTCTTCGGTGTTGGTTTATCCGAGGTCACTGCAGAGATGCGGAGGAAGGCCAAGATGGTCAACTTCGGAATCGCATACGGGATTTCGGCATTTGGTTTGTCCCAGCGCCTCGGAATTTCCCGCAGTGAAGCAGCCGATATCATCGAGGCATATTTCAAGCAATATTCGGGAATCCGGCGCTATATGAGAGATACGATCCATTTTGCGCGGGAGCATGGCTATGTCGAGACGGTCACCGGTCGTCGCCGTTACCTGCGGGATATCAAGTCCGGAAATGCCACAGTGCGTGGGGCTGCCGAGCGCAACGCGATAAACGCACCGATTCAGGGAACGGCTGCGGATATGATAAAAATTGCAATGGTGAATGTGCATGCGGCCCTTTTTGAAAAAGCGATGAAGACGCGCATGCTGCTTCAAGTGCACGACGAACTGGTTTTCGATCTCTGGAAACCGGAAGAAGAAATGGTAAGGCAGTTAATTGTGAGCCATATGAAGAATGCCATTCTCCTCGCGGTACCCATCGAGGTGGAAATTGGCGTCGGGAAGAACTGGCTCGAAGCTCACTGAAAATTCGAGCCGGCCATCTAATCAATATACGGAATGATTATTGCTGAAATAATGAAAATTCTCATTGTTATAGCAAATGAAAAATCATTCATCTTTTGCAGCGTTTACTCTGATTGAGGCCAGCGTTGCTCTCGCGGTCGCCGGTGTTGCGATCGCTGGAATCATGATGCTCAATTCGGCGGCACTCCGGCTCGTCCGATCGAGCAGAATGTCCAATGCGGCCTCCCTGGTGATTCAGGAACGGGTGGAGCAGATGCGCCTTGCGAACTGGAAGAACGTCACGGACGCCACCTACATCAACGGCACATACTTCGCTTCCGCGCCGGATTCCGCTGAACCGCTGGGCGATCTAACAGAGACGTTGACCCTTTCAGCCTATCCGGATGAAACAGTTACCGAAAAGCTGCAGGTGACGAAGTCCCCAACCGGTGTACAGACGATAACCAGTGGGGCTGATATTCCGGACCAAAGCCTTGTTCGCATAGACTACCGTTTGGAATGGGCAGGGGAAGGAGGGCGCCAGCGGCAGCGCGAAGCGTCGACAATTCTTTCAAAAGTGGGAATCAGCACTCTCAATCTTGCGTTTGCAGGTGGAATGCCCGGCGATGATCTTCTTCCTTCAGACAGTACAACGCCCACACCCGATGCTTCGGCCACGCCCGATGCTTCGGTCACGCCGACCCCTTCCGATTCGGCGAGCCCGACTCCCAACGGGAACGGGAACGGGAACGGGAACGGGAACGGGAACGGGAACGGGAACGGACGGGGCAACATCAACGGTCAGCCTGGAACGAAATGAAACGCGCCGCGAATAATATCGGGTCCCAGTGGGGATTCACGCTTGTAGAGATCCTCATCGCAACGTCTATCAGCTCCGTTCTAGCCGGCAGCCTGCTCGTTGCCTCCATGACAATCCAGAGAAACTTCAGTGCCTGTGAAGATCACGTGACTGCCCAGGCAGACCAGATGCGGCTCTTGGATTATGTCGCGCTAGATCTGCGTAGGGCTCTGACGGTTTCAATTGTTAACAACACAATCACTCTCACCATCCCGGATTACTACGATTCCAGCGGCGATCCACGTGATCCGGTGATCAATAGTGGAGAGATTGATTACGGAGATCCCAGCGCGCCAGTAACGATCAGCTACTACAAGCAGAACGACAAGATCTTTCGTAATGTCGACGGCGTACTCACGCAAATTGCGGAAAACGTCGATGATTTTCAGATCGAAGCGACTGATTCCGGGGATGACAGCGTGTCGGTTTCCGTCAGTTTCCTCCCGCAGTTTCGGTTGTGGGGAAGCAGCGACGCCGCGCGAGATCCCACTACCGCCTATTCCACAATCATGCTGCGAAACACGAGACGAGACTGATGAAAAACCTACGAACCATCCACCAACATAACAAAGGTGCAGCGCTGATGATGGCGCTGCTGTTTGCCATCGTACTCTCCGCCGTAGGTGGCGTAAGTTACAGAATTCTCCAAAACAGTTACCGGAGGGTTCACCAGACCGCTTCATGGAAAGAAGCGCTGCTTACGGCCGAGGCGGGCGTAGATCTCGCGGTGAGTGAGCTCCGGAACTCGCTTATCGATCCGTCCACCACGTGGCAGGGATGGACGGATGCCAGTGGAAATTCGTCAGCGGACCCGACGGCTGGCGAGATCTCGGCGACCTCCACCATACTACTTCGAAGCACTGAAGGTGGTGATCGATCCTGGGTTGATGTCACCGTCGATGCGCCGGATTTTCTGATCGATTCATCGGGAGAACAGTGGTATCGCGTGCGCGCACTTGGTACGGCCGAAGTTCCGGGCGGGTCGGTCGCGGTCGGAACTTCCGAGGATCTGGAGCTTCGGAAGTACCGATCTCGTGACCAATCGGCGGACCGGTGTGGCCGTTTCTCACCCTCAGGCAACACGACTCATTGAGGCGATTGCAAAGCCAATCGGAGCCTTTCGCCTGGCTCTCATGGGTGTAGACACGATTGATGTGAACAATCACAACATCGTAGTCGACAGTTATGATTCGAGAGATCCGAACAAGTCGACGGACGGGTGGTACGATCCCTCAAAGCGTCAGGAGAACGCCGATATTGCTACGAATGGCGAGCTAATCGAAGCAGGGGATGCCCATATTTACGGCGACGCTTCTACCGACGGTGGCTCTGTTTTGAACGCGGATAACGTTACCGGGGAGATCCGGGACGACTTCTATCAGGATGTTCTAGAGGTTGACGCTCCCTCCGAACAGCAAGCGCCCACGGAATTGAACTCGCCAACAAGCGTAACTGGCACAACAACGCTGGCAGCATCTACATCGGGATATGGTTCAACGTACCGGCTTTCGACCATCAACCTGTCCGGTCAAGAAACCCTGACCATTACGGGAGACCCCAGCGGCGCAGAAACGTTTGTCCAAATAATAGTCAGCGGAGACATTTCTCTGACGGGCCAAGCACAGATCATTTTTGAGGACAACGTTTATGCGAGATTTTTCCTTGAGGGGGATGCCGACATCGCGGGAAACGGGATTTTGAATCCGAATTCACCGCTCCATTTTCAGTTTTACGGTGTTTCACGGCAAGACAACCTGGACGACAGTCCAGCTGCGCCCGGAACGATTAATATTGCCGGTAATGGCGCTTTCCGGGGCGCTATTTACGCTCCTAATTTCAACATTAACATGGTCGGAGGCGGCGTCGACGACAGCATTTATGGGGCTTTTCTTGGAAAGACCATCAACATGACGGGCGTCCAGAGTGTTCACTACGATGAAGCTCTCTATGATAGTGGGCTCATTACCGACTATCGCGTGATCAGTTGGTTTGAAGACGTCCGGTAGAAATCGCTGATTGCGTCCAATAAATCAGAAAGCCGCCTCTCCGAGAAGGGGCGGCTCGCCTGATACACTTTTAGAAGTGCTTATTGATCGGATCGTTCAACGGAAAACTCCCTTGCGAACGCTCCTAATTCGTTCCCAAAAACCTGGAGACGATGAACAATATCCGGGCAACGCGCCAGCACCGTTTTGCCCAGTTTCTCATAGTTCGCCGGATTGCGTTCAGCGAGCTCTGACAGGGCCATAATCACAGCCACGCTGTTGTTTACGTCATGCTTGATCTCCCGGAATTTCATGTGCAATTCCTCCAGAGAAGTCGCGGGCTGTGTCGAGTTGCTCATTGTTTAGATGAAATTTTAAGCCGGTCGCGTGCCAGCGCACGATAATAAAAGGCTTGGTCAAATTAGTCGTGGTTGCGGGGTCCCTATTCTAAAACCGCCTCCAGTTTTCGTTTTTCCTCTTGAGAGAGATGCCGCTCACAACGATTTATTCCCATTTATTCGCTCACGGGCTGTTCCCCGAATGATTTCGCCGAATGTTCAGAAATTTGGTCTAAGCGACGAAATGTGGTTATGTGAATGTTTCTGCGAATCATCGAAATGGCCGCTCAGACAATCAAGATCGTTGGCGCTCGCCAACACAATCTTAAGAATCTGAGCCTGGACATTCCCCGCGAGAAGTTGGTCGTGATCACGGGGATGAGTGGTTCCGGAAAATCTTCGCTCGCCTTTGATACGCTCTATGCCGAAGGCCAACGCAAATACGTTGAGAGCCTTTCGGCATATGCCCGACAGTTTCTCGACCAAATGCAAAAGCCGGATGTGGACTACATTGAAGGTCTCTCTCCCGCAATAGCCATCGAGCAGAGATCTTCCGCCACGAACCCGCGCTCAACGATCGCAACGACGACTGAGATCTATGACTACCTGAGGTTGCTCTTTTCGTCGGTGGGCCAGCCTCACGATCCGGTCACCGGCGAACCAATCTTCAAGCTCACTCCCCAGCAGATTGTCGATCGCATTCTTGAGTATCCCGAGTCTACTCGATTTATCATGCTTGCCCCCATTGTGCAGAATGAGAAAGGCGAATTTCGTGACGTGTTGGAAAAGGTAAAACGCGAAGGATTCGTCCGGGTACGAGTCGATGGGGAGATACTCGAGGTCGACAATCCTCAACCGATCCGCCTGGTTCGGGACAAAATGCATTCGATCGAAGCTGTTGTGGATCGTCTGGTCATTCGCGAAGGTGTCCGCGTTCGACTTGCCGACTCGGTCGATACTGCACTGAAATGGGGCAATTCGCAGATCATGGTGCTCCGACAGGAAATGTCTGAAGGGAGTTGGATCGAAGAGCGCTATTCGACCGGATTCCTCAATCCGCGAACGCGATTCGCAATTCCGGAACTCACCCCGAAACACTTTTCTTTTAACAGCCATCTCGGGGCCTGCCCGGTGTGCCACGGTCTTGGGACCGAGCTGGTTTGCGACGCGGAACTAATGATCCCGGATCGCCAGAAGAGTCTCGCGGAAGGGGCAATTCTTCCATGGGCAAAGGCGAACAAGCGGATGCAACCGTATTACGCTGGACTTTTAACTTCGATCGCAAAGGCCTTTTGCACGTCCCTGGAAACGCCTTTTGCAGATCTGGCGGAAGATTTTCAGAATGCTGTCATTAACGGCACCGGCGATCGTGAGATCGAAATCGTGTGGGGTTCGGCAACGCGGAAAACGCGAGTTAGAAAGCCGTTCGAGGGTCTCGTGCCCCAGATGCAACGGTTGTACGAGGAGACCGATAGTGAATTTACCAGAAATCGGATTCGCGGATACATGTCGCGACGGCTCTGCTCTCGATGCGGTGGCGCGAGATTGAAACCAGAGATCCTTTCAGTGACCATTCAGGATAAAGTCGGCAAAGCGGTGAACATTCGCGAAATCTGTCAAATGTCGATCGGTGAGGGGCTCGAATACGTGCGAACGCTTGACCTCACTCCGCAGCAGCGACTTATCGTGAACGAAGTGATACGCGAGATTGAATCGAGGCTCGGATTCCTGGTTGAAGTCGGCCTCAGCTATCTCAATCTCGACCGGGAAAGCGGAACTCTGTCTGGTGGTGAAGCTCAGCGGATCCGCTTGGCGACGCAAATTGGTTCCGGGTTGGCGGGAGTCCTTTACGTGCTCGATGAACCGAGCATTGGACTGCATCAGCGCGACAATGACCGTCTTATCAAAACACTTCGGAGGCTGCGCGACCTCGGCAATTCGGTAATTGTTGTGGAGCACGACGAAGACACCATCCGTGCGGCTGACTGGCTGCTTGATCTCGGGCCCGGGGCAGGTGTCCGCGGCGGCGAACTGGTCGCTCAAGGTACCGTACGACGATATTTTAAGGGTCGACCGCTCGCTTACCGCGCGATATCTATCCGGTTCTCTACGGATTCCGGTGCCACGCCGTCGAATCGCACCACCACGGCTTCATAAGAGCGCGCTTGACAACCCGCAGTTTTCGAGCGGTTGGCTCACGGTCCTCGGTGCGACCGAGAACAATCTCAGCAATGTGACGGCGAGTTTTCCCCTCGGTTGCTTTACCTGCGTGACCGGCGTCTCGGGCAGTGGGAAGTCTACGCTCGTAGACGGCATCCTGAGGCGCGCATTATTCCGCCAATTATATCGCTCAAAAGAACGCCCGGGCACCTACCGAGAACTGCTGGGGCTCGACCAGATCGACAAGGCGATCGTAATCGACCAGACACCCATCGGCCGAACACCGCGCTCCAATCCGGTGACCTACACTGGCGCCTTCGGGCCAATTCGCTCGCTGTTTAGTCAGCTGCCGGCGGCGCGGGTGCGGGGCTACGACGCGGGCCGATTCAGTTTCAATGTGAAAGGTGGCCGTTGCGAGAACTGCCAGGGCGACGGATTCATCAAGATCGAAATGCACTTTCTCGCCGACGTGTATGTCGAATGTGAAGTTTGCCATGGACAGCGTTACAACCGCGAAACGCTCGAGATTACTTACAAAGGCAAGAATATCGCCGATGTCCTGGATATGACAGTCGACGAAGCTTCACGGTTCTTTCGGAACGTCCCGACCGTCTCCGATCGGTTGCTGGCGCTCGAGGACGTGGGACTCGGTTACGTGCGGCTGGGGCAGGCCGCGACGACTCTCTCCGGGGGGGAGGCCCAGCGAGTGAAACTTGCCGCCGAACTCGCCAAACGCGCCACCGGCCGCACGGTCTATATTCTCGACGAGCCCACCACTGGCCTTCATTTTGCAGACATCCACAAGTTGCTCGAGGTGCTCATGAAGCTTCGAGACTCCGGCAATACGCTGATCGTAATTGAGCATAATCTTGAGGTGATTAAAACTGCGGACTGGATTCTCGATCTCGGCCCGGAAGGTGGCCGAGATGGTGGTCGTGTGATTGGCCAAGGTCCGCCCGAAGTCATTGCTGCACTGGAAAACAGCCACACTGGCCGATACCTTCGACGAATGCTATGAAGGCAAAGTTGGTTCGTTTCAGTTTTGTGATCAAGGTAGTGGTGATAACTTTGCCTGTTTGTGCTCCGCCTTTGCGCGCGGTGATTCCCGAAGTCGCAATCGAACGGCTGGAACAAAGGCTCGCGGCTGATCCCCCGGAGATCGAGCGTCGAAAGCTCACTATTGCGCTGGCGAAAGCGCAACTCGAGGCAGGTGAGTCTTCGAAGGCTTTACAGACTCTGGAATCGGAAAGCGACGTTCCATTTTTGCGGGCGCGAATATTCATCGCACTCGGTCGATGGGATGAAGCGCTACCGCTCCTGCGCGAAGCGCTGAAGAAGGCTCCGCCGGAAGAGAAATTCCGTATCAGAATTGCCGAAGCGGAAGTCCTGCGCCGCATTGGGAACTTCAGCGGAGCAATTGCTCAATTGGAAGCGATTGCTGACCCGCCGACAAAATGCCGCCTGATGCTTGCCGACCTACTCCTGGAAGCCGGACGTCCAGTCGACGCTTCGAAGATCCTTAGCTCCGTTCGGGTTGAGGAGGGTTTTGAGACCGCTTGGTTGGCTTATTTGCGAGGGCAGCTTGCGCTGTTAAACGGCGATCCTGACCGGGCAGCGGACGAATTTACCGCGGCTCTTGCAAACCGAGCTGTGCTCTCTGAAGAAATCTTTGCAGGCTCAACAATCGGATTTGCCAGGGCTCTTGCCCAGATTAAAGACATCGCCGAAGCAGTGTTGATTCTCGAAGACTATCTTCGGGAATATCCGGAAAGTCGGTATCTGGCGGACGTCTTCCAGCAACTCGACGCTTTTTATGCCGAAGAGGCTGTAGTTCCCTCCAGTCCACTTTCGAATTGGATAGGCGAATCACAGCGTCGTCGTTCGGCGTATGCAGCCTATTATCTGGCTCGGGCTTTTGCTCGTAATGGTCGTCCGCAGCAAGCCCTCCAGGTGTTGCAGAGAATGAACGACATCGATTTGAGCGATCCAGTCTTGAAGGACGCTTTCATTCTACAAGCGCAGCTGCTGTTGAAACGGGGGGAAGCCGCGGAAGACGTTCTGAACGAAGCCATTCGCCTTGCGGAAAATCCAAGGGAATTAGGCAGGATCGAAATGCTCGCCGGAGTCGCACAGTTTCAACAGGGGGACTACGAAAAAGCGGCCATAAGCTTCCGCAGCGCAGCAGAACACGCACCCGAACTCCGGGAAGAGGCGACATTCAATGCGGCGCTGGCGTGGCTGAACCAGGGCAACGATGAACGCTTTCTCCAAGAGTATGCGCGGATCAGCTCCGAATTTCCCGAAAGCGATTTCCGCCAGGAATTGATCTTGGAGCAGGGTCTTGTGCAGGCTCGTAATCAAGACACGCGGGCGCGGGGAACGCTTGAGCGATTCCTCAGAGATTTTCCGGACAATCGGCGGGCAGCTGAGGCAAGTGTCGCTCTAGCCGAGATCGTGTTTAGCAAAAACCCGGAGAATCGCGCTGAGGCAGCAGAATATCTTCGCGTGGAAAATACTGGCTCGGCAAACACGCCATCATTTGAGCGGTCTAACTATCTCTCGATTTATCTTGAGGCGAATGCTGTGAACGCCATCAAGAAGGCTCGAAACTTTCTGCAGGAGTACCCTGCTTCCCCACTCGCGCCGAAGGTCCGCTTGAAATTGGGCGAACTGTATTCAGATGTCGGCGACCTCGCCAATGCGCGTACTCAGTTCGAAACCGTGGCGAAAACTGAACCGAATTCTCCGATTGCGGAAGCAGCGTTGTTTCTGGCGGGGCAGGCTGCGGCAAAGACGATGAACCCGGATCGTGCCCTGGAGCTTTTCGAAGACGTCGCGCGCCGGGACGGGCCCTTCGCGTTGTATGCGCGCGAGGAGCAGGCTGGTTTGAAGAGCCAGCTAGGGCTCGAAAACGAGGCCATCATTCTCTACGACAACATCCTCGCAAACTCTCCACCTCCCATCCTTAAATACGCTGCCATGATCGGAAAAGGAGATAATTTGTTCCTCCTTGGCGGAAAGGATCCGGTTCATTACGAGGCCGCCGCGGAAGTCTTTTCCAGCCTTGCACGATTGCCCGATGTCCCGCTGCCATGGAAAAATCAAGCCCTTTACAAACAGGGCAAGGCTTTGGAAAAACTCGGCAGACAAGAAGAGGCGCTGTCAATTTTAGCCAGTATCATAAAATCTGCGGACAAAGGTGAAGTTCCGGATACCACATGGATCTATCGTGCCGGCTTCGACGCGGCGCGAATACTGGAAGCTCGCGGCCGCTGGAAGTCCGCCGCGGAGATCTTTAAATCGATGGTCGCGCTCGATGGACCCCGTTCTGATGAAGCCCTCCGGTTACTCACCCAGCTCAGACTTGAACATTTTCTCTGGGACGAATGATTGTCTGTCGACCTCGGCCCTCTCGATGAATTCCGGGCTTAGAGAGAGGAGCAACCCCGGCGCTGCTCGCTGTAGCGAAATTCGCTTTTCAACTGCAATTCCAGCTGGTCACACTCGTTGAACTCATGCACACCAAGCTATTCATTCCCGGCCCAGTTGAGGTTTCCGAGAAAACTTTTCAAGCTTTTCGAAGCCCGATGATCGGGCACCGCAGCAACGACTTTAAGGAACTCTACGCCTCGATTCATCCGCAACTGCAGGAACTGTTTTACACGAAACATCCAGTTTTCCTTTCTACCTCCTCCGCTTGGGGTGTCATGGAAGGAGCGATCCGCAATCTCGTGGGCAAGAAGGTGCTCAACTGCATGTGTGGGGCGTTTTCCGACAAGTGGTTCGATGTCAGTAAACGCTGCGGAAAGAAGGCCGAAGCCCTCCATGTCGAATGGGGCAAACCAATTTCTCCCGCTCGGCTGGACGAAAAGCTGGCCTCGGGCGAATTCGACGTCGTTACCCTGATCCATAACGAAACTTCAACAGGCGTCATGAGTCCGCTCACGGAACTATGCGAGGTGGCGAAAAAATACTCCGACGTGCTCCTCGTTGTGGACTCGGTTTCGTCCTTTTCCGTTGTGCCGATTCCTATGGATGAATTGGGCATCGATGTGTTGCTTACTGGCAGCCAGAAAGCGCTTGCGCTCCCGCCTGGCATGTCTTTGTTTTCTGCGTCCGAAGCCGCGTTTGAGCGTGCAGCCACGATCAAGGACCGCGGTTATTATTTCGATTTCCTCGAATTCAAGAAAAATCAGGAAAACGACATGACCCCGAGCACTCCTTCCATCGGCCACATTTACGCGTTACGATCCAAGCTCGAAGACATTTTCACGGAAGGACTGGAAAATCGGTACGCCCGACATGAAAAGCTCAACGATCTCGTACACAATTGGGTAAGAGAGCGTGGGTTCGAATTCTTTGCGCAGGACGGCTACCGCTCGAAATCCCTCACGTGTGTGAAGAACAACCGGGAAATTGACATCCCGGCCCTGAACAGCAAGTTGAAGTCAAAGTATCATTGCATCATTGACGGCGGGTACGGGAAGATCAAGGGCAAGACGTTCCGCATATCTAATATGGGCGATGAAACGGAGCAGACCGTTAGCGATTTGCTGGCGTGGATCGACGATTGCCTTTGAGTGAGTATTCCGGACGAGCAACTTTTAGGTCCTCGGAACGCGCTCCAATTCATTCTAAAGACTCAAGATTTTACAGATCGAAAATCGTTTGCCGCAGCGGAGAACTGTTCGTAGTCTATCGCAACAAGTGGTTCATACCCGACACTTCCTGGCGCGATTAGCTCAGTGGTAGAGCGCTTGCTTCACACGCAAGAAGTCGCTGGTTCGAACCCAGCATCGCGCACCATTTTCACAAGCTGGACAGCAAGGGACAGGATGGGATTGTGCGAGTCTAGTTGCTCGGAATCAGAGGCTTGCAATTGAACGGCATTTTTACTGATCCGGACAGCCTGGGACACGCTGAGACGTTCCGGGACTGCATTTTGTGGGGCTATTTGTGGGGCTATCTGCGGGAAGTGCAATGCAGGAAGCCTTAGGACGGCCTCGTTTAGCGGCAAAAGTGCTTCGTCCGTGTAAACCTTCGCGGTCAGCTTCATGTCGCTGTGCCGCATCAGCTCCATCACTACACGCTCCTGCGCTCCGTTCAAAGTCAGGTGTGTTCCCCAAGTCTTGCGGAGAGCGTGGAAATCGAAAACGCGCCCCAGCTCGTCCTTGTAGACGATGCCCGCATTCTTCAAGTCCTGCCGATAGACATTCATCCGAGGAATGCGAGAGAAGACCCTGTCGCTGGGACGGGCATCCACTGGACGGATGAATCTCAACATGTCGGCGAGGCACGGGTGAAGGGGGATTGTTGCCTGCTCCTTGTTCTTTGTGGTTGCTACGCGCGCCTGAAGCACCCCGGGTGTACGGTCCAAATGGCAGTCGCGCCATTCGATCTGCGCCAGTTCGCCACGTCTCAGCCCCGAATATGCTGCAAGCGCGTAGATGATTCCCCGGTCCTCGGAAACTGAAATCAACTGTTGAAGCTCCTCAATACGCAGTGATCGGCGGATCCTTGTTTCCCTTCCGCGTGTCTCCACGGGCTTAACCCTCAGCAGGGGATTGCTTCCAGCTCGCTCCGTTTCGACCATCCAATTGAGGAATGTCGATGCGGTCGACAGATAGTGATTCAGCGTCTTCGGAGAGTAGCTCTGCTGCGAACGCCAGTCCTGAAACGACGCGGCGGAAACGTCTCGAAGGAGGTTCCAGCGACAATCCGCGAAGAGTTTTCCGAGTTGCTGCCCCAACGTCTTCAGACGTTTCTTGCCACATCCGACCGTTGATTTCTCACGGATGAAATCTGCTAGGTGCTCGCTGAGAGGACGAGAGGAGCCCTGCCGTAGTCTCTCTGGCAGAATGATTCCTTCACGCTCCTGCTGTTTCTCCCGGACCAACGCCCTGAGACGCTGTTCGGCAACTTGCTTGTCCGATGTGCGCAGGCAGACTTCGGTTATCTTCTCGTCGCCGTCCAACCGATAGCGGCCTCTATAAAGTCGGGCAAGGGAGCGTTTACCGGCCCGAATTCTCTTCGGTCGAAATACGTTGCAAATCAAGTCCGCTCCCTCCTATCGCGCTGCGCTTTCAATTTCTCGATGAGCGCCAATACCTCGCTCCTTGGCAGGGACGACCGACCGCGAACTTTAACGATTCGCAAGAGCCCTTCAGCGATATATCGGCGGACAGACTTGACCGAAATACCTCCTAGAAGCCTGCCCGCCTCCTCTAGACTAATCAGACTCTCGGTCATCCTCTCCCTTTCCATCAGAAATTAAAGGCAAGCAGAACCGCCTGAAGTCCTCATTCAGGTTGAACCACTCCTTAAGACATTCCTTAGCGCGCTCAACCTTCTTGATTTCCTCATAGGCCTCCTCGTCGTCGCTCGCGCTGATCAACGGCGACTGCAGGGTCATTGCCTCGAACAAGTCTCGATTCGTCATGACCTCTAAAACATCCAACTCGTATGCCTCTGCGAAGATTCTCCCAGCAGGCTCGTATTCGCAGACATAGGCCTCCGCATATTTTTCCGGCTCGCGAAGTGCCTTTCCGATCGTGACGTCGCTGATCTTGACGCCGTTGTTCGTAAGCCAACGGCTGATCGCTCTCGCACTCATTCGCCGCGATGCTGAGTAGATGTAAGGAAAAAGTTCCTCGACGGCTCCCCTCGCAGAGAATTCCTCTGTCAGCCGGGAGTCTTCGACCAGTTTTGTACCCAGTTCGTGAAGTTGTGATTGCATTGAAACTTCTTTTAATTATGAAAGTTCGCAAACTTTGCAAATAAAAGCAAGATTTTCATTTAGAATCTTTCCGACTATCCACTTGACCAAACCCTAATCTGCGCGGCTAGAGCGCTGCGTTCGGGACTGCTTCCTGCCGATCTTCGGAGTGTCCGGAAACTCGAAGCGGGCAGACGAGATCGCTGAGACCAAAGTAGCAAAATGCTCGGGTGTAGCAGGGTGGAGGCGCATCGCCTCGGCCACAGCGCGGTGATAGGCGACGCGAACGTTGTAGCGGTAGAGGCTGACGAGAAGCTGAATGAAAAAGAAAAGGGCAACCATGCCCACAGTCAATCTCTCCAAGCGATCCTCGAAGTAGTCGATCACGTGACCGCTGATTTGACCGCGCATGGTTAGGTCGGGTCCTCACGGCGAAGGCAAGATACGGGTCGGACGAGAGAACATGTTTGTGAACCAAATTTCATCAAACGGCGAGTATTCCTTGAAATACGACCTGGCACGCTTAAGCGGCTCTCCCTCCTTTAGAACACCGTTTTCTGAGGTACTCCGTCAGAATGAAAGGTGACGTGGAAAAGATCAGAAGCCAAAGGTTCGTATCCTCCTCAGCACAATAGTGCTTGTTTAGCTTCCGCTGGATCGCGCTTAGCAAGGAATCGTTCATGGCATCTATATCAAGCGAGGTTGCAGAACTGGATGTAGCAGAGAAGAATGCTATTGCGCGAGGATCCCCTCGGTTTGGACATTCTTTAGGGAGTTCGAATTCTCGCGAAGTGATTTCCGTAATCTGCAGCAGGACACGTTGGCCAGACAGAAGAAAGCTTGCGTCGTGATCCCGCTCATCAAGAGGGGTTAAGTCGGAAAAATCGAATTGATGAAAGCGACGTAGGAGCTCACAGAAACGTTGCGCTACTGAGACCTCCTGATGGGATTTGGTATCCGGAAGCTGAGAGATTTTTCGACGGACACTCCCGTCTTTTCCGAAAATGATCGTCCCAAACGGCCTGGTAGGTTTGCGAGGTTGCTTCGTGCTCATTCGCCTAAAGCATCTGGCAGCAGCAATATATACTTCCCTCGCTCGGTTCTTTCGATGCGATAATCCGTAATGTAGTTAGTGCGGCTTTCAGCGGTACGGTGCAAGTGCAAGGCTTTGTTCCCCAATTTTTATCTTCCACTCATTGCCTGGTCGTAGACATATTTCTGCATCGAGTAGTCATATGGATACTCACGCTTAGTCTTCGACTTCGCAGAAGACGAAGGCAGGGCGTTCATATAGTTCTTGGCTGCCAGTTGCTGATCATAAACGTACTTCTGCATTGAGTAATCGTACGGGTATTCGCGCAGAGCGATCTTCTTGACCTCTGCATCCGCCACGCTTTTCATGTAGCGTTTCGCAGCGACTTGCTGATCATACACATACTTCTGCATGGAGAAGTCGTGCGGGTATTCCCGCAAGGCAATCTTCTTCACGTTAGCATCGTGAACCGTCATCATGTATCGGTAAGCGGCAACCTGCTGATTGAAAACATAGCGTTGCATTTGAGCGTCTTTTGGGTATTCGCGTTCCGCGATCTCCCGACACTTTGCCTCCGAGGCTTCTTCAGCGTTGGCCACCGAAAGGTTAAGCGCGACGATGAGCACTGTGAGTAACTTCATCTCTTTCTCCATTCATGCAGAACAAGAAACTATACAGGTCTGTCTATCATCCGTTTCAGAACGGAATCCGAACATCGATTTGCAAGATCTAGGCCACAGCGACGATAGAATCGCTCGGAATTACAACTCTACAGTCGGAAATTAGGTTTGGACAGTTATTGACCATGTAAACAAGGGAAAGCGGGCGGGAGGCTCGCTGGCGCGAGCCAACCCGCCCGCCAGACCCTCAGTCAATTGGTTCAGCGCTGAAGTAGAGCTGCCGGTTGTATTCCCGGTAGCGTCGGATCTTCAGCAGTACATCCGACAGCATCGGGAACGAAGGAAACTTCTTCACTTCGTCGCCTTGGATCTCCACCCGCTTGTCTTCTGTTGGATCGATATACACTTCCCAGATTGCGACACCCGGAGTAAGCGCCAGTTCATGCTGGACCCGCACGAACACGCCTGAGCCGTCCTTCTTTCGGCCCACTTTGGCGATGCTCGAGATGATCTTCCCGTGAATTAGAAGGCCGACTGGTAGTAAGTCCAGCAAGCCAGTTCCGTTCGGCTTTTCATTCTCTGCCATATAATCACCTCCCTTCCGTCGAAAACTTCGATTCTGCGATTGCCCAGGTATCGTCCCACGCTCGCGACGTAGAGCACCACATGGTCAAAAATTTCGCGGAATGGCAGCTCGAAGCGGATCGTCTCCTTCTTTTCACCGTAGTCGAGGAGAGCCATTCGCCCCCACTTCACCAGACGTTCACCGAGGGAGGAGATGGGCGAACGATGCCGCACTGGCTTTTCGATTTCGTCCGGGTCCGCCACCGGCTTCGATTTCGCGAGGGGAAGAAGGAAGCCCCTCGACGATTGGAAGACGCGGACCCGCTTCCGATCCAGAATCCATTCGGGCGCTTCCCCGCTCTTCGAGATGTACTTCAGGAGGTATCGAAAATCTTCGTTGCTGATCCGCTGCACGAACGTGAAGCCCAGACCCCAAATCTCATCGAGGAGATCTTTCGGCAGAAACCGCCGGGTCAGGAAGATGACGTGGAAATGCGGCCAGCCATCCTCGTGAAATTCAAGCTTTACGCAATACGGCGCATTGATCTGGTAGAGCGTGTCATTCCATACCACCCCTTTGCGCACGCGGTAAAACACCTTCCGCAGCTTCTCCCTCGACACGTCGAAGGCCTCCGAAGGTCCCGTGAACTTTTCCCGATCGAGAGTGAACGTTAGATGCAACTTGCCAGCCACATTCGGAAGACGGCCCTCCAGACGATTCATGACCTTGAACACACCGAGTGGGTGAAACCACGACGTCGGGATGAATTCCCGGAGAATGGCGCCTTTCATTTGGCATTCCTCTCCCCGTGGTTCGTGCGTCCGACTTGCTCACAAACCGGTTGCTCTCGCCGCGGGCGAGCGCGCGAGCTTTGCCCTGACGGGCTCGCGCTGCCGCAACCTCCGCTCCGCTCGCGACGCTCGCTCCCGCGATTTGTGAACAAGTCTCCAAGGTGCGCATCGACGATTTCCAGAATTCCCCGGCGAACGCCTTCGGGCAGCAAATGCCATCCACCCACTAGACGGCCAAAGGCCATCACTTCGGAACTTTGTGGGGCTATTTGTGGGTCACCCCCGCGTAAGTCATTGAAATTCCAACATTTTCCTGCTGGTTCGAACCCAGCATCGCGCACCATTTTCGCAAGCTGGACAGCTGGGAACAGAAGGGGGGGAGTTTGGATCAGATTGAATTGGAACAGCCAACTCGGGCCAGTTCACACGAGCCTGTCAATAAAAGGTTGCAAGAAGGCGTTCGGCCAGATATGGACCGTTGGCAAATCTGGGACAATAATGAAGGGAATTACCATAACAGTCATAACGGTATTCGTGCTTGCGGCATTTTTTTCCCAAGTTTTCGTCGTCTCTGCGGCTCCCACGAAAGCCGAGGCTATCGTCGTGAAGGGCGATGTCACAGCGTTGGCAGTGGGCGCTGTTCAACCTCAACTCGTGCAGCAGGGCAGTTCGGTCGGGGTGGGTAGCATGATCAGGACTGCGAAGCGAAGTGATGTGCTGATGTCCGCTTTTCCCGGATCGGCGGTGCGCGTCATGGAAGATAATGAAGTGATTCTCAAGGAGGCGGATCTGCGGAAGCGAGGTGAAACAATCATCGGCCGCAAGGTCGTTTTGAATCTTCGTAAGGGAACCGTGATGGTCGCAATCGATAAGCCGGAGAATGGGAAGATCGATTTTTCTATCAATACGCCTCAATGCGTGGCGGCCGCCCGCGGCACAGTCTTCTCCACAAGCACAGAGAACGGCATCACAAAGACCGTTGTGCTTTTCGGCCTCGTTGTTTGTAAAGGAGAGGGGATCGGGGGAAGACAAATTGTCTCAGTGCCACCAGGGCTGAAGGTGAATATCGGGTCAGACAAGGATGGCATGCTTCCCGGTGAGCCAGTTCCTGCGACAGAGGAAGAGCTGAAAGAACTCATGGAATTCATGGAGGAAGCGGCCGCCAAGGGTTTGGTAGCTCTAGCTCCTGTAGGATCGGCGCCTGCCGCGATAATGCCTCTGCCAGATCTTAATCTTCCACCCATCCTCACAGAGACGCTGGATGAACCTGTGTCACCCTGAGCTGAGGCGGAAGCGGGCAGATTATTTGGAAGTTGAAACGTAGACGCCATTCCACGGCTGTGGTGGCGGACTGACGATGAATTGGCGGCACAGTCCCGCATAATATTCGGCGGGAAAATCGGTGGGGTAAATTTGAAGGAATTCTTCAAAGTCGCGGCCGGCGCTCTCAAAATGACCTGAGAGGTAATCCTGGAAAGCCTCCTCATAACGGAGATATTCCTCCGGCGCCGCTTCTCCTTCTGCCAATTCCCTCACAAGCGAGTACACTCGAACAGGAGCGGCTTTTCCCACCAACCGGAAGAGCCCGAGGGTGTGGCAAAGAAAACGGTCTCCCGCCAGCCTGCGGACAGATTCCCCAACCGCGATATCAGTATGCCAGTATTTCGAGAGTCCTTCGATGCGCGAAGCCACGTTCACCGAATCACCCATTACGGTAAACTCCATGCGCCTTGGAGCGCCTATGTTGCCGACAAGGGCTGGCCCATGATTAAGCCCGACGCCGATTCGTAGCTCGTGCATCCCTCGCTCTCGCCATTGCGCGTTCAATTTTCTCAGCCCCGCGCGCATCGCCAGAGCAGAACGCAAGGACTGGCGGGCGTCGTCTTCAACTGTTTCACTCACGACATCTCCCCACGCCGCCATAATCGCGTCCCCTATGAATTTTAACAATGTGCCATGGTAGTCCGCGACACAATCTGCCATCTCCGAGAAATATTCATTCAATTGGCTCACGAGTTTCTCTTCCCCAACGGATTCGCTGAGACTCGTAAACGAGCGGATGTCGGAAAAGAGTACGGTTACTGGCTTGCTGACACCGCCGAGAGTTAACTCTGCCGGATTATCTATGACATGTTCGAGTATCTCCGGGGCAAAGTATGGAGAGAATGCCCGCCGCATTTTTCTCCGGGCGAGCTGTTCCTCGAGCAGACGCAGGCCCGTGTCTGCGACATGCAGTCCGGCGAAGCCGAGCAAAGGCAGGCCGAGCGGCAACCAGAGATTGCCGCCTGCAAACGAGAGCCACATGACAGTTGGTGCCGAGACGACAACAGTCCCAACGATCGTGATTCCTGCCCAAAAGCCAAGGCGCCCGACGATCATCGATGTCGCGAACGCTACAATCGGCCAAATAATCCAAATTATCCGACGATCACCGATTTTCAGATAATCCTCGCGGAGGATATTATCGAGCGTGTTTAGATGCACGAGCGGAAGCAGACTTTCCGCATTCAGCGGGCTCGGCCCGATCTCGGAAGTCCCTGTTGCGGAAAGCGCTATGAAGATCAGTTTACCGGTGAGATCCGGCATGTTGGCAACGTGGCTTCCATTGTAATGAGCCGCCAGGGATTGATGCAGTGCGCCGTAGCTCGCCCCAGCGAAGTTTTCTTTTTCGTATCGAAAATTGAGGAAATACCTCCCTTGTTTATCGATTGGAATACGCCGTCTTACATTCCGTCCCTCGAGATAAACCGCATCGCCCGGCACAACCCGCACTTCATCCGGTGCTAGATTCCAGAACTGCATCAGCGCCTGGAGCGCTAGATTTGGGTAGAAACGGTTGTCAACTTTTAAGACCAGGGGCAGATGGCGCCGCATCCCATCCAACTCGGCCGGGCTGTCAACGAATCCAAAAGATGAGACATTCCGAAGCACTTCGACCGGAACGAGCACCCATTCGTGATCTGGCACGTTTTCCCCATCTGCCACGTTCAACAGTGGCTTCGTTCTTCCAAAATTTACGCTTTCGGCGAGCAGTGCCGTATTCGGATCAGCACATGCGGCCCCGGTGATCATTGGAGCTTCGAGCATTTCGATTCCCTGAACGAAGGCATCGTCGTTGATTTCATCTCCTTCAGTGAAAAGAATGTCCCAGCACACGGCGCCAGGGTTCATAACTGAAAGAAACGCCACCAACTCCCCGTGAAAAACTCGCGCGAAAGGCCAGCGGCCCAAATGCACGAGCGTGCTGTCATCGATCCCCACGAAGAAAAGTCGTGGGTCTGCTTTGTCGTGAGGCTTACTTCGCATCTGGATCATCCGGTCCAGAAGAAAATATTCGAGCCGTCTCACGGGGCCCGAATCCACTACCATAAGGCAGCATGCAAGCATCACGAACGGCGCCACCAGTGGAAAATAGAAAAGCCACTTGGCGCCGGGAGAACTGAAAGTCACATTGATCCTATAGGCAATCGTCCAAGATTCGACAAGAGCGGCAGATTGGTCGTATGACGAGGCTCTGATCCCGTTCCAGGCTCGTAAGCATCCCGTACCCTTTTCGTTGCAACGAACATGCCCTTCTTCATTTCATTCCATTAATAGAATTCTCTCAAAACGTTTGATTTGTTGATCACAGGTACCTTGTTCTCAATGCAATGCTGAAACGAGATGTCGCTGAACAATCTAATTGTCTCTGACGTCGACTTACCATCGTGGCCTCCGCTGCCGCTAACTTCTCCCTTGGTCTGGCCTCTGAGCCAAGAAGCTCAAGATCGGCCACCACCAAACAACTTTGCAGTTGTCCTCAATCCCGAGCCGCAAATGCACTTTCACTGATTCCGGTGCGGTGCGGACAGCTGCGAGAACCCGGTCGCGATTCTCAGGAGAAGTCGCAGCGGTATCGAAATACCACTCAATGTCCGGCTGTTTTCGGGGGTGCATCTCGGAAGAACGCAGGGCCAGTCCTGCATCCGCTACGAGTGTTTCCCAATCGCGGCGATTTAGAAATCGTCCATGGCTGGGATCCCGCCATTTCTCGACGTTGTGGAGCCATTCCTCTACCTCTGGCTGACCATCGGGTACGCTTCCGTCGATCAGAAGAAACCACCCACCGGGACGCAGCACTCTCGCGACTTCCATGACGAATTTTTCCGGCGAAGAAAAATGGTGTGCCGCCACGCGGCATGTCACCAGGTCGAACGTCGAATCGTCAAACGCGAGCTTCTCGGCGGGACACTCTGCGCGTTCGACCCTGAAGCCCTCCTCTGCCAGCAATTTCTCGGCATTCTCGAGCATCTTCGTAGAGATATCGCAAATGGTCAGGTCGTAGCCACGGTTAGCTGCGCAGAGGGCTGTGTGGCCTCCGCCAGTCGCAACATCCAGCGCCCGGGCGTAATCTGGCGGTGCGATCTGTTTGAGCAATCTTTTTACGTCCGTTGTATCAGCGAGGATGTGAGACCTCCCGTAATTCGCACTCTGCCGGTCGAACTGTGCAGCGGAAGCTGCTTGATTGGTGTCGAGTGGATGACTCATATGCGGATGCTGGATTGTGCCGTAAAACTCGAGATGGCCATTTTGATATCTTCGCTTGAAGGTATCGAGAATCTCACGCCGGTTACGCTTCTTTCATGATCGGTCCGATGCAGGGAAGTTGTGGCCGTAAATCAACATCTCGCCACTATGCAACCACGTTCACGAGTTTCCCAGGGACAACGATGACCTTTCGCACCTGTCTGCCTTCGGTAAACTCTTGAACTTTCCTGGTCGCAAGCGCGATGGCTTCCAGATCTTCTTTTGAAGTATCCTTTGCAACAGTAATGCGGTCACGGATCTTGCCGTTTACCTGGATTACGATCTGCACTTCGTCCTCGACGAGGAATTCCAGATTGTATTCTGGCCATGGTTGTTCGCAGAGTAGACCTTCGAAACAAAGTGTCTCCCAAAGTTCCTCGGTCAGATGCGGCGCGAACGGGTTGAGTAACACCAGCAGCGTCCGAATTGCGCTCAGAGGTTTCTGGTTCGTCCCTGTGAATTCGTTCACGTAAATCATCATCTGAGAGATCGCGGTGTTGAACGACAACTTATCAATGTCCTCACCTACCTTCTTGATCGTTGCGTGTATGACTTTCTGCTGCTGCCTCGTGGGCTCGAGATCCCGGACAAGGCTTGAGCGGACCCATTCGCCTGCCTGATTCTCCTCCATGACCAATCGCCAGACGCGGGCAAGGAAACGATAGACGCCCTCGACGCCTGTCATACTCCACGGTTTAATCTGCTCCAGCGGTCCCATAAACATTTCGTACAGGCGAAAAGCATCGGCACCGTATTCATCGATCACGGTATCGGGATTAATGACGTTGCCGCGACTCTTAGACATTTTCTGGCCGTCCTCGCCAAGGATGATTCCCTGATTCACCAGGCGCTGAAAAGGCTCAGCGGTCGAAACGTAGCCGAGGTCGAAAAGTACTTTGTGCCAGAAACGTGCGTAAAGCAGATGCAGTACGGCGTGTTCGGTGCCGCCGACGTAAAGATCCACGTTCATCCAATATTTTTCAGCTACTTCACCGACGAATCGGTCGGCGTTACGCGGATCGCAAAAGCGAAGATAATACCAGCATGAACCGGCCCACTGGGGCATCGTGTTTGTTTCGCGGGTTACGGAGTCTGAATAGCGCACCCATTCAGTCGCCTTTGCAAGCGGCGGTTCACCGGTGCCGGTCGGTTTGAAGTCATCCAATTCCGGTGAGGTAAGTGGGAGTTCGCTCACGTCGATCGCAGCGTGGTGACCGTCCTTCCAGATCACGGGGAACGGCTCACCCCAATATCGCTGGCGTGAGAACAACCAGTCGCGCAACTTGAAATTGACTGTCTTTTCACCAAATCCCCTTTCGGCGAGCCAATCGGTGATTCTGGCTTTCGCTTCTGTGGTGTACAGTCTGTCAATCAGTGGCGAATTGATTGCGATTCCATTCGATGAGAAGGCCTCTGTGAGTTCTCCCGGCGATGCGCTCTCATTCTCCGGAGCCACGACCTGTCTGATTGGAAGATCAAACTTCTTCGCAAATTCGAAGTCGCGTTCGTCGTGCGCGGGCACGGCCATGATCGCGCCAGTGCCATACCCGGTCAGCACGTAATCGGCTATCCACACGGGGATCTTTTCGCCGTTGACCGGGTTGATCGCATAGGCGCCCGTAAAGACACCGGTTTTGTCCTTCGCGAGTTCCGTGCGCTCCAGGTCGCTTTTTCTCGCGGTCTTTTCGCGATACTCGCGAACGGCCTCCCATTGCTCCTCGGTTACAATAGAATCCACCAACGAATGCTCCGGTGCCAGCACCATGTAGGTAGCACCGAATAGAGTATCCGGGCGTGTTGTGAAAACCGTGATTTCCCGGATGCTTTCGGAAGACTGAGAACTGAACACCCCAAACCTCACGATTGCACCCTCGCTCCGTCCAATCCAGTTGCGCTGCAGAGTCTTGATCGATTCCGGCCAGTCAACGGAGTCCAATTCTGCGATCAGGCGATCCGCGTACGCAGTGATCCGCAGCATCCATTGGCGCATCGGGCGACGGATGACCGGGAAACCGCCGACTTCGCTCTTGCCATCTACAACTTCCTCGTTCGCAAGGACAGTGCCGAGATCCGGACACCAATTCACCGGTACTTCGGATACATACGCGAGTCGATGGGCGTCCTTGTCCGAACTCGGGCAAGTCTCAATGGGTTCCGCCTTCTGCGTTTCTGTATTGAACCAGGAATTGTAGTGCTGGAGGAAAATCCATTGCGTCCATTTGTAATACGCTGGATCGGTGGTGTTGACCTCCCGATCCCAGTCGTATGAGAAACCGATGCGCTGGAGTTGCCTTTTAAAGTGCTCCACATTGTGACGGGTTGTGACTTCCGGGTGCTGGCCGGTCTTTATCGCGTATTGTTCCGCTGGTAGGCCGAAAGCATCCCACCCCATTGGGTGCAGCACATTGAAACCGCGCATGCGTTTAAAGCGCGCAACGATATCCGTCGCGGTGTATCCCTCAGGGTGACCCACGTGAAGGCCCGCGCCGCTCGGATACGGGAACATGTCGAGGACGAAATATTTCGGCTTCGACGTGTCAAAGCCGGGCTCCCCAGGGTTAAGGGCACGGAAGCTCTTTGTGGAGTTCCATCGCTCCTGCCACTTTGCTTCGATTCTGTCGAAGGGGTATTGCTTTCGCTTCTCGGTCATTGGAACGCCGACTTTACGATGTTCCCAACAATTTCATGCAATAACTTTCGACGCTATTACCAGAGAGGGTGGCGGTCATTTGACTGTGTCTCATTCGGCCCCGACAGATAAGGACAACCCTATGCAGACATTGCTGATCGCCACACGAAACGCCCATAAGACTGCCGAGTTCCGGGCGATGTTGAAGCGGTGGTTCGAAGTGTCGGATCTCACGGCTCACCCCGAGGTTTCGTCCATAGAAGAGACAGGCACGACATTCCACGAGAATGCAACCTTGAAGGCGGTGGCCGGATCGACGCACTTCGGCGGGTTCGTGCTTGCCGATGATTCGGGGATTGAGGCGGACGGTCTCGGCGGTGCGCCGGGAATATTTTCTGCGCGTTATGCCGGAGAGGATGCGTCGGATGAAAGGAACCGGGTCAAACTGCTCGAAGAGCTCGATCGCGTATCGGCCAAGGGGAAGGCGCGTTCCGGGCGGTTTCGCTGTGTCTTGGCTCTCGCCGTGAGCGGGCGACTGATTGAAACGTTTGAGGGAGTAGTCGAGGGAACGATCATCAATCAGTCGAAGGGTGAGGGGGGGTTCGGCTATGACCCCATTTTTGTCCCGGAAGGTTATTGCAAGACGTTTGCTCAGCTCGATTCAAAGATCAAAAACACGGAGAGTCATCGAGCTCGAGCACTCGCAAAGTTCACAGAATGGCTGCAGGAGCGGCAATCTTACCAAACTTGAAATGCTTCCCAAGCAATCTGTTTCACATTAGCAGCCCCCTCTGCGACAGACGTGTTTATGAATGCATACGCAAGTCGTTGGAGCTCATGAATCCGCCCGTATGAGATTACCGGTTCCCAACAAATTTCTGGGATTTCGCTTGTTGGCACACAACATGTTGTGGTGTAGTGTTGATTAATACACCACACAATGTGGTTATGCCCAGAAGTTCCCAGGTTTCTGACCGGTTCCTGACGCTTTATTCGCAAGTTATTCACCGAAATATCAACCCTAAGCCCACGCCCTCATGATCACCTTGAAATCCGGAGTTCGCTCATCTGCCCCAAAATCTCAAACGCGCAGTCGCGTGAAGAAGCACCATGGAGGCGGTAGCAAACAAAGCAACGGCCTGAAGGTGGAACGCGTCTTCAGCACCTCGGGTGTTTCTCCTTATGATCAGGTGGAGTGGGAATACCGCACCGCCGAAATTACGGACGACAGTGGAAAGGTCATATTTCGTCAGGAGAATGTCGAGGTACCGAAGAGCTGGTCTGCGCTCGCGACAAAGATTGCTGTTTCCAAGTATTTTTACGGCGATATCGCGAACGGCAATGATCCATATAAGAATGGTCGTGAGTCCTCGGTTCGCCAGCTGATTCATCGTGTCGTTCAGACGATTACCGATTGCGGCATTGCCGATGGCTATTTTGCCGACGAAGAGAGCGGCGAGATCTTCTACGATGAACTGGCCTGGCTGTGCTTGCATCAATACGGAGCATTCAACAGCCCGGTATGGTTCAATGTGGGGCTCTATCACCAGTATGGCGTGGGCAAGGGTGGCCAGACTGGCAATTTTTATTTCAACCGCGAGAAAGGCGAGGCTGAGCGCGCTGCGAGCCAGTATGAGTACCCGCAGGGCAGTGCCTGTTTTATTCAGTCGGTGGCCGACACGATGGAGGATATCATGCGTTTGGCCGAGAGCGAGGCAATGCTCTTCAAGTATGGCAGTGGCACCGGATCGGATCTTTCTACGCTGCGCAGCACGCGGGAGAAGCTCAGTGGTGGCGGGCGCCCGAGTGGTCCGCTCTCATTTCTGAAGGTCTACGACCAGGTTGCGAATGTCGTGAAGAGCGGTGGCAAGACCCGCCGTGCGGCAAAGATGAACACGCTAAAGGACTGGCACCCGGACATCGAAGAGTTCATTGATGCGAAGCAGCTCGAGGAGAAGAAGGCCTGGGCGCTCATCGAACAGGGTTATGACGGAAGCTACAATGGCGAGGCATACGGCTCGATCATGTATCAGAACGAGAATCTCAGTGTTCGCGTCAGCGACGAGTTCATGCAGGCCGCGATCGAAGGACAGCCATGGTGGACGAAAAAGGTAACCACGGATGAATTGTGCGAGGAGAAAGACGCACGGACCCTGTTGCGCAAGATCTCCGAAGGCACCCACATCTGCGGCGACCCGGGAATGCAGTTCGATACTACGATTCACCGTTGGCACACGTGCAAAGGCACCGGCCGCCAAAACTCAACGAATCCGTGTTCCGAGTATCTCTTCCTCGACAACACGGCGTGCAACCTGGCTTCGCTGAATTTGATGAAATACAAGAGGGCCGATGGAGAATTCGATGTCGAGCGCTTCAAAGCAGCAGTCCATCTTTTTATTACGGCGCAGGAAATTATTGTCGATAACGCAAGCTATCCTATTAAGTCGATCGCGGAGAACAGTCACATCTTCCGCACCTTAGGTCTTGGATTTGCGAATCTCGGCGCTCTTATCATGAGCTATGGCCTTGGATACGACAGTGACGAAGGCCGAGCTCTCGCCGGAGCGATCACTTCAATCATGACCGGACATGCATATGAGCAGAGCGCCCAAATGGCGCAGGCAATGGGACCGTTCCCGGGATTTCGTGATGCTCGCGCCTGGGACGTGTCAAATCCTGTCAACGAAGACAATATCGAATCGATGCGCGAGGTAATGGAACTGCATCGCAGCAAGGTGTCTGAGATTCAGGCATCGGAAAGATTCGCATACCTCAAGAGTGAAGCAGAGTCGGTCTGGAATCGAGCCGTCGAGCTCGGAAAAAGGTATGGCTACCGCAATGCGCAGGTTACAGTCCTCGCGCCGACCGGCACCATCGGTTTTTTAATGGATTGCGACACGACTGGTATCGAACCGGACATCGCGCTTGTGAAATACAAGCTGCTTGCTGGAGGCGGCATGCTCAAGATCGTCAACCAAACGGTTAGACCGGCTCTGAAGAATCTCGGCTACTCTGAAGATGAAATCAGCTCGATCGTTGCCCATATCGATAAATTCGACACAATCGAAGACGTAAAAGAAAAGGACGGCACCATTATCCAGAGCGGACTCAAGGCCGGGCATCTCCCCGTGTTCGATTGCGCGTTCAAGCCGCATCGGGGAAGTCGTAGTCTTCATTACATGGGGCATCTCAAAATGATGGCCGCCGCACAGCCGTTCCTCAGCGGTGCCATTTCCAAGACGGTCAATCTGCCTGAGTCAGCGTCTGTCGAGGACATCATGAATACCTATATCGAGGGTTGGAAACTCGGTCTCAAGGCTATCGCAATTTATAGAGACGGTTCAAAACGCTCCGCGCCGCTGAACACCAAGAAAACCAAAGACATGGGTACTGGAGAGGTAGAGGCGGTTGTTTCTGCCAAGGAAAATCTGGAAGATCGTGTGAAGGAGCTGAATAGAGAAATCGATCTGCTTCGTGAGAAGGTAGATCAGCCTGTCCGTCATCGGATGCCTGAAACGCGCGTCTCACTCACGCATAAGTTTGAAATCGCTGGGCATGAGGGGTATATCACCGTAGGACTCTACGAGGACGGTCAGCCGGGCGAACTGTTTATTCAAATGGCGAAAGAAGGCAGTACCATTGGCGGACTTATGGATACGGTCGCAACGCTAACCTCCATCGCGCTGCAGTATGGTGTGCCGCTCGAGAGCCTTGTGCGCAAGTTCGCCTACCAGCGATTCGAGCCAAGCGGTTTCACGAAGAATCCGGATATCCGCAATGCGACGAGCATCACCGATTACGTGTTTCGATGGCTGGGCTGCCAGTTCATCCGTGGCTATAAAGAAGCGACTTCGCCGAATCGAAATCAGACTGAGCTGCCAATGAAGGAGATCAGGGAAATGGAGAAGAAAGCGCTAAACCGTCCTGTCTCCAATCTTGCACGCACTGCAGAGAAAGAGATTATCGACATTGTTTCAAATCGGGTAAACTCCGACGGGACGGCCACCGAAAGCGCAGTGGAAACACACGCCGAACGTGTGAAGGAAGCGCTTGGAAGCATGTATATGGATATCAGTTGTTCGAATTGCGGAAGCTCCAAGGTTATTCGGGCAGGTGCCTGCGGTGTTTGTACTGAGTGTGGCACCAGCCAAGGCTGCAGCTAGAGGGTGGCGAGCTACGTCGGCCCTAAGGTGATGAAGGAATCCGTGGGGGCCGGCGCGTCTCACCGCCCTTGAGGTTGAACTGTGCCGGTCCCTACACTCGGAAACGCCACCTGCACTGGTCGCTCACTGCCACCTGATTGGGACCTGTCCCAAGTTGTTCTTTGCTGCTACCAATTGATGACCTTGCCTTTTGGTGATCGGTGACCCCCTGGTGTGCCGGGTGTTTTGTGTGCTATGTGATGCTTGAGTTTCCAATCGCGGATCTCAATCTGCGGAGGCATCGGTGTTTCCACGTTCAATATACAGGCGGTCCTCCGCAATTCTCCACTGAACACAGGGAGTTGGCTTGTATTTAGGAAAGACCTGCGGACTGCTTATCAAGCATCTGATGTTGAATTTCTCCGCAATTTCTGGTGCATTCAATCACGCGAGTCCTTTTTCACTTCATCTCCGTCGATGTCTACTGGCCCCCGCCGACGCCGGTGGAGGTGAAGAGAAAGAGGAATTCGTGAGATCACTTGTTGAAGTGACACACTGATATTGAGTGCGTGAACGCTTCGATTGTCACTCTACCCAAGAATCCATCGGGATCCTGTTCAAGTAAGCGGGCGTTCTTCGCATTCGTTTAGGACAGCTTCGCAGATACGAAGTGCTTGCGACGTCGCCCTTACGTTGTGGACCCGAAAAATGTGCGCACACCGCAGGAATCCCGTGACGATGCAGGCGATTGAGCCAGCATCGCGTTTTGCAGGATCGGGAATTCCAAGGACCTCTCCAATTACGGTTTTTCGGGAAACCGGAAGTAATATAGGTCGCTCAAAATTCCCGAGCAGATCGAGTTCACGGTAAATTCGCAGGTTTTCGGGCCGCTGTTTGGCGAAATCAATACCGGGATCGAGAACGATCTGGTCGCGATGCAGTCCTGCACGATCAGCAAATGCAAACCTGGTGCAGAAAAACTCAGTTAATGCCGTCATCACATTTTCATATCTCACATGGGTATGCGGAATTTTAGGCATCCCGACCGTGTGCATAATTAGAAGTGCTGCGCCCGTTTCTGCACAGAGGGTGGCATTACTAAGATTTGGTAAACCGCTGAGGTCGTTCAGCAGATCTCCACCGATCTCAAGCACTGCTCGGGCAACTTCTGTGCGCCACGTATTGATTGAGAGCAGCGCAGGAAGACCTGCTTTTTGATAGAGCCGTACGAAGCAGAGAAGATTTGCGATCTCACGGGATGCCTCCATTGCCTCACGATTTGTGCGGGCGGATTCGCCTCCCACGTCGATAATTTCCGCTCCGTTCTCAATCATTGATTCCGCCCCCGCGATGGCGGCTTCCGCACTTTTGAAGCCGTCACCGGAAAATGAATCCGATCCGATGTTGATGATCCCCATGACAATCGGACGTCTTGGGAAATGAATGACGTGATCGCGGGCGCGGAGAATCATGCTTGGGAAGGATGAACGTTCACCCCCGCAATGGAAAGCGGTGCCGATCCAGTTGGCATTTTTGAAGCTTACAACTCAGGAAGTTTCCTGCAATTTCTACTTGAGGCGCTCATTGAACTACTGACTACTCGATCATGATTTGATCAGCGGGTCAGTGCGATCGGGCTACGCGCGGACTGACTTTCCGAGATGGAAGAGCGAGCATCGTTATCATTCTCGTATTGTTAGAAAGTTTCGATAGCAATCGGCAATTCTCCGAATACATCGATGCTACTTATCGTGGATCGCAGAGGCTTTCTGACTTGGTCGATGAATCGTGTGCCGAAAATGAAACTTGAAGGAAGGTCAGTCTAATTTAAATTTAATGCCGTTAATAAAATGCCGCGTAGAACGAAATTATCGAAACAGAGAGAGGCCGCTGAGCGTCTTGCCGACATATTCACGACTCTGCATCGGAACTTCGTTACCAACCTTTCTCGGGAGTTGTCTCGAGGAAACGTCTCGTTTTCTCAGTATTTTCTGCTCGGGTATCTTTCGCAGACTACAAGTCTGAACATGACCGAAATCGCGGCGAGAATGGGCCATACCACAGCGGCGGCCACGGGTCTCGTCGATCGCCTGGAAAATCTTGGTTATGCAAAGCGTGCCCACGCGCAAGAGGATCGTCGTAAGATTCTCGTTACAATCACCGGAAGTGGACGAACCCTGGTCGAGAAAGTTCGCTCAGATATGGTATCCAATCTTCTGAAGCTTATGCAGCACCTCACTCAGGAGGAGCAGGCCTATTGGCTTCGGATCTACGAGAAGATTATCGCGGTCGAGCTTCTTTCATGATCTGCAACTTCGCGAAGAGATTCCTCTTTGCCGTCGCATTGTTCGCGCTTCCAGTGAGCAGCTTCGCCGGGAGGGATGCCGACACGGATTCGGACCCGATCGAGCTCACACTCGACCGGGCAATTCATATTGCGCTGACTCAGAATCCCGTCATTCTCAAGGCGATCGAGGAAATTCGGCGGACCCGGGGCCTCGTCGTCGAAGTTCGTGCCCAGGCTTTGCCCCAAGTCGGTCTTTCCGCTAGCTACAATCAAACAGATCCTCGGCTGATCGAAGGCGGGATCAATGATTCGGGAGCTGCCACCGAAATTGTTGTCGAAGAATCGACTGTGCAGGGCGACAGCGGTTCGATCGGCGCGCCAGGCAATGCAAGCGCTTCGCCGACAAACTCATTCTCTGCCTTCCCTGTGCAGAATAAATCGTGGCAGGTCGCGATTGAGGCGCGGCAGCTAATTTATTCCGGAGGGCAGGTTCGCGCGGCACTCAATATTGCAAGGTTTACGCAGGACAGCAGCTACTACAGTCTTCGAGATATCATCGAACAGACGATAAACGACGTTAAGAAGCAGTATTTCACAGTTCTCGTCAATCGAGCTCTGATCAGTGTGCAGGAGGAATCTGTCGAATTGTTGGAAAGAGAACTTCGGGATCAGCAACAGCGATTCGATGCAGGCACGGTGCCGCGTTTCAATGTCCTCCGCGCGGAGGTGGAGTTGGCCAACGTCCAGCCCGCGCTGATCCGCGCAAAAAACGAGACCCTTGTGGCGCAACTCCGCCTGGCCAGGACTCTGGGGATTGAATACTCGCGAACTTCGGCGGGTGTGCCGCCGGTGGTGGCAACCGGCGAGTTGAAGACCATTCCCCGCCAAATCGATCTGGCCGAGGCGATTGACTTGGCCAAGGAGAGGCGTGCCTTTTTAAAGGCACAGCGCCAGCAGATTCTGATCGAGCTGGAGCAGATTAAAGTCGCTCTAGCAGGCTATAGACCGCGGTTGAACTTGAGCGGTGGTTATCAGCTTGCAAACTCTCAACTCTCAGATGATTTGGGGGAGACCGTGAATGGTTGGTTTTTCGGCGTCACCGGTTCATGGGACATTTTCGACGGGTTGGAAACTTCGGGAAAGGTTGCCCAGGCAAAGGCGCGCCTCGAGTCGGCCAAGATTACCTATGAAGATTCCGTGTTGCAGGTGGAACTGGAGGTCGAGGAAGCCTACGCGAAAGTGCAGGAGGCAAGGGAACTGCTTGTAGGCCGGGCGAAGAACATCGAGCAGGCACGTGAGTCCCTGCGTCTTGCAAGCGAGCGTTTTCAGGCGGGTGCTGCCACACAACTCGACTTGCTGGACGCACGTGTGGCCCTTACACGTGCGCAGGTGACCGAACTTCAGGCGCGTTTCGATTACAATGTCGCGCTGGCCGAGTTCGACCGTGTCACTGGGGCTGATGCGCGGTTCTCGGAGAACTTTTCAGACCCCCTTTCGCGGGGTGGGCAGTCGATCCAGTGGGACAAGATCGACAACGCGATGGGTCCGAGAGTAAGACGGGCTACGAAAGTTGACGCGGAATGAGTTTTTCTGCACCTGTTACCACATTTGCATCCCTTGAAAACGTCGCGAACTTAGTCCACGGGTTCACGCTCCGGGTTGAGGGTCTCGACGTAAAAGCCGACCGTGAAATCGCTCTCGAGCGTCTCGATTTCTATCACAAAGCGGCAATTGAACACGTCGGCGTGGGCGGAATGCCTATCGTTACTGCAACCCAGGTGCATGGTAGGAAAGTGACGGTCGTGGATGAGAAGACCGCCGTGCCGGTCCCGGGTGCCGACGGACTCGTAACGACGAGGCGTGGGTTGTGCATAGGAATCTACGTGGCGGATTGCTGCGCCATTTATGCGGTTGATCCAGCAAAAGGCGTTCTTGGGCTTGCGCATTCGGGCCGAAAAGGTTCTGAACTTGGAATTATCACGGCCCTGATCAATACGATGCGGAGCGAGTGCGGAACCAATCCATCGGATATCGTTGTCCAGCTAAGTCCCTGTATCCGACCTCCGCAGTACGAGGTCAATTTTGCCGCGACGATCATCGATGATTGTCGTAAGGCTGGCGTTAGTTCGGTGTTCGACTGTGAAGAGAATACGGGCGCTGACTTGCATCGTTACTATTCCTATCGGATGGAAAAAGGGCGGACCGGGCGGATGCTGGCAGTGCTCGCCTGGCGCTAAGAACCTAATCGTCCATGAATCGCGCGTTTGATCCTGATATTCCGGAAATGATGGACCGGCCACAGCCGGTGACTCCGGAGTTGGTGGCGGATCTCGCGAATCTTGAGAGCCTTAACGCATGGTTTGGCGGTCACGGCATCATCCGTCGGTTCCTACGTTGCTGGTTGAGGCCGGGAAGAAAATATCGGCTGCTGGACCTCGCCACTGGTGGGGGCGATATTCCTAGAGTGATTGTACGTTGGGCGCGACAGCGCGGGATCGTGGTGGAGATCGATGCTGTGGACAACCATTCTGCCACTCTGGAGATTGCGCGCAGGCAGAGCGTCCAGTTTCCTGAGATCCGCTTCATTCAGGCGGACGTCCGTTCATTTGAGGACCCGCTCACTTACGATATCGTATGTTGTTCGCTGGCTTTGCACCATTTCAGCGAGGAGGACGCTGCGCGAATTCTCCGCCAGGCGCGGGAGCTTTCGCATGATCGTGTTCTCGTGGCGGATTTGGAGAGGCAGGGGCTTGCCTGGTTTGGGGTATGGTTACTTACTTCTACCATCTTTACGGCCGAGATGACGAAGCATGACGCGCGTCTATCGGTAAAGCGGGCATTCTCCTACTCAGAGCTTCGTGAACTCGCGCAGGTTGCGGGATGGGAGAACTTTTCCCAGCATCGCTTCTTACCCGCCCGGCAAGCAATCTGGATGAGCACTCGCATGACGGAACCGGTGCTCGATCTCGCTACCAGTTCGCTGGATGCCGTTCCGGGCTAGATCGGGTGCTCAAAATTCAGAATCGTTTGCATGATATGTGTAACCCTTTGAAAGGAAACGAAGGTCATGCATGAATATCACGAACTTCTACGCCTCGTGCTCGAGCACGGAAGTGAAAAGTCCGACCGGACTGGAACGGGAACCATCTCGTATTTTGGCGCTCAGATGCGGTTCGACCTGCGGAATGGGTTCCCGTGTCTAACCACAAAAAAACTGCATCTGCGCTCAATCATCCACGAGCTGCTCTGGTTTTTGAGGGGCGATACGAACGTCGGATATCTTCGCGAGAATGGCGTTACGATCTGGGACGAGTGGGCCGATGAAAACGGAGACCTCGGCCGCGTTTACGGTGCGCAATGGCGCGACTGGCAGACAGCGGGCGGACGGACGATCGATCAAATCGATTCGGCCATTGCTCAAATCAAGAGCAATCCCGACAGCCGACGCATTATTGTGAGTGCGTGGAATCCTGGCGAATTGGATGGAATGGCGCTGCCGCCGTGTCATGCAATGTTTCAATTTTACGTACAAGATGGACACTTGAGCTGTCAACTTTATCAACGTAGCGCGGATTTGTTCCTGGGTGTACCTTTCAATATTGCGTCTTATTCACTCCTAACAATGATGTTTGCGCAAGTTTGTGGTTTGAAGCCGGGTTCATTCATCCACACATTTGGTGACTTGCACATCTATAAGAACCACCTCGATCAGGTGCTGGAGCAGCTTTCGCGAACGCCTCGGCAATTGCCGACGATGAAGTTGAATCCCGCCATTCGGGATATCAGCGGCTTTCGTTTCGAAGATATAACTCTGGTCGGCTACGATCCGTACCCGAGTATCAAGGCTCCCATTGCAGTATGACTGCCGTTGCAGCAATGTCGGAGAACAGGGTGATCGGAAATCGGGGGAACCTCCCATGGCATCTGCCCGAAGATTTCAAATGGTTCAAAAGACTCACGACGGGTGGCGTTCTTTTAATGGGGCGGAAGACGTTCGAATCGATCCGCTGCAAGCCGCTTCCGAATCGGATAAATGTCGTCCTTTCGCGCTCGGCAACGTTTCTGAATGTCACCACGATCTCGAACCTCAAAGATTTTAATGAAAATGATTACGAGGCAGAAGTATTCGTCATTGGTGGTGCAGAGATTTATCGACAGTTGCTTCCGAGTTGCGCCGATCTTTTCCTCACGGTAGTAAAGAAGAGTGTAGAGGGTGATACGACGTTTCCCAGGTTCGAAGACCAATTCAGCCAGGTCGCGGTGGTAATGAAGACCCCTGACTTCGAAGTGCAGCATTTTCGCAACCGCGATCTGCTTTGCACTTGAGTCTTTGCTTCGGCTGGTTTTCTGCGCGCGCTCCAAGAGCGAAGAAGATGGCTTCGACGCCTTCGTGGGCTGGAAGATATTTTGCGCGGCGCATGAACTCTCCGAGAGAAGTTTTTACTCTCGGAGCAGTTTCTCGATTTTTTGCTCCAAACCAGCCCGCGCGTTCATATCAACCACACGGCCGTTTTTGTTGAGGAGCCACATCGCAGGAATTGATCTGATACCGTACTTCGTCGAGATTTCGTTTTCCCAGCCTTTTCCGTCGAAATATTGTGGCCAAGTCATCTTGTGTTTGTTTGTGAAGGAGGTAAGTGCCTTCTTGTTCTGGTCGAGTGAGATGCCGATGATTTCAAAGCCTTTTCCCTTCAATTTCGTATGGGTAGCGACTAAATCCGGTACCTCCCGCACACAGGGACCACACCATGTGGCCCAGAAATCCAAGAGCACGAACTTGCCGCGGAAATTGGCTGTCGAAACCTTCTCTCCGCTAACCGAGTTGAACTCCATGTCGAGGGGCTTTCCCAAGACATCGATTTGCGTGAGAATCGCGCTTGCCATTTGGGAAATTGGTGGTTGGCGCTCTTTTTCTAATTCATGGAGAATCTCGCGGGCCCTTGCCGGATCATATTTCGCAAGCAATTTCGCTTGTTCGAGCTTTAGAGGAATCACTGCCTCGTGGTGGGGATTATCGTTCGAGAAATCATCGATCGCTTGGATCGAGGCGGCGGCAGTTTCCGGTGAGCCATCAATTTCGGCCTCCTTCAAACCCAAGGTGATGAGGCTGATCCGAGCGAGGCTCTTTGTGTCTTTAGGGGCCTTCCGGGATTCCACGATTATCTGTAAATCCTTGCGCATTTTTGCATAGTTCGGTGTAACGCCGCGGCTCATGGCGTCGGCCACCCCGAGATTTGCCAGCATGACCTCAGCCTTCCAACGTCGTTTGTCTTCTGGATACCTTGTGACGAAAGCCTCAAGTGCCGATCGTAGGTCCACTACGACCTTCCTCATTATTCGCTTAGCGTCGTCCTGACTCTTTGGACGTTCAGTAGGTCCCTGCTGTATCTTTTCGATGTGCGCCCAGAGTGCGTCGGCGGTTTTTGAATTGTAAGCTCCAGCTTTTGATTGCGTGGTTTCGTCGGCAGCCTGTGCGTTGGGGAGGACTGCAGAAAGTAGAACCGTCACACGCGCGAGTGAACTGAGAAGAAATCTCATAATGTAAGTAGGTGAGGATTAGCACCTGCACGGTGAGGTGCGCGGTGTTTATGACCGCGATATTGCCGTTTCGCTAGAAATGGAACGCGCCTGATCGCAATCCCCGAAAACTCGGCAAATCAAACAGAGGTGACAAATTTCGGAGTTAGAGTCGAGCTGGAACTTTGATTTGGCGGCGGAGTTTCTGGCGTACAATTATCCAGGCGTAGGCCGGATGGTGTGTCTGAGTCCGTTCCCCTGGCCTTATTCGCAGCGTCGATTCCCTGACTGACCTTGCTCTTGCTAGATGCCAGAATGCGTGCCGTTTCTTCTGTAATAAGTCCATCGCCATAGGCCGTGATAAGTGCCTGGTCGAATGTCCTCCACCCATAGGTCGTGCTCGCTTCGATAATGTCCGAGAATGTGCGGTTTTCGTTTTCGCCGAGCAGAATTGCTTCGCGAGTCCGGAGATTGCTGCCCATGATTTCGTTCACCATCAGACGTCCTCCGCTGATTTTTGGAATCAAGCGTTGACTTATAATATACCGGAGTGTTTCAGCGAGCCGCTGGCGGACAAGAGCTTCCTCTTCCTGCGTAAAGAGACCGAGGATACGATTGATTGTCTGGCCGGCATTGATTGTGTGGAGCGTGGAGTAGACAATGTGACCGGTCTCGCCGGCGGTGAGTGCGATTTCCATCGTCTCCCGATCGCGAATTTCACCGACCAGAATGACCTTTGGGGCTTGACGCAGCGCGGAGCGAAGTCCACCTGCGAAACTATGAAAATCTTGACCGAGCTCGCGTTGACTGAATGTGGCGCGGCGATGCGGATGCATGAACTCGATTGGATCCTCCAGGGTAACAACGTGAATGTCTTCTTTCGAGTTTAGGTAGTTGAGCATCGCAGCCAGCGTTGTTGTTTTGCCGCTTCCTGTTGCCCCTGTGACAAAAATGAGTCCGGTTTTCTCCTTTGTCATTTCCTTGAAAATGGGTTGAAGACCGAGCCCTTCAATTGAGGGAATCACCGAATTCAGCTTCCTCATTACAATGGCGTGATTGCCATTCTGCTTGAAAATATTCACGCGGAATCTCGCGAATCCTTCGATGGAATAACTGCAATCGCACGAGCCAAGCTCGTCGAACTCGCGCACCAGACGTTCGCTTCCACCCATGAGTAACTCGGCAAGTCCTGCTGTTTGGTCGGGAGTTAATACTGCCGATTCCGTGTCTGATGGGTACGCTCGAAGCCTTCCGTGTATTTCCACCTGGGGGGGCTTGCCGCAAACGAAAAACAGATCGGAGATGCCATCTGCGCTCTCGACCATGGAGCAGAAAAGCGAATCGACGTCCTCATTTCGCATCTGGCCTGAGTTTGTGGGTGGCGCTGAAATCATGTTCCGCGAAAGCAGCACTATGTGTGCCTTGCGTATTTTCCCGGTGAAGTAGCGTAGCAGGCTCCGTTTGCCTGAGGAGCATCTTTAAGGAGATGCGGGATCGGTCTCGCTCGAGCAGGTATATGAGAGGCAACTCGCGTGGCGGAATGCCTCATGGCGATCGCGCGTCTGGCATGGTCCGAAAGTGCTTCCATTTTCTTTAAGCGTTGAAATCCATCCCGCGCAGGGAACGGCACGGGCTCTCTAGCCGCGCTCCGAGGCCGAAAGACCGCACTTATCTTTTCAAAGTCGAAAACGCTTGCGAGCATGCCGTGGGTGCTCATTAGACGATTCTGCCGAACGTCGACATTTGCTATTCTCCAATTTGGCCTCCATCCGGGGGGACTATGGTTTGACAGCTTTGCACAGCGATGAGATATAAGTAATTGGCTAGCTGCGACAACGATGCTTTGCCGCTAACTTCGTATGGCAGACGACAAATTTAAGCAGACATCGACTCCCTCTGGCGCGGACGCGAAACCAAAAGACGAAATGGCCCGCATTACATTGCCTCCTAAGCCCAGCGATTTGCCCCAGGAGAAGCGTGAAGCGGTGCGAATCAATGTTCCCGGGAAAGGAGCAGAAGCGGCCTCTTCAGGGGGTGAAACCGAGAAGAGTGTTCGTCCGCATGTTTCCAAGGGTGAGATTTCAAAGGCTGTTGCACCCCCGGTGAAACCGCCGGTTGGGGTTTCGAAGCCCTCTGTTCCGCCTCCCGTGACGAAACCTCCTGTCGCCACTTCGCCATTGATGCCAACACCGCCCAAGTCTCCTTTGGCTGGCGGATCTGCACCGAAGCCGCCGCTTATCCCTAAACCTCCAACGCTCGGGTCCAAACCAGTAAAGCTGCCGGCGACTCCTCTCAAGCCAGCGAGTTCTCTGTCTGGGGAAACCAAACCCGAGGCGCAGCCTGATGTAGAGCCATCTGCGAAATCAGGGAAGCAAATGGCGCGAATTCAGGTGCCACCCCATAGCAGGGAAGATTCGAGAGCTCCATTGAAGATGGAACTGCCAAAGACTATGGCAGCCACTCCTCCAACGGTGAACGAGCCAGTGCCGAAGCGAGGAGATTTTGCGATGACTGGGCTGGCGATTGCTGCCCTGCTAGCGTCTGCTTTGTCATTGTTCTTGTCTTATCTGGCGTTCACTTCAGCGTGATAAGGTTTTGATGAATGGTTCCGGCGTAAGAAGCTTTTCTGAAGCTGACTTTCAGAGTGAAGTCATCAATTCGGAGTGTCCGGTGATTGTAGATTTCTGGGCGGAATGGTGCGGCCCATGCAAAATGATAGCGCCCATTCTTGAGGAGATCGCTCGAGAAAAAGGCGGCTCTGTCAAATTCGGTAAAGTCAATGTGGACCAAAATCACGAACTCGCCTCCCGCTACCAGGTCCGCGCAATTCCGACGTTGCTTTTTTTTAAAGGTGGCGAAGTCTGTGATCAGATAGTCGGAATGACAGGCAAGGCCGACTTGGCTTCGAGGATCGACGCACTCATTTAATGCTGCTGCACGGGATCCTCTTCTTCTCGGGTCGCCCAAGCCGCTCATTTTCAAGCGTAACGACTATCGAAACCCGGACTGATCGATCTAAGTAAGACGAGACGCTGAGAATTGGTAACAGTGCAGGAGCTTGGGCAATAAAGAGGCGCGGAAGGCTCTTTGAGGATAGGCAAAGGAAGTGTAGACCACCCCGAAAATGAAATTCGGACCGAAATCCGGTCCTGAATGAGGGAGCGCGAATCAGATCGTGCTCATGGCGAACGATTGCCAGCAAGTCCGTGTCGAGCGAGAAAGGCACGATATACGCTCCGAAGACAAAGCGTGAATCGGACGTTTATTGAGAATAATGGTCAGAATAGCAAGGATGGAATGGTATCGCCAAATGTTCGTTGCCAGCCCCGAGCAAATGCTCCGGGCGATTGATATCGAGCTTCAAACTCGTGCTTTCAGCAGGAGGAAACCGAATGCGCGCTCGCCATATCGTTTATGCGGCCTTGTCGGAGTCTTCTTGATGATCGCAGCGGCCTTGTTTGCCTTACAGCTTCTTACCTCGCACATGCGTAAAATGTCCGAGCGAATGAATGAATCCCGGAATTTCCAAGTAGGGCAGCACTGAAACGGAGCAGATTTTAGTGTCTTCGTAGCTGCTCGGAATTGGAATTCGATGGAATTCTCCCACCAGGGATTGGCAGTCTGTAATATTGACCAGCTTACGCATTGCAGAACGTGGAAAGATGGATTGGTGGCATCCGGCGTGCTTATTCTGGAACCGCAAATGGCGAAATCTCTCTCCGCAATCATCGGCATCGACCTTGGGAGGCACTCTATTAAATGTGTGCTCATGCAGCGCAAGGGGCAGCGGTTTGCCGTAACCAATTACGGGGTCTTGAATACCGGTGAGGAGCTTATTGAAGCCGACCGACTATATGATGCCCTTGAGGACCTCTTATCGCAATTGGGCGGCAGAGCGAAAGCCTGTGTCGTCGCTGTTTCCAGCAGCGATGCGTTGCTCAGAATCATTGAACAGCCAAGTATGGAGCCTTCTTTGCTTCGCAATGCGCTCCGTATCAATGACATGGCGTTGCTGAATCAGAGTGTCCGTAATTATGTTCTCGATTGCGATCGGATTAGACCGGTGGTGAACCCATCCGGGAGTGGATTAGCAGATGCTCCTGGTGCATCCGTTCCGTACCTCGTGGGCGGACTCCCTCGTGAACGGGTCGGACATCTCAACGAAGCGTTTGCAAGATTGAAGTGGTCGCTGGCTACAATTCAGCTTGCCCCAGTATGTTCGTTCAACGCTTTCGAATTTGCCAAACCTGAAGTTTTCCAGAATGAGGCGTTCATCTTAGTAGATATCGGACACCTTTCGACGACCGTGACCGTAGGGGTGAAGGGTGAACTAATCCTTGTGCGCACTGTTGAATATGGTGGAGCGGCCCTCATGGAGGCACTCGTAACGTCAACGGGAAATGACCGTGAATATTGCGTCTCTGCTCTCGAACAGTGGGATCAGGCGACTGTGGAGCACGCCCGCATTTCATTGTCTGCGCTTACCCGTGAATTAAGCAGTTCAATTGGGTTCTTCGAAGGGCGGCGCGAGGAAACCATCTCGCGGATTTTTGCTTCTGGCGGTCCGGTTCGCTCGACTGCGATTCTCAAGGTCATGACAGAGGAGCTTCGTATGCCGGTGGAAGCATGGCACCCATTTGAGCAGTGTGAGATTTCTCTTTCCGATGCACATTCCCGAGGGTTCTCCGAGGAACTCATTAATCTGAACGTCGCGTGCGGTGCCGCAGTAGAACAACTCAACGGTTCCCTGAAAACAAATGGCTCTGCATCTTAATCTTTATCACGAGATCACGCAGCAGAAGGTTATTCGCCGTCGCGACCCTTTAAAGCTGGGTGCCTATGGATTGGTTCTTATCGGGGTCTGTCTAGCGGGGTATTACCTGGTCCGTCTCAACTCAGTTCGCCTGGCGCGGGGCGAATTGAATCGGCTCAGTGCGAGCTGGGAAGATCTTTCCGAAAAGCAGAAGGTTGCGAGCGAGCGCGAGAAGGTATTAATCGAAGAACGCCGCGTGGTCGAGAGCCTTCGAAACAATATCGACACCCGTTTTCTCTGGGCGCCGTTTCTTCAGGACTTCGGAGAGTGTGTTCCGCGAAACGTCCAGATCAAACGGATGGCAGCGGATGTCACGGGCGACAATCAATTGATTGTGAGCATAGAAGGCATTGCGGCGGGGGTCAAGCCGCGCTCGGAGGCAGAGAGCTTTCGTGTTAAACTTGGGAAGGTATTTAGCGAGCGGTATTCGCGGTCTGATTCAACATTTCGAACTCTTGAGGACGGCGCGGATCACGTGCGATTTGAAGGAAAAGAATTGGAAGTGGCCAATTTCAGTATCCGGCTTGCGGTCGATGCCACTGGTGGGCGGATAACTGAGATTCCTGATCAGCGACTTACTTTGGCAACACCGGTCGAACCATGAAACTGAGCAAAAACGAAATCCAGAAACTCGTTTTGAGCGGTACTCTCTTGATTGCGTTGATGTATGTCTACTTTGCCATCGTTCTAGGGCCACTCGACGGCAGCCAGGCAGCCATACAGAAAGAAATTGCGGATTTACAGCCGAAGATCGAATCCGCAAATGCACAGATCCGCCGAACGCAGGACCTTGAGTCTAGGGCCAATGAACTCGCGGATGAACTGAGCCGAATTGCAAGTCTAATCCCAGTCGGTGCTCCGATTGCATGGTTTCCGCCCCGCCTCTCTGAATTTTTCGAGAAACAGGGGATAGAAAACCCTACAACCCGGCTTGCGGGCGATGGTGATCCTTTGAAGCTTGATGATTTTAAATCGCTACGGTGGATTGTGGACCTTCCAAAAGTGAGTTACAGACGCCTTGGGATGACGATGGCGGCCTTCGAAAACGAAGAGCCCTTGGTTCGCACCGGTAGGCTGCAGATTGAAACCTCCGGAGATCCGGAGAGGCAACATGTGAGCCTCACGGTGACCAATATTGTGCGAAACGACAAATGAACGCTCTGGAAATAGCTCTCGTTACTTTCACTGCCGTGCTAGCAGTCTCCATGCCGTTGCACGCGGAAACCTCTGTTGATGTGGAGGCCCTCCCCCGAACTTCGTCATTTGACTCAAAATCTATTGAGCGGGACCCATTTCTGCCCATTGGTTGGCAAAAGAAAACTGTCCTCAGGGAGCGCCCCCGAGAGCTTACCATCACGCCCGACGCCTTCCGGGTCACCAGCATCGTCATCGGCGGAGGAGGAGCCGGGCTTGCAATCATCAATGGGCGTGGTTATGCAGCCGGAGAATCAATTAGGGTTAATGTGGGAGGGCACGACGTCGGTGTGCTCGTGAAAGAAGTAAAAGATGGCGAAGTCGTTTTTCTGCACAATGGGCAGGATATTCACGCTTCTATGATAAGCCAATAGACCCTCATGGAGGGGACTTTATTCGAGAGTTTCTCGATGCCGTCCATCCGGCAGGGTGAGGGAGGCCGCTCAGAAAACGCGAAACTCCCATCTTTGAGGATACGGAATAGGGGCAGGCATCAATTGACCGATTGAATTGAGGGCTGCCGTTACCCAAAATTGCTCGCGGTGGCTACGACCTTCCAAGTCACAGAGCGAGCGGTTCTATCCTCCGGAATTCCGATACCACCGAATGTAAAGCCCTTCAATCTTAAAGGGCGGCTCGTGCAAATAAGAGAATCTTACTGATTCGGAAGGAATCGAGATAACCGCACCGAGCTGATTTCGTGATCACGAGCCAAAAAATAATCGGCGGACAAGACAATTTGCGCTGGATGTTTTATTTTGAACGTTCTTGCGATCTCTCAATAATTGTCTCATCGCTCAATCACATTTTGCATGCTCTTATCTTTTTTCTTTCTTAACGGATCATGGGTTTAATGGATTTTCTCAAAGGTCAGTTGCTCGAGGTTATTGAGTGGACCGACGATTCACGTGACACGCTTTCGTATCGGTTTCCCGATGACGACAAGGAGATCAAGCGTGGTGCCGCGCTGATTGTTCGTGAGTCGCAGTTGGTTCAATTTGTCTACCTGGGCGAGTTCGGTGACATCTTCGGGCCTGGAAAGCATGAGCTGAAGACGGAAAACATCCCGATACTTACCACGCTCAGATCGTGGAAGTACGGTTTCGAGTCGCCGTTCAAGGCGGACGTCTATTTCATCAATACACGTCTTTTCACCGGCAACAAATGGGGTACCTCCAACCCTATTATGATGCGTGACAATGACTTTGGCATCGTTAGAGTTCGCGCTTTCGGTACTTTCGATTTCCGCATCTTGAATCCGAAGCTCTTCCTCAAAGAAGTAGCGGGTTCGGACGCAAACTTCCGCCTTGAGGAGTTTCACGAGACTATGCGTTCGCGGATTGTGAGCGTTTTCAGCGATGCACTGGCTACGGCGAAAATTCCGGTGCTTGATCTTGCAACTCGTTATCAGGAACTTGGCGATGCCTTGCTGCCGCTTATCAATCCGGTCGTTGGCTCGAAATACGGGCTCGAAATCTACAGTTTCATTCTTGAAAATGCCTCAGTGCCTCCCGAGGTCGAAAACGCCATCGATAAGCGTTCCAGTATGGCCGCGGTTGGGAATCTCAATGACTATGTAAAATTTCAGATGGCGCAGGGTATGGAGACCGGAGATGGAGGCGCGGGCGGGATGGCTTCTGAAATGGCGGTTGGTCTCGCAATGGCGCAGCAACTGATTGAGCAGCAGGGGGGCATTCTCGGTGGAATGGCTCCTTCTAAGCAGCCGGTCGCGACGCCTTCTCCCACAGGTGTGCGAACCCCGGAAATCTTGACGCCTGCGGATGTCGCGAAAGTGCTCAATGTTTCCGAAGCAGACGTGATTGCTACTATCGAGTCCGGGGACCTGAACGGTAAAAAGATCGGCAGTTCCTATCGGGTCACGCGTGCTGCGCTCGACGCGTTCCTAAACTCCTGAATCGGGTTTTCCGCCCTCGCTTTGGCGAATGAGCGAAATTTCCGCACTTCAGAAGTTCAACTGTCCCGCGTGCGGCGCGGCGGCGAGCTGGAATGCGACTCATCAGGCGCTGGTGTGTCCCTATTGCGGCACCGTCTCGCCGGGGGAACTTTCCGAGGATGGTAGCGTAATCAAAGAGCACGACCTTGCACGGGCACTGCGCAAGGCAAGGGAAGCGGCGGGTGAATGGGAGAGAGATCGAACATCGGTACAATGCCAGAGCTGCAAGGCCATAATGCTCTTTGATCCGGAGAAGGTTGGCCAAAGCTGTGATTTCTGCGGTTCGCCCGCGATTGTGGCGTACACTGAAACTAGGGCGCCTTTTCATCCGGAGAGTGTTCTGCCGTTTAAAGTGCCGGAGAGCAAAGTAAGGGAGTCAATGCGTGAATGGTACGGCTCGCGGTGGTTCGCTCCGAACCGTCTGAAGACGACAGCACTGACCGACACGGTGCACGGTGTCTACCTTCCGTACTGGACCTTTGATAAGCGGGCCTCCGCACAATGGACTGCAGAGAGCGGATACTATTATTACGTCGACAGAACGGTCCGCGACAGTAAAGGCCGCACCCGTGTGGAAAAAGAGCGCCGCACGCGCTGGGAACGCAGCGCAGGTTCGCTTCAGCACTTTTTCGACGACGAACTTGTCAGCGCTACACGCGGAGTGCATCATACATTGCTCCGGAAGATAGAGCCCTTTCCCACTCGTGATCTGGTGCCGTACGATCCCGGTTACGTTTCCGGATGGGTTGTCGAACAATATCAGATCGATCTGATTGCCGCAGCTCAACACGCTGCCGACTCCATTCAGGGAAAGCTCCGATCTCTCTGTGCCGCGCAGGTGCCGGGTGATACCCATCGAAACCTTCAGGTGCATGCGGATTACTCCAACGAAACCTTCAAGCATATTCTGGTCCCCGTCTGGCTGCTTACCTACACATATGGATCGACAAGCTTTCAAGTAATCGTGAACGGTGACACCGGCAAGATCACGGGGGAGTACCCCTACAGTTGGGTAAAAATCAGCATCGCCGCGCTCGCTGGTCTCAGCGTGCTGCTCATCATGCTCTATTACTTTCAAGCATGAAAATCGTTGTTACCTGTGGCCCCGGTTCCGAACCGATTGACGCCGTTCGCCGCATTACAAACTACTCGACCGGAGAACTGGGCATATTGATTGCAAACCGGTGCATTCGTGCGGGTCATGAGGTGATCTGCTTCAAGGGATATGGGGCGACGACCGATTTACAACTTGCGACAGGCGGAGAGCTCATAGAATTCGCAACCAATCGGGATCTCGACTCACAACTCCGGAGATTACCTTGTCGTGAAAACATTGCCGTATTGTTCCACGCCGCCGCGCTGTGTGATTTCCGCGTCGAGTCAGTGACCAGCGAGTCCGGCGAGGAAATTTCCGTAGCGAAAATCCCCAGCCAACTGAACGCGCTCACTCTGTTACTTGTTCCGGCCAAAAAAATGCTGCCTGAGCTGAAATCAATCTTCCCCGCAGCGAAGATAATTGGATGGAAATATGAACTTAACGGTACTCGAGAAGACGCGCTGGCCGCGGCCCGCCGTCAGCTCCAGACGTGCAGGACGATTGCGTGCATTATCAATGGAATTGCTTACGGCCGCGGCTTCGGATTCTGCACGGAGGGCGTCGCCCCCAAACATCTCGCAGACAAAGAAACCCTCGCGGCTTTCCTGGAAGACTGGCTCAGAAGCGTTGATTTCAAGCTTAAGTCGTAGTGCAGGTTCTGTATTTGTGGTTTGATAATGGGCTTAGTGGGGATAATCGATTTTCAAAAGTTGTCTGCTTTTGAGGAGGGGCGAAACGAGTCTGATTAGTCTTACTTTGATTTTATTCTGAATCAAAAGGCGAACACCCCCGATTTTAGATTGCCAAAATCCGCCGAATCCTTCCCAATTTCGCCGTAGCGTCTCGGAAAGTTTAAGACGCTTTCGAACCCCCATGCTTACCCATGCTTACCCATGCTTACATTAGGAATTGATAGCGGCACGCAGAGTACGAGGTCCATGGTCCTCGATTGCGAATCGGGAGAGATTGTGGCTTCGGCACAAGAAAAGTATGGATTCATCGAGGGACTTCCGACCGGATATTTGGAGCAAGAACCCGAGACATGGACTGACGCGGTCGACAAGACCGTAGCGACATGTATCGAGCAACTCGGCGACCGGAAGAACGAGCTTGAGGCGATTGGAGTGAGCGGACAACAGCATGGATTGGTGGTGTTGGATAAAAAAAATCGGCCGATTCGTCCAGCGAAACTGTGGTGTGACACGTCCACGTTGGAACAATGCGCAAAGTTCGGGAAGAAATTCGGTGGGGCCGAGGGGCTCATTGAGCTGGCCGGTAATCCAATACTGCCGGGATACACTGCTTCCAAATTGCTTTGGTTGAGGGAAAGAGAACCACGCAATTTCAGAGCTATTAACTGTGTGCTTTTGCCTCACGATTATTTGAATTTCTGGCTGACGGGCGAGAAAGGCATGGAATACGGTGACGCTTCAGGCACCGGGCTTCTGGATATCCGTAGCCGAACGTGGTGCTCGCCTCTGGTCGAGTTTATCGATCCGAAGCTCGCTGAGGTATTGCCCGTTCCTGAGACCTCCCGAAGAGTCCTGGGGCTCCTTCGTGACAAGCTTCGGGAGGATTGGGGACTCAACAAGAGTCTTGTCGTGAGTGCCGGTGGCGGCGACAATATGATGGGAGCGATTGGTACGGGAAATATTCGACCTGGCCTGATTACGGCTAGCCTTGGTACTTCTGGTACCCTGTATTCATGCTCCGATGAACCGGTTATTGATCCTGCTGAGGAGATCGCTGCCTTTTGCGACAGTACCGACCGCTGGCTACCACTAATGTGCACCATGAATGTCACCGTGGCCACCGAGCAGGTGCGAAATGTATTCGGCTGGAGCCTCGAGCAGCTCGAGACAGCATGGACGAAGGCGCCCGCTGGAGCGGATGGACTCCTTTTCCTTCCGTATCTTATGGGCGAACGCACGCCTAACCTTCCGGAGGGATGCGGTGTTTTTCACGGACTCACGACAAGAAACATGAATGCCGCCCAGCTTGCCCGCGCGACCGTTGAAGGCGTTACGCTCGGGTTGGCGTACGGTTTGGGCCGGTTTCGAGAACTCGGAATTGCGCCGACGGAAATCCGGCTTACAGGAGGGGGCTCCAAGAGCGCGACTTGGAGGCAGATCGCGGCGGACATCTTCGATGTACCAACAATATGTCTAGAGGGTTCCGAGAGTGCGGCTTTGGGCGCTGCGCTGCAGGCGCGCTGGGCTCACGGGCAGGTACAGGGTAAACCCGTGCGTTTCGCTGATCTCGCCGAGCGCTTCGTTAGGGTTGACGAGTCGACCCGTGCGACGCCAAATTCCGCAAATCGCGAGATATATGACGACGCGTTGAAAAAGCTGACGAATCTCACGCGGCGTTTGCATGGCAGTGGTTTTCTGTAAGATCGCGGGATGTCATCAATGGAGTTTCCCAGTGCCCTTCCGCGTCTCTGGAATGTCATTTTGCCCTGGATGTGGGCGTTGCTTCTCTCCGTCGGGCTATATGTATTTTATACTGAGGAAAATAGGTTTCCCTATTATTACCACACTGACGAACCGGGAAAGGTGGACCAGATCCAGAAGGGTGACTTCAATTTCAATCATCCGCTGCTTCTAGTTGGAACTACCGATATTCTTGCAAAAATTCTCGGGGCAAAGAGCGATCCGCAGCGAATTGTGGAGATTGGCCGAAACGTCTCCGCTTTTTTCTCAGCGGTCGCCGTCGGTCTATTTGCGTTAGCCGCCTGGAAACTTCGGAATTGGCCGGCGGGAATTGCGGCGGGACTGATGATCGGATTGCACTCGCTGAATTTCGAGGCAGCTCATTATCTCAAAGAGGACACTGCGCTGCTTTTCGGTTGGGCATTCTTCATCCTCGCCATGGTGATGCTGCGTGAACGGCCAGGACTGCCACGGGTGGCCCTGCTGGGAGTCGCGTGTGGTGTTGCTGTCTCTGCAAAATACCTCGGTGCTGTCGCCCTGATATTCGCGATTCCCATCATCCTTTTCAGCCGCGAAAAGGGAGCGCGGCTTTCCCCCTGGACATGGCCGGTTTTCATCGGTCTCTTTCTGTTTACTTTCGCGATGATCAACTATCCATTGCTGCGAGATCTCGACTTTGCTCAATCGCGCATTGAGAGGGAACTCTCCGCAATTGCTCAGGGCGGTTCAGCCAACGTCCGGCGCGACTTGCCGCACGACAAGTATTACGACCTTGCCATTAACTACATTCCTAAATTGGCATGGCTGTTTGTTGCACTCGCCGCTTTTACGATCGTTTCCGGTTGGCGACGGCGTGCCCCGGCCGAATGGGTAATTCTTCTCTTTCCGCCCCTGCTTCTCCTTGTGCTTTCCTTCACTCCGAAGACAGCCATGCGATACTTCCTCCCCGGACTGATGGGATTCCTGCTGCTCGCCGCGATGGGTATCGGGGATTTGTGCCGCTGTATACGATTTCGTGCTCCGCGATGGCGGTATGGCGGCTGCGCGCTGCTTACAGGGATTTTTGTTTCCGTCATCGTCGAAACCGAGATGGATAAACTCGAAAAGTTTCAAGAGAACTTTGCAAGAGACACCCGCAAACAGCTCATCGAGTGGATCGCGGAAAATTTGCCGCCGGACGCGGTGATTGCCGAGGGACGGAACGTGCGCCTCAAGATGGCGAATGAAAGTCATCCTGGTACAGTCAAACAGCGGATCATCAGCACGCATTATCTTACGGAACTCGGGGAGTTTGAAGACCTTTCTGCGAAAGGAGTCACGCATGTCGCCCTGTCCAAACAGGAACTTTCTACCGCCGAACCCGGTGACGATCCTAGGGAGAAAACGGTCGAGCGATGGAGGGTCTACAAAGACTTGCAAAGTCGGGGCCGCGTTCTCTGGAAAGCTAAAGGTGGCAAGACCGTCGTCAACACAGGCCTCTGGTTTTTCGAATTGCCGAAGCGTCCGAATGTCATGCAACAAGAGCCCGAACCGGTTGCGGCTCATTAACCACTATTGTTCATACGCACGTCGGCGGCGGAACGATTCGCAGCTGGAGGCCGAGTTTCTGATGTTTAGATAATAGTTCTTTCACCTCGTCGAGCCGCTTTGACGGATCTGGGGAGCGTGTGAACTGGATTTCGCCTCTCCCGGTGCTGGTTTTTCCAGGAACATGGGCAGGCTCCGCCTTCGAGCGATGTCGGCGATCCTGCTTTTCAGGTTTGCTGTTGCTACCGGGGCCTGACCTCAGCCGGCGGAAACTGTAGCAAGTTGGCAATGCACCTGTGCGAAGAGTTCGCGGTAGGGACAGCTGCCGGCCCGTTCGAGATGGATGCGCCGATGATTCACTTACGTGATGAATCCGACAAAGTGTGGACCACTTACCTCCAAATCCTATCGGCTCCCATCTGCAGATAGAATGAATGCGCCTTCTTCGTGGCGATCAGGGCGCGAACGTCCAACATCATCCTATAAGATTTCCGTTCATTTTACTCGGATATTGCGACGAAGGAAAGTTGGAACGTCGAGATCCTGCCCATCGATGATCGTCGGTTCACTCTTCTCGAAGCGTCCTCTCGCGACGGGCTCGAATTGAAGGACTTCTTGAGTCTCTTGGGACTTCTTCTTTGTATTGGAAATATTCTCCTCAGCCACATTATCGGGTTCTACTGCGGGCGTGGAGTGAGCTGCCGTAGATTCTTCGGACCTCTGGTCATTGAACTCTTCCTGGGTCGTGGATTCGGACTCTTGGGAAGTTATTGCCTGCTGATCTTCGAGTTCCGAACTTACGCCAACCTGCGCTCCCTGGTTTCGTTCTGCTGCGACGAGTGCCACGGAGTCCCGCTTCAGAACCCTGTTACGTGTTCTCTCTCTCGTTTCGTTCCGGGAATTGCCAAGTCCGATGGAGCTGAGAATTGTGACAGTCATCCTCTCACCCAGACGAGGGTCGACTCCGGTGCCGAAAAGAATCTGAGTTTTGTCGCTGATATGACGTCCAAGTTCTGTCATTAGGACCTGAACCTCGTCGAGGGTCATCGTTTCACCACCCACGACGTTCACGAGGACATTGTGTGATTCGCCAAGCAACCTTCCTTTGTCCATGAGCGGATTCTTGAGTGCTTGCGAGAGAGAGTCGTGCGCGCGATTCGCTCCGCAGGCCTCTCCGTATCCGAATAGAGAACGTGAGTCGACGTTGCGCAGTGCAGCAGCAAGGTCATCGAACCCGATGCTGATCAGCCCTGGTCTGCTAATGACGTCGCAAAACGCTCGGACGCTCTGACTGATCGTCTGGTTGGCGGCGGCGAATGCTTCATGAATTCCGGCCTTGGGATCAATTGAGCCGCCCATGCGATCGTTTTCGTAGCAAATCACGATGTCGGCAATCCGTTCGAGTGATTCCAGCGACTGCGTAGCTTGCTGCATTCGACGTTTGCCCTCGAACCCGAACGGGAGCGTTGCAACGACAACAACCAACGATCCCTGCTGCTTTGCGATGTGCGCTACGATTGGCGCGCCCCCGGATCCCGTGCCGCCACCTAGTCCGACGCAGAGAAAGATCATCGGGGCTCCCTCCAACACTCCGCGGATTTCATTGACAGCTTCCTCGGTAGCGGAGTAGCCGACCTCCGGATCGCCGCCGGCGCCGAGCCCGCGCGTTGTACTGCGCCCGAGCTGCACCTTTTCACTCGCGACGGAACTCGCCAGCGATTGAACGTCGGTATTCAGCGCCACGATATTTGCGCTATCGATTCCATCGAGAACGATCCGGTCGAGAGCGTTCGATCCGGCCCCGCCGATTCCGATGATTTTTACGGAAAGGGGATCTTGATCGCCCGTTCCCTGCTTTTGGTTGCGGCAAAAATCAATCATAGTTCTCTTCACATTTCTTCTATCGCGCACCGAACAGTCTTTCTCTGACTTTTTGAAACCATCCACCTCGAGGCTCGACCTGCATAGCCTGCGCGTAGCGGATGAGGCCAATTGCCGTGGAAAACTGCGGATTTTCGAAAGCGGACTTCAGGCCCGACATCGGTTGGGAGCTGGCGATCTTAACGGGGATCTGGAAAAGCTCTTCCGCTAAAGAATCAATGCCGTTCAGGAGGCTGCAGCCGCCGGTGATTAGGATGCCGGCACCGAGGAAATCAAGGTATTGGTCAGCCTCCAACTTTCGCTTGAGCAGTTCAAAGGTTTCCCGGACCCGCATGTGAATAATCAGGTTCAGCGTTTCGCGCTCGATTTCCTTGCCCACGAATCCGGCATCGTCTTTGAGCGTGATGGTTTCCCCTGGCAGCGAGTTGCCCAGTGTCACATTGCCTTCTTCGATCTTAAGCTTTTCCGCGCGGGCCATCGGGAGGCGCAGCCCCATCGAAATATCATTAGTGATGTGGTCGCCTCCCACGGCGAGCACTCCGCTTTGTTTTACGGCGCCGTCCACATAGAGGATGTAATCGGTCGTTCCTCCGCCCATGTCGATCATGAGTGCCCCGAGGTTCTTCTGATTCTGCTCAAGCACGACCTGAGCAGTCGCAAAAGGATTGAACACGACGTCTTCCACTTCGAGCGGGATTTCTTTAACGAGTCGGATCGTGTTTTTGATACGATTGCCGATGCCGTGGACGATATGAAAGTCCGCTTCGAGCTTGTGACCGATCATGCCGATCGGATTCAAGACACCGTCCTGCCCGTCGACGCAATAATGTTGGAGAATCGAGTGAATGAAAGCGTTTTGAGCAGGAAGGCTGACCTCGCGGGCATTGCCTCTTACTTCTGCAACGTCCTGTTCCTCGATCTCCTCCTGATCCTCGGGAAGCAAGATCGTTCCGCGATTGTTGAAACTGGAAATATGACCGCCGGTGATGCCCACAAAAACGCTGCGAATCTCGACGTCACTGTTCTCCTCGGCATCTACCAGTGCGTCATGCACGCACTTGCTTGCGGTGTCGAAATCGACGATCTCGCCCTTTCTCACGCCGCGGGACGGCGCCTGGCCGACTCCAAGGATTTTTAGCGATCCGTCGTCTTTCGTCTCGCCAACGACCACACAGATCTTGGATGTCCCGATTTCCAACCCTATGACGATATTTTCTCTGCCCATCAGATTCTTTAAGCCGGCGATGGTTTCTATTCTAAAACCGGCAGCGCCTTTAGCACCTTGGGTGGAATTCTCCTCGGAGCGGCATTGTTCACTCCGAGATCTGTTTCACCTGGTCGAACGGAGACAATGTCGTGCGAAGGATCATAAAATGTCACCGGAACGTTGCGCGACAGCATAAGATTGGCTGTCCGAATCTCTTTGTTGCGTGGTTCCGTATAGTCCAAGAGTTGTGAGAGCCGATCTAGCTGCTCGGCGATCCGATCCAGACCGAAGGTGATTTCAGAGCGGTGTTGATCAGTTACCAGCATGCAGTATCCCTTGGAAAGGTCGAGGGTGCGAATTTCGAAACGGGCATTGTCCATGTTTAGAAGGATCAGATCGAGGGCGGATTGTACGTCCGCGTTGTTCACAGGCGTTCCGCTGCGCATGTTGTCTATGTTGACTCCGGCGATGATGGGAAGATTGAAATATTGCCCGAAGTCCCGACGGTTGCCTCGCTCCATCAGGATTCCTTTGCTGTCTACCAGAAACGCTTCTTTCGAAGTGGTGGGATCTTGATCGATATGCTGGGCAATCCACGCGATTGGCTTCCGCTCAGTAATGTGAATGCTGATACGGTTTGGCAGTACTCGTTGCAAAGTGACGGATTCCACTTTGGGGATTTCATCGATCGCCTTTCGCGTCTTCGATAGGCTCACCGAGAAAATATTGGCTCCCTCTACGATCGAGGTGGCGGAAATGATCTCCTCGCGACTTAACGTTCCGTCGGTTGCGATTTCGAGATCCGTGAGGTTGTAATCGGGATTCTCCCAGAGAAATTTCGTCAGTGCCGCTTGCGCCCCGTAAATGGCGCCGCCTATCGCCGCGGCAAAAAGAATCGTCGAACAAACCCACGTAATGATCCGCCTGTTCCGCTGACGTGCGGCGGTGCGTGCTCGGACTTTTACGTCCAGAAGGTGTCTTTGTCTGCGCTGGCGGGTGTTGGATAACCGTCGATTGCGGGGCTTGGTTTTTATTGTGAGCGACCTCATTTAGGGAAGCGGGCAGATGATAGTTCAATAATGCGCTCGCACAACTCAGGGTAACTGATCCCTGAGACGGCGGCGGCTTCGGGCAAAAGACTAGCCTCGGTCATGCCGGGAATGGTATTTATCTCAATCACGGTCGGCTCGCCACGCTCGGGAAGCAGGACATCGACGCGAGAGTAGACTTCAAGTCCCAGCGCGCGATGCGCCTTCAGCGCCAGGTTCTGGATCTTCCGAGTTAAGGCATCCGGCAGTGGGGCAGGGCAGATATGATCAGCGGCACCTCCGGCCTGCGGATTAAGAAAGGGATATTTGTTATTGAAATCGTAGAATCCGTGTTTTGGACAGATTTCGATGATCGGCAATGTGAGATCGCCCACGACGCCGACCGTAAGCTCCCGTCCGGGAACGAATTGTTCAATCAGCACTTCGTCGGAATATTGCTTCACATTTTCAAATGCAGGTTCAATCTCCTCCTCGGTCTTCACAATGTATACGCCAACGCTCGAGCCTTCGCGGGGTGCCTTCAATACATAAGGAAGTGGCATCTTCGGCCGGTCGCGCGCGGAAATAATCTCGAAATCGGGCGTCGTGACATCATTTTCCGAGAAACACTTTTTTGAAACGATTTTGTCGAACGCGCTCTCACTTCCAGCAACGCCCTCTCCTGTGTAGCGAATGCCACGCTTTTCCAGAATTCGTTGGATTGTCCCGTCCTCGCCCATCGTGCCGTGAATCACGTTGAAGGCAAAATCCACTTCTTCGGGCACGCCGAAATTCTCATCCCGAACATCAACAGAAAAAACCTCGGCTCCCAATCCGGCAAGGGCTTTTTCCACACCTGCTGCGGAAGCCATTGAGACCTTCCGCTCTGAACCGGGACCACCTTTGAGAACTGCAATTTTCCGTCCAATCAGCATGGTACTTTATTTTCTGCGATTTCGCCGATGATTTGCACCTCAGTGTGCAGTTCGATGCCGCGCATTGCGGCGACGGCAGATTTGATTTCTTCGATGAGTTTTAAGATATCCTCTGCGCTTGCACCGCCGTCGTTGACGATAAAATTTCCGTGGATCTCGGACACGCGGGCGGCTCCGACAGAGGAATTTTTCAATCTAAGTTCATCCACTAATTTACCTGCTGGACATTCAGCAGGATTTTTGAACATACAGCCGGCGCTCGCGGCCCGCGGCTGGGTGGTCTTCCGCTTTTGTCTAGATTCTTCGAGTTTCCGTTCGATTTCTTCGCGCGACGCCCGTTCGCCCCGGAAAACGGCGGAAAGTGCGTAGTTCTCAACCAGGGTGGAAACGCTGCGGTAACGAACATCCATCTGTTCGGGCGTGACATTTCGTATGCACCCCTCCGAGTCGGCGTAACGCACCGACACCACCTGGTCAAACATCTCCGTCCCCATCGCGCCGGCGTTCATTCGGAGCGCACCGCCGACGTTTCCAGGAATACCTTCCATCCACTCGAAACCGCCGATGCCTGCATCTCTCGCCGCGTAAGCCAGCTTTTTCATTGGCACGCCCGCACCGGCGGTGATCTGATTTCCATGCACTTCAAACTTTAGAAACTCGCCGGTTGAAGGGTGCATTACCAGACCTCGCACGCCACCATCCCGGACAAGGAGATTGGATCCACGACCGAGTACGCGTAATGGAATCTTGTATTCCCCGCAGAAGCGAAGCAAATTCGCGAATCCGGTCTCAGTATCCGGTTCCGCCCAGAATTGGGCCGGACCCCCGCAGCGCAACGTCGTATGTTTGGCCAGCGGTTCGTAAAGAGAAATTTGACCGCTACCCATCACGGCGCGCATTGCTTCAAGGACGGCGACATCCGCCGCGAGAATCGACGTTTGCTCGTGCACGTTTCCCGCGCCGAGGCTGAGAATCATGTCGCCGGCCTGGAGCATTTCTCCGACCTTAGTGAGCATTTCTGTCCGGTTCGGGATGTATCGCGCGTTGGGATGACCATTGGCTCTCATGGCGTCGACGAGCAACTGCCCGGTAACGCCGTTTATTGGCACTTCACTAGCAGGATAGATCTCTGTGACGAAAACCGTGTCAGTGCCGGTGAAGGCCGAGCCGAACTGGTCCTTCAGTTTCAGCGTTCTTGAAAAGCGGTGAGGCTGAAACATCACGATCGTGCGTTTCGCATGGCTGCGCCGAGCAGTCGCGAGTGTGGCCCGCAGCTCGCTCGGGTGATGAGCGTAGTCATCGACGATCGTGCAAAACTCACTCCGGTACTTAATCTCAAATCTTCGCCTCGCTCCTCGGAATACCTCCAGGGCCTCCACAATCTTATTGAAGTAAACTCCAAGTTCTGAAGCCAGGGCGATGACTCCCAACGAGTTGCCCACGTTGTGAGAGCCGGGGACATTCAGAGTGACTTCTCCGAGACGCTCGCTGCCTCTGTAGACATCGTAGATCGATTGCAGATCGTGGACCCTGAGATTCCGATAGTGATAGAACGCTTTTTCATCTGCTCCGAACGAGATAGCCCCACGACGATGAGCGGCAATCCGGCATGCGTTACCGTCATCTGCACAGTAAAAAATGTGACCCGAAGTTTGATCGAGAAGCTGACTGTAAACTGCTTCGATTGCCGCGAGATCCTCATAGAAATCGAGGTGTTCCTCCTCGATATTCAGCAGAATCACGTGTTCAGGGTGATAATAAGCGAGCGTGCCGTCGCTTTCATCGCCTTCCGCGACGAAGAACTCCCCTCGGGAGCTCCAGTGGGCATTCGTCCCGAGAATCGGGATTTCCGCGCCCACGTAGTGCGAAGGGTGCAAACCCCCGACTCTCAGCACGTGGGCGGCCATTGCGGAGGTGGTCGTCTTGCCGTGGGTGCCGGCGACGACAATTCCTTTCTTACAGTTCATGATCGCCGCAAGCGCATCCGCCCGGCGTACCATGCTCTGGTTATTTCGAATGGCGGCGTCGTAGGCCGGATTCCCTGCACGGATAGCAGAGGAGAAAATCACCAGGTCGGCATCCTGCACCGATTCCTCTGTATGAGGAGAACTGAACTTGAGTCCGAGCGTCTGTAACCGTTCAGTCTCGACCGTTGTTACGCGGTCGGAACCGCTTACATCATGTCCAAGCGCAAGAAGCAGGCCGGCAATTCCGCTCATGCCGGAGCCGGCGACTCCGATGAGGTGAATCTTTAACTCACCTCCGACCAGAATGTCTGCGAGGATTTGACCTGTATCCATCAATAAAAAAATACTTTCGGGAGGATCGTAACGCTCAGCGCTTTGCACCTCTTGCGCGCTCCTCCATGATGTCGGCTACGCGCTTCGCTGCATCAACAGGGGCCAGCTGCCGGGCTCGCTCGCTCATCGCTTTCAACGTTGACTCATCACTGAGCATTTCGCGCAGTTTCTCCCCGATAGCTTCGCCGGTGGCGTCCTTTTCCTGTAATAACGCAGCCGCATTCGCAAGAGCAAAAACTTCCGCGTTGAGCGTCTGATGGTCTTCGGCTGCGTAGGGGTAGGGGATCAGCACCGATGGAATTCCAAAAAACGCCATTTCTGCCAGACTGGCTGCGCCGGAGCGGGCAATTGCAATGTCCGCCGCGCTGTAGGCATGTTCCATTTGATGGCAGAACGCCGAGACATAAGCGTGCACACCTTCCGTTTCGTAGAATCGCCGAATTCGAGCTTCGTCTGCAGTGCCAGTAAGATGAATTAACTGCAGATTGAGATCGGCAAGAAGCGGCATCGCCATCAACACAGCCTCATTAATACCATGTGCTCCTTGGCTGCCACCCATGACAAGCAGGGTTTTCTTCTCCGCGCTCAGTCCGAAGACATTGAGCGCTTCCTCGCGTGGAGTGACTCGCAGCGTGCGACGGACGGGTGTTCCGGTGACGTGGCATTTGTGGGCGGGGAAGAAGCGCTTGCATTCCTCTAGGCCAAGCAGCACGTTTTCAGCAAGCTGGGCATTCAGCTTGTTTGCTTTTCCCGGGATGGCGTTCGACTCGTGGACAAATGTAGGCACGCCGCGAATCCGCCCTGCGAGGATAGGCCCGGTCGAAGTAAATCCTCCCATTCCCAGCACTGCATGAGGTCGAAAATCGCCGTAGATTTTCCGACACCGACCGAGGCTCCGGTTGAATCGCCACAGAAACCCGGGAAACGCAGAGGAAAGCATTTTCGGCATGCCAATCCCCGGGATCTTTTCAAATCGGAAGTCACTCCGATCCTGAGTTGCGAGAGAGTCGACCTCCTTTTCGGAGATGAATACGAGAATTTCGTGACCGCGCTCGTGCAGTACCTCGCCGACTGCGAGAGCGGGAAAAAGATGCCCGCCCGTGCCGCCGCCGGCGATGACGAAACGCATCATCGAGCGGTCTCCTTAATTCGAGATTGTTCAGAGAGAAAAATCATAAGGCTAGATGCGAGGTGTCACCGTGGTCCGAAGCCGGGTCGTTATTCGGTTTCGCGTTTCACCGGTGCCTTGGAGATAGATGTTTATTAGAATCCCGATTCCGGCTAGGCACATGATGAGGTTTGAACCACCGTAGCTGATTAGCGGAAGGGGCAGTCCCTTATTCGGCAGCAGACCAGTAACGACGCCAATGTTCATGCCGGCCTGAAGTGACAGTAGGGTCACAACTCCGAAACCCAAAAGCATGCCGAACCGATCCCTTGCTCCCATCGAAATGAGTGCACCGCACAGGATGATGACGAGATAACCAGTCACGATGAGGAGAGTAGCACGTAGTCCGAGTTCTTCGCCGATCATCGGCATTATAAAATCGGTGTGCGCAAAGGGGACATAGAGCATTTTCTGCCGCCCCTCACCGAGTCCCAGGCCGGTAGTGCCTCCAGAGCCGAAAGCGATGAGAGCCTGCCACTGCTGCAGACCCGCGCCCATCTTGTATTTCTCGAGATCCATGAAGGCAAGCAATCGGCCGAACCGCTCCTGCATATTCATGGCAGCGAAAAAAATGCCACCGATGCAGGAGGCCACTATTGGCACAATGTAGACAAGGTTCACCTCGGAGATGAACATGATTACGCCAGTTGCGGCGCCGATCAACGCGGTTGTTCCGAGGTCTTCTTCGAAGGCGATTAGCAAAAGAAGAACTGAGACAACTGCCGCGGGATAGAGCAATCCAATCCGGAACTGTGATGCGGTGCGTTCAAATTTCGAATACCACCAAGCCAAAAATATGACGGTAGCATATTTCGCCAGTTCGGAGGGTTGGAACGACATCACGGCGAGATTGATCCATCGGCGCGAGCCGTTAATCTTCATTCCGATCGGCGGGATGTAACACAAAATGAGAAGCGCCGTTGCCAACCCGAACCAGAGCCACCATGTCCGTTGCAGAAAATGGTAATCCACCCGGGAAGTCACGATACAAGCGAAAATCCCTATGACCAGCCAGATTGCCTGTCTCTTAACGAAATAGACAGGATCCCCGTGACTGTCCTGCGCAAACGCGCTTGTGCTGAAGAGCATCACGATGCCCAGCGCCAGCATGCCGGCAACAGTTAGAACGAGCAGATATACGCTTTTTCTATACATTCAATTACGAAAACAGGCTTCTCGGCAGTATCTTCCATATTGCCGCTACTTCGGAATACCCAGTCCACGCCGCCCGCCACCCCGAACGAATCCGCGCTTCTGCGGAAGGTTCAGGATGACGGCGCTTGGTCGGGCGAACCCTTTGAAATTCTCAGACGAGGAACGACCTCAAATTCACGTTAGCGGTTAGCGTGCTACAGGAATCTTCAACTTTTGGCCGATTTGCAACCGCCTGGGATCGTCAATTTCGTTGAGCTTCATGAGGTCGTTGTAGGAAACTTTAAACTTACGTGCGATAGCGACCGGATTATCGCCGGCGACGACCGTGTAGACGTTTCCGGATGCTCTCGGTCCGACCGCCGGGGAGGGTGTCTCTGGCTTCGAAGTTCGCGTAGACGCTGTTCGCACCATCTCGGAATGTGGCGGTGCGACCTCATGTTCTTTTGGAATTCGGAGTTCCTGGCCGATCCTGAGGATCGAATTCTCACTCAAACCATTTGCTTGCTCCAGCGACTCCAGCGAAATGCCATAGGAGCGCGCAATGTTCGCCAGGGTCTCGCCGGCCTCGACTTGGTGAACGTTTCTATCGAGCGTCCGGTTCACTGAAGCTTGTGGCGAAAGCGCCGATAGCGTCGTCGGAGTGCTTAAATTCACTTCCGAAGAGAATTCCGCATTCCGATTTCGTTCGGCTTTGATACGATTGAATGCATACACTCCGCCGACTGCGACAATATGCAGCACGAGTACAACGATGACCGCCGTTCCCAGTTTCATCGTCGGTTCATCCTCAAAGTCGTCCATCGTGGAGCGCGACGCAGATCGGGTCGAGGCCTTCATCTTGCGTGGGAGAACGTTTGTCGGCCTCTTGCCTTTCGGTCTCGTTTTGATCTGGAACGGGGCGAGCAGTTTCATGGTTGTTCTTCTAGGGCATTGACGAGATCGCGGAACCGATTTCCGCGATCTGCATAATTCTTGAACATGTCAAAGGATGAAGTTCCGGGAGAAAACAGCACAATGTCTCCTGGCGAGGCTTTCTCGCGTGAAATTTTCACGGCTTCCTCAAGCGTCCCTGCCTCCTGGCACGCGACGATGTCCTTCCATGAAGCTTTGATCCGCTCTCTCATTTCGCCGATGAGGACGGCGATCTTCACCTTTCCAGGAAGGAGGGGCTTGATGTAGTCAAAATCGAATCCTTTGTCTTTTCCCCCGGCGATGAGGATGATCGGGCGCCTTTCTGAAATAAGTGCCTTTTCCATGGCATCCAGGTTTGTGGCCTTGGAATCGTTCACCCATTCCACACCGCCGACCCTGCGAACTAATTCACACCGGTGAGCCAGCGGGTTGTATTTGCAGAGCGGGGCGAGCATTTCTTCAAAGTCCAATCCCCATGCACGACCGATCGCAAGAGATGCCATGAGGTTTTCCGCGTTGTGGAGACCGCGCAGTCTGGTATCCTCCAGTCGCAATATCGCTTGCTCGCGAAAAAGAATCAGGCCTTCCTTCCAGTGGAAGTCGCCTCCCTCGGCGTAGGCGCTGAATGTAATCTTTTTCGGTGCAATAGGTGGGAGCGAATCCCGCAGATTGACGACCGCATAATCGTCAACAGTCTGATTCTCAAAGATACGAAACTTTGCGGCGGCATACTCCTTCGCCGTGAGATAGCGATCGAGATGGTCTGGGGCGAAGTTCAGCCACGCGCTGATCTTCGGATGAAATGAGCGGATTTTCTCGAGTTGAAAGGAACTCACCTCGAGTGTCACTACGTCGAGATCGCAGCTGTTACGGACTTCTGATGAAAAAGCGGGTCCGATATTCCCTGCAGCGAGCGTTTTGACGCCGCAGTCATTCAGCATTGCAGCGACGAGGCCTGTGGTGGTCGTCTTTCCATTCGTGCCGGTAATGGCAATCACCGGGCATTCGCAGAGTTCGTAGGCGAATTCGAGTTCGCCGATGATGTAGATGCGGCGACGGATAAAGTTCTGGACGAGTGGGACAGCCGGGTTAATCCCGGGGCTGAGGATCGCAAGGTCGAACGGATCGTTGGTCATTGCAGCTTCAGGACCGACAATCGAACGAATACCTGCATCGCGGAGCCTCTGGATACGGTCCTTCAGTTTTCGGGCATCTCCAGTGTCGAGCACGGCTAGCACGGCGCCCTCCTCTCCCGCGCGCAAGGCGGCGGAGATGCCACTGTCCCCCATGCCCAGAACTGCGATTTTTTTGTTGGAGTAACGCAAATCAACGAAGTTTGAGAGTGGCGAGGCCGAGAAAGGCGAACATGATCGACAGAATCCAGAATCGAACGATTACGGTGTTCTCTTTCCAGCCTTTCAACTCGAAGTGATGGTGAATCGGCGACATCGCGAAGATGCGTTTGCCGGTGAGTTTGAAACTTAAGACTTGTAGGATCACAGATAGTGCTTCCATGACGAAAACGCCGCCGACCACGAGCAGCAGCAGTTCCTGCTTGCAGCAGATAGCAATGACTCCCACGAAGCCGCCGATGGCGAGCGAGCCGGTATCGCCCATGAAGACTTTGGCGGGGTGACAGTTGAACCAGAGGAAACCCATTCCTGCGCCAACCATCGCCATGCACGGAATCGTGAGTTCCCCGGCGAACGGGTAGAACGGTATGCCAAGGTACGAGGAAATCTTGATGTTCCCCGCAACATACGTGAGCACTGAATATGCGAATGCCACCGTGACCGTGCATCCTGTCGCGAGACCGTCAAGACCATCTGTCAGATTCACTGCATTGGAAGTGCCAACAATGACCAGCGAGAAGAAAAAGAAGGTCATCCAGCTTAGGTTTAAAACCACGGGGTTCTTGTAGAAGGGCACATAGAGTGACCTCGCCTGCACCTCAATGGCTGGATTGGTGAGGAAATAACCGGTTACAATCGCCGCGAGCAGGAATTGGGCGGCTAGCTTCAGTTTGCCGCTGAGTCCGTCCGATTTCTTCTTTGCCACTTTCAGGTAGTCATCGATGAAACCGAGGGTTCCAAGCCATGCCAGCGAGAAGAGACAGAGCCACACTGCAGTGTTCCCCGGGTAGGCCCACAAAATGGTCGAAATGATTACTGCACCGATCAAAAGCACTCCTCCCATGGTCGGTGTGCCGGCCTTGCCGCCGTGCAGCTCCGCGAGTTTGTGCACCTGTTCCTTCGTCCTTATTGGCTGGCCGACCTTCAATGAAATCAACCTTCGGATGACGCGATCGCCAAAAAGAATGCAAAGCAGAAACGAAGTGACCGCGGCGGCGATCGCCCGGAACGTGATGTACTGAAACACGTTCAGACCCTTGAAATAGTCGCTCAGCTCATAGACGTAATACATCATAGCCGCGAAATCTCCCTGGCTGTTTCGAGTTTGGCGAGCGTTTCCTCCATTTTTGCCGCACGGCTGCCTTTGATGAGCACCGTGTCTCCGTTCCGCGCGAAATCCCGAAGCCAGTCACCGGCTTCTTCGGTTGTGCAAAATTCGAGCACCTCGGCGACACCTGTTCTCCGTGCACCTGCGGCGATATTCTCCGCCTCGATCCCGACAGTCGCGACGCAGTCAATTGATTTTTCTCCGACGGCACGTCCGACCCGAGTATGGCCTTCCGCGGCTGCTTCTCCCAGTTCACCCATCCATCCAAGCACCGCGATTCGTCGCCCATTAGTGGGCATCTTCGCGAGAGTCTCCAGAGCTGCGACCATGGAGTCAGGATTGGCGTTGTAGCTATCGTCAATGATCCGAATGCCGCCCACATTCTTAATCTGCAACCGGCCATCGGTGAGCTGAACCTTTTTCAAACCTGCCGCGCAATGCTGCAGTGAAAGTCCGAATTGCAGCCCGATCGCAACCGCAAGGACGGCGTTGCGGATCATGTGTTCGCCTGGAATAAATAGCTCCGCCTCTATGGCTTGTTCCGGCGTTTCCAGAGTAAACCGGTTCCCGGTAAGCGTTGGTTTGATGTGGGTGGCCCGCAATTGGCCGGCATCAATTCCCGCCGTGACGACGTGTGCCCGCGCACGATCTGCTATTTGAACTGCAAAATCATCATCCGCGGACAGAATTACCACGCCTTCGGCTTCGACGACTTCCGCCAGCATGCCCTTTTCCCGCGCGATTGCCTCCCGGGTTTTCATGAACTCGATATGGGCGACCCCGATGTTCGTGATAATGGCGCCGTCGGGTTTGGCGAGGGTAGCCAGGGGAGCGACTTCGCCGGGGTGATTCATGCCGATCTCGAACACCCCGAAGTCATCGGCCGAACTCGCGCTCAGCATTGTGAGGGGAAGACCGATGTGATTATTGAAATTGCCCTGCGTCTTGCAGACCCGGTATTGCTCGCCCAACACCGCCGCTGTGAGATCTTTGGTGCTGGTCTTGCCGTTGCTGCCGGTGATTGCAACGACTTTGAGAGGAAGCGAGCGTCTGTATTGCGCGGCTATCGACTGGAGTGCAGCCAACGTGTCGGCGACCTTGATGACGGTAAAATTTGCGCGGAGCCCTTGGGGCACATTCGTCGCTATAACACCCGCAGCGCCGAGTTCCATTGCCTTTTCTATGAAGGTGTGCCCGTCGAAATTCTCGCCTTGCAGAGCAACGAAGAGATCGCCCGGCCGGAGTCTGCGTGAGTCGGTGCAAATCGAAACGATCTCGCGGTCTGGATCACCGGATGATAGCGCGCCTTCTGCCCACTTCGCCACAGTCGAGAGTTTCGTTGAATCCATTTTCGCTAAATGTCTACCGGCTTTGCCCTTAACGCATCTGCGGCGATTGCTCCGTCATCGAATGGGATCGTATGATCGGCAAATTCCTGATACGTCTCATGGCCTTTCCCAGCCAGAAGAACGATGTCACGTGGTTGGGCCATGGCAACGGCGCGAAAAATTGCTTCTTTTCGGTCCGGAACAACCTCGTAGTTTTCGTTTCTGAACCCTCTTTTAACATCCTCGATGATCGCTTCCGGGTCCTCCTTGCGCGGATTGTCGGAAGTAATGATCGCGTAGTCGGCGAGATCTTCTACGGCTCGCGCCATGAGCGGCCGTTTCGTGCGATCCCTGCTACCTCCACAGCCAAACACCACGATCACACGGCGAGGATTTAGTTCTCTGAGAGTGCTAATAACGCTTCGTAGCGCGTCGTCAGTGTGGGCGTAATCGACGAAGACCCTAAACTGTCTTTTCGCAGGAACTGCCTCGAGGCGTCCCGGGACGAATGATGCGTTGGCGAGGCTCAAAACCGCCTGGCGGATATTGATACCCAGCGACACTGCGCAGGCGATAGCAGCAAGCGAATTGTAAACATTGAACCGCCCTATGAGCGGGAGACGCACAAGGAACGTTCGCCCCATCGCGTCGAGTTGATAGGTCGTGCCACGGAAATCGATCTTGAGATTGTTTGCCCGAAAATCGGCTCGTGCTCCAAGCCCGTACGTAAGGACCGGTAAATCGTCGCGGAGCCGTTCCCGTAGCTTTAATCCCCAGCGATCGTCGATATTGATTACTGCTTTGCCCCTTTTTTTCGTTTGGCAGGCAAGGCTGGAAAACAGGGACGCTTTTGCATCGAAATACTCCGCCATCGTCCGATGGTAATCGAGATGATCCTGCGTGAGGTTTGTAAACACGGCCGCGTCAAATTCGACGCCACGCACGCGATCCTGTCTTAGCGCGTGACTTGAAACTTCCATCGCTACGGCGCGGCAACCGGCCGAGCGGATCTGGTAAAGAAGATCTTGCACATCGAGTGACTCCGGTGTTGTTCGAGTCGCCGGCAGGATGCGTTCTCCGATTTCATATCGGACCGTGCCAAGCAGCCCGCAACGTCCGAGTGCTGATTCGCAGATGTGCTTCAGCAGGAAGGCGGTGGTGGTTTTCCCGTTGGTGCCGGTGATTCCGGCGACCTTCAAGTGTTTGGAAGGATTCCGGTAAAAGCTTGCCGCAATATCCGCGAGCGCGGCGCGCGTATCAGGCACCACAACTACGGTCGCTTTTGATGTGGTGACGGCCTCTTCGCTCAAGATCGCGGACGCTCCCGACTCGACCGCACGGTCGATAAAGTTATGGCCGTCGGCATGCTCTCCACGCAGCGCCACGAACATTGTCCCGGCCTTCACTTTTCGGGAGTCGTAAGCGATCGCAGTGATGTCCCGTTCAGAAGAACCGGTAACTCGTCGATCAGTCAGAGCAGATATTAGCTTCTTGAGCTGCATTGCAAAAATGGGAGAGATACCGGCGAGGCGGGACCCCTCGTGTTGCGACGCAAGTCTACGCTGATCACTGCCGGGCCGGAAACTGAGTGTATGATCTGGAAAAAGCATAAATCGTATTCGTTCATTCGTCTTGGGATTGCGTAATTATGAGATCACTTTCCTCAAACTCCTCCGGTTGAGGCACGAGGTTCAAGTAGCGCGCAGCACGCTCGGCGATTCGCGAGAACACCGGCGCTGCGGTAAACCCTCCATAATACTGTCCGGCGGCGGTCTTTGGATCGTCGAAGACAACGAGCCCAACGAAAGCCGGATTATCCGCGGGCATGAACCCAACGAATGAGGAAACATACTTGTGATTATAGTAGCCGCCATTCGGATTCACCTTCTCAGCAGTCCCTGTCTTTCCGGCGACCTTGAACCCGGGGACTTTCGCCAAAGGAGCAGTGCCGCCGCGGCTTACGACCGTGATCAGGGCGTCACGAACTTTCCCTGCCGCGGATTTTGAAACGACCCGCCTCACCGGCACCGGCTCGAATCGCGTCACGATTTTGCCTTGCTCGTCGGTAATATCGTGAATGATTTGCGGCATCATGAGTTCGCCGCCGTTGGCAATCACTGACATCGATGTGGCAATTTGCAGAGGAGTCGTTCCAATCTCATGGCCCATCGGCATTCGTGTGATGGAAATTTTGCTCCAGCGATGTGGTGGATGAACCATCCCCCCAATTTCGCCAGGTAGGCTGATTCCCGTGCGCTCGCCGAAGCCAAACCGGCGCACGTACTCGTAAAACCGTTGGTCACCAAGTTGAAGTGCCAGCTTTGCAGACCCGATGTTGCTCGATTTCATGAGAATCTCACTCACCGAGAGATTCGCATAACCGTGATGATCTCTCAGCGTGCGTCCCCCCCATTTGAATCGGCCATTCTCACAGAAGATCAAAGTATCGGTATTCACAAGTCCCTCATTCAAGGCCGCTGCGGCGCCGACGATCTTGAATACCGAACCGGGCTCGTACATATCGATGATCGCCCGATTCTTCATTTGCGCCGGCTTTGTCTTGTTCGTGATATGGTTCGGATCGAACGTCGGCCGGTTTGCGAGCGCGAGGATTTCCCCGGTCTGCGGTCGCATCAGAATGACTGTTGCCCATTCTGGTTTAAACTTGTCACAAGCCTCGTCGAGCTCGGTTTCGACGATGTTCTGCAGTCCCATGTCGACTGTGAGGGATATATTACATCCGTTCTTGGCGGGAGTTTCCTGTCCGCGGTAGGCAACAAGTTCCTTTCCCGTCCGGTCTCGCTCGATGAAACGGACGCCATTGTGGCCGCGCAGGTAATTGTCCATTACCAGCTCGATTCCCTGGACCCCGGCGTTCTCGTGATTCGTGAATCCGAGCACATGCGAGAGCATGTCTCCGTTCGGGTAGAGGCGTTCGGCGCCCTTTTCGAACATGATGCCACGCAGTCCCAATGAAAGCATCTGGCGGCGAATATCCATTGCGACGAGCTCGGGCACCTTCTTTTTCAGCACGAGGTAACGATTATCGGTGCGCAATTTCTCGCGCAAAACCTCGAGCTTCATTCCCAGCGGATCAGCCAGCAGGAATGCAAGTTCTTCGACATCGTTTACCAGCGAACCATCGATCACCAACGTGCGAACAGGATCGTTCGCCGCCAGGATCTCACCGCCGATGTCCTGAATTGTTCCGCGTCGTGCGTAAATTACTTTCCGCTTACTGTGTTTCGACGCCGCGAGCGCGGTATATTCGTCATGCATCGCAACTTGAAGATGGATTAGCCGCGCGGAGAATACCGTGAATACGCAGCCAAGGCCGATGCAGACAAAAAGCGCGCGTCCTCTGGCGCCGACTCTCATCATTCGCCAACCCTTTCGTTTGCCACCGCGCGAATGGCATTCTCAGCTTCGCCGGGACTCGGAATCGCATTCAGACGAACGATGCGTTCGTTCGCGATGGGTATCATCGAGATAAATCCGGAATCCAACCGCTGACGGAGATAGGTGCGCGAGGAAAGCTTTGAAATACGGGCACGAACGACTTCGTTTTGCGTGCGCAATTCAACCAGCTCACGTTCCAGCCTTTCGATGTTGTCTCCATTCGCGTGCATCTGATTCTTAAACGCGACATAAGAAAGGCCGAAGATGCCTAGAAAGAACAGGGCGATCACACACTTGGCGATGCCGCCGACGGGAAGTGGGTTGGTATGTTTTCTACGATTGCGTGCCATAGGATGTTTTCTCGACGATTCTGAGTTTAGCGCTTCGCGAGCGCGGATTGCGCAGCTGCTCCTCCGCATCTGGAGTGAGCGGTTTCGAAGTAACGGGTTTGAAAATATAATCCGGGTTGGGTAATGGCTCCGGCCATTCAGGTCGGTCGAGCCATTTGGTGCTTCCCTGCCGGAAGAACCGCTTCACGATGCGATCTTCGAGCGAGTGAAACGTGAGCACGCCAAGCCTTCCGCCGACCGCGAGGCGACGAGAGAATACCTCCAGCCCGATCTCCAGCACCTCAAGCTCGCAATTCACAGCGATCCGCAGCGCTTGGAACGTCTTCGTTGCGGGATGCGTCTTTCCTCGTCGCGGAAGAACCCGCTCTATGCTTTCAACGAGATCGAATGTTGTCGCAAAGGGGCGCTTCTTTCTATCGCTCACGATCTGGGCAGCAATTCGTCGGGATGCCTTTTCCTCGCCGAATTTCCACAGTATCTCGGCCAATTCTTCCCGATCCGCGCGATTTACGAGATCTGCAGCACTCCGTCGCGAATTGGGATTCATTCGCATGTCGAGCGGGCCGTTTTTCATGAAACTGAAACCGCGTTCCTCCGAGTCGAGCTGCCAGGAAGAAACGCCGATGTCCAGGAACGCCCCGTCAATTTGTTCGAAATGGAATTTGTCCAGCACGCAGTCGAGCTCCGCAAAATTCGCTAGGACCGCAGTGAATCGCTCGCCGAATTGCGCGAGGCGGTCTGACGCCGCTGCGATTGCTTCTGGATCCTGGTCTATCCCGATCACGCGGGCGCCCGCCTGGAGAAAAGCCTCCGAATGACCGCCTCCGCCGAGCGTCCCGTCCACGAAAAGGCGGCCCTGCCCTGCCCGCAGCAATTTCACGATCGCTTCCCGAAGAATCGGTTCGTGCCGGAATCCAGCTTTTTCCGTTTCGTGGTTCATTCTTTCGGCTGGATGAATGGCGAAAATCATAGGCCCACAGACGCGGCGAGTTGAGAAAAGTCTGCGGAGTCGCTCTCCCGTAGTTCTTCCCAAAGCTCGGGTTTCCAGACCTCGAAATGATCGTCCGCGCCGACCAAATACACCTCGGAGGAAATTTCCAGGAGCTTTCGGAAATCCTCGTGGATCACCATTCGCCCCTGCTTGTCCACAAGAGTCAATTTGGCGGACGAAAAAAACATCCGTTTGAAAACCTTCTTCTGAGCCGGGCTGTTGCCTGACTGCTCCATTCTTCTCCCTACTTCCAGGAACTCTTTCTGGCGGTAGGCGAGGAGGCATGGCTCGGTGGGTGATTTCAGGATGAAGAGTTCTTCCGGTTCGCGGTCGCTTCGATTCCCCCCGCGGAACTTGGCCGGAACCGTGATGCGGTTCTTTGGATCCAACGGCAGCCGATGATCTCCCGAGAAGAGAGGCGATGTTTCGGCTGGGGCTTCCATTGGGTAGTCAAGCGGTCTTGCGAAGTTCAACGAACCATTTTAATCCACTGGACACCATTTTTAACCACCATCACCCCCACGACGTCAAGCAATAAGAAGGAAAATGTAGAACAAGTGGGCTTTGGCGGGTCTGATCGAGCCGCTGAAAGGCTCAAACCCAATCTAGGATTTCGAGGAGGGCCGCTTTTGTTTCACGTCCAGTTGCCTGTTGTCGAAAGATCCCATGGAAGTCCCGGTGCGCGAATGGGGAAATGAATCGGGTCCCAAGCGGTTGCAAAAAGACGGAAATGCTCACCGTCGCTCTCTTGATGTTCTTAACGCTGGCCTGGACTGCGCTGCACTCCCTTTTTTCTCATCACAGTGTCGAGTGGCATAAAGACAGGAGGTCAAGTTGGAGTTTGCCGTTCCTTCCGGACCGGAAACATTTGTGGGGAGTGCGAAATCCAGCCGCCGGGGCTCTCCGCAAAACTCGTTGCGTAACGATATTCCAGCCGGCGATGAGCTGTAACGCCACCGGGAAAGCTGACTGGGATCCATTGCTCGGAACGATCTTCGTCACAAGGTGGCTTTTCCAGCGGAAAAGGTCATACGCGCCACGAGCAGGAACCCGGAGGAAAGGTCATGGGAGAACCGAAACAAGTGTTCCAACGGTCGAAGCGAAGTCACGCCGGACTCTGACTCGACCGGAGCGGAACTTTGACCGCTCCCCACCTTCCTACATAAAAATTACGTTAATGGCTCCGAACGATTGCGACGGCGAGCGTTGATGATTCCGATCATCAGGAAATAAATCGCAATCGCGAAAGGTATGCCTAGCGCTGCAGAGCCGGCAAGGAGCGGCGCCCCCGTTGTCAGCATTGTGTGCCAGTTGAGATACTCGTGGAGTGGTATGTGTCTGGCATGGGCAAGGCCTGAGGGTAGCCGGTGGGGCTGGGAGAGCAGCCAGTAACCAATGTCATATTCAATCCGCATAAGAACAGGAGCGACCGGTAGACTAATATCGTGCAGTGTCACCCCGATCACAGCAGCGATCCTGTTGCTTCGAAGCAACCAGGCGAGAAATAAAGCCAGCAGAGTCTTAAAGCCCACCAACGGATAAAACCCAACATACATCCCCGCAGCAAAGCCGAGTGCTACAGCATGTGGGGTGTCGTGTACCTCCTGAAGCTTCTGCCATTCAGAGAGTATCCAAGTGCCAAGGCGTTTGATCATCGAACCACAAATTCTCAACTGACCTCTAGAAAAGCGAGAGTTGCGGGCGTTCTTCTTGCTGCTGCCCGGCTCCCTTTTTTCTGCGGAGCTTTCTGCTATTTAACGCCTCAGCGAGTTTCGGCTTGCCGTTCGCATTCAGTTCCGACTGCTCAAGGTTGCCGAGGATTTCCTTGGCGCGACTGATGACCTCAGCGGGCAAACCGGCCAGTCGTGCGACCTGAATGCCATAGCTTTTGTCGGCTCCGCCAGGAATGATCTTCCGCAGAAATATGATCTGATCATTCCACTCCCGAACTGCTACGTTGAAATTCCGTACGCCGGGCCGCGTGAGCTCGAGCTCGGTTAGTTCATGGTAGTGAGTCGCAAAGAGTGTTCTCGCTTTGACTTTGTCGTGAAGATGTTCAGCTACACTCCACGCAATGGAGAGCCCGTCGAAGGTCGATGTTCCTCTTCCAATTTCGTCTAGAACAATAAGGCTGCGCTCCGTTGCATTGTTCATGATGTTGGCAGTCTCGTTCATCTCAACCATAAAAGTGGACTGGCCTCTCGAAAGATCGTCGCTTGCTCCTACGCGAGTAAAGATCCTGTCAACGACGCCAATCTCAGCGGACCGTGCGGGAACGAAACTCCCGATTTGAGCCATGAGTGTAATCAACGCGACTTGTCGAATGAATGTGGACTTCCCGGCCATGTTCGGGCCAGTAATAATCACGAGTCGATTCGCAGTGTCGTCCAGCTCGACGTCGTTCGGTACAAATTTTTCTTCGACAAGACTCTGGTCGAGAACCGGGTGGCGACCGTCGCAGATTTGCAATCTAAGATTGTCCGTGAGAAAAGGCCGAGAGTAACCGAAGAGTCGGGCAACTTCTGCCATTGAGCAAATCACATCAAGTGTTGCGATACCGGAAGAGGCCTCTTGTAGTTCGCCGAGGAATTTCAATACCTCTTCGCGCACTTGGATGAACAATTCATACTCGAGATTCTTTGCACGCTCATCCGCGCCCAGGATCCGGTTTTCCATTTCCTTGAGTTCCGGTGTGATGAATCGCTCCCCATTTACCGTTGTTTGCTTCCTTACGTAATCATTTGGAACGTTTCCGAGATTGCTTTTTGTGATCTCGATGAAATACCCGAAAACGGAGGTATACCGGACCTTTAGCGATTTGATGCCGGTTCGCTCAATTTCCGACTGTTGGAGCTTTGCGATCCAGTCTTTTCCATTACGGCTTCCTTTTCGCATTTCGTCGAGCGATTCGTGGTAGCCATCGCGAAAAATCCCACCTTCTTTGACGGTAACCGGGGGCTCTTCGACGATCGCCGCTTCCAGCAGCGAGACCAATGAGGGAAACTCCCTCAGCGCATTGTTTAGTTCCGAGGCGAGTGATCCGGGCGCTGATGTCGCGCCGGTGCCGAAACTTGATCGCTCAATCAGACTGGCGAGATGAGAACGAATCTCTGGAAATTGCTCCACGGAACCCTTGAGTGCCAGCAAATCCCGCGCGTTCCCACCGGACTGGCTCAGGCGTCCTAGCGTTCGCTCCACATCGCGCACGGATCTTAGTGAGTCTCTTATCTTGCTTAGAAGATACGGTTCATCCAGTAGTTCCCCAATTAGCTGCTGGCGGTGAAGGAGCGGTGCCAAATCGCGAAGCGGATGCAGAACCCAGTCACGGAGTCGCCGAGCTCCCATTGGGGTGACCGTGCGATCGAGTGCTCCGAGCAGGCTCATGTTTTTTGCCCCTCTTGATTCTACCAATTCCAGATTCTGTTGGGTGGTGGAATCGACAATCATGAAGTTCGAGTTGCGATAACAGACCATGCTCGTGATGTGTCCGATCTGCCTTCGGAGCTGATTCCTCAGGTAATGGAGAATGGCTCCCGCTGCACCCACCGCTGCGGCCATGTCTGAACATCCGAATCCGTCCAGCGACTGCACTTTGAAGTGTTCACGCAGTGTGAAATAAGCCTGGTCGAAAAGAAAGCTGTATCCGTCATACTCGACACGTCCGGGAAGGTCCGGGAACTTATCGATATCTTGATCACTCACGAGTACCTCGGAGGGCGAGACCCTAACGAGCTCATCCTGGAGCGCGTCTTTGTTCTCCAGTTCCGTGATGCGAAACTCTCCGGTGCTCAAATCCACATAGGCGAAACCAAGTTGAGTGCCAGTAAGGTTGATGGCGGCAAGAAAGTTATTTTTTCTTGCGTCCAGCAGGTTGATATCGCTGACAGTACCCGGGCTGATCACCTGTGTTAGGGCTCGCTCGACGATCTTTCCGGGCTGGGGATCGCTCACCTGATCGCAGATCGCCACGCGGCGGCCCGCCTTCAACAGTTTCGCTACGTAATTATCCGCTGCATGGTAAGGGATTCCGCACATCGGAGTGGTCCCCCGCTTGGTGAGCGCCACATTCAAAATCGATGCGGCCTCCTGGGCATCTTCGAAAAACATTTCGTAGAAGTCTCCCAGGCGAAAAAGAAGGAAGGTATCCTTCGGTACACTCCTTCGGATGCTTTGATATTGCTGCATCATAGGAGTAATTTTTGCCATAAGGAGGTAAAATCTAGACGCCGCAACGCGCGCGATCAAGAGCGACCCTTTGCTGGAAGAGGGTGGGCGCATGGAACACCCGAGACAGCAGTGTGCACACCGGAATTCTCTAATTTTTTCGAACGATGCTAATGGTGGGAGGGGGAAGTGCCAAAAATTGCGCCCTCGCGAAGATGAAAGAGTGGGCAGTGAGGGGATCGAACCCCCGACCAACAGTGTGTAAAACTGCCGCTCTGCCGCTGAGCTAACTGCCCGCGAAAATCCCAATATGAGGCCAAAAAAATCGGGTGCAAGTTGAAATGAGCGTAATAAATTCTCAAATAGTGCTAGATTGGATGATAGAAAGACTTGCATTTAGACGATGGCTATGCACAGCTGCTGGTCTAATGGCTGAAGAAATGAATAGAATTGCCCAATTACAACAAATGTTGAAGCTTGAGGAACGCAGGCAAGAACTGCAGTCCGTGCTTGATAAACTCGATAAGGAGTTTGCCTCGATTGGCGAAGGTTTTATGGCCGAGCGCCCGCCCTCGCAGTCTACTGCATTGAAGGACATGGCTCCTACGCAGGTTTCCGCTCCGAAACGCCCAGCGAAAACTCCGTCTAGGCGCGAGGCACGAGGCAGCCTCAAAGAGAGGGTATTGTCAATGCTGGCTGGTGCCGGCGCGGAAGGAATCACCGTTCGCGAAATTGCTGATGCTCTCGGAACAAAGCCGCAGAATATTCATTCCTGGTTCAATAATACTGGGCGCAAAAATCCCGCTATTAAAAAGATTGGAGAAGCTCGCTACAGTATTGACAGTTCCACGGGTTTAACGGCCACCAAAGCTACGTCGGCGCCTGCGGCATCCAAAACCGCACCGTCTAAAAAAACGGCTGGACCGAACAAATCCGCGGGCAAGAGCGGTGGTTCGGCGAGAGGAGAACTTCGAGATAAAATCCTCGCTGAATTGAAGGCCTCAGGAAGCAAAGGGGTCTCAGTGAAGGAGCTCTCTGAAAAAGTGGGCGTGCCTTACAAAAATGTTTCCATCTGGTTTTCAACGACTGGTCGCAAGCATAGTGAGATAAAAAAGATCGGTCCGGCTCGCTATGCGATTGATTGACTGAGAGGAATGGCGTATCGGGGTTTTCGATAGCCGTGGCAAGGTGCCCGCAGTCTGGAATGACTGCGGGTGTTTTGTTGTTTAATGATCCGCTTGTTCTGTCGCGTTCGCTGCAATGCTGCGATTCCTGCCAGACCGCGACGAAAGCGGGTGCCATCGGGGAGCTTTCTTTTTAAGCACGATCAGACCCAGCAGATGGCCGGAAAGCGGAATGGTGAGAAATTGGAATCCGATCGCGAGCAGAACCTTAAGGCCGACTTCCCGGCCGAGAGAAACCCACAACGCCACTAGCAGCAGCGTAATGCCCAGCGTCATAGCCTTCGTCAGTGCGTGGGCTCGGCAAAGTACGTCCGGGAAACGGAGGATGCCGATCGTCGCGATTAGCGTAAGAACCGATCCTGCAAGCAGTAGAATGGACGATAAGATCTCGCGAATCATCGTTTGAACGTTCCTTGTTCCTCATCCTTATCGGATTCCGATTTCGATTCGGGATCTGGCATCGTTCCCTGCAGATAAAAAATGAATGCTACTGAACCCAGAAAGCCGAGGAGGGAGTAGACTATAATTAGCTCAACGAAATAGGGCGTTTTCCAACGCACGGAGAGTAGCACCATCAATCCTACGGTGCATATGGTGATCGCATCGAAGGCGAGAATACGGTCGAGGACGTTCGGACCTTTCACCATGCGAACGAGACAAATGAGGATGGCTACCGTGAGGACGGTGCCGCAGATCGTCAGGATGAAGTCCATGGTCGAGTAAAGGCGAGAATAGGGTCGCGAAGACCGGTGTTTATCGATTCACGGACACCACCCGGGTCAGTAGCATCGAAGGCATGTATGGTCAGGTGCCGAAAATCCCTCGAGATTTCGATGGAGGTAGTGCCGGGAGTCAACGTAATGCAATGCGAAAGGAGTAAAATCTCCCCTTTGGTGAGGTCAGAAACGTCAAGTTCGAGAAAATCGGGATTGATCTCATCCTTCCGCGTGAAAAGCACAGCCTTGGCGACCCCGATCGTCGAAAGTGTGACTTCCTTGAAAAATAAGAGAAAGAATTGAAAAAATGCAATCGTGCGACGCACATAGTCCTCACTGCGGAGCAACCGAGGGAAAGCCGCGATAAGAAGAAAACCCACCAGATACCCGACGACGAGAGTGCCGAGGTTTGGTTCCGTTGAAAGGAAAAGCCAGAGCAGAGCGATGATGAGGTTGATGCCAAGCGAGATCATCGGTGATGTGTCGATTGTGTGTCCTTTCCATGGTAGCTCATCACGGCCCCGATGTATTGCTCACGGTCAAAGATGGAATCGGCTGCCCGTTTTGCGGCTTTGATGCCGTATTCCGCACCTAAACCAAGCGACGTGGAAAGAATAGTGAGTATGAATGGCACAGCGATGAGACGCGGCCAGCGTCCGTCGGTGACGCGAGCAGGCGGGATGTCGTCATTCTTCCTCCAAAATGCGTTTAACCAGATCGTAAGGATACTGAAAAGCGTGAGAATACTGGCTGCAATGACGCAGCCGACCAACACGTAATGTCCCTGCTCCACACCGACCCGCATGATGAGATATTTTCCCCAGAATCCGCTCAGCGGTGGAACACCGGCGAGTGACATCCCCTGGAATAGAAAGAGCACTCCAATGAAAGGCGCTTGTTTCCAAAGATTGCCCATGGCCCCGAGATAATCCGTTCGCTGCAGCACGGCAGTGCCGCCGGCGATCATAAACAGTGATGCCATCACGAGGATATGGTGAGTCATGTAGAAAATCGCGGCCGTGAAAGACATTGGAGTGAAGAAGCCGATAGCCAGCGCCATGAATCCGATGTGACTAAGCAGGTTGAAACAGAGAATACCCCGGATGAAATCACGCGCCAGGGCTCCCGTGATGGTTACGACCATCGTGATGCCGGCTAGCAGGGCAAGCCACCAGTGAAGCTGAAGCAATCCTGGCGGCATAACCGTGCCAAAGAACCGGATTAGAGCGTAAATTCCAACCTTTGTAAGCAGTCCTGCATATAGCGCTGCCATCGGGGCAGGCAAAGTTGGGTAACTGTTGGGAAGCCAGTAGGAGAGCGGGAATATTCCAGCTTTCATCGAAAAGACGAGCATCAGCGTCGCAGCGATCGCGATGAGTTGAGGGTTGCTTCCCATGCCGGCGGATCGGCGCGCGATATCCGCGAAATTTAGCGTCCCAAACAGCGAATAGCTGAATCCGGCGGCCGCGAGAAACAGTGTGCTGCCGAACATATTGATCGTTATGTAAGGGAAGGCGTGCTTGATCTCCCAGTCGTCGGCGTCGAGCGTGAGCAATCCATACGAGGCGATCAGCATGACCTCGAATGCGACGAAAAGATTGAACAGATCGCCCGTCAAAAACGCGAGACTGATGCCCATCGCCAACACTTGCACCAGCGGTAGTCGAAGCGGATGTTCAACTTTCCGTGAGGTCTCGAAGAATCCGAAGAATATGGCGCTGGAAACGACGACGGACGTCAGGCAAAGTAGGATACCCGCAAGTGGATCGATGACGAGAACGATGCCGTAAGGAACGCTCCAGCTTCCAATGTGCAATGTGATGATTCCCTGCGTCAGGGAATAGGTCGCAAGTCCGACAGCAATGAACAATTGCAGAATCGCAGACACGCCAACGAAGGTCCGGCGTCCACGGGTGGATTTTCCCCAGAGCAACGCAATCAGCGCCGTCAGAAGCGGGACGATCACAGGAAGGACAACCGGATTCATGAAGCCTGATTTTCTTTGCGCGGATCGAAAAGTTCTTTAGCGTTCGTGGTTTTTCCATCCAGAAACATCCTGTAAAGGAGGAGGACCAGATAGGCACTGAGGCCGAAACCGATCACAATCGCGGTCAGGATTAATGCCTGGGGCAGCGGATCCACTGAGACATTGCCACTTCCATCGGCAATCGGGGAGCTCTTACCGTCCGGGGATCCGGACATCGACAAAACGAGCACATTTGCCGCGTGGGTGAGCAGCGTGAACCCGAAGAGAATCCGCACGAAGCTTGTCTGAAGAATCAGATAGATGGCGGACCCGAAGAGGACGCCGACGATCAACGCGGTATCAACTTGCATGAGACTCCTCCTGTTCGGATTTCGAGTGTCTGGACGGGGCGCTCTCGATCGGTTGTTCAAGCATTGAGGCGTATCTTTCCAACTCGTCCGGCGGGAAGGGCGTCCTTCCGGAGGTGCTCCACGAGAGAACGAGGATAATTTTCACGGAAACCGCAACGACGATGAAATAGACGCCCAAATCGAAGAGCAGCGTCGTTCCTGCTTCGACTTCTCCGACCAGCGGCAAATGAAAATGCAACATGTAGTGGGTGAAAAACCGCTCGCCAAAGAGCATAGGGCTCACGTCTGTGAGTACTGCCATGATCAATCCGCACACCCCGATGCGAATCGGATCTATCGTGAGAATTCTTCGAATTTCATCAAGCCCCAACGCCATGCTTAGAAATACAAATGAAATTGCACTTACAAGCCCTGCGATGAAGCCCCCACCTGGTAAATTGTGACCACGCAGCATCAGGTAGAGCGCGAATAGATTGATAAAAAAGAACGCAATCCGCGCAAATGATTCGAGGATGTAGGAGTCGGGCCGTTTCATCGATTATCTCCGTTTCCTTCGGAATCGAGTGTGTATCCTGGGATTTCGCGGGCGCCCTCCTGCCATTCCTTGGGAGACCGTTTGTAGCGCATGAGAAGCCCGATCCCTCCGAGTGCTGCAGCCAGCAGCACCGTGATCTCTCCCAGTGTATCAAATCCGCGGAAATCCACGAGGATCGTATTCACGGCGTTCGTTCCGTGCGCATATTCCTTCGTATTCTCGGCAAAAAAGTCGCCCATTCTAGTAGAACTCGGCGAAGCGGTGATCCAAAGGACCATCCCGGCCATTAAAATCGCCATGGCGCCCCCCGCTACAGCTGCGATGCCGCGGCGAGCGGAGAATCCGTGTTCCCGTAGCTCACCTTCCTCTGCGGATACTGGGAACCGCCCGAGCAGTATCAGCGTCATAATCAGGGACGCGGACTCGACAAGAATCTGCGTTAAAGCGAGATCGGGTGCGCGATAAAGCACAAAGTAGAATGTGATCAGAAATCCGGCCACCGACAACGCGATGAGTTGCGTTGTCCACTTCTTCAACAGCGTGACGAATACGACTGCTGCCGAAATGAGTAATGCAACAAAAGTGCGAAGCGGGGATTTTGCATCCCCAAAAAGCATTTCCCAGCCTATGTCTGCAGGCGTGTGCAGGTAAGGCAATGTGAACATTCCGATAAAGCTCAGTGAAAATCCGATGATCACGAACAGGTAGATCGTCGGACGATCAATTCCGATGAGCCTCGTGGTGGTCATGGAAATTCGCGTTACTCCGATGAGGCTCGACTCGAAGAGGTCATCGAAGCGGAGCAAGCGCGGAATGGAGGTCCAGCTCCAATTGGTTTTGCGACCGTAGTAGAATAGGCCTACGCCCGCGCAGATAGAGAAAAACGTAAGCAGCAGTGGAAGATTAAAGCCGTGGAAGAGCGCGAGGTGAGAGGGCTCGAGCTCATGCAGGCCAGGCACCTTCATATGGGAAAGCTGATGTCCGAGTGCCTGCGGGAATATTCCGAATAACAGGACGCAGCATGCTAGCATCGTCGGCGCAATCTGGATCGCGATGGAGGGTTTGTGGAAATTCCGGCCGAGCTTTTCGGGCATCTCGCCGAAGAATACGTAATATACGAGTCGGCAGGCGACAGCGACATTCAAGAGCGCTGTGGCGACCAGTGCCAGCAGCGCGATCACCCCCGCAAAACCAAAGCGCTCGGGCAGATGCAGAGTGGCATCCAGCATCATTTCCTTACTCACGAAACCGGTAGTCGGCGGCAAGCCTGCAAGCGCGGCTGCACAAAGAATCCACGCAATGCCAACAACCGGAAGTTTTTTCCAAAGCCCACCGAGTTGCCGGATGTCGCGGGCACCCGCCGCGTGGTCGATAATTCCCGCCAACATGAAGAACCCGCCTTTGTAGAAGACATGATTCCAGATGTGATAGAAATCGTGCTCAACGCCTCCCGCCTGCCCCATTCCATAAAATCCTATGAAATACCCAAGCTGACTGACCGTTGCGAAGGCCAGGATAGCCTTGAGATCATTCGACAAAAGCGCGAGCAGCGCTCCCAGCAACATTGTGAGGAAACAGACGCTGATCAGAACGGGCGCCCAAAGACTGAGATCGACAAACGCCGGATAAAGCCGTGCAGTCAGGAATACGCCGAGCTTCACCATCGTCGCGGAGTGCAGATAGGCGCTCACCGGTGTAGGCGCCGCCATGGCTTTCGGGAGCCAGAAATGAAACGGAAATTGCGCGGATTTGCCGAATGCCCCGAGGATCACAAGTAGAAACGCGGCCTGGATCAGTCCCTTACTGCCATCTGGAAGGTCGGTTGATGTAATTGCCAGCAGGCTCATCTCTCCATGAAGCGTTACGGAAAGCAGGATGAGTCCTGCCAGCATGCACAGACCCGTTGACGCCGTGACAAGCAGGGCCGCCCGGGCGCCACTTCGGGATTCCTCCTTATCGTGAGAAAATCCGATGAGAAGGAAGGACGCTATGCCAGTTAATTCCCAGAACGAGAACAAAAGGAGCAAATTATTTGAGAATACGGTCCCGAGCATGGCCGCCATGAACAGGATCAGATAGCAGTAAAACCGGTTCTGGTAATTATAGTGCCCTTCGTCGAGGTAGTAGTTTGAGTAGAAGACGATGAAGCAACCCATGCCCGAGACGATCAGTCCGAAGACGAGTGAAAGACCGTCGATAAGGAAGGAAAAATTAATTCCGAGAGTTGGAATCCACGGCCATTCGACAATCGTCGATCCATGCCAGTCGACGGAATTTCCGACTGCGATCACACAAAGGAATGAGATTACCGGAAAGATCAGGGCACCATAACCCAAGTTTTTCTTCACGTGTGTGCCGAGCCATGCCAGGAGCGGGCATCCCAGTAACGGCAGAAAGATTGCAAACAGGAGTAGGTAGTCCATTATTCGCGTATCGGACGGCGAAAACGCGAAAACCCTGCGCAGGAGAATTCTTTTGGGTCAAGGATAAGCGAACGTCACCGCAATCCGGTAAGGAAACCGGTCCTCCCGGTGTCAATCAATAGAGGCCTTTGTAATGCACGCTCACGGACCGGTAATTGAAGTTTGCATTTTCGGCCGCGAAGTAAATCAATTGAATCGCGGTGTTATTTCGCTCCCATTTGTAGCCGACGAGTGTCTGGATCACGCCGTCCTTTGGGGTCTTCTGTCTCGCGATGAGCGTTCCTGTGCCGTATTTGCTTTCGATCTTACGCCGCACCGCCGACATGAAATCGTTGTATTTCAGGGCATCCCAGTCATTTTCCTCGTATTGCAATTCTACCTCCACCAGTCGTTCATTCTTGAAATAGAATAACGTGCGTTTCAGTGACGTTTGGATGAGTCCTTCGACGGTCCACGCTTCACGTCTTTCCACTTTTCGCTTTTCGACCACGGTTGCCTTGGCCCCTTTAAGAAGTCGTTCGATCGTTTTGGAGTCTTCTCCCCAATAAAGACCAAATGGAGGATCGATGGGTTTGTACTGGGCAAGTGCAATTTCTGATGTCATCGCTCCCGCGAAAAGCATCGTCAGAAGAACGCGCTTCAACGTGTTCCTCCGGGCATACCAATTCTTCATCGACTTGGCGTGGATGTATAGCAGGTCGCTGATCACTTTCAAAGGCCGCCTAACGGGAATGCAAGTTGCTGAATTACGCCAATTGCGAAGGCTTGCGGTCTCTGCTAATTACAGTCCCGCAAATTTCAGCAACATGCCGACATACGAATATTACTGCGAGAAGTGCAAAAAGAGCTTCGATATTTTCCAATCAATGAAAGCTGATCATCTGGAGATCTGTCCCCAGGATCTGTGTCGAATGAAAGATTGGGGAAAGGGAAAGGTAACGAGGCAACTCGGCACCGGTGCGGGTCTGATCTTTAAGGGATCTGGTTTTTATATCACCGATTACCGGAGCGAAGGGTACAAAGAGGCAGCCAAAAAGGATTCCTCCTCCGCCGCGTCGTCGACATCTTCCGCTCCTTCTTCCGAAAAAAGTACCGCTTCAAAAACTAATTCGGAGTCAAAAAAATCTCCACCCAAGGAAAAAAGTTAGAAAGCCACAAGGCATCCTATGACCAAACTGAAGTGCAGAGAGTGTGGTTACGAAAATGAGCCGGAACGCATCTACTGCCACGAGTGTGGCGTTAAGCTCGACCGATCTTCACTTCCCCGAGAAGTAGATAAGGCCGAGCCCAAAAAGGTTCAAAAACGGGTTAAATCGATGATCAATCCAAAGAGGGGAGTCTTCGTCGGGTTTTGGCGATCTTTGGTGACGACACTCAGCTGTGCGGCTTTGGCCGCAGCCTTTATCCAAATTTTTCGGCCCGCTCAGGATGTTCCGGAGATGCCGGAATCAACTCTTGTGGACGCGCTGCCAATTCCAATGATACTGGAACAACTGGTGCAAAACGGAGGAGGTCGGACTTTGCGGCTGGATGAAAAGAGCGTCAACGACTACCTTTTCGGGGTCGTCCGCGCGAAAAGAAACGGACTTTTCAGTGAATACGCGAAATTTGATCGGACCTTTGTGAAAACGCGCAAAGACATTATCGAGATCACTGTTCAGTACTCGATCTACGATTTTCCTATCTACGCCACGACGTTCTATAAGCTCGGCATTGATGAAAAAAATGGTGGTCTAGTCACGGAGAATTGTGGAGGTCGATTCGGCAGCCTGCCAGTTCATCCGCTGGTTATGGCCTACCTGGAATATCCCTTTAAGCAACTGTGGAATGCGACCGATCGCGTTAAGAGCGTGATGGACAAACTTGGTGCCGTGAGGGTCGATAAGGGTTGCGTGATGGTCACTGCGCCTCAGCGCCCCAGCGGATGATGGTGCGTGCCCTTTGCGCGATTTCAATTCTTTTCCTGACAATCACGCTGGTGCGGGCGGTGAATGTGCCCAAGCGCAGTTGCAGCGCCTCGAGGCAGTTCATTGTTTATTGCGATGATCGCGATATCCGGCAGCGTGTAACGATCTTTGTCGAGCAGACTAAAGGGCACGTGCTCCGCGCACTTGGACAAATGGATTCGTGGAAACGCCCAATTGTGATACAGCTCGTCCCTGCTACAACGTCGATTCCGCGGCAGAAGCCTCTCATTTTTAACGTCATTGGCTCTGAAGATGGGATCAAGATTCAAATCGATGTTATTCTGGGAGGTCCACTTCCGGAACGATCGCTCCAGAGTGAAGTGATCCGCGCATTGTTGCTTGAACTTGCCTACCGGGACGGGCACGTTCTGCATGCGGGTCGACCTTACAATGAACCGCCTGCCTGGCTCATCGAGGGCATTGCGCATTCGATTCGTGAACAGTCAATGGGGGTGAACGCGGATTTCTTCAACAGGCTCATTGATGTAAACCGACTTCCGTCAATCAATGAATTTCTCGGGACATCATGCCCAGCAATCGGCTTAGCTTCATTGGGGCTTTATCGCGCTTACGCTTACAGTCTGCTGCGCATACTTCAGGACCTCCCAGCGGGAAGGAACTGCCTTTCCGAGTACGTAAGGTCCATTCCGACCCGATCGGAGGAGCCTGTTTCCGAACTGACCACACATTTTCCTTCGCTTATTGCCTCCCGAGAAAGCCTCGAAAAGTGGTGGACGTTGAGCATGGCACGCCTGTCCATTGCAAACGATTACGAGGCTCTTTCCGTAGAGGAGACTGAGAACGAGCTTCACAAGCTCATGACAATCAAAGTGCGAAGAAAGGATGAAAAGAAGCCTGCCGAATTTGGGCTTGGCGACTTTAAGGAATATCTTAGGCTTCCGGAGGGAACGGCAAAGATTAAGAATAGGCAGCAAGATTTTCTGCGCTTGGAATCTCGGGCAAGCCCTCTTTACCGTCCGATTCTAGCCGGATACGGTGATATTGCGTTTCAAATTTCGCGAGGAAGAACGCGGAGCACTTCGAAGCGGTTAAAAATGATGGAGCAATATAGGCAGGCAGTTCTTCAGAGGATGAACGAAATCGCCAATTACCTAAACTGGATGGAGGCGACCCAGTTCGGGAGAAAGAGTGACGACTTTGAGCAGGTTCTTTGGGTCGCGGAAGATTTGACGCAACCGCTCTTTGAACGCGAGGATCCAGTCTCTCTATATCTTAATAGGATCGAGAAACAATTGCGCTAATTGAGAGAACTACAGCGGTTATCGCTTATATGCAACTTCTTCCGTCAGTGCATCAGTTGTCGAATCGGGCGAGATCGCAACCATCTGCACGGTGTTGGCGCGCTGCAATCCTTCGCTGAAAGCCTGCAGAACAGGTAACGATACCGCGGCTACCAGATGAACAGTGAGTATCGCACCAAGCGCGAATAGGGCAATTTTCAGCGTTATTTTAGCAAGAAATCTCACGAGGCTCGTGCGCTGCATTCTTTGAACTTAGCAGGAAGCGCGCCCCCGGCATCCATGATCGGGTGAGGTGCTTAAACGCTACTAAGAACAGCGTCTAGAATGCGAATCCGAAGCTGAAATGAAACGCCCCGCTCGATTCATTGGCTTTCGGGGAGGGGTTGATTCCGTAATCGAGTCGCAGTGGGCCGATTGGCAACGGATAACGCAGCCCGCCACCTATCCCGTATCGCAATTCCCCGAATCCGTCGGAGACTTTCCTGCCGACACTCCCCGCGTCGAAGAAGATGGCTCCCTCAAATCCGCCAATGAGCGGAAACACTACTTCTATATTGTAAACCAGATAGGTCTGGCCGCCGATTGGATCGCCGCTCTTGTCCTTGGGGCCCAGCTTTCGCTCGTTGAAACTGCGTACACTTCGGCTTCCGCCCGTGAAGAATCGTTCGTTGATGGGCAGCAGATCGGTATTACCAATCGGGGAGATGATTCCGCCGCGGGCGCCGGCCGCCAGTAGGACAGGACCTACAGTGTGGTAGATGCTGAAACGATACAAAGCCCGCACGAAATCGATTTCGCTCCCGAGAGCTGAGTTTGCAAAATCAAACGTCGTACCGAAAACGAACCCCTTTTTTGGATTCAGTGCGCTATCACGGTAGTCGATCGTATTTGAGAAACCCACACTGTTGACGAAGTAGCTCGTCGGCCCCAGAAATTCGGAGTCGATTTGAGACGACGTGACCTCCCCTTTTTTCGGCCGGATGAATGTCGTAACTCTCCAATGGTCCGTGAGATCCCGTCCGATTTCCGCGAGAGCGCCGATCTCGAATATATCATAACTATCAAAATCAAACGTGAGTGCGGAGAAGTTGAGGTTAAGCTGGTTTTGCGTTTCCAGAAACCAGCGATCCGTATAACGAATCTCCCCGCGATAAGTTCGCGTTGAAAACTCTGCAAAGAAGCTGATCGGACGCCCCGTTCCAAAAAGATTGCGTTCTGTGTAGCTTGCTCCAACAAATGGTCCTTCGTAAGTTCCGTATCCCAAGGCTAATCCGAGCTCTTTGGCCTTTGCTTCGTCAACACTGACTTTCAATTTCACCTCATCACCAGGAACTTCGATGGGCGTGATGCGAAGCTGCGTAAAAAGTCCCGTCTGCATGAGTTCGCGGAACAGCTCATCGACCTCCTCCGGATTGTAGGTCTTCCCGTTTAATGCTCGAAAGCGGTTTTCCAGAAAGCTGCGTTTCAATCGCCCATCTGGCTTCATATTGAATTCCGCACCGTCGAATGTATACACTGGTCCCGCGTTGACCGTGAAGAAGACGGGCACAACGCCATTGACCGCATTTGCAGGGTCGGCCGATTCCTCGATCGTTGCGTTGAAATAACCTTCCTTCTTGTATTCATAAACGAGCGAACGCCGCAGGTTCACAATCTTCTGCGGCGTAAACGGTTTTCCGACATACTGCGAAGTCAGCTTCTCGATTCGGTCCGTATCCTTGTCCTTGAAAATTTTGATATGGCCGTAGATGACGGGCTTGCCGATCGTGTATTTCGTACCCTCGGTGATTTGAAGCGCAACTGAAGCTTTAGTGTAACCGGGGGAATAATCGATCTCGGGTTTCACAACTTCTACGTCCAGGTACCCTTCGGACAGATACAGGCTCTTAATTCTTGATGCGCCTGTCTTGATATCCGTCTCGACAAACGGTAGTTCCTCTTCAGCCTTAAATCGTGACACACGCTCCCGAGTTGCTCCGATCAGGTAGGATCGGAGCGTTTCGCTGTCGAACGCCGTGTTTCCTATGAAAGTCGTTTTGCCCAACGTCGTTAGCGGGCCCTCCCGAACATTCAGAATTAATTGGCGACCAGTAATCTGCTCAGTCACCTGCACCTGCGAGTAGCCATGTTTAAGGTAGAACAGCGCCAGGAAGAATGCTGTGTCGTTCGCGCGAGCCGGATTCAGGCCGAACTCCTGGATGCTCTTGATCTGTTCTTCTATCGCGTCCCGCATCGCGTTTTCGTCGAAGGATCGGGCTCCATGAAACACAATGTTAAAATTCGTCCTGCCGCCGTCCGACTGAGGCGGTAAGTTCTCCAGTTCAGGTTGTGGCTCTGATGCATCGACCAACGGGGACTGCCTGGAAAATGAATCGCCTGCGAAAAACAGAAGGGCCGCACACACAAGCACGGGGAAGAGGGGCCTGTGACGAAGACGCGCGATCATAATTATTTGAAGCGGATCAGGAAACGGATCTGCGCACGCGCGTTTCCGAGGAAGTCGAGGTCACCAACTAACTGAAAGTGCTCAGTAAGCCTGAAACCTGCACGAACTTCTTGCTCTCCGGTCTTGGGGTCGATAGCGCCGACATTCACGTCGATTCGATCGAGAAATGTATCCTTCGGTTTATCTGGGGCAGGTTTCTTCTTGAAGATCGACCGCCAAAGCTTCTGGGCCACAAGCGCCGCCGCCCGACTGGCGGCGACGTTATTGTCACCGGCTAATTCGGAAGTCGTAGTACCGGTGGCGAGCAGCGAGATAATATCCTCTTGCGGCAGCGGCGGTTCGCTTGAAAAAATTGTTTTAGCGTCGCTCGCAGGACCATAGATATAGACATTGATACGGTAGTTACGAAGGTTGGATTCGCCCTGGATGTTGAGTTGCGGCTCAAAAGGGTTGCTTTTCGTGAAATACACGAACCCGTTCGTGATCCTCAGCGCGCTGAAAGGGAGCGTCGTAACGAAATCGACAATTCTTGCAGTTCCTACGAGCGCAGGCTCTTCGCCTGTGCCCACTAGTTCGAGATCCAGTGTCACTCCACCGTTGGCGAGATTTCCGCGAATCTGAAATGGATCAAGCGTGGTGACGCTGACATCGAAGGTCCAATTGTTCAGAGGCGGACCCAATGAGACACCGCCTCCCGGCGACGGCGGTACTGGCGCTGGTCTTCCTGGCAGCTCCAAAGGCAGAATATCAATCTCACGGAAGAACCGGCTATTGGTTACTGCCACACTGCCTGAAACGACTCCGGCATCGAGTGGTCCGGCTACCGAAAGGTCGGCGTTCAGGCGCACGGTTATCGAGTCATTACGCGCAACGAGCGCGTTATTCGCAACCAGCGCGAGATCAAATACGGGATTCGTGAGATCGGCGACGGTGATCGTTCCTGTGAGAGCGAATGTGCCACCGGCGAGATCCCCTGCGATGCTATTCACACTGATTGTTTGGTCGGCGAATCGAATGTCAACCCGTAGGTCCGAGACAGACGGGAACGAAGGATCTGCGAAACGGATCGACTGAATGGTCGCATCGATCGCACCGCTCAGATCGGGGGCGCCGAGTGTTCCGCGAATGCTGGCGTCGATCGCCGCCGTACCTTCGATGAATCGCACCTCCGGGCTCATCTGAGTAAGTAAGCTAAGGTCGGAACGGGAGAGTTTCACGTCGAGCGCTACCGGTGAGGCTTTATCAAGTTTCTTATCCTGGAGGATCGTTTCCAGGTCGAATGGGATACTTCCAGTGATGAGGATCGGATTGATTTCGGGTTGTTTGATTGAGCCGTCTAAGGAAAGACGATCGTTCTGGAGTTTTACCGAAACGTCAAACGAAGCTGTTGGTAGGCGCTCCGCGGCAGCTGCATTCAGTTCGCGGCCCTCGATTTTCAAATCGAGCAGCAGATCCGCAACAGTGCCCGACGCGGTCAGGTTTGCTTTCACATATCCCGAGAATGGCGGAGCCTCCTCGCCCTTCTTCAGCAAGGGCGCGAGCCCCAACTCTTTCACCGCGAGGGCCGCGTCCACCTTTCCGTCCGCTGGGATGAGCGTTTCGAGTTTCTTCGGGTTCGAAATGTCCACGGGAAGTTGAATCTGGCCGCTCAGCTCGATTCCACCTTCGCGCGTGACGAGAATATCTGCGATTCGTAATTGTTCGTCGGAAAGCGTGATTTTCGTCCTGAGGTCTCCTTGGTTGGAGTTCACCGTGAATGTCGGGATTTCGATTGCCTCCGGCGAATAATCGCCGGCGATTGCGGCGCTTGATATAATGAGGTCGCCGAATACGACTTCGTTGGCACTTAGGTCGATGCGGCCGCTGTGCTTTAAATTCTCAACGACGCCAGAGCCTTTCCAGCTCACGATAAGGGAGCCGGAAATCGTTTTATCCTGGGCCTGCAATAACGAATTGAGCACAGAGAGCTGCGGCAGGTTCACCTCGAGTGATCCGTTGTACCGGTAGGGTTTCTCGAGCTCTACCGTTCCCTTCGCGGTCAGCCGGTTCTTTTTGTCGAACAATACTGTGAGGGCTCGGATTGTGCCGACGCTGTCATCAATGGTGATGTCAGCCTCAAGCGAGTCTGCTTTGAGACCGCTGAATCGCAGGTCGTTACCGGTGGCAGTGATGGTTCCATTGATCTTACCGTTCGAGCGAGTGACATCCCCACTCACATTCAGTGCTCCCTCTAACTCTTTGCCAGTCTGCTCCGCCACGAATTGGCGAAGTTCTGGCGCCGAAATGTTGAGTCTGACTTCAACCTGCGCAGCCTCTAAGGAATTGGCTTCCTTCGGTACGGTAATGTCGCCGCTTGCAGAAAAGGTGTTCTTCCCTTTTCTTAACCGAAGAGGGTTAACATTAATTTTTCCATCTTTGCCCTGAACATTGAAATCCACCGAGTCGATCGAGTAATCTTGAGCGCGAACCCCGGTGGCGCTTCCTTTAACTTCGAATTCGAATCCCTGCAGCAATTCGCCAATTCCGGTCTTCGATTGCTGATCGGCCGCTGCTTCCGCGCTCGAACCATCCTCTGGCTCCGGCGAAGCACTACTTGTTGGTGCGGACGCCTGAGGCGTCGCAGGGCTGTTGTTAGCGACTCGCATGTATTGCGAGTGTGTTGCGAGCGGAAGAAAGGCGGATTCGTTTTTCCTGGCGTCAGGGTCGTAAAGTCTCCTGCTCACCTCGATCTCCAATTCCGCACTCTCCGCGGCAAACGCTTCTGACTTCACACCGCGTGCTTTCACGGCAAGGTGGGCCCTGAAGAATCCGGCGTTCATTTCGAATGGTCCCTCGACCGTGACGGCGCCCTTCAGTTTCGTTTGTCCCCCGAGATTGAGTTCAGCCAGACTTGGTGCATCGATTGAAAGGCGGCCCTTCATTTCCGCCCATGGGAACCGATCGATGGATACCGGAAGATCCATTTCCGCGGTTGCCTGCACCTGCGTCGCGCCCTGCCGTAGTTCCCGCAGATTCAGAACCGCGATCCCACTGTCGAAGTCGCTCCTGAGATCAAGCACATCAACCAGCGCTCGCCCATCGAAAGCGAATCCCTTCAATTTGAGCGCGTTCTTTCCAATCCAGGTCTCAGGAGCGGCAGGTTCTCCCTGAAAATTGACGTCGATCCGGCTAAGAGTGCCTGCAAGTTCCTTCTTGAGAGTGAGGTATTCGCTGATCGATTCGAGCGAGATGTCGTTGATCGATCCCTGCACGTCGAGATCGTTGGTTGCGTTGAGGTTGCTCACTCGGGCATCAAGCGCAATCGTGCCGCCGAAAAGTGAACCGTCTGCGACGAGTCGAAGCCGGGATTCGTCGAGCCGCGAGGCGTCCAGGTTCAGCTTCGCCAACTTGACCTGATCATCGACGTAAAGATCGGTTAGTACAAGATTCCGATCACGATAGGTGGCAGACTTTGCCTTGACGTTCCGCCAATCGCGCACGCCGGGAATCGTGAGTTCCTCGATGCTGAGTTTCCCCTCGGAAGCCGGGTCTAAGATGAAATCGAAATCCTTGACGACGAGATCCTCCTTTTCCTTGGCGTGTACAACCACGTTGATGTCCTCGATGCGCAGGCGTTCGGGAAGGATCGGGGGGATCTTGATTGGCCCTTTCGATTCTTTCTCCGGCTTTGGTTTCTTGTCAGTTGGGTTAAGTTCGAGATCGACTCCGACTACTTGAACGTCCTTTAGAAGTCCTGAGAGTCCGTCGACGATCAACCCGGGGATGCTGTATTTTAGGTAAACAAGATCCACTGAAGCCGTTTCAATCGGGCCGGGCTTCGTCGGCGTGATTCGAAGATCCTTAATCCGGAGACTGGAAATGATGCTCCCGCTCATGTCGTAGGAGAGCTTCATCCCGGCATTTGCAGCGGCTCTTGTTGCGAAGTACTTCACGCCGTAAAAGAGAATTGGCCGGTGCAGTGCGACAAAGGTCAGGAAAAGGATCAGGACAAAAAAGAAGAACCTCTTTAGCCACGTAAGCCATTTTGAGCGTTGGTTTTTTCCCGTGTCGTTTCCAGACATGGGCGCATACACTAGCAAGCCGCGAGTCGGCTGCAATGCCGAAGCTAATTGGACTGAATTTGGAAAGATTGCCGCATGAACTACTTGGCTCATATGATACTGCCGCCATGCAGGAACACATCAAGGCAGAGTTGAAGAAACTGCCGCGGGTGGAGCGGTTCGCGCACCTTATTTGGCATACCGTCCAACGATATTCCGCTATCGATGGGGAGCAACGGGCGGCGGCGTTTGCTTACTACGCGTTTTTCGCGCTCTTTCCGCTCGTGCTCCTGTTGGTTACGATTGGCACGAACTTTTTCTCCGGGAAACCGACTGAAGTGCAAGACGCGATAATCGGATTCATAAGTGACTACATGCCACTTGGTTACCAGAGTCAGAATGCTTTGCTCACGACCATACAGTCGGTGATCAAATCCCGCGGTAGCGTGGGTGTGGTCGCAGCGCTCGGTTTGATCTGGACATCGCTGCGATTTTTTCAGGCGCTAGTCCGCGGAGTGAACAAAGCGTGGGGTACGTTGGAGTACAGTTGGTGGCGGTTGCCGATCAAGAACGCCTATATGGTCTGTGTATTAATGAGCGCGCTTCTGCTTGGAATACTGATGCCGTTCCTCGTGCAAGCCTTCACAACTTACTGGGAACGGTACAACATTCCGCTCGCAGGCTCGGCGCTGGTGGTGCAAGTGCTGGACTTGGCACGTCGCCTGGTCCCGACCGTGGTGCTCTTTTACGGATTCAGCGTGTTCTACATGCTTGCCCCGCGCGGTCGCAAGCCATTCAAGTCTATCTGGGTAGCGGCGCTCGTTGTCACCATCGCGCTTCAACTCGTGAAAGCGATCTTCGTCCTGTACGCGAGGAATGTTGTGAACTTTAACGCAGTCTACGGTGCGTTCGGCAGCGTGATCGCGATCTTGGTCTGGATCTATCTGTCGGGATCAATTATCATATTTGGAGCGTGTCTTAGTGCTGCGCATGAACATGCGCCACTGGTTCGAACGAAGCCGGGTTGAGAGAGATTTCTGGGCAAGTTTGAAGCTCTGCGCCTGCGGGTAGAAGAGAGCGGCGATTCACTTCGGATACTCCTTTTGGCTTCGTCTAATTCCTGCGAGCTGGTCTATCCTGCAGATCGTAATGCCTATTGTCGATCTGCCCCTCGCCGAACTTCGTAAGTATAAGGGAATCAATCCCTGTCCGGATGATTTCGACGCCTACTGGGATGAAGCAATTGCGGAGATGGAGGCTGTCGATCTCGGATTGAGCTTAGACCGGCCAATTTCAGCACTCCTACTGCGGATTGCTTCGATCTGTTCTTCACCGGGGTTGGTGGCAGTCGCGTGCATTCCAAATATCTGCGACCGAAGAAAACTTCTGGAGAAGGCCCGGCCGTTTTGATGTTCCATGGATATTCTGGAAACAGCGGAGGCTGGTTTGATAAGCTTGGGCACGTTGCCATTGGGCAGAGTGTTTTTGCAATGGACTGCCGGGGCCAGGGCGGCATCAGTGAGGACCTTGGCGGAGTGAAGGGAAACACCTTCAAAGGCCAGATCATTCGTGGACTGGACGACGATCCCAGGAAATTTGCCTTCCGGCAGATCTTTCTAGACACCGCTCAGCTTGCGAAGATCGCAATGAGCTTCGATTCTGTCGATGCACAGCGGGTCGGAGTTTACGGCGGGTCACAGGGAGGAGCGCTTACTCTCGCCTGCGCAGCGCTCGTTCCGAAGATTAAACGTCTCGCGCCGGTATATCCCTTTCTTTCGGATTACAAGCGCGTGTGGGAGATGGATCTGGCAACCGAAGCCTATGAGGAAATCAAAAACTATTTCCGCGCCTACGATCCGCGGCACGAACGTGAGGAGGTAATCTTCGCGAAGCTCGGTTACATCGACATTCAGAACCTGGCGCCGCGCATCAAAGGCGAAGTGCTGATGGCGACGGGCCTGATGGACACAATCTGTCCTCCTTCCACGCAATTTGCTGTCTACAACAAGATCACTTCAAAAAAGAACGTCGTAATCTACCCTGATTTCGGGCACGAATCGCTGCCGGGATTCAGCGACATGACCTACGAATTTCTGGCGGATCTGTAGACATCTTCCGTTTTTTCAAGTCGCTCTGGCTTCGTGGCAACACCTGCCTGCGATACCCTTGCGAGCATGACCGCTGTAGCGGCGTCCTGGGGCTGCAGTTCGTGTGCCGAGTGGAAACTCACTGTCGCGGCGCCAAAGTCTTCAGTCTGGAACGCGCGGAGGCCTTCCTCATAGGCGTCCCGCGCACGGATCGCAACCGAATTGAGCTCACCTTTCTTTGCAAGCAACTCATAAACATTGTTCGGTCCGGTCCGGCCCGTGACAGTCACGCGATCGATGTGACGAAATTCGAAGTGATCTTTCGCGGCGTGGTAAGTGGTTTCGCTCACCAGGATCCGGGTGCCGTATGATTTATTTAGCAACTCCAGACGTGCGCAGAGATTTACGCTGTCGCCCAGCGCCGTATAAGAAAAGCGTTCGTTCGAGCCGATATTGCCCACCAGCGCCTCGCCAGTATGTACGCCGATGCGAATCCGAATCACGGGCAAACCGTTCTCCTCGCTGAAAGCGGGCGCTTGCTCGATTCGCTGAAGGAGCTGGAGCGCGGCCCGGCAGGCATGGAGTGCGTGCTGCGGCAGATCGTTAGGGGCGTTGAAGAGCGCCATTGCACCATCGCCCATGAACTTATCGTCCTCGAGACAGACGACCGTCACGATATATTCGAGCCCGCCACCCATGGTGAACGCAGTTGCGACTCCATCGTAAGTTACGCCGTCACGCTCGAATCCGAAACGGGAAGCTTGATCCATGCGAAGCTCTTTGGACGTTAGCGGCGTCGCTGCCCGCATCGCCTGAAACAGGCGACTTTCGTCGCCTTCGAGCGAGCTGGCGCTCCCAATCACGTCACCTTCCGGAGTAAGAACTGCGACGATGCCCCGCTTCCCTTCGGCGAGGTTGTGAAGAAAGCTTGAAATATCTGTGAGAAAAAAATCAGCGGTAAACACTCCTGCCGGCTCATTGCTGCCGGGACTTCGGAAGGAAATACTGGCGGTGATGCCCGGCTGACCTTCCTGAAATACATATGGCTCCGACCAAACGAGATTATTCGACTCGATCGCATGCCGAAACCACGGCCGCGTGCGTGGAACGTATCCCCCGGGCAGTTCGCCTTCGAGCGGTGTCAGCACTCCCTGTTCATCCACGATCCATTCACTCGGGCGTCCATCATTCATGTCGGGTCGGGACCGATTGATGACGATAGCCCCGTCCTCACGCCGCCATGCTCCAATAAAACGCCCTGTCTCGCGATCACTGTAGCTTATCCAGCCTAAGAAAGTGCGCGTTCGCAGGCGCTCAGCCAGCAGCTTTCCGAGCTCCGCCGGATCATCGATTGGCAGCATTCCGCGCCGCGCCAGAGTGCGGTATTCGAGCAGTATGCGCGGAACGGGCTCCAGTAACCGTCGAACTTCCAGCGAAGTGGCCTCGGAAACGAGTTTGTAATGACGCTCTTTCAAGTCCTGAGCAGCATTGCTTGCCGAGAAATACGCCGAAGCGCCGATGGCGCCCACCGTGCAGACCAGGGAGCCGAGCACAAGCATGAGCAGGGCGGTGCAGAACGGTAGCCTGCGGCCATTCATGAAAGTCAGCGATCATACTGCAAAGAAATTGGAAGTCGGTTGAACTTCCATATCCGTTTTGAAAATAGACGATTCGCGTCGGCACCGAGGGTTTCCCGCTCTCGGTAAGGGGCTCAAGACGCCGCATTTGAACTCGAAGCGGTGTCGTATCGCGGATTTTTAGTTGCGTAACTCCATAGCACCCACTGCTGAACTGAGCTGGCATCCGTCGGATTCACAAGCATAGCACGCGTATTGCTTTCAAGCATCTGAACAAACGGGAGAATCGTGAAGTCGGTCTAGTAACTTTCTGTGGCCTGTGGTGCAGCCGGTGCGGCATGGTGGGGCGCTTGTTCAGCGGCAGCGTAGGCCGACCCCTCATTGGTGGCGCGGGCACGCCGGAGATTTCCGGCGGGGTTCGCACCCCGTTCTCAAGCATGGCAGCGGTCCTGCGCGAGAAGTCCATTGGTGGCTGCGGGCTTGGGTGGGCCGCGAAAGCGGTCCGGCGAAGCCGGCGGACCCCGTTCGGGAGACTGCTCATTGACTTCGCAGGACTGCGCCGCTGCTCAGGCGCCACGAAATCCACGAAACGAAACCGACGACACAAACACGAAAGAAGCGAACGCTCATGACGAAATCGAAGCGAAACCAACGGAACCGGGAACTGACGACACGGGCATGCCATCCCGACGCGGCGGGCATCGACATCGGCGCGGAGGAGCTGATGGAGGCGGTGCCGGCGGACCGCGCGGAGGATCCGGTGCGCGCCTTTTCGGGCTTCACCGGGGATCTGCACGCCCTGCGCGACTGGCTGCTGGAGTGCCGCGTGCGCACGGTGGCGATAGAGAGCACGGGCAACTACTGGGTGGCGATCTACCAGATCCTCGAGGACGCCGGGCTGGAAGTCTTCCTGGTGCAGGCGCGCCATGTGAAGGGGGTGCCCGGGCGCAAGAGCGACGTGTGCGACGCCGCCTGGCTTAAAGCAACTCCACTGTGCGGGGCTGCTGCGCAAGTCGTTCCGGCCCTCGAAGGAGATCGTGCCGCTGCGCTACCTGATGCGCCACCGCCGCAGCCTCATCGCAAGCGGCTCGAGCGAGCTGCAGCTCATGCAGAAGACGCTCACGGAGATGAACCTGCATCTCCACCACGTCCTCAGCGACCTGGACGGCAAGAGCGGGCAGGCGATCCTCGAAGCCATCCTCGCCGGGCAGCGCGACCCCCACCGCCTGGCGGAGCTTTGCGACTGCCGCTGCAAGACCCCGCGCGCCCAGGTGGAGGCGGCGATGGAAGGCGACTCTACCGGGAGGAATGCCTCTTCGTGCTGAGACAGTGCTACGCCCGCTGGCAGGCCGGGCGGGTCGCGCTGGGCGAGCTGGACGCCGAGATCACGCGCAGCCTGGAGACGATCGGGGGAGTCACCGAAGAGCCGCTGCCTCCCGCGCCTTCGAGCCAGAGGCGGGCGCGCAAGAACACCCCGGCGGCGCCCCTGGTCGAGGAGTCCTTCCCGATCTACGGCGTGGACCTCGGGGCGGCGCCCGGCGTCTCCGCGATCACGATGGGCGTGCTGATTAGCGAACTGGGAACCGGAGCGCAGATCCTCGAGGCCTTTCCGAGTGCGGCGAGGTTCTGCTCGTGGGTGCCCCGACAACCGGATCAGCGGCGGATGCGTGCTCAAGGCCGAGGGCGTTACTGCCACGGCCCACAAGCTGGCCCGCATCCTCTACGCGATGATCGCCACGCGGACGCCCTACCGGGCCGACGAAGCCCGCAGACTGCCCGCCAAAGCGAAGGCCAACCGAGTCAGGAACATGAGAAAACAGGCCGCCGCGCTCGGTTTCGAACTAACTCCGCTTCAGGAGGTTCCGTGCTGAGTTACTAGGGAGAGCGGTATCAACCGGAAAATACATCCGCTAGAGCTTCGAACAGAAACTCATCAAGCATCATGAGGCTGAGACCCCAAATCGCGCGCCCTTCGTAGTGGTAGCAAGGGAAAGAATAATCATTGCCTTCTTTGGGGACTCGAAACTCGCCTCGATTTCTTTTGTCGAAAAAGAATTCCAGTGGAATCCAAATAGCTTCGGAAACTTCCTCATTGCAGTGCAACTCGAACGGTTCAGTCGCCGCGAATACATACGGAAAGATGCTCATTGGCAGAATCTTTTGGCGGGAGCGGGCACGAAGTTCCGAGAGACGCCCTAGGAATTGGGCACTCTTGTCGAGATTGATACTGAGCTCTTCCATCGTCTCCCTTTTGGCTGTTTGGAACGGTGTCTCGTCGCCCGATTCGACGCGCCCGCCGGGAAAGCCCATGTGACCTGACCATGGATCGCATGGGTGCTCTGAACGGCGGATCAGGAGCAATTCGACGTCGCCGAACTTAAGGCACTCGCGAAGAATTAGCGCGACAGCGGCGTGTGAGAGATCCGTCGAATCCGGCAATCTGCGGGCCGGAAAGCCCGCAATGCTCTTTCGGATTTGTGCGACGGAGTGCTTCATTCAATCGAAAAATTGCACGAGTCGCCTTGTCCGTCGCAATCTTACTGAATCTGATGGCACTTTGAGGATTGATATCCGGCGCCCGTAGGCAGTAGGGTTCGACGAGAAATGCAGCATTTCAATATGAAGCTTCACTACTTTGCAGCCGCTCTCGCGGCATTCGCCATCTCGGCATGCGAGCCGTCGACCCCTGAGCCCCCGCCCCCACCGCCCGCGCCGATGGGAACGCCGCCTCCTGCTCCGATCTACCCGCAGACACCCACATATACGCCGCCGCCCCAGCCAACGCCGCCGCCGACCTTTACGCCGACGCCGACTCCTCCTCCAGATGTGCAGAATTATCCGGTCGCTCAGAAGGTGCCTGGCAAGGATGGATTTGTTGTCAGTCCATATGACCCATCCGCAGGATATATCGATGTGCGAGGATTTCCTCCCGGCACGGAAGTCCGTGACCCGTATACCGGTAAGATCTTTTTGGTGCCCTGATTCATCCAAAGGGAATCAAGTCGCCGACCGTGTATCAGATCGCCGGTCCGGGTTTTCCCGGGTCGGCGGTTTTAACCAACCTGACCCCCCGATCTAATGAAAGCATTATTCCTCACAAACGAATATCCCCCCAACGTGTACGGCGGAGCTGGAGTTCACGTCGATTACCTTAGCCATGAGCTGGCGAAGATAATAGATGTGGAAGCCCGGACGTTCGGCGAACAGAATCTCACGGAATTGCATCTGCGAGTATTGGGGTTTCCGCTCGATAACAGTGCGTACACATGTCCCAAGCCATTGAAGTCAATATTCGGTGCGCTACAGCGTTGTCTCGATTTCAATACGACAAACATTGATGCGGATATTGTGCATTGCCACACTTGGTACAGCCATTTCGGGGGAATCGCCGCAAAGCTAAACTACGGCATCCCGATGGTTTTGACCGTGCACTCGCTTGAACCTCTGAGACCGTGGAAGAGGGAACAGCTTGGGGGCGGTTACAATTTCTCGTGCTGGGTGGAGAAAACGGCGATGGAAATGGCCGATGCAATTATCGCAGTTTCACAGGGCACCAAAGAGGACGTGCTGAGACTTTTCAACGTGCCTGAGGAAAAGGTCCGGATCATTTTCAACGGCATCGACCTGGACGAGTACAGAAAGGTCGAATCTACCGAGGCCCTCAAAAAGTACGGCATCGACCCAGCCAAGCCGTTCGTACTGTTTGTCGGCCGTATTGCCAGGCAGAAGGGGATCGTTCACCTGGCCCGTGCGATTCGGTACATGGATCCGGGATTTCAGGTGGTACTTTGTGCAGGGGCACCTGATACGCCTGAGATTGCGGAGGAAATGAAGAAAGCCGTAGACGAAGTCCGCTCCAGCCGGGATGGGGTTATCTGGATTGAGGAAATGGTAAGCAAGAACACCGTATATGAGCTCTATTCCCACGCGGCCGTCTTCTGCTGTCCTTCTATTTATGAGCCCTTTGGCATTATTAATCTCGAGGCGATGGCATGTGAAACCGCAGTGGTCGCCAGCGCAGTTGGGGGTATTCCGGAAGTGGTGGTCGATGGTGAAACGGGGTATCTGGTAGCGATCGATCAGATGGATGAAAGTCCATTCGAGCCACGGAATCCAGACCGGTTCGCGCGGGACCTTGCAGTAAGGATTAACGAACTTATGGCGGATCCAGCCAAGAGAGAGCGGTTCGGCAAAGCGGGGCGCCGCCGTGCGGAATCCGTATTCAGCTGGAACTCAATCGCGAAACAGACTGCAGATCTCTATGCGGAGTTGATCGGATGACGACATTCGCGACGGATCGTTTCACTGTGGTCACTTAAGCAGGTTTTCAAGCGCCGAGTCGGGCTGAGCTCCCAGGCTTAGTGCCTTTTGATAATAGCGCTTCGCTTCGTCGCGGTCCGGCGGTTGCCAGGTTGCGTGAATGACCGCCAGATTGAAATAGGCATCTGCGTAGTTCGGATCGAGCTGAATGGCTGTCTCCATTTCCTTCTGCGCTGCTTCAGCCCAGCCTTTCTGACTTGCCGTAATGCCCAGATAGTTGTGCGCCGTTGCATTCTTTGGATCGACTGCCAGGGCCTGGGTCAACTCATCGATAGCCTGGTCGTATTTACCTTGTTGGTAGAAAACGATTCCAAGCGTGCAGCGGGAAAACGAATCCCTCGGATCGATCGCCAGCGCTTTCTGGAACGCTTCCTCCGCCAGGCGGAGCTTGCCGGAGCGAAAACGGACGACCCCAAGGTTCGAAAGGATATAGACGTTGTTTGGAGCTTCGGCCTGCATCTTCTCGTAAATTTCCTCGGCTTCACGATATTTACTGCGGTCGAAAAGCTCACGGGCCTCTTTCGCCTGGGCAAGAAGTTCAGCCGGAACATTAGGAGAATGTGCCGTTTCGACGTGTGGTGACGCGGTGGACTCTGATTCCGTCGTCGAGGGTTCGCTGCCGGGCGGTGACTCGACAATGTCGACGCTGGCCATCTCGGTCCCGGAGATCTCCGGGGAAGGCGTCTTTTGTGCTTCGGGCTTCGGTGCGGCGATGGAAATTTCCATTGCGCCGGACTCTTCGATTTCGGGTAGGTCGATTTGGGAATCCTTGAAAAGCGTGCGTTCTTTGTCTGTCAATAACACAAGAGGCTGCCCGAGGTATTCGATCTGATTCATGAGTGCCTCGGACTTGCCTTCAAGATGAGCTAATTCGGCTAAAACAAGCTTTTTAGCCTGGTCTCGACGTGCCTGCTCCTTGAGTTCTCTGAGGACGATACTGCGAAGAAGCTCGTTTTCTCTGCTAAGTTCCGTCATTTCCTCAGAGGTTGCCGTGCCTGATTTCCTCAATTCGGCGAGGGTCTGGTTGGCGGAATCGAGTTGTTCACGCAGATCTGCTATCGAGGATTGGTAACCCTTGCCTTCCTCCTGCGCCCTTGCTAGCACTTCTTTGGCCGCGCCGACTTGCTGCCTGAGTTGAGTAATCTCTTCGTCTTTCCTCGGTTGCTCCGCGTCGAAGTTCTTAATTGTTAGTTCGGCTTTTTCCAGCCGAGCCAGCAGGGCTTCGTTCTCGTTCTTGAGTGTCTCTACCTGTTCCTGAGCAGTCTTAGACTTCTTAAGCGCATCCAGCGCATCGCCGCGAGCCGCAAGTGCTTCATCTCTAGAGGCTAGTGCCGCTTCACGCGAAGCGATAACTTCGTCGCGTTCGTTGGCGATTGTTGCAATTTTTTCATCTGCCGCCTTCTGGAAACGTTTGATTTGTTGTTGAAAATCACGGGTGAATTCGTCGGCGACGGCACTCTCGTCACGAGCCTGCTGAAGGGCTTCTGTGAGCATGAGGACTCGCTCTTTCAATGCCGCTCTCACTTCGGTGCCGGCAGCGGCATCGCTGAGGGCATTGTCGAGAGCCGTTTTGGTCTGCACAAGTTGCGCGCGCACTTCCGCCTCGTCGGTGTGAGCCTTTTCGACCTGCTGCATAGAGTCCGAAAGACGAGTTAGAAGCTCCTGTTTGTCGCGCTGCAGATCGTCAATTTGTTTTCGTTGTTCAGAGACCTGCGTCTCGAGCTTTCGCATACGGTCACGGATGCGTTGGGTAACCAGTTCGAGACTATCTATGTTGCTTGACGACCGGCCGCCGATATCGACATTTGGCGCAGTGGGACTTGCCTTGTGGATCGAGACAGGTCCTTCCAGAATGGGCTCCAAGGTCTCGTTGCGGTCCGGACCTTCCAGAGCGACCGAATCTTCCAGACTCTGGATCATTTCGTGGGTCTTCCTCTTCCGATAATTGACAATCAGAGGCTGCCAGTCCGAATACTGTGAAGAGATCTGGTCGAGTAGACTTGCCGCGTAGCGAAACTTCGAAAGTGCTTCTGTTTCTTTGCCGTTTTGTTCCAGTTTTTCTCCCTGCTGAACCGCCATGTAGGCATTAAGAAACATTTGCGAAGGGTCGCCCGGCTGCGCGCGCAGCGGGCGAAAGCAAAAAACTATTGCGAAAAAGATTACTAGTCTGAGAACCGATCGCATCACGAAAAAAGGCCGTGCGAGGGTAAGTGATCGGCCTCGGGGTTGCAACCGCTTCCCGTGGAGTGCGCCGGATTTTCTAAGATCGTGAGCTGACTCACGATCGTAACAACGCGACGGATTGACACCATGCGGCGCGGTTGGTAGCTTTTCGCCGCGTTTCAAACGAGGCGTTGATAATTATGCTAGACCAACCTGTGCTGGTCCTCAATCGGCTGTGGCAGGCTGTCAACATCTGCACTGTTCGCCGTGCATTTACGTTGCTTTGCCAGGGACATGCCCAAGTCGTGTGTGCGGACGGCGAGCGCAATTTCTTTACTCACGATTTCGCGAGCTGGAAGGATCTTTCGGATCGCGAACCGGAACCGGAAATGGTTCACACCATCTCATTCAGGATTCGTGTACCGAGAGTTATCGTGCTCGCGATGTTCGATCGAATGCCGAAGAAAGAAGTAAAGTTTACCCGCCATAACGTCTTCGAACGTGATCGCAACACGTGCCAGTATTGCGGAAAGATCTTCGATCGAAAAGACTTGAATCTCGATCACGTGTGGCCCCGCGACAAAGGCGGTAAGACCACCTGGGAAAATGTGGTTTGCTCATGCATCAAGTGCAATACGCGCAAGGGAAACCGCACTCCGGAAGCCGCCGGTATGAAGCTGATCCGGAAGCCGAAGCGGCCTAAGTGGCGCGCTTTCGTGCATTTTTCATTCACTACCGGAGCGCACGAGAGCTGGAAGCACTTCATCGACATTGCCTATTGGAACGTTGAACTGGGCGGTTGATCGGGCTCGCTCCCTTTCACGCCTGCCTACACTTGCAGGAGTTCGTCCCTGGCGCGGGCGTAATTTGTATCACTCGCACGTGGAGCTTGATCCCCTGGAAAGCGATTTGACCGCGAACCGCGGACAGCAGGAGTTCAGCAGGTGCTCCTGGCACTTCGGCGCAGTCGAGTTGAACGCGCAGTGGGCGATCCGCCCACTCGGGATGCTCAGAAGTCATCTCACCGTCGAGCGCAAATGAAAGATAGGCATTCAGTTTTTCCTGCAACTGGAAAAGCTGCCGATCTCCGTGTATCCATGCCCGGGGTTCGTGCATGAGCAACACAATCTCGCCGGTGTGTGTATCTTCTGCAATCGCGTCAATTACGTTGATGTCTTCGACCGCCATGATTACAAGTCGTTTTGAACAGAAGGATTTATTATCCTTTTTCTTTTGCAACGTGAAAATTTCTCTCGGTACCGTCCACGCCGGTTTCAGATGCAAGGAAAGCGTCAAAACTCTGTTCGGGAATCTCGGACGCGGAGGCCGTCGCGAAGGGGGATTTGGAACGCGGCATCGTTTTTGGAGGGTCAGGAAATTGGGAGCCATGATAGCGTCCGAATTTGGCTCGAAACGCCGTTCGGGGGAGGAAGGCATGCGCGCCTTCGTCGGGCGAAGATCGAACCGTAACTCATTCAATAAGTATTTCGTTTAATGACTTCCCCCCAATGAAAGCCATTCAGGTAAGCGAGTTTGGCGGACCTGAAGTCTTGCAGCTCGTTGAAGTTCCATTTCTTGATATCGGATCCGACGAAATTCTGATCCGGATTCATGCCATCGGCGTAAACCCGGTCGAAACCTATATCCGCGGCGGAATTTACTCCAATTTGCCGCAGTTACCCTACATTCCTGGTTCGGATGCGGCGGGAGTTGTTGAGTCTACAGGCGAAGAAGTAACCGGATTTGAACCTGGGGATCGGGTGTACATTGCAGGAACATTGACGGGAGCCTACGCCGAATACGCGGTGTGCAAACCGTCGCAGGTGTATTCTTTGCCTGATCAAATTTCATTCGAGGAAGGTGCTTCTTTGGGAGTTCCCTACGCCACGGCTTATCGTGCGCTTTTTCAGCGTGGTAAAGCAAAGCCCGGTGAGGTTGTGCTGGTTCACGGAGCATCGGGAGCCGTGGGCCTCGCGACAGTGCAGTTCGCCCGGGCAGGAGGAATGTTTGTCTTTGGAACGGCGAGTTCGGAAAAGGGGCGACAGACGGTTCTCAGTTGTGGCGCACACGGGATTTTTGACCATTCCAGCGAGGAACATTTCGAGGAGTTCTTGGGAGCGACCAATGACAGGGGTGCAGATTTGATTGTGGAGATGCTCGCTAACGTGAATCTCGAAGGTGATCTGAAGTCGCTGGCGCACCGCGGAAGGGTCGTCATCGTGGGTAGCCGCGGACGAGTCGAGATTGATCCCCGCGACGTGATGAAACGCGATGCAGATATTCGCGGAATGGTGCTTTTCAATGCGACGGAATCTGAGCTTTACGAGATTCATTCCGCGATCGGAGCAGGCCTTTCCAACGGCTCGCTCGTTCCGGTTGTCGGGCAGGAGATGATGCTGGAAGATGCGCCCCGTGCGCACGAAGCAGTGATGCTGTCAGGTGCGTGTGGAAAAATTGTGCTTGTAGTGGAGCGCGAGGGTACAGAATAGCGCGTGTGCGCATATCCTATGGTTCGTGTCGCCGGTTTTGGGGTGTGCCCGTGGAAGGGCACTTTGGCAAATTTTATCGCAAATCTTACGCCCCTCAGGCTGTTAGAAAGACCGAGTGCAGCGCGCGTACGGCCTCATCGATCACAGCATCCGGCAGCAGCCACGTGATACGAAACGAGGAAGTCGAGACCGCGCGGATCCCAAGCGGACGAAGCACTTCGGACCCGGTCCGCACATTTCTGTAGCTCGTATTGATTCCCGCTCCAATGACACTCACCGCGCCGAGTTGATCCAGGAGCCTCACGGAGCCCGCAAAGCATGCACTCAGTTCCTGTCGGAGCCGATCTTCGTCCGGAAGGTTTTCGCGCGAAAGAATCAGCGTGAGTCCCTCGACATGGCCGCTGAGTGCTGTGGCGTGCAATTGTTTGCCGCAGACCTCCTCCGCATCCAGAAACGCGAGGAGTTCCTCGCCGAGGCCCGTGGATTGCAGTGCCAGAACGTTCTTTTCGCTTGCGACGCCCACCACTGATCCCGGCGCGCGCGGCGGATGTTTTCGCACCACCGTGCCGTCGGAGGCAGGATCTTCGCCAGGCAGTGGACCGCCAGTAGCTCGTGCATAGATCGCGATTCCTCGCTCCTTTGCGAATTCGACCGCGGTCGCGCTGAGAACCTTTGCTCCGGCTTCCGCCATTTCCTGCGTCTCCTCGTAAGAGACGACACCTAAGCGCCTCGCATCCGGCACAATGCGCGGATCTGCGGTGTAGACACCGTCGACGTCGGAACAGATCTCGCACCATTCCGCGTCGAGCGCTGCTGCAAGCGCCACTGCGGTCGTGTCGCTTCCGCCGCGACCCAGAGTCGTAACTTCCCTCCTGTACCGAAACACCCTGGTAGCCCGCGACAATTACGATGTTACCTCGTGAAAGCTCGTCCTGCACACGAAAAGGTCGCACCTCAATAATCCGCGCATCCACATGACGGTCGTTCGTGATGATCCCTGCCTGGCTGCCCGTGAAGCTGATTGCCCGACCGCCGAGTTCGCGGATTGCCATGGATAGCAGTGTCATTGATATGCGCTCACCGGCGGTGAGGAGCATGTCGAGCTCACGTCGCGAGGGATTGGGCGAGATCTTCCGGGCGAGCGTCAGTAATTCGTCTGTCGTATCGCCCATGGCCGAGACGACTACGACCACTTCGTGACCCCGTGCGCGCGTTTCCATGATGCGCCGCGCGACCTTTCGTATTTTTTCCGGGTCGGCCACGCTGGAGCCGCCATACTTCTGAACGACAATCGCCATGTACCTGGCGATGCTTATCTAAGTCGATCGCGGTGGCAAGGGGGATTCAGTGCGTATGTTGTCGATGTGAGGCAGGCTGACAACATGTCGTCGGATCGACCCATTCCTCAGTCCCGTCAGTGTAAAATTCGTGTTTCCAGATCGGCACCCGTGCCTTGATGCCGTCAATCATTTCACGACAGGCGGCGAACGCTTCCCCGCGATGGCCAGCTGCCACACCAATCCAGATTGCGAGCTCGCCCGGTTCCAGTGTCCCGATCGCATGAACCGCGATGGCATTCACCTGGTACTTTGCGCAGACTTCTTCGGCAATGTGCATCCCCTCGCGCTCTGCAAGTTCACGGTAGGCTACATATTCGAGTCGCAAAACACCGCGGCCGAGATGATGATCCCGCACTCGCCCTTCAAATGTAACAATGCCGCCGTGCGCGGACGTCACGAGATCGCGATGCAAGGTTGCAGGGTCAATCGATCGGGGACGGACCAGGAATGATGCGATCGATGGCAATTGTCGGAGAATATTTGTTTGTTGCTGACTAGCCTGCGACTCGCCGCCAGTTCCTATATTACATTCACAAAACCTCAGGTGGAATTTCGAGAGACACCGAAACTGCGATGACTTGTCTGAAGCGGTTCGATTTTTTTCGGGCGATTGCTGTCTGTGTTCCGTCCCAATCACCCGAACGGTCCACGATGATTTGCTGATCCAAAGTCGGCGGTGTTCTGACGAATGGATCGGGTTGGTTCACTCCGCACCTTTTGAGGGACTGTTGTCGAGAAAAAGTCGATCCCTTTGCTCCGCGTAACATTTCGGAGTTGCGTGCGAACCGGGACAGACTCGCTGCGCGGCGATCCAAACAGAGCGATCAAGGCCGGGTTGGCCTGATCAATCAGCCATATCCACATATCGAGCCACTCCCTGACCTTTGCAGGAAGTTCGGTGGATTCGGAATTGGAAAGGATGACGAGGTCGGCCTTCGCTGCCTCACTTGCTGCTGTGTTTCTGACTTCCGGAATCGCAAGGACATCGAATCTCCACGCCCGATCTTGCAATCGGCATTTGATGCCGAGTTTCTTCTCGATTTTGTCGCAGAAACGCTTCGCTCGAAGACCTGCATCCAAGTCTTCATAGATGAGGATAGCGCGCAAAACCGGCATCTCCCCAGCAATTGCTGCTCCTCTCCGAGAACGATGGTGCAAAGAATTCATGCGAAAGAGTAAAAGCATACGGCGAAATCGACAATTGGCCATAAGCCCCGGCATCTTTACCAAACCTTCCTAGATGGCCTAAGGAATTTTCCTAGTTATCCTTCGGATTTAGGTCCTGCTGAGCCGTCCAGCGTGCCGCGTAAGAGATGAGCTCCGCGGAACTGTTAATCGGGAGTTTCCTTTTGATGTTTGCCCGGTGTGCATCAACGGTCTTTACACTGAGATGGAGCTTTGCTCCGATCTTTTGGGATGAGAGTCCCCTGCCCAGGAGTTGAAAAATCTCAAATTCGCGGTCGCTTAGTAGTTCTATTCCGCTTCGTTTGCCGGAATAGTGACCGGAAAAAGCTTCTACGATCCGGGCGGACATGCGTTCGCTCACATAGATCTCTCCGCCCAGCACTCGTCGGATCGCCTGCAACAACTTCTCGCCACCTTCCGCCTTTGTGATGTAGCCGCGGGCGCCGGCCCGCAGAACCCGTTCAACGTAGAGTGTTTCGTCATGCATCGAGATGACCAGGATGAGGGTTTCCGGCCGGAAAGCTTTAATGTCCTTGATGAGTTCAAAACCCAACTTGTCCGGAAGCCCGATGTCGGTGAGCACAAGATCGGGCTTGCGCCTGGTCACAATTTCCAGCGCCCGGGCAGAGGTTTCAGCTTCGCCGCAAACTTCGAGGTCGGGCTCGCCGCGAATCCACTGAACGATGCCTTCCCTCGTCATCGGATGATCATCGACGACAAGGATCCGCTTTTTTGCGCTAACGGATTTTGCGGACCTCTTCATGCCTTGAACGTGCACACGACCTGCGTTCCCTTCGGTTTGCGCGGACCGATGCTGAATTTCCCGTGGATCATCTTCGCTCGATAGTCCATGATCCGAATGCCCATGCCCCGGCTTTTGCCGGCATCCTGTGGCAGGCCTGAGCCGTAATCGGCGATGGTGAGTGTTATAGTGTCATTCTCTTGAGTAAGTGTGACCGCGATGTTCTTACGCCGCTCGACGGCTGCCGCGAGGACATCGGCGACGGATTTGAGGAACTGCAAATCCTCCTCGGTGAATTTTCGGGGCCGATTGGAATGCACTCCGAGCACTCCGAAGGGATTCTTTCGCCCGTGAATGAGCACGGTGATTCCACTCAGGACCTTATGGTCAAGTAACAGCTGCGGTGCAGAGAATCGAGTCTCCGTGCGGAGATCCTCTGCGATCTCCGGCTCCTTCGAAAGGATCGTAAGGCCGACCTGTGAATTGGGGCCGGTCGGCAACGTCTCGTGCCCCACACACCCTTCGCTCCAACCGGTGCCGGCGCGCATCTGCAGCGACTTTGAAATGAGTTCGCGGCGATGAACGCCAAGCAAGCTGGCAGCCGTCAGGTTTGCTTCGAGCATCATTCCTTCTTCGTCCAGCGTCAGGTAACCTACGGGCGCAAAGTCGTAGAGCTCGATGAGGCGCTTGCGCGAAGCAGTTCCTCGTTCTGCATTTCCAGCTCCACCTGATGCACCTGGAGTTCGAGCATCAGTTTCGGCATATCGCCTGCAGGCAGTTTTGAATCTCTTGCCGGTAATTTCTGCAGCAGGACTTCGGCCTGCCTCCGCAGTTCCCTACTGGGGGTTGTGCTTCCGGGTGGCATTTTCCGGCCCTTTTCGGTTCGATTATTCATTGTTTTGTTACTCTCGACGCGTGATGTCCTCCATCGCCAGAAAAATCAGGCCAGGCTCTGCAGTTTCCTTCTTGAGTCGACGCGCGTTGAGTAGCATCACCGCCGGGAAAGTCCTCCTCCATCCTGATTTCGTCAAATGAGCTATTGGCCGGCAAAATTTCTTCGAGCAGTTTCCGTAGTGCCGGGATGTCCCACTGGCCGTTGGCGAGTTCGTAAACGAGCTTATGCTCGACATGCGCAGCTTCGAGTCTGAAGAACCGGTAGTACCGATTTGTTCGCGGCAACCACATGAAAAGTATCGTCGAGAATCAGCATCGGCTCGCGCACGGTTGCCACGATGCTGCTATCGAAGTCACGAGCCAGAGCAGCGAACTCGGCTCGTTTTGTCCGGTCGATGTCGATAAACGTGAGGACCAGTCCTTCAATCACGTTCTCGGTCGTCCTGTAGGGCAGCAGGCGAACGAGCCACCAGGCGCCTTCGTTCGCTTTTACTTCATGCTCTTTCATTCTGAGCGTTCGCAGTACCTTCGGCGGCATCCATCGACAGGGCATCGTAATTCAATTTGTTGACCAGGTCCGAGATCGGCCTATCCACATCCGCTGGAATCAGATTGATCACCGATTTGGCCTTCAAACTCTGCGCGGACTCTTTTCTTGTCTCATTCCGCCCAGAGCCGCCTGTCTCGGAAAAAAAGACGACTCCGACACTGAAAAGGAAATCGAGCAGGAAGACGCGTCGGGAGGAGGAGCTCCAAGAGGAACTGCAGACCACGCGCGCTTCCCTGCTCAGTACCCGTAGAGGAACTGGAAACCTCGCGGGAAGAGATGCAATCGCTCAACGAAGAGCTGCAGACAGTCAATTCGCAGCTACAAAACAAGGTCGAACTCCTTTCGCAGGCCAACGACGACATGGAGAACCTGCTCAACAGCACGTCGATTGCGACGATCTTCCTCCACCGCGAGCTCAAGATCAAACGGTTCACCCGGCTCGGCGATTCGGCGCGCCGACACGTTGACGAGAGTGAATCCTTCGTTGGTTTTGACCCGCACCTTTCTGTGAACGGCATTTCCCTCCGGGTTTCGGGCCTGACGCAGAAGGGTATCCAGTTCGAACCGCAGACCTTCACGGGCCATTTCCAGGACGTTTAGGCGCGGGTGGCCCGAGGCCGGCTCCAGATAGTTGCCCGTTCGTCCGTGAATGTAATTGATTTCGCCGCGCTCGCTGACAATCACGCTGGCCGGAGCGAACTCCCGCAAAAGCAACTTCTCGAATACACCGGGTGTTCCCGACTCGGCTCGGCGTCCTGCGACTGCTGTTTCAGCGATCAGATTCACCGCCCCACTGAGTCCGAGGCGAAACTCGGCCAGGATTCGATTCGAAAAAGGATGATCCGTGCGGGTAAAAATCTTCCATTTCGCGTTTTCTGCGGCGAAATACTCACTCAGCGAGCATGATCGCGATCGAAAAGGCTTCCTCTCCCGTCGAGCATGCGGGCACCCACACGCGAATCGGCGAATCGTCCGGTCTGGCTTTCAGGAGACGACGCAATCCCAGGATCTGGTGCGCAAGCGCGTCGAACGCAGCGGGGTCCCGAAAAAAACTTGTCGCGCCAATGAGCAGTTCCTTGAAGAGCAGGTCCAGCTCGTGCGGTTGGTCCTGCAGGTAGTGGAGGTAGCCCTGCAGTGTGCCGATCTGATGGACGTTCATCCGACGCTCGATTCGTCGGCGAATGGTGCTTGGCTTGTACGCGGAAAAGTCGTTCCGGCACCGTTTACGCAGCAAAGCCAGCATCCCGCGCATCGACTCGGGCAGCGATTCGTCTCCGGGAGTTTCCGACCCCCTCGAAAAGATGCGAGTGCCCTTCGCATATGCGACCAGTTGTTTCGGCATTTCTTCCGAGCGAAGGACGTAATCCACGACTCCCGTGGCGATGGTGCTTGCGGGCATCGCCGGATAGCCTGCCGAGGCCGGTTCCTGCGCCGTCGCCATGCCGGCGCCGCCTTTGATCGCTTTCAGGCCCAGGGTGCCGTCCGTGCCTGTGCCGGAAAGCACAATGCCGATGGCGTTCTCGTCCCGATCGTCCGCGAGCGAGCGAAAAAAATAGTCGATCGGGAGCCGCAAGCCGCCCTGTTCCTCGAATTCGATGTGCTTAAGCGCGCCGTTTTGGATGACCAGGTAGTCGCCTGGGCGGGATAGATACACGCAATTCGGCTCCACATGCACGCCATCCTGCGCTTCGACGACCGGAATGCTGGTCTGCTTCCCAAGCAACTGGGGCAGCAGGCTCGTGTGACCGGGATGCTGGTGGGTAACCACCACGAAACCCATGCCGGTGTCCGGCGGCAGACTTTCGAAAAATTTTATGAGTGCTTCCAGACCGCCCGCCGAGGCGCCAATGCCGACAATCGGGAAATTCATTACCGGGATGGACCGAGATTCGCGATCGTTTTGCTTGTCGCTGCGCGCTTCTTTCAGCTGCGAGCGGCGATGCTTTTTTCTCTGGATCAGTAAGATACGGGCAGGCTTTGACAATTTCTGAGCAGCTGGAGCATGTGAGATGTCTAACGTTTTAATAGGGGTTTCAGGGTAACTGCTTATCAGCGGGAAATGTGGCGCGGCCCGCCGTAGGCGGACAAAGAATTTTCGCGCCGCAAAGGAGATTATTATGAATCTATTAACGAAATGGAACCCGCTCAGGGCGACCCAATGGGATCCATTTAAGGAACTCGAGAACTTCGAGCGGGGATTGGAGTCATTCTTCGGTCGTACGCCGGCATTGCGTGGTGACGGTGGCGGAGGCGAAACGGTAACATCAGCCGAATGGTCACCCGTTGTCGATATCACTGAAGACGAGAAGGAATACCTGGTCAAAGCGGAGCTGCCTGAGGTCAAGAAGGAGGATGTAAAGGTGACCGTGGAAAACGGCGTCCTGCAAATTACCGGCGAACGGAAGTTCGAGAAGGAGGAGAAGGGCAAGAAGTATCATCGCGTTGAGCGCAGCTACGGCTCGTTCCAGCGGATGTTTTCGCTGCCCGAAGGTGTGGAAGCCAATCAGGTAAAGGCGCAGTTCAAGGACGGCATGCTGACGGTGCATCTGCCAAAGTCCGAGAAAGCGAAAGCGAAGGTCAGCGAAATCGCAATTGAATGACCTAATTACGGAGGCGGCCAGGGGCGGTATAGCCGCCATGGCCGTCTACCTGTTTTGAATGGCTGAGGTGAAAAGATTCCCGTATAGGAGGCTAATGTTGTGGTTGGGGTCTGGCTTTTGGGCGTTTCTCGCTGTGAGTGTCTTTGCAGCGGAAGAAAGCATTCGGCCGCTGGTTGAGGTCAAATCCGAGGTTCCGACGGCGGGTTCGCAATTCGCCGACGCGAAACTCCCGTTCTCATTTGAAGAAGTTGCGGTCTATTTCGCCACGGCGCTGGAGATGCAACCCCAGGAATTACAGGGCAAATGTGTTGTCTTCACACGGAGTGAAGGAAACGGGATTCAAGGTTTTCATGAGACCGTGTTGGTTGTCGTTACAAGCGTGCAGAATGACTTGAGCGTGACGTTGCTAACCAACGCGGATTACGGGATGAACTATTTCCGAGAGTTCATCGAATCTCAGGTACTTTTTCCCGGAGGAAAGTGAACGGTTGTATTATCTGCTGCATAATGCGCCGGGTCTTCAGTGGGAAGATTTCCATCGCTTTCGAGTGCAGCTCAATGTGATGCAGACAGCCGACTGGGAGATTGTCGGCCTGACATTCAGCCCTCGTAGTCTTCTTGATCTAAAGATGGAGGGAATATTCCTGCCGCCGTCCGGAGATTGACTGTCGCATCGGTTCCGCTGGTTCTAAAATGGGAGGGAACGGGATTGTGGGTGGTGTGATGAGGGCGTGATTCTCTGGAAGGCTCAGGGCCGAGAGGGTGAACGACGTTCGCGGCGTTTTTGGGGGCGTCCGTGGGGAAGGGCTATGTTTGACGTTCTCCCGAATCAGGGAGAGGTGGATATCGTCTTGCATTAATGCGGTAACGTATCTATAAATCACGATACCTCAATATGTCAGAACTCGTAACCGAACAGGCATTCCATCCACTCGAGAAGCTTCTTCAAGAGCGCATCGTGATCATTGACGGTGCGATGGGCACGATGGTGCAACGGTACAAATTAACCGAGGAACAGTATCGCGGAACGCAATTCGCGGATCATCCCGTCGATCTCAAGGGAAACAACGACCTGCTGGTAATCACGCAGCCGCGCGTGATCGAGGATATTCAAACTCAGTATTTCAAAGCGGGCGCTGACATTGTCGAGACCGATACCTTCAATGCGAACGCGTTTTCTCAGGCGGACTACGGTCTGTCGCACATGGTGCGCGACATCAATCTCGCCGCCGTGAAAGTGGCGCGAAAGGCGGCGGAAAACGTTCGGCGGGATCAACCGGACCGGCCGTATTTTGTGGCCGGGGCAATCGGGCCGATGGGCAAGACGCTTTCGATTTCCCGTGAAGTCAATAATCCCGCGGCACGCGATGTGACATTTGACGAGGTGAAAGATTCCTATGCAGAGCAGATAGAGGCTTTGCTCGATGGCGGCGTGGATTTGCTGCTGGTCGAGACAGTGTTTGACACGTTGAACTGCAAGGCGGCGTTGTTTGCGATTGCGGAGGTGTTCGAGAAGCGTGGGATTCGAATTCCGGTTAGTGTTTCGGGCACGATTACCGATCTCAGCGGGCGTACGCTTACAGGCCAGACTGTCGAGGCGTTCTGGACTTCAGTCTCCCATTTTCCGCTGCTGAGTATTGGACTGAACTGTGCGCTCGGGCCGAAGGAAATACGCCCGTACATCGAAACGATGTCGAACGTGGCACCGAGCTACGTGAGCTGTTATCCAAACGCGGGCCTTCCTGATCCTCTGTCGGAGACGGGTTTCCCGGAGACGCCGGAAACGCTCGCCCCGCAAATTCGTGAATGGGCGGAACAGGGTTGGCTGAATATTGTCGGCGGTTGCTGCGGGACGACGCCCGCGCACATCGCGGCGATTGCGGAGGCAGTTCAGGGAGTTGTGCCCAGGAAACAGCCAGAGCCGGACACCCATTCCCGCTTCAGTGGGCTGGAACCTTTCGTGATTCGCGAGGAGGCAAAATTTACGATTGTGGGGGAGCGGACAAACATCACCGGGTCGCCGAAGTTTTCGAAACTAATCCTCGCCGACGATTTCGACGGGGCGCTCGCCGTGGCGCTGCAGCAGGTTGAGGGAGGGGCAAACATTCTCGACGTGAATATGGACGAAGGGATGATCGATTCGGAAGCGGCGATGACCCGTTTTTTGAATCTGATTGCGAGCGAGCCGGACATCGCACGGGTACCGATCATGATCGACAGTTCAAAGTGGTCGGTGATTGAGGCCGGTCTTAAGTGCGTTCAGGGCAAAGCAATCGTGAATTCGATCAGCCTTAAGGTTGGCGAGGAGGAATTCAAGCGGCAGGCAAAAATCATCCGCCGCTACGGGGGAGCAGCGATCGTAATGGCATTCGACGAAAAGGGACAGGCCGACACCTATGAACGGAAGATTGCGATCTGTGAGCGCGCCTATCGAATACTAACCAAAGAGTGTGGGTATCACGGCAGCGACATCATTTTCGACGCGAATATCCTGACGGTCGCCACAGGCATCGAAGAGCACAACGACTATGCGGTGGCGTTCATTGAAGCAACGCGCTGGATCAAGGCGAACCTCCCCTATTGCAAGGTCAGCGGTGGCGTGAGCAACATTTCATTTTCGTTCCGCGGTAACAACGTCGTGCGCGAAGCGATGCACGCAGCATTTCTCTTCCGTGCCATCGAGGCCGGGCTCGATATGGGAATCGTGAATGCCGGGATGCTTGCCGTGTACGAAAAGATTCCCAAGGATCTGCTGGAGCTGGTCGAGGACGTTATTTTCAACCGCCGCGCCGACGCGACCGAACGGCTCGTCGATTTCGCTGAGACGGTAAAGGGGAAAGGCAAGAGCGCCGCCAGGGATGGGAGCTGGCGTCAGGCACCGGTTGAGGAACGGCTTCAGCACGCCCTGGTGAAAGGCATCGTCGAATACATCGAGGCCGACACGGAGGAAGCGCGAAAGAAATTCGACCGTCCGCTGCACGTGATAGAAGGCCCGCTGATGGATGGCATGAGTGTAGTTGGTGATCTGTTCGGCGCCGGAAAGATGTTCCTCCCCCAGGTCGTGAAGAGTGCCCGTGTGATGAAAAAGGCAGTGGCGTATCTCATGCCGTTCATGGAGGAGGAAAAGGAACAGGGAGATCGGGCGCAGGGCCGGGTCTTGATGGCGACAGTGAAAGGGGACGTGCACGACATCGGAAAGAATATCGTCGGTGTCGTGCTCCAGTGTAATAATTTCGAAGTGATCGATCTTGGTGTGATGGTGCCGGCCGAAAAGATCCTTGAAACTGCCCGCGACAAGAGTGTCGACGTCATCGGGCTGAGCGGACTGATTACGCCGTCGCTCGACGAGATGGCGCACCTCGCCCGGGAAATGGAGCGGCTTGAGTTTAAGATTCCGCTTCTCATCGGCGGTGCGACCACCAGCAAGGCGCACACGGCCGTGAAGATTGCGCCGAATTATCGCAGATCATCGGTCGTCCACGTACTTGATGCTTCTCGCGCTGTCGGGGTCGTTAGCTCATTGCGGGGTGACAATCGCGACGGATTCGAGGCAAGTGTGCGCGAGGAATATTCGAAAATTCGGGAGAAATACGCGGCAAAATCTTCTGAAAAACAGATGCTCACGATCAAGGAAGCGCGCGCTAATCGCTTGGCGATTGACTGGTCATCCACCGTGATCGACAGGCCGGAAAAAACCGGCGTGCAGGTCATTGATTCTCTGCCGCTCGCCGAACTCGTCTCGTACATTGACTGGTCGCCGTTTTTTCACACGTGGGAACTTCGCGGTCGCTACCCGGCGATTCTGGAAGATCCCGAAGTCGGCCCGCATGCGAGCGAACTCTTCAATGATGCGCAGAGACTTCTGCAGCGCGTGGTGGAAGAGGAGCTGTTTATCGCTCGCGCCGTGTATGGGCTGTTTCCCGCCAATTCCGTCGGTGACGACATCGAAGTTTATACCGACGAATCGCGGTCAGAACTTCGCACGAAGTTTCACACGCTGCGTCAGCAGATGAGGAAGCCAGATGGCCGGTTCAATTATGCGTTGTCCGACTTCGTTGCGCCGAAGGACTCCCGCCGGGAAGACTATGTCGGGGGATTTGCCGTCACCACCGGGCACGGCGTGGATGAACTCGCGAATCAATATGCGTCCGATCACGACGACTACAATTCGATCATGACGAAGGCCATTGGCGATCGGCTTGCCGAGGCGTTTGCGGAGTTTCTCCACGCGCGGGTCCGCCGGGAGTGGGGTTTCGGTGAAAACGAAAATCTGACGAACGAAGATCTCGTCCGGGAGCGTTATCGCGGAATTCGTCCTGCTTCCGGTTATCCAGCCTGCCCTGATCACACGGAGAAACCAATACTCTGGGACCTTCTCAATGCGGAAAGGAATACCGGGATCCGTCTCACCGAGAGCTACGCGATGTTCCCTGGCGCCTCCGTGAGCGGGCTATATTTTGGTCATCTGGAAGCGAGATACTTCGGCGTCGGAAAGCTCGAGAAAGACCAGATCGAAGATTACGCGAGACGCAAAGGGATGACCGTCGCGGAGGTCGAGAAATGGCTCGCACCAAACCTGGCATACAAGGTTTGAACAGACGTTTTCGTGAGGGATATCGGCGCGAAGATTCTGTTCCTACCGAACTTCTGACATGGAGAAGATCCGTGTCGGCATTTCCGGCTGGCGTTATAAGGGTTGGCGTGGCGGGAAGTTTTACCCCGACGATCTAGCGCAGAAAGACGAACTTTCGTTCGCGAGTCAACGTTTTGATACGATCGAGATCAACGGGTCGTTCTACGCCCTGCAACGGCCTTCGAGCTATCGTGCCTGGGCTGAAGAAACGCCTCCCGACTTCGTTTTCAGCGTAAAAGGTGGGAGGTTCATTACGCACCTTAAGCGCCTCAAAGATGTGAAAATTCCTCTCGCGAACTTCTTTGCCTCCGGCGTACTGGCACTAGAGGAAAAGCTGGGCCCATTTCTCTGGCAACTGCCTCCAACTTTCAAATTCGACGCCGACAGGCTCGATAATTTTCTTGATCTTCTCCCTCAGGACACGGTTGCGGCCGGAACACTTGCAGAGAAGCACAACAATCACCTGAAAAAGCGAGCGGTTCTCCGGACGAATCGGAAACGCCGGTTTCGTCATGCGATGGAAATCCGGGACCAAGGCTTTGCGTGCGAGGCGTTTGTCAATCTACTGAAGAAACATCACGTCGCTCTCGTCATTGCGGACACCGGGGGAAAATGGCCATACATCGAAGATATCACAACCGACTTCGTTTATGTGCGATAGCACGGGCCGGAAAAACTCTATGCGTCGGGATACGGTAACGAGGGGTTGGACTACTGGGAGCCGCGGATCCGCGCATGGAACCCAGGAGGTGAGCCAACCGATGCCAAACGCGTCGGAGGAAAGGCTGCCGCCCGGAATAATGGTCGCGATGTCTTCGTCTATTTTGACAACGATATGAAAGCAGATGCCCCGCACGACGCCATGCGGCTTATCGAGCGGCTTGCGTAGGGATCGCAGACTCGAGGTTTGCGGGCTGAAGTTTGTCCCCGAAAACTTACTTTCATCTCCGCAAGACGCTGCTACACGTCTCCGCATGCGTGCAATTCTCGCGCTCGAAGACGGACGCTATTTTACAGGAACCTCCTTTGGTTCCACCGGTTTGATCGCCGGAGAAGTCGTATTCAATACGTCGATGACCGGGTATCAGGAGGTTCTCACGGATCCTTCCTACCGAGGCCAGATCGTCGCAATGACTTACCCTTTGATCGGTAACTATGGCGTTAACGAACTCGATAGCGAGAGTGCCGCGCCGCACGTCCGCGGATTTGTAATCGAAGAATTGAGCCCCGTGGCGAGCAACTGGCGCTCCGAGATCTCTCTCGAGGACTATCTCAAGAAGTTCAACATTCCGGGCATCCAGGGCGTCGATACCCGCGCGCTGACGAAGCATCTTCGTGAAAAGGGTGCCATGAAGGCTTGTATCGCTCCCGGAGGAATTTCTCCCTCCGAGGCGATTGAGCGCGCGCGCGAGGGATCCGGTGTCGTTGGTATGGACTTTGTGAAGGAGGTGACGACGCAGCAACCGTACGACTGGGACCCTGAAAGCGTGCTGAGCCGCGAGTGGACTATCGTGAAAGGCGCGGGCGACACGAGCAGCAACGAATTCGACGAGGTCACGCGCCAGGCGTATAAAAAGCTCCTACAGCCGAAATATAAGATCGTAGCGTACGACCTGGGCCTTAAGCTGAATCAGCTTCGCAATTTGCGGCAGCATGGATTCAACGTGAAGGTCGTCCCTGCGACCACGCCTTCCGAAGACGTGTTGGCGATGAATCCCGATGGCGTTTTTCTAAGCAACGGCCCGGGCGATCCTGCCGCGCTTGGATACGTGCATGAAGCGATTCGCGGCCTGCTCGGAAGAAAGCCTATCTTCGGCATTTGTCTCGGCCATCAAATGCTCGGGTACGCGTTCGGCGGCAAAACATTCAAGTTGAAGTTCGGGCACCGCGGCGGGAATCAGCCGGTAAAGGATTTTAGGACCGGGAAAATTGCCATCACTTCACAGAATCATGGGTTTGCGGTCGATCCGGACTCTCTGCCGGAGGTCGTTGAAGTCACTCATATCAACCTGAACGATGGCACGGTTGAAGGGATGAGGCATAAGGAGTTGCCGGTATTCAGCGTTCAATACCATCCCGAAGCCGCTCCCGGTCCGCACGACACAAATTACTTGTTTGGCGAGTTTGGTAGACTCATAGACACGCAAGAAATTGCCTGATACTGGTGCACGATTCATGGCAAGCCTCTTAATCTCACTGCCAGGCGGCAACGGGGACGCTTACGGGCTGAGCGGCGAGAAAATCACGGTAGGGCGATTGCATGACAACGATATTCAAATCAATGACCCGTCCGTATCGAGTCATCACGCCGAATTCACTCTCCGGGGTGGCGCATACCAACTTACGGATCTAGATTCCACGAACGGTACGTATGTCGACGGGGAACTCGTTGAACAGGCCGATCTGGCTCCGCGGACGCACATTCGTTTTGGCGAAGTCGACGCTGTGTTTTGTGGTGCGACTGGGGAAGAATCTCGACCCATGCCCGAATTGGAATCGGTGCCCGTGATGTCGATGACACAAGACCTTCACCGGGTCGACTTTTCGAACGCTTTTCAATTCAAACCGAAACGCAAGAACGTGGACAAGACAGGTGCCATCATCATGGGGTTTGCAATTTTCTCAATTATCGTATGCCTGGGCGCGTTTGCAGTGATGCTAATGGTTGAGGTGCCGCAATAGAGGGCTGATTTGGAAATGTTGCTTCCCCGGCTCGTATGTCCTTTTCGTGTTCTGAGTCCAATCTCAGCGAACCCGGACGCAGCGCATTGGAAGAACGTTTCCTCGACCTGGCTTGTTGACGTTGTCTCAGGCGCTGCACCTGTTCAGGCCACTCGGTTACAGATCGCCCACGACGACCGCGAGTTGCGTGTGCTTTTCGTCGCTGAGGATGATTATCCGTGGGCGAATTACCAAGAACGGGACGATCCACTATTTGAGGAGGAAGTGGTTGAAATATTTTTAGATCCCGTGGGTGATCTGGAAGGATATTTCGAGTTTGAGGTAAATCCAAACAATGCACGGCTGGATCTTGTTCTGCGGCGCGTTCGAAGCGGATACCGAAAAGATTTTCGATGGATCTGCGAAGGGTTTTCGAGCGAGGTTCGAATTGCAGAGGGGATCTGGACCACGGAAATAGCGATCCCATTCGCTTCCCTTGGCAACGCTGCGCCTGCGGGTGAATGGCGCGCGAATTTCTACCGAATTGATCGTCCGCAGGGCAAGCCGTGGGAACTCAGCACCTGGTCTCCGACATACGTCGCGGCTTTCCATGTCCCACAGCGGTTTGGCATTCTGACATTCGAAGGTGCTTCTTGATGTTGGGCTTGCTTAGTGGACGCGGCATTGTTGAGTGATTCTCGCCGTAATTCGGCACAACATCGTTCCTCGTCGCGGCGGGAATCGAGTGGTTCCTGGCAGCTTCTCCTTCACAAACCCCGGATTTGAGTGAATCGTGCGAACTCACTTTTACATGAAGAAGATTCACTTTCTCGGCATTTGCGGCACGGCAATGGGCTCGACGGCTGCAGCGCTCCAGGACCGTGGTTTCACCGTTACAGGTTCGGATGAGGCCGTGTATCCGCCTATGTCCACGTTTCTGGCGGACAAAGGAATCGGCTTGCGCGAAGGGTATCGTTCGGAAAACATCCCATCGGACGCCGAATTGATCGTGATCGGCAATGCTATTCGGCGCGGCAATCCGGAAGTTGAGGCTGTACTGAACCGCAAGCTTTACTATCTTTCGCTCCCGGAGACTCTTAAAGAATTCTTTCTTCGAGGACGGCACAATCTCGTGGTGACGGGCACCCACGGAAAAACGACTACGTCGTCGTTGCTCGCATGGATTTTCGAGAGTGGTGGTCTGGAACCAAGCTATTTGATCGGTGGAATTGCGCAGAATCTCGGTCGGGGTGCGGCGTTTCGCGATTCGAAGTATTTCGTGATCGAGGGAGACGAATACGACACGGCTTTTTTCGACAAGCGCTCGAAATTTTTTCACTACATGCCGGAGTTGGTGATCGTCAACAACATCGAGTTCGATCATGCGGACATCTTTGACAGCCTTGACGACATCAAACTGAGTTTCCAGCGAATGCTGAATATTGTTCCGATGAACGGTATGGTGCTCATCAACGCGGACGATGCGAACAGTGTGGACGTCTCAAAGACGTGTCCGGCTCCCATCGTTGAAGTGGGCTTCTCAAAAAACGCCGCTAACCAGATCCGGGACGTGAGCTATGATGCCCACGGGTCTAGTTTTCGGTTGTTCGATACGATGTTCGAAGTTCCGATGATTGGGGAATACAACGTCCATAACGCGGCGATGGCTGTTTCGGCGGCGCATTTCTATGGGATCCCGATGGAAGTGATCCGGCGAGCGTTGACTGGTTTCAAGGGCGTGAGGCGCCGGCAGGAGGTGCGTGGGGAGATACGCGGCGTTAAGGTAATCGATGATTTCGGGCATCATCCGACTGCGATCAAGCACGCGCTGCAGGGGTTGAGGGTTCAATATCCCGGGTCGCGGATCTGGGCAGTCTTCGAACCACGTTCAAACACGACGCGCAGGGCGGTGTTTCAGGAATCGCTTCCGGCGGCACTCGGCCTTGCTGACGGTGTAGTGATGGCACGAGTCGCAAAACTTGAGCAAATTCCTGAACAGGAACGCCTGAATCCGGAGAAGGTGATCGAGACGATCGCGGCTTCTGGAAAGCCATCCTTCTATGCGCCCACGGTGGGCGAGATCGTTTCCAGGTTGAAGCCGCTCGTCAAAAAGCCGGATGTGATTGTCACATTCAGTAATGGAGGTTTTGGCGGTATCCACGACCGACTGCTGAGCGAGCTTTGATCGATTGATGACTCATCAATCGCACCACTACAATTTCCTGATTAGACGTTGGCGCGACGTGGCACGCAAAGCGGGGCTGCTCATGCGTCCGATCTGCTCGGAGGCGGGCTATCGTGTGTATGCCGTGCGGACGAAGCGTCTCCGGAAGAATGTCCAGATCTACATTTCTGCGGGGATACATGGTGACGAACCCGCCGCTACAGAAGGATTGATCACCTGGGCTGAGCGAAACGTCGATATACTGCGTTGCGTGTCGTGTCTCTTTCTCCCTTGCCTGAATCCATGGGGCCTGGTGAATAACTGCCGCTTCGACGAGGCTGGCAGAGACCTCAATCGCCGGTTCGATCGCAGTCGTGGAGCGGTACCTGCCGCTCTACGGACGTTGCTTAACGGCCATTTTTTTGAAGTTGCCCTCATGCTGCATGAGGATTTCGATGGGCAGGGGATCTATATTTACGAAGTGCAGGACGTGAAGCCGGTACTGGGGCGAGAAGCTTCTGGAGGAGGCGAGCCTAAACATGCCGATCGATCCGAGGGCGAAGATTGACTCCCGGCGCGCACGGAAAGGGGTTGTGCGGCGGCCGGTAAATCCGTCGCTGATCACGCTGGCGCCAGAAGCAATCTATCTCCACCGAAACCATGCCCGCCGCACGTTTACGTTTGAAACGCCGTCGGAATTCGCGATCGCCGACCGTGTGGAATCGCAGGTCGCTCTCGTGGATGCCTGTGTCCGGATGTTGTTGGAGGCGAACTCCAGACGTCCGGAATCACTGTTTTGATTCTCGATGGGAATGCGGTTGTTGCCGACGCTTATAGAAGCGTTCGACGGCTCATTTGTATTTTACACTACAGCCGTAAGGTTTCGTGCTGGCATTTTTTACGGGCTTGCCTGCCATGGTAAGGTCGAGGGCTGCCGAGACGTAGTTGGTGGCCCTTTGGATGTCCGATTGATCGACCGATTTAATGCTGTCGATAGCACCACGATAAACAAGATTGCCTTGTTTATCGATGATGAACATGTCGGGTGTGGTCTTCGCCCCGTAGAGTCTTCCCACTTCGCCCTCCTCGTCCAAAAGCACGGCTGTCGGAGCGGCACCTTTTTCCTCTATTAATTCGTTCCATTTTTCTGGCGTAAAATTGCCTTGTTTGCCTTCCGCAGAAGAACAGATCGAGAGCCAGACGACTCCCTTTTTCGCATATTTTTTCTGTAGCGACTGCATATTGTTGGAATCATAGTGTTTCCTGACGAACGGGCAGCCGAAATTGGTCCACTCCAGCACGACGAATTTTCCTTGGAAATCCGAGAGAGAATGCTGGATTCCTTTGGTGTCTTTTAAAGTGAAGTCGGGGGCGGCGGAGCCTGTTTCAGGTCCTGCGGCGTGGGTCAGCGCTGCTGTGAAGCAAAGGATCGTAGCGGAGACAATGATTGAATGAATCTTCATGTGTGCGTGTTGAACTCGGGCAATGGTATTGGGCGGATGATTTTTTCTAATTATCTCTGAGCGAATTGCTCGTCACAGCATCTAAGACCCGTTCGCGGGTCAGGATTTCCGGCAGTAAGTCCGGCGTGCTCGAGCCGTTCCGATATACAGCATACGTTGGAACGCCCGCTCGGCCGTAGCTTCGCAGCATCTTGGTGATTTCCGGGTCTCCGTTTGTCCAGTCTGCTTTCATCGGAAGGACGTCGTTATCTTTAAACGCCTCTCGCACCCGATCGGATTCCAGAATCAACTGTTCATTCGCCTTGCAATTCAGGCACCAGTCGGCCGTGAAGTCCAGAAACACGGTGCGACCGTTTCGAATGGCCTCATTCAACGTTGCGGGGCTGAAAGGTTCCCACGCGATACCGTTACTTTCGATCGTCTCTTGTTTCGGTGTGTTCTTTGCGGAAGCGAATTGAACTATTACAAAAAAGTAGAGGCCGCCACCCGCAACGATAGCGATCGCTAGTAGCGCAAGGCCGCGCGATCTACTCGAAGCCGTTGGACCTAAGAACGTTCCCAGAATCCAGCAAGCCACTGCCAGCGTCAGGAGGAAGGCAATGATCCAAAGCATGCCATCGGGGCCACGCTGCCTTCCAAGGATCCACAGGAACCAGAGCACCGTAGCCATAAGCAGAAAGCCCATTGCCTGCTTCACACGTTCCATCCAGGCACCGGGTTTTGGAAGAAACCGCGTCCATCGCGGCTGCAGCGACAAAATCACGAAAGGCAGACTCATACCGGAGGCGATCGCGATGAACACGGCGAAGATTACGGGCGGCGGTTGCGCGACTGCGAAACCTACTGCCGCTCCGAGAAACGGCGCGAGGCATGGAGTCGCGAGCAGTGTAGCAAAGACTCCATGAAGAAACGCACCCGCATAACCTTCTCGGGAGGCAAGATCGACAACCTTTGAGCTGGTGCCGCCCGGCAGCACAATTTCATATACGCCGAGGAGATTCAGCGAAAACACGAAGATGATCGCCGACATGGCGACGACAAAATAGGGATTCTGAAATTGAAACGCCCAATTAAGTTGACCGCCGCCGAGATGCAGCACGGACGCGAGTAGTGCAATTGCGAGGAACCACGCAAAGATGCCAGCAACGAAACTCATTCCGATTCGAAAGATTTTCGCGGGTTTTTCGCCTGCCTGCTTTACGAATCCCAGCAGTTTTAATGTGATAACCGGCAGCACGCATGGCATGACGTTCAGGATAAGTCCGCCGAGGAAACCGAGCGCCAGATTCAAAAGCAGTCCACCCCGGTTAGTGTCCTCCAAGCTCGGAGGATCGGAGTGCTTGGTTAGGACGCTCTCAGACCGTTTTGGTTTCTCAGATGAGATGAGCCATCCCTGCGTGGAGTGCTCTTCATCCGGCGAGAGTCTTACGAGAACTCCGGGAAGAGTGTATTGACCGGACTCCGGTGCGTTCTCAACAGGAATGCGTAATAAACGATCAGTGTCAGTACCTCCCTGCTCGATTTTGACATGTCCTACGATGATTTCCTCACCGGGAAGCGGGAAAAACTCGAGCCTATCCGCAAACTCCACGTCGCTCACGCGAAGTGTTGCCATTTTTGGTGTAAGATCCCATGTGATTTTGTATGGCGGGTTGGCACGGGGAAGCTGTGACCGGAACTTCCTGAAGAGTTCGAGATTCGCCGGTTCGGAGCGATCTGCGACGGGGAGAGTGATGCTCAGGCCTTCCGCGCTTCCCGGTATACAGATCTCTTTGCATGCAAGCCATGTAGCGTCTCCCTGGATCGTAATTTCCGGAACTTTGATTTCGGAGGGTGCTGTGATGTCGACGAGCAGCATGATTTCCCCGCCGTATCCGAAAGTGATCAGATCGCTCGGCTCGACCCGCTTTTCCGGAATGGGCCATTGAATGGGGCCTGCACTAAAACCCTCAGGTAGTTTCCATTTGATTCGGGTGGCGAGTCCGGCATCGCCGGAATATTCCCAGTAGGTGTGCCATCCGGTGGCCATTTTCAGAAGGAGTCCCAATGTGAAGTTCTGCCCGGGAACGACAGTGGTGGTGTCCGCAATGAAGCTGGCCTTAACAAGTTGTTGTCCCTGGTAATCCTGCGCAGGAGCCGTTTGCGAAAGCACGAAGGCGAGAAGTGGGAGAAGTAGCGCGCGAAACTTCTGCATTGTCACGAGTAGCATCACGAGGGTTGGTCGGCAATAAGGCCGAAATGGGAAGAATACTCCTGATTACGACAGAATGCCTCGATTGTTGCAGCATTCCTTCAATTCCGTACATAGTGCGACGAAAATGTCGGGTTCCTATTCAGAAAAATCGCTCCTGTTGCGCCTCGGTGAGGCGATCGCAAAGTTAGTTTATCGTGTACACACGTTTGGGGTGGAAAATCTGCCCGAAGGCGGGTGTCTGCTGCTTCCGAATCATCTGACCTGGGTCAATGCGATCGTTCTACAGATTGGATGTCCACGTCCGATCCGGTTCATGGTGGAGGAGTCGATTTATCACGAACGACTGTTGCATCCGCTCTTCGAAGTGCTGGAGGCAATCCCGGTGTCTTCCTCCCATGCAAAGGAGGCGATCGTTCGTGCATCCGAACAGATCCGCCGCGGGGAAGTTGTTTGCGTGTTTCCGGAGGGAGAACTTTCTCGCACTGGTTCGCTTTTGAAGTTGCGTCGTGGGTTCGAGTTGATTGCACGCCATGCGGGGGCTCCCGTCGTGCCTGTGTGGCTGGACAACCTCTGGGGCTCCATCTTTTCCTTCTACCACGGACGCTATTTCACGAAGTTACCGAAGCAACTTTCCTATCACGTTTCCGTTTCTTTTGGAGAACCAATTTCTCATGAGAACGCCGGCATCGCTCTGGTTCGCGAACGCATGCTCGAACTTGGCGATCACGCCTACGAGCAGCGGCCGTTTCTTAAAGGACATCTCGGGCGCGCAGCGGTGAAGGGGCTGCGACAAAGGCAGTTCGATATCGCGATCATTGACGGAATGGACGGGAGTAAGATGACGCGCGGCACCGTGCTGGCGGCGTCCATTGCTCTTGCGCGTCACCTCCGACGCACCTGTCAAAACAAGCGTATCGCCGTGGTGCTGCCGCCGGGTCGGGCGGCGAGCATTGCGAATCTCGGGGTCACCTTTGCAGGCAAAGTGCCGGTGAACCTTAATTTCACTGCAGGAGCTACTGCAACGGCAGCGGCGATTCGAATCGCGAATCTGGTGGACGTTATCACGGCAAGACCTGTCGAGCAGAGGCTTGAAAACTTTCCGTGGCCGGAAAATCTCATGCGAATCGAGGAACTGCTTGCAAAAAAGAAGGCGGATATCGTGAAGTGGCGCGCCTTGGTGGCAGTGCTGCCTTCCTCGTTGATTTCGGCCATTCTACGCCTGCCCAAGGTTGGTGACCGAAACGAGGGGGCGATTCTTTTCACCAGCGGCAGCTCGGGGGAACCCAAGGGGGTGGTGCTTAGTCACCGGAACATATTAGCGAATGTGACTCAGTTCGGTTCCATGCTGAATTTCGGTCGGAACGACTCCGTGCTCGCGTCTTTGCCGTTTTTCCACAGCTTTGGCTGCACCGTCACGCTCTGGTATCCGGCGATTCTCGGCATCAGGGCTGTAACTTATCCTAATCCGCTTGATATCCCGAAAAATGCGCAGCTGATTAAGGAGAACAAGATCACGCTTCTGCTGGCAACGCCGACGTTCCTGCGCGGTTACATGAAAAAGGCCGAACCGTCTCAGATCGAGTCGCTTGAGCTCATCGTGACAGGGGCGGAAAAGTTGTCCGAAGAACTGCGCATCGCATTCAAGGAGAAGTTCGGTAAGGATGTCATGCAGGGTTACGGCCTGACTGAAACGGCGCCGGTCGTCAGCGTGAATCTGCCCGATCCACCCAAACGCAGGCCCTCAGACACCATACAACCGGCACAACGTCCTGGTTCAACCGGCAAACTTGCGCCGGGCATCGCAGCGCGGATCAAGAACCCGGAGACTGGCGAGCCGCTTAGCCTGCACGAAAGCGGCATGCTGTGGCTGCGCGGACCGAACATATTCGAGGGCTACCTGAACGAGCCGGGGAAGACCACAGAGGTGATGGACAATGGCTGGTTCAAGACTGGCGATTTGGGCCGTTTCGACGAGGACGGATTTCTTTATATAGAAGGCCGTCTTTCGCGGTTCTCGAAGATTGGAGGAGAGATGGTGCCGCACGAGACGCTCGAAACGCGAATTTGCCAAGCGCTTGGATTTGATAAGCTGGACGACCGAGTTGTTGCCGTCGTTGGGATTCCCGATGAGTCAAAGGGTGAAGCGATCGTGCTCCTCGCAAAGGAGGAGATCGAGCTGAGCAGTCTGAGGAAGAAGCTGCTCGATGCAGGAGTGCCCAGCCTTTGGATTCCAAAGAAGGTCCGCAAGGTCGAGGAGATCCCGGTTCTGGGTTCCGGAAAACTCGATGTGAAAAGCTGTAAAGAGTTGGCGGAATCGGAATAGGTAATAGGGTTTCGCAACTTTTTCGAGCCGCTTACATGCATTCGTTTCATTATCAGGACGGCGAGCTATTCTGCGAGGACGTGAGCGTGCGTCAGATCGCTAAGGAGGCAGGCACGCCGTGTTACATCTACAGCGCTGGCACGATTGTCGATCATTTCATCCGGCTCGACGCCGGGCTCGCAGGAATCAATCACGAGATTTGCTACGCGGTGAAGGCGAACTCCAATATCGCGATTCTCAATTTATTGGCGAGTAAGGGGGCTGGATTCGATATTGTCTCTGGCGGTGAGCTGTTTCGTGTCATCAGGGCACGCGGCAATCCGACGCTTTGCACATTTGCTGGGGTCGGCAAGACCGCCGACGAAATCCGGTTTGCGCTGCAGCGCGAAATTCTCGGATTCAATGTGGAATCGGAGAGTGAGCTCACTGCAATCAATGCAGTTGCTAAGGATATGAATGTTCGGGCACCTATTGCCCTGCGTGTGAATCCCGACATCGAGGCGAGCACGCACAAATACATAGCAACAGGAAAGAAGGAGAATAAGTTCGGGATTGGATTCGATCGGATTATTGAGGCCTACGAGGAGGCTTCGAGACTTCCGAATATCCGAATACGAGGGCTGCAGATGCACATTGGTTCGCAGATCACCACGGCGGGGCCATTCGCCAAGGCGGTCGATAAAATTGCACCGGTGGCAGAAGAACTTCAGGCGCAATATGGGATTGAGTATTTTTCCATCGGCGGTGGGATGGGAATCGTGTACAGCCCGTCGCTCGCCAGCGGTCAACAGGAATGGTGGGATGAAAAAGACGGAGATACGCTCACCATCGAGAGGTACGCGAATGCGATCGTACCAGTTCTGAAAAAACTGGCACTGCGGATTCTCCTTGAGCCTGGTCGTTTCATGGTTGGCAACGCGGGAATTCTTGTCACGAAAGTGCTTTATGAAAAGCGGACGCCTTCGAAAACGTTTGCGATAGTGGATGCGGGAATGAACGACCTGATACGTCCAGCTCTCTATGAAGGATTTCATGAAATCGTCCCGGTGCGGCAACCGGAGGACGACGAAATGGAGAAAATCGATCTGGTTGGTCCAATCTGTGAGAGTGGTGACTTTTTCGCGCAGAATCGCGAGGTGCCGAAACTCAGGGAGGGGGATTTTGTCGCGCTTATGAGTGCTGGAGCGTATGGGTTTACGATGGCGTCGAACTATAATTCGAGGCCGATGCCGGCCGAAGTGCTGGTATCTGGGGGGAAAGCCTCGCTGATCCGCGAGCGCCAAACTTATGAGGACCTGATCCGGGGCGAGAGCCTTCCGTAATGATCATTGTTCGCAAAGCGCTCAACATTGCCGAAACCGGGTCAGTACCGTTGCAGGTTGCTCGGGGAACGTTGGCGAAAAGACGTTGGCGCTGCGTCGCGGCCGACGGAACGGATTTTGGCTTCGATCTTGAGGAACCGCTTCGGGACGGTTCGGTTGTGCATGCCTCGGGTGAAAATGTTTACGTGGTCCGGCAATTACCGGAAGCAGTAATTGAAGTTGGAATCGCGGATTTGAAAGAGGCGGCACGGCTGGGATGGATGCTTGGAAACCTGCATTTCGTCGTCGAGATTACTGAGCACGCGATTCGTGTGACCGACGATGCCGCCATTCGGCAGATGTTCAAAAGGGAGGGGTTTCGCTTCAAAGCGATGAATGCGGTATTCAAACCCATTGCGGGCGAAGGACACCACCACTGACCTTGACCAATGCTATCTCAGAATGGCTTCCGCGGTTGTTGCAATTGAGCGATCCGATGTTTCCCACAGGCGCTTACGCGCATTCGCTCGGTCTCGAGGAAGTTGTTCGGCTCGGGGTGGTCCGGGATGCAGAGACGCTTGCGCAATTTCTGAAAGAACAGATCGCGCCGGCACTTGAAGGCTTCGAGCTGCCATTTTTGAGACTGGCGTGGGATGCGGCGCGCGAGGGGGACCTGGAGGTCCTTTTTTCGATTGATAAGGAATTGGATGCCTGGAAACTTTCTCCGGAACTGCGAGAAGCAAGCTCAGCAATAGGCACGCGTCGACTCGGGATGTTATGTAAGCTCTGCGAAGACCCCCTTCTGGAGGCCTTTTCGGCGCGCGACACATCGAAACACCAAATCGTTGTCTGGGGATTGCAAGGAAAGGCAATGCCCGTTCAGGCGGTGCTTACAGCCTATTACTACCAGTCCATGGCAGGAATGTGTAGCGCCGCGCTGAAGCTCATCCGAATCGGCCAGGAAGGATGTCAAGGGGTTCTGCATGACGTTCTTGCCGAATGTGCGAGCGTGGTGGAACGTTCTATGGAGGTCGATCGTCACAATTTGGGTGTATTCAATCCGTTGCTGGAGATTGCATCGGGACGTCACGCGCGCGCTTTCGAGCGGCTGTTTATTTCGTAAGCAATGCTCGGACTTGGCGATCAAATGCATGCCAGTTTACATCCGGTTCCATGAAAACTGTGCGAATCGGAATCGGTGGCCCGGTGGGCTCGGGCAAGACGATGCTCGTTCTGCGATTTTGCCAATGGCTGCGGGACGAGTTTTCCATCGGCGTCGTGACAAATGATATCTATACGCGCGAAGACGCTGAATTCCTTGTGAGGAACAAGGCGCTGGCAGCGGACCGTGTAATTGGTGTGGAAACGGGTGGATGTCCTCATACCGCAATTCGTGATGATACCAGCATGAACCAGCAGGCGGTCTCGGAGTTACGGCGACGACACCCTGACTTGCAGGTGATCTTCATTGAAAGCGGTGGCGACAATCTGTCTGCGACATTTTCGCCTGAACTTGTGGAAGCATTTATTTACGTGATCGACGTGGCGGAGGGAGACAAAATTCCTAGAAAGGGTGGACCGGCCATCCGAAATAGCGACCTGCTGCTGATTAACAAGACTGATCTGGCTCCTCTTGTCGGTGCTGATCTCGCAGTGATGGATCGGGATGCGAAAAGAATGCGTTGCGAGAAACCGCACATTTTCGCGGACCTCAGGAGCGAGAAGGGCAAGGACGCGATCCTAGCGTGGCTACGTCGTGAGTATTTGTTTGTGTGAAGGGTAACCTTGACATCCTTGCAGAACTCGATTCTCGCGGTCTCACCTGCCTGCGGCGTCAACATTTTCGTGCTCCGATGCATCTCAGCAAACCCTACCTCGAGGAGGACACGCTGCTGGTAAACGCAGTTAATCCGACGGCCGGGCTCTTCTCCGGGGATGCAGTGCGATGCCGGGTGGAAGTCGAGTCCGGCGCGAGGATGCTTCTCACAAGCCCAAGCGCATCCCGAATCCATCGTGCCGGTGAAGGATCGGCTACGCTAAGCCAGCTTTTCACAGTGAGGCGCAACGGATTTCTGGAAGTGTTTCCCGAAACTCTTATTCCTCAGAGCGGTGCGCGGTATTCGCAGCAAACCCGGATTGATCTGGAAAAGGGGGGTGTTATTTTGCTCATTGAATCGTTTGCTCCCGGCCGGGTCGCATCCGGCGAGATCTTTCAATTTGAATCGATTCACTGGGCGACGGATGTGTTTTTCGACGACCAGTTAATCATGCGCGAGAGATCCTTTTTTTCATCCAACACCCCCCAACTTAGGCTTTTGCGTCGGAAGTTCCCTATTCTCTACATTGCGAGTGTCGTTTCAGTCGGAGTCGACCATCCCGAGGAACTGGCGAGCAAAATTCATTCGGATCTGCATGGTGAGCAAAGTGCTTGGGTCGGTGGTGGCAGGCTCGTTTCCGGGGGTTTTTTTTTCAGGGTTATTTCCGGATCCGGTATCGATCTTCGTCGTTGCATGATGAACATACGTGAGTTGATTTATAAGGATCATGACCGCAAACCACCTTTATTGCGGAGGTTGTGATGACTCCAATGGCATACTCAATGCTTTTTTCCGGTCTCGTAGAACGTAGCCTGCACCACGCTTATGAATTTCCTCGTTGTCGATGATAACCGACTTTTGAACCGCTTTCTGGTGACCTACTTACGCGGAAAGGGACATACGGCGTCGTCACTCACAGACGCATCCAAGGTTGAAGCATGGTTGGAGACCAACGAATGCGACGCAGCCGTTCTCGACATCGGAATGCCGAAAATCGATGGTCTCTCCCTTATTTCCGTTATTCGACAGACGCATGCGGAACTTCCAATTATCATCTTCACCGGCTTGGGGTACGATGAGGAGATGATGCAGGCAGCGCGCTTTGCCGGAGCGAATGGCTACGTAAGCAAGGGGTTGGGGCCCAGTGAGATTTATTCGGCGCTGATGCGCGTGCTCCATAACCCTGCCACGAAGAACTGAAAGTCTCTTTTTGGCGGCGTAGCGCACGGGAGACGCTTTCGCAGGGGGGTGTGTTCAGTTTGGTTAAGCAGAAATCACCTCCGAGATCCTCGTCTTAAGTTCCTTTGCGGGCCATTGTCCGGAGACATTGGGTTTCTCGAGGTAGCCGTAATTCAGAACCGAACCCGCCTGAGCAAGTACAAGGCGGGAAATCTTCCCGAATCTGCCCATCCCCATCAAACTGAGATGGATGCGTTTCTGTTTACTGAGAAAGGTGAGCAGCAGAGCAAGATCAACTGGAGTGTTTGTCAGAACCGCGAGCTTACAGACGTCAGCTTCCGCGAGAAGTGCGCGCCGAGCCAACTCGTATAGTCTTGCATGAGATGGTGTCGACTGGAAATTGTGGTATGAGTATACAAGCTTTACGTCTTCCGCCCTGGCTTTGGAGATGATGTCACTGAGCGATTCCAGCGAGCGTAACTCGATGTCGACAAGCGACGCGTAGGGGAGAAAACGAGAGAAGAGTTCGCGTCGGGCGGCGGCATTCAGGCTGTTTGCCCCGCCTTCCTGAGGATGTCTCACCGTGACGAGGAGGGGGTGTGAGAGATCCTCAATTCCCTTGAGAAGCTTATCCTGCTTGGAGACAAACATGTCTACACGCAGCTCGAGGATATCGACATCATCCGGGTCGAGCGCCTGTGCGATCGAGAGCGCACGTGGCGAATCGATGATGCCGACGACGTTCGGACGATGCGCAAGCGAGTCTCTTGTCTGTCGCAAAAACATAATTTTGTCATCGTCTGGACATGCTACTGCGGTGGCACTTTCGTCCAGCCCTCCAAAATAGTCATTGATGGTCGGGCTGAAACAAGAAATCAATCTGCAATTGCAGTAGATCATCGATGATGGCCCTCTCACGTGCGTTTAGTTTTCGCGCAGATTTGGTCCTTTCGGAATGAAAGTTTCCGTTTAATGATGTTGAATCCCGACGGCTCCTGGAAGTTCCAGGTAAAAAATTGGTTGAATTTCCAATTATGCCAATCGTCAATTTTGGACAGTCTTTTTTTACTTTTGCTGCATTGGCCGTTTGAACCAAAGGGAATCGGAGGAAACACTGCGATAGATGTTGCGCAAGACCCTTGTGGCTATCTCGCATGAGAGGTGCAGAGGTGGCTTTCGCGAGTCTGAAATAGCAGCCGTTCGCCCGTCGCACAGAGGTGTCGACCAAGTACCCAGCGCGGCTTTATCTGTAGGTGAAAGCAGATGTTCGAAGGCGAGTTTCGGGCACTTTGGGAATGTGGGAGAAGTTGGAACCCGATTACATGAGAAACGGTGTCTGCGTCTGCCGTTGAGAATTCTGGCGAAAGGCGTTCCAGAAGTTGCTCTCGGGGTGTAGAACCCGTTTGGGTGCCGTCTCGAACTTTCTGGTGGAAAATCAAAGCGTTACTTACTAAAACAGCCGCGCATGGCATCAGATATTCCCACTTCGCTTGTTACAGGGGCCGCAGGGTTTCTTGGATCGCACCTTACAGACCGCCTTCTTGCGGAGGGGCATCGCGTGATCGGAATCGATAATTTCATCACAGGAAACGCGGCGAATATCGAGCACTTGGCTGGTAACGAACGGTTCAAATTCTTCAAGCAGGACGTCACGAATTACTTGTTTCTACCGGATCATGTGGATTTCGTGTTCCATTTTGCTTCGCCCGCCAGTCCAATCGATTATCTTGAGCATCCCATCCCAACGTTGAAAGTGGGAGCGCTTGGCACTCACAACACATTGGGGCTTGCGCGACACAAGAAGGCGAAATTTCTGATCGCTTCAACTTCAGAGTGCTATGGGGATCCCATTGAACATCCGCAGAAGGAATCCTATTGGGGCAACGTCAATCCGATCGGCCCCCGCGGATGCTACGACGAAGCGAAGAGATTCGCGGAAGCGATGACCATGGCATACCATCGCTTCCACAACGTGGATACAAAGATCGTGCGCATCTTCAATACGTATGGTCCCCGGATGCGTCTTGAGGATGGTCGGGTGGTGCCGGCATTCATTGGACAGGCTTTGACGGGGAAACCGCTCACAATTTTCGGAGACGGCAGCCAGACGCGCAGCTTCTGTTATGTGAGTGATCTCATCGATGGAATTTTCCGGCTTGCGAACAGTGATTTTCACGAACCCGTAAACATTGGGAATCCGGGAGAGATGACGATTAAGGAATTTGCTGAAGCGATTGTCAGAATCACCGGCACGAAGTCGGGCATCGAATACCGGCCATTACCAACCGACGATCCGAAGGTTCGCCGTCCGGACATTTCACGGGCTAAGGAAGTGTTGGATTGGGAGCCGAAGGTCTCCTTCGAAGACGGTATTCGAGAAACCGTCGAATTTTTTCGTTCTCGGTTGAGCTAGGGTTCAGTAGCGGAATCGTGCATCGCCTGGGGTGAGGTTCACGCGATGCAGTTCCTGCATATCGACCTCTCAAACATGAAACGATTGCTTCCTTCCTTAGTCTTTCTCGCGCTTGCAAATTCGGCAATTGCGCAAGCTCAAGACTTCTCCATTTCTGAAATTGAACCGCTGGTCAACAAGACTCCGAAATACAACTTTAGTCTCGCTACGCAAAAGCGGACTCCAAACGCTCAGAAATGGCTCGAGGTCGATGTGAAGTTTGAAGCACAGCCCGCTTTTACTGATGAGTTGACGTTTCGTTACTATATCCTATTTGCTGGTAAGCTTCTCGTAGGTGAAGTGACGCATGTAAACATTCCCGCCGGTAATGAACTTTATTCTGTAATGTATCTAACACCGAACACGATTAACCGTCTGCTTGGTGGGAAGAGTTTCACTTCAGGTGCGATCGAGAATATTGCTGTGCAGATTCTGAATGAAGGGCAATTGGTGGCGCAGAAAAGCTGGAAGCCCGCGAGAGATCCCCTTTGGTTTCAAAAGATGAAACAGGTTCAAGGGATGATCGTTGACAAGAACAAGACCCCCTTTGCACCCCTTTATTGGGATCGTTACATGGAGATAAAGCCGGGTCAGTGAGCGGCTTCATGTTCGCTCTTCTTCTTGAGCGAGAACCATGGCAGCACCCGCAAAGATCCTCAGTCTTGATCTCGGTATGCAAAACGTTGCTTTGGCCGAGTTCCGGACAGGAGCAGATGGTGGTTTAGTTCTGGCTGCGCTGGAATGGGTCGAGTTGCTCGCAGATCCCGCTGCGGATCCGACGAGATTGAACCAGACGGGAATTGCGATCGAAGAAATGCGGTCGCGAATGGGAATCAAAGGAGGAAAGGTTAACTATGCGATCTCTGCGCAGTCTGTCTTTACGCGCTTTGTAAGGCTGCCGTTCGTCGCAGCACAGCAGGTACAACAGATCGTCCGTTTTGAAGCTCAGCAAAACGTTCCTTTCCCAATCAATGAGGTTGTGTGGGATTATCAGCTTATTGGTAATGGAGAAGCGGGTGAGATTGAAGTTGTTTTTGTCGCGATCAAAGAGGATCTGCTCAATGAGATTAATGAATCTGTAGAAGATGCGGGTTTCGTGACTAGCGTCGTCGATGTGGCGCCGATGGCGCTTTACAATGCGTTCCGATATAATTACAGCGATCTCACCGGTTGTTCTTTGTTGATTGATATTGGTGCTCGGACGACGAATCTAATTTTTCTCAATGAGGGCAAGTTCTTCAGTCGAAGCATCCCTATGGGGGGAAGCACGATCTCAGCTGCCATTGCAAAAGAGTTCGAAGAAGCTTTTGAAGCTGCGGAACGGAGAAAAATTCAGGATGGCTTTGTGACTCTTGAGCGGTCATGCCCAGAGCCGTCGGATCCGGTGGCTCGAGTTTCGAAGATGGTTCGAAATACGATGACGCGTCTTCATGCGGAGATTATGCGGTCAATCAGTTATTTCCGAGTGCAGCAAGCGGGTTTGCAGCCAGCTCGGGTTTATCTCTCCGGTGGAACGGCGAAAATGCCACATATGCGGGAGTTTTTCCAGCAGAAGCTCGCCACTCCGACCGATTATTTCAATCCACTTCGCAAGGTCTCGATATCCAGTGCAATCGATGCTGAGGAAGTTGGCTCACGTGCTCACCTTCTCGGTGAACTAGTCGGGCTAGCTCTTCGAAGCACCTACGTGTGCCCGGTGGAGCTTAACTTGCTGCCTTCCAATGTAGTCGGTACGCGCAAGCTGAGGGCGCGTCAGCCGTATCTTCTTCTCGCAGGAATTTCTGTTCTGCTGATCCTCGCGGGTTGGTGGCTCTATTTCCTTCGGGCTGCGTCAATTGGAAGTGAGGTTTTGGCGGGAGAACTTAAACCGGAGATAAGGCGACTCCAGTCCCTTGAGACGAAGCAGAAAAATGTTCGCAAAGATATCGAAAACCTGGAAAAGCGGGCGCAAGCCCTGACCGAGGCCGTGAGGCAGCGTGGTTATTGGCTGAGGGTGCTTGACGATATGAATGCAAGGTTGCCGATGGATAATTTGTGGATTACGAGTCTCGAGGTCGGATTTCTGACTCCGGGAGGGGAGTTCACTCCACTGCTGGGGGGCTTCGATACATCGACAAATAAAGGTTGGTCGACACCGCCGCATTCGGGTGCAAGGGCGGAAGAGGAGCAAGAGATTTTTCTCGGGCTCCAATTGAAGGGCTTGTATCTCGACAATGAACGTCAGGCGGCAGTTGTAGATGAATACTTAAATAACCTGAAAGAGTCGCCGCTGTTTGATATCGACATGGAGAGGAAAAACATAGTAAATCCGCTGCGTCAAATGCCCACGTTCACCGAATGGGCCTACGACTTTGAGTTTCGGTTGAAGCTGAAGAAACCACCGTTCGATTTTGCGAAATGAAGTGGGTGCGTGGTAACGGTCTGCTCGCCGGGTTCCTTCCACTCATGATTTCCGGATTGCTTGTGCTGGGATATCTTCTTTACGACGCATACGGATCGTATTCGAGGATCGCAGAAGAGTATGGAACGCAGGCTCGTGAACTGGACCGACTACAGTCGCTCAGGCCTTATCCGGATTCGGACAGCTTGAAAATGGAGGAAAACAAGCGCAATGCGTTGGCTGATCGGATTGAAAAACTCCAAAGCAAGTTGGCCTCGATCGAGGTACCACTGATTTCGTTGACGCCTGAACAATTCCAGGATGAGTTGCGTAAGACAGTTTCGGAAGTCGCAAAACTGGCGGCAGCGAAAGGTACGAGCCTACCGCAAGACTTTTATCTCGGTTTCCAGCAGTATCGGGATACGCTTCCTGCGAGTCATACGGCAAGTTCTCTTGGACGTGAGTTGGAAGCGATAAAGCTCGTGGTTTGTGCACTCTTCGATAATCGCGTTGACAAAATCGTAGAAGTGGACCGCAATCCCCGCTCGCAAGCTGGCGATGCGAAAGTTGACTCTATACCGAAGGCAAAAGGCCGATTAAGAGTAGATAACCAGGAGCGCAGCAGCGTGCCACTTCTGACGCGTCATTCATTTCAGATCGGATTTACCGCAACGCAATTGGCTTTTCGTCGCGTATTGAATAGGGTCTCGTCAACACCGCGACAATATTATATAGTTGATTTGTTGAACGTCGCGAATGAAGAGCTCGCTGGTCCTCCGCGCGGAGTTCCGTCTGATTCGTTGAAGGACGACTCTTTTCCCAAGCAAAGAATTCAATTGATCGTGGGAGATGAAAAGTTGATCGTGAGGTTGCGAATCCAGATCGTCGACTTTGTGGATCCCAATGCAAATTCAGCTGAAAGCGGCGGGGGATGATCTGGGTAAAAGAAAACTTCGAAAAATTTTCGCTCCTGTTCGTTGCACTCGCATTGTTGGCTTGTAGCGTTTTCCAAGTTTATCGGACGCTGAATTTTCATAAGACTTTAAAGGGGGTGAGCGCCCAGATGTCGAGAAACGCGAAGGTTGAGGCGGTTGATGTCGCCGAACTCATGGAAGCTTTCGAAATAATTGAAGCTCCCGAAGTTTGGACCGAATTCACCGAGCAAAGCCTTTTTTCGGCGGAGCGATACATCGAGCAAGATGGTCGGTTGGTTAAGCCGCATGCGGGCAACTTTCACGCGCCGATCACCAATGAGTGGTTAGAGCAATATGGCTTAGACGTTCTCGATACAACACTCAAGGAACAGGACATGGACTCAGATGGGTTTTCTGTGCTTGAGGAATTCCATGCACGGACCAGTCCAATCGACGAGGAAGCGCATCCGGCTTACTGGACAAAATTACGACTGAAGCGATATCTCCGGCGAAGGTTCCGCCTTATCTTTAGCGCCTATACTGGAAATCCTGAGGCTTCTGAGTCACTCACGTTTCAGTTAAACATGCTAGATCTCCGGCAACCGACGCAGTTCTTGAGTATGGGCGACCACATTGTCGGGACGGATTTCAGAATTGTCGGATTCGAAAAGAAAACTCAGACTGCACCTTTCGGTTTAATTAAAGACGTTTCGGAGTTAACGGTCGAGAATATCGAAGACGGCAGCAGGATTGTTTTGGTTCTGGAGCAGATCGCGCACTCACCCGATTCTTTCGGACTGTTCAAATATCTTTGGGATGGTAGCGAATTCGCGGTTCGGCAGAGGAAAACTTTCAGATTGAAGCCCGACGAAAAGAGAATTTTCGAATTGATTGAGATTACGAATACCAAGGCTATCATAGAAGATATCCGTACCGGGGAAAAACATCAAGTTCCTCTAATTGAATAGATTATGACAATTTCGCAACGCGCGAATAGTGGACAGGAGATCGTGAGATGTGAATTGCGGCGGAACTCCGCTATTAGAAGTCTTTACAACGGCTTTTTGGATTCGGTATCCATGCCGAGTTTTTCCAACCACTTCGGATCGCCCTATGAACAAGCCGCTCAAAGTCTCCCTCTGTGCTTCGCTCGCGATTTTCGTCGCTCCGCCGGCGGAGTGTGGCTCCTACGACAGTTATTACTCGACTTCCATTAATTCGTCCGCAGAGCGGGAGATCATTCGCCGGCAGGAGTATTACTTACGTGCCGAGGAAGCGGTGCGCGCCGGGGATGATGCGCTCGCGGAGAAGGATTATGAAGTAGCATTTGCTCAGTTTCGTCTGGCTCTCGATTTGCTTCCGGAATCGCCTCAAACTGGGGAGCTTCGGGCAGACGCTGCGGATGGATTCTGTATTGGTGGCGTAAAGTTGGCGGAGCAGCGTGTCGCTGAAGGTCGCTTCGAGGATGCGGAGGCCTATGCAAAATTGATACTTCAGGACCGGTACGTCCCAGACTGCACGCAGGCGGTCAAGTTGCTTGCACGTCTTGAGGACCCCGAATATTTCAACCGGACGATTACTCCACGTTTCGTCGGGAAGGTAGAGGAGGTCAAGCAGCTGTTACTCGAGGCGAAAGGTTATTACGATACAGGGCGCTACGATCTAGCCTTGAAGCGCTATGATCAAGTGCTGAACATCGATCCATACAACATTGCCGCCCGCAAAGGGCAGGAGCAGGTTCACGAGCGGCAATCCGAATATGCCATTGATGGTTACAACCGGACACGTGCCAAGATGCTGTGGGAAGCGGACAAGGCATGGGATACCCCAGTGCGAAAATTCGATGTAGGCGGTACCGGAATTATCAGGCAGGACGAGATCAGGCAGCGTAACAATGACGAAATGATCGCTAAACTGAATCGAATTATCATTCCGCAGATTCAGTTCCGCGACGCTACAGTCCGGGAATCGATCGATTTCCTGAAACAGAAGGCATATGAGTTAGATCCAGAGAGCGATCCTTCAAAAAGGGGTGTCAACATCGTCCTAAAGCTCGAACCCTCCGGCTCGAGTGGAGCTGGCCCGGCACCTGCAGCTCCGGTTGAGCCTGCGATTCCCGGGTTGGAACCTGAGCCCGCCGCCGGTTCTGATTTGAACAGCGGCGCCGGATTTGCGGATTCTGTAGAGCCAAGGATCACGCTGTCACTTAGCAATATTCCGCTCTCTGAAGCCCTTCGATACATCGCAAATCTCGCCAATCTAAAGGTCAAAGTCGATCCGTATGCCGTTTCGATTGTTCCCCTATCCGAACCAACGGATGTTTTGATCACGAAAGAATATCGTGTTCCTCCATCGTTCCTGAGTAACGCAGCGTCGCCGGCTGGTGCGGCGGAAAACGGTGCAGGAGTTCCGCCGGATGCGACGCGCGGCGGAAGCGGCATCTCCAAAACGCAGACGGCTCGAGAGATTCTTGAGAACAGCGGTGTGATATTTCCGACAGGCGCGAGCGCTCAGTTTCTTCCGGCATCCAGCCGCTTGATAGTGCGAAACACCCAGGAAAACCTTGATCTCGTTGACACCATCGTTGAAGCAATGGTTGGAGCTCCGCCGACCCAGGTGGAGATCGAGGCTAAATTTGTCGAAATCACTCAGAGCAACTTAAAAGAACTCAGTTTCGACTGGCTGCTGGGAGCCTTCAATGTCCCGGGGTCGGAAGCGGTTTTCGCGAGTGGTGGATTGCCTCCTGCGGCGAATGCGTCCAATTATCCGTTCGTCAATCCCGCAACGCAAACTCCGATCGGGCAGACCCCGGTCACGTCGGGATTACGGTCGGGAGGTTTTGGGATCAGTGCGAATGCCATCGATGCCCTTCTGTTCGGAGGCGCCGGGACAACTGTTGCGCCGGGAGTATTTGGGATTGCGGGTGTGTTTACGGATCCAGCGTTCCAGCTCGTGATTCGTGCGCTGGATCAGAAGAAGGGTGTTGACCTTCTCTCATCACCGCGTGTGACAACACGAAGTGGCCAGCGGGCCGTGATTGAAATCATTCGCGAATTTCCTTACCCGACAGCATTTGAACCGCCCCAAATCCCGCAGACATTCGGCGCGACGTCTGACGGTCAAGTCATATCTGGAGGCGGCTCAGGTGCGTTCCCGGTAACTCCCACTACGCCGACAGCGTTCGAGACGCGCAATACGGGTGTAACCTTGGAGGTGGAACCCGTTGTTGGGCCCGATGGATACACGATCGACCTGAATTTGGTGCCGCAGGTGGTTGAGTTTGAGGGTTTCATAAACTACGGAAGTCCGATTCAGACATCGGTGACAAACATTCTTGGGTTTGGTACGCCAGTTGTGCTTACCGAGAACGTAATTAATCAGCCGGTGTTCAGTACGCGCAAGGTTACCACAAGCGTCAGCATCTGGGACGGGCAGACCGTTGTTCTGGGCGGCCTTATCCGGGAGGATATCCAGCAGGTGGAAGATAAGGTTCCGCTGCTTGGCGATATTCCCCTCGTAGGTCAACTGTTCCGTTCGAATGTCGACCAGCACCTGAAACGGAACCTGATCATATTCGTATCTGCAAAACTGATCAATCCCGCTGGCGAACGCGTCAATTTTATTGAAGAGGAGGAAGAAACGATCGAGAGAATTCCCTCGCCGGAGCTCTCGCCTCCCGTCCTTCCGGAAGTTCCTCTTTTCAAGAAGTAGCTTTCACTAGAATGGCTGTGATTGAGCGTATCTACATCTTTTCCTGAAGGTGCCAGTTCTCGGAGTCACTGGCAGCATCGCGACGGGTAAGTCCGTCGCGATGGATTATCTGGCGGCGACACTCTCTGCGAAGGCGTTCAGTGCAGACGACTGCGTGCGGCGGCTGTTGACAACAGATAAAACGGTAATGCTCGAAATCTTCCGGACGTTTGGAAATCAACTGAGAAGATCCGATGGGAGCGTGAACCGATCTGCTCTTAGAGAGGTTGTGTTCCGCGATGCGAGCGCCCGTGCAAAACTTGAAGCGATTCTTCATCCCAGTGTTCGCAGCGAATGGACAGCCCTACTGGATAAGACGCGGAGTGGAGGGATTCCGCGGTGGCTCCTGCTCGAAATCCCGCTACTATTCGAAACTGGAGCGGACGCCGTAATGGACGCCATTGTTGTCACGGCCTGTTCATTGCATACGCAAGTGGAACGGCTTTGTGGTATCAGGGGGATTGCGAAAGAGACTGCCGAGTTGATCATTGCAAGCCAGGACTCGCAGAATTCAAAGATTCTTCGGAGTCAACACGTGTTATGGACGGATTGTCCAATCGTGCGATTATATGAACAGGTGCGAGTTCTGTCGCATCATTTGAATGGTGTATATGGATAGCGAGAAGATGTCTGAGCTGCCAACGGAAGAGATTGAAATCCCAGAAGAGGTTTTCGTGGACGAGTTGCATAACCTCTTGACCTCCGAACTCATGAAGAGGGTGCGTGATGGTGGGCTTCGAGTGAATCCGGATCGGACACGTCACCAGTTGACGGCAGACCTCCTTCGAATGTATTGCATCCGCGGCGCTCGTGTGGTTGCTGATGGAATTCTCGATCTTACCGCCGACTATTCTGGTCTCCTGCGCTATCCAAGGTACAACTTCAAGCCGTTTCCGGAGGATGTCTATGTTGGTGGCAGTATCGTGAAGGGGCTCGGAATCAGAGCGGGGAATCGATTGAAAGTAACGCTGCGCCCACCTCGAGACCGGGAGAAATACATGACCGCGGACAAGGTCCTGGAGATCGAAGGCAAACCTGTTTCGGAGTGGGTAGAGCCTACTCCCTTCGACAATCTGACTCCCATGTTTCCGGACGAACGGATTTTGCTCGAGAACCCGGTGACTCAGTCTATCAGCGCGCGAGCTGTGGATCTCATCACGCCTTTGGGACGGGGTCAGCGTGCGTTGATCGTGGCGCCGCCGAGGGTAGGAAAAACCATTTTGATGAAAGAGATCGCCAGGGCGATCCGTGCGGGTTCTCCGGAGATGCACGTAATTCTCTTGCTAATTGACGAGCGGCCGGAGGAAGTGACCGATTTGATGCGAAGCGTGGATGCTGACGTGTACAGTTCTACTTTCGACGAATCTCCGGCGCGGCATATTCAGGTTGCCGAACTAGTTAGCGAGCGCGCTAAGCGGCTCGTCGAATTGCGGCAAAACGTTGTAATCCTCCTGGATAGCATCACTAGACTTGCCCGGGGATACAATGCCATGCAGCCGGCGAAAGGCCGGATCATGTCGGGTGGTGTGGAAGCCAAAGCGTTGCTGAAACCAAAAAGGTTCTTCGGAGCCGCGAGAAATGTTGAAGAGGGAGGGAGCTTGACCATCATCGCGACCGCGCTCATCGAAACTCAGAGCCGGATGGATGATGTAATTTTCGAAGAATTTAAGGGGACTGGGAACATGGAACTCCATCTGGACCGCAGTATCGTCGAGAAGCGGATCTATCCCGGCATTCATGTACTGAACTCCGGGACCCGACGTGAGGAGAAGTTATATCATCCGGATGAGATCCAGCGGATAAACGTTCTCAGAAAGCAATTGGCCGCGCTGCCGCCCGTTGAGGCAATGGAAGTTCTTGTGCGTAACCTCAACGCTACAAGAACAAACGCCGAATTGTTGCTGGCCGGTTTGCGATGAAGTTGATTTTCGATCAGGCGGCGCTTGACCAGATGACTCCGCTTCTCGAAGTGAGGGGGCGTGTTGCAGTCGATACAGAGGCGGACAGTATGCACTGCTACTTCGAGAAGCTCTGTCTTATTCAGATCAGCTTGCCGGCCAATAATTTTTTAATTGATCCGCTGGCTGACGTCTCACTCGAGACATTTTTTGACCGTCTGACTACGAGAGAAATCATATTCCACGGCGCGGACTACGACTTACGACTGTTGCGTCGGGTTGGTTGTCCCGTTCCGACGAAAGTCTTCGATACGATGATCGCTGCTAGGCTGACGGGCAGGACCGAGTTCAGTCTGTCGGCGCTAATCGGCGAATTCTTTGACGTGCGACTCTCGAAGGGTCCTCAAAAGGCAAATTGGGCGCAACGTCCCCTTCCCCCAAAGATGCTGGAATATGCAATTAACGATACCCGTTATCTTTCCGACCTGGCGGAGCGCCTCGAAGACGAACTGAGACAGCTTGGGCGGATTTCGTGGTTCGGGCAGTCGTGCGACCGCGCTGTTGCCCAAGCGCAAATCTCCCGCTTTCGGGATCCGGAGAAACTTTGGAGGATTTCTGGTAGTTCGAGATTGAGTGGAAAGGAGTCCGCCGTTTTACGGGAGCTTTGGAAATGGCGGGACGAAGAGGCTCGTGAGGCCGATCGTCCGGCATTTCACATTCTACATAATGAGCAGTTGCTGGAGGCGGCCGTGAGGGTTGCTGGAAACGAAGTCGTAACATTCTCGAAAATGTCCTCATCACGTGCGAGACGCTTCCGGCGCGCTTCAAGAAATGCGCAAGAAGTCCCAGAATCCGAGTGGCCGAAGACAGAACGAAGAGCGCGCGTCAAAGCCTCGAGCGAGCAACTTGCAAGACTGAAGGATTTGAAATTCCACCGGGACAAGGTGGCGGCGAGCATCAAGCTGGATCCATCGCTCATCGCGCCAAAGGCAACGCTTGAAAAGCTAGTTTTCGATCCGGACGGCGGTTTAGATAATCTTATGCCGTGGCAGCGCGAGCTAATGCACCTTTGAAGCTGCTATGCCAGTCATCGACGCATCCGGTTCAGCGTTTTGTTCTTCGTTTCGCGGCGCACGGTAACCATCCGATACCGGCCCTTCTCGTAGCGCATTATTTTCTCGCCGCGCATACCATCCACCATTTCCGAGTATGGACCCTTCGCGCGATTGGGTGAAACTAATCGCGGCGATTTGCCAGAGTATTGCAGCAGGTCAAAAAAGCGACGGTGCTGAGCGCCCCGAAAATAATGAGCGAACCGGAGCCATTCATGGAGTGATGTCATCACCACGAAAAAGCCTTGTCAATTCGCGCAATTTGATGACCGCCATAAAAAAAGCGCGGATTTTGGCTTTCGCGCCTTTTTTGTTCGAGGGTCGCTTCGCTTACGGGCTTAAGGTTTGGTCGGCATCTCAAAGTTATTTTATTTAGTATCACCGGCGCTCCCAGAGAACCCGGGACGAACGGGATCTTGGACGGCAAGCGCTCTCCGACGGCCGGTGGAAGCATTTCTTTGCCGCCCTTGAAATCTGCAAATGCTTTTCCGTCCTTCGACTGATCGCCTTTGCTTTCGAAGAGTTCGCCGACAGCCGGAATGTCTGACATGACCTCATAGGTGTTGAGCGAGGACGAGCTGAATGAATTCATCTCGCTCAGTTCTGCGCTGCTGGTCCCGTCGGCAGGTGTCCACTGCACAAGCAGGTAACCGGTAATCGTTGAGGGAAAATCGATACTGCTCCGGGAAAATGTCCCATCAAGAATCACAGTCGCCGTTGGATCCATGCCGGTAAGATCGATCTCTGCGGGTGACAGAGAGCCATCCGGGATTGGGTTCGCGACCTGAAGGTATTCTGATTTTTAATTCCAAGCTACAGGTTGTTTGCTGTCCAGCGTTGCGAGCAAATAAAAGTCAAATCTGCCTTTCGCGTTGCCGTTAGTAAGGAGCGAGACTCTCCTGATGCTGACTGGCGATGCATACTCGAGCACCATTCCCGGCGTATTTTCGGAGGAAGTGATCGAAATGGACGATTCTGGATTGTCATCAATTGCTTTCTGACAGCTCACCGGATCGGTCGCGGTATCGACTTCCAGGACACGTGCTCCTGTGTAGAGGCTGTACCATTGACCTTGTTCTTTGAGATTAACCTCGATCAGCAGATACTTCGCAAAACGGCCGAATGGTTTACGCATTTTTCTGCCATTAATTTCCGAGATGTCGAGATCCATGGCAAAAGGCGACCAGGATCCAGAATCAGGCAACGCAAGTTCGTCACCCGCATATAGATTGATTTTTCCAATCGACCCTTTCGCTGAGATCATGAAGTTTGTGAGCAAATCCGCCTCGGGTAGCGCAAGAAGGTAATAGTTCCTGCCTTCCATAGGCGGCCAGCCTGTGGAAACGTCGTCATCCAGCCATGCGGCAGCAGCTTCGGTTGGCTCGTAGGCCATTTTCGCGGTGTCGAAAGCGAAAAGATTCGTCCCGATGTGATGGCGAGACATGTTTTTGGGATAATTTTCAAGTCGATTATCGAACGCTTCAATGGGTTTGGCACTGACTGAAACAGAGGTGAACAGGGTGCAGACGGCCGCGATTACGACGGTATTGTTCATTGTAAATTTCTAGAATTATTTCAAAGTATGGCGCTGATGCGGAAGGTTGCGAAGGACACAACAGAGCAAATACGGAAAAATTGTATGTAAATACATTAAGTATCTGTGATTACTGTAATAATTTAGAGTCCTCGAAGCAATTGTTTTCCTCGTACGCCGCCACGAGGCTAAGGGCGATATCTTCTCTAGTGAACTGGATGAAATTCCCAACAGAGCTGGAACGGGAACGGAGGTAATTGGCAACGTTGTGCATTACTTCTAGGCCAGCGGGTACAACGTTATGCCTTGGGCGTCTGACCCACTCAAAATAAATATCAGGAAAATCATGATTGCTGGTGTCCAGGCAAGTCCGTTGCTTTTCTTCCTTAAATAATGGGCCGTTCTGACACTTCCTATCCCCCTATTATGATTGCTTTACCGATTCCAATTACGGACTCTCGGGCCGTTTACCCATATGAGAACGAAATGCATCATAATTCTAACTGCAGCCTTTCTGGCGTTCGTTTTTCAGAGTCGAGACTCGTTTGCGCAGGAATATTTCCGGGGACTCGATACACGGCCACTAGTTTACAATGCTTATAGTCCGGTGGATTATACCGTCTACAATCAGCCCTTGTTTCCAACCACTGATTTCGGTGTTCCGCAGCAAGAACCGGCGCAGCCTGCCGAGCCAAGACCCCGTTTCGAAAGTACTTCGTATCTCGAACCAGCATACCCTCCTTCTGCCGCGGAAGAGGAAAAATACAACTGGGCGATCGGGCCTCTCCGTTTCAATGTCGCAGCCGGTCTCAGCCTTGAATACAACGACAATATCAATCTTGCCCCAAGCGGTCGGGAAGATTCCGATTTTATTCTCCGACCATCTGTTACGGTCGAGTCTGTGTGGCGGTTGAGTGAGCTCAATACGCTTCGTTTTTCATTGGGGATAAGTTACGCGAAATATTTTTCACACAGCGAATACGACTCGCTTTTGATATCCCCGGAGTCCGTGCTGGCGCTTACGGTTTTGTTGGGGGACGTGCGGGTCACGATTCGCGACCGGTTTAGTTTTCTGCAAGATCCGTATGACTTGGCCGTTCTCGACAACGTTGCCTCTTATCGGCGATTTGAGAACCAGGCAGGCATTCAGGTTGATTGGGCGATCAACCCGGATCTGATGCTTACGGCGGGTTACGATCACTACAATCTCTGGTCGTTCGACGACGAGTTCGATTCTCTGCAAAGGTCTGTGGATACCGTTTATTTGCGTCCTTCCTTCCAGATCAATCCCTCGATTCGGCTAGGAGTGAATGGCTCTGTGAGCTGGGTGAATTTTTCCGAGGATTTGCAGAACGATGGGGTGAGTTATTTCGTCGGCCCATTTGTGGAGGCGCAGATCACGGAAAGCACAAGTGCATATCTCGAGACCGGATGGCAGTTTTTCGATTTTGATAATAACGGCATAATTACAGACAACGACAACGCGAGTACTCCCTATGTCCGCGCAGAGTTGGTGAATCAGTTGAACGAATCCTTCACGCATCGCCTCAGCTTTACCCGAACTGCAGAGGTCGGATTTGGCACCAATTACTTTGAGCTGAATCATCTCGAGTATTCTGCCGCCTGGGAGATGACGCCGAGCCTCGTGGCACTGCCGACGCTTTTCTACGAATATTATAAGACATCCGGCGATGATGGAGAAAAAGCCAACCGATTTGGCGCTGGGTTGGGTCTCCGGTATATCTTGACTCCATCGGTCACACTTGGCTTGGATTATCGCTTTCTTCTCAAAGACTCGGATCTTCCGGATTCCGACTATCGGCAGAATTTGGCGCTCCTGAGCCTTTTCTACAGTTTTTGATATCTGTTGTGCGTAATGACATTCTCTCGTAACCTGCTGCACGGCTTGCTCTTGTGGGCAGCAAGTTTGATGGTCCATGATTGTTTTGCGCAGTATGACAATCCTGCAAATGGGGTGCCCGTTGCCCGACCAGTGAAAACTATGCCTCTTTCTGCTCCTAGAGCTTCTGATCCGAACAAGGTTCTCGGTGTTGGTGATCAGATTTCGCTATTGATTGTCGAAGATCGCGCACCCGCAGCGACACGGATTATCACTGACACCGGCGATGTGGATGTTCCTTGGATTGGGCGCGTGCGTGCTGCCGGTAAGACCGCGTCACAGTTCGCGCAGGAGATTGAGCGAAAGCTCGAGTCAAGTTACTATTACGCCGCCACCGTGAAGGTTGCGATAGACCGTGTAAACCCCAGAGCAACGGTCGAGACGATTTACGTTTCTGGCGAAGTCCGGTCCTCGGGCCCGCAGCAATTTGCCAAAGGAGAAACCATAACCGTAAGCGCAGCGATTCTTCGCGCGGGCGGCTTCGGACAGTTTGCCAATGAGCGCAAGGTTCAGGTGACCAGGAAGCAGGGGGGAGGGACGGAATCCGCATCACTGTGGACGTGAAGGCAATCTTGCAGGAAGGCAAGACAAGTGGAGACATCGAGTTGCGCGACGGTGATTACATTTTCGTGCCGCGCAATTTTATCAACTTCTAGCGTTATGGATTCACAGTCGTCTCCTTCAAGTCCGCGTGATTGGATCTCGCGAATCACCTTGAAGCTTTACCGGTATCGCATTCTCATTAAGCGGCGTTGGTGGATTCTTGTAATCACGATGGGTTTTGGCCTCGCTGTTGAAGGCTGGGTCATAATGCAAAAACCGGAACTTTACCGTTCAGTAGGGAAGCTCATGGTCGGGGGGCAGTTTGCGCTGCCGGATGGGCAGCAGGACCCGAGAAGAGGCTGATGGTTACTATGGAAATCAAACTGAGCTGCTTCAGAATCCCGAAGTTCATGAGATGGCGCGTCGTCAGGTCGCCATGAATCACCCTGAGCTTACTGGCAACGTCGAAATAGAAGCGGTGTTGATCCCGCGCACGACGATTTTCGAGGTCACTGGCACCGGGACGGATCCGGTATATTCGCAGCGTTTCGTCGAGGCGTTAATGGAAAGTTTTATTCGGTTCAAGAACGAGCAGCGCCAGGAGACCAGCAGCACGCAGATTATGCAGTTTACCGAGCAGTTGTCGAAACTGGCGAATGATCAGAGGGAAGCAGAGTCGGAATTTAAGGCATTTGTGGAAAAGCACGACATGGCTTTCTGGGAGGAGCAGGGCAGGGATGCAGCAACGTTTCTCTCTGACCTGAAAACTCAGCAGGCTCAGTTGACTACCGAGCTGAACCGCTTGGAAACAAAAGGGGCGGAGGCTCTATTGAGCCCTTCTACAGTGGGCGTGACCCCGGGAGTGATGCGAGCGCAGCCGGTTGATGGAAATGGTGACTCTGTTCCAATGATCGGTGGTGGAAATGCGATGACCCAATATACCGCGTTCAAGCAGCAGCTCGTCGCTAAGCAGGCTGAGCTGGCTGAGCGCAGTCGGGTTTGGAAACCTGCGCATCCCGGTATTGAGATGATCAAGAACGAGATTGCCGGGATCCAGCGATCAATTGATGCAATTCAGGATCTGACAAAGGAGGCGGCAAAGGGTCGGATGAATGAGATTCGTTCAACCCTTTTCGCTCTGGATGAGGATATAGCTCGATGGCAGAAGAAGGCGCTCGAGGCGAGTCGTCTGAATTCGGAAGCTGAGCGGCTAAAGGAGCAGGTGACGCGGCTCGATCACCGGTACGAGAAGTTGCTAACAACCATCAATCAGATGGACATAAGCAGAGAGATCAGCCGAGATCCATTGATGATTTCGCAGCATGCCACTTCCGCGTACCCTGTGCCATCACAGACAATGAGACACCTCGCCACCGGTGGTCTTCTGGGGCTATTGGGTGGGCTCATAGTTCTGTATTTCCTTGAACGCACCGATGATCGCATCTCGTCCTCGACGGAGATGATCGAAAATTTTTCTGAATCTATTCTTGGGCAGATTCCGAATGCAGACGATTCGCGGACTGAAGTGGGACTTCCGCTTTTACTGCGCGAAGACAAGCGCTACATGTTTGCCGAGTCATTCCGAAGTTTGCGTTCTTCGTTGGTATTCATGCCGAATCAGGGGGAACTCAAGACGCTTGTCATCACCAGCGCGATTCCAGGAGAGGGCAAGTCGACGATCGCGAGTAATCTCGCGATAACAATGGCGCTTGCCGGTGCGAGAGTGCTTCTGGTCGATGCGGACCTTCGACGCGGCGATCTTGCCGCATTGTTCAACATCGATGGACGTTTCGGCCTTTCTAATGTGCTTCGTGGAGAAGTCTCGTGGAAGTCGACCGTGCAGCCCACGCAGCAGCAGACACTTTCATTGATTCCGCGGGGACCGGTGACCAATCAATCCGGTGAACTTTTGCTGGTGCCGTTACTGAGCCAGTTGTTGACAGAATTTAAGGATGGTTACGATCTGACGATTTTCAACACGTCGCCAATTCTTGCGACCGATGATACGCCGACTCTTGCGCCAAACTTTGACGGAGCCATCATGGTGTTGCGCGCTGAGTTCACCCCGTCGCGCTTGACGCACAATGCATTAGGGACTTTGTACCAACGTCAGGTGAACGTGTTGGGTATTATTCTCAATTGTGTGAATGCCGAGACTCCCGACTACTATTACTACCGGTATCCAAAGTATTATGCGGCGTAGTTCGCGCACTATTGAATTCACGGGCGAACATCTCGCGATGATTTCCCTGCAGAACAGCGTTACTTCTCGCGCTTCGGCATTTTGAAGGTTCAGACCGTCGGAAGTTTAGCGCGAGGTAAATCGAGCGCGTTCCTGGTGCACGCGATCACGGCTTTTCGCGAAGACATAAAGTTCGCCGTCGCGCGGCAGCAGTTGCATTTCGACTCCCTCGCGCACCTGCACCCACGGGCGCTCGCACAGATCGGCTTCCAGTTTGCTTAGCCTTCGATTGGTATTACGCTGCGGCCCGGAACATAGCAGCAGCGGTGACCTCGGATCGGCGGGCGAAATCGAGCAACTTGTCGGTTCGCAGTTCCATTTCGCGCCTCAATCGGCTGACGAAATCCAGGCATGAAGGTCGCAGGGCGTCTGTTCGCCACCTGGGCAGTGGCACGTAGGGGTCGCCACGTGCACCGCCATAGGCGCGTTGGGCAGCCAGCAACATAAAAGCGCATAGACCGCGACCACGAAAGCGGGCTGGTGGGGCACACTCAAGGGGTTGCGCGTCACCGACCCCAAACTGGCTCTTCTCCTCGCGGTGATTGGCCTCGATCTGACAGCGGTCCAGATAGCATTGGATGAGCACTTCGGCCCGACGCTTGAGATCGGTCGTCAGGATGTAGGCCTGCGCCCGGTAGTGGGTACGCCCATTGGGGGATTTGCAATCTGGTGTGGGCGCCAGCACGATCAGACGCAGCGGACGGCGGCGCGCTCCCTGCGCCCAGAAGACTTCACGGCCCTCCTTGTATCGCATCTGCCGCCAGCAGCCTCCGTGGAAAACCGCCCGCTCTTCCTGTCCCGGCTTTTATGGGTGCGCACCCACTCGGGCGTGAAACTCTCCCGAGAGTAAAAGCGCCTGCTGCCCGGTGGCGCCGCAAAACACAGCCTCGCGTCCTTGCGACATCGTACAATGAGTTGCAACCCGCCCGGGCGTCTGGCCGAAAAACACCCGGATGCAGAAACTCCCGTCCAGAACTGCCAGCACCTCCTTGTCGGCTGCCCCCGCGGTGTCTAGATTCTCGCGCAGTCTGCGCAAAGACTCCAGCGCCTGCCGGTTTATGGGCCGCTCCCCTTGCCGGGCTTTGTGATCGCGATTTCCGCCGCGCTGACTTTGCGTCCAGGCTTCCTGAGCACCGCCCTCCTGCCACGAACAAAGCAACGCGAGCAGTGCATCGAGCAGCGGCGTCCTCATCGCGGAGCCGCTGCGCGAACGTGCTTTTAGCTGTACGCACGAAGCGGTCGCCGCGGGCGACCCGCTTGGAAAGAGCGGAAACCAGCGACTCGCGATCCACCTCGATGTCGAAGCGCTCTTTGATGCCAGCCAGCAGATCATTGATATGAAGAAAAGCTTTGGAAGCAAGTATGTCATAAGCCATATCCAGATGAGACATATGTTTCTTTCGGCGACGAGGGCTCCCTGACGACATCTTTGTCGGACTGTGCAGTCTGCATACAGCCCGAAGCTGAGCGCCCAAAGAATTCTCGATGACATCGAGGAGAATCTCGCGCAGATCGGGCTTGCCCAAGCACGAAGAATGACCGACTCACGTAGGTCTGTCAAAATAGAATACGCCCCTACTTACCTGGCGGTGGCGAGACGCGCTGCCGAATTTACACTCAAAATGGCCAAACCCCAGGTGGTGGCCTTCGGCCAGCGTGAAATCGCTGCCGGGCAGATCGGCCATCGCGCTTTGCTCGAACCATTGCCGGTGGAAACGCCATTCACTCCCCGGGCCGATCAGTCGATAGGCACACAGCGCCTGGAGCACGAGATCTCACCGGATGCCTTTGCGATTGGACGGCAGTCGTTCAAGCCCAGAACCGGCCGAGACCGAGTTTCTCGTAGAGCTGGCAGGCCATCCAAAAGGCACCGCACGCTCGTGGTCTGTGCCGTTCCAGACCGTCGAGCCGGATACGCACGATGTTTTCCTCAGGTGTGGCGCGATCCGCTCGTGGGGATAAACGCGACGGTGTGCGGATGCGGCGTGCCATCCTCGAAGATCTCGATAGCCTTACGCCACGCTTCTCGCTGGCTTTCAATAACTCGATTTCGCTCGGCTCCATCCCTCGTGCTACCCGGCGGTCGCCGGGCAGTGAATCTACGCGTGCTCTGGTTCGCCGAGATAAAGGACATGCCTGCGGACACCCCTCCCACCGGCCACGCGTTTCTTTGAACCGGCAGCCGCTGGACTCCAGCGGAAGTGCTACTTGCCATCCTGGTGTCGTTTGCTCGCTCGTAGAAACGTGACGGCTCTTAATTACGACATATTTGCGCTCCTGGAAACGGGGCAGGTCTGGATTCCAGTCGCTCTTGACGACCTGATGACGCGGAGCTTTAGGGGAGGTGTTCAAGGGGCTTCAAAGCACAAAAAGAAAATTCAAAATTCGTGTTGACCAGACCAAGACCTTTGTTACTTTCACCGCCCCACCGCAATGGTGGACAGTCGGTTCAAGAATCGATTGGAGATACATCGATCGAAAAAACAAAAAATTCGATTGATCCTTCAAAAGACTTCGATAAGTTGATTGTCCCACAGAAATTGGGAGGGCCCACAAGATGTGGTGTTGTTCTTTGAGTGTTCGGGATTTTAAATCAATTCGTTCTCGTTCTAGCATTCGGGCGCGTAGTGCAAATAAAAAAACTACGAAAGCTATATGCTGGGCAGTTTGAATTTTTTTGACCTCGAATGTCTTGAGACTTGATCTTTGAAAGTTTGGTTCTGAAAGCTGCCTTTTGGTTCTGGCAAACTATAATGTTTGTCTCATACCCGCATTTGTGCACGACAGCAAAAATTCAGAACGGTCATAAAAGCAAAAATTGAATTGTGCGTTATACGTCGAATCTTTGAGTAAAACTTAAAAGATCGGACGAACCCGCAGCTGATCATAAATATAAAAGCTGCGGTTATCGAATCGGTCAGATTTTGTCTTTGTTTTAGCAACAAAGGCACAAACTTTTACGGAGAGTTTGATTCTGGCTCAGAACGAACGCTGGCGGCGTGGTTAAGACATGCAAGTCGAACGGGACTTAAATGGGTAGCTATATCTGTTGAAGTTCTAGTGGCGAACGGGTGAGTAACACGTGAGCAACCTGCCCTAAAGTGGGGGATAGCTCGCCGAAAGGCGGATTAATACCGCATGTGACTACGAGAAGACATCTTCTCAAAGTTAAAGCCGGGGCAACCTGGCGCTTTGGGATGGGCTCGCGGCCTATCAGCTTGTTGGTGAGGTAACGGCTCACCAAGGCTACGACGGGTAGCTGGTCTGAGAGGATGATCAGCCACACTGGAACTGAGACACGGTCCAGACACCTACGGGTGGCAGCAGTCGAGAATCATTCACAATGGGCGAAAGCCTGATGGTGCAACGCCGCGTGGAGGATGAAGGTCTTCGGATTGTAAACTCCTGTCATCTGGGAGTAAGCCTGAGCAGTTAATAGCTGACAGGCTTGATAGTACCAGAAGAGGAAGGGACGGCTAACTCCGTGCCAGCAGCCGCGGTAATACGAGAGGTCCCAAGCGTTGTTCGGATTCACTGGGCGTAAAGGGTGCGTAGGCGGTGCTGGTAAGTCAGATGTGAAATCCCGGGGCTCAACCCCGGAACTGCATCCGATACTGCCGTGCTAGAGGATTGGAGAGGTAGACTGGAATTCACGGTGTAGCAGTGAAATGCGTAGATATCATGAGGAACACCAGTGGCGAAGGCGAGCTACTGGACAATTACTGACGCTGAGGCACGAAGGCTAGGGTAGCGAAAGGGATTAGATACCCCTGTAGTCCTAGCAGTAAACGGTGCACGCTTGGTGTGGGGGGATTCGACCCCTTCCGTGCCGGAGCTAACGCGTTAAGCGTGCCGCCTGGGGAGTACGGTCGCAAGACTAAAACTCAAAGAAATTGACGGGGACCCGCACAAGCGGTGGAGTATGTGGCTTAATTCGATGCAACGCGAAGAACCTTACCTGGCCTTGACATGCATCTCTAAGCGCGTGAAAGCGCGTGACTCTTCGGACGGACTTTGCACAGGTGCTGCATGGCTGTCGTCAGCTCGTGTCGTGAGATGTTGGGTTAAGTCCCGCAACGAGCGCAACCCCTGTGACTAGTTGCCAGCACGTAATGGTGGGGACTCTAGTCAGACTGCCCTGATCAACTGGGAGGAAGGTGGGGACGACGTCAAGTCAGTATGGCCCTTACGGCCTAGGGCTGCACACGTACTACAATGCCCAGTACAAATGGAACCGATACCGCGAGGTGGAGGAAATCCTGTAAAACTGGGCCCAGTTCGGATTGGAGGCTGCAACTCGCCTCCATGAAGCCGGAATCGCTAGTAATGGCGCATCAGCTACGGCGCCGTGAATACGTTCCCGGGCCTTGTACACACCGCCCGTCACATCATGGAAGCCGGTTGCACCCGAAGTGCATGTGCTAACCGCAAGGAGGCAGTGTCCTAAGGTATGAGCTGGTAACTGGGATGAAGTCGTAACAAGGTAGCCGTAGGGGAACCTGCGGCTGGATCACCTCCTTTCTAAGGAGTAATGCTAACCCACACCCAAGTGGATTGCATAGGTCGAGCCGCTAAAACCGTCACTGCTGTTTAAACAGCATGTAGGTCACGCGGAAACTGCCCAAAAGTCGAAAGACTCAGGGCCCAGAGATTCGAAACGATAGCGCACAATTCAGTTTTTGCTTCGAATGGCGGTATTGCAGCCAAATACTACATGTAATACGAATCCGGGGGTATAGCTCAGTTGGTAGAGCGCCTGCTTTGCAAGCAGGATGTCAAGGGTTCGAATCCCCGTGCCTCCACTTCGGAGATTTTCGGGAATCATGCCGCGGGGCCTGTAGCTCAGTTGGTTAGAGCACGCGCTTGATAAGCGCAGGGTCACTGGTTCGAGTCCAGTCAGGCCCACCACATCGAAGTCGAAACGACCGTTTTGAGTTTAGAGAAAGAAGATAAGGATCTTCAGAATCCAAACCTCAGCGCAGTATTTTCTGTGTCTGGTTCTTTGACATCTACATACAGGGTAGTAATTACAACTTTGAGAGCTGAGTCTGAAACTTCTGTCACGTCAGTATGAGTGTCAGAAATCGAGTTTCAGTTATCACAATTTAGCGCTGCGCGAGCAGCGCTATCAGATTGATCAAGCTACAAAGGGCGCATGAGTGGATGCCTTGGTGCCAACAGGCGATGAAGGACGTGATAAGCTGCGATAAGCTTCGGGGAGCGGCAAATACGCTTTGACCCGGAGATTTCCGAATGGGGTAACCTGGCTGGTGGTAATACCCGGTCGTCTCTTGCCTGAATACAATAGGGCAAGGTACGCGATACCCGGTGAAGTGAAACATCTCAGTAACCGGAGGAAAAGAAAGAGAATCGATTCCGTAAGTAGTGGCGAGCGAAAGCGGAACAGCCCAAACCAGCGGCTTGCCGGTGGGGTTGTAGGACCCCGATGTGGGACTGTCGACAGATAGGTGAAGCGATCTGGAAAGCTCCGACCAAAGAGGGTGAAAGCCCCGTAACCGAAATCCGAAGCAGGCCCTAGGGAGTTCCTGAGTAATACGGCACACGTGAAACGTCGTATGAATCTGCGCCGACCACGGCGTAAGGCTAAATACTAGTTGGCGACCGATAGTGAACCAGTACCGTGAGGGAAAGGTGAAAAGTACCGCTGTGAGCGGAGTGAAATAGAACCTGAAACCATGTGCCTACAAGGTGTCAGAGCCCCGTATTGGGGTGATGGCGTGCCTTTTGCTTAATGAGTCTGCGAGTTAGTGTCTGTGGCAAGCCTAAGTCCTTCTGGGACGGAGGCGAAGCGAAAGCGAGTCCGAACAGGGCGATTTAGTTGCAGGTGCTAGACCCGAAGCGGAGGTGATCTACCCATGGCCAGGTTGAAGCGTCGGTAATACGACGTGAAGGACCGAACCGGTGAATGTTGAAAAATTCTCGGATGAGCTGTGGGTAGGAGTGAAAGGCTAATCAAACCCCGTGATAGCTGGTTCTCCCCGAAATGCATTGAGGTGCAGCGTCGTGTGCTGACCTGCGGGGGTAGAGCACTGAAAGAGCTAGGGCCCATACCCGGGTACCAACCTCAATCAAACTCCGAATACCGCAGGGTGGAGCACGGCAGTCAGACTGTGGGGGATAAGCTTCACGTCGTCGAAAGGGAAACAACCCAGACCAGCAGCTAAGGTGCCTAAATACCGCTAAGTGGAAAGGATGTGGGATTTACTTAGACAGTGAGGATGTTGGCTTAGAGGCAGCCACCATTTAAACAGTGCGTAATAGCTGACTCATCGAGAGATTTCGCGCCGAAAATGATTGGCGATAAGCGGTATACCGAAGCTCTGGGATGTCTTCAGGTACGTCGTGCTGGAGTGGTAGAGGAGCGTTGTCAGCTGCATTGAAGCGGGAGGGCGACCGACCGTGGAGCGCTGACAAGTGAGAATGCAGACATGAGTAACGATAAGACCGGGTGAAATCCCCGTCCGCCGTAAACCCAAGGTTTCCTGGGCAAGGTTCGTCCTCCCAGGGTTAGTCGGGACCTAAGCCGAGGCCGATAGGGCGTAGGCGATGGACAGCGGGTTTAATATTCCCGCACCGGCTGTGGTTAAGCGTATGAGGGACATGTTCCCGGAGATGAGTCGCCGATTGAAAGTGGCGGTCCCGCAAGGGGACGTGGAGGCTTCGGCTGAAGCGGATTCATCGAAGGAGGCATCGAGAAAAGCGAATACGTGTTCCCACGGTCGCCCGTACCGTAAACCGACACAGGTGGGTGGGAGAGTATACTAAGGCGCAGAGTGAAACCTCGTTAAGGAACTCGGCAAATTAGCCCCGTAACTTCGGAAGAAGGGGTGCCACCTTCGGGTGGCCGCAGTGAAATGGGCCAACCGACTGTTTAGCAAAAACACAGCACTCTGCTAAGTCGCAAGACGACGTATAGGGTGTGACACGTGACCAATGCGGAAAGATTACGGTAAGAGGTTAGTCGAGGCGAAGCTTCGAGCCCAAGTCCCCGTGAATGTCGGCCGTAACTATAACGGTCCTAAGGTAGCGAAATTCCTTGTCGGGTAAGTTCCGACCTGCACGAATCGTGTAACGAGTTGGCCGCTGTCTCAACGAGGAGCTCAGTGAAATTGTAGTGGCGGTGAAGATGCCGCCTACCCGCAGAAGGACGGAAAGACCCTATGCACCTTTACTGTAAGCTGTTATTGGTTTTTCGATTTTCGATGCTTAGCATAAGTGGGAGACTTTGAAGCGGTCCTTTAGGGGGCCGATGGAGTCGCCAGTGAAATACCACCCTTTGGTGTTGGAACATCTAACCCCTACGCCGTCATCCGGGCGGGGGACAGTGTCAGCCGGTCAGTTTTACTGGGGCGGTATCCTCCCAAAGAGTAACGGAGGAGTGCGAAGGTTGGCTCAGCCCGGTTGGCAATCGGGTGTCGAGTGCATAGGTATAAGCCAGCCTAACTGTGAGACCTACAAGTCGAGCAGATGCGAAAGCAGGCCCAAGTGATCCGGTGGTTGAATGTGGAATTGCCATCGCTCAACGGATAAAAGGTACGCTAGGGATAACAGGCTGATCGCGCCCAAGAGTTCATATCGACGGCGCGGTTTGGCACCTCGATGTCGGCTCATCACATCCTGGGGCTGGAGAAGGTCCCAAGGGTCCGGCTGTTCGCCGGTTAAAGTGGTACGCGAGCTGGGTTCAGAACGTCGCGAGACAGTTCGGTCCTCTATCCTCTGTGGGCGCAGGAGAATTGAGGGGTTCATTCCTTAGTACGAGAGGACCGGGAATGACGAACCTCTGGTGTTCCGGTTGTCGTGTCAACGGCAGTGCCGGGTAGCTAAGTTCGGAAAGGATAAGCGCTGAAAGCATCTAAGCGCCAAGCTACTCCCAAGATGAATTCTCCCTGAAGGAGTCGTGGTAGACCACCACGTTGATAGGCCACGGGTGTAAGTGCAGTAATGCATTCAGCTCAGTGGTACTAATAACTCGTTTGGCTTGGTCATTGATTTTCCGTTTGCGGTCGGGGCCCGCGTTTGGGCCCCCGCCGCAAATCGGTTCCATTAATGGCTTTTAAAACTCGAGCTTGAAAGTGTATATTCTTCCTGTATGTAGATGTCAGAGTATCGGCAGCAGTCTGGCGATTCATTGTTCTTTGGAAAAACCGATTTAGGAAGGTCTCTAGAGACCTGGTGAACTTGATCGTAGGTCTGCCCCCAATACCCCCACAGGCTCTGAAATCAAGTTCGCCAGCTCTCTGGTGATCATAGCGCAGTGGCACCACCCGTTCCCATTCCGAACACGGAAGTGAAACGCTGCAGCCCCGATGGTAGTGCATCTATAGGTTGTGCGAGAGTAGGACATTGCCAGTATTGTGGCCCGGAATCTTGGAAACAAGGTTCCGGGCCTTTTTTTGTGTGACCAGCTGGGCGCACCCATTTGGGGGTTCGAGTGCCCCGCACGGCTGATAAGAGGAAGATCTAGCCAGACGGCAAGGGCGTGCTGCGCTGCGAGGCGGAGTCTGATGGAAGGCGCAGGCAAACCGCTTCCGCGATGAACAAACCGCATACGGGGCACAGGGATGGAGACCAGGCGGGCGAATACCGACGAAGTTCAATGTTTATCCAGAGAGTCGCATTGTACCGCAGAAGGAGAGGGCGAACCCTGGAGCTGTTCATCAACGAAGAAAACTGCAAGCCGCTCGTGTGGGGATGGGCCAACTACATGAGGAATGCCATGACCTACGGTGCCTCGGAGGAACGCAACGGGTTGTTGCGGCGCGAGCCGCGCTGCCTAATCTCACGGTAGGTGATCTTGCGGAATTTCCCGTGCCCAGTCCATTCGACGCGCTCATCGGAGAGTATCCCGTCGTTGCGGGGATCGCTGTGGTCCACGGTAAGGGGTTCGCTCGCGACGGGCCGCAGGTTGCTTTTCCAGCGACTGACCACATAGACGCCGCTGCCCTGGCGCATCCTATACCACAGTCCGAAATCCACCGAGGCGCTGTCGTAGACGAGGATGGCTCCCTTGCCGCCTCCCATCCTGAGCTCTCCGATATTGAGGCGCTGGAGGACCCGGACTTCGTGCTCCGAGCCGCAGCACAGCTCCAGAGGCCGCACCGCACCGGTGCGCAGATCTTTCATGTAGATGGTGTTGAGCGCCGTGTAGCGCATCGTGTCGTCGGAGTGCAGGATGCGGGCGTCGTGGCAGGCATGCTCGATGAAATGGCCGTCACCGGCCCAGACTTCGCGGCCCGCAAGCTCCGCGATCCCCGCCAGCCTGTCGTCGCCCCGGCGAAGCTCGGCGACGACCGCTTCGCAGAGGTTCGCCTCGCTCAGGCGGAGCATCTCGAGTCGGCGTCGTATCTTCTTGAGCAGCGGTGCGAGGCCCGCCGCGGCCAGCGCCCGGCTTTCCCCGCGCCGGATCTCGTCAATGGCCTCGTTCATCTTCTTGACGATGTGGAAGCGGTCGAGAATGTGCAGCGCATATGGGAAGGCACTGTGCCGCAACATCGATGTAGGGCCGCCACATGTCCGAGCACACGAAGCGGATGCGCTCGCAGAACTCGAGTCCCAACTGCTCGAAGCAGCGCTCCAGGGTCGCCGCACTGCGGTCCCGTCCAACACAGAGAAGCCGCCGACAGCCCTCGTCGATCTGATAGACCAGCGTCCAGAATTTCTCCTTCCGCCCGACATGGATCTCGTCGATGCCCAGCGCCTCCACGCTCTCCAGGCTGCGGTGGCGCCGACCGTAATCCACCACCCACTTCACCGCCCCGTACACGTCCGCCCACGACACAGAGAACACTTGCGCCGTCTCCCGCCACGAGAGCCGCCGCGCACACTGCGCAAGAAAGTGCCGCATGTGATCGCAGATCCGCAGCTTGCCGCTCGCCCACGGGATGCGTTCGGTCCTTATTCCGCATCGCGCGCAGCCAATCCGGCGCGGCGCGTACACCACAAACACCACGAACGCCCACAGTGGCACGAAGCGCCACATCCGCTCGGCCTGGCGGTCGTAGGTCGGTCCCGGCCGGCCGCACTGCCCGCAGCGCCCCCGGCTCCCCTTACGGGAGGCGACCACGGCTTCGATCACATCGTCGGCCATCGCGCTGCGGCGCACCTGCTCGTACCGGAATCCCCTGTGCGGAGCCGTTTGTCTCAGTATTGTCTTCACTGTCAGATTACACATGGCGAGGGGCTGGTTTATACGATCCGCGCGGATCGGCCAGCCCCGTTCTTTCTCGCTTGCGCAGAAGAAGACGCCGATCGACAGGGGGCGCTCAGACTTATTCACAATCTTCCCCTCCCGTCGGGCTGCGAGAATGTCCGCCTCGGCGGAACCGTTACGTCGGAGCAGACAGAAGGGCGAGCGCCAGGGGCATTGCACGGAATCGGGAAACCGATTTTCCACTCCACCCATCTACCCGGCGGAGACGCGTAGGCGGATCGCTGCACCGCCGCTGCGACGACGATAGCCATTGCCCGCTCGCGGCGCTCCCCGGGGCGTTGTCCATGCAGTTCTCCAATCCCCCATACGAACTCTGCCCGTCAACTTCGTCCGAGCCTGGCATGGCTAACCAACAAGCTAGACAATGACTTTTGCTATGAAAGAAAGCCGGACACCGTTTGTCGGAGGCTGAAGCGGGTTTGCACTCGCGCCCGCTTTCTGATGGCCATCGGGTTTTGCGGAAGTTAAGGGATGGCGCTGCGCCTGCAACTGCAACGGGCGTGGCCCGTGGTGGAGCGCTGGTTCTTCGCACATGAATGCTGTCTTCCCCGCCCCGCCGGGGCGTTCGAGTGGATGGGGCTTGTCTCGATACTGGAAACGATCAAAACCTGTTTTTGAAAAACCATTACGTCATTTCAACCGCCGCCGTATGGAAACGTGCGTCTGGCGGTGCGGGGGGGAGGGCGGGAGTAATCCCGCCGCTCATCCGATGCGGATCCGAATTGAAAATGGGGCCTCGGGTTTTCTTCCTTCCGTGCAGTCGTCGCTTTCCCTTTCCTGCACTCACCTCTATCGTTGGGAGCAATGTCTTCGCAGTCTTTTGTCCACCTCCACCTGCACACCGATTACTCCATGCTGGACGGTGCGGTTCGCATAAAGCAGCTCATGAAAAAGGCAGTAGACTTCGATATGCCGGCCGTCGCAATGACTGACCATGGAGTGCTTTACGGAGCGATCGAATTTTATCAGGCTGCAAGGGAATCTGGGATAAAGCCGATTATTGGCTGCGAAGTCTACATGGCGCCTGGCTCAATGCATGATCGGAAATCAACTTCTGGCCGCGATGCGGCATCGCATTTCACCTTGCTCGCCAAGGATAGCGTTGGCTACCACAATTTGGTGAAGTTGGTCTCGCTGGCTCATCTTGAGGGTTATTACTACAAGCCGCGTATTGATAAGGATTTGCTCGCGAAACATTCGCAGGGACTGATCGGATTGAGCGGCTGCCTCAAAGGTGAGATTAATTTGGCACTCCAAGCTGATCAGAGGGATCGGGCGCGCAGATCAGCCGCAGAGTTCCGCGACATTTTCGGAGCCGACAATTTCTATCTGGAACTGCACGATCATGGCCTGGAATTGCAACGGAAATGCAACGCTTACCTCCCGACGCTTGCGCGGGAATTCGGTCTTGGGCTGGTAGCGGCCAATGATGTCCATTTCCTCGAACGCGACCATCACGAGGCGCATGACGTCATGATCTGCATCGGAACGGGAGCAAACGTGACCGACGAAAAACGGATGCGGTATGTTCCGGAACTCTATTTCAAGTCTCCTTCAGAGATGCGCGCTCTCTTTCCCGACTATCCCGAGGCCCTCGCAAACACACTTCACATCGCAGATCAGTGCAACCTCGAATTGGAATTCGGGAAGTCGAAATACCCCGATTATCGACCTCCGGAGGGTAAAACCCGGCTCGGTTATCTCCGGGAACTCTGCGAGAAGGGTTTTCAAGAACGATATGGAGATCGCGCGGATTATGATCCGAAGCTGCGCGAGCGATTGGAATACGAACTCGGGATTCTCGAGAAGATGGGTTTTGTGAGTTATTTTCTCATCGTATGGGACTTCATAAACTACGCACGGGAAAACGGTATTCCGGTGGGTCCAGGCCGCGGCTCGGCAGCGGGCTCTATGGTTGCATTTGTTCTGGGGATCACTGATATCGATCCCATCCGGTTCGGGCTCATTTTCGAGCGCTTCCTTAATCCAGAACGCGTTAGTCCGCCCGATATCGACGTGGATTTCTGCCAGTCACGTCGCAGTGAGGTTATCGATTACGTGCGACGGAAATACGGCGAGCGAGCCGTTTCACAGATCGTTACTTTCGGTACGCTGGGCGCAAAATCGGTCGTCCGTGATGTCGGCCGAGTTCTGGGAATGGGATACAGCGACGCCGATCGCATCGCCAAACTCATTCCCAATGAATTAAACATCAGTCTTGCCTCAGCCGCGAGCAAGAACCCGGACCTTCAGGCGGCTCTGGAAAATGAGCCGCAGACGCGCCAATTATGGGATTACTCGCTCGTGCTCGAGGGACTTTCGAGAAATACCGGTATCCATGCCGCTGGTGTCGTGATCAGTGATCGTGATCTTTCCGAATACATTCCTCTGGGTCGTGGTGCCGGAAACGAAGTGGTGAGCCAATACTCCATGGGGCCGCTTACGGATCTCGGACTGCTGAAAATGGATTTTCTCGGCCTGAAAACGCTCACCGTCATCCACGACGCCATAGAACTGATTCATGCCAGACAACCGGATTTTAACATCAACAAGGTAACTTGGGACGACCCGAAAACGTTCACCCTGTTAAACCGCGGTGAGACGACGGCAGTTTTCCAGCTGGAATCCGGTGGTATGGTCAATCTCTGCCGCCAGTTCGGTATAAATTCCATCGACGACATCATCGCGCTGATTGCCTTGTATCGTCCGGGCCCGATGGACCTGATTCCGGACTATATCGCCCGAAAAAAAGGTCAGCGTGAAATCAGATACGCTCATCCGTTGCTCGAGAAAATCTCGTCAGATACTTACGGGATTATGATCTATCAGGAGCAGGTCATGGCCGCGGCCGCCAGCCTTGCCGGTTATTCACTTGGTCAATCGGACCTCCTTCGCCGCGCTATGGGCAAAAAGGACAAGGAGAAGATGGCCAAGGAACGTGCGCTTTTTGTTGCGGGATGCGCAAAGAACAATGGCATCAAGGAAAAGAAGGCCAACGCTATCTTCGATTTGCTGGAGAAATTCGCTGGTTACGGTTTCAATAAGAGTCACTCCGCCGCATATGGATGGGTAGCGTATCAAACCGCCTATCTGAAAGCCAATTATCCGGTCGAATTCATGTCGGCCGTGCTAAGTAACGAAATCAATAACACCGATAAGATTTCGACTTTCGTTTCCGAGTGCAACCGGATGGGCATCACCATCCTGCCTCCGAACATCAATCGAAGTGGATTGAAATTTCGCCCGGAAGTCGTCGATGGGAAAGAAGGGATCCGATTTGGGCTCGCCGCCGTCAAAAACGTCGGTGAGGGAGCTATGCAAGCGGCTATCGTCGAACGGGACCTTGGTGGTGATTTTCAATCAATCGAGCAATTCTGCGCGCGGGTAGACTCGCGGAAGGTGAATAAGAAGGTTCTCGAAAGTCTCGTTAAAGCCGGGGCATTCGATTTCTGCGGTTTTGATCGGGCGGTCCTGTTCTCCCGGATCGATACTGCCATGTCCGCCTCCGCGGCTGCACATCGCGATCGTGCGATCGGTCAGGTGTCGCTCTTTGATGACTTCGCAGAACCGGTGGCCTCCAGGCTGCCATCGTTGCCTTCGGATTTCATGCCGTGGACGCCGTCTGAAAAGCTGACGTTCGAGAAAGATCTGCTGGGCTTCTACGTAACCGGACACCCTTTGGAGGAATACCGCTCCGTGCTTGAGAATGGGACATACAAATCGGTCATCCATCTCGCCGAACTGGAAGACAAAGCGACCGTGAAGATTGCAGGTTCTCTGACCTCCGTGGATCGGAAATTCACGAAAAAGGACGGCAAACCATTCGCTATTCTCATGCTAGAGGATCTAACGGGTAGCGTTGAAGTCATGGTTTGGAATGAGGCCTTCACGAAATGTTCGAATCACTTGGAAGTGGGAAAAGTCGTCTCGATAAACGGTCGTCTCGATAAACGGGAAGACGCGCCCCGATTCGTTGCGTCAGACGTACGGCCGGTCGTGCCTGTCTCTCGCGAGGTGCCCGTTCGGTTACAGTTTCAGCGGAGCCAAATCTCTGCGCGAGACCTGGAAAATGTACGCAATGCCCTGGTGGAATTTCCCGGCTCTCGCCCGGTATTGTTCGAGTTCATTTGGGATGACGGGAGATGCATCAGTCTTCGAGCCGGCGAACGTTACAAAGTGGAGTGGTTGCCGGAACTTCAGAAGCGCCTTTCGGCGATGGCAGCTGTAGAATGCGAATTATTCAAAAACGTCGGCCAATAATGTGTCACGCGAAGATGGATGCTAACCCTGAGTAGGATCATCTGCGCGGAACGAAGTGTCGCAGTAATTAATCCTCAGAATGAAGGTTTTTGGTTCGGCGTAGGATTGATTGGTCGCGTCGTGCATCCAATTTTTGGATTTACTTGGATCCAGTAGAAGTCGTGATTTGATTTCGGTGTTCGGGCACGGCTCCGAATAAGCCATGAAACTCACTATCCGACGATTTCTCAACCTGATTCTGTACCTGAGTTTTTGCGTGATGATCGGAACCGGTCTGATGATGGGTTATCGGATCGTTCCCGGAAGTCGCGGAGGGCGGGGGCTGGAGGTGCTGGGATGGAACCGGCACCAATGGGGTGAATTTCGCGAAGTCGGGCGAGGCAGACAGCATCGATCCGCTTCCGCCGGAACGCCGGAAAGTGAGTTCATTCTGGTATCAAGCCCGGCAGCTGAGAACGTGACTTTTGATAAGGACATTCTCCCCATCTTTGATACCTCGTGTGTCTCCTGTCATGGACCGAAGACGCAAAATGGTGGTTTCCGCGCCGATCGACGCGCCGATCTCTTCCGGGACGGTCGCCGCGGTCCGTTGGTAGTTCGGGGCAACAGCGGCGAAAGTCCCCTGGTGGCGATTGTTTCCGGCGCGCGAAAGGTAAAGCGCAAGGCGGCTGATCATATCCTGTCGGCGAAACAGGTCAAATCGATCCGGACATGGATCGATGCGGGCGCGAAATAGTAGACGAAGATGAACGCATTCGGCAAACTCGGGCTGGTTTGGCTGCCACCTATTCCCTTGGTGCCTTCAGGAAAAAGACGAACATGCTCTCGTCGAACTCCCAACGCTTTCCGTAAGCGTGCGGGAGGTCGAAGCAAAGCTGCACGTCGCCGTTGAGGACGTGGTGGGGACAGCCGTTCCAAGGCTCCGGTCGAGCATATAGGCGAAAGTCAGTGGACGAATTGATAGGATGCTTGCTGCTCCTGGTCAGCATGTGAAAGCCGGAGAATAGCTTGTCCAACTCGATGCTCGGGAGATCCATTCCAAACTGTACCGGGCGATCGCCTTTCGCGAGCAATCCGGGCGCGACCTTGAGCGCCTCGAAGGAAATCGAAGAGCGGGTTACGCCTCCCACGGAAAAACTCCTGTGGGAAATTTCGGGTGTCGAATGCGTTTACTCGACATCGAGTTCCGGGTAGAGCCTGGTCATTGTCCGGTTCGAAGTCGGTTCGGACGCCGAGCAAAGCTTCGTCCGGCTCAACCAGAACCTGCAGGCAAACTTCGATTCAATCTCGTAGCGTATTGCAGCCACATGTCGAGGTTCGTTGAATCGACGTGTGCCGGTTCCTTGCGCTCACTTTTCATAGCGCTCGCTATGACCATCTGAGGCTGCGTCGGCCCGTCGCGCAGGTTGGTGATGCGGTAAAACAGGGCGTCGGCGGTGACGGTCGCGTCCTGAAGATTGGCGCTTTGGTAAAGCCGTTTGACGGCAGTTAGCTCGCCCTCGGTTTTGGACTACTCGGTTTTGCGTTCTCTGGATGCGATAGTCATGGCCGTGGGCGCCCCGCTTTCGTGCTCGCTCAGGGCCAGGGTTAGTGCCAGGTCGCGCACGTATTTGCCGTCAAGAGCCAGAGCGCGCGGTTCATGACGTCGCGGCAATCAAGCCAGCGTTGAGCGTCGTGGCCCAGCACTTCGGGGTCGAGTTGCTTGAGGAGGTTGTAGGGGGCCTGGTAGCTTGGCGCCCGCCTCCCGAAGAGGCCGTCACGCCTTTGCCGGAACCACGGCCAGCCGCGTTGTCGCCGGGTGAGGTGGCGGTCCTTTGGGGAAAGTAGAATACCAAGCTTCGCGGACGCGTATTGGAAATCCTTTGGTATTGAGTAATGGCAGAGCTGTTTGGCCATGCCAAAGCCGTTCAATTCGTTGCACACGATCTCCAGACGTAGGAACGTAAGGCAACAATACTCAAAACCTGCCGCCCGCAGCCAATTGCCACAAACCCCTTACTCGCTCGCCAGTTTTATCTGAGGCGCAGCAGTGGGATTCATCCAACCTCGCCGGACCATGTAGTGCGCGATCGCCGCAGTGATCATCCTTGCCGTGCGGGCGGAATCGTCCGTCACTCCCTCGCCGGTGTGCAGCAGCGCTGTTGGCACCCCTGAGAACGGGATCGGATTAGTTACTCCACCGGGCATTGCGTTGCTGCCACCGCTCGTTTCGAACTCGAGGAACGGTCGCTCTTTGCCAACGCGGACAGCAGTTTCCGTCTCAATTTTCGATCCGCCCATCCCGAGTCCCAGTCCCATGCGTAGAAACCGGCTCCCTTCAGCCACACGTTTGATCGCACCCGACACAACCCACGCATTCTTTCCCGGCTCGACTCCCGGTTTCAGTTCGCGCGCGGGAGCGATGTGTTGGGAGAGTTCGGCAATCAGGCTTTTCGTAAGAAGCTCCTGCGACTCGTATTTGAGCTTTCCCTTATTCTCTCGGGCAAAGCTCTCCTTCGCCCTTGTGTGCTCGACATTATACGGGACGACGTATATCCGTTCCGGTTTCGATTTCGGTTCCGCCCCTGTTTCCAAAGTCTGCAGTTTGTCCACCGAAATGGATGCGCAGGAAGAAAGCAGTGCGCCTGCGAGTGCTATCACCGCCATGCGGGCGAAGAAACGTGTTTTCATGGGAATACGGCGAAATGTAGTCTCGAATTCTTCAGTGGAGGACGGCGTTGAACCAGTGAACCGAAAATACGGCGTTTCCGTGGAAAAAGAGGTTTCTTCGCGCTTATCCTGCATCTCCGAATTTTCACAATTGATTGAAATCGCGTCAATACGAGAAAGAATGAGATTCCTCGCCTCATTCTCAGCCGCCGATGTAGGACATCTCGACTTTATGCTCTGTCCGCGGTGCTTGACTGCGCAGTTCAGAATAACGGTCGCTCCGAGCCTGCCACAGACCGCGGACGAGACGGAAAAGTGACTCGTTGTCAAGGTTCTCTCGCCGCATTCGATTCACAATATCGATTCCATGCGTCGCAAAAAGACACGTGAACAATTTTCCATCCGCTGAAAGCCGCGCGCGTGAGCAGTCGCCGCAGAAGGGCTGGGACACAGAAGTGATGAGCCCGATTTCGCCGTCGTTGTCCACATAGCGATACCGTTTCGCAACTTCACCGCGATAATCCGGGTCGACGGCCTCGAGAGCAAATTCGGTTCGCAGTTTTTCGAGGATTTCCCGACCGGAAACCACGTCTTTCGTGTGCCAGTGGTTGTAGTTTCCGGCGTCCATGAATTCGATAAATCGCAGAGGGATCCCGCGATCCTTGAAATATCGGGCCATCGGCAGAATCTGCGACTCGTTCGAGCCGCGGTGAACGACCATATTCACTTTGAGCGGAAACCCGGCGGCCTCCGCGGCATCGATTCCGGCGATCACGTCAGCGACGCGCCGGCCGCGTCCATTGAGACGACCAAACACTTCGTCGTCCATGGCGTCGAGACTCACCGTGATACGTCGAAGCGCAGTGTCGCGCAGTTTGCCGGCTAGGGCCTGCAGCCGCAGACCGTTCGTCGTCATGGCCACGTCCTCCAGATCGGGAAACTGCTTCAATCCGCTGAGGTATCTGACGACCCCGGGGTGTACCAACGGTTCGCCACCGGTGATCCGCACCTTCTTCACCCCGCAGCTTAGAAAGGCGGCCACGATTCGGTCGAGTTCGCGGAAGCGCACGAGCTGGTCTTTTTGCAGAAACGTGTAGCCGCGATGAAAAACCTCCGCTGGCATGCAGTAAGAACAGCGAAGACTGCACTGGTCGGTGAGTGAAATCCGCAGGTCATGAATCGGCCTCAGGAAACGATCCAGGATCGGTTCGGCGACAATGGTTTTTTCGTCGGTGATGGGAATCTCGGGTTGGCTTTGCAATTCGAGCATTTACACTTGATTGGAATGAGTGCGATGCAAGCCCTGATCACGGTCGAGGAGGCGGAATCGCGAATCGCAGCAGCCTTGGCGTCGCAGCCGATCATTCCGTGCCCAATCGGGAAAGCAGCGGGCCGAATCTTGCGCACGCCCATTCGCGCGGATCGCGATCTCCCGCCGTTCGATCGGGTCATGATGGATGGGATCGCCATTCGGTACTCCGATCTGCCGTTGCGACATTTCAAATTGGTCGGGCGGCAGCATGCCGGCGAGCCTGCGCAGACCCTCCCGGGCGAATCCGGTGTTGCAATTGAGATTGCCACCGGAGCGGTGCGGCCTAAAGGGACCGATTGCATCGTGCCGCGGGAATGGTATTCCGAGAACGAAGATGGAGCGCTTGCGGTCCGATCCGATTACCTGCCACCGGAGTGGCAGTATCTCCATCGGCGTGGTTCGGACGCGCGCAGGCAGGATCTGCTGATCCGAAGGGGAGAAAGACTTGGGCCTGCCGAAATCGGCGTCGCAGCCTCGTGCGGTCTGGAGTTTGTCGAAGTTTCACAGAATTTTCGCATTGCGATCGTGAGCACTGGAACCGAACTGGTCGGGATCGGGGAAGAGCCGCTTCCGCATCAGATCCGGATGTCCAATGCGGCTGCGATCGAGGCGGCGCTCTCACTGAGGTGTCATCCATGTCAGACGCTTGAACATGTTTCTGATGACGTCACCGCCACGCGGTCGAAGCTTCAGACGATGCTCGAAACGCACGAAGTGCTGATCATCACGGGCGGAATTTCGATGGGCTGGGCTGATCGTGTTCCCGGGGTTTTGGACGCGATTGGGGCAGAATGCCATTTTCACGGCGTGGCACAGCGTCCGGGAAAGCCCATGGGCTTCTGGACTCTCGGCAGGACGCTGATTTTTACTCTACCGGGAAATCCAGTCTCCGCGCTCGTGGGGTTGCATCGTTACGTGTTACCGGCTCTGGATCGCGCTTCGGAACTCACTGCAACTGGCATACCGTGTCGCGCACTGACCGAAACCCTCAATTTCACACTCAATCTCACGTGGTTTTTGCCGGTAAGGATCGACTTGAACGCGAATGCGATACCGGCACCGGTGCACAACTCGGGCGATTACTCTGCGCTTGCTGAAAGCGACGGTTTCCTCGAACTCGCTGCCGGGGCCGAGACATTCGCGGCGGGGAACGCTTTTCCATTTTATCCGTGGGCAGGAACTGCTTGCGCCTGAAAGTATGGCATCCGATTTTACGCACATCGACGCCCTGCGACGTCCAAGGATGGTAGATGTCTCTGGAAAAGCGATAACAACCCGCACAGCTCGGGCCAGATGCGTAATTACGATGCCACCGGAGCTCGCCGCGCGTTTGAATGACGGTGAGATTCAGTCCCCGAAAGGCCCTGTAATTCACACGGCGATCGTCGCGGGGACGCAGGCTGCGAAAAAGACGTGGGAGTTGATTCCGTTCTGTCATCAGATTCCGTTGGAGTCATGCAGCTTCTCGATGGAAACGGACGGAGACAACGCGTTGAAACTCGAAGCGAGCGTTAGCGCGACGCACAAAACTGGCGTCGAGATGGAGGCGCTCACGGCAGTGTCGATAGCGGCGCTAACCGTGTACGACATGTGCAAAGCTATCTCGCACGAGATTGTGATAGGGCCAATTCAACTTATTGAGAAAACCGGCGGAAAGAGCGATTTTCGCGCATGAAAACAGCGTTATTCGGACTATTGCTGGCCGGTGGGCGCAGTCGCCGCATGGGACAGGACAAGGCTCGGCTCGAATACGACGGGCGCACTCAGATGGAACGGGGACTCGAATTGCTGGGAAGCGTCTGTGAAGAGACGCTTATTTCGATCCGTGAGGATCAGATTGCTCCAGTCGGCGTGGCTGCGCTGTCGGACAACTATCCAAACGCGGGTCCGCTTGGTGGTATCCTCACCGCATTCGATTACCGAGCGGACGTCGCATGGCTTGTGATTGCGTGTGACCTTCCTTTTCTGGATCGAGAAGCGCTTGCGGCGCTTGTAAACAAACGCACTCGGGCGGATCGTGTCGTTTATGCCTACGCGAGCGCACTTGATGGACTTCCCGAACCGCTTTGTGCCATTTACGAACCTGTGTTTGCTGAGACACTACGGCGCCATCTGGCAGAGCAGCATTTCTGTCCCCGCCGCATTCTGATGAAAGAAGCGGTTCCGCTATTCGAACTTCCCGAGATCGCTCAGAACAGTCTGGACAATATCAACACGCCGGAGGAATTCGCGGAAGCGCAAGCCCGGCTTGCTTCGCGGTGAAAAGGATAAGGCTTTTGAATTTTGCCCAGATTGCAGATTTGCGCGGGGTGTCGGAAGAATGGGTCGAGACGCGCGCGGATACCCCGGAGCAACTGCTCCGCGAACTTGGTCTTCCTTTACGGATGACAAACCTGTGTGTCGCCGTAAACCATGAATTTACTGGCGCGGATTCATCGCTCAGGGACGGAGATGTGGTCGCGTTTTTGCCACCATTTGCTGGCGGATAAGGGGCTTATATCGGATTCACGAGGCGCGATCCCGACTTGTAAATACATCTTCGCCATCCTGCGCCAATAGTACCCGCTGTGTGCGCGTTCGCGCCAGACATACATGGAATGCGAGATATTCCTAAGAGTCAGAATGGAGCTTAGATGTCGATAGTTTTCGAGAAAAGGTGCAGGAAACCCGCATCAATCTTCTCGCGGAGTAATTCTGTCATACGAAGATTTTCGTATTCGTGGAAGCGCCCGCCTCGCGTGGGAAAGACAAGCACTTTGGCGCCACTGTGCCCGAAGACAATCAGTTCCATTTCCCGCTCCAAATTCCAGCTCCACCAGCGATGATACTCGCGTTTCAACTGGTAATAATTTTTGGGTTTTTCCGCAGTTTTTCGCAAATTCTGCCTTGCACAGCAACCTTCCCATCACGCCAAATGTGACGGGGGACTGAAAATCATGGCGTCCCGGAGCGGAGATCGTTGACTCGACTGATCCATTCGTCAACGGGCGCGCCACCGACGATGTGCTGCTGAAGGATACGTTCGAAGCGTCCGGGAGTCACCGCTCCGTACCACGTTCCATCCGGATATACCAAAAGCCATGGGCCGCCGGCGCAGATCCGGAAGCAGGCGGCCTTTGTTCGCATCACGGGTACGCCCGTTTCCTTCACCCGACGTTTAATCATTTCCCACAGGACCTCTCCTTCGGAACTGCTGCAGCAGTCCGGGCCAACGCAGACGAAGAGGTGCTTGCAGGCCGCTGCGAGTCCTGCCTTTTCGAAGCCCCTATCGATGGCCGTGCTCATGGTGTGTAGGAGATTGTTCGCATGTAAGCCCTTCGAGGATTGCCTCCATGGCGCGATGGGCTGTAGGAAGATTTGAAGTCCCTGAAAGGATTTCTTCCGCACTCTGCACAAAGGATGAAGGCTTCAGTTCGTGCGCAAACCCTCTGACGAAGTTGTCGATTATTGATTCGTTCACTTCGAGATGAAATTGCAGGCCGACGACGCGCTTGTCGTAAACAAAGCCCTGCCTGGCACATCCAGCACTTTTCCCAAGCGGTATCGCGCCTGCCGGGATTTCGAATGTATCGCCGTGCCAATGCAACGCCATCGTCGTTTCAGGCAGCCCCTCAAAAGCCTTAGGACGGAATTCTACCGGAAACCAGCCGATTTCGACCTCCGCGTTTTGAAACACCCGCGCACCCAGAGCGTCGGCGATCAGTTGCGCGCCGAGACAAATGCCAAGAACCGGTTTTCCGCTATCGATGGCTGCACGGATAAAGTCCTTCTCCAATGGCAGCCACGGATGATCCCGGTGCTGGTAAACATTCATTGGCCCACCCATTACAACGAGGAAATCGAAGCTGGTCGTGACATCAGGCAGTTTATCCCCGCGATACAGATGCGTCGCTTTGAACGTGTCGCCGCGTTTTGAGGCCCAGTCCAGGATGATGCCCGGGTTTTCGATCGCGAAGTGTTGGAGAAAATGGATGCGCACCAACGCTTAAATTACACTTTCCTGCGGAAAAAACGCGAGCGACGCCTTTCGGGGGAAAGAATTCCCGTGATCCGTTTCGACAAACCCGCTAAAGGTGCCGCGCTATGAAGATTGTAGTCGCATACTCGGGCGGTCTCGATACCTCAGTGATACTTTCCTGGCTGAAAGAAACCTATGGTGCGGAAATCATAGCGGTCTGCGCCGACGTGGGGCAGGAGGAGGAACTCGACGGCCTGGAAGAAAAGGCGCTCGGAACCGGCGCATCAAAATGCTATATTGAGGATCTGTGCGAGGAGTTCGCAGAGGAATTCATATTTCCCATGTTCCAGGCGGGAGCTCTGTACCGAGGGACAGTATTTTCTCGGAACGAGCATCGCGCGACCTCTCATCGCAAAGCGGATGGTGGACATTGCCCGTGTCGAAAAAGCGCATGCCATCGCTCACGGCGCGACAGGAAAAGGAAATGATCAGGTCCGCTTCGAGTTGGCGATGGCGGCACTCGCACCTGAACTTCAGGTCATCGCTCCGTGGCGTCAGGATCGTTTCCGCGCGCAATTTCCCGGGCGTGCCGAGATGATCGCTTATGCGGAAAGACACAACATTCCCGTGCAGGCGAGTGCGAAGAAGCCCTATTCGATGGACCGTAACCTCCTGCACATTAGTTTTGAGAGCGGCATTCTCGAGGATCCGTGGTTCGATGCGAGCGCGGAAAAAGCGCGGGATATGTACGTCCTGAGCGTGTCGCCGGAGGAAGCACCCGATCGCGCAGAGATGGTCGAGCTCATTTTCGACAGAGGCGTCTGCACCGGGATCGGCTATCATGAACTCGACAAGCTTCTCTCCGAACTAGACGAGCCGGAACCGCAATTCGACTCGGAAAACCGAGCGAACCTCAGCCCGCTCCAGGTAATGCGGGTGCTCAATAAACTCGGCGGAAAGCATGGTATCGGTCGCGTGGACATGGTTGAAAACCGTTTCGTCGGTATGAAAAGCCGTGGAGTTTACGAGACGCCCGGAGGCGCGATTCTGTTCGCTGCACATCGGCAAATGGAATCGATTACGATGGATCGCGAAGTGATGCATCTGCGCGACTCGCTGATCCCGAAATACAGTACCCTGGTCTACAACGGATTCTGGTTCGCGCCCGAGCGAGAGGCCCTGCAGGCGCTGGTGAGCGAGACGCAAAAGAATGTAACCGGCGTCGTGCGGCTTAAACTTTACAAGGGCAATGTGATCGTCGCAGGACGCAAAAGCCCGGTAAGCCTCTATAATCCGGATATCGCGACCATGGAGGCCGACCCCACGCAAGCGTACAACCAGAATGATGCGACAGGCTTCATCGCGTTGAATGCGCTACGATTAAAGGTGGCGGCGCAAGTGCATGGGGAGTGAAAGTCGTGCCGCCAGCGTAGTTACAATGCCGGAACCCGACTGTGATCTCCTCTGGAAAGGATAGAGGCGGGCGCTCAAGAGACTGCCTGCGTGATGTGAACTTCAATCCACGCAATTAAAATCTCTGGGCCGCTTCGGGGTGTGCAAATGGGGTTTTGCGACACTCGCCTGACGCGAAGAGCATCCAAGCGCATCCAGCCGGTTCTCATTCATTTTGGGAAGAGTCCTCTGCACACTTTCCTGCCAAATGGAAGGTCTTGGAATAATCCTGATTGTCGCCGTAATTGTAATCGCTGTTTTTGCCTGCGGTTTCTGGATCGGTGCGCGTTCATTCGAGACGACTCTAAGCAAAATCGTCGCCGGAATTCTCTGCGGCCTCGGGGCGATAGTGATCATTTCCGGCATCGCCTTTGCGGGATGTATGTTTCTTTTACAGCGGGGCAGCTTTCATTAGTCCGTTGTTGACGTAGATCTTTTTTTTGAAGGAAATAGCATTTCTCTGGATTCACCACAGGTCCGTTGACGCTACTGAATTTGTTTTGCTTTCTTGGAAGCGGGATTCAGGCTGTGGTTACGGACGGCGGGTCCGCCATCTGCTCAGTTCTTATTAATTCACTTTTCGATTTTGCATCCCTCATTGAACCTGGATCGGCCCTCTGAGGAACTGATCAAGCGCACAATCGGGCGATGCCCGTATTGCAATCGCTCGTGTCCGGCGGAGGTCCTAAATATCGGGAGCAGACCGGCGAGGATTTACCTGAAGCGGTATTGCCCAGAGCACGGCAGCACGATTAATTGTATCAGTTCCGACGGGCGTTTTTACTGGCTCGCGAAGGGTAACCCAGAAAACGGGGACGGTTGCTGCCACGATTCAGTGTGCTGTGCGGTGGAGGGAAACGCCGTGGGCGCACTCGGTCGCAATGCAGAGGGCAGGGGCGCTGCTCCGTTTGAAAAGCTGTCCACATGTCTTGCCCTGATTGAAGTGGTGGAGTCCTGTAACCTTGCTTGCCCGACATGTTACGCGGATTCGCCACACGGATCGCTGAAGGCGGCACCTCTGAATGAGCTGAAAGCGCGAATTCAGGGCGTAATTGATCTAAAGGGTGCCATCGATATCCTGCAGCTTTCCGGTGGAGAGCCCACGCTGCACCCTCAATTCTTTGAACTTCTGAAATGGGCGCTCTCAAATCCGGGAATCGCGTATGTGTTGCTTAACACGAACGGCGTGCGCATTGCAGGTGACGACGAGTTTGCCCGGAAGCTGAAACAAACGTTCCGTGTCGGCCGTTTCCAATTGTATCTGCAGTTCGATGGATCCCAGGAGGCGGCGCAGCGGGAGCTTCGCGGAGCGGATCTGCGTGTGATGCGAGTTCGCGCACTGGATCGCTGCGGTGCGATGCGGATTCCGGTGACGCTTGCGATGACGGTAACTCCGGAGAATTTGTCTTATCTATGGGAGGCTATTGTGTTTGGTCTTACATACTCGAACGTACGGGGGATAAGTTTTCAGCCGCTATTCGATAGTGGTCGCAATTCCGGCTCTTCCGGGCGAAGGCTGAATACGGCCGATATCATTCTCGGGGCGGTCGAGCAGTCTGGCGGTAAACTTCGTTTCGAGGATTTTACGCCGCTGCCATGTGGCGACCCGAACTGCGCGACAATCGGCTATCTTCTGAAAATTGGAGATACGGTGCGTTCGATTAGCGATTTCATCAACTTTCAGAACGTCCAGGGATTTCTGCGCGACAAGGTTCGCTACGATCTCGACGACCTCGTGAAATGCGGCTGCGAATCGGAGCCACTGGGCGAAATTCTCAGGCAGTTCGAGATGGACTCCAGCAATACCTTCCGCCTCTTTATCAAGCCGTTCATGGACGCATGGAGCTGGGACGAAGACCGAATTGATCGCTGCTGCACGCACGTGATCCGTCCCGACGGTAATCTGGATTCCTTCTGCCGCTATTACGCAAGTGCCTAAGCGCGTAATGCGATGACGCTGCACCCGTATTCGCTCCTCATGATCGCCGGCATTGCGATCTCGCTGATCTTTTGGATGCGACTGGCGAGAGAGGACTCCCGGCGACTGTTCATTTACCTGAGCGCGCTTGCCGGAGCCTTCTTCGGTGCGAATGTGGCTTACATCGCCGCTGACGGCTGGTTGCATTTCGGCGAGCCCGACATGTGGTTGCAGCTGGCGACCGGGAAAACCATTCTTGGCGCTTTACTGGGTGGATACTTGACCGTGGAGGTGGCCAAGCACGCTTTGGGCTATCGCCGAACGACGGGAGACTGGTTTGCAATCATTGCGCCACTCGGCATCACTCTTGGCCGAATTGGATGCCTGGTTCATGGTTGTTGCGCCGGTCGTGTTTGCAACGCTTCGTGGCTCGCTTTCAAAGGCGGGAATGGCATCGCTCGCTGGCCTGCGGTGCCTGGCGAGATTGCATTCAACGCTTTGGCGTTAATCGCAGTTCTCACATTGCGGAAATGGAAGATTCTGCCGGGACAGCATTTTCATCTCTATCTGATCGGGTATGGCGTGTTCCGGTTTTTTCACGAATTCGCGCGGGATACGCCACGACTTTTCGGCAGCTGGAGCGGTTATCAATTTGGTGCTCTGGCAGTGGCTGGATTTGGTGCGGCACGCTTTTGGGCGCGTGCACATTCCGCGGCTGGAAGTGCAGCATCCGTTGGCGCCGAGGGATAGCATTTGTGGCAAATCGTACGCGACAGAAGGCAGGAGTTCTGGCAGACCGATGGCGTGCCTGTTCCAAACGAAGATTCTGTCAATCCGGTGGTTGTGAACCATCCCTTGATTCGGGTGAAACTGGCGGTTTTGCGGGACGAAGAGACGCCATCGCCAGAATTCAGGAGACTGATGACCGAAATATCGGCGCTCATGGCCTTCGAGGTGACCCGTGATGTGGAGACAGTGACTACCGAAGTCCGTTCGCCTCTTAGCGAATGCTCTGGGGAAAGGTTGCAGCGTCCCTTCTCATTGGTGCCGATTCTGCGTGCCGGTTTGGGGATGCTCGAGGGCTTTTCGAAGGTGCTTCCCGATGCCGACGTGGGACACATCGGTATGTATCGAAACGAGAAAACGCTGCGTCCGGAGAGTTACTTTTTCAAGATGCCTGCAGACGTGTGCGAGTCGGAGCTGATCCTTCTGGATCCCATGCTGGCGACGGGTTGGAGCGCGTCCGAAGCGATCGCTGATTTGAAAAGGGCTGGTGTTACCCGAATTCGATTTGCGTCTGTTGTGAGTTGCCCGGAGGGTATTGCTGTCCTTTTGGGCAACCATCCCGACGTTCGCGTATTTACCGCGGCCATTGACGAAGGATTGAATGGCCGGGGCTATATCGTCCCGGGTCTCGGTGACGCGGGGGATCGGTATTACGGGACGCTCTGACGTGCCTTCAATGCAGCAACGAAGGCAACTCCCGCCGCAGGGTGGCTTCCGCCTCGGCAACGGAATGGTAACCCGCGAGGACAAACTCGAACACCTGCTGGCCGGGGTTTCGTTCGCCTCGTAACACCGCGCGGAATCTGGGAAACGACTCGCTTTCGGCCCGCAAGATCTCGTTTTCGTTCAACGCCACGCCTCGCCAAACGCAAAAAAAGACGTATAACGGCCCTCGCTCCGACTCGAACGTGTAGCTGCGGAATGGGAGCACCTGTCCCGCTGCCTCGAGTGTTACGGTGGCGCGGTCTTCCCGAAGTTCCATTCCGCTCGCGGGCAGGCAGACATCGGGTCTGTGCATGCGTGCAAGAATTGTCGAACGACGGGCGCCATGGTCCCAATTAAAAGCAAACGCTTGCCAGAGCCTCTGGTCCCGTGCGCGCCAGCTCACCGCGCTCCCCTCATCGGTACTGCAGAAGTTGCCGCGCTTCGTCGGAAATGGGAACGGGGGTGGCGCCTGCCGGCCAATGATGTTCGAGAAATCTCAGATCTCCTCTGTTGTGCATACGGTACCATCCTTCGGTGATCATGAACGTCACGGCGAGTGTTACGACCAGGGAATAGGCAAAACTCGCGGGCAGTTGCCGTCCTTTTGAAGCAGAGCTGAATTCCGATTCTTCATCGGGGGGCGTTGTGTGCTTTAACGTGAAAGCAATTGCGCAGAGTCCGGCGAAACAGATCAAAAGAATCGTAAAACCCGCCGGGTCGTGCCATTTTGAGATCGCTTCCGGATTTTGCTTCGCGGCCACGAACGCGAGAAGGGTTGCGCGGCCGATATTGCAGAGAAAGGCGAAAGCAATTCCGCAAAAGATGAGCATGACTCTTGGCATCAGCCGGAATCGGAGAAGTTCACCCAGGAACAACGCTGCCATCAGTGTCGCCTGAAGGGATCGGACGCCGCTGCACGCATCATCCACTCCGAGGACGCCCGTCTGCACTTCGATCAGATTTCCGCGTCGCAAGGCAGCAATGCCAGCGAGATTGAGTCCTTCCACCGTAACCTCTGCGACGATCGTCATTAGATTCTGAATCACGAAATTCTCGAGTACAGTAGGCCACGGGATAGCGATGAGGAGGAAACATACCGGGAAGACGAAATGTCTCACCCATGGCCTCCCTCCGGCGTAATCGATCGCAGCAAGCGTGATGGCTACCGTTTCCAGCGCGAAGACCCAGCTTACGAGGCGCCAGTCCGGATTTGGCTGTGCGATGAACCAGGTCGGAGGGATCGCTGCGAGCCCGGCAATCAGGGCGAAGGCAGCCCATCTTTCGTTTGCCGCTGCCGGAACGGGTCGAGTGCTCCAACGCCGGACGAATAGATAAAGTGCGAGAATCGGGACAAACCAGCCGTAGCCATATTGAGGATTGAGATCCCAATGGACCGATAAGTGGTAGACGAGCATCCCCCAAAGCACGGCCAATCCGAGGACGCTCAACGACAGGCGTTGGGGGGGAGAATTCGACTCGTCAGGATTCACGCTTTTGCGACAGCCGTAAAAATGCCAGGGTGCATTTCGCTTCGAGGTAGATATGGAGAATGGTGGTTATCCTGCTTAGATTTCAACGATGGAACCAGTAGACGAATTACCGCGGAAAATGAACCCCCTTCTGGTCTGGGGTATCGGTTTGGCTGTTGTCGTGGTCCTGGGTTTTCTTGGTTATCACTTCCTGTATTCGAAATGGATGCCGGAACGTCTAAGCCGCCAGGCAGCGGCACTGGTAACGGAAGGTGAATTCACCATTGCCGGGTTGAAAGCCCGTCGCGCCCTGCAGATGAATCCGGAAAGCGTTTCTGCCCATAGGGTCATGGCGGAGATCAATGAAGCGATCGGGTCTCCACATGTGGTTGTTTGGCGTCAGCGGGTCGTCGATCTCGATCCGCGCTCAATTGAAGACCGGCTCTATCTTATCCAGGCGTCGCTCCGCTCCAATGAAAAGAAAATCGCGCGACATGCTCTCGAGGGCTTTGAGGAAGATCAAAAGGACTCGGCTGCGTATCATGCCGCCGCTGGAGCGATTGCCGAAGCAGATGGGAATCACGAGAAAGTGGTGGAGGAATACGGGAAAGCTGTAAAACGTGCTCCGGAGAACCGAAGCTACGTTTTTGATCTCGCTCGCGCGAAGCTTCGTTCCGACGATTATTCTGTTCGGCGCGAGGGTGTTCAGACACTTGAATCCCTTTCCGAGGTGCCGGAGTTTCGTCTGCGGTCCATACGCGCGATCATCGATGACCTGGCATCCAGGAAGCTGTTTACCGAAGCGGCTCGCAGGGCGACCGAACTCGCCAAAGATCCGAACGCGAGTTTCCCGGACCGGATCCGTAGCGTCGAAATGCTCTATCGGACAAGCAATCTGGCTTATGTCGGTGAGCTGATCAAACTAGAGCGAGAAGCGACCGGGGATGCCAACAAAGCAGGACATCTTCTCACCTGGCTGGCGTTTGCTGGATTGGAAAAAAATGCGTTACAACTGGGGAAGGAGCTTCCCGAGGACTTTCAGGATAGGCCGTTTGTGAATGCACCTCTCGCTCTGGCGTATGTGCGTTTAGGCGATTTCGATGCCGCGGAGAATCTTGCGAAGGAAAGCCAATGGGGAAAATTCGAATTCCTTCGCCGCGCGATTCTGGCGAAGGCAATGCGGGATTCAGGAAATGAACCGGGGTTTCGTGCGGAGTGGAATCTTGCGGTGGCCGCCGCGCAAAAGGAGGCAACTAGCCTTATTCAGTTGTCCCAACTGACCCATTTTTGGGGGTGGCACCGTGAGCTCCGAGAACTCCTGTGGCCGATCGCCCGCAGTCCCGACCGCGAAGCTGCAGACTGGGCATTGAAATCACTTTACAAGGAGTATCTCGATTCCGGAAACACGGCTGGGCTCTTGGAGGTGGTCGACCGGATGCTCGAATTGTCACCGAATGACAAGGCGCTCCTTAATAATCGGACCATGTTTTCCCTGCTCTTGAATCGGAGGCTGGAACAAGCCTTTGAAACAGCGCGACGTCTATACAACGAATCGCCCGAGGATCCGATCGTTGCCTCTACCTACGCCTTCGCACACTTCACTGAGGGCCGCGTAGATCAAGCAATTGTAGTTATGGAAAGGCTTCGGGCGGAAGATTTGCAAATGCCCTCAGTGGCCGGATATTACGGCCTCTTCTTGGCGTCTGGACTTCGTTCGACGGATGCTGAAGGTCTGCTCGAGATCGCAAAAAAAGCGCCTCTCCTTCCGGAGGAAAAGGCGCTCTTCGAGAAGGCAAGAGCTTCGAATTAGGCCGCTACCCTTCTCGTGCGAAACAACGATTGGATTCGCCCTCTCTCAACCCACAACAAGCCGCCCAGTAGAAGCGCACCAAATATCGCGTGAGTGTGTTCCGGTATTGGTACTGCGGCGATTGCACCGCTGCCGCTGTCGTTGATGCCTATTATATGCGCCCCAGTAGCGTATCCTGTTGGATTGACAGCCAGAAAATCATTCTCCCGCAGCAAGTAACCACTGCTGGCAAAAATGAAATAGGAGATCTCCCCGCCCCCTTTAAAAGCATCATTGTTCGAGATCGGAAAGTCGAATTGAATGTCAAAGCCCCTTAGAAGATTACCTGCCCCTGGTACGTTTTGATTCCCATTGCCTACAGAAATTGAAGGAGTGCCAATCGAACTCGGATTCCTGGCCACCAACGAAAACCCCAAACCGAGACTCCCGGGATTGCCAGTAACGGCGGTATTCAGTTTGAACGCCCAGGTATCTACTTTCTGATTGGGATCAGATGATGGCCAATTGGTCCTCATTGTGAGCGTGACACCAGTAAACCCACCCAAGCTAGAATTAGTGATTACCGCGCTGATCCAGGGCGGAGTCCCAGTCGGAGTGTCACCATTGACAGGGATACCGAGATCATATGTAACCGTCGCGTTTGTGGTAGAAGTACCGAGCACTCCGCTCAATACAATTATCGCAGCCACTGTCCTCAAGATGAAACCATTCATAGTCGCGAGTTTCTAAAAATCATAATCCCTGTCAATTCAACTTGTAATGCGTGCGCGATTCCTTCTTTTCACATTCTTGAGATGAAAGCTGCCTATCGAAATCCGCAGTCGTTGTCAATGTCTACTGGCCCAGCTATTTAGGGCCTGCGAAGAGGCACTCGAAGAGTACGACGAAAGCTGGAGGTAAAAAGAGGCGCCTTTCCTCTCTACAAGAAACGGCGCTCCTCTGTTAAAGGCCAAAAATTAGAACTGGGCGGCTTCTGATTCACTGTGGAAAAAAGACCGGATGTGTCGACGCTCGACCCATACCAGCCCGCCGAGCAACAGCACTCCGAAGGTCATGTGGCCTGGCTCGGGAATAGGAGCGCCGATTGTCTGTTCCCCGCCTCCTACTCCACGGTTCAGCTCCACACGCGCTGCCGAAAAGTAGCCAAGGCCGTTAATAGGGGGGATAAAACGTTGAAGTCGGAAGCTGTTAGCGTAAGTCCACTTGCTGGAGAAAAAAAGAGGTCAACAACGGCAGTTCCAGTCTCGAAAAACGGCGGAGGGGGGGATGAACGGAAAGTAAAACCAAAATCGAAGGACGTATTGTTCCCCGGTCTCACATTGCCTTTTTCGAAAGCCTGGAAATGAATCCGGAGAATTGGTTGGCTTGAAGAAATTGAAGATCTTGTGAAGCGTCACGAAGGTTAAAATACCTGGATTGCACATGATGCTGCGGCGTGTCTACCAGACCCGACGCGTTCAATGTGAGCCGCACAAGATTGGGACTTACGTCCGCAAAAATGGCTGTGAGCGATCCGACGGTGGATGAGCCCGTGGTGTCGACGTTCGTGTCAAGCTCGAAGTTGATTGCATCCGCGGACGACGAGGCGGCAAGCAGCCATATTCGATTCTAGAAAATATTAAATTGCTGATAAATGCCTGATTTATCTTTTCACGTCTCCGTATTTGAGTCCGAATTGACTGTCAAGGTCGTTCAATTCGAGAGAATGTGCAGGGGCTGGGACAGATTGTCCGCGCTTGATGTTTCTTCCGAGCTACGCTCAAAAAATTTCAGTTCCTCCGCGCGTCCAACAAAAAATACCGGCGCACGCCGTTTGCCACGCTTTCCGCGTATTCTTCAAAGATGTTGACCCTTGCTTTTCCTTTGACTTTGCGGGTGCCCTGATAGTCGCCCATCTGGATCCGCTCGAAAACCTCCCTGCTGTTCATCACGTAGGGCTCCAGATAAATAACCGGGCAGCGGTAGATCCGATTGGCCAGCAGGTTTCTCGACCAGACGTATCCGGTTTCTCCGACCCGTGTTGCGTTGCGCCCTTTGTAGATATAGGGCGGCAGGTTCGTGGCTTCCCGCATGGAAACGGCGACCGCGTCGGAAATTGAGATGGATTCGGGAGCCGTCCGCCCCAGCAACTTGAGCAGCATTTCGAACCGAACGTCGTCGTAGCTCAACTCGCCTGGGCTGTAGGTCCCGTTTACGAGAAGGTGCAGATGATTCTCGTCGACCAGCGTCGGGTTTGCGGGGTCGCCCCAGGGTTCGGCATTGAAATGCAGCGCAATCACCAGATCGGGTTTCAATTTTTCGTTCACGTTCTGACCGCGCTCCCGGATTTCGCTGATCCGGTAAAAGAGCAGCTCGCTCTGCCACTGGATGCTCGCGGTCTTCAGCGGATCCGTTTCTCCGCTGTAGTTTTTGCGAATCTTTTTTACCCCACGCCTCCGCAACTCTTCGAGCGCTTCTTTTTGGAGATTGGCGGGCCGCTTGTTTGTGACAGGTTCCGTAGCGTCCCGGACCATTGAGACTTTCGCGCCCATGGCTTCGAGCTTTCGTTTCAGCTTCCGGGCGACCAACAGGGTCATGTCTCCTTCCATCACAGGCTTTCCTGATCCGATCTGGAACCAGCGTTCCTCCATTTTGGCCCACTTTCCACCGAGGTGACCCGGGTCGAGCGCGATTCTCACCCCGTCCAGAGCTTTGCCGGTTGGAGGCTCCGGCATCTCCGAAGCAGTCCGCCAGTAACGCGGGATTGGTTTCCCGGCGGTTTCCGAGTCAGAAAACCGGAGCTTGAAAATTTCGTCGGACGAGAGCGATTTCCGGATCAACGCACTATCCTCCAGGATGGTAATGTAATGCCGGTAGGCATTATTCGGCGCATAGACGTGCGTCAGTTCCCGCGTGAACTCCACCTTCGTGATCGTTTCCTGATAGGCGTCCAGCGAAGACCAGTCCGGTCGCTCGCCCAGTGTCGCGATGCGCTCTGCACCAAGCGAACCTCTCGAAACAAGCAGCGCAAGGATAATTGCGCCCAAGAAATCGCATCGAATTTTGCCTTTATCCATTGGCGCCAATATATCGTTTCGGAATGTTGAAGATACTTTTTCTGGGTGACGTCGTCGGCGAACCGGGTCGCAGTGCGGTGATTCAGGCGATTCCGCTTTTGAAAGAAGAGTTCAAAATCGATTTCGTCATCGTGAACGGCGAGAACGCCGCCGGCGGTCGCGGGATTACCCGGAAAATCGGCATCGACCTTCTTCGCGCCGGCGCTGCGGTTGTTACCACCGGCGATCACATCTGGGATCAAAAGGAAACAGGCGCATTCCTTGACATTGAGCCGCGGGTTTTGCGGCCGATAAACTATCCTTCGGAAACGCCCGGGAACGGTTCAATTGTTCTGGAGACAGCAAAGGGCAAAGTGGGTGTCGTCAATGTCCAGGGCCGGACGTTTATGCTGCCGGCGCTCGAAAATCCCTTCCGGCTCATCGACGCCGAAGTCTTGCGGATGCGGGAGGAAACTCCGGTGATTTTTGTGGATATGCACTGTGAGACCACGAGCGAAAAAATTGCCATGGGGCGTTTCCTCGATGGACGTGTGTCGGCGGTCATCGGCACGCACACCCATGTGCAGACCGCCGATGAGAGGATTTTTCCCGGTGGCACGGCGTTCCTTTGTGACGCCGGCATGTGTGGCCCCACGGAGTCCTGCCTTGGTCGTGAAATTGACAGTATTGTCGCACGTTTTGTTACCTGCATGCCGCAAACGATGCCGATCGCAAAAGGTCCAGTAGGACTCCGCGGCGCCATAATCGAGATTGACGAACTCTCCGGGCGGGCTTTATCCATCCAACGCCTTACTCGCGAATGGACCGCTCCCGAGCGAAACACTTACGATGCGAATTGATGACAACCAGGAGCAGCGGTCTCAATTTCGCGCCCGACCCTGCTACATCATTAAGATCTGGCGTCGCTGTTCCCGCATACGGTCTTGATTGGTTCGATCGGTTCCTGCGCTGAATGAACTGCAGCCTGCAAGACTCGAAAGCAGGAGAATAATGGAGAGGGCGACGAATCGAATTCGAATACGGGGTTTCATGGCCAACTAAATCGATATGGATCTTTTTCTTCAACGAGTCCATCTGTCCCGAATCACACGCACATCGGGTAGATTCTATCCTTCCAGCGATTTTTTCATTTGGCGAAGCCGCATGAGCTTGGATTTCCAATCCGTCTCGCGCTGCCGATGGTTCGCTACCACTTCCGCGGGTGCGTTTGCAGTGAATTTCTCGTTCGCCAGTTTCTTCACAACCTTGTGAAGTTCGGATTGGGTTTTTTCGATTTCCCTTTCGAGGCGGGAAAGTTCGGCGTCCACGTCAATGAGACCCTCCAGCGGCATGCAGATCTCGCCGAGCTCGGTTAAGACCCTTGGCACGCCGGGTTTCGCTTCGTAGTTGCCGTCGATCACCACTTGGTCGGCACTTGTGAGCCGTGCGAAAGTGTCGATCTCACGGCTGACCCAATCAGCGTCCGTTTTCAGGATGAAGCGAACTTTTCGATTGGAAGGGATGCGATATTCGGCGCGGAGATTACGAACAGCGTGCACCGACTTATAGACGGCCATCGTTTCGGCGCAGGCCGTCGCGACGGTTTCGGGTGGGAGGCCTGCAGTCGCCGAGGCAGCTGGCCAGGCGGCGTACAGGATATAATTGTCGGTGGTGCCCCAGTTTTCCGCGTTGTAGCCAAGTCTTTCCCAAAGCTCCTCGGTGATATGCGGCATGAAGGGATGCAGCAGTCGGAGCAGTCGTGATATCACGTAATCCATCACGGTGAGTGCAGAAATCCTGGAGGATTCCTTTCCTCCAAAGACTTCCGTCTTCGCCGCTTCGACATACCAATCGCAATATTGACTCCAGAAAAAGTCGTAAAGAAGCTGCGCAACTTCTCCGAACCGATACTCGCAGTAAGCGGTTTCGATGTTGCCGATCAACGCGTCGAGTTTGTCGAGGATGTCGATGGAGTAGGGGGATAACTGAAGACCGTCGAGTTGAGGATCGGGCGCACTTTCGCCCTGCATCTGGCGGAACCGAATCGCGTTCCAAAGCTTATTGGCGAAATTTCTTCCCTCCTCGATTTGTTTCTCGTCAAACCGGATGTCCTGCCCCTGAGGAGCGATTCGCATGAGGCCGAACCTGAGGCCATCTGCGCCGTATTTGTCGATGAGGTCGAGTGGGTTGGGGGAGTTGCCCAGGCTCTTCGACATTTTGCGTCCGTGAAGGTCGCGGATCAGGCTGGTGAAGAATACGTGATTGAACGGTTTCTCTCCCCGGAACTCGAGCCCGGCCATGATCATGCGGGCAACCCAGAGGAAGATGATGTCCGGACCTGTCACCAGATCATCCGTCGGATAAAACTTCTTCTCAGTGGCCGCGTCCATCGTCTCAAAGGGCCACAACCAGGAACTGAACCATGTGTCGAGCACGTCAGGGTCCTGTTCCCAATCGTCGCCCGGCGCGTCGATCTGGCATTTCACTTCTTCGCCGCGATACCAGACGGGAATGCGGTGTCCCCACCAAAGCTGGCGGCTCAGGCACCAGTCCACATTCTTCTCAATCCAGTGCTCGAAAACTTTCACCCACCGCTCGGGCACAAAACCGATTTCTCCACTTTGCACGAGAGAAAGCGATGCCTGCAGCTGCGGGTAGCGCAGGAACCATTGCTCGCTGAGTCTTGGCTCGATCGGGACCTGGGCACGCTCGCTGATTCCAACGTTATTGATGTAAGGTTCTTCGCGAATGAGCAATCGCATGTCGGCGAGCTTCTTTGCCGCCACCTTGCGCGCCTCGAAGCGATCCATCCCGACAAAGTCCTCTCCGGCGAGTTCGTTGAGTGTTCCATCCGGATTGAGCACGTCGATAATCTCCAGACCGTGCCTCTCGCCGATCTCGAAATCTGCTTTGTCGTGCGCGGGTGTCACTTTCAATACACCGGTTCCGAATTGAGGGTCGATGTGCTCGTCGGCCACGATTGGAATTTCGGCTTCGGGAAAAGGGCGTCGGCAGTGTTTCCCTACCAAATGCACGTAGCGCGAATCGTCCGGGTTCACTGCCACGCCGGTGTCACCCATGAGCGTTTCGGGCCGGGTGGTCGCGATCTCGAGGAAAGTCCCCGGCTCCTCAACCACCTCATATTTCATGAAGTATAAGGTGGACTGTTGCGGTGTCATGATCACCTCTTCGTCGGACAGTGCTGTGAGCGAACCGGGGCACCAGTTCACCATCCGTTTTCCACGGTAGATGTAACCTTTCTCGAAAAGGTTAACGAAAGCCTGCTGCACCGCGCGACTGTAATGCGCGTCCATGGTAAAGCGCTCGCGGTCCCAGTCGCAGGAACACCCCAGTTTCTTGAGTTGCTCGATGATGATACCGCCGTGCTTCTCTTTCCATTCCCAGACCTTTTTCAAAAACGCGTCACGGCCAAGGTCGTGCCGGGTCTTGCCCTCTTTACGCAGCATTTTCTCGACGGCCGTCTGCGTCGCGATACCGGCGTGATCGGTGCCGGGCAGCCAGAGCACTTCCTTTCCCTGCATTCGTGCACGTCGGGCGAGGATGTCCTGCAGTGTGTTGTTCAGAACGTGACCGAGCGTGAGCATGCCGGTCACATTCGGTGGGGGAATCACGATCGAGTATGCAGGCTTCGAGGACGTTTCATCCGCATGGAAACAATGGTCCTCGACCCAACGCGAATACCATTTCTTCTCTACATCCTGCGGCTCGTACGCCTTTGAGATCTGGGACATGGAGCCGGAATGTCTAAGTGAATTCCATTTTTTGCAAAACCTTATATTGGGCGCGCCGGCTGTGAGATAGGAGCTGCGCAAAAACCGCGGCAAACCATTAGGAGTGATTTTTCTACGGCAACCATGAGTTTTGGACGTCGGTAATGACCAGAAAATGTGCGTTACGGCTATTGGCTGCTCGCATGTGATCGTGGAAGTCGCGGGTGGAGGAGCGCGTGCGCGTCTTTTTCTTCTTCTCCAACCATGGTATCGCCAGGCTCATTGACAGGCGTCGAAACATGCCCGGCAGCCCGAAAATGTTCCGCACAAAATCTGATCCACCACAAATTCAGAAACTTTCCCCATCGAAGAAATCCGTTCTGGCGACTAAAGGAGACTTCAATTTCTCAGTTTACCTGTACCATAATGTTATGGACCCCTCCGAATATCTACAAATGGCCTACATTCCCGCATCCACCCGTTACGACAACATGGTCTACCGCCGCTGCGGCGCCAGCGGGCTGAAATTGCCCGCCGTCTCCCTCGGCCTATGGCACAACTTCGGCGACGACACGCCGCACGAAACCAGGCAGGCAATCTGCCGCAAGGCCTTCGATCTCGGCATCACCCATTTTGATCTCGCTAACAACTATGGGCCGCCGCCAGGCGCCGCCGAGATCGCTTTCGGTCAGATGCTCGCCAACGATTTCCGCGGCTACCGCGACGAGCTCATCATTTCCACCAAAGCCGGCTACCTGATGTGGGACGGGCCCTATGGGGAGTGGGGCAGCCGCAAGTGCCTCTTGGCGAGTCTAGACCAGAGCCTGAAGCGAATGGGCCTCGACTACGTCGACATCTTCTACTCGCACCGCTTTGACCCCGACACGCCGCTGGAGGAGACCGTGGGAGCGCTCGACGCGGCCGTCCGCTCCGGCAAGGCACTCTACGTCGGCGTTTCATCCTACAATTCCGATCGCACCCGCGCCGCCGCGAAGATACTGAAGGACCTCGGCACTCCCTGCCTGATCCATCAGCCGAGCTACAACATGATCAATCGCTGGGTCGAACGCGACGGATTGAAGGAGACTCTTAAGGAACTCGGCATCGGCTCAATCGCGTTTACGCCGCTCGCCCAGGGCATGTTGACCTCGAAGTATCTCAAGGGTATCCCGGAGGATAGCCGGGCTACCCAGGACAAGTCGCTGAGTCCGACCTTCCTGAATGAAAAGGTGCTCTCGAACATCCGCGGGCTCAATGCGATCGCCGAGCGCCGAGGCCAGACGCTCGCCCAGATGGCGATCGCCTGGGTTTTGCGGGATGAGGGAATCACGACCGCGCTGATCGGCGCCTCGCGCCCCTCGCAGGTCGAGGACTGCGCTGCGGCGGTGATGAATCTCGAGTTCACTCCAGAGGAACTCGCCGAGATCGATACCTATGCCGAGGAGGAAGACATCAATCTCTGGGCAAGGTCGTCCGAAAGGGCCGAAACTTGAAGATCATCCGGAATCCTATTCTGAACGCCTTCACATCAGACCACGCTGATCTGCCCAGGAACGGCGTCGCCCTGCCGCCGGCCGACATGGAATTTAAATCAGGCTCGTGAGCACCCACGATCGAACGACACGGCAGCATTTGCCCGGTATCTTAAGGCCAGGTTCTGGCGGACAGTGCGTCGCTCTGGGGCGTGTTTGTAAAACGGCTTTCGGTGCGCCCGGCCATAGTCGAATGCAGGAGCGCAGGTCATGCGAAAGGTCGCAACACCGCGCACAGTCTTTGCGCGCCGGACCAGTTGGTGGGCACGTCCCTCCGCCTCCACCGGCATGAAATCGGACACCTCGGCAACTCCGTCGTGCGAAAGAAAGCGTGTGAGCAACATGTTGGTGTCGGGCAGATTAAGCTGCCGGTGTTTAACATTGTTGAACGTCGGCGCGATTTTAAAGCCCCCGCCTTTTTCGTCATCGAGCAGCGCGGCAAACACGGAGGGCGAGTCGAAGTGCGGCGCGCACATGAAATCGATCGAACCATCCATGCCCACCAACGCAACCGTGTGCAAGTCGCCAATGATTCCGTAGTTTTCAATCGGTTGGTAACTCATGGATTCCTTCCTGGATTTTCCGGGAGCTTCTTTTTCGGGGATCATCTTCTGTTCGGTCGCACGATAGCCGCCGGTCCTACGACGTCCGCCTCGTCTACTGTCGCGGCGCGGTGGCCGGCCGATCGCCTGCCTCACACAAATTGGAACGAATGCATCCGCCGTGCACAAAATCGCGCAGGATGGAAGCACCATCGAAGAGACGGACGTCGGACTCAAACTCCGGTTCCTTTTGCTCGGGAAAACATGAATGTCTCAGTCCGAAACACAGCGTGGCTACGAATGTTCGTAAGGTTCCATTTTTTTAACCACGTGATACGAATTTTTCTATGAGTGCAAAAGAAACGGACGTTTTGGTGATTGGCTCCGGCACTTCGGCCCACTATTGCGCACATGGGCTGCGCGAATCGGGAAAGAGAGTGACCGTCGCGGACGAACGTGAATTCGGCGGGACGTGCGCCCTTCGCGGCTGTCAGCCAAAGAAATACCTCGTGGCAAACGCCGGGGCGATCGCCATGGCAAGCCATCTGGTTGGGCGCGGGATTGTGAGCACCCCGGTTTGCGATTGGCCGGCTCTGCAGCGTCTAAAAAACGAGTTTCTTGACGGCATCCCTGAGGGGACAGTGAAAGGTTTCGAGGACGCTGGCATGGATGTTTTGTGCGGGCATGTGCGCTTCATCGCCGAAGACACGGTGCGGGTTGGAAACGATTCGGTTCGAGCGGAGCATATCGTAATCGCAACGGGTTCGAAGCCGCGCGAGGCCGGAATTCCCGGAGCAGAACACGCCGGTACCAGTGACGATTTTCTGAGTCTGTCGGAGCTGCCGGCCAGCATTGTATTCATCGGCGGCGGATACATCTCGTTCGAATTCGCGCACGTCGCCGCCCGCGCCGGGGCAAAAGCAACGATCCTCCACCGTTCCGCACGCGCTTTGAAAGCGTTCGATCCAGACATGGCGGACATTATCTTGGCCGCCTCGCGGGAGGCTGGGATCGATGTGGTTCTCAACGAGCCGGCAAAGGCGATCGAGCAGGAGGACGGGAAATTCTCGGTCGTCGGAGGAAGCGGGAATCGTTACATTGCTGATTTCGTAATCGAAGCGAGCGGCCGTGTGCCGAATGTTTCCGTCCTGGACGGTGATCTTGGCCGCATCGAATCAGGGCCAAACGGTGTGGTGGTGAACGAATTTCTCCAAAGCGTGAGCAATCCGCGTGTGTACGCCATCGGCGACGTGGCCGCGACGCGTTATCAGCTCGCTCCGGTGGCCGACTGCGAAGGCATGATCGCGGCAACGAACATCGCCCGCGGAAACGTCGATAAAATGGACTACGACGGCGTGGCAAGTTCGGTCTTCACCATCCCCGAGCTGGCGACCGTGGGGATGTCAGAGGCGGTGGCAAAGAAGGATGGGCTGGAATATCATGTCCACCAGGGTACGACCGAAGAATGGGCCTCGTCGATTCGGATCGGTGAGAAGCACGCCGGCTACAAGATCCTGTTCGAAGATGGTACCCACAGGATTCTTGGCGCCCATCTCGCCAGGCACAACGCTTCCGAAGTGATCAACGTCTTTGCGCTGGCCATCAAGTTCGGCATGACGATGCACGATCTCGAAACCGTCACCTGGGCTTATCCTACGTACACTTCAGACCTGAAGAAAATGATCCGGCACATTTACGAATGAGTCGTTGCGGCTTTCGAATTCACAGACCTGCGCCCATCCGAACCTTTCGCATGGGCGCTCTCGAATACATTGAAAGCGGGGCTGGTGTGCGGCACGGGCGCGCCGGTGCCTGGTCGGCGCGATTCAATATGGCAGCGGCATCATCGGCTCCTCGTTGGTCGGCGCCCTTGCCGATGGGATAGGTGATTGCGCTCGCAGGGGGAGCGAATCTCGCCGAATGCGATCACCTCGGTTGGGACAAGGCGGTTTCGCGATCGGGGCGCTGGTCTGGGGTTCGGGAGTGGCAAATGCCGGCCCCGGTTTGACCTTCGCAGTTTTCGCCGTGGCTGTGTTGGCTGCCGGGCTTCGATTCTCAATTAACTTCGCCTCCCAAGCGAGGGTCGAAGCAGCACCTATCAGTCCGTTGCATGATTTTCCCGCGATCCCGCGGGATGACGACGGACCGCTCACCGTCACGGTCGAATATTCAATAGCAGACGATAATCGACAGCAATTTTACGAATTGATGCAGGACGTTCAGGCCGCACAAAGGCGAAATGGCGCGTTCCACTGCAGGCTCGACGAGTGTCTGGAGCGACCCAGTATTTTCCGGCTGGAATTTATGGCATCCACCTGGGCGGAGCACCTTCGTCAAAACATGCGAGTAACTGCATACGAAAAGAAAGCGATGGATGCAGCCTGGGATCTGCACACAGGAGACTCGGAGCCTATCGTCCGCCATTATCTCGCAACTCAGAGATGCGTGCGTCTCCCCGGGTATGGATTCTCCGGACGCACCTTTGACGATAACTCAAGCTGGTGGAATTCGGGTTTGGAGCCGTATCTGTATACCCCGCAAGGGGTATCAACGCAGATTAAGCGTGAAAGCGGTTCCCAGGGGGATTCCAGCCCGAACGAACAGCTTCGGCAGCGTTTGCGTTAGTCTATCCGTAAGTTTCGGTCGAATCGAGCGCCGTTGTGTCGCTGCCTCGCGCCCGCGCTTCGCAGTTTCGAGCAAGATCGCCTGCGACGGCCAGGCCATGCGAAGTAGATTACTGCTCAAACTCAACTGACCGGAGTTCAAATATGAATAAACGCAAACCGGGAAACCGTAACCTTGAAATCTCGGCCATCGGTCTCAGCTGCATTATGAAAATCACAAGAATTGGTTCACAACGATCCGTCAAAGGACCGGCCGATTGGTTTACCGGCTCGGTCCACATCGATCCCTTGTTTCAACCAAACAATCCGGCGCGCACCTCCGGTGCTTGCGTTACGTTTGAACCGGGTGCTCGGACGGTCGTAAGCCAGAGGCTAGAGTTACGCCAACCGCGGAAAACCGCGACAACCAGAGCATCAGCAGTTCACTTTGTAACAAAAGCAAGTCGGGCATCGGTTAGTTCGGGCCCAAATCGGTCGACCTTTTTGAGACGCTCGGCCACTGATTTCGCCAGCCTGACATGTAGCCGAGGTTGTGCTCGTCGTGTCAGACGATTGTCATCAGCAAGCGGATATCGCGGAGCGGCGATATTGGCAGCCTCCAGTTGGCGTCCAACCGCGCAAGTGGACACTTGAGATCAGACTCCTTTCCGGAATCGATGCCGCTGCTCGCTGCAAATAAAAAAGGTGCAGGTCGAGGGCCTTTCCGGGACTTGGCATTTTGCGTCGGTCGGGATGAAGCCCTGAGCCCCTTTGGAAAATTTCCTCGCGGGAGGCTCGACGGCCTCCGTAGAGTCTCCCGCGGATGCCCGCGCCCGATACTGATACTGCCGCCATTGACGAATTCATTAATCGTTGGGTGAAATCCGGTGGTCACGAGCGCGGATCGGGCCAGCAGTTTTTCATCGAGCTTTGCGATCTGCTCGGTTTGGACCGGCCAAACCCGCCGGTCGCCGACAACGCCCTCAACGCCTACACCTTCGAGCGTCGTGTCGATCGCAAGAAGCCGGACGGTTCGACCGTCGCGAACTGGATCGATCTCTACCGAGCCGGTTGTTTTGTCCTTGAGACCAAGCAGGGGGTGAACCCCCTGCGCGACAAGACCGACCCCGATCAGCCGCTCCTTCCCGCTCTTGATGCCGCCACCACAAAATCCGTCGGCCACGGCACGCGCGGCACGGCCGCCTGGGATAAGGCGCTGGACCGTGCCCGTTCGCAAGCGGAGCGCTACATCCATCTCTTGCCAGTCGAGGAGGGACGCCCGCCGTTCCTCATCGTGTGTGATGTCGGCCATTGCCTCGATGTTTATGCAGAGTTCTCCTGTACCGGCGGGCAATACGAGGCTTTTCCCGATCCCGTCTCCTGTCGCATCCGGCTCGACGACCTCCACCGGACCGAGATCCGCGAACGCCTCAGTAGGATCTGGACCGACCCGCAATCGCTAGACCCGTCTAAGCACGCCGCAGCCGTAACCCGCGAGGTTGCAAAGGCGCTCGCCGAGCTCGCGAAATCACTGGAGAAAGACGGGCACGATCCGCAGATCACGGCCGGCTTCCTTCAGCGCTGCCTGTTCACCATGATTGCCGAGGACATCGGCCTGCTTCCGGGGAATGCGTTTCTCGAGCTGCTCGAGGTCACCAGGGATTCACCCGGCGGGCTCCCGGTGATGCTGCAGGCGCTCTGGAAAGACATGGCCACCGGCTCCGTGTTCTCCCCGGCGATCCGGGCGGCGATCCCGCACTTCAATGGTGGGCTTTTCGAGGACACTTCCGCGCTCCCGCTGCGGCCCGATCAGATCGCCTATCTCATCCACGCCGCGAAGTCCGACTGGTCGGCGGTCGAGCCCGCCATATTTCAGCACACTACTCGAGCGCGCACTTGATCCGCGCGAATGTAATAAGCTCGGCGCCCACTACACTCCGCGCAGCTACGTCGAGCGCCTCGTCCGCCCAACAATGATCGAGCCTCTGCGCGAGCAATGGGACGCCGTGAAGACCGCCGCCGCCCAACTCGATGAAAAAGGCGACCACAAAGGCGCCCGCAAAGCCGTCTCTGATTTCCACCACGAACTCTGCCGGCTGCGCATCCTCGATCCCGCCTGCGGCTCGGGAAACTTCCTTTACGTCTCACTCGAATTGCTCAAACGCCTCGAAGCCGAAGTGCTCGACCTTCTGGAAAAACTTGGAGGCGACCGCAACCTCGAGATGGACATGTTCAAGGTGCGGCCCGATCAGTTCCTCGGGCTGGAGATCAACGCCCGCGCCGTCGCCATCGCCCAGCTCGTTCTCTGGATCGGCTACTTCCAATGGCATCGCCGCACCTCCGGTCGCGCCGACACCGGCGACCGCCCGCTTCTGCCAAAAAAGCCCACCATCCGCCAACAGGACGCCGTCCTCGCCTACGACGAAAAGAAGCCGCGCAAAGATCCCGAGACCGGCGAGTTCGTTAGCATCTGGGATGGCCGCACGACCAAGCCACACCCAGTGACCGGGAAGGAAGTGCCGGAGGAATCGACAAGGACGCTACTTTATGACTTCACCAATCCGCGTCGCGCCGAATGGCCTGAGGCGGATTACATCGTGGGGAATCCGCCGTTCATTGGGAACAAGCGGATGCGATATCATTTAGGTGATGGATATGTCACTGCCTTAAGAAAAGCATGGGTCAACAGCAAACCAGATTCATGGGATTTCGTCATGTTCTGGTGGCGCCTAGTTCTACTTTGTTAAAACTGTAGGCTCACACGCCTCTCGTCTTCGTTCTGCGCTTCGCCGGGCCGATTCGATCGCCTCGCGTCGCTTCCGGTGGCGGCGCTCGATGTTTCTGACGACCGCGTCGAGGGTCAGATCCCGGCGGGGCAGAAAGATGTCGAGCAGTTCGACGATGTCTCGGGCACTCAGCATTTCCACTTCCACCATGTGCACTCTTCGCTCCCGGAGCAGGAACAGCATGGCCAGCATCACCCATGTGGTGATGCCATGCCACCCAACCGCGCGCCTGATAGTCGGCCATGCCCAGCGAGCTTTTCGCGTCCTGGAAACCGCGCTCCACCCAATAGCGCACCGCATGCCTGCGCACCAGTTCCCCGAGTGAGATGGCCTCGGACGCGTTGCTGAAGAAAAACTTCGTCTCTCCGGTTGCATCGTCGTGTGTGCAGACCGCCCACCAACAACGGGGACGCTCCTCCTGCCCGTCCCACAACCACACCCGCTTGCGGCACGCCGACACGCGCAGCGTCCCTTTGGTGCCCTCCCGGATCGCGATCTCCTCCCATTGGAGATCCGGGTCTTCGACGAAGACTTCCGCGACCGGGCGGGATTCGGTGCGGGCACGCCGTTTGACGAATCTGCGCCCGCGACCTCCACGGCGGCGGGGAACATAGGGCCGGGGATCCTCCTCGTAGACCGGGAAGTTGCTGCGCACGTCGCCCACGAAGATCCGCCCCATGTCCTCGATTTCCCGCAGAAGCCACGGGGTCGAGCCATACAGCGCGTCGAATCTCACCCAGCCGAACTCCAATCCCAGATCCTCCGCGCGGCGGATCATCTCCAGAGCCAGTTCGGGCTTGGAGCGGAATTGCTGCTCGCTCTCCGGAATCTTCGCCTGCCGGCACCTTTGGGGATCTTCACTCCAGCATTCGGGCAGATAGAGACGTCCCTCGATCAGGGCGCTGCCTCTCCCGTCGCTCAGCGCGGCAAACACGCCCACCTGGCAGTTGTCCACCTTGCCCAACCGTCCGTTCCACTGCCGCGCCACCCCGGCCGACTTGTCGCCCTTCTTCGCGAAGCCGCTCTCATCGATCAACAATGCCGAGTCCGCTCCGCCGAGCAACTCGCCTGCGTCGCGCGCCACCCGATCCAGCAACGCCCGGTGGTCCCACGGCGAGTCAGGAAAGAAACTGCTGCTGGGACTGGTATTCGTATTCCTCCACATACTCCTCCATGCGCTCCATATTCTTGTGCGGCGCCTTCATCAGAAGCCCGGCCAGGTAGCTCCTCGCCTTGTCCCCCACGTTGCGGCGGGCGACATCAAAATATCTCCGATAGTCACTGGCGAATTCCATGAAGCGGAGCGAGAGCCCCCGCAATGAGGCGCTCTCGCCAATTTCATTGCGGTGATGTGTGTGAAGGGGCGGACTGTTCTTGTCGTTCCTTGCGAAGTGACCGGCTCCGCCTAACCGATCAACATCCCAAGCATCCCGAACCGCCCCTCGAAAATCAAGAACTTATTATAACAAAGCAAAACTAGCAGCCGAAGCAGTAAAAGCTCAAAAGTGCAGACGGTTTGGTTTAATTACTACTAATTCAATCACGCAGCCGCTCAATAGAAGCGTTATCCAACCATTTTTATCAGATGACACTGAGTCGCTATATCTCACCTTCGCTATTCCTGATCATCCTTGGGTCGATTCGTCCGACGGCGCTGCTGCAAGGATTGCGATGACTGTTGCTTCGCGCGGCGCAATGCCGGGAACTCTTGGAAGAGTTGTAAGGGAAGAAGAAAAAGACGGAGGCGAGCACGATGTTGAGATCTTTTTCCGATCATTCAAGATCGCAGCGAATCTTCAAGCGGGAGCCGATATTGCAAACACAGCAGAACTTGGTTCTAACTCCAAACTAGCCCCAAAATAAGCGAAAGAAGAGCTTGAAGCCCGGCGACCGCGATTCGGTCGGCATTTGAGGACGCTATATTCAATTGTTTATTAGAGCAGCTAATCGTCGGGCGCATTCGGGCCAAATAATCACGCTTCTCGGCCTGCTCGTTGTTGGCTTCATTGTGCTATCTCGCGGATTGGTGTGCGACCTGTACATATTACGCCTGCGTGAAGTTCATGATCAGGGCTATTGCTTCCTTGCCAGGTTTTCTTTCAGGTAATACGAAGCCCTCGCAGGTGCTCCCATGCAGCAAAGAGTTCCTTCAACCAGACGTTGTAGTTCATGATGCGGTAGACGATCCGCCGGCCCGTGCGAACGATCTGCGTGGGTAGCAGAATGATGGAGTGCAAAAACCGCCGGAACTCCATCTTGACCAACTCCATTCCCCGTTCCTTGTTGGGCATCAGCAACCCAAACCATGCCTTCAGATTCCATGCCAGGGAAGTCATAACCATATAGGCCCAATTGCTAAGCAAATCGTCCACCGGCATACGCATAGCGTTAACTCCGTTCTTTAACTGCTCGATCACGTTCTCCTGATTGCAGCGTCCGTTGGCCAGACTTACGATTTCCGGCGGGGTGTAGTCGACGCGGTTGGTGATATAGAAAAAGTAACGTTCATCGTCGAAGAGCACTTGCTCGCCTTTCTTCACGCTGATGTTCTTACGTACGATGATCAGGCGGTAAGACCGCGAGCATTTATTCGGTTGATAGTCTATTTCGGCCACGCTCTCCCCCGTGAGCACCTTGTTCTCATACCCCTTGAAACGCACAATGCTCTCCTTGACCCGTTCACCCTTGCGCCGCGGGCGCGTGGCAATCTCATAGCGCGGCAGTCGCTCCAACGGCGTCCATGCCTCTTGCGGCAAGGCTTCGGCCAGCCCGACCACCTTCGGGTGCGCGTCCATACCGAAGATGAAGTGGACGCCTTCTTTATCCCATCGATCCAGCTCGCCAGTCAGTGTGAAGTCCGTGTCGCCGCGCAAGGTGATCTTTCCGGCATGAGGGCGCACCAACTCGATGGCCCGATCGATCCACGGCACGCACCCCTCATGACTGACCGACATTCCCGGGGCGGTTGACCAGATAGAGCACTTCATTGGTATTAGCCAGTGAGACTGTCAACGGCGCATACCCCCAAATGCCTTTGTAGGAAAGAGACATCCCGCCTTTGCATTCGCCGAGCGTGGGCGCGATGGTGCCGTCGGTATCTATAAAAGCCTCTGCCATGAACTGCCCGGGCTGCTGCTCCCACACCCGCCGGCGCACCGTGTTGGTTATCTCCATGAGATTGACGATGTCATCCTCAGCAAAGCGGCGCGTAAAGTCACCGCTCGTTGTCGGGTCGGGAATGCGCTGGGCACCCAGGCCGTCAAGGAACGCTTCATCATTGCGACGAAGCTCGATGTCTTCGAGCCGCACGCCCTCGAGCAGCGCGTTGTAAGTTAGGTTGAGCACATGATCGCTCTCGTGGTAGGGAAGGTGTTTCTTAAGAGGATGCAGTCGCGAGTCAATCTCCTCGCGGAGGCCCAGCTTGTTAACCATCAGATGAATCGCTCCGATTCCTCCGCAGTTGATCGCCCGGCTCTTCCCGGCCATCTCATAGTGGATGTTGCGGGCCGTTATGATAGGCTCCGCCTGATTGCTCCACCCACGCTTCGCGTCGAGACGGCGTTGAATTCGGCGCTTGCGATTGCGCAGGATCTTCGGATATGTTCTTTTCACTCGAAATGACCTTTCTCTTTGGATGGTTTCGGCTTGATCACCGCCATCAAACCAAGGATTCAAGGGCATTTCGAGTTTTTTTATCGCAATTTACCTATCCTATCACGCTTCTTTAAAGACTAGCTCACCAAGGTGTCACGCCTCTTGGGTTTGGGTTTCGCATTTCAAAATCAGATATTGAGCGATTGGGAATTGAGCTTAGGGACGACCATCCAATCGTGAAACCATATGCTATTGGAAAAGACATTGTTCGCCGTTGGGAAAATAAGTTCATTATAGATTTCTTCCCTCTCTCAGAGAGTGATGCGCAAAGCTGCTATCCTGCGCTCTTCCAGCATATTTACACTGCTGTGCGACCCGAACGTCTAGCTAAGAAGACAAAAATAAGGACACACTAGACCCTGAACAAGCGTGATGGGGATAAATTCATTGCCATAAAAAACTCGAAATGCCCTTGAATCCTTGGTTTGATGGCGGTGCTAAAACCAAAACCATCCAAAGAGAAAGGTCATTTCGAGTGAAAAGAACATATCCGAAGATCCTGCGCAATCGCAAGCGCCGAATTCAACGCCGTCTCGACGCGAAGCGTGGGTGGAGCAATCAGGCGGAGCCTATCATAACCGCCCGCAACATCCACTATGAGATGGCCGAGAAGAGCCGGGCGATCAACTGCGGAGGAATCGGAGCGATTCATCTGATGGTTAACAAGCTGGGCCTCCGCGAGGAGATTGACTCGCGACTGCATCTTCTTAAGAAACACCTTCCCTACCACGAGAGCGATCATGTGCTCAACCTGACTTACAACGCGCTGCTCGAGGGCGTGCGGCTCGAAGACATCGAGCTTCGTCGCAATGATGAAGCCTTCCTTGACGGCCTGGGTGCCCAGCGCATTCCCGACCCGACAACGAGCGGTGACTTTACGCGCCGCTTTGCTGAGGAGGACATCGTCAATCTCATGGAGATAACCAACACGGTGCGCCGGCGGGTGTGGGAGCAGCAGCCCGGGCAGTTCATGGCAGAGGCTTTTATAGATACCGACGGCACCATCGCGCCGACGCTCGGCGAATGCAAAGGCGGGATGTCTCTTTCCTACAAAGGCATTTGGGGGTATGCGCCGTTGACAGTCTCACTGGCTAATACCAATGAAGTGCTATATCTGGTCAACCGCCCCGGGAATGTCGTCAGTCATGAGGGGTGCGTGCCGTGGATCGATCGGGCCATCGAGTTGGTGCGCCCTCATGCCGGAAAGATCACATTGCGCGGCGACACGGACTTCACACTGACTGGCGAGCTGGATCGATGGGATAAAGAAGGCGTCCAGTTCCTCTTCGGTATGGACGCGCACCCGAAGGTGGTCGGACTGGCCGAAGCCTTGCCGCAAGAGGCATGGACGCCGTTGGAGCGACTGCCGCGCTATGAGATTGCCACGCGCCCGCGACGCAAGAGTGAACGGGTCAAGGAGAGCATCGTACGTTTCAAGGGGTATGAGAACAAGGTGCTCACGGGGGAGAGCGTGGCCGAAATAGACTATCAGCCGAATAAATGCTCGCGGTCTTACCGCCTGATCATCGTACGTAAGAACATCAGCGTGAAGAAAGGCGAGCAAGTGCTCTTCGACGATGAACGGTACTTCTTCTATATCACCAACCGCGTCGACTACACCCCGCCGGAAATCGTGAGTCTGGCCAACGGACGCTGCAATCAGGAGAACGTGATCGATGCGACTCTTCGTGCGCTTGCCGAAGGCGGCGGCGAGTTCGGAGGGATCGGGGCCGGTCGCGGGTAGAAGCTTCTGGACGGCAGCGACCTGGGCTGAGAGTGTCGCTGGCCAGGCGTTTTTTGTGACGGTGGGCGCCGGTTTCTCTGCGGCTTTTTATGCTACCAGTTCGATCTCCTGCTGTTGCGGCTTCGGCAACACGGCGGATTCGGGGGCTTGATACTCGGGGCGGAGCCAGCGGATAAGTCCGCGTTTTTCTTCCTCGGCCCGTTCGTGGTTGAGCGCGACGAGGCGGGTGAGGATTTCCTGCTCAAGTGCCTCAGCGGATTCATCCCCGGCAGCAAGGCGGTCGGCCAAAGGCACGTTGGTCGCCAAGTCCTGCCAGCCGTACGCCTCCAGGACGGCGGCATCGAGGTCATCGTGAATCTGCTTGAGCAAGCTTACGAGCCCTTCCTCGTGAATCTTCCGTTCTTTGCCGGTGAGGGCTTCGCTGCGCCTGAGCTTTTCGAGGAAGTTATACATCCCTGTCAATGTGAGATCGAGATGCTGTTTCTGCTGGTGCCTGCGGTGGAAATCGAGTTGTTCGCCGAGATAGCGGATGCGTTCCGTCAGTAGGGAGTCCTCAAGAACTGGGTTCGGTTTGCTGAATTCCACCGCAATTTCTTCGGCGAATTGCCCTCGCCTCGGCGACTCTGACGAATGAGGATGTGCATTGCGGTAATCGCGTCATCTCCGCTTCTGCAAGTGGATGGGAAGGAAGCCCGTGAATGGATGATGAACAGCTCAAATCTTTCCGAGTGCTGTGAGTGTCTCGAGGATCTGGGCGATCTGATGGAAGTCGCATCATTTGGCGATCCCCAACACCGTGAACAAATGCGATCGGCAGCCCGCAAGAGTTCCCGCGCGTGGTGCAGCGCCAGGCAACGCGCTCATTTCTGCGGCGTCAGTCGCCCGGATTGAATCGACAATCTTGCCGGATCAACGCGTTGCCGTTTCCCGCAATTGAAAACAGGAAAGAGTAGCCGCGATATTCAAGCCTGTTATGAGGACTACCGGCCAGATTACTCCCTGAAAATGAGCAATCGTCCCGAACAAGAACGCAAGCAAGATACCGATGCTGCCACTGATCGTGTTGCTGATCGCGACGAAATAGGGGCGCTGGTCATCAGGTGCCGTGTTCACGATGTAGATCGTGCGCGCGCCGACAACGCCTTGCGTCCCTGCAGCTACCAACGAAAAGACCAGACCATGCGAAATCAAACTGTGCAGGGCAGGCACGTTGTTGATGACGATGGCCCAAACACCTCCCATCGCCGCAACGATCGCTCCCATCGCCAGCACGTACCGTTGCGAGATTTTTCCAACCACTCGCCATGCTGGTCCTCCGATGATGACGGCAATGCCGTTGGCAACAACGAACGCGCTCAGGCTGCCATGTTTCCCGACATGTAACGTCGCGGCGTGGATTGCATAAAACGGCATGGCCAGCTCGACGGAGAGCATCAGGACACGGGTTACCATATACCGACGAAACCACGAAACGCTCGCGACTTCGTGAAAGCCCGCGCGCATTTCTCCGAAATAACTTCTCTTTTTGCCTCTCGGTGTTTGTCCGGCGGCGCCAGCCCTGCCTTCACCGGCCGACTTCAAGGGTTCGCGAATAGTGACAATCAGGATTGCTGCCGCCACCATGATCCCGACTCCGGCCCACAACAATTCGAGATGACTATCAAGTGGGTTTGTCTCCTTGAGCAGGTGATGGGATCCCCACGCTACGGCGATCGCGACAGCACCGGCGATGGTCGTCTGCGTATAAACCAATGTGTTTCGGCTGGCTCGCCGCAAAACGCGACCGAGCAAATCGTCATACGCCAAACCATTGAGACCCTGTACGATTCCCAGCACGAGAGCGACCAGGAGAAATGTTGTTACAATCAGGAAGATCGACGCCGTCTGCGTCGCCAATCCGACAATGGCAAGTGCGCTCGCCGAAACGACAGACCCAAACATGACGTACCATTTTCGAGTTCTTGATTCCTTGAGGACCGGCGCAGCCACAACTTGTGTCACCAGGCGGGAGAACTGAACCAGAGGCAGCAACAGACCAGCGATGAATATCGGCGCGCCGATCGCAATGAATAGAAACGGAATGACGAGGCGCGGGCTGGCAAGAAATCTCGCGGCGCTGACGCATGTCCCCTGGACAAGCAGAACGTTGAAGTTCCAATTTTCACCCGCCAGCGGAACATTTTGCGGAGCCCCTTTGCGCAAACCGTCGGGCTGACTACGGGACACGGGAGACTTTGTCTCCTGCAACCGACCTGTAGGAGGACTGCAAGTAGTCATCATCAAGTTGTCCGTACGAGCTACTCCAGCCCGGAGCACATACTACGCCTGGCAGTTCTTCGCCCTTTTCCAGCGTTTCACAGGACAATCTGCCTCGTTGCCGTGAGACACGTCCGAAACGCAGTGTGCCTCCTTTGGCCGATGCCCCAATTAGCAATGGGGCGCCAGCGTCCTTTCCCGTCCGCCGTAGCGGCCCCGATCTAAATCCCGACGATCAGAATCCCAAACCGGGCGGCAATCCCATGCCGGAAGTGATCTTACTCATCTCGTCGGCAGCCATACTCTTGCCTTTCTCAATTGCCTGTTTCACTCCACTGAGCACAAGATCCTCTAGCATTTCCACGTCATCGGGATCGACGACAGCCTTGTCGATCTTGATAGAAAGCACGTCACCTGCGCCGTTCGCCACTACCGTAATTTTTCCACCACCAGCCGTGACCTCGACGGTTTTTTCGGCAAGTTCGGCCTGAGTCTCAGCAAGTTGCGCCTGCATCTTCTGAGCTTGCTTCATCATCTTCTGAATATTCATAAAAGTAGAGTCTCCGAGTTGTTCTATTCTTTGGTTTCGGCGATCTCCGCTTGAAAGAGTTCGAGCGCCGCGCGAATCAGTTCGTCGTTCTTGAACTCTTCCATCGGATCCTTGTCCGGTTGCTGGTTCTCCTCTTTTTCCGCGGGAAGATCAACCACGAGTCCGACCCGCGTCTCGCACCGGAGACGGATCGGCCGTCCGAGCAACTTCGAAAGCGTCGTTTCCAGAAGCTTGCAGTTATTCGGCCGTTGGAGCGATTCCATGGCGAGTTTCTGATCTTCGGGAAATCCGATGACCACCGATTGATCGCCTATTTCCAAAAGCATCCCGTAATCCAGCCAGGAGCTGATGAGCGGTCGTCGCTTGCGGATTTCCCGGTTGAGTTTCTGCCAAATTTCTTTCGGGGAAATGACGCCCGGCTTCACACCAGACGGAGGACCAGAGGGCGTCTGCAACGACTCAGATCCCTCGAGGTTTGGCTGTTCAGCGACGCGCGGTGGCTCATCAAACGCGGTTTTTACGGATTCAGGAAGAACGGCGCTTTCTGGCCTCGATTTTGTTTCCGCTTTCGCGATGGGCGGTGGTGCTGGCGGCGCAGATAACGCTTTCCGACTTACAGGAGTGCGAGTGGACGATACGGCTTCGCGCCCTTTGATTGACAGTCTCGGCGCCTCGCCGCCGCTCCGGAGCGCAGTGAGAGTGTCGATCACATCGTCGAGCGTCGCCTGCTGCAATGTCTGGATAGCCTTGATTACGGCGATTTCGAAATGGAGCTTCTTATTCGGGGCCCATTTCATCCGGCCCTCTGCGAGAGCAAACTGTTCGATGAGGTCGAGCAACCTTTCCATTTCAATCCTGGATGCCTGCTCGCGAAAGGATTCCAACGTTCCATCGCTCACCTCGCTCTTTAGTCCTTCGGGATCCGCTTTTGCTACCAATACGTTGCGCAAATGCGCGATAAGATCCCCCATTAGACGCGTAAGATCCTTCCCGTTCTCCGACTGCTCATGCACAATAGAGAGGGCTGCCGGACTCGACCCGTCGAGGAGCGCGTCACAAAGAGAAAAAACAGTCTCCTGCGCGGTGAAACCGAAAATTTTCAGCACATCATCTTCAGTAATCCGATCGCCGCAGAAGGCAACGAGCTGGTCGAGCATCGACTCCGCGTCGCGCAGGCCGCCTTCCGCGCCTTTTGCAATGGCTGCGGCGGCTTCTGCTTCGAGTTGAACAGCTTCCTCCGACGCAATGTAAGCCAGATGCCCAGCTATGAGCGGCGCAGGAATTCGACCCAGATCGAAGCGCTGACAGCGGCTCAGGATAGTCGGAAGAACCTTCTGCGGCTCGGTCGTTGCGAATACGAACTTCACGTGATCCGGCGGTTCTTCCAGTGTCTTGAGCAGCGCATTGAACGCCGCAGTCGTGAGCATGTGAACCTCGTCGATGATGTAAATCTTATATCGGCCCCGCGCAGGAGCGAATCGAACATTTTCCCGCAGCTCGCGAACCTGCTCTACCCCATTGTTGCTAGCGCCATCGATCTCGAGAACATCCAGGCTGTTTCCCTGCGCGATCTCCCGGCACATGTCGCATTCGCCGCACGGATTTACTGTCGGACCTCTCAAACAGTTTAGCGCCTTCGCAAGAATTCGCGCCGTTGATGTTTTCCCGACGCCACGCGGCCCCACGAAAAGATACGCATGCGCCAACCGGTTTTGTTCAATGGCATTGCGCAGCGTGCGCGTAATATGCTCTTGACCAACGACACTGTCGAAATTCTGAGGTCGGTATTTGCGGGCAAAAACCTGGTAGCTCACGGGTCCGCCTACTGTAGAGGCCGAAAGGCAAAGTTCAACGTCCAATGCCTACCAGGCAATCGATGGTCATAAGGATTCGCAACAATTCCACTCGATCAAGAAGAGCGTCTACCTGAGAAAAGCTGTTCACCTTCCCTCAAGGATAATCCACTTGCCTCGACGTTCCGGAGAGGCGACAGCTTCGCACTTTCATGAGCAGTGCCCAGCGCTTCTGGCAACCCGATTACCCGTTCCGACCCGACCGGGTTCCCATCTTTTACGGATGGATCATTCTCGTCGCAATGACGATCGGAGTTGTCATGAGTATCCCCGGTCAAACGATGGGTGTCAGTGTATTCACCAACATTTTCATCGAGGCGCTCGATCTGAGCCGGGTTCAAATCAGCTTTTCTTATCTATTGGGAACGGCAGCGAGCGGATTCCTTCTTCCCTATGGCGGCGTTTTGCTTGATCGTTTCGGTGTCCGGCGCATCGTCGTCTTCACCGCGGTTTTTTTCGGGCTTGTGATTGTCGGGATGGGACAATGCGATCGCGTGGCAGCGTTCCTCAGTCAGTTTTTCCCTTCTGGCCATTCGTTCGCGGTCGCATTTTGCGTCATCACAGCGGGTTTCTTCGGCCTCCGATTTCTTGGCCAGGGAATGCTTACGATTACGTCGCGCGCAATGCTTGGTAGATGGTTCGACAGGCGTCGCGGCTTCACCCTGGCCTTGAGCGGGGCCTTGATCTCGCTTGCTTTTTCCGCAGCCCCGAAACTTCTTAATCTGCTAATTGAAAGACTCGGCTGGCGCGAGACTTATAGCGCTCTCGGGGGGGCACTTATATTTGGCATGACGGCGATTGGCTGGCTTTTATTCCGCGATACTCCAGAAGAATGCGGCCTGGAAATGGACGGCGGTCGCGTTCCCGCGAAGGGCGATCCTGTAAATCAAGATTTTACTCTGCATCGGGAGATGACGCGAAGCGAGGCAATGCGAACCTATTCATTCTGGGCATTTAACCTGGGGACGGCTTTACAGGCACTCGTCATAACAGCCTATACATTCCATATTGTCTCGATCGGAGAAGATGCCGGCCTTTCCAAGGACTTAATTCTCAGTCTTTTCTTTCCGATGGCGGGCGTCGGATTGATGCTGAGTTTTGTCTGCGGCTGGATCGCCCGACCGCACCCGCATAAAATTCGTCCTCGTGCTGCTCAATGCTGGGCTGGCTGTCGGAACAGTTGGCATGCTTCAGCTGCATTCATTACTCGGGCGAATGTTGATCATTCTTGGTTTGGGCGTGGCCGGCGGTGCTTTCCAGACTGCGCTTGGCGTTGTGTGGCCACGCTTTTACGGTAGGAAAAATTTAGGCGCAATTAGCGGTTTCAACATGTCGACCATCGTTATCTCAAGTGCCGTTGGCCCTTTCCTCTTCAGCCTCTCGCGGGAATATTTTGGAGAATACCGGATCGCTTTTGGCGCCTCCGGTTTGATTGCCGCCTGTTTGGCCGCCTCCGCGTTTTTCGCTGACAACCCGCAACAGAAACTGTTCGCACAAACCGAACCGGGTTCTGGAAAATGACTTCGATCCGCACTGGTGTGCTGAACAAATCTCTGTTCCAAAGGCGTTGAAATCGATCTCGAATTTAGAGAAAAAGCGAATCTTACAAACTTAGTTACCTTTTTCAGAATTACCGGAAAGCATCCGATCCCGACTTCTTCTTCAAAGCCTGTAGGGTAACCATTGACAGCACCGCCGCAGCCCTCGATACTGCCGGCGTGTTCAACAAGCTTTACCCTCCGAAATCTTCCGAAAAGGGGGAACGGAGCGATCGTGATTTGCCGGGTATAGAATCGCCCGCTCCAGAAGAAACGAACGTACAACGCCCTCAAGAAACTTCTATGGCAGACATAACCTCGCACAAGAACATCCTTTCCTCCGACGTCGAAATCAAAGGCTCCGTCAAGTTCCAGAATGATCTCATCATCGACGGAAAACTGGAGGGTGAGATTTCGTCCCCCGGCGTTTTGACCGTTGGCGAAAACGCCGAGATTCGAGGCGAGATCAAAACGAAGTCTGCGACGGTTCTTGGCAAGGTGCACGGCAACATTACCGTCGATGAGCGTTGCGAACTCAAAACCCGCGCTCAGCTTATCGGTGACCTCAAGGCCGCTCGACTTCAGATCGAGGAAGGAGCGACCTTCGTCGGTAAATCCGAAGTCACCCCCGTCGGTAAATCCGGAGTCACCCCCAATAAAGTCGCGATGAACCCCGATGTCGTTCGTTCACCGGAGCCCCAGAAAGCAGCTTCCGGCGGCGCTCACTAATCACTCACCGGGGCGTTGCCTATCAAACGCCTAGCTGATCTCCTGCTGTGCCTTCAGACAAGAAGAACCAAACACCCAGCGTAAATAAGATCCGTGTAGAATGCCCCCATTGCCATTGCACTCAATTCGAGTCAGCAATGGCGCAATCCACGATCTGTCGTAAGTGTAGCGGCTACTTCGAGATAAAAAAGCCGCGCCCCGATGGGGAAGAAGGGTCTGATTCGGATTCCATTTTCCGCAGGATCAGCAAACTGGTTTCCGGGGAGAAGACGATTACAATCAAATGCTTCCGTTGCGGGGTTAAACAGGTTGTAAGCGATATCGCGAAGTCCAGCCTTTGTCCCGGCTGCGGACATTACATCGACCTCCGCGACCACAAGATTTCGACGGTATTCAGTCGGACTATCGAAACTCAGGGAGTGGTGACGATCACTGCGAAGGCAGACGTAAGCAGCACCAAAATCACTTGCCGAGAGGCATTCGTATACGGAAAACTACGAGGCCAATTGGTGTGCACGGGCCGGGCGCACGTTAAGCATAAGGGTAAAATCTTTGGAGGGGTCGAGGCGCAGGATCTCATTGTCGAAAAGAAATCCGATGTTGAATTCTCCAGGATCCTAAAGGTTCATAACGCCACAATCGGAGGAAAGGTCTATGCGCGCATCGACGCCGAAGGCGAGGTGAACATCACCAAAACGGGCGAACTCGAGGGAAGCGTCCACGCCAAATCGATGACGGTGGAGAAAGGCGGGAAATTCAGTGGCGAACTTTATATTGGAAGGCAGGTCATGGAGCAGCAGGAACTGCTTCCGCTCAGCAAGAAAACGGCTGGCGATCTTTTCGAAGGAACGCCAAGTCCGGAGCCGGCTTGAAATGTCCGGGGCTTGCAAACCCAAGGCGAAGGTCTTCAAGTCGATTATCTTAAATTGCGTATATCGTCACGCTCCTCTCCTTGCAACTTGCAGTTTCGGTAACGCGCGACACCACTTCTAAGGCGTAGGAGGCTCCACACTCGATTGGCGATTTCGGCAGTATCTTTCGCATTGCCGACTTGCCCCGGAAGATGACAGTTTTCGGGTATCAAATGTCGGAACGAATCGGTAAGTGCACGAACTACGAAAACTGCAGCCTCGCGTACAGGAACGAACCGGTTCGAATTCAAGATTCCGAGAATCCAAAGTGTCCGGAGTGCGGCCAATCGCTTCGCGAAACCGTTGACAAGGTAGCGCAGATAAAGTCTGCGGCGAAGCAGATCGGAACAATCCTTGGCGTCGTGGCATTTGGCGCGCTGCTCGTCGCAGTCTTTGTGCTGACACGATCTCTCCAGGAGACCAGCTTTTCGAGTCCCTCGAGCGCATCCCCAACGCCGTCTCCCGAACCCACTCCGCAAGTGCGCCGAGCCGAGCCGGTAAGACGTGCGGAACCACCCGTGGAGAAAGCGGTCAAGGTGCTTCCTGCAGCAAGAGCAGATAGCGGCGCTGACGAAATGCCCATCGCCGTCCCGCGGATCACCGCCACCACCGATACCGGGGTGAAACGAGACGTCCTTACTAGAATCGACGCAATGCCGGACCTCAGTTCCGGGGAAAAGGACAAGCTTTATGCACAGGTGGATCGGGCGCGGGCCTTAATGAAGATTGTTACAATACCGTTTGGCACCGGCGGCACCGAGTTGTCTTCGGCACAGGCAAAGCAGTTGTGTGCGGAATTGCAGGGCGCCGGAATTCAACGCCTTATCAAAAATCCGACGGTAGTATTCGTCCTGTTGGGATTCGCGGACAAGGTTGGTGATCCCGTCGCGAATCTTCGGATCTCGCGGGAACGTGCCGAGGGCGTCCAGCGAGCGCTGCGCAACACGTGTGGCCTCTACAATATTACTCATGCCGTTGGGATGGGAGGCTCCGAACTGTTTGGCGCTGAAAATCGCGACAAGAATCGGGTCGCCGAAGTCTGGGCCGTCTTGCCCTGATGATCTGAACGGCACCTGCCCGAACCTCGGAGGACGCGTCCCGCAGACAAGAACTTTTCACAACTCTCCATTTGCCAATTGGTAGAGATATGGCGTGATCACCCGCCGGGATGCCGCAACCAGCATACGAGACACTGTTCTACCCGGTCCACGCCCGGCGCCGCAGCCAGATATCCGGGGGAAATAGAAGCAGCGCTGCCACCAGAAACCAGTTGGTCAGGTCTGCGCGACGAAGGGATTCGGTCCCGGGCCGCAAAAAGATTTCCTCGGTCGTCGGATTGAATTTTCCTTTACCCTTTGCCGCAACCGCTTTCAAGAACGCCACGTTCGTATCCGCGATCAGGAATTCCCTCGGATAACTTCGCGTGTAGCCGAAAACATAATCACTCTCCGGAAGATCGGATGAACTAACAGAAAACATCATCGTCCCCTGTTCCGGCAGATCAAAGTCGACCTCATATTCTCCCGGAGCCGTTTGATCGGTCTCTTTCGTAACAGTCTTTCCCGTTTCTTCGACGCGCGCAGCGACAGTTATCGGCAACTCATTGCGGAATAACCCGTCTATGGTAGCCGCTTCAACGGTGAGGTGCAGCCGATCGCCGCGTTCGCTCGTTGTCACCTGAAAATCGACCTGATCGCTGCGCCTCATGAGACTCCGCACCACCTGGGTCCAAAATTTTCCGAATCCATTCCATCCGAGCCACTCTGACGCCCAGCGGTTCTTCGCATCGCTCGTAAATGCGGCGGCCTGGCCTAGCCCATATCGCCACGTCGCAAAAAGCGGTTCGCCGCGTTCTGTCGCCAGCAACACGTCAGCTGTCGGCTTTGGCTTTGTCGAGTTATAACCGAGCAACAGTGGCGATTGCTGCCAGTCGATCCCCTTGACGGGCCCGGCCTCCATGACCGGCACCGCGAGAAACGGCTCCTCGATGAGACTGCTCTGCGCAACTTTCATCGTCTCCGTGCTGAAGATCCGGGGGAGATTCATCGCGTCATTTGTAATGTAAAACCGCCCGTTCCCGCGCTCGGCGAGTTGCTTGAGGAAAGCGGTGTCCTTGTCCTGCTCGAAGCCAAGCGCTACAACAGACGTTGTGATGTGATTCGCAAGCATGGCCGTCACGAGGTCGAGCGAAGAACCCCCGACTCGGGTCCCGTCGCCCATATCGCCGGCGTTCTTTTCCTCCGCGTCTTTCGCATCCGAGAAGAGAATCACGTGTTTGATCTTCGCGTTCACGTCGCGGAGTTGACGGAACGATTCCGCGAGCGAAGTGTAGATATAGATGCCACCTCCACCTGCGGTGATACTAAGAATCTTCTGCTCAACTGGCGCCTTGTTCTGAACCCGTCCAAGCGGCACTACGTCGTGGGCGCGCGAGTCGACTGCTAGCAGTCCGAAAAGATCCTTTGGCTGCAGTACCCTGAAGTGCGAAAACAGCGCCTTGATTTGCCAGCGACATCTTCGTCTGTCCCTGAACCTGCGCACTCATTGAGCCGGATCGGTCCAAAACCACCAGTAGTGCTACGCTTGGGGTATCCTGGCGGTCTTCGTGCTCCACACGCACAGGCAACATCTGCTCGATGGGCGTCTTGAAATAGCCGCCAACGCCAAAGCTATTCTCGCCGCCGAGCATTACGAATCCGCCGCCGAAATCAAGCACCCAGCGCCGGTATAGTTCCATCTGTTCCTGAGACAGATTCAACGCGCTGACGTCGCTAAGCATTAGAAGGTCGAACTGTTGCAGATCCTCCATGGAATTCGGCAGGCCAGGCAAACCGCGCACTTCAGTCCTGATTTTCTCCATTTCCAGCGCACCGGCGAGCGGGCGCAGTTTCTTTGCGTCAGGGTCAATAAGGAGCACCCGCGGTTCGCCGCGCAGGCTCACGGTAGCCCGCGCGCGATTGTTCTCCAGGAGGCTATCCTGTCCTGGCACGACCTCTACCTCGAACGCCGCGAAATTGCCCTCGGCGCTTACATCGGGGAAAGCGATCTCCTGCACACCCTTGTGTAAATTGACAGTTTTTTCGCCGATCAGAAACTGATTCCGGTAAATCTTCACCTGGGCACTCGTTTCAACGTTGCTTCGGATATTTCCGATCAGGTCGAAAGCCTGCCCCTTCTTCAAATACCGTGGCACCTCGACGGCCTCCACAAGCACTTCAGGTGTCTTCGCGTTGTTCAGCGCAACGGAGTAGATCTCTGTCCCCGAAGTTCCCAGCGAGTCGGCCACCCCGAGGGTCCCCTCGCTTGTGTCATTGCCGTCGCTAAGCAACACTAAACGCTTTGCCGACTCGATTGGGAAAACGGCGCTTGCGAAATTTAGCGCCTCTGCAATGCGGGTAGCCGATCGATCCTCCGCCTTCGGCCATTGCTCACTGATCGTAAGTTTCGACGCCGGCGCCTGCCATAGTTCGGGAGTCCGGGCGAATCCCACGATGCCAATCTGGTCACCGCTTCCCGATTCCGCCGCCGAATTCCGCACGAATTTTCTGGCCTGCTCGCGCGCCTCGGGCGTCAAGCTCGCCGAGTCATCCACGACATAAATCACGGATAGATCGCCGGATCGGATCCGCCAGCGTACGCCTACCAGCGCAAGGATTAACAAGGCAAGTATCGTCGCCCGAAGCGCAGTGCAGACGATCCGCTGTCGAGGTGTCATGGCCGCAAGCGACCGTCGCAGAGCGAAGGGTAGAACGCCCAGTAGCAGCAGCGAGGATAGTAACCATGGGTGGCTCAGCTCGATCATTCCGTTTTTCTTTGGTGGAACAACCACCATTCAAGTGTGAACAGCAGGAGAGCCGCAAATGCTGCGTAAAACCAGAGAGGCCATGCAGCAGCAGTTAGCATCGGGAATTCCACCTCAGCGGTCCTTAATTCGTGCCGCACACCCTGCAGATCGGACTCTTCGTCGCGGAACGTATTGACCGCCATCCATCGATCCGGCCGGTTGACGCTTTTCAATAGATAGAATCCATTTCGCGTCGGAGTAAACGTGCCGGTCGCCATTTCTTCGGGTTTCGGATCCGGAAGATCGTAGGCGAAGATTCGTTGTGGTACTGTCCAAACAGATACCCCGGGATCGAGCGTCTCGGTCTGACCAGCCCGCACGCCTCGGGTTTCCCCAGAGGCCTGACCGCCGAGCCACTGCAGCGTATTTGCCATCAACAATGGAAATCCGACGCGAAGTGGCAGATCCGATTCCGTCACGTCGAATGCAAAAGCGGCGATCCGCTGCTCAACACCTTCAATCTCACGGTTGCCCGTCACAATCAGCGGACCCTCAAAAGTCATGAGCGGTACCGAGAACCGCCAGCCATTGAGGGAATCCGGAACGGCAATTTTTGTCGAACGGACGAAAACAACGTTCCGAAGATTGATCATCCTCATCAACGCGCTCGAATCGTCCGAACTCGTTACCAGAGGCGCTTGTATTGGGTCACTGCCAGGGACGTCAAACGGCGTCTTGGCAAGGAAGAGAAGGTTTCCCGGCGCAGTCGCAAGATTGTATCCAGTCAGCATCACCCGATCAAGAATCACGGCGTCAAACGTTGCCGCCATCGGAAGGCGAAAAACGTCCGGATCAAGGATCTCGAACTCAATAAGCGAATTCGCCCGCAGCATTTTCTCGATGAACCAGTTCCCATCGCTCACCAGCAACACGCGTAACGCCCGATTTGGAGGCAAGGTCGCGTAGGCAGTATTATCCACCTCCATCGCGTCTTCGACATCAAGGCGTGCTGTAAGCCAGCCACGGGAGGTCGGCAGATTGCTTGGCGCCGACGAAAATACTTCAACCCGTTTCTCCCCCGGGCCAAGTTCAAATGGTTTCACGTCAATCAGCCGATCGTCGAAAGATAATTCTACATTTCCCTTCACCGTAGCGCGTCCGAAGTTGTGCACTTCCAACATCACTTGCGAAGTCTCCGGGCTGGCCGGCAATGGACGTGTCGCGAGGCGAGTGATCGCTATATTATCAGCGATCGCGGGCAAGCGGACAATTTCCGCTTTCTCAATTGGCGCTTCGACCGCCTCGTCGCCGGTCACCGCGACGATCCGGTTCGCGTCATTCCCAGAATCGGCAAGCTGCTTGGCAAGTGACAGCGCCGAGTTGAAATCGCCACCCGCGTCGCTCGCGCTCAGAGAGGCAATTCCTTCCTGAAGCGCTCGATTATCCGACGTAAATGGCACTACGACTCGCGGTTTCGTTCCTCCCTCGAGCAGCGCCATGCGATGGTCGGCACCTGCGTGGCGTGCGTATTGTCGGAGCAATTTTTTCGCGTCGTCAAAACGCGGTTCCCCATTCGGTCCCAAAGCCTGCATCCGGGCACGGGTGTCCACGACAAGTACCGTGGATGCCCCGGGCTGCACAAATCGATTCCATTCAGGTTTCGCCAACGCCAACAGGATCAAGAGAAAGATCAGTAGATGCAGCAGCAGGGAAAGGAGTTGACGCAATCGCTGGAAGAGCGCCCGCCGACGATTTTCCTGCAGCACTTTCTGCCAGAAGAGCAGCGTCGAAACCTCCACGGGCAGACGTTTAAGCTTCAGCAGATACAGCAGAACGATAACCGGGACCAGCCCGAGGAAAGAAAATGCCCAGGTCGAAAGAAACGTCATTTCACAATTCGCCCATCGCGCAGCACGCGGAGAACATGGTCTTCAAAAGGAATGTCAGTGGTCGCAAGGGCGTAACCCACCCGGCGTTTTTGACAATACACCGCGACACGGGAAAGAAATGCGTCGAATTCCGCGCGATAACGACGAATCAACGCCGGATCGGCTGTGAGCTCGAACAACTCGCCGTTTTCCACGTTGAGCAACCGCAAGTCCCCGCTTATCGGAGGATCAATCTCTGCCGGATCGAGCACCTGAATCACATGAACCTCGAATTGATTATACCGGAGTACCGAGAGCGCCTCTTCGAAACCTTCTTCTGCGAATAAATCACTTAGAACGAAAACGAGTCCGCGCCGTTTCATCCGTCGGGAAAACGTTCGGAAGGTAGATGCAAGCCGGGTCTCGCCTTTTGGCTCAGGCAGCCGTCGCAAAAAATCGAGCACCTTGTGAAACTGACTTTTTCCCCGGGACATTCCCATGTCGCCGACGAGTCCGCTGTCGAACGTGTAAACGTTGACGCGGTCGAGGTTGGCGAGTCCAATGTAGGCAAGCGAAGCCGTGATGCGCCGTGCTTGATCGAGCTTCGAAAGCCGCGGAGCCGCGGTCGCGGTGGAAGGCGTCCAGCGCATCGATGCGCTAATATCAATTAGGAAATATATGTGGAGATCCTGTTCCTCCTCAAAGAGCTTGATAAACAGCCGGTCGAGACGTCCGTAAATATTCCAGTCGATGCTGCGTAGATCGTCTCCGCGCGTGTAATTGCGGTAATCGGCGAATTCGAGGCTCGATCCCGTCTGCCGCGACCGCCGCTCCGCCCGGTGCTGTCCGCGAAAAAGCTTCTTTGAAAGCAGATAAAGCTGCTCCAGCTTGTTGAGAAATTCAGAATCGAAAAGTAATTCGCTGGAGATCGGCAAGATGCCGCTACGTTGCGTTGTTTTGCCGGGTACGGCAACCGCGGCAAGGAGGAAATCTGAGCATAGCTGTGAACACTGGCGCAAGGGGGGGCGGAGGCTACCTGAACGGCAAAACTTCTTACGCCGAAACCTCGATTCTTCGGAGTTGACCGGTGGAAACGAGCGGTCTATTTCTTAACATCACGATGGCTGTCAATACAAGGGAACGGATTTTGGAAGCGGCCGAAGAAATCATGCTCGCGAAGAGCTTTCACTCTGTGGGTCTCCGGGAGATTCTGAAGGCGGTCAAGGTTCCGAAAGGGTCCTTTTATCATCATTTTGGTTCTAAGGAGGAGTTCGGCGTAGAGTTGCTGAAGCACTATGTGAAGTCCCATACGGAGCAATTGGATCGGCAATTCCGCACCGTGGGAGTGAGTGGTATGGATAAATTCATCGAATACTGGAGCTACCAGATCGGGCTAATTTCCGAGGCAGACTGCCGTCAGTGCTGCCTGGTTGCAAAACTGGGCCTCGAGGTCGCGAGTTTCAGCGAATCGATGCGGGCTGTGATAGTCGAAGCGCTCGCGCAATGGCGTGCCATCTACGAGCGCTCGGTGAGGGAAGGGCAGTCAGATGGGAGTATCCGAAAGGATCTCAATCCTGTGATGGCAGCTGCGGCGATCCAGAACATGTGGCAGGGTGCATTACAACTGACCGAGGTGGAAAGGAGTGCCGCCCCGCTCAGGGCGGCGGCGAAGTTTCTGCGGGAAACGCTATCGCCCGGTATTTGACAAGTTGGAAAATCAGACGACCGGTCTACTATTATTGATTTCCTTATCAATCGAACTAAGCCTGCTATGAGAATTTCCCGTCACCATCCAGTTCGTCCCTCCACACCCCTCTGGCATCGACGCGTCCGAGCTTCGAATCCGGAAATGATCCCCAACAACTCCAGCTCCGACGCTGCTCTCGACCGCGATCTCGAGCTTTCTGATGCCTACTCTCGAGCTGTCACGGCTGCGGTGAACCGTGTCGCACCCAGCGTCGTCAATATTCGAGTTCTCAATGGAAACCGGGTTTCGGGCGGCGGATCCGGATTCATCATCGCCAGGGACGGATTCATTCTCACCAATAACCATGTCGTTGAAGGATCTCGCGAATTCGAAGTGACTTTGCTTGATGCGCGGACATATCCCGCCCTGTTGATAGGCAAAGACCCGGAAACAGACCTTGCCGTCATTCGGATTGATGCGCCGGATCTGCATCACGCGGGTATGGCAGATTCGTCACGCATCCGGGTTGGCCAGGTCGCAATTGCCATCGGCAGCCCTTATGGTTTTCAGCAGACTGTCACTTCTGGCATTGTGAGCGCTCTTGGTCGGACAATGCGCGCCGAATCGGGCCGGCTGATGGACGACATCATCCAGACCGACGCCTCGCTCAACCCTGGAAACTCCGGTGGCCCGCTTCTCAATAGCGCAGGCGAAGTAATCGGCGTGAACACCGCAGTCATTCTGCCTGCCCAGGGGATTTGTTTTGCGATCGCGAGCAACACCGCTCAACTCGTCGCCGGATGGCTCATCAAAGACGGGCGCATTCGCCGCAGCACGATCGGTTTGGCCGGGCAGAATGTTCCTCTTCATCCCCGGGTTGTCCGTTTCCACAAGCTGGGCAGCGACCGTGCTGTTTTTGTTGCGGAAATCACCGCCGGAAGCCCGGCGGAACTTGCAGGTCTTCGTGAAGGCGACATCATCCTGGGATTCAAAGGGCATCCAGTTGTTTCGATCGACGATCTTCACAAGCGTCTGGTCGCCGACGAAATCGGTATACCTTCGCCACTGATGATACTGCGTGGGACTGAAATCCTGTTTCTAATGATCACCCCGCGCGAGCTGGAACCTTTCCGGGCGCCGTCGACTTCAGTCGCGATTCATCCCTGATAGCAAGCTGACAGTCCTGGAATTTTTAACAGGGAAGGAGCTACTAAAATGAACGAAAGCATCCGCCTCACCTCCGCCAATTTTGACGAAGTCGTAATCAGTTCTCCCGTACCGGTTCTGGTTGACGTATGGGCTCCATGGTGCGGCCCATGCAAACTGATTGCTCCCGTCATTGACGAGATTGCACGGGAGGGCGGGGGGCGCTATCGGGTCTCGAAATTGAACATTGATGAAGAACCGGAAATGGCTCAACGATTCAGGATCCGAGGCGTGCCGACTCTCTTGTATTTTCGCAACGGCGAGCTACACCATCAAGATCTCGGCATCACCCCGAAAAAGGATATAGCACATCATCTCAGGGAATTAGCCAACCCGGCGGACTACGGCGGTCGCTGATCTCCCACCTTTATTGCAAACGCCGATAGAATCGGATTGCCTCGATATCGCTACCGAACTCTTTCAATGGATACACGCCTTTCGACGCACCGGCTCCCGGATCCTGAACGAGGTAGTCGAACCCCTCTTTACCGACAATCACGACAAAGTGTGTGATGCCGCTTGCAAAACGAACGCGCGCAATGACGGGGTGGCCGGCGGCGAGTTTCGAGTCGATAAGATAATAGGAAGGATCATCTTCGTAGGCCTTTTCGATGACGCCGGGTCTTAAATCCGTGGCGTCTTCCCACCAGATCCAGCCTTCAGGGGTATATCCTCGCGGGTGCTCTGTGAGGAACGCGTTTAACCGTCCCGGATCGGTGTCGAGGCCGTAAAATTGCATCACCATAGCGGCCGACGCGACGGCACATCCTTCAGCGCCAAGTGTTCTGTAAGTGGGCCCGAGAAGGTCGTTCCGCCATCGTTCATCGCCCTGCTGATACAGTGTGACCGGGAGCACAGTTCGCCCAAAGAAATAGCGACCGCCCGAGGGATGAATTGGCCCTTTCCGGAGATATGGTATTGCCAACGCTACAAGCATGGCCAGCAGCAACAAGATGCAAATGCCGGCGATACGAATCCATATGCCTTTCTTGGAGACGGACTGTTCAATCTGAGAGGCAGGTTCGCCCATAGGTCACGGCTTCGGACCATCGCCGAACAGGCGACCTCAATCAACGCGTAAGTAATTACGTAACGTGTTTTCCCGGACCTGTTTTGCTGCTGGAAATCTGTAACCCTCCCGCCGACAAGATCAAATTTCAACCGTCTAACCGTTGACGCGTCCTTGGGACAGGTCCCGCCCGCGGCCTGAAAATATTTGCTGAATAGACCGAACCAAAATCCGCCATTGCGCGCCGCGTCACCGCGGCATCAGGGACTTATTCGGATTGAGGCAAATTACTCAGACAAGCCATCGAGATATTCTTCCATCTCCCCCTCTGTACCGGGAAATGTAACCGCCACGCACTCCCCATCGGCTGCGCGCACACCGCTCACCCAGCCGCCCAACGAAACTATCCGCCACTGTTCCAATTCGTTCGCATCGATTCCAAAATCTCTGGCTCGAAAAAGCGTCAGGATCACGCCTGGGGAATCCATACTATCCTCATTTTCTATGGCAAGTTGAACCACAGGCGCACCTTCCTGGGTAAAGGTTTGCCGACCAATGACCTTGTGCGATGCGAATACCGCAGGAATTCGGAAATCCTCCAAGCCATTCATGGCCATCCAATCCGCGAGGTCGTTCGCCCGCGTATCGACCGCTTCCAGCTCGTCCCCGCTCATCGAATCCATGCGTTCGATCAAGCTAACAATCGCATCACGACCGGAGAAATCGTCGAGTTTCTTCATCATCAAATAGACGAGGAAAACACCAATAATAAGCATTCCTGCGAGCACTGCGAGGATGGCAGGATGCAGCACGTTGACCCTCCATCCTCCATTATCGAGTTCCCCGCAAGCTGCCGCCACCAATTTATCCCGCAGGACCCGAGGAGGTTCGACCTCAGCAATCGCCTCTGCGATGGAGCAATCGAAAGCTGCCTGTACTTCCAGCCTCTTTTTCAGATCGCCATTCTTCTTTGCCAGGCGAACGGCCTTGATTATCCGGGCATCCTCATTGATGCCGCGCTTCTTGCGGTAGCAGGGCAATAGAATCTCAACGACTTCTCGTTGCATGGAATGGAAGGTTATGCATTATCGACGACGTCCTGAAGGACCGACCGGCCGTGCTCGAGGCATGCGGAAAGCTCTTCGATTCGGATCTTGAGAAGATGAGCGATCTCCCTTGCCGTAAAGCGATTCAAATAAAACAATGCAACCGCGCTTCGATCCGGTTCCTTGAGGGCATGAATTCGGGCGACGATCTCGCGAGCGCGCGGCGGAAGCTCCTTGGATGCGGTTTCTGACCCTGCGGCTGTGAAAACCTCGGCCTTCTCCCGGATACGGTGGACATACCACGCCGCCATTCTTTTGGCGTCTCGAATCTGACTTATGTGCGAAGCCCCTTCAGCCGTTATCTCTTCGATAACATGCTCGGCGGAATTCGCATCACCGGTTAGCAGCAGCGCCAGCCGGTAGTATTCCTTGCAATCGTTTCTGAGCGACGAGATGGAAGCCAAGGACTCAATATTAAGAGCACGAGGGAGGATTGCTCAAGTCAGGAGTCACCGCGTTCGGCCCATGTCGCAAAGTCACCATTCGGTATGCGATCAAAAGGATTCACCGGCCGATTGAAGTAATAGAGCCATGCCTCGATTAAATCTCCGTTTTCGAGTTCCACAAGGTTCAATTCACGAACGAAGAGGGAACCTGAGGGATTCGCGGGATCGAACGCCTCATAGGTATCGAGAGCCGGGATTACTTTCGAGGGATTCAGAAGCTCGTAAACCTCGCCGACCACCCGATCGTTTGCGTGGTCGCTTTTCACGAGAGCAGGATAGGAACCCGCACAGTACAGAATTCCCTGGCACGTGGCACGGCCGCAGAAGATTACCGAGCCCAGGAGGGCGTGCATAGGATTTCCGTGCAGTCGGCGAAGCGTCCCATAAACGAAGATACGAATTGCTTCCGTCACGCGCACAGGACAGCGGCCGACGCCTGTTGGTTTAGCCCGATACTGGAAACAACCACCCGTGTCGGTGGTGATTTGAGCTTTAATCCGGGCACGCACTTTTTCCTCAGGGCCATTGCAGCCGAAATTACCTGAAGGAGCGCGCTTGCTCCAAGCGATTCACCGAAGAACACTTTCCCATAGAACGCCGGAACCGCGGCAAAGGCTTCCCTCAACGCTTCGCTTTCCGCTGCATCGATGAAGGTTCCATTTGCAGAGCACCCCGCCAAGTCAACCGGACCCGCAGGGATCAATTCCGAAAGGACCCGCAAAAGTGCATCACGCGCTGAACTCCGGCGGAAAAACGGCGACCCATCATGCGTGCACTCCAGGCGTATCGTTCCCGTGCGACTCAGCAAAACGGCGCCGGCGCCCTCTCCGAGAATCGTACCCGAGGGCGGATCAGAGTGAAGCGAAATCGCTCCGGAACAGGAGATGAGCCTCCAATCGTGGTACGCCGCACAAAGAATCCAGTCGATCTCTTCCCCTCCGACGACGAGAACATGCTCGAGGTCAGGAAATATTTCCAGAAGCTGTGACGCATAACTGAACGCCGTAAGCCCTACCGATCCGTCGCCAACGAGCGTGTAGGTCATTCCATCTAAACCGAGCAGAGCGGCCAAGTGACTCCCGGGAGCGTTATAAACTGTCTCCGGAAAGAGTAGCGGGCTCGCCGAGCTCGCTCCTTCATCGACGATCTGCTGATAGAATCTACGGGTGTAGTTTACACCCCCGCTAGATACGGCCGATACAATGGCAATGCGGCCAGCGAGGTCCGGAGTCAGTTCGAGTCCGGCGTCTGCAATAGCCGATAGCCCTGCTGCCGCCATGAAATAGGTAATCGCACTCGAACGTCGCAAACGGCGCTCGCGGCCAATGTGCTCCACCCATTTCAATGGTACGGGATAGTACCTGGTAAACTTTTCCCGAAAAGGGATTCGCGATCGGTTCCAGAGCCGGCTGTTCATTGCCAATCATCCGGTCCCAGACCGTATCCAACTCCGTCCCGAGCGGCGTTACCCACCCCATTCCGGAAACAAAGATGCTCATGCAGCAGCCTCCAGGACTACGGTTGCGTTCGTCCCGCCGAAACCGAATGAGTTCGAAATCACATGCCGGAGTTTCGCTTCACGCGATACGTTGGCGACGATCTCCAAATCCCATTGGGGATCACACGACTCGAAGTTGATGTTCGGCGGGAGAAATGCGTATCGCAGTGCAAGGAGGGAGAACACGGCTTCGATCGCACCAGCCGCACCCAGCGCGTGTCCCATCATCGACTTGGTCGAACTCACCGGCACCCGTCTTTCTCTAAACAGGTTTGTAATAGCAGAACCTTCGGTCGCGTCGTTGAAGGTCGTCGCCGTCCCGTGCGCGTTGATGTAATCGATGTCATTTGGCTCAAGATCAGCGTCCGCAAGTGCCCGGATCATGGCGAGATAGGGACCTTCACCCGAAGGATGGGGCTGGGTAAGATGATAGTTATCGGTCGCGATGCCGTATCCCGTCACCTTTCCGAGAATCGGCGCACGGCGATCCATCGCATCATCAAAATTCTCCAGTGCGAGCAGCGCTGCGCCTTCACCGAGAACAAGACCGGAGCGGTTCTTGTCAAAGGGACGAACCCGTTCCGGCGTGGCTGCCTGCAGCGAGTCGAATCCAACAAAGACCATTTCCGAAATGGCATCGTATCCTCCGCACAAGACCCGTCGATGTTTTCCCGAACGAATCAATGAAAATGCATGTCCGACAGCATTTGTACCCGACGCACAGGCGTTGGCGATGATCTGCGAGGGGATAACGAGTCCAAACGCTTCGAGACCGTCGAGCACCGGTTTCTGGGGAAGATAATTCGCGAGCCAGTTCGCGCGTTTCCGCATTGGGCCCGGAACGGCTTTGAGCGAACGAAAATATGATTCGCCGAAAGTCATTGCACCGCTCGTCGTACCGATGACGGCAAGCTCGGGCGAAAAAGCGGGATCGTTCCGAAGGAGTTCCTCCAGAGCAGCGATCATCATGTGACTCGTTCGATGCAATCGCTTCAATCGCCGCTGCTCGATCCGGCACTCCCGGATGGAAATTCCGACAACTTTACCCCCGGTCTTGCATCGTGTTTTGCTCACGTCGAACTCTGTGATCGGAGAGACGCAATCACGTCCGATTCTGAGCGACTCGAGCGTTTCCTGCTGCCCGTTTCCGAGAGGGGAAACGATGCCTGCGGCAGTGATGGCCACAGAGTAACGTGCGGATCGATCGGCGTGATTGGAAGCAGGTTTCAAACTAAATTCAGAAGTTGAGTTTTAACAAGGGGTGGTATAGGAGATGCAATCTTTTTGGGATGCCCATCAGCGAAACTTCCTTAGCTTCACCGACATCGAACAGCGATCCCACAATGAATGGCTCAGATTCGGCAATTGAAGTGCTGCAGAAGTTAAAAGAGGGAAACCGGCTGTCGGACGACGACGCTCTTGCACTGTACTCATTGTCCAACATGAATCTCCTTGCCGCTGCGGGCTCGATGATGCGCGAGCGAAAGAATGGTTCGAAGGGCTTTTACATCATCAATCGCCACATCAACTACTCCAACATCTGCATTCTCAATTGCCAGTTTTGTGCGTTCGGAAAGAAAAGGCGGGACCCCGAAGCGTACGAGTTGACAATCGAGGAAATGGTCAGTCGAGCCCGCGATTCGCTGGGAGTCGGTGCCTCGGAGATTCACATTGTTGGCGGTCTCCATCCCACATGGAAATTTGACGCTTATCTCGAGATGCTGCGATCCCTGCGTGCCTTGAGCCCTGATCTTACGTTGAAGTGCTTCACCGCCGTCGAGATTCTTCATTTAACGTGGGTTGCAAAGCTCTCGCTCGAGGAAGTGCTGATTCAGTTGAGAGATGCCGGGTTGAGCTGCCTTACTGGCGGAGGGGCCGAGATCTTCGCGCAAGACGTGCGAGAAAAGATTTGCCGGGGCAAGGAGACCGGCGAAGAGTGGCTCCACGTGCACCGTACAGCCCACAAGCTCGGGATCCGCTCCACGGCGACAATGCTTTTCGGCCACATCGAGTCGTATCAAGATCGAGTCGATCATTTGAGAAGGCTCAGAGAGCTACAAGAGGAAACGGGTGGTTTTCTCGCATTCCTTCCGCTCGCCTTCCAACCTGCGCACGAACTCAGCCACATCAAGGGACCCAATGAAGTGGAAATTCTGCGGAACATGGCGGTGTGCCGCGCCTATCTCGACAATTTCGATCACATAAAAGCATACTGGATCAGCCTCGGTTTGGATCTTGCACGCCGTTCGCTCGCTTTCGGCGCCGACGACCTGGATGGTACTATCGAAGAGGAACGTATCTATCACATGGCAGGCGCAAAATCACCAATCGCACAAACTGTAGACGCTCTCCGCGGTGCAATCACAGCCGCGGGATTGCAACCGGTCATGCGCGACGCCTTCTACTCGCGCGTCGCGTAGGCAGAAGCGTGAACCATCGTTCCTCACACTGTCTGCATGACTCGTTTTTACGGCAAACTCGTCGGGTCCCTGGTCCTGATTGCCCTTCTGGTGCTTTCGATTTGGGCCGCATCCGGAAGATTGTGGAATGCCCGGGACGAAGAACAACAGTTCTGGAATTTTTTCCGTCTGAGCGACCGAATCTCGAAACTGAAAATCGAGGAGACGTCAGATGGGTTGCAGTTTCGATTCGAGCGTCGAGGAGTGGTGAAATACCTCACTCCGGAGCAATTTATAGCGTCTGTCTGGATCCTAAAGCGGAGACAAAATAGAGGTGGCTTCTTTTTCAAGTTCTTCGACATCACAAGTTATTCGAGCTTCTTCTGGGTGGCTCTTGGTCTCTTAGGCCAGTTGCTCTTTACGGGCCGAATGCTTGTTCAGTGGTGGGTGAGCGAGAAATACAAGCAATCGATCGTTCCTTCGAACTTCTGGTGGCTCAGTCTCTGGGGTTCTTCGCTCCTGATCGTCTATTTTCTTTGGCGCGTCGACGTTGTTGGCGTACTGGGACAGGCTACCGGGTGGTTTATCTACATTCGCAACCTCTGGTTCATTTACATGCACCGACAGTCGGCTCCGGCAAAGACCCCGTAATCTGAAGGAGGGCGCGTCGGCGGGCGTACCCAACGACCGCTCTGCGGAAAAACGCCGTTAATTTTGGGGGTAGCGCGGGTGGACGGTGTGCGCTACTCTCCCGACGCTCTATGTTTGGAAAGCGAGAGAATATCGTCTACCTCGACAACAACGCGACGACACAGGTCGATCCCGCGGTGCTGGACGCGATGATGCCGTTTCTCAAGGAATTATATGGCAATCCTTCGAGTGCCTACCGGTTCGGCAAGAAGGCGGCGGATGCTGTGGAAAATGCGCGCGAGCAGGTCGCTCGACTGGTCGAATGCCAACCTTCGGAGATTATCTTCACGAGCTGCGGCACAGAGTCGAACAATGCATCCCTGGCATCTGCTCTCAGCATGGACATCGATCGGCAGCACGTCGTCACGACGCGCGTTGAGCACAGCTCGATCTTGAAGCATTGCGAGGCCCTTGCGAAACGTGGCTACGAGATCACGTGGCTTGGCGTCGATTCCGACGGACGCATTGATCTCGACGAACTGAGAGACGCCGTACGCGCGGACACCGCGATCGTTTCTATCATGACAGCGAACAACGAGACCGGTGTGATCAGCCCTGTTGCTGAGGCTGCTACAATCGTCCGTGAAAAAAGGGTTCTCTTCCATACGGACGCAGTCCAGGCTGTGGGCAAGATTCCCGTCGATCTTCGCGACTCGAGAATCAATTTCCTCTCTCTTTCGGGCCACAAACTGCACTGTCCGAAGGGCGTCGGCGCTCTTTACATCGATCGTCGTACCCGGTTTAACCCGTATCTGATTGGCGGAGGTCAGGAAGGTGGAAAGCGGGCCGGGACGGAAAACGTCGCGTCGATTGTCGGACTCGGAAAAGCCTGTGAACTCGCGGCTAATCACGCAGAAGAGGAAAATACGACAGTGCGCGCCTTGCGCGATCGCTTCGAAAATGGGGTTCTCGAGCGAATTCCTGATGTTCAGGTCAACGGGGATGTTGCAAGCCGACTGCCAAATACGACGAGCCTCTCGTTTGCCGGAATCGATGCCGAAGGCATCTTGATGCTCCTTGATAAGGAAGGCGTTTGTTGTTCTGCGGGTTCGGCTTGTACCACGGGCTCGCTCGCACCATCTCACGTCTTGAGGGCCATGGGATTTAACGACGACCGGGCACGCGGCACGCTTCGATTTTCTTTCAGTCGTTTTAACACCGAGGCGGATGTTGAGGGGGCACTGGAAGCAGTACCCGCAGCTATCGAGAAAATGCGAATCACACTTGCGGCCTGAGTAATCTTTGCCAGGACAGATCTCGGAGGCATCCGTACTGACAAGGTTTTCAGGTAGCATCGTTTGATGCGCTTGCACGACTGCGGGGTTTCCTGATTCTCTTGTAAGCAGGGTTGCGACCTCAAATTTTCGCCCCACACGCATGAGTTCAATTATCGACGACTTGCAGTTTCAGCAGAGCGATTTGGAAGCCATCTGCCAGAAACCCATGCCCGATCTACGGGAGCTAACTTGGATCAATCATCAATACGGGATCGGAACGCTTTTTCGCAACTACGCCGGTCTGCCTGCTGATGAGCCACTCACATTTTCCATCGATCATGGCGTGCCACTGGAACCCAGGCTGGCGGGTGACTCCGATTTTGTGCATGGCCTACCAGTGTTCATGAACGCTTACCCGGAGCGCGCGCAGTATTTCATGGAGCGCGGCACTCCGAGGGCAATTCCTGCCGCTCTCGCCATTCACTATGTAAAGGCGTTGGTGGAAAGGAACGGGTGGAATTGGCCGGATGAACGAAAGGGCACAATTGCCTTTCCTCACAAATCCGCAGCCCGGACCGATCGCTCATTCGACTTTCATGCATACGGTCGTTGGTTGATGGATCTTCCCGAGACGTATCAACCGGCCGTCGTATGCATTTACTGGAAGGATTACTTCAAGGACCGGCATCTGCCCTACCTCGAACTCGGCCTGCCGGTCGTTTCCTGTGGCCATTTCTACCACACGGATTTTCTATACCGCTTCATCGATCTCTGCAGCAGATTCCAATTTTCCTGCAGCAATAGTATGGCAAGCAGCTACCCGCTGAGTGTCGTCTGCGGTTGTCAGTTTTTTCACAAGGATGCGGGAGCGATTCAGGAGTCGGATCTCAATCGCGGAGATTACCAGGTCTCGAATCCCGGGGAACAGCTTCACTATGGCGCGGAATTGAAAAGGCTCGCCCCATTCCCGCCTCAGCCCGAAATGGTCGGCGAGCAGAGACGACTCGCCGACTTCGTGACGGGGGCAGATTATTTCCTCACGCCGGAAGAGGTGCAAACGGAGCAGAAATGGGGGAAAAACTGGTTATTGGAACGCCAGGTGTCCGCTGCGACCTTCGGCGAGAAAATGGAGTTGTCCGAATTCAATACCTGGCTCCCGGGGAACATTTATCCCGATGGTTGGGCAGCAAAACATTCGCATCTAACCCTTCGTGCACAACCTGAGTCGGCGAGTCTGCGCATCGTCGCGAAATTATCGCAGAAAATCTGCGAGGGAGAACAGACGATGAGAATCACAGCCGGAAGCGACGATCCTGTGTCCTTCGTCTGCGGTCCGAAAAGGTTTGAATTCACCATTCCAATTGCCGCAAACACTACCACTCGAGTTGCGTTCGATCTCGAAAATGAAATGGATCTCTCTGGCGAGGGAAATCGCCGCGTCGCTGTACCGATTTCTCGGCTGGGAAATCACACCGGAGCGCGCGAAAAACGCGACTTGCGTTCAGATTCATAAACCGGCGGATCTGCCACCATTCCTTGCCGAAGTTGGACGCTGGTGACGGAAATTCAGCGCATTATCGAATCAAGAGTTCTCCCCGACCGACATCGCACCGCAGGACAGCAAAATGCGAAGAGCCATTTATCCTGGAAGCTTTGATCCTGTAACGAACGGGCACCTCGACATCATTGAACGCGGAATCCGACTGTTCGATGAGGTCGTCGTCGCCGTCGCAGAAAACTCGCAGAAGAGGGAAGGTCTTTTTTCGACGGCGGAGCGCGTGGAAATGCTCCAAACGCTGCTCGCGGATCGGCCTCAAGTAAGGATCACGCACTTCCACGGGTTGCTCGTGGATTACGCACGCATGACAGGAGCTTACGCAATAATCCGCGGCCTGCGGGCTGTCTCGGATTTCGAGTTCGAATTCCAAATGGCCTTGATGAATCGGAAACTCGCCGAAAACGTGGAGACCATTTTTCTGATGCCAAAAGAGGATTATACTTACCTGAGCTCCCGCATTGTAAAAGAGATCGCCCGGCTTGGTGGAAAAGTGGAAGCATTCGTGCCACCGTTGGTAGCTGAAGCGCTGAATCGAAAGAACCGCGCGTAAAGCAGGGTCAGATACTTAATCAGGGACGAACTCACTCAACAGGGACAAAGACGATGAAAATTCATCCGAACAATATCCCACAAGAAGGGCTGCATATCGAAGGCGTCGAGGATCATGACATCCTCGAGCTTGGGGCAGAAGGAATTCATACTGTCGAGCCGGTGCGGTATTCGCTTGATATCGGGCTGAATGGAGATGGACTCTTCGGCGCAGGCACTCTCGAGACCAAGCTGGATTTTGAATGTGTTACATGCCTTCGGCGGTTCGAGTATCCGGTTAGAATAGAGACCTTCGCCTTTCAAACGGAGCTGCATGGAAACGGAATCGTGGACTTGACGCCGATCCTTCGCGAAGATATCCTACTCGCCCTTCCGCCTCATCCGCACTGCGATCGGGATGGGGTGCACCAATGCAAAGGGGCGCGAAGCGCTACCTTCGGCACCGGTGGAGGGAACGGCGACCGGCAAGAACTCAATGCCTGGAATGCGCTCGACCAGTTGAAACTCAAGAAAACCACTTAGCCATGGCTGTCCCAAAACGAAAAACTTCGAAAATGCGCCTTCGCACGCGAAAAGCAGCAAATCGCTGGCAGGCGCCGCAACTCGTGAATTGTGCCCAGTGCGGCAGCCGCGTTCGCGCCCATTCGGCATGTCCCTCTTGCGGATATTACAAGGGTCAGCAGGTGCTGACGATTGAAACCGCCTGATAATTTAACCGGCGCTCCCCCCATTGTATGCAGAAAGCGGTTGGATGAGAATCCTTCCGCTTTTTTCTACTTCAGACACTGTAATAGCTGCGCCATAATTCTGTTATGAAAATAGCGCTCGATGCCATGGGCGGTGATTTCGCCCCCGGAAATCAAGTCGCAGGTGCGGCGATGGCGCTCAGGACGCACCCGGAGATCTCCAAGCTTTTCCTCGTCGGTGATACCGCGCAGATTGAAGCGGAACTGAAAAAGAACGAGTGCACCGATCGGCGGGTTGAAATCGTCCATTCGACGCAGGTAGTCGCCATGACAGATGGGGCGGTAGAATCGGTCCGGAAGAAAAAGGATTCTTCCGTGAGTCTCGCAGTCGATCTCGTGAAAAAAGGTGAGGCGGATGCGATCGTAAGCGCTGGCCATACCGGGGCTGCAGTCGCGGCAACAGCAATAAAACTTCGCACGCTTCCTGGCATCGAACGCCCCGGCATCGCTTCGCTGATTCCGACAGAGAGCAATGTCTTCGTGCTCATCGACGCCGGCGCAAATATCGAGGCGCGCCCCATTCATCTTTTGCAATACGGCATCATGGCATCGGTTTACTCCCGCCATGTGCTGCGGTACGAAAATCCTTCTATCGGTCTCATGTCCATCGGCGACGAAGACGTAAAGGGTAGCGACTTCACAAAGGAAGTATTCAAGCTTCTACGTGCGAGTTCTCTCAACTTTCGGGGCAACATCGAGGGACATGATTTATTTGAAAATCCCTGCGAAGTCGTCCTTTGCGATGGTTTTGTCGGGAACGTCGTCCTCAAAACCTGTGAGGCGATCGCGCACGCCATTTTCCAGTGGTTGAAGCACGAACTGAAAAAAACTCCCGTCCGGATGACGGGTGCGATGCTGGCTCAAAACGCTTTCAAATCCATCAAGAAAAAGACGAACTATGAGGAGTACGGCGGCAGTCCGCTCCTGGGAGTGAATGGGATATGTATTATCGCGCACGGTTCCAGCACGCCGCTCGCGATCAAGAATGCAATTCGGGTTGCGTCGGAATCTATCACGCACCAGGTCAACCCTCACATCGTCGAAGAGATCAAGCGATTCAATGAAACAACCGCAGCCACGCAAATCTCGCCTGCAGAAACCTAGCCGCACCGTTTCTATCATCGGAACAGGGAGCTACTTACCTCAGAAAGTGCTCACCAACGCCGATCTCGAGAAATTGGTTGACACTTCGGATGAATGGATTGTGACAAGAACCGGCATTCGAGAACGCCGAATCTCTGCCGAGGGTGAACACACCAGCGACCTTGCTTCAAAAGCAGCATTCAAAGCCATCGAACAGGCCGGAATCGTTCCTGAAGAAATTGATCTCATCATTGTCGCAACTGCCACCCCGGATACGTTTTTCCCTTCGACCGCCTGCTGGGTACAGAAGAAAATCGGCGCCAAGAAAGCCGCATGCTTCGACGTTTCTGCTGCATGCTCCGGATTCGTTTACGGTCTTGAAGTTGCACAGCAATTCATCACTAGCCACACCTACAACACCGTCCTGGTAATCGGGGCGGACAAGCTCACCTCGATTGTAGATTGGACTGATCGTAACACATGCGTGCTCTTCGGAGACGGAGCGGGAGCGGCGATTCTGCGCAATCGCGCCGGCTCCCATGGTGTGATAAGCACTTATATGGGCAGCGACGGGGCGTTCACCGATATCCTCCAAATGCCGGGTGGCGGGAGCAAGAATCCGGTGACAATGGACAACATCGATCAGAGGCTGAACACCATTAAGATGAGTGGAAAAGAGGTCTACAAGCAGGCAGTCAACGCCATGTTCAAAGCGAGCGAAATCGCCCTCCAGCAATCGAATCTCAAAATCGACGATTTGGCCTGCATCATTCCGCACCAGGCAAATATGCGTATCATTGAAGCGATCGCCAGTCGGATGGAGCTCCCGTTGGATCGGTTTCTTGTGAATCTCGACCGTTACGGGAATACTTCCGCAGCGGCCGTGGCGATCGCACTGGACGAAGCGAACCGCACAGGGCGCATGCAGATTGGCGACTACGTGCTGCTCTTAGTCTTCGGCGGCGGATTAACCTGGGCGAGCTCAGTCATCCAGTGGTGAAGTGAACTTCACATCAATAGGATGACCGGGTAAAGTGCGCTAGATAGGGTCTTCAAGAATCCGAAATTGAAGCCAGGTCGGCGTCGACCATGATCTTCACAAGTTCTCTGAAACGAACCTTTGGCTCCCAACCGAGCTCGTTCCAGGCCTTCGCAGGATTACCGATTAGAAGATCGACTTCGGCAGGACGTTCGTAACGAGCGTCGTATTTCACAAACTCCTTCCAGTCCAGGTCGACATAGGAAAACGCTTCCTCGACGAACTCCCTCACCGTGTGCGTTTCGTTGGTTGCGAGCACATAATCGCCCGGAGAATCTGCCTGCAAAATGCGCCACATCCCCTCGACGTATTCCGGTGCGTAGCCCCAGTCGCGCTTTGCGTCGAGATTTCCCAAATAGAGCTCTTTCTCAAGCCCCTTCTTAATACGGGCAACCGCGCGGGTAATTTTGCGGGTCACAAACGTTTCGCCGCGCCGGGGACTCTCGTGATTGAACAATATCCCGTTGCATGCAAACAGATTGTAGCCTTCGCGGTAATTCACTGTCGCCCAATACGCAAACACCTTCGCTACCGCGTAAGGGCTGCGGGGCCAGAAAGCGGTCTTTTCGGTTTGCGGAACTTCCTGGACTTTGCCATACATCTCGCTGCTGGACGCCTGATAATATCGTGTTTTGACGCCGGCTTCCCGAATCGCCTCGAGGATTCGTATGGCACCAACTCCAGTGATATCCGCGGTATATTCCGGGATATCAAAACTCACACGAACGTGGCTTTGCGCTCCGAGGTTGTAAATTTCGTCTGGCTTCAGTTCGTAAAGCAGCTTCACGAGATTCACAGAGTCAGCAAGGTCACCGTAGTGCAGAAAAAAGCGAACGCCATGCACGTGTGGATCCACGTAAAGATGGTCGATCCGCGACGTATTGAAGGTGCTCGCACGCCGGATCACCCCGTGAACTTCATATCCTTTTTCGAGGAGCAGGTCCGCCAGATAAGATCCATCCTGGCCGGTGATACCCGTGATTAATGCCTTTTTCATAAAAACAACCGGCTACAGGCCTTGAAGCAATTCGCCGGCCAGACGCTGATCGTCGATGAATTGTCTTTGCGCCTCAAGCAATATAGAGATCCCCTTCTTGCCGAGAGCCAACATTGCTGTGAGTTCATCGCCACTGAACGTTGCTTCTTCACCGCTGCCCTGCACCTCCACAAAACGGCCGTCATCTGTCATCACGAGATTCAAATCCACAGCCGCATCACGATCCTCGATGTAATCGAGATCGACAGCCGGAGTTCCATTCACGATCCCAACGCTCACAGCAGCAACGCGTTGTTTCAGAGGCGACTTCTCAATCCGCTGCGCCTCCATGAGGACTTGGACAGCCAATTCAATCGCAATACAGGCGCCAGTAATGGAAGCGGTGCGTGTGCCGCCGTCCGCTTGAAGAACATCACAGTCGACCCACATCGTCCGTGGCCCCAGCGCATCCAGATCGATGACCGCACGGAGTGATCTCCCTATCAGCCGCTGGATTTCCACGCTCCTGCCATCAATCCTGCCCTTGGCTGCGTCCCGCGTCTTTCGGGGGGTGGTTGAATAAGGCAACATCGAGTACTCCGCTGTGACCCAACCGCCTCCGACGCCCTGGGCCTTCATCCATCGAGGAAGATCCTCCTCAATCATGGCAGTGCAAATCACTTGAGTCTCTCCGGTGGCGATTAGGACGGATCCCATCGCATTGGGCGCGATTTTCGGCGTGAGCTTCAGCGCACGAAGTTGATCACTTGCACGGTCATCCTTGCGTTGCATGCGCAGGAAACTAGAACAGATCCTTCGGAGGCAGCTACAAAAAACTTCTTTAGTCAGCGTGCCTCCTCCTTAATCAAGTCATGGATGAAATCACCGTTCGCGTTCCGGCTACGACGGCGAATTTGGGCCCGGGTTACGACTGTCTCGGCGTCGCCCTCCGGTTGTACAACCAGATTACCGTTCGTCGCAGCCGCAGCGGAACCAAGCAACCCCCAATTGTTTCCGAAGCCGCCGATTCGTTTTTCAACAGGGCCGCAATGCGTCCCTTCCGGTTTCGTTGCAACATCACAGGGGAAGTCCCTCAGGCACGCGGTTTGGGAAGCAGCGTAACTGTGCGTCTGGGCGTGTTAGCGGCTCTAAATAAGATTGCCGAGACAGGGCTTACTACCTTCGAACTTTTCAAGCTTTGCGCTGCTCTCGAAGGGCACCCTGACAATGCAGCGCCCGCGGCATTCGGAGGGTTCACCGTTGCCTGTGGACTTCAGAAGCCGCAGCGTTTCGAGGTGCGGGACCTCTACTTTGTGCTGATCGTTCCCAATTTCGAGGTGGCAACGGCCGACGCCAGAAATGTTCTTCCGAAAAGAGTCTCGCACGAAGATGCGACGATTAGTTCCGCCAATGCCTGCCGTGTGACAGCAGCGTTGGCCTCAGGAAAGCCCCAATTACTACACGGGTGTTTCGATGATCGCCTCCACCAACCCTACCGACTCAAGCTCGTCCCGTTCATGAATGATGTGATCACGGCCGGCGTGCATGCGGGAGCAATTGGGGGCTTCCTCAGCGGCTCAGGTTCCACTATTGCCTGCATCACGATGAAAAAACCTGCACAGGTCGCAGCCGCGATGCACAAAGCGGTACCCACTACGGCTGCGCCCCAGGTGCTTGTGCTACTGGCTGACAACACGGGAGCGCGCGTCGTGAGGCAACCCTTCTAAACTCACGATGCGTCGCTGGCTCGATTCCATCGAACAGTTTGCAATCGACGTCATTCTTGAACGTCGGTACGGCAAGCGGGCCGCGATCTTTCGCTGGTTTCTGCACGGTCTCTCCTTCATTTACCTCGGCGTCGTCCAGCTCCGCCTACATCTTTACCGCCGCCGGTATCTGCGCGAACATCAGCTCGGTTGCCTGGTAATCAGCATCGGAAATCTCACCGTGGGTGGAACAGGCAAAACACCTGTTGTCGAAAAATTCGCTCGGGCACTGCAATCGGGCGGTCGGCGAGTGGCAATCCTTACTCGCGGCTACAAAAGCAAGAAACCTCCACTTCTACGCCGTCTCCTTCTGAAGATCCGACCCGAGAAAGAATACGCCCCGCGTATTGTTTCTGACGGCGAATCGGTGCTTTTGGACTCCCGTAATGCTGGTGATGAGCCATTTATGCTGGCGCGTAACCTCAAGGACGTTATCGTTCTCGTGGATAAGAAGCGCGTTAAGAGTGGTGTCTACGCGATCGAGAAATTGGGCGTCGATACGCTGCTGCTCGACGACGGCTTGCAGTTCATTCACCTGAAACACCGCATCGACGTTGTTCTCATCGATCGGCAGGCACCATTTGGCAATGAGTATCTTCTCCCTCGTGGCACCTTGCGCGAGCCCCCTCGAAACCTTCGTCGAGCCAGCTATATCTTCATCACGAAAAGCGCGCCGGAGGGTTCGCCGGAGCTGATCGAACGCATTCGTCAATACAATCGTACCGCGGAAATCATTGAATGCTCACATCGCCCGCTCTACCTCCAACACGTTTACATCGACGACCGGCTGCCGCTCGAGTGGCTCACTGGCCGGCGCGTAGGAGCATTCAGCGCCATTGCCGCGCCTGACAGCTTTGAGGAGGCGATCCGGAAACTCGGCGCCATTATTGAGGAGTCCCGCCACTTCGCCGATCATCACCGGTTTTCCGCGAAGGAATTGAAAGGCTTTTTGAGACGTTGCGCCCGAAACGATGTCGAAGCAATTATCACTACGGAAAAAGATTCCGTGAGATTTCCTCACTTACAGAAGTTAGACGTCCCAATCTATTTCCTGCGTGTCGAGATCGAAATTCTCACCGGTCACGAGAGTTGGGCGGATTGCGTGGATCGCATCTGCAAGCCGCAGCCGATGATGCCGCCAGAACGATTCTTTTCCTGACACGCAAATGAAACCGTTGCGTGATAACTTGCACTGCCGGTTTCCCGGGTGAATTTGTTCCTCTTTAATTTCTTCCCATTTCCTACGGCTCCCGCTGCCTTTTGAGAAAGTGAAAACCTCTGAGGACCGCAATATTCTAAGTCCTCACCCGCATGCGGAGATTGAGTCGCTCATTCGCGCGCGCGATTTTGCCGGCCTGCGCCGTCTCTGTGAAAAATGGGAACCGTTCGACCTCGCTCACCTCTTATCGGAGTTGCCCCCCGAAATGCGGGCGGTCGCATTCCGCGTATTGCCGAAAGATCTCGCTGCGGATGCCTTTGAGTATCTCGAATTTGACGAACAGGAGAGTCTTCTTCACGCTTTGGGGCTGAAAGAGGCGGCCGGGATCCTCGATGAAATGGCGGCCGATGATCGCACAGCGCTGCTCGAGGAGGTCCCTTCCCATATCCAGAAGAAAATCATCAGTCTCCTGGGCGACGAAGAGCGCCAGGTGGCGAAGCAACTTCTGGGGTATCACGAGGACAGTATTGGCCGTCTCATGACGCCCGACTACATGGCACTCAACGAGGCAATGACAGTTCGAGAGGCGCTTGATTACATTCACGAGAATGGCGAAGACAGCGAAACGCTGAATGTCGTGTATGTGTTGGACGGGAGGGGAAAACTGATCGATGGGCTCCGAATCCGAAAGCTGCTTCTGGCCGATCCCGACGAAAGGATCGGAGACATCGTCACACACACGCTTGTATCGCTTTTTGCGGGAGATAAGGCCGAAAGCGCGGTCGAAGTTTTTCGGGAGACGGACCTTTATGCACTGCCAGTGACGAGCGCGAGCGGGAAAATTCTCGGAATTGTGACGCTCGATGACGTGCTCGACGTCGCCGAGCAGCGGGCGACCGACGACATGCAGCAAGTCGGGGGTTCGGCTCGGCTGGAGGATCCTTATCTCGAACTCTCAGTCTGGCAGATGCTCCTGAAACGTGGTCCCTGGCTCGTGGTACTCTTTCTGGGCGGAGCATTAACGGCAAATGTTATGTCCTTTTTCGGCGGTGAAATTGAGAAAGCCGCGATCCTGGTCATTTTTCTCCCACTCATCATTGCCAGCGGAGGAAATTCCGGATCACAGGCGGCCACTCTAATCATCCGAGCAATGGCGGTGGGAGAAGTCCGCCTTGGCGACTGGCTGATCGTCCTGGGGCGCGAAATACTCAACGGCCTCACAATTGGTGTGACGCTCGGAATGATCGGGTTGGGAATCGTTGCCGTGGGCGCTCAATTCAGCACGCTCTTCACTGACCACTGGATAAGGGTTGCAATCGCGGTTGGAGCCGCACTCACGGGCGTCGTCCTCTGGGGCAGTCTTGTTGGCAGCATGCTTCCCCTGGCCTTGAAGAAACTTGGGCTCGACCCGGCAACATCGAGCGCTCCCTTCGTCGCTACCCTCGTCGACGTTACCGGTATCATGATTTATTTTAAGGTCGCTTCTCTTCTCCTGCGCGGGACACTACTTTAAATAAGCAAGGGCTCGCGAATTGCAGATTTTGCAGCCTTTTGTCTTTTCGTAGCGGACGCACCCTGATACTTAATGTGTGACGTCCAAAGTTCGGACGCGAAGTGAAATTCATGATCACTGCACTGGAAGCACTTCGCCGTCTCCGCGAAGGAAACCGCCGTTTCGCCTCGGATTCGCCAGCCTCGGCATCGGTAACGGATCAGAGCCGGCGCTCGCAACTTGTGACAGGCCAGAATCCTTTCGCGATTATTCTGGGTTGTTCGGATTCGCGGGTACCAGCCGAGATTATTTTCGACCAGGGTCTAGGCGATCTTTTTGTCATTCGCGTAGCGGGAAATATCGTAGCACCCTCACAAATTGGCAGTGTGGAGTTCGCCGCGGCAAAATTTGGAACCCGCCTTGTGGTTGTTCTCGGACATTCCAATTGTGGTGCGATCCTTTCGACACTGGAAGAACTCGAACGCCCGATTGATCGCAAACATCGAAATCTTCGTTCGATCGTCAATCGCATACGTCCATCGGTGCAAACACTCCTCGAGACTGAATTGCGTCATGATCACGACGAACTCGTTTCAAAGGCGATTCGTGCCAACATCCGGGCCTCGGCAATGCACTTGCGTTACGGATCGCAGATCCTGGAAGAGCTAATCGAAAATGAGGGTCTCCTGATCGTAGGCGCCGAGTACCTGCTCGATTCGGGCATTGTAAACTTTTTTGAGGGTGTACCCGAGGAGTTTTGATTTACCAGTAAGATTCCGTTCGAATCCGGCTCACGTTCCTGTTTCGAACTGCTGACCCGCAAACTGCGACGTCTCGCGCGTGCGACTGGGTGCAACTAGTCGAACAGCATCACGAGATACGACAAGAAGAGAATCAGGTGCACCATTCCTTGGATGAGGTTGCTCCGCGCGCTTGAGAAGTTCACGAATGTTACAGCCAGCGTGAGGATAAGAATGACGGAGTCGACGCCGCCAAGACCGAGTATAACCGTCTTTCCAGTAAAAACGCTGATAAAGAGAATAGCCGGCACCGTGAGACCGATCGTTGCGAGCGCGGACCCTAGACAGATATTGATGGAACGCTGAAGATTGTTCATTCGCGCAGAATTGATCGCTGCGAGGCCTTCGGGCGAAAGTACGATCAGCGCGACAATGAAACCGCCAACAGCAATCGGAAATCCCGCCCTGTTGATGCCAAAATCCACTAGCAAGGCGAATTTTTTTGAAAGCAACACAATCGGGAGCATGCTCGAGAACAGCAGCACCGTATGAAAAGGTACCGATCGTATTTCTAGATTTTCGTGATCATCTTCCGAAAGATCGATTGCACGTGGATCGCGGAAGTACTCGCGATGGCGCATCGTCTGTATTCCCAGAAACGCCCCATAAAGTGCGAGCGTCGCTACGATCAGAAACGCCATTTGGGGCGCTGAAAATGTACCCATCGCTGTAGACTGCGTATAGTTTGGGAGAATCAATCCAAGCACCGCGCACGGAATCAAAACAGTGAGGAAGGTATTGGCACCCTGAAGGTTGAACACCTGCTCGCGGAAGCTCAGCCCGCCGAGGAAAAGCGACAATCCGATCAGTCCGTTCAGCACAATCATGAGCACCGAAAACATCGTGTCACGACCGAGCGTGGGATTTTCTTTCCCGGTTAGCATCACGGCGGAAATCATGATTACCTCGATACTGATCACCGCGAGCGTCAGGATCAGCGTCCCGAATGGCTCACCCAGTTTCACCGCAAGACAGTCGGCATGTCGAACCACGCCGAATGCAGTCCAAACCATTACGGCGAACAGCCAGAAAAAAAGAAAGGCAGGCCAAACTGCGCCAGCGAGATTGGAAAGCCACGCATTTCCAAACACGAGAAACACAAGCATTGTAGTGATGCTCAATGCCAAGCCTATTTCTCTCCGAATGAGGCTCATGAACCCGTGCAATGCAAATTTGGAACTTTTCGACAGCAGCCGATGGCCTTCGGGACTATTACTGAATCTACGCCGCTGAGCTCAACGTGAAATTCTCGACAATGGCCTCGCACTCGAACACCAGGGCACCAACATTGCCCGTAAAGAACATTGCGAGCAACAAAACCACATCGTCCATCTGACATTCTCTTCATCGCACACATATTTGCCACAAATCGTTGTTTCTGTGGATTCAATTTGCGGCGTTCCTACTGCATTTTTACAATTACGCCAGTCTGTGGGGTCGAGACACGAGAGAGATAAAAAGAAGTTGCTGGAGAGGAAGACAGCGTCTTAGCTTCAAGGTCCGCGCGCTATACGGATTAGAAGCAGGTCGCGAAGCAACCGCCTTGTCAATTCGTCGTAAAAACTTGCCTATATGATAAACATCTTCCGTAAGAACCAGCAGATCCTGATGATCTTCGTCACGGTGCTGGTGATCATTTCATTCGTCGTTCTTTACAACACTACGCAATTCGAGATGATTGGGGTCGATCGTGCCGGTTCGATCTACGGCAAGCCAATTTCCCAACATGAGATCGAGCGCGAGGAACGCAAAATTCAACTCGCGAGCGGGCTTGGGATGCGCGATTATCTGCAGAACATTTCCTCCCCGGGCGAAGGACTTGGCGGCGCAATCTGGAATTCGCTGGTCATTCGAAACGAAGCCGGGAGATTACAGATCAATCCCTCTGCCGACGCAATAGCTTCCGGAATTGAAAAACTGCCCGCATTTCAAACAAATGGTGCATTCGACTTCGGGAAGTACTCAAAATTCCTCGAAATCACCTTAGGTCCCCTTGGATTTACGAAAGAACAGCTTGAGGAACTTGTAGGCGACGATCTGCGAATCCGGGAAATCAAGGATCTCATCGGATCGACGGTGATGGTTTCTGATGCGGAAGTGCGTCGTGACTTTGATCTCCTCAACGAGCAGATCAATGCATCTGTGATCCGGTTTGCGCTCTCCGATTTCCTTGCCGACGTCAAAATAGGGGAAGAGGAAGTGAAGAAGACGTTCGAAGAGCGGAGCGGCAATTACATGTCGGACGAAGAACGGAAGATCCAATACGTAAAATTCGTGCTAAGCGAGGAGCAGGCGAAGTTGGAAGGCTCGGAAAGGATTCGTGAGCTCCAAAAGATCGCAAATGCAGCCCAGGAATTCACGGTGGCAATGACGGAAAAAGCAGCCGATTTCAAAAAGGTTGCCCGAGATATGAAAGTTGAGGTGAAGGAAACCAATCATTTCAAGAAAGGTAAACCTCCTGCGGCACTGAGCGATGCCCCCGGGGTGGTCGCGGCTTCGTTTACGTTAAAGAAAGACCAGCCGAACAGTGAAGTAATCCAGTCGGGAAACGACACTTTCTATGTGGTTCAGCTATCCGACATCCGGGAGAGTCAGCCACTAGACTTCGAATTGGCGAGGGATAGAGTGAGAACGGATCTTCAACGGGAACGAGGGAGCGAGGCGATGGACCTCAAAATTGCGGATCTTCGTAATAAGATTCAAGAGGCGCTGGACTCCGGCAAATCATTCGGCGAAGCGGCAGAGATCGCGGGGGTGAAGCCCGAGAAATTCCCGAAATTCTCTCAGGTGGAGCCCAATTTCGAAACTCCGGATGCGCGAGAGGTCATGATGGCAGCTTTCGACATGAGGGTTGGCCAGCTAAGCAAGAAAGTAAAAACTGCAACCGGGGGCGACCTTGTTTATATCAATAGCCGGGAATCCGTTAGCGACGAGAAATTCGCCAAGGAAAAACAATCGGTGCAGAAATCGGCACGGCAACAAAAACTTGAACTTTGTTATCATGAATGGCTCCGATTGCACCGCGTAGCCGCCGATGTGCGGGTGGCTCAACGCTGAACCTCGAAATGAGTAGCCCTTGTGACGAAATAGAGGAGATATTCGACGACGCGAATGGAGATCTCGCGTTGGGGAATCTGGGGTCTGCAGTGGAAAAGTACCGGCGTTGTGTCGAGCTCGACCAGACTTACTTCGACGGCTGGCATGCACTCGGTATGGCACTCATGAAAATGGGCCGATTTCCTGAGGCGATCGAGGCGGGAAAGAAAGCGGTCGCAATTTGTCCCAACGATCAAATCGGTTGGACGAGTCTTTCCCTGTTCTACAATCGGAACGGTGACATCAAGGAGGCTGAGGCCGCCGGAACAAAGGCCAGAATCATTTCGTGGGGCGGCAAAATCAAGGAAGGGCCTTGAAGAGACTGGCGCATTTGCGTCGACAGCATATCATTTCAACGAAGATGACTCCCAGCGCTCGCAAACCGTGCTATCCGGTGAAGGAGGATCTGCGTGAGTATTTAAGTCACTACAAACGCGAAATCCGTCTGCCGGTTCTTTACGACGAATTGCGGCATTTCCGAGAGAGCATGCCACTCTACGACAAGGATGGAAAGGACACTTTGTGGCAGACCGTGATTTACTATTCCTTCGAGCTGGAAAAAATTCACGAGGGCCTGAAGGAGATCTACGCCATTCTGAAAATGGGCGGCGATCGATCCGTCATGAAGCATCTTTTTGTCGACCGCATCGATTTCTGCAGTTTTGGAAATTCGGAACCGTTTCGCATCCGGATAGTCAATTCAATTAATGACAATCAGGATTACTATTACGTAAAGCGGGCCGATGCGTCTCGAATCTACGGGCTTGATTTGGAGCACCTTCTCTCTCCGAATCGCATGCATTTTCTCACACACGGGGATACACTGATCGAGGAACACGTTGCGGGGGTGCCCGGCACGGCGTTCATCCGAGACTGGCTCTACAACCCCCAGGTGAAGATAGTCCGGCTCGCCAAGGAGCTTGTGAAATTCAACGAACGCTGCTTCGTTCGTCTGCTCGGCGACATGCGTTCCTGCAATTTTGTGATGGATATGACGCCGGACGTCGAGGAAGTGCAAATCCGAATCCGACCCATGGATTTCGATCAACAGAGCTTCCAGGGAAAAAAGAGGTTCTATCTACCGCAGTTTTTCAGGGAGAACACCGAACTTGTCGTCTTCTGTACTAAGCACCTCAATCCGACGACGGCACTTCAATATCAGCGCGAGGAGCAGTTCTTAATCCTGCGACGAATGCAAGTCGCGAAGGAACGCCTTGGAATGTTGCTCGACGTGATGGCCGAGGATCACCTGTCCTTTCCGGAGAAGATTCGACAGCTTCGAGAGGAACTCGCCGATCATTATAAAGACAGGAAATATCTCGAACTCGAAACCATGGGGGCTCTTGTGCGCCAAAACCTTGCGCGCCTCGCAAAGCAGGTTGCCTAAATCTTCCGGGCTCAGGAGGTTCACTTTGCCCGCATTTGCAGCCAATCTCAAATACGCAATTTCGGAGGCCCTGAGAACGACAGATTTACTGGAGAAGAAAATTACCCACAAAACACCGCAGGAGCGCAGGCGATTAAAGCGCACTCTTCGCAGTTTCTTTCGCAGCCCTCCTTCCGCTCCCGTAATCCCACGAGGCCGCCCACACACCACTTGCAAACCTCAGGTTTCCACCTTTCCTCCTGCGGACGGCCCCGCTCTATTACTTTAATTTCGTCGACGCTGCCTTGCGGCCTCCATCTTAAATTACTTACTCACTTCGGACTTGTCGTGGAGTCGGAACGAAAGATCCAATCGAGTACGATAAACGACTTCACCCTTTTCCCCAATCCGGACGTCTTGTTCTAAAACCCGTGCGACACGCAGATCTTTAAGGGATCCGGCGGCGTTTTTGACGGCCACCGCTGCGGCTTTTTCCCATGACTCCACGCTGCTGCCAATGACTTCGACGACTTTGTAAACTTGTTCAGATATTTTTTCAGACATGTTTTTAGATTTTCCTTCGTTATCTATCGCACCCGGGGAGTCTAATGCGTGTGCAATCGCAACGTGCGTAAGCACACTCGCAAGATTCGCACGGTCGTTCGTTGTTCCGGGCTCGATTGGCATCCGGGGATGGGGTAAACGCGGGCCAAATAAATGGGGTTCAGGAAACTGGAAAGGCCGAAGGTCAAGCGCCTTGGGAACAAATGCAAATTGTCAAATAACCGCCTGCGCAGCTTCCACGGCGGCCTCCCATTCCGCGTTGACACGCTTCAAAGTCTCCACCACGCCCTCAAGTTCCCGATTGAGCTCCAGTGCTCTTGCCGGATCGGAGTAGGTTTCTGGATCTTCGAGTTCTGCAGCCAGGCGCTTCTGTTTTTCTTCGAATCGCAGAATTTCGCTCTCCAAATCCTTCACGCGTTTCTCAATATCCCGCTTTTCGCGGTTAGCCACTTTCCGCGCCTCCGCCTCGGCTTTGCGCTGCGCGCGGATCTCCTTAAGTCCCGGGGCGGTCTGTGATTTCCCCCGCGCTGCAGGAGCAGCCGTAGGCTGCGCGTTCGCAAGGGGCGCCACCAGCGCTTCCCTGCCCGAACCGGCCTGTGATTTTTCCAGAAAATAATCGTATCCGCCGGGATAGGCCATCAATTCCCCTGCTTGGACATGCAGCACAGATGTCGCGATGGACCGAATGAAATGCACATCGTGACTCACGAAAACGAGCGTTCCGGTATATTGCTCAAGAGCATTGATGAGCGCGTCAATACTTGGCATGTCGAGATGCGTCGTCGACTCATCCAGCAAGAGGAAATTGGGGGGATCAAGCAGAAGTTTCACGAGCGCCAGTCTGCTCTTCTCACCACCACTCAGGACTCCCACCGACTTGAAGACGTCATCTCCACGAAACAGAAAAGAACCGAGAACTGTGCGCGTCTGCTGTTCGGGCACGGGTTTCGAGATTTCCATCGCTTCCGCGAGCACTGTCCGCTTCTCGTCGAGCATATCGATGCGATGTTGAGAAAAGTATCCGATATTCACATTGTAACCGGGATCACGCATACCGGACCGGAGAGGAACTAGTCCCGCAAAGAGTTTCAGAAGCGTTGATTTCCCCGCGCCGTTCGGACCGACAAGAACTGTCCTTTGGCCTCGCTCGACAATCAGATCGAGGTCGCGATAGACGATCAAATCACCATATCCCTGCGTAACCTTGTCGAGGATCATCACGCGCTGTCCGCTGCGATTCGGCTGAGGAAAGCGGAATTTGACCGTCGCTTCTGCAGATTCAGGCGGAGCGAGGCGTTCCATCCTCTCGAGTTGCTTGATCTTGTCCTGCGCCTGCGACGCCTTGCTGGCCTTTGAGCGAAACCGGTCGATAAAGCGCTGCAGATTCGTGATTTCGCGCTGCTGGTTACGATATGCTGCCGCATATTGCTCTTCCCGCGCGGCTCTCTGCGCCAGATAGTCATCGAAGTTTCCGTTATAGCGATGCATCCGCGCACGACTGATCTCAATAATCTCCCGGCAGACTGCATTAAGGAACTCCCGATCGTGCGAAATCGTTAGAATTGCACCTCGAAAACCGCAAAGATGCTTCTGAAACCAACCAAGCGATTCGAGGTCGAGATGATTCGTCGGCTCGTCGAGCAGCAGCAAATCCGGCTCCATCACGAGCAACCGGGCAAGATGAGCGCGCATGATCCAACCACCGCTCAAAGTGCGAGCAGGCCGATTATGATCCATTTCTCGAAAAGCGAGACCGGTGAGGATTCGCTTGGCTTGCGCTTCAAGCTTGTACCCGTCGATTTCAGCAAATCGCTCGTAAGCTTCGTGATGCTTCGTGGAACTTTCGTTCGGATGCTCGCGAAGCATGCGCCGAACCTCTGTCATTCCTTGCGAAACGGAAGTTGCCAGTTCGAGAATCGTCTCGTCTCCGTGGGGGGCGGTTTCTTGAGGCAGAAAGCCGATGGTGACGCCACGCTGAAGAATGATGGAACCGGCATCCGGAGTTTGCTCATCAAGAATCAAAGAGAACAGCGTCGATTTGCCGACTCCATTCGCGCCGATAAGACCCAAGCGATCTCCACGATTGATTTGGAGCGAGACGTCTTCAAAAAGGTTGCGCCCTCCATGCGATTTACTGACCTGACTAACGGTAAGCATGAACCGCGGAACCTATCGTGCCTCGAGGTCACGCACAACCCGATGAGTGACGCTCTTTGCGTCGTTCATCGCTGCGGACGGCCACATCTGCCAAACCTTCTCGGCGGCACCTCGTTAACAGCATGCTCAGGGCGCCGGAATCGCGATGATTCCGGTCAATACCGGCCGAATGGAAAGCAGCTATTTACAGCTTCTTTCTCTTATTCGCCCATGTTCCTGGCGGCGTCCTCAATGGCCTCTTCCGGAGTGCACATTCCATTCGTCGCGATCTTGAACGCAGCTCCCATCGAGGTAAAAAACCGGCCCATTTCAGGGATGTTTGGCATCACCACCCCATTCTTGGCATTCTCATAGGTTACCCTGATAAGCGGATTCTTTGCGCTCATTTCCTCGGCCAATGCCTCAACAGAGGGCACTCCGAGCGGCGCATCCGCATCAATCTTCCGCAAACCATCTGCAGTCACGACATATTTCTCCAGGAATAACACAGCGAGGTCCGAATTCGGGCTCGACCGGTTGATCATAGCTGAGAGTACACCAACAAATGGCTTACCAGGGTTCCCGTCGACACCAGGGACGGGTGCGAGGCCGAAGTCAACGCCCCCTTTGTGAAGGTTTGCCCAGGACCAGGGGCCGTTAATCGCCGTGGCGAGTTCGCCCGAGATCATTTTTTCGTCCGCGATGCTCTGGGTTGATCCCTTCGGAAGCACATCCTGCTTAATGAGTTTTAAGATCGCCGACAGACCTTCGACAGCCTCAGGTGTGTCGACCCCTATATCGGATGGATCCCATCCGCTTTTCGTATGCTTGAAGGAGTAGGCTCCTGCACTCGCGAGAAAAGGCCAGCTGAAATATGGATTAGTGTAGTCCCACATGATCGCGATTGACTTTGGATTTTTCGCTTTGAGTTCTCTGGCAAACGCAGGGAAATCCGCAAGCTGCGTTGGAGGTTTGCCGGTTACGAGCTTCTTGTTGTAGATCAAGGACACACACTCGATCGCCACCGGGTATCCCCAGAGCCTGCCTTTATGCGTCACCGCATCCCAGGACATTGGGATCAAGGTTTTCTTGTACTCTTCGCTCGGCTCCACCGGCTCCAGCAAACCGGAATCCGCCCACTCTCCGACAATATCATGAGCCCAGAAAAAGATATCGGGACCCTTACCAGCCTGTGCAGCCATTTGGACTCTATCAACGATTTCTTCCTGGATTTCGACTCTGACCGGAAACCCCATTTCCTCTTCAAATTTCTTCCCAATCTCAGCCAACGCATGATAACCCCGATTGTCAGTTGTCCAGATAAGAAGTTCGACATCGCTCCAGGCAAATCCGCGAACAGCGGACATAATGAGCAATGCAGCTAAGACGATGCGCTTAATCATAGAATTTTTGGGGCCAAGGCGTTTTCAGGATTTGATCAGCTCTTAATTATTCAATCGTCTTTGCAGTGAAATTGCGCCTGCTCTGTCGAAATGCTTTGTCAGCGCCGGATCGATAAGCCGGCACCTTCCATTTCGAAGCAGGCCTCCAACTCATCGCCCTGAATGTGATCGATGACACATCCTGATCCGGTCTTAAGACAGACCAGAGATTCGGAACTCCCGGATCCATGCAGCTCCACCTTCATGTCGACCGGCGAGGCCTCATTTTCGACAAAGACGAGAACCTTATCACGCCGCTGAACCTCGCCCTTGTTCAGCTTCATCGGCGGGCTGCCGATGACGCCAGCCACAAGCATGTTCTCAGGTTTGCGGAAGAAGCAATGGACTAGGGTGACGAAATGTATTATTCGTCACCCTAGTCCATTTCCATTGTGCCCATGACCGTAATTCATTCCCGCCGCCGCTCTCGTAACGAAACGCGGAATCGCATTCTCAATAAGGCGGACGAACTCTTTCGCCAATACGGGTTTACCAAGACCACGGTGGCCGATATCGCGCGGGATTTGGGCATGTCGCCGGCAAATATCTACAAGTTTTTCCCTTCCAAAAACGCGATCGTCCAGGCCTGCGCCGACCGCAACCTTTCGCAGATTCGCCAGGAATCCGTTTTGATCGCCCGATCATCAATCCCCGCCACAGAACGGATTCGACAAATTACTCTGATGATCTACCGATTTCACCGCAATTTGTTCCGGAATGAGCAGCAGATCTTCAGGATGGTCAGCCAAGCCGTGGAAGAAGACTGGGAAGCTATCGAGATCTACCACTCGTTCCTTTTTTTGACCTTTAAAAAGCTCATTCAGGAAGGCATGCGTTCCGGAGAGGTCCGCAACGACAATCCTGATACCCTCACGACATCCGTGCTTGATGCGCTCCACATCGCGCTGCATCCCCACATCCGCCATAGTTGGAACAAGGACGAAAGCGAGGATCGGGTTCGTGCGCACGTGGATCTTGTGATTGCCGCAGTGCGCTAGCGTTTTTTTGCCTGAAAAGTGACATATTATTTTTTCCATCACTCATCACCGCAATCTTAATGAAGCCATTTCTTCTTACTTGCAGCCTGCTAGTCTGCGCGTCAGTCCTCTTTTCAGCGTATCGCGATGGGGAGTCGGCTCAATCTCTACCCGGCACGCCACCGCCCATGGAAGTCGGGGTAGTAACCATCGAGCCTCAACAGACGGATATTGTCACGGAACTCCCCGGGCGGACCGTCCCCTTTCGAGTAGCGGAGGTGCGTCCCCAAGTAACGGGCATCATCCTGAAGCGCCTATTCACAGAAGGTGGCAAAGTTAAGGAAGGTCAACCACTCTATCGAATCGACCCTGCGACATACCAGGCGGCCGTCGAAAATGCGGAGGCGACAGTGAAGCGTGCAGAAGCGGCCGAGCTGGCGGCGAAATATCTCGAACAACGTCGCAAGGGGCTTCTGGAGAAAAGAGCGATCAGCCAGCAGGAATATGACGATTCCTACGCCTCTTACCAGAGTGCGCAGGCGGATGTTGCAAGTGCGAAGGCGGCTTTGAAGACAGCGGAAATCAATCTGCTTTACACAAACGTGCTCGCCCCGATCTCGGGGCGCATTGGCCGTTCAGTGGTCACGGAGGGAGCATTGGTGACCGCTAATCAGGCCGCCGCGCTAGCCACAATCCAGCAGTTCGACCCGATTTACGTGGACATCAGCCAGTCCGCCACACAGGTGCTGCGATTGGCAAAAGAACTTTCGGTGGAAGAGCTCATAAACGCCGGTGAGCACAGCGCTCCCGTCCGCCTGAAACTCGAGGATGGAACCGAATACGCGCATGCGGGGCAACTGCAGTTCTCGGAAGTCACCGTAGATCAGGAAACCGGCTCGGTAACCCTACGCGCGCTTTTTCCCAATCCGAAGCGACAGCTCCTGCCCGGAATGTTCGTTCGGGCGTTTGTCCAGGTGGGAACTGCCGTCAAAGCGATACTTGTCCCGCAAAAAGCCGTCACACGAAATCCGCGAGGCGAACCAGTAGCGATGGTCGTAGATGCAAACAATCGTATTGAAAGCCGCATTCTGAAAACCGATCGCGTGATCGGAAATCGCTGGCTCGTTACGAAAGGAATTCAAGCCGGAGACCAGGTCGTCGTTGAAGGGCTGCAGAAAATCGCGCCCGGCGCTTCGGTGAAACCCGTCGAGGTCGCAGCACTCACCGAATAATCATGGCTAACTTTTTCATTAATCGCCCCGTCTTCGCCTGGGTCATCGCGATTTTCATGATGCTGGCGGGTGCGTTGGCAATCCGCACCCTCCCCATTGCGCAATACCCGGCAATCGCTCCCCCCGCGATCTCGATTTCCGTTGTTTACCCCGGAGCATCCGCCGAGACCGTGCAAAGTAGCGTTGTCCAGGTGATCGAGCAGCAACTCAGCGGCATCGACAATCTGATCTACTTCTCATCCGAAAGTACAAAGGACGGCGCGATGGATATCACGCTGACTTTCGAGCAGGGTACAGATCCCGACATTGCGCAGGTCCAGGTGCAGAACAAACTGCAACTCGCGATGCCCCTGCTTCCTCAGGAAGTGCAGCAACAAGGCATCACCGTGGCCAAGGCGACACGGAATTTCCTTCTCGTGATCGCCTTCGTCTCGGCAGACGGGAGAATGAACGGTGCAGACATTGGTGACTTCGTCGTCTCTTCGGTGAGAGACCCGTTGAGTCGCACGCCGGGCGTCGGCGATCTGCTGGTATTCGGATCCCAATACGCGATGCGCATCTGGTTGGATCCGGCAAAGTTGAACAATTATGCCCTGATGCCTTCCGACGTCAGCGCAGCAATTCGTGCGCAAAACGTTCAGGTAGCTTCCGGTGAACTGGGTGGACTTCCCAGCGTTGAAAACCAGCAGCTCAACGCGACCGTAATCGGACCATCGCGTTTGCAGTCCCCGGAACAATTCGGAAATATTCTGCTAAAAGTGAAGCCAGACGGCTCCCAGGTCCGGCTCCGTGACGTTTCAAATATTGAGCTGGCGGGGGAGAACGTCTCTATCCAGGCAAAGTTCAACGGAAAACCCGCCTCCGGCGTGGCCGTGAAACTCGCTCCAGGCGCCAACGCCATTGATACCGCCGCCGAGGTGCGTAAGACCATCGACAACCTGAAACCACTCTTTCCTCCGGGACTCGAAGCTTACTATCCCTACGACACCACGCCGTTCGTGGAGATTTCGATTCACGAAGTGGTCAAAACGCTATTCGAAGCAGTCCTACTTGTGTTTCTGGTAATACTGCTCTTTCTGCAGAATATCCGTGCGACACTTATTCCGACGATCGCCGTGCCTGTCGTGTTGCTGGGCACTTTCGGCGTGCTGGCAGCAAGCGGCTTCTCAATCAACACTCTCACCTGTTTGCCATGGTGCTCGCGATTGGCCTTCTAGTCGATGACGCCATCGTAGTCGTGGAGAACGTTGAGAGGCTGATGTCCGAAGAAGGGCTGTCGCCAAAGGAAGCGACGATCAAATCCATGCGGCAAATTAGCGGGGCTCTCGTCGGCATCGGTCTGGTTCTATCCGCGGTCTTCATTCCGATGGCATTTTTCTCGGGCTCCACCGGGGTCATTTACCGGCAGTTTTCGATCACGATCGCGGCCGCTATGGGGTTGTCCGTCGTAGTCGCCATCGTGTTCACACCGGCGCTCTGCGCCACGATGCTCAAACCGGTCGTGAAGGGCGATCATGGCAAGGTCAAAGGTTTCTTCGGATGGTTTAACCGCACATTCTATCGCGCCAACCATTCGTATGAGCGGGGTGTGCGCGGAATCCTTGGTCGTCCGGGTCGCTTCCTGATGATCTATCTCGCTATCACGGGAATCATGGGGCTGCTATTTCTGCGTCTGCCCACGGCCTTTCTCCCTGATGAAGACCAGGGCACACTTTTCTCGCTGGTGACCCTGCCGCCCAACTCCACAATCGATGCGACAGAGGGCGTGCTTACCAAGGTGCGAAACTACTTTCGCGAAGAGGAAAAAGAAAATGTCTCGAGTGTATTTACCGTCGCAGGGTTCAGCTTTGCCGGTCGCGGTCAAAATTCCGGACTCGCCTTCGTGCGGATGAAAGACTGGGACGAACGGCCCGGTAAGGAAAATCGCGTGCAGGCTATTGCACAGCGCGCCATGGCAAAGTTCATGACTTTCCGGGAAGCGATGGCATTCGCTTTCGCACCGCCTGCCGTTCCAGAACTTGGAACAGCGACCGGCTTCGATTTTCAACTCATTGATGCGGAAGGCATCGGGCACGACAAACTCATGGAAGCGCGCAATCAGCTTCTCGGCATGGCAGGACAGAACCCGAAACTCGTAGGCGTTCGTCCGAATGGACTCAACGACGAGCCACAATTCCGCATCGAGATCGACCGCGAAAAAGCCCGCACTCTTGGAGTTTCGATTCAAGATATTAATGACACGATATCCGCCGCATGGGGATCGCACTACGTCAATGATTTCATCGACCGCGGCCGGGTGAAGAAAGTCTATCTAAAGGGCATCCCGAACTCACGAATGCAGCCGGCGGATTTTAACGATTGGTATGTGCGCAATGATTCCGGGAAAATGGTGCCGTTCTCCGCTTTCTCGCACGGCGAATGGACTTACGGATCGCCGAGACTGGAGCGCTTCAATGGCCGGTCCTCCATGCAAATTCAAGGGGAAGCTGCACCCGGAGAGAGCAGCGGCACCGCCATGCAAATCATGGCGGACCTTGCCGGAAAACTGCCCGAAGGCGTAACCTACGAATGGAGCGGACTTTCCTACGAGGAGCAGGCAGCGGGTGCGCAGACGGCATCACTCTATGCGATTTCGATCCTGGTCGTTTTCCTCTGCCTTGCAGCGCTCTACGAGAGCTGGGCGATTCCCGCGTCGGTGATGCTCTCGGTTCCGCTCGGAGTCCTCGGCGCCGTTGCAGCGACCTTGCTTCGCGGCTTTTCCAACGACGTTTTTCTGCAGGTGGGCCTTCTGACGATCATCGGACTATCCGCCAAGAACGCCATCCTGATCGTCGAGTTCGCCAAAGCGAACTTCGACGGCGGGATGTCACTTGCCGAATCCGCGATCGCTGCCGCCCGCCAGAGGCTGCGTCCGATCCTGATGACTTCCCTCGCTTTCGGATTCGGCGTCCTTCCGCTCGCCATCTCCACCGGTGCAGGATCCGGCGGTCAAAATGCGATTGGTACGGGCATTATTGGCGGCACGCTATCCGCCACACTGCTCGGGATCTTGTTCATTCCGTTGTTTTTCGTTGCGGTGCTCCAGCTGTTCCGGGTGAAAAGAAAGAGCTCTGAGCCCGGGACCTCAGAGTTTTTATCGGCCGCACCGTCGAAGGCCTGAAGACCGTTTGGAGAATCATTTGGCCGTGTAAACTGCAGGGTTTGAAGAAACTGTAGAAACGGATAGAGTTTCTTTGTGACTGGTAATCCCGCTGAGACCTCGCCCCCGCTCGTCGCTCTCATCGATGCCGCTCAGAAACGCTTCTTCAATTTCGGCTTCAGGGCGGTCACAATGGACGATCTGGCTGCCGATCTCGGCATGAGCAAAAAGACGCTCTATGCGCATTTCAAGTCAAAGAGGTAGCTACTGAAGGCAGTCCTCCACCGAAAAATCGCGGCAATCTCGGCCGAACTCGACCGAATCGCGAATGACCCCGATCTCAATATCGTGGAGAAGGTGTATGGGCTGATTGACGCCCTCGTGACGGGAGTTTCGGCGATCAGGCCGCCGTTGATCCGCGACGTGCAGCGGGATGTGCCCGAACTTTTTGCGGAAATTGATGCGGTCCGTGGCGAAATACTGCCCAGGTATTTCGGAAAACTGTTTGCGAACGGACGCGGCGCCGGCCTGATCCGCAAGGATCTCGACACCAATGTCGTCATCCAAATGCTAATCATCGCAGTGCACGCCATTATCCGACCGGAGAACATCGAACGGCTCAATATCACACCTGGAGAGGCGTATCGCACCGTGTTGACCGTGATGATCGAAGGCATTCTAACGGAGGAAGGTCGCAAGGTAGTATGAAGCGCGTCATCGTTCTTGTGGTTTTGCTTGCAGCCATAAGTGCGGGTGTCTGGTTTTTCGCGACGCGAGAGAAAGAGACGCCCCTGCTATTCTACGGAAATGTGGACATTCGCGAGGTGAACCTGAGCTTTCGCGTGCCGGGGAAGATTGATCAGGTGCTCAAACAAGAGGGCGATCCGGTCTCGGCGGGGGAGGTCATCGCAAAGCTGGACGCCGAGCCTTACCGACGAGAAGTTGAGCGAGCTGCGGCGCAAGCAGATTCCCGGGCGGCGCGGTTTCGGATGCTGCAGAGCGGATATCGCAAAGAAGAGATCAACGAAGCGGAGGCGACGGTGGTGGAGCGCGAAGCGTCTCTCGAGAATGCGCGACGCGATCTGAGACGAGCGGAGCAATTGCGGGGCACCCGGGCAATCGCGGCCACTGAACTCGATGCAGCCGAGGCGGCATTCGATGAAGCGCACGCACGACTGAACTCGGCATTGGCGACCCTCCACCGGCTCAAGGCAGGATATCGCCCGGAGGAAGTCGCACAGGCTGAGGCCGATCTCGCGGAAGCAAAGGCGACTCTGGAGCTTGCGCGCATCAAGCTCGAGGACACGAAACTGGTCGCGCCGGAGGCCGGTGTCGTGATCACGCGGGCGCTCGAGCAGGGCGCGGTAGCAGCACCCGGGACTACAGTCACTCACCGTGTCACTCGATGATCCGGTCTGGGTGCGCGCGTACGTAAACGAGCCCAATCTCGGAAAAATCCACCCGGGGTTGCCGGTGAGTGTTTTTACCGATTCGCGCCCGCAGGAGCCTTATCGCGGCCAGATCGGATTCATTTCTCCACGCGCGGAATTCACCCCGAAGAACGTTGAGACGTCGGACTTGCGGACTTCGCTCGTTTACCGCTTTCGTGTAGTGGTGTCCGATCCAGATCCCGGACTGCGGCAGGGAATGCCGGTGACGGTCAAGCTCGGAGGACGTTGATTCCCTATTTGCAACGGTCGACATCGAGAATCTGAGAAAAGAGTTTCCCGGGGCATCCATGCCGGCGCTGGAAGGCCTTTCCACCTCGATTCGCGGAGGCATGGTTACTGGATTGGTCGGTCCGGACGGGGCGGAAAAGACAACGCTGATGCGACTGATCGCGGGCCTGATGAAGCCTACTTCCGGCGCGGTGCATGTGGATGGTCATGATCCAATCTCGGAAGGAGCGCTCATTCGTCAGTTCATCGGATATATGCCGCAGAAATTCGGGCTTTACGAAGATCTGTCCGTCCAGGAGCACTTGAATCTTTACGCGGATCTGCGCGGCGTGACCGGAGCGGAAAAAAGGCTTCCTTTGAGCGGTTGCTGAATTTCACGGACCTCACAAACTTCACCTCGCGGCTCGCGGGCAGACTTTCCGGCGGCATGAAGCAGAAATTAGGTCTGGCGTGCGCGCTTCTCGGGCGACCGAAACTTCTGTTGCTTGATGAGGCGGGTGTTGGCGTCGATCCGATCTCACGACGGGAGCTATGGAAAATGGTGCAGGAACTCGTTATGCAAGGCATTGCCGTGGTCTGGAGCACGGCTTACCTCGAAGAAGCAGAACTCTGCGCCGAAGTGTTGTTATTTAACGAAGGAAAGCTTCTTTTTGCAGGGAAGCCGGCGGCGCTTGCGGCGCGCGTTCAATCGCGCTCGCTCCAGATCCGTAACATCGAAGGGAACCGTCGTCAGTTGCTCGCCCGTTTCCTTCGCAGGCCGGAAGTCTCCGATGGTGTAATCCAGGGCCGCAGCATCCGCATTGTGCCGCGGGAAGGAACAAAGGCGCCGCCTCTGGAGTCTGAACACGCAGGACCGATGGCGAGAAAGGTGCCGGTCGCGCCGCGGCTCGAAGATTCTTTTATCGATATCCTCGGCGGCGGACCCGGTGGGGATTCGGTGTTGGCGGAACATTTGAAGCCCCTGCCCTGCTGCGGCGAGACCGTGATCGAGGCCCGGGAACTTACGAGCAGCAATCACCGCGGGAACAGTGCGGGGGTTCGTGGTGCTGGCGCAGGACTTCTCGCAAAAACTCTCGCGCAGAGGGGAAGTCGCCCCGGTGCAGGTGGTCACCGATGGCTCCGAACCGTCATCACCGCGCTCTGCGGATTTGGACTTCTGATCTCGTCCATTTGCGCCACGCAACAGCAGGCGTTTCTTGGTGTCTTCAGCTTCATGATGCCGGCAGTCCTTCTCTCCGGCTTCGCATCATCGATTGATAATATGCCGCAGTGGCTTCAAACGCTGAACTGGATCAACCCGCTGCCGCATTTTATCGCGATTGTGAAGGGGCTGTTCCTGAAGGATATTCCGCTATCAGTGGTGCTAAGCAACCTGTGGCCTTTGCTGGTCATCGCTGCCGTCACGCTCACAAGCGCAAACTTCGTTTTTCGTCATCGGCTCGGGTAGACGCGCCGCGACTGAAAGCCGGGCTGGCGCGCCGCAATTCGAACGGCGTATGCAAGCAGTCTGCCGGGCGGTGTTCCTGGTCCACGCTGGCTATCCGGCGTGTTGGACGTTGCGGAGTCGCACATCACCCAACTGGAGTCCGAGCGCGGATTCCGCGACTCGGAGAAAACCGTCCGCGGTGTCTGTCAGGGCCACTTCGAGACTGCCAACTTGCGTTGCCGGCGCTGCAATTGCCTGTTCCTGCAGGGTGTCCTTCACCGCGAGCGCGCAGTTTCTCGCGGAGTCCACCAGCGTAACGGCCGGGCCAAGAAAGCGCGATAGCGAGCCCTTTAAGAGCGGATAATGCGTGCAACCCAGCACGAGTGTATCGACGTCGTCCTTCACCATCTTCTCCAGATACCGCCGGATGACGAGGTCGGAGATCGGGTCATCGAGCCATCCCTCTTCGATGAGAGGGACGAAAATCGGGCAAGCCTTCGCGCTCACTCTTAATTCCGGGTTCAGCGCGTGAATCGCGAGTTCATAGGCCCTGCTGTAAATCGTGGCGCGGGTACCGATCACCCCAATGTGGCCAGATTTCGTTGCTTCGATTGCCGCCTTCGCGCCGGGAAGAATAACGCCCACAACCGGAACCTTCAGTAACTCCTGAAGCCTGGGAACCGCGAGTGCCGATGCGGTATTGCAGGCGACCACGATCATCTTCGCTTGCTCGGCGAGCAACAGACCGCTGATTTCGATCGAGTAACGTTCTACGGTCAGGGGACTCTTTCCTCCATAGGGCACACGCGCAGTGTCGCCAATGTAGAAAATGTTTTCCGACGGGAGCAGGTCACGCAGCACTGCGGCGACAGTTAGCCCGCCAATCCCCGAATCAAACACACCGATCGGTCGTTCCTCAGGGGAGAGCGGTTCCTCTTTTGGAATCAGCACAGCGAAAGGGAAACTCCGGTTTATTTCGACGCGTCGCCCGTTGAATCCGTTCCGGTGGATGTGGCAGATGTCGTCTTAGATAGATCGACAAGTGGTCCCACCGGCGGCTCCGGTTCTGGTTCAACGGCATCGCGATAATTTCCGACCGCACGGGTCAATGCGGCCGCAATCATCTGACGGTAGGCACCGCCCGCGATTTTCCGCCCGTCTCTGGCGCTGCTCAGGAATCCACACTCCACCAGAACAGCGGGAATTGTTGATTGACGGATCACCAGAAACCGCGCGCGCTTAATGCCGCGATCGTAGCCACCGACCATGCTGACCATCGCTGCATGCGTTGCGGTAGCGAGCGCCATATTGGCCGCATCGTTGACATTGCCAGGACAAGCATTCAGGTCGGATAAACGCGGGCCATCGGATGCCATCGAGGGGACACCGCGCGGCGCAAGCGTGAAAGTTTCCAGACCGGAAGCTTCGGATTTACCGTGATTAAAATGGATGCTGATGAAAATGGCGTTCGGGAACTTGTTTCCAAATCGCGGTCGATCCTCGAGCGGAATGAATACGTCGCGGTCGCGGGTAAGATAGACCTTGAATCCCTGTTGCAACAGCAGATCCCGGGTCCGGAGCGCAACATCCAGCGTGTAGTCCGCTTCATAGCCCCAACGTCCTCTAGCGCCGCGATCATGGCCGCCGTGTCCGGCATCGAGAATCACCGTCTCGACAGCCTCAGCATTCTTGATGCGACTCGGCCGCATGACGGGTTCAACGAGCTTGGCGAGGTCCATCCGCGACAGCAGAATATCCCCACCGTGTTCCTGAATGGGATAGCTGAGAATAAATTTGATACGATTAATGAAAATCTCGTTCGACCCTCTGGAGCCACGAAGGCTTCTGGACCCATCCGTCATCGCGAACACATTTCCCTTTCTGGTGACTTTTCCAAACCGATAGAATTGCGCAACATTGTCGATCGTAAGATGATCGCGTCCGGCGTAATTTATCAGTTTCCAGTCGGTTGCCTGCGCCGAAGCAACGCATGCAAACACGAAAAGCCATACGACAAGGGGCCGCATCGGCGCGCACGGTGCATTCCGTATAGCGCGTTTGCAAGGGTAAACTTGACGGGGCGATGGCTTGCTAGCGCGAATTTTTTCGATGGGGAAGTTGCTGAATTTGTGGCGGATCAGTTTTTGAGCGGAACATTTTCTGGCTGCCGGGCATGTTCCGGCGCTTGTCAGTGAGCCTGACGATACCATGGTTGGAGAAGAAAAAAAAGATGCGCCAGTGCTTTGCGACCAGCGACTTTCACGAAAACATGCTGGCAGCCAATAGCCGTAACGCAAGTTTTCAGGTCACTGCCAACGTCCCTAACTCATTACATTAGTCGCCGTATTACGAAATACGCCCTATCTTCGCGTCTCTGCATGCCAAAACGAAAGGTTCCGGGGAAGTTGGCGTGTTCTTCATTTCTGTTCTCAGATTAGAGCGCAAACCAGGTCAATCTCTCCGCGCGCTGCTGAAACCCGTGCAGTAGCTAAGGACAATCGCTCATGCACCAGGCTGCTCGATCGATGCTTCGGAAGGCCTCTTTATTGCGAAACATCCACAATGCGAGCCTGCGCCGAACAATCACGGGGATGCAGACGAAATATTGATTCGAAGAATAGCCTGATGAGAAAAACAGTGGCCAGTTTAGCACTCATCGTGGCCCTTTCGTTGAGTTTGTTTCCATTAAACGGAAGAGCGCAAATGAGGTCGGGTATGATGCCTCATGGCCAATACGGCAGGGAGCATTGGATGCGGGGTGGGGGATATGGCATGGGACCGCAGATGATGGGCAATTTGATGACAGTGCCCGGTAATCTGCCCGCGCCGAAAAACACTGAATGGATTGAGAAACTCCGGGAGGTTCTGCTCCTTGAGGAAAAATCCTACGCCCAGTACACCGCCGATGCGGAGAAATACAATGCCGCTATGCCATATATGATGGTGATCCCACAGGAGGAGGAACACATCAATCTGATCGAAGAGATGTTTGAAGCATATGGAATCAACTCAGGCGCGAATCATCAGGCCGCCGTGGAGACAAAAAACCTGCAGGAGGCACTCCAACTGTGCGCAAGAATGGAGGAAGAGCTGATTCCTCGTTATGAATGGTTGGTCCAACATGCCGGGGATCTAGACTCGGCTAAGATTCTCAGTGGTATCCTGCTTCAGACTCGTTGGCATTTAGCAATGTTTCAACACGCTCTCGGCTTGAGAGGCCATGGCATGGGGCCCGGTATGATGATGGGGCGTGGAGGCTACGGAATGGGACACAGATGGAGGGGGCGCGGCTATTTGAGACCGTCAAAGCCTGATTCTCAGCAAATTCAGAAACCTTTGGATGAAAAAAGTGCCAAAGGAGTCTTTGAGGAATACCTAAAAACAACCGGGAACCCGAATCTGAGGCTTGGAAAGATTACAGAACAAGGGAAATACTTTGAGGCAGAGATAGTGACCAAGGAGGGGTCCCTGGTGGACAAGGTCTTAGTGGACAGAGAAACCGGTTGGATGCATTCCGTTTATTAGGGCGTGTTTATAAAACACATTCCGCCAATCTCGCGGTGCTTTTTGCACTGGCCTCCATTGCGCCTCGCGCCGTTATTTCCTCAATAGCGACGCTCGTTGCGCCTCGTCCAGCGCCGAAAATCCCTCGCGATCTTTAACGAAAGCCATTTTACAAACACGCCCTAGTAATTAGCCTTCATAGCCACGGCTTGCAGTCTCCACTTTTCTTTCCCCGCTCACTTCGGCCAGGAATTCATTGTGATCCATCGGCCGTGAGAACATCGGGTAATTCTTCTCCACAGCCAGTCGTTGTTCCTCCTCGCTCAACGCCGCGGTACAGTCTTTCAGCGTAATGACATTGAAGCCTCTTTCGTAGGCGGATCTCATCGTCGATTCTACGCAGCAATTTGTCAGGAAGCCGCCCAGTGCAATATTCGTGATCCCGCGGTTTCGCAGGATGAAGTCAAGATTCGTGCTCTCAAATCCACAAAGCCCCCGCTTGCCTTCGATCACAATGTCCGCAGGTTCCGGCTTTAGATCGTCCACAATCTCCGCGCCCCAGGTGCCTTTCCGGAATGATTTGCTGTCTACCACGCCCTTCAGGATCCCGTAGGGCTGCGGGTTCAATTCGCGATAGTTATCTGTGAAGGTAATGGGTGCGTGGATGACGGTAACACCAAGGTCGCGCGCTTTTTTTGCCGTCTCGACGGTATTTGCCAACATGTTCGTGCTCTCCATTACCGGCTTTACTGCCTCATGGAGCGTTCCTCCATCGGAAGTAAAATCGTTTTGATATTCGATGAGGACCAATGCTGTCTGACTGGGATTCATGGTGGAAACCTCCTTTAAAAAATTGGATTTTGCTGCCTGCTTCTTCGTTGCTTAGAATATCGGACCGCAAGCCGTCATGTGCAACCGTTCGGGGTAAACATCGTTTCGGAGAAGCCCCCGGTTTCTACATTCTTTGCTTATTGACGCGACTACGCCCGAAGGCTACAGGTTTTCTATGAGGTTGTCGATTTTTAGGTTCTACCCCCCTATATGGACCCTGAGAGTCTTCCTGCAGCGTGGCGTCCGGCGTCGCAGTTCCCGACACATCCCGGCTTTGACTCGACGAGCGATACAAGCGCTCCCATGGAGACGAATCCTTTTGACTGAAACAATTGACGGGAGACAGCTATGAAGATTGCGATGGCGAGTGACCATGCGGGTTTCTCTTTGAAGAGCGAAATCATGAGCCTTCTCAAGGGAGAAGGCCACGAGATCGAGGACTTCGGGGCCTTCAGTGAAGAAGCGGTCGACCTTTCCGATCACGTATACCCGGCCGCCCTCGCGGTGGGTGAAGGACGTTTTGAGCGTGGCATTTTCGTGGATGGAGTTGGATACGGCAGTGCGCTCATCGCCAATCGGGTTTACGGCGTCTACGCAGCGGTTTGTCAGGATCCGTTCTGTGCGGGGTTGGCCAGGTCCCACTCGGACACAAACGTACTTTGCATCGGCGGCAAGATCATTGGTTCAGCTCTCGCCCTGGAGGTGGTGAGAACGTGGATGACAACCGATTTCCTGAGTGGCGAGGAGAAATACCAGCGGCGTGTCGACAAGGTCCGCGAGATCTCCGAGCGCCACCTGAGGCCGTTGCCCGTCGAGTGAACGACGCGGGATTTCGCGAAGGGTTTGTTCGGTGGTGCTGAGTCGTAAACTGCCAACGAATGGCTTGCTTCCGCGACTGATTGACTCGATTTCGAGAGCGCTGGAGGGCTTAGGATTTTGACCCGACCGGGCGAAATCGAATTCCAGGTGACATTTTTCAAGAACGGTGCGGGAAATACTTTCAAGCTGCGCCCGGATTATAGTTTCTGGATTTTGTCTTGAATGGGCAAAGGCAGCTTTTAGAATAAGCTTCATGAAGAAAAGTTCCCCCGTTGCGTTGTTTGGCAGCCTGGTTTTGGCGATCCTGTTCTGCGGACTCGCGTTATCTCCGGTACAGGCGGACGAGCCTGGTTTGCTGGATGGCATGAAGTTCGAAGGTTCTTTGACGGAGGACGGGTCGGAGGCCGCTCCGCTGGAGGAGACGTTGACCTTCGAGAATGGTGAATTTATCTCGAAAGCGTGTATCCCTTTCGGATTTGGGAAGGCACCCTACAAGGCAACCAAGGAGGGCGACAAAATAAAATGGAGTGCAGTAGTGACTAGTTCAGAACCCGAGGGAGGAAAGGCGGAATGGAGCGGGACTGTGGTCGGTGACAAGCTGACTGGCAGGTTGATTTGGTCGAAGGCTGACGAGACCATTGAATACTCGGTCGCGGCTGAAACTCCGCGGTAGCTCTGGAGTGCTTGGAACTCGGAATCGGCCCCTACTCTCTGTCGTACGAAGTCGCTCTGGTGACGTGTAAGGCGATAAACATTGCTGCCGATGTCACCGACTTCGCTGTTCTTCTATTCTCTTTTACGATAGTGGAATGCTCCCGTTAGATCGTTTGAATTAGACAACGCCGAAACTCAGATGCTGTAAGTTTGGATAGCCGCAGCGGCCTGTTTGTTCAGGTGGTCACAGACGAGAGCGCAGAGCTCTATGACCATCGGGTCGTTGATCGAGTAAACGGCGGTGACACCCTGTTGCTCACGCTTCAGAAATTGAGCGTCGCGGAGAACACCAAGTTGTTTGGACACATTGGCCTGGGATAGACCGAGTGCCAGGACGATCTGATTAACGGTCATCGGGCCTTTCTTCAATTCCTGGATGATCGCCAGACGCGTCGGTTCGGAAAGCGCGCGAAAGTTGGCGGCAATCTTCTCGAGAGCGTCACGGTTCATTTTTGCCATGGGATAAGGGAACGATGTGACGAAATATCGGAATAAACCGATGGAACACAAGGAAGGAGACGGGCTTATGAGCGATTATGTTCTCGACAAAAAAATCAGAATGTTCGTCTAAAGTTTCCTTGAGTTTCGGATTATGAAGTGATGTACACGAAATTCCTTCGTTGTAGATGCCCACTCAGTTCTGCCGACTTATGAAAGGTCACACACGCTAGTTCTCCAATCGTTGCATGAAATACGAAATCATCGTCGTAGGCGGAGGGATTATTGGGTTGGCTACGGCGTTTCGCATCCTGGAATTGCGACCCGGCGTCCGGCTTCTATTGCTGGAGAAGGAGGACATACTTGGTCGGCACCAGACCGGGAACAACAGCGGCGTTCTTCACGCGGGCCTTTATTACAAGCCGGGGTCGGAAAAGGCGACACTGAGTGTCAACGGACTCAAACAACTGGTCGCGTTTTGTCGGGAGCACGGCATTGTCCACGACGTATGCGGAAAGATCGTCGTGGCGACTTCAGAAGACGAATTACCGCGCCTTGAAACGCTGTACGAACGGGGAATTCAAAATGGCCTCAAAGGCCTCCGCAAGTTGTCTCCAACCGAGATTCGGGAAATTGAACCGCATGCAGCGGGTATTGCGGCAATTCGAGTGCCGGAGGAAGGGATCGTTGATTATCCGGCGGTGGCGCGAAAGCTGGGAGAGTTGATTACGTGCGCCGGAGGGAAACTGCGCTTGAAAACTCACTGTTTGCGGATGGCGCCGGATTCCAAAGGATGGACGGTGTTTACAACGGGTGGCGATTTCCATGGCCGGTTTGTAATCACGTGCGGCGGTCTCCACTCCGACCGGTTGGTACGTGCTGCCGGACAGAGACCAAGAACGAAGATCATTCCTTTCCGCGGCGAATACTACAGGATCCGCAAGGAGCGGCAGTATCTGGTGCGAAACCTGATCTACCCCGTTCCGGACCCGAAGTTTCCGTTTCTTGGAGTCCACTTTACCCGTTTGATTCACGGCGGTATCGAGGCCGGTCCCAACGCCGTGCTGGCGTTCGCGCGTGAGGGATATACTTGGTCTCATCTGAATTTCCGGGACCTGGCAGAGTCGCTTTGTTTTCCCGGGCTGTGGAAGTTTCTATTGAAGTATCCGAGTCTTTGCGGCCAGGAAATTTACCGTTCTCTGTCCAGACGTGAATTTTGCCGTTCCCTGCAACGGCTTGTGCCGGAGATTCGAGATGAGGATTTGGAAACCGGCGGCGCCGGTGTGCGTGCCCAGGCGATGACCTCTGATGGAAACCTTGTGGAAGATTTTGATTTCCAGGAGGACGAACGCATTCTGCATGTCTTGAATGCGCCCTCTCCGGCCGCCACGGCCTGTCTTGCCATTGGGAAGCGAATTGCTGAGCGTGTTCTGGTACGACTCGATTGATTTCGCAATTGAACGAGTGCGCACGTCATCTTGTGGCCATACATGTCGCCCCGAATTGCTGATTCGATAAAATGAGAAGTGATGCCGTCCTACCGCCAGACCCCGAATCCCGCTAAGGACGTGCCCGTTATTAGGCAAACGCCGGAGACGGCTCCTGGTTGTGTTTTGCACCCCGAAAGTTCGTTCTCGGCTTTCGCACGCTCGTTCGCTCATGCTTCCTTCGTAAATCTGGATGGATGACTTTGTTGAGAAAATCGCGAGCACGGCTCCGCGCAGCCGCGGGAAAAGTTTTCTCGTGGGAGTCTCGGGGGGACGCGACTCTGTCGTCTTGTTGCATGTGCTGCTGGAACTGGGGTTTGGACGGCTGATTGTCTGTCATCTGAATCATGGACTGCGTGGGCGCGATTCAATCAACGACCGGAAATTCGTGCAGCGTCTCGCGCGACGGCTGGGGCTCGAATGCGTCTGTCGGAAAGTCGATGTCGCGAAAATTGCTTCGGAGCGAAAGCGTTCGATTGAGACCGCGGCGCGTGAGGCCAGGCACGCATTTTTCGCGGACGTGGCCGCTTCGAAACGTTGCAGCCGGATATTTCTTGGCCATCACGCGGACGATGTTGTTGAGACGTTTCTTTTCAATCTCTGTCGCGGTGCCGCTCCCGCCGGACTTACGTCGATGAGGGCAAAGACGCAGTTGGGAAAGCTCAGTTTGTTTCGCCCCATGCTCTATGTGACGCGCGCGGCGATTGATGCCTTTGCCAGCGCACGCCAAATCCGGTTTCGTGAAGACGCATCTAATGAAGATCCCCGCTTCGCCCGAAACCGCCTGCGGAAGGAAGCGATCCCGCTGCTCGAGGAAATCCTCGGGCGAGATGTGCGGACTGCGATCCTTCGAACCATTTCGATCATGCGTGATGAGGAGGATTGGATAGCGCATCTTCCTGAACTGGTCCCTTCGGAATACCTTTCCACCGGAAAAGTCGCGGCGATGCCACTTGCACTGCAACGGCGACTAATGAAGAACTGGCTCGATCAATACGGGGTTCGGGACGTCGGATTCGAGGTAGTTGAGCGCGTCCGATCGCTCTTGGATATGCAGGTTGCGAAGGTAAATCTTCCGGGCGATCGGCACGCCCGGCGCCGCTCGGGGGTACTATTTCTGGACTGATCAATCGCTCCACCGGGGATCCAACCCGATGGAGCGTCGCAACCATCCTCTCCAGAGTGCCGGATTATCTCTGTTTCTTTTGTTCGTAACTTTTGTAATGGAATGCCTTGCGTGCCCCCGGACTGAAAGCGCCCTCTGATTCTAGTTGACTGGCGGCGCGCTCGAGCGCGTCTGATTCGTCCTTCAGCATTTCATTGCCGTATTGAGTCGCTGCCGCGGCATTGATCTCGGCCTGCCGTCGCAAGGTGGCGACCGCTTCTTCGGCTTTGCCTTCATCGGTCAATTTGAGTGCATGTTCGCGGGCGATCACGTTGTTGGTGACAGCGATCTGCTCAGAAACTTCCTGGTTTTGCGACTCTCCGACTTTTTCCTTGTCGCCGGAACGCTTCACGGAAACGCTACTTTCTGTCTGCCGCTGATCTCCCGCTTTTTCGTCCCGGTAAGCGAGCTGAATCGCAGCTAACTTCAGAGCCTCGTCTCCCGGTTTGATGACACGGCAACGCACAAGGAAATCGCGTGTCTGGAATGCGCAAAGCTCACTCAGCGTAATGGTGGCTCGATTGCCGTAAAATTTGATTTCGGGATGCCCAAGCACTTCGATCCCTGCTACGTCCTCCGGCAGATTGATCACGATTTCGATGTTTCGGGCGAGAATGTTTCGGATATAGCCAAGCTCCTCTTTAAAAATCCCCGGCAGCCTCTCCGCATCTTTCACGTAATAGTAATTTGCGGCACTTGCTTCTGCGAGGGCAACCATCAGATCTTCGTTGTAGTCATCGCCCAGTCCGATGGTGGAAACATGGATCCCGCTGTTCGCTAGCTTCGCGCCAAGCTTTGCGAGCGCGCCCGGAGTTTTAGGGCCGACGTTCGCGAGTCCGTCGGAGAGAAGGATAACACGGTTGATATTCTCTTCGTCGAAGTATTCCTTCAACTGCCTGGCACCAAGTTTCACGCCGGCGTAAAGCGCAGTGCTGCCACCAGAGTCGATCGATGCGATTTTGCTATTCAGCTTTTCCGGAATTGTAACGTGCTGAGGCGGAATCAGAACATCGGCGCGGTTGTCATAGGTGACCAGAGAGAACACGTCGTTACTACCGAGTTGCTCCAGGACGATGCTCGCGGCCTGCCGTGCCTTTTCCAGTTTGGCGCCACGCATGGAGCCGGACCGGTCGAGGACAATCGCGAGATTCATCGGTGTAAGGCCTTCCGATGTTGATTCCAAACCCTCAAGGCTGATTCTCAGGTTCACCTCGGTGTCTTTGCGATTCGAGATGAATTCGTGCTCGGGCGTAATCTTCAAACGCACGCTTTGGTCTGCGGAGACGGTCAGGATTCCAGCGAATGTGAGCGCAGTGGCGGTTAGAAAACAGGATGTTGATTTCATGACAGCCGAGGATCGCGCAATTGAGTCTCCGGTTTGTCATCTTGCCTTGCGGAGATTGTAACGAATTTGTGATCCTGCCCCGTGGGGTGCTAGAGTCCCCTCAATAATTTCGCCTCACGTTCATGTCTTCTGCCCGATCCAAAAAGAAAGTCGCAGTGAAATCGCTGACTCTCCTGGGTAATCCAACGAAAGGATTTCCGGAAGTCCCCACGACCGCGACGCTCGAGACATTTCCCAACAGATTTCCGCATAGAGACTACACGATTTCGTTCGACTGCGAGGACTTCACTTCCCTGTGTCCGATTACGGGGCAGCCGGATTTTGCGAAGATCCGTATCGAGTACGTTGCCGACGAGCAATGCATCGAGACGAAGTCCCTGAAATTCTATCTGTCGTCCTACCGGAACACGAAGAATTTCAATGAGGAGGTGGTGAACCGGATTCTGGAAGATTTCGTCGCGGCGTGCGCACCGCGCCATGCGATGGTGCAAGGAGAATTCGCATCGCGAGGCGGAATCCGGGTTACCGTGTATGCAGAGCATAAGCCGGAGCCGCGGGACGACCAGGACATTCCTTTCTGATGAAAGTGCTCGTGCTGGTCAGCGGAGGAATGGACTCCGTTTCCGCGCTCTACGATTCGGCGAAGAGTCACCGCGTGGTCGGAGGCGTGAGCTTCGATTACGGTTCGAAGCACAACGCCCGCGAGATCCCGCATGCCCGGTATCATTGCGAAAGGCTGGGAGTTCCTTTCGAGGTAGTTTCTCTGGAATTCATGGGTCGTTTATTCAAGTCGCATCTTCTGAAGGGCGGTGGCGACATTCCGGACGGGCACTACGAGGAAGTGAACATGAAGCAGACCGTCGTGCCGTTCCGGAATGGAATCATGCTCTCTGCGGCTGCGGGATATGCGGAGAGTCTCGGCGCTGCGGGGCTCGTGATCGCCGCGCACTCCGGAGATCACGCGATCTACCCCGATTGTCGCGAGGAATTCATGCGCGCGATGAGCGATGCCGTGCGTTTAGGTACCTATGCGGGAATTGAAATCTTGCGTCCGTTCATTGCGTTGACGAAAGCGGGAATCGCCGCGCGGGGCCACGAACTGGGTGTGGACTTTTCCCATACATGGTCGTGCTATAAAGGAGGCGGGATTCACTGTGGCACCTGTGGCACGTGTGTCGAACGGCGGGAAGCGTTTCTGCTCGCCGGACTCGCGGATCCTACCGAATACTTGAGCACGGCGCCACTGCCGGCGAAGCCGTGACTAAATACAAGGTCTCATCGTCACGGAGGATACCGATCGATGAATGGCCTAAACCGAATCCGAGGACCCATTTTCGCAGATTCTCCTTCTTCCAAAGTGTGCCTGTGCACTGCCGTTGCGCCTTAGAAGGAACTGTCGATCAATTTGCTCTATGTTGATCTCCGAGATTTTTCATTCCGTCCAGGGGGAAGGCGAGCTCACGGGAATGCCCTCGATGTTCGTGCGGACTTCAGGCTGCAATCTTCGGTGCTCCTGGTGCGACACCAAATATGCTTCATGGACACCGGAAGGAGAGAATCTTGCGGTCGAAGTGATTCTAAAGAGAATACTGGCGGTGCCTGCTCGTCACTGCGTTCTTACCGGAGGAGAGCCGATGATTGCGAAAGGAATACATGATCTCGCCCGGGAACTTCGGAATGCTGGCAAGCACATCACAATTGAGACGGCTGGAACGATCGCTCCGAATGGGATCGCGTGTGATCTTGCATCGTTGAGTCCGAAATTGAGGCACTCTGCTCCGGAGCGCGGCACGATTGCGGACGGATGGATCGAGCGTCACGAGCAGCGTCGGCTTAATCTACGTGTGTTACGGGAGTGGATCACGTTCTATCCGTATCAGTTGAAATTCGTGGTGTCGACGGAGGGCGATCTCGCAGAAATTCGGGCGCTGGTCCAGGAGTTGAAGGTGGAGATTCCGCCCGCGAAGGTCTTGATCATGCCTGAAGGCACCGATCCGGATACGCTCCGGGCCCGGAGCGAGTTCGTAGTGAACGCCTGCAAGATCTACGGTTTCCGATACTGTGCCCGCCTGCACATCGATCTCTTTGGGAATGTGAAGGGCACTTGATCGCGATTACTTTCGGCGGGCGTATCGTTTCAGGAATGCCTCCTGACCCTCCGTTGTGCTGATGAGAATTAATTCCGTATCCCGCTCCAGTGGTTCAGTCGGATCGGGATTTACACTCAGGTTGCCCTCTCGCCGCACGGCGACAACGTTGCAGCCCGTCTTTTGCCGGATGTCGGCTTCTGCCAGTGAACGCCCAAGCAAGCGCGCAGGCAGGCTTACGCGAAAGATGTTCAAACCCTCGGCCACCATCAGAACCTCTCCACGCTTCAGCACGTTGAATATCGCGTTGGCACCCATCGTGGAGTAAGAGAGCACAAAATCCGCACCGGCTCGGTGCAGTGTCGACACATTCTTTTCCCGCACACTCCGGGCAATTACCTGCACATCTGGTCGTAAACGCCGGCAGTAAATGGTGAGGAAGACGTTCGTGTCGTCGTGGTGGGGTGTGATGATTACCGTCGGCGCTTCGCGAATCCCGGCGCGCTCCAGCGTGGTGATATCCGCAGCGCTTCCGAGTACGTAGATCTCCGGATCGCCAGCTCTTTCCGGCAGTTGTTCAACGATTCGATAGTCGGTCTTTCTCCGGGTGAAAAAGCGGCCGATGGCACGCCCGACTTTGCCGCCGCCGATGATGACGACCGGAGCGGTTGCGACGTGATAGATGCAGAAAAGTTCGTTATAACGATCAATCTGCTCCTGCGAGCCTGCAAGCAGAAGGATTGTCGAGTTGGTAATCCTGGTATCTGCACCGGCGATCTCAAAACGCCCGCGGTTCCAGATACCGACGACCATCACGCCCACGCTTTCGCGGAGTTTCGAATTCGCGAGCGTTTTTCCCACCAGCGGCGTTTCAGCCGTTGACGCTTCTGCAATCACAATCTGATCGAATTTCCCGAGCTCGTGTGCCTGGGCGTCGCCTCCGATTGCATGCCGCGCGAGGGCGCGACCCATCATTTCATCGAGCCGCAGCACGAATGAGCTTCCTGCCATTTCCAGAATATCCACTGAATCCGGGTTCGTGGAAGTTGTGACAATAGGGACGCTGGGCGATTTTCCTCTCACAGTAAACGCCACGTTTGTGTTTTTCGTGTCATTTCCGGTTGCAACGACCATTGCGGCATTGCGGACGGCGACATTCTCGTAGGTGTCGGGGTCGTCGATGTCCCCGATCACAACAGAATACCCTTCGTCGTGCATCTCGAGGGCCTGATCGACGTTTTCCACGATCAACGCGTAATCATATCCGTACTGGTTGAGACGTCCGATCAGAGAACTGGTCACGGGATCAAAATTAGTGATGATGACGTGGCCACTGGTATCTTTCGGCAGCCGGCGCGGCGCCCGTGCTGCGCGCTGGGCTTTGATCCATGGTGCATAGAAAAATTCGATGAATGTGAAGGGCAAAAGGATCAGGAGGAAAATCATCCCGGAAAGCAGCACGATGATCGAAAAGAATCGTCCGGCATCCGATTGGAAGGTGATGTCTCCAAACCCCAGTGTCGACATTACGGTGAGCGTCCAGTAAACCCCGGTCGTCCAGGAGTGTTTCTGCCCCTCCCACTCCATGATCTCGTGAAAACACACGGAATAGACGGTCACCAGCGTTGAGAGTACTGCCAGAAAGCGGAAGAGGAGTTTGAGGTTCCGTCCTTTCGCCTGCTCGAAAAAGTAGCTGAATTGCGCGGAGAAAAACTTCATTCGCTCTTGGATTTCATCCGGCCTCTGCGAAGGAGCATCCTTTAAACAGGACATTGCAGCTGAATGAGACAAGAATAGAAAAACACACGGTGACGCTTGAAAAGGCTCAGGATGCCCGTATTCCAATCAGCTCGACTCGAGAAGATCGAGATGAAGCCAGGAAAAAATGCCATTCCGGATCTGCAAGACATTTGAAATCGAAAATGGACACATGCTCTCGAAGCATCCGGACAAGTGTCGTTTTCCGCATGGTCACACTCGAAAAGTGGAAATCATTCTCGAGGCCGCCCATCTCGACGAGAACGACATGGTTTGTGATTTCAAGGTGGTCAAGGAGGCGGTTGGCGACTTCATTGAAACTCTGGATCACTCAATGTGTATGAATAGCGCGGACCCAAAATTCGCGGAAATGAAAGCATGGTTTGGCGATCGGATCATTGGTTTCAAGAATCAGGATCCGACGACGGAAGTGATCGCGAAACTGGTCTACGATAACGTCGTGGAACGGCTTGCAGACTATGCTTCCGGGACCGCGAAGCGGTATCCGCTTCGCCCTCAGGTGCGTGTGGTGAAGATTCGCGTGTGGGAAACGAGCAGTTCGTGGGCGGAATACGAGGCGTAGCGGACCGTATAGCGCTGAACGGAGCGCGCCGTTATTCCGTGACGATGCTGCCGCAGTGAAGCATGGACTCCCCAAAGTAAGGGTTGGCGACCTGGGGATCTTTCTGCACCCAATTCCCATTTTCGGTCATGGGGCAGTTCATGATGTAGTAGCCCTCTTTCCCCTTTGCAATGGTGATGACGCTGGCGCTTACCTCCTTGAATTTCTCCCGGGCGTTGTCGATCGTCGAGGCCTCCGAGACGGCGGACGCCTGCTTCGAAAGATCGGTTTCCCTGGATTCTACTGCCGATTCGGCAAGTCTCGTTGAGGCTTCCCTCGCAGTTTGGAGGTCGTCCGCTGCGAGCGCGGTGGCGACCTCTACGTAGACGTCCAGAACGTCGTCCTTTTCAGCCGCGCAAACGTTGACGGACAAGGTAATGGAAAGGAGTAAGGCTGTAAGCAGAACTTTCATCGTGTCTAATAAAGCATCGTTTCCGCAGGAGGATCGGTCTTGATGATCCCTTTTGCCGATATGATTGCTGGGGTGTTCCATCCACGAGCGCAAATTCGTCTCCGCCAATCACGCGCATCCAGCTCATTTCTGTGAATGTCGTCGGAGAATGGAATATGGCCCGACACTGCGCTAACTATCTATCGCGAGGCTGCAGATTCCCTTCGAACCGGCGGCCTCCACGAAATCCCAGAAGTATGTGGCTTCTGCGCCCCACGATTTCTCTTTCGCGGCTGTAATTGCCTGTGTGGAGTTCAATCCACTTTGATAGAGCAGCTTAAAGGCAGTTTTCACCTCTGATCGCGTTTCCGACTGGAAGCCTGCCCTGCGAAGGCCAACCACGTTCAGACCTGCGATGGTGTTGTTTTCAGCCAGGATGCAGTACGGTGGGACGTCTTTGGACGCCCCGCTTTTTCCCTGGGCCATTGCAAGCCGCCCAATCCGGATGAACTGGTGAAAGACGGAGCCCCCTCCTATGAAAACACGATCTTCGACTTTCACGTGTCCACCGAGCAAAGCGTTATTGGCCATGATCACATGGTTTCCCATGTGCACATTGTGGGCGAGATGCGAGCCTGCCATGAGGAAATTGTGGTCTCCAATCCGGGTGAAGGTTCCTTCAGCCGTTCCACGATGAATCGTGGAGAGTTCCCGGATGATGTTGTCATTCCCGATAATTACACCGCTCCGCGTGCCCGGCTTATAGGAAAGATCCTGCGGGAAGGTGCCGATGATAGCCCCGTGGCCGATCGTATTTCTCTCTCCCATGATGACCTCTCCGGAAATAATGGCATGCGCATGGATCACCGTGCCGGCACCGATCTTGGCGGGGCCTTCAATGCAGACGTAGGGACCAATGACGACGTTATCGTCAAGTTGTGCTTCGGGGTCGATGATGGAGGTGGGATGAATGCTGCCCATGAGTAGATGAATCAGAGAATTCCGAGCTCCTTGAAGCTGCAATAGGGTTTTCGCCCTTCCGCGGGGGAGCCGATGATGACGTGATCAATGAGATGAATTTGCAGGAGCCCGGCCGCTTCCGCGACGCGTCGGGTGAGTCGATGATCGGCCTCGCTCGGGGATGGATCGCCGGATGGGTGGTTGTGGACGAGAATGACAGCGTATGCGGAGTGAAGGATGGCCGGACGGAAGATCTCGCGCGGGTGAGCCAGGCTTTCGTTTACCGTTCCGAGTGAAATTTGTTCGATCGCCAGGAGACAATAGCGGGTATCGAGCAATAGTACCCTCAACGATTCCTGATGCAGAGGGCGCAATTCCGGACCCATCAGGTCATAAACCAGTTCAGGTGTATCCAGTTTCGAACGGGAAATTGTCTCGCGCGCAAGCCGGCTTCCGAGTCCGAATGCGGCGACAAGATGAAGTGCCTTTGCCGGCCCGACTCCGCGCATGGCGGCCAACTCCTTGACGGAACACCTGGAAAGGGAGCCCAGCGATCCGTGCTTCTTTAGCAACTGTCGGGCGACCTCGACTGCGTTGGCGCCTGGAATTCCGGTGCGCAGCAAGATTGCGATCAGTTCACTGTCGCTCAGAGCGCTGGCTCCAAGCCGGCTCAATCTTTCCCGCGGGCGGTCCTCCGCCGGCATCTCCTGAATTCGAAGGGATGACACGGAATTCTATCTATTTCGAAGCGAGACGTCGCGAAAGCTTATAACGGCAATAGCTGCCAATTTGTCGAAGAACGGGTTGGTGTTTTTTGAAACGGATCCGTCAACTTGCGATCTAAAGTTCGAATTGTCTCAGCATCATCTCCAACGTCTCGCAAATTTCCCGCAGTGCGGTGCGATACTTGTTCGGAGGAACGATATTCAGCATTTTACGGGAATCCTCGATCAGTCCGCGCCCGGCTGCGAGCGACGCACTAAGAGCGCCCCTTTTTCGCACGAGGTCGACGAGACCCTCAACGTCGGCTTCTTCCCCCCGAGAATGATTGCGCTGAGGCGTTCCCTTTCATCGCTTGGCGAAGTTTTCAGCAATTGCAGCACCGGCAGAGTCAGCTTTCCCTTGCGCAAGTCGGAGCCGAGCGATTTACCGACGGAAGCTTCGTCGCCGGCAATATCAAGACAGTCGTCGTAGATCTGATATGCGGTGCCCAGCTTGAGACCGAAGGCCTTCATTGCCGAAATCACTTCCGGCGCCGCTTCGTTGAGGTAGGCGCCAAGTTCGGTCGCCGTGGCGAAAAGGGCCGCGGTCTTCATCTCGATGATCTTGTAATACTCGGGAAGTGACAGCTTGAGATCAAAACGACGCTGAGTCTGGATGATCTCGCCCGAACATACTTCCGACGCTGCCGACGAAATCCGGCGGGTGATCTCGTTGTCGGAGAAACTCGTTGCCAGCTTCAGCGCGTGGGCAAAAAGACAGTCGCCGAGGAGCACACTAATAGTGGTGCCCCATTTCGCGTTTGCTGTTGGCTGACCGCGCCGCATGTCTGCGCCGTCCATGATGTCGTCATGCACAAGCGTCGCGGCGTGAATCAATTCCAGAATGACAGCGAGATCCACATGTTCCGAAGTGATGCTGCCTGTTGCACCGCTGGCCAGTAGCGTTAGAGCGGGGCGGAGTCGCTTTCCGTGGCTCTCGCAGGCGTAAGCAAGGTATCCCTCCACAGCGGGATCGAAATCACGGGCCTGCTGTCGGATTCGTTCTTCGACAGTGTAGAGCGGCGAATTGATGATCTCGAATGCATTCTTGATTCGCGATACTTTAATTGCGGCTGCTTCGTTCGAGATCTTTGTGAAATTTTTCACAAAAAGGATGTTATCGGAACGATTTGCGAAGTCAACGCGGCCCAAACACAGGGGCCTGCGAGTCCTCTGGTTCCGTCTTTCCCTTCATCCGAGTTGCATAATCCTGCTTGCCGCCTCGATTGCGTTGGTGCGGCTGTTAAAGGCTGAGATGCGGAAATACCCTTCTCCCGCGGATCCGAAGCCACTGCCGGGCGTTATCACGACGTTCGCTTCGTTCAGCATGAGGTCGAACATTTCCCAGCTATTTACGCCGGTCGGCGTTCTAACCCAGATGTACGGGGCATTCACGCCGCCGAAAACTTCGAGTCCTGCAGACTGCGCTGCTTCGCGCAGGATCTTGGCGTTCCCCATATAATGTGCAACGAGTTCGGCGACCTGTGCCTTGCCATCCGGGGTATAGAGTGCTTCCGCCGCGCGTTGTACCGGATAGGACACTCCGTTCGACTTCGTGCTCCAGCGCCGTTGCCACAAGGGGTGCAGGCTCATCCGCTTTCCACTTCCGGTCTTCGCAAGGACGGTTTTCGGCATGACTGTAAACGCGCAACGCACTCCTGTGAAACCGCCGTTCTTGGAGAAACTGCGAAACTCAATGGCGCATCCTCGCGCCCCGGGAATTTCAAAGATAGAATGCGGCACGTCATCTTCCGTGATGAAGGCCTCGTAAGCTGCGTCATAGAGAAGGATTGCATCGTTTTTCAATGCGTATTCGACCCATGCGCGAAGCTGATTGCGTCGCGCAACCGTCCCGGTGGGATTGTTGGGATAACAGAGGTAAACGAGGTCCACAATCTCCGAGGGGATTTCCGGCACGAAACCGTTTTCCGAAGTGCAGCGCAGGTAAACAAGTCCATGATACGCGCCAAGTTCGTTTGCCGGACCGGTGTGACCGGCCATGACGTTCGTATCGACGTAAACCGGATAAACCGGATCCATCACGGCGATCTGGTTCTTGTTGCTGAAGATGTCCAGAATGTGACCGCAGTCGCACTTCGATCCATCCGAAAGAAAAATTTCATCGTCGGTAATCTCAATTCCCCGGTCGCGGTAATCGTTCTGCGCGATTGCGTGCCGTATGAAATCGTAACCTTGTTCCGGACCGTATCCTCGGAAAGTCTCGCGCTGTCCAAGTTCATCTACCGCCTTGTGCATCGCATCCCGGGCCGCCTGCGGCAACGGTTCGGTCACATCGCCGATACCACAGCGAATGATCCGTTTTGCCGCTTCCGGATTCGCTTCACAGAATGTTTTTACCCGGCGCGCAATTTCCGGGAAAAGATAGCCGGCGCGAAGTTTCAGATAGTTTTCGTTGAGGTAGGCCATTGCGTGAGGGGGATGAATAAAGGGCGTTCTCTCCGGAAGAAAAGACGAAAACGGCGAACAGGCCGCAGAGCCGGTTCGCCGTCCGTGTTCCAGGGGCAGACTATAGGGGTGGTTTAAGTCGTCGCAGCCGAGTAGTTCTTCGCCACTTGGTCCCAGTTAACGACATTCCAGATCGCCTTGAGGTAATCAGGGCGCTTATTCTGATATTTGAGGTAGTATGCGTGCTCCCAAACGTCGATCCCGAAAATCGGCGTTCCCGGGCACTCGGCGACGCCCGCCATGAGCGGACTGTCCTGATTCGGCGTCGAGCACACGCAAAGGCTCTTGTCTGCTTTCACGCAGAGCCATGCCCAGCCGGAACCGAATCGAGTTGCCCCGGCGGTTTCCATCTTTTCCTTCATGGCATCGAGACTGCCGAATGCAGCATCGATGGCCTCGGCAAGCGCGCCGAAAGGAGAGCCGCCGCCCGGTCCGAGGACCTTCCAGAAAAGGGAGTGGTTCGCATGGCCCCCGCCATTATTACGGACTGCGCCGCGTATGCCCTCGGGAACCGCACTGAGGTCGCTGATGAGTTCTTCAACGCTTTTCGAAGCAAGTTCCGGGTAATCTTTGAGAGCGTCGTTGACCTTCGAGATGTACGCCTGGTGATGCTTGTCGTGGTGGATCTCCATCGTCTTCGCGTCGATGGAAGGCTCCAGAGCGTTTGTCGGATAAGGTAGAGGAGGTAGTTCGTATGCCATTTCTTTGAGAGAGTTTGTCTAATATTGAGTCTTGCTCAGATGAAAGAAAAACCTGCGCCATCGCTCGCCCCCGCGGCGAGAACGCAGCATCTTCCGACCGGTATCGGAAGTGGGTCGAGGCTTGCGGGTGTCGGAAACGTGTGAAGATCAAATGAGATCGTTCTTCGAGCTCCGAACCCTATGATCGCCGAATAGAAAGGGGACGATTTGAAAGTTCCCCGTTTTGCTCGTCCTTCGCAAGAGCCTCTCATTGCATTGGCTGGAATGACGCGACCTTTCTACTTGAGAGAAAGGCGGGTGGCGCTATTTTCCCGCTCTTTTCCCATGAGCCAGGAGCGCAAACGAATCGTGGTCAAGTTCGGCACCGGTATTCTTACGATGCAGGGGTCCAGTGTGCCCGAGCATGCGCAATTCCAGCGGTTTGCGCGCGAACTAGCCGAAGTTGTACAGATGGGGCATGAGGTTGTGATGGTTTCGAGCGGGGCGGTTGCTGTCGGCATGCAGACGTTGGGGCTCACGGAACGCCCCGTCGAGCTCATGGCAAAACAGGCTTGCGCAGCCGTAGGGCAGACGCGGTTGATGCAGCTCTATGATGCAGCGTTCGCCGCGCACGGCTTGAATGTTGCCCAGTTGCTGCTGACGCACGGCGACATCGATAGCCGAACGCGGCATTTCAATGCCCGGAACACCCTGAATTGCCTGCTGCTGCGTCGTACCGTTGTCCCGATCATCAACGAAAACGATTCCGTGGCCACCGAAGAATTGAAGTTTGGCGACAATGACCGGCTTTCGGCGGAAGTGGCGATGCTTGCAGATGCGAATCTGCTGGTTCTGTTGACCAGCGTCGAGGGCCTTTTCGATCCGAACGGCGAACGCCTGCGTGTGGTTGAAAATCTCGACGAAGTCACCGGATTTGCCCGCGGGGACAAGGGCGGGCTTTCCGTCGGTGGCATGGTTTCCAAGCTGCAGGCGGTGAGACAGGCGGTGGATGCCGGCATCACGACGGTGATTGCCAGCGGACGCCGCCCGCGAGCCATCCTCGACGTGCTGGCCGGCGCCGATGTCGGAACCCGCTTCCTTGTCAGACAGAAAGTTGCCCTTGAAACTCCCAAGCATTCATGGATCTGAAAAACGAAATTCTCGAGTATGGCGGGCGCGCCCGCGCCGCTTCCCGTGCGCTTGCCGCAATGACGAGCGGACAAAAGAACGCAGGGCTGCGCGCGATTGCGGACGCCCTGATCGATAATCAGGAGAAAATTCTCCGCGCCAATGCCAAAGACCTAGCCAACGCGGAGCAGAACGGACTTTCCGGCGCGATGGTCGACCGGCTTCGCCTCGACGCGGCGCGTATTGAGAAAATGGCCGCCGGCATTCGCCAGGTCGCCGATCTGGAGGATCCTGTCGGGAAAATCATCAGCGAATGGACCCGCCCGAACGGCATTCGCATTTCCAAAGTGCGGGTTCCTATCGGCGTAATCGGGATCATCTACGAATCACGTCCAAACGTCACCAGCGATGCCTCCGTGCTTTGCATCAAGACCGGCAACGCCGCGATCCTGCGAGGAGGTTCCGAGTCGATCAATTCAAACATCGCGATCGCGGCAGCCATGAGGAAAGGGGGAGGGAGAACTGGACTTCCTGAGGACGCCGTAATCCTGATCCCGACCACCGATCGTAGGGCGGTGACCCTCATGGCGCAGATGGATCAATACATCGACCTTATTGTCCCGCGCGGCGGGCATGCCCTGATCGAAGCAGTTGTATCGGCGGCGCGGATGCCCGTGATCAAGCATTATCATGGTGTCTGCATGGTCTATGTAGACAGGGCCGCTGATCTGGAGATGGCCGCCAAAATCGTCGTGAACGCAAAGACCCAGCGTCCCGGAGTGTGCAACGCCATGGAAGCGCTTCTTCTGCATCGCGATGTTGCCGAAGCGTTCTTTACGGGGCCGGGGCGGGCGCTTCTGGAAAAAGGGGTCGAGATCCGGGGTGACGAAATGGTCTGCGAAATCCTCGGCGACCGGGCGCGATCAGCGACAGAGGCCGATTGGTCTACAGAGTTCCTGGATCTCATCTGTACCGCGAAGGTCGTCGACAGCACGGAGAAGGCGATTGCGCACATCGAGAAATACGGCTCCCACCACAGCGATTGCATCGTGACGACCGATTCTGCGGAAGCGCAGAAGTTTCTCAATGAAGTCGATTCCGCGACGGTATACTGGAATGCCTCCACGCGGTTCACCGATGGTGGGCAGTTTGGATTCGGGGCTGAGATCGGAATCAGCACGGACAAGCTCCACGCCCGCGGCCCGATGGCTTTGGAGGAGCTCACGACCTACAAATACATGATTCGCGGCGAAGGCCAGATCGTCACCTGAGGACTACGCCCCATGTTGGACATCCGCTTCATCCGGGAAAACCCGGACTTCGTGAAAGAACGCCTCGCGACGCGCGGGGGCGACTTGCAAGAATGCATCGACGAGATTCTCGAGTGCGATATCCGGCGCCGTGCGCTTGAGACTGAACTCCAACGGCTCAACGCAGACCGGAAACGGATCAGCAAAGAGATCGGAAAGAGAAAGTCAAAGGGCGATCCCACCGCCGACCTGGAAGATCAGGTGCGGTCGTTTGGCGACCGCAACACGGCGCTGAACCGCGAGGCCGCAGAAGCCGATGAGAAACAGCGCGCGTTGCTTCTCGAACTGCCCAATCTCCCGCATGCCAAAGCGCCGATCGGAAGTGATGCCAGTGCCAACCCGGTCGTGCGGGTCTGGGGTGAAAAGCCGGCCTTCGACTTTTCGCCGAAAGGGCACATCGATCTCGGTACGTCTCTCGGATTGTTTGATCCGGAGCGGGCGGCGAAGATTAGCGGCAGTGGGTTCGTTTGTTTTACCGGGGCCGGCGCGCGTCTGGAAAGGGCTCTCATCAACTTCCTGCTCGATCTCCAGACGCTGGAGCACGGTTACCGGGAGATTGCGCCGCCATTCGTGATTCGCCGCGCGGCGATGTTTGGCACCGGGCAACTTCCGAAATTCGAGGACGACATGTATGGGCTTGAGGAGGGACAGCTCTTCCTCGCGCCCACGGCCGAGGTTCCAGTGACGAATCTCTACCGCGAGGAGATTCTCAATGCCGAGGCCCTGCCGTTGAAAATGGCCGCCTATACGCCGTGTTTCCGCCGCGAAGCGGGATCGGCAGGCAAGGAGACACGCGGTATGATCCGCGTCCATCAGTTCGATAAGGTGGAGCTGGTTAAGATTACCGTGCCGGAGCATTCCTTTGACGAGCTGGAATCGCTTACCGCCGATGCGGAAAAGGTGCTTCAAATTCTCGGCCTGCATTATCGGGTGATCGAACTGTGTACCGGCGATCTGGGCTTCGGCTCGGCAAAGACTTACGACCTCGAAGTATGGGCTCCCGGGCAGAACGCCTACCTCGAGGTGTCGAGCTGCTCGAACTTCGTGGATTTTCAGGCGCGCCGGATGAATCTGAAATACAAGGATGCCTCCGGCAAAAACGTATTCTGCCACACGCTCAACGGCTCGGGAACCGCGCTGCCACGGCTCTATGTTGCCCTGCTGGAGACGTATCAGCAGGCGGACGGGACGATTCGCATTCCCGAGGCCCTTTACAGATATTTCGGTTCGGATACGATTGCCTCTGAGCAATAGGCGTTGAACTCGCGAACCGGGGCAGCCATCGCTCTTCAGCTGCGCATTTAAAGGACCACGCCCCTTTCTTTAGACCAGCCACGCGTGCGAGCATTTGTGAAGTGTGCTGCACGGAATGGCGGAGTCCCACGGTTTGGATTCCCTTCTCCGCTGTTCACCAACAGGGAGTTCCAGGCTTTCAACCCCCGGCAACTGGTCCACGAACTCTCAAAACAAAATCTGCCGAAAACTGTCATTTGTCTTGACACGCTGCGTCGCCAGCCATGTTAAACCCCGACGTATTTTTTGTTACCCAGCGCAAACGGGCGCCACTCCTTCGCCCTCCGCATCGAAATGATAAACACCTCTATCAAATCGCTTTTTGGCCGTTCATAAGAAGTCTCGATTTGTGAATTTGAAACACAATACACTTAAGAAAAATAGGCAGTTGCGGGAAATAGTGTTCGAACTGGTCATCATGCTTGCCTTTGGCATCGGCGTTTTTATTGTTGCTGGACACTATGACCTGTTAGAATTTCTTATAGACTTCTCTCATCTACATGAAAATTGGGAGCTTGATGAGCTTCTGCCATTAGCGGTTTACCTTGTATTTGCATTATCCCTTTTTTCGTTACGGCGGTGGCAGGAGATTCGAAGATCAGCGGAATTGCTCAGAAAAAATAATGAGAAGCTTCGGGGGGCACTAAGGGAGATAAAGCATTTGCAGGGAATACTTCCAATTTGTGCGAATTGCAAAAAGATCAGGGACGACAAAGGATACTGGCACCAGGTGGAATCATATATTCGCGAACATTCACTTGCAGAGTTCAGTCATAGCATTTGCCCGACATGCGCTAAACAGCTTTATCCGGAAGTTGCGGATAACTTATAAACAACGGTGCGGTCAACCACTGGATTTGGCAGACGGCGAGGATGCAATTTGGACCGGCGGGAAAACTCTCTGGCGCTACTGGTGATGCAGGTCGTTAGCAGGTGTGGCAAATGAGGTATTTTGATGCGCGCTGTTACCTTGCCACATAGTGACAGGAGAAATTTACGTGAGAGGTGATAGCTATGCGTGCGATCCCACCTGGTCCTACGAGGAGGGGACCTTTCGGTCAGATAGCCCGAACCGGGGCCAAGAACGCGCCCCTGTGTCGAATGATCAATGGGTCTGGGCAATCACTTGTTGGCCTGGCGGAAGAGATTTGGGCTTTTCCTCTGTGAGCGCTATAAAAATCTAATTTGGGTAAAAATGGAAATGAGAATCGTCACAACAACAGTTTTGGTAGTAGCAGCGTGCGGGTGGCCGCGCTTTGGGGCGATTGGAGAACCACCATGATCGGCACTAAGGATACACAGATCATCGCCGGCTTCGAGATGCCGCGGTACGAAATGAACGGAGTCGTGGCTGTCCCGAAAAACATCGGGGTGCTCAGAGTAGAAAATCACGTCAAGGTGGTGCTTGCGGCGCTAGACGCGGCGCAGGAGGCGATCGCCGACGCGATCAACAGAGTCAAAAAGGCCGAGGGCAAGGCAAAGGCCGACCTGGAGCAGCAGAAGAACGACAAGATGGCCAGCATCTCCAGGGAGGGCGAGCGTCAGTCCTACCTGTTCAATACCTTCGTCCCGGGGCTGCGCACTATCGGCCTCAGCAAGGCGAAGCTGGAAACCGAGTTCGGTAAGCTCAAGGTAGTGACTGACTTCAAGCAGCGGGTGAAGCAGCTTCCGGTGGGCAACTTCGGGAACACAGCGATTGCATGGACGACGGGCGCCAAGACATGGGAATGCACGATGACGGTGCTTGGCGACAAGTTCACGCTCGTGCGGCTGTACCAGGGCGACTCCGGCTATGAGGTGTCGATTCCGAAGGGCACGGGCGGCGTGCAGCGCGCCGTGTATGCGAAAAAGCTTGGGCTGCTATCTGCCCGCAACGACTTCAAGAAGGGACCGAACCAGTATGTCAAGGACGACAACGGCGTCCTCACTCGCCGCTATGCTTACGACTACAAGACCCTGGGCGCATGCAAGCACCTGATGGAGGTTGAAGGCGGCGCCCTGAAGGGCCGCTACGTGGCCCAGGGCAAGGAAATTAAGAGCATCGACCCGGCGCTGCGCGGCATGTATTCTCTGGATCAGAGTAAGACTGCGCTGATGAAGGAGGAGGTGGTCTTCGTTAACCAGGAGAAAGGCAGCGGCGACCAGCAGCGAGGAATCTGCCTGTCGTCCTCGCCGGACAAGGTGATCCATGGTAACAAAGGCGAGACCTTCGAGTTTGACAAGGACACTAATAAGCCCAATGTGCTGCTGAAGGTGGACCTGGCTCAGGTGTCCGAAGGGCAGGAGGTGCTCTTCAACCTCTACAGCCAGGACGCGCAGAAACTCACGATCGGGCTGGCAGGAAAGAAGCCCACGGGCGATCCCTTCGACTCCGATTGGGCGAAGTGGCACACTGACACCAGCACTGCGAAAAACCGGGAGATCTATCTTCGTGAGCTGAGCAAGGAACAGGTAGCGAACGCCGATCATGTGCTGAGCGAGATCGAACGTATCTCGAAACTGTGATGAGTCTGTCTGAGGCGGCTGTGACCGCTGTCAAACCCTGCCGTGCTTCGATGTATCGAGCAGGCCAAAAATCAGTTCTCTTTGGGAATGACCACAAAATAACGGCCGGACTCAGGCGTCCTCCTCGTTAGGAATCGCGTCTGGGAGACTCAGAACGCCGACCTCGGTTCCAACCGTGATGAGGAGACGCTCGAAGGGATTCATGTCGGCACGGATCTTCCGGACGCGGCGGGCAAGGGCTGGTTTGTCGGTGATGATTCCGTCGACGCCGCGACCCATCATCGAGGACATCGCAAGCGGGTCGTTGACCGTCCATGCGTAAAGGTCATGTGCAGCTTTTCTCGCGGTGCGGATGAAGCCGCGACTGGCTCCCGACGCATTGACGGCAAGAAAATCGACGTCGAATTTCGAAATATCGCCGAGCTGGACACTGGTGAGGAGGCCGTAATTCCAGGTGGGACGGAGAGCCTTGGCCTTTGCGATCTTGTCATATTTCAGCGACATGATGGCCACTTCTCTCGCCATGGCGTGACGCTCCACGATGTTGACAACGCGCTGCTCCAGATTCTTGTCGTGGCCGTAATATTTCAACTCGATGACGACTTTGATGCGTCCTTTGCATTCCCGGAGGACTTCATCGAGGGTCGGCACTCGCGCGCCGGCAAACATGGGATCGAAGAAGGACCCGATATCAATCTCTTCGAGCTCAGCGCGTGTCGCCTCCCAGATCTTCAGTGGATTGGCTGCCACCTTCATGAAATCGCTATCGTGGAAGACTACGACTTCGTCGTCCGCAGTTTCCTGCACATCGATCTCGACGAAGTCGGCCCGGTCGGCGATCGCCCCGCGGATCGCCGCCATGGTGTTCTCCGGCGCCTTTGAAGTCGCGCCGCGGTGTGCGATAATCAGAGGAAATTCTTCGGTTCCAAGGTTGGATGCAATCAGTGTCGCGGCCACCGTTGCCAGAATGAATGCCGCCGCGCCGGCCGCGAGAAGGCCTTTGCCCGGGATACGCTTGCCATTACGGTCCACCAGAGAATTGGGAGAGGCCCAGCGGTCATCGAGTTTTCCAGGGCCTGAATACGCCCGATAGAGACGCGTGAAGACCAGGGCGAAAAGGGCTGCCGCAAAGAGCGCGATGGAAATATTCGCCAGAAGCGTCGCGAACCCGATCCCGGCGATCGTCACGGCAGTCAGGTACAGGGAAGCGAATGTTAGCGAAAGAAGCATCTTGCCGAAAATCCCGATGGCCCATGTCACTACCGCCGATGCCACGGCTCCACAGACAATCCACGCGAGCATCCAGCCACACAATTCTCCGAGATGTCCGCGCGAGTCTGCGATAGCCCGTCGGATCGCTGCAGGCGGCGCAAGACCACTGAACAGCACTGAGGGAAGCGCAAACAGCCAGCTCGTGATCCTTCGTATTAGCAGGATTGCGAGAACGGCGAGGAGGAGGCCGATGATTCCTGCGGCCAAAAGGAATTCCGGTGGCCGGTTTTCGAGATAGTAGTTGATGTCGTGCTCGTGCAGGAACAACCAGAACACGCCTCCCGAAGCTGCGAGGAAGGGTGCCGCCAGCAAAAGTGCGCGCGCGAGCAGATGGCAGCCAAGGAGCAGGATAACATGTAGTTTTGCGACTACGAAGCGAAGCGCGCGTAGCCACGTGACTCGCTTCCCTTCCGCAGCACCGAAACCGATCATCATGATACCGGCCTGCTCGATGAATGCGATGCCGATCCAGAAGCCGCCGAGCAGCACCAGCGTTGCCAATCCCATCGGACTCAGGATGAAGAACAAGATCTCCTGGTCGCTGAGGGTGCGTTGCCCCTGAAGGCTCAGAACCAAACGTAAGATGGTCGCGAGAACTGGAAGCAGAACGATCGCTACGGCTGATCTCGTCGCGAGGGAAAAAGGGAGAATTTGCAACCACGTTCGTCGCAGGTCGGAGCAGGCGAGAATGCGTTTCTGAAATCTACCGACAGGTGAAGCGCTTCCGGAAACCATTCCCGCAAAATGAAAAGTTTTGAGCGAATCGCCGCAAGTCTGTCGGAAGAAGAAGTCGGGATTGCTGCCTGTGAGATCTCACAGGTGTGACGATACACATGTTCCGTCCCGCGCGACCAGCCCAAGTTCGCCTTTCAAGGAAACGTGGCGCTGCGCATTATGCGTGACGGGTTACAATTCAGCGGAGAGGTGGCCGAGTGGGAAGTATTCGATTTTCTTCCCATTATTGCCCGGCGCTCTGCGTCGGCACCGACTGGTGAGCCGACCGGAAATGTACCTTCATGGCCTCGGTCAAGCTGCGTAGACGAACTTTCATTTCCTCTGTGCATTCGGCACGCTCAATCCACTTATCGATGCTCGTGAAATCCCAGCGAAGTTTCGCGTGCTCGGCACGGGCGAGCTGCTGATGCAAGACGTTCTCAGCATCGGCGGCGTTCTCGTTGAGAAGTCGCAGTGCGACGGACTGATAGTATTGGCGCAGCAAAGAGAAATCGCCCTGCTGCATCACGGCTTCACTGGCCGATAGTTGTTGAAGCGCTGATCGGGCGTCACCGGAAATTAGTAAGGCCTCAACAAAGTTAGCCTGGATTCTCGCGTCCTGAGGTGCCAGTTCGGCGGCTTGACGAAACGCGTCGGCGGCTTCTGAGTCGCGTTCCAATATCAGCAGAGCCAGGCCTAGATTGTCATAGTAGGGAGCGTAGGCCGGAGCGATTTCGACAGCTTTATGGTATGCGTGAACAGCCTCACCAAAATCTCTACCGGCCATCAAGGCGTCGCCCAGGCGCTTCTGAAACCAGTCGTTCCGGGGCTCGAGTTCGGTGGACCGACGACATGCTTGTATCGATTCCTTGATGCGGTCAAGCTGCAGCAGAGATGATCCCAGATTTGAATAAGCGGTGCCATACTTTGGATCAATCTCAATCGCCCTGCGAAATTCCTCCGCGGCTTTGTCATACTGCCGGTGTTCCAGATAGACGTAGTAGCCAAGATTGTTCTGGAAAAAGACATTGTTGGGTTGCAGTTGGATTGCTCTGCGGTAAGCGGCTGCGGCTTCTTCGATTGTGCCGAGTTTGGCCAGAGTTTGTCCCAGGTTGGCATGAGCCAGGGCGTAATTGGGATCGATCTCAATCGCGTTGCGAAATTCCTCCGCGGCTCTGTCATACTGCTGGTGTTCCAGATAGACGTTGTAGCCAAGATTGTTCTGGAAAAAGACATTGTTGGGTTGCAGTCGGATTGCTCGGCGGTAAGCGGCTGCGGCTTCTTCGATTGTGCCGAGTTTGGCCAGCGTTTGTCCCAGGTTGGCATGAGCCAGGGCGTAATTGGGATTGATCTCAATCGCATTGCGAAATTCCTCCGCGGCTTTGTCATACTGCCCGTGCTCGAAATAGACGTAGTAACCCAGATCATTCTGGAAGGTTGCATTGTCAGGCTCGAGTCGGGAAGCCCGGTGGAACGATGATATTGCCGGTTCAAGGTCACCCTTCCTCGCCAAAGCACGGCCAAGCCATTCATGCGCTACCGAGATCTCGGGGTCATATGCGATGACCTGCCGAAGAGCCGCGGCTGCCTGATCCGGGTCCGTCTCGATCATTCCGCCGGCAAAAAGAATCAACCCCAGTGGTGTTTTCGTATTTGCAAGGTCATGAAGGAACTGAGGATCGGTAAAACTGATGTCCGATGTGACTGCGCCCACAAGTTGGCTGAGGAACCGGCGGTTGGCTTTCAAGTTGTCTTCGATCTTGATGCGTGCTTCCCGTTCGGCCTCCGCCAGTTTTTTCTTTTCCTCTGCAAGCCGTGTTTTTTCATCGACCGTCTTCCGCAGCTTCAAATTGGCGCGGTCGGCTCGTAGTCGCTGATTGTTTGCCACCAGGCCTCCGGCCAAGGCGCAAATCGTCAAAAGCAGCATCGCGGCAACTGCGCTCCGTTTTAGAGCCGTTTGGCGCCTCGCCTGACGCAGTGACGCTCTGATGAACGCGGCTTCTTTGGTGGATAGTTCGAATCCCGCCTCAATCAATTGCATTCCCTCTTGTAAGGGCTTTCCAGCCTGCAACAGCAAATCAGCTCCGCGATTCTCTTCCAGCCAGCGCTCCGTGGCGGTGCTGATCCGACTTCGAATCCTCAAGAACTCCCGGTCACGTTCCAGCCATTCCTGCAAGGCTCGCCATTGCGTAAACAACGATTCGTGGGTCACGCGCACGACGGGCGCGCCGTCGTCAGTCCGGTCCGTGGTGAACAGCCGCGCTTCGACGAAGGCATCAACGATGGCAGCAGTTTCGTCATGTTCTCGCAACCGTTCCAGAGATACGCGCCTGCGGGCCGGCACGGTATCTTCGCTGCCGCGAATCGTCGCCAGTTGCCGAAAAACGGCAGGCAACGCCGCCCTGACGCGGTTGTCCAACCTAGCAAAAACCTCCTCTGCGCGGCGTCCTAATGAACCCGCGACGCCACCTAGCCGTCGACAGGCTTCAAACGTAAGCGTGTTATCATCGGTTCGCTGTTTGTAGAGTTCCTCCAGGGTGAACTCCAACAGGGGCAGGCTGGCCAGTTCATGACTTGCCGAATCGAGCAAATGCTCGTCGAGTCCCTCGCCGGTCTCGGGATGGCGTTCAAATCGCAGGCCTGCGCATTGGGCCGGACGGCGAATCATTTGAGCGAATTCCCCACGCGTCGGCGGAAGGAGGTCGGTACTGTCCCGGTCCTTCCTTCAACCAAACCAATTGGGGAAGCTCCGCGCAGCGGGCATAAAAGTCGCTGCGCAGCGTGGCGATCACACACACTCGGCGGCTGCACGCCAGCGAGACGAGAACATCAACAAAATCGCGTCGTCGTTTCGCAGTGACGGATTCGAGTGTGAATAGCTCTTCGAATTGATCGACGACGATCGCCAGTTTTGCGCGCGGCTGAATCTCTTTGCCTTCCGCGATCTGCGCGGCTCCCGCCGCCTGCGAAAGAGCACCCTTTGCCAAAACTGCAGCACTTCTGGGGTCTTCACGCAGAATCTGCGCGATTTCTAGCTGCGTCGCTCCATCGGACGTCAGTTCCGGTAACGCGTCAGGGCGTACGAGTGCCGCCGCCAAACCGTGAAATACGTCGCCGGTCGAGTCGCTGGGACGCAGAATCGCGCGGCGCCACAGCGACGTCCTTTGGATGATGCCCGCCTGCGTCAAGAGAGGCAACACACCCGCGCGCACTAACGACGACTTGCCGCAGCCGCTCATTCCCAGCACGAGCACAAATGCCTTTTCATTTGCGAACTGCTGGCGGAGAGCACCCAGCACTTCGCTGACGGCTCGCGTTCGACCGAAAAAGATCGACGCGTGTTCCACGTCGAAAATGTCCAACCCACGAAAGGGATTACGAATTTCGCTACGTAGCCCACTTTCGATTTGGGCTGTCATGGGAAGCACTGCGTGACCAAGTCTTTCAATAAGCTGTTCGATCAACTTTTGCAGATGCTCCTCCAAGTCGCGTTCGAATGCCGACGGTTCATCAAAGGTGTGAAATGCTGCTTTGAGTGCTCCATCGGCATCGTGAAACCACTTTTTCAGGAATGCATCGAGAGCTTCCTTTTGATCCAGGGCGGCACGTGCCGCCCGGCTGTCGTCGAGGCTCACATAGGGCTTGATCGTCTTGCGATAGATCAGAAGCTGAGGCGCTCCTCTGCTTCGGGCGGCTTCCAGAGCGGTCTCGAATTCGTACTCCGTTCCCGACGCGTAGGCGGATCCGTCTGCCCGCACAATGTTCTTTGGCAATCGAGTCCCCAAGCGCGACCAGAGGATGCAGATCACGATGTCTGCGTTTGCGGGAGAGATGATCTGAGTTTGAAATGTCTGGCTGGCCAGGAGCGGTTCGTGCTCCCAGAAGACTGCTTCGATGTGGATCACATCGCGGAAGCGATCGGCAAGACGGTCCAATACACGTTTGGAAATGATGCGCTCCTCTGTTACGTCACCCGGCGACGACACAAAGATGCGAAGCGATTCCATGGCCATATTGACTTCCAATAATCCAAATCGACGAGGCCGAATGGAGGAGACAGCTCGCCCGATTCCGCCAGCTGTACGTCATGTGGAAATGAATCTTCAGCCTATTGCATTTTCGAGCCGCCACTGTCAAGCCTTCAGGCTCCCTTCTGGAGAAAAGGGTGAGTAAGGAATCTTCGGCGCGATGGGAGCGATGGCTTATCCTTTCGCCGGAAGTTCATCGGCACCGAAAACCAGGATCCATTCGTCTTCGAGTGCGATCGGCTCGTCTCTTCGGAAGCCGGTCAAGTCGTCTTGTCCGTGTTGTGCCGCGGCGGGCAAATGGTGAAAAAGAGTCTCCTTCGCGAAGATTGCGTTGTTGCACGCCGGACTCCGCGTTCAACTTCGTCAGTCGATATCACGGATGTGCACCCACTTGCGGTCCCCGGCGCGAGCGTGATGCCCGGGGGGTACCTTAAGCAGCCATTCCCCAGCAGGTCCTGACGACCACGGCAGCGGTCGCGCCAAAACCTCAAGGTGGCGTCCCGCGTCGCGGATGCGCTCGATGCGAACCGGCACACTCGCCGGTTTCTGTTGGTCGAGCAACGCCATGTCCTCGGGCCGTACCCAGCGTTCGCCATTTCCCCCGAGGCAAGGCACGAAGTTGGCGGGACCGAAAAGGCGGGCGCAGTATCCATTGAGCGGACGGTGATAAACATCCGATTTCGTGCCGAGTTGCTCGATGCGGCCCTTTCGGAGGACGGCGATGCGGTCGCCGACGATCAGGGCATCGTCGGTGTCGTGAGTCACGATGATTGAGGTCGCCTTGAGCTTTTCGAAAATGCGGCGCACCTCATCGCGGAGTGAGCGGCGCAAATAAGGATCGAGATTGGAGAAGGGTTCGTCGAGCAGGACCACTGCGGGCTGCGGTGCGAGCGCGCGCGCCAGGGCGAGCCGTTGGCGTTCGCCACCCGAGAGCTCGTGTGGGAAGCGAAGCTGGAACCCGTTTAAACCCACCATCGCGAGCATGAATTGCACGATGGACCTGCGCTGAGTGCGGGTCTTGCCGCGGACGCCGTAGGCGATGTTGTTCTCGACCGTAAGATGCGGGAACAGCGCACCGTCCTGGAACACCATGGCGATCTTCCTCCGCTCGGGAGGAATCCACACGCGATCGCTGGCCACAGTTTTGCCCGCGATTCGGATCTCACCCGCGTCCGGCGCTTCGAGGCCGGCTGCGAGCCGGAGCAGTGTTGTCTTCCCGCTGCCGCTTTCGCCCACGAGCGCAAGCGTCTCGCCCATTTTCACTCGCAGATCCACGGCGCATACCGCCGGAAACTCGCCTCGTGGATACGTCTTGGAGACGCCAAGATACTCAAGGGTGGAACTCACGGGAAATCGGGCGCATGAAATGGTTGAGCACGGCCAGACCCATCGCGCCAACGGCGATGATCAGGAGCGAGGGTACCGCGCATTCGTGTATGCGGCCCTCCTTCGCAAGCCCGAAGGCGGTGGTCGCGAGAGTTTCGAAGTTGGCCGGACGCAGGATCATAGTGAGAGGAAGCTCTTTTAGAATGTCCACAAACACCAGCATTGTCGCGGCGATAAGTGTGCCGCGCAGCAGCGGAAGATTGATGCGGAAGAGCGTCGCAACCGGAGGACAACCGAGAAGTCGGGAAGCCTCGTCCATGCGTCCGCAGAACCGTATCATGCCGGATTGCACCGGATGGAAAGCGACTGAGAGAAACCGGACGAGGTAGCCGAATCCGATGGCGTAGATCGTGCCGCTGAGATAGAACGAACCTCCATCGGACCGGCTGGGACCGAAATGGTCGATCGCACCGAGAACGACCATCACTCCGACTGCAACGACGGCACCTGGAGTAGCATAGCCGAGCGTGGCGAAGCGGCTGATTCCGTGGAGCGCGCGCGAGCGGTGCAGTTTCAGGCTATAGGCGAATAGCAGCGCGATGATCGTCATGGTAGCAGCCGTGCTCAGTGATAGAAAAAGGCTCCGGTTTAGCTGCCGCCAGAATTCGCTCGTGAGCACGCTGTCCAGGAGCGGCCATGCCCAGGCGGCCAGCCGCACTGTCGGATACGCAAATCCGAGAATCAGGGGCAGCGTGCAAATTGTGAGCACGGCGGCAGCTCCACGCCGGCTGAGGCGGCGCCGGGCGAGGGGGGTTGAATCCGCCGAGTGCTCTGCAAATTGAGCCCGTCCACGGTGGAGACGCTCGAAAAAGAGCGCCGCGAGGATCGCGAGCATCACGAGCCCTGCGAGCCTCAGCGCAGAGGCCCGGTCTCCAAGTCCAAACCAGGTGCGAAAGATGCCTTCGGTGAGCGTCGGCACCCCGAAATAATTCACGGCACCGTAGTCGTTCACGACTTCCATCACGACGAGACTGGTGCCGGCGACTACTGCCGGACGCGCGAGGGGCAGCGCGATACGGAAAAAGGTCGTAGTGGGGCGGCTGCCGAGCGTCTGTGCCGCTTCGATCACCGCACGGCTCTGACGGGAAAACGACGCGCGCGTCGTGACGAAAACATACGGGTAGAGCACGCCGGCCATCGCGAAGGCTAGCACTCCGTATCGAAGCAAGATCTCTGCTACCTGGAATATATCTGGCGAGGCGTTCAGCCGGATCCAGACCAGCAGCGGAATCGCCCTTTCGGGAATCTCGAAATAAACGAATGCAGCGACGTAGGTGGGAATCGCCAATGGAAGTACGAGCGCCCACTCGAAAAACCGGCGGCCAGGAAACTCGAACGCCGAGACCAACCAGGCCGAAGGAACGGCCATGACCAGCGTGAGTGTCGAGACCACCACGACGAGGATCGCGGTGTTCACCGCGTATCCTGCGAGCACCGTTTCGGCAACATGCGACCATCGAGGTCCGGCCCGAAACAGACCCGAGAGCGCAGTGCACAGCGGTACCAGGATCAATGCCGCAATGACGAGTGTCGAGGCGGACCAAAAATCCGCCTCCCGCCGAATCCGGACGCGCAAGGACGCAGCCAAACTACTCCCAGCCGGCCTTGTTGAAGATCATCACGGCCTCCTCATTGAACTCGCCGAGCTTCGAGAGGTTCAGGTCGTCCGCCTTGAATTCACCCCAGCCCTTCTGGAGGTCGGACCATTCAATGCCCTCAACGACAGGGTATTCGTATGTTGCCTGCGGGAACGACTTCTGCGCTTCGTCCGACGCAAGAAATTCGAGGAACTTCAGGGCGGCTTCTTTATTCCTGGTGGCCTTCGTCACGCCCGCGCCGCTGACATTGACATGGGTGCCGCGATCTTCCTGGTTCGGGAAGAAGATTGCCACCGCCTCGGCTGCTTCCCGGTCCGACGCTTCGTCCGATGTCGCGAGCAGACCGATATAGTAGGTGTTCACGATCGCTACGTCGCCGAGTCCCTTTGCCACCGCCCGCACCTGATCACGGTCACTGCCCTGCGGGGGACGCGCCATGTTGTTCCGCACGGCCTCTGCCCACTTAAGCGCCTTTTCGCTGCCGTTTGCGGCGATGATCGAGGCGAGCAGGGACTGATTGTAGATGTTCGAAGAGGAACGTACGAGAATGCGGCCCTTCCACTCGTGCCCGGCGAGGGCTTCGTAGGTGGAAAGATCCTCGGGTTTTACGCGGTCCTTCGCGTAGGCGAGCACGCGGGCGCGAAGGGCAAACCCAAACCACTGGTTTTCGGGATCGCGGAGGTTCGCTGGGATACGGGTTGCTAGAATTTCGGACTCCACAGGCTGGAGGACCCCGGCAGCTTTCGCCCGCTCCAGACGCCCTGCATCGGCGGTAATGAGAATGTCGGCGGCAGTGTTGTCGCCCTCCGCCTTGACACGTTCGATGAGTTCGTCAGCACCAGCCTTCACGACGTTGATCTTGATGCCGGTCTGCTCGGTGAATTTCGCAAAGAGTGCGTCGTCGCTCGGGTAGTGGCGATGGCTGTAGAGCGTGAGTTCCTCGGCTTGAAGGGATGTGACGACGAGGAGCGTTGCTAATATGGAGAAGATTTTCATGTTTTTTGTGATTCCTCGGAGAGTTCCAGTGCGTTCCGCAGCAACTACGCGATGTTCCTTTATTTATTGAGATGCTGTCTCAATTTCAAGTGCGCTTTAGAGTGATTCGAGATAGCGACTTTTACGACGATCAGCGTTTTTTGCGGTAGTGAAGTCTGTGACTGGACGGTCGCCAGGCCCCGCGGTGCTCCGGTCCTGGCCCCGGAGCAGGAACTCGATAGCCTGGGAGCCTGCGCTGATATTCTCCTCGCCTCTCTCGTTCAGTTCGACGATGCGATGCTTGTCGATGTTCGGGAATGTCTTCGGATTGTTGATGATGCCGGTCCGGTGCCCCTTCAAAGTAGTCCACGTACAACTCGCTGGTTGCATGATTTCGATTAGTTTTCCGGTCATTAGAAAGAGAGGGAAAGGCCCACACCGCCGAAGAAGAAATCTTTGAGCGACTCATCGCCTGGGTGCCGGGCTGCGTCGGAGTCGATCGCCCAGTTGTAGGCAACGTATCCCGCGACCTCGATGTTGTCGTTGATGGGAACAGTCGCATCGAGAACCGCGGTGACATTGTTTGCGCCGTCGTGGCCCTCTGGCCTATAGCCGGCGTTGAAGCCCATGAACACGGTAGGGGTCAGCAGGAGCCATTGAGCGACTTTGCATTCGCGTTCGAGGAAGAGCTCGAAAAAGGAACCGTCAGTGAAGAAAGAATAGTAACAGTCGCCTCCAACAGTGAAGTCTAGTGGTAGCCCGTATGCCGCGCCGGCTCCGATCTCGTTTTCGTGCACGTCGAAGGGATAGAACCGGAGGTGCGTATAGCCCGCGTAGGCCTCGAAATTACCAATCTCGAAACGATATTCCGCCCAAATGTTCAACTCCGAATAGGCCCGGGACGCGGGTGTCCAAGCATACCATGTGCCGAATGTGATTGCTCCGAAAGGCAGTCCGACGTAGGCGGCTTCGATGGTTGCTCCGAAGAGGCTGTCGCCGTCCAAATTGTCGCGGCCTTCGGAGACATAGCGGCTGTCCCAGGCTGTGGTGATTTTGAACTCGAAGAGCGGCTCTGGTTCCGCCGATTCGACGATTTCGACGATTTCCTTGGATTCCACGAGTTCGCTCGCATTACTGGACGAGGCCGCCATTGCGAAACCGAGGAGGATCGGGACTAGAGCATCTCTCAAATGCTGTTTGCGTATCGGTGCTCGTAGAGCGATGAAACGACGCCTATAACAGCGGTCTTTGACCGTCGGCACCCCGGAAGAATCTTTGAAGAACCTCTTTATTAGGATGGAGCGGAATTGCATTGGATTGTTCGTTCAGGTTTGAGTGGTGTTTTGTTTCTCCGCGGATTAAATTGAGATTGCGTCTCAATGGAGTTTGTTTCTAGCGGGAGCGCCAAACGACGCAACACAAGAATGAGATCAAATCTCATTAAGAAGCCGCTCAACCACCACAACCCTTCACCATGAAATGAGAATTCTCGCAAGGTGGATGGCGCGCTCCGCCGCGCCATCCACCTTTGCTTGATCGTCTCATTGCGCTCTGCAGGTTCGGACGAAGAGGGATGCGGAAGGTCAACCGGCGAAGAAGATTTACCGCGGCTTTGGAGACCAGCTTTATAACGATGTGGCCGACGTGGCGCGAGAAAAGTGATTCGCTTGCGATTGCACGTCCACGCAATTACTCCGCAGCCAACTTCTCGAGGCGTTGCGAGTAGTCTTTGGGGAATTTCCACACCAGTGAACCGGGTTCCCGGACCAGCCCGCGTTTCTCGGGTGGAATTGCGGCCAGCAGCGTCAAGAGCACATCGCCGCTCACCCACGGACTGTAGCGGAAGTAGCTGTGACCATTCGACTTCCGGTAACCTTCCGCGCCGGTGACATCCACCAGCACGAGATTCTTTACATCCCGGAGGTAGTTTCGAACACCAGGATCGAGGGTCGATTCATCCAGAAGCTGCCCGAGCCGATAGCGCGTGAAAAGAAAGTTGGCAAACCCCAACGCGCTGTCGGTTTCGGACATGTAGACAGTCAGCGTTTCCGGCACGTCGAGCAGACCGTCTGCCAGATAGTTCCCGAACTGCTGCCGATCCACGTCGCTCGCGACCAGCACGACTTGCCCAATCCGCTGACGGCGCAACGCGCCGACGTTGCTACCAGATCCGCGCGACATCGATAGTTGATGCAGTGCATCGATCACGAGCCGCGTCCCTGCACTGAATCCCAGAATATGAATCCGGCGCACGGATGTCTCCTCCGCCAGATATCTTATGAAGAGGCGCAGATTCCGTGCGCTGAATCCCGTGGATCGCGGAAGTAGGCGAAGAGGGAAGGGGTCGATGGCCAGCTGTACCCGGCAAAGATCGTGCTCCCTTTTGAGAAACTCTGGACGCGATGGGAGGGTGATTTATTTTAACGGGCTGCCGGTCACTCCGTGCGGAAAAACCGGAAGCTGTACCTGTGGCATGCCCTCTCTTTCGCCGCCTCGCGCTCAAAAAGTCAGCCCCGCAACAGGGCGCCTGCACCTCAAACTTTGGCTCATTGTAATTCCTCGCCTCCCTTCCACTACAGAGCTAGATTAGGAGGTCTGAGGTTGTCTTTCAGAATTCCTGAAACAGGGGAAAGCAGAAATCGCTTAGCGCGCGAAATTCCCGTGCTCTGCCTTTGCTTTCTCCACCACCCTTTTTTCACTTCCTCTTGATTTGAACTCGAGTTACAGGGGTGATGCTTTTCCTGATAATTTCGGGACGATAATGTTTCATAATATCCGGCTGCCCTTCATCTACGAACTATCCATAGGAGTGGCGGCGTTCGGGTTCATTGCCGTGCTGCTTGTCAGTCTGGAGGCGGGCTATCGGATCGGGCTCGCGCGGAGAAAGCGTATTGTTGACGCAGATGCCGGCGGCGGCGGGGTGGTGTTGACGTCCATGTTCGCGCTGCTCGGGTTAATCCTTGCCTTTACCTATGGCTCATCCGTGAACCGTTACATGCAGCGCAAGCAGACTGTGGTCGCCGAGGCGAATGCGCTCGGGACAGCCTATCTGAGAGCTGGGCTCGTCCAAGGAGAAGACGCTGCAGCGCTTCAACGTGCGATTTTGAACTATGCCCGAACGCGCGTGATTTCGTCCGAAGAGTGGTCGACGCGTGCCGGGGCGATGGCTGTTATTGAGCGTTCAATGGAAGCGCAGTCGCGCCTCTGGCCGTTGATCCGGCTAATTGTCGGATCGAAACAGGCCGGCCCGATCGAGGCGTTGCTCGCTGCGTCAGTCAACGAAGTGATCGACGAGCACACCGTACGACTTGCGGTGACGATCGACCGGTTGCCTTCCCCGGTTATCTGGATGTTGGTCTTCGTGGCGGCAGCAGCGCTCGCTGTCGCTGGATTCAATGCCGGTCTCTGTGGCTTTATGAGCCGCTGGCGAATGAGCGCGCTGACAGTGGTCCTCGCGGCTGTGATGCTCATCATCATTGACTTCGACCGACCAAACCGCGGTTTCATCCAGGTCTCGCAGGAGCCGCTCAAGTGGGCGATCGCGGATATGGAAGGGACGACGGGTGCAAAGCGAGGCGAGTGACGCTTTTCGGAAGGTTCTTTAGAGCATTGATAAAAGGTCTTTTCCGTTTCTGCGCACGCATAGCGCTGACTGAAGTGTGCCTGTCTTAAAGCGCCGAAGGCGCGAGATCCCGCAGCCCAGCCCAACGGGCTGGGTTCACAATCAAAGAAGAATCCGGCCTGTAGGGCCGGGATTGCTGTCTCACCCGTCGGCCATCCGCAAGCCCGCCTCGGGTGATTCCTAATCCCAAACATACCGTCCATCGTGGAGAATCTGATAACGTTCGAGCAATCGGCGGTATGAAAACCAGGTGCGTAAGAATGCTAGCTGAGCGATTGCGGCATGGTGTGGCGCTTGTCGTGTATCGCAGCCCTTCAGGCCGCAGAACTCGACCGATTGTAACCCTAGCCCGTTGGGCTGGGCTATGGGATTCCGCGCCTTCGGCGTTTTCGGCGCTCTGTAAGCATCGAAAAAGAGCCTGTAGCGGCGGTCCGTCGGCATTTCGGAACATTCTTTTGATTGAACTCCACCTTCCTCGCCGCGACGACACGCGTCATCCGTCATCATTTATTCGTTCCGTGCGCCACTCTGTGCACCTTACGTCCAGAGAATCTTTACCGGATAGGGTTCGAATTTTCGGTCGTGCGTGACGATGGTGAGATCTTCTTCCACTGCTTGCGCGAGCAACATGCGATCGAAGGGATCAGCATGGTGACCGGGCAGCAACCGCATCCGTTCGCCGTGAACATAGCGCAACGGCAATTCGCCGAGGCCTCGACAGCCGATTTCCTCTCCAAGATTTCCCGGTGCTTCGAGCTTGCCCAAAGCCTGCTTGATTGCGATTTCCACTGCTGTCGCCGCGCTCACGAAAACTGCTCTGTCGGGATTCCTGATCACGGACACTGCCTCCGGGTTCAATCGATCTGGCGCGGAGAGCATCCAAAGGAAGACATGGGTGTCGAGCAGGTAGTTCATCCACCCTGAAACATCCGGTTGATCCGCGGATCTTCATCATCGAAATCGGGCGAAATCCGAATTTTTCCCTCGAAGCCTCCAAGGGGGCGCTCCTCGGTCTCCGGCGCATAGGCCGTTAGTTTTGCCAAAGGTTTCCCATGCTTGCCGAGAAGGATGCTTTCTCCGGCCGCGGCGGCGTCAATCAGCCGGGACAGATGCGTTTTCGCCTCCTGAACGTTGATAACTTTCACAAAACAGTCATCGTCTGGTCTGGTCTGGTTGACATGTCAAATTGGGAGGGTGAGAGGCGAGGGCATATCTCGGGCAGTTCCTGAGCCTGCGTGATTGGTAGCGCGCAATATTTTCAATGATCGCGCCGTTACCGGTATCGTTTACTTCGATGGCCCGTTTGGCGCGGAGTCCATCAAACCTTCCGGGCGCGATATTCCGCAGCACGACCGGCATGATAACGACTACACTGATTCATCGCGTCGCTGCCGAGTGGAGGATATGGATGGTAATGCCGTCTACTTTGGGCGTTGAGAAGGGACTTCCCCCCTCTGGGCTAAAACTGATCGAGCGTTCGGCGCCATGTGGAAAAATCAGGTCGGTTAGCGCGGTTCTTCCGTCTTGCGTGAAAATTTCGACCGATGAGACATCGAGCAAAAATCGAATGGCAAGCCTGCCGTCATGAAGGTGAATCGGAGCTTCGTGCCTGGTTGATGCGGAGAAAGTCGGATGGAAATCCTTCAGGCCGGCGCGGCTGCGGTCCAAAATGAGACTGCCGCGTTGTGGATCAATTTCAATGGTGGTGAATTCGTCCGCTGACGTTTCAATCTTGATTAAGAACGGCGTCTCATCTGATAGATCCGAGAAACGCATCTCTACATCCAGTAGTTCGGGAAGATTCCCCGTTTGTGCTAGCCACTCGACGGCCTCGGCAAACGATCCTCCGGAGAATACCAGGGGTTCCTTCCGGCGGAGCCTGCACAACTCGTCGACGGGTTTTTGGATCAGTCGAAGTCCTTCCTCTGTGCGTGCAAGCGTGAGTGAACGGGGCACCGTCATCGCCCCGCGCCAGGGAGAGGTCGGGACTTCGCGGGAGTAATTCCAGTTGCTCATCCAACCAATCAGAATGCGTCGCCCGTCCGATTCCGGGATGTCGGACCATGTGACTCCTGCGTAGAAATCACTGCCATAATCCAGCCACAAGGCGCTGTCAGGGGGAATCGATGAATCCGTGATGAACTGTTTTCCGTCGAACTCGCCTACGAAATACTGCATGCCGGATCCGCCTGCCGGGCCTCCGGTATTGATACTGACAATCAGCACCCATTTTCTAACGCCCAATTCTCCCTCGACTTCGAGGGGAAAGAGATCCGGGCATTCCCAGATGATCGGATCATGAAATGCCCCGGCGGGCCCAAAATCACTCAGTGGCTCCCAATGCCTGAGGTCGGGCGAAGCGTAAAAGCGCGCCTTTTTATCGTTGGGGAGGACGACTGCCATGACCCAACGGTTTGTGGGCTCGTGCCAGAAGACCTTGGGATCGCGAAAGTCCGGCAGACCGGGATCGATCACGGGGTTGCCGGAAAACTGCGTCCATGTTCGGCCTTTATCCGTGCTGTGGGCGAGCCTCTGATCCTCCCACCACCGATGCTCCCCCGCATCGTAATTGTGTCCCGTATAAATTGCGACGAGGGGAGGTACCGCGCCTTTTCCAAAACCACTTGTGTTGGCCGAATCAACCACGGCAGAGCCGGAGTAGATCATTATCCTCCCTTCCTCTGGAAGTGCTACAGGCAGTTCCGTCCAGTGGACCAGGTCCCGGCTGACAGCATGCCCCCAGCTGATGTGTCCCCATGAATTGCCGAAAGGGTTGTACTGGTAGAAGAGGTGGTATTCCCCCTTGTAATAGACCAGCCCATTTGGATCGTTCATCCAGTTCTTGTCCGGAGTGAAATGGAATTGCGGGCGGAAGGCCTCTTGACGGGCAGGTTCAGACATGTGGCAGTTTGGTCTTGATGCGTTTTCGGGACGCCAAATTTCACCGGTGGGATTCAAATGCAAGCGCGGGCATTGGAGATTCACTTTTTTGCCGGTGTGCGGGAAAAATGTTCTACCGGTGCAAGGAGTTACAAGTTCGGGCAGCCTGACCGCAGAGCAAAATGTTTGGAATTTCCTGCGCCGCGAGCATGGCAATGGACGAAAAAAAAGAGCGCACGCTTGAGTGCGTGCGCTCCTTTGGTTTGAGGTTTCTGTAGCGTTTAAGTCAGATGCGCTTAGAACCAGATTTCACCCTGGAATCCGAAGATCCAGGCACTCGTTGCGTCGGGATCATTATACCCAACCTGCCCTTTCATACCGCTGTTCCAAACGGAGTAGGTTGCGAACAGGCGCAATTCAGGCCGCGTATAGAAGCCGCCACGTGGCTTGAGAGTCGGGGCAATGGTGAATACTCCAAGCCAACCTTCGGAGTCGAAGTTGTCCGCAGAGCCACCACGACTGTTCGAAATATACTCGCCACCGATCGATGCCTGAATGGCAAACGGTCCCGAGAGCCACAGGTAGGGTCTGATGCCTGCGGTGGCCTGCCACTGGTCTCCCGACCCCCTCAAGAGTGTGCCATCGGCCTTTCTGAGGTAGGGATCGTAACCTTGATCTTCATAAGTCCCGGTGACCCAGGTGCCCATGGTGAAGTTGTCCGAAGGAGTCATGATCCAGAAGACGTTGGCAGTTGCTTCCTGCTGGTTCTGGTAGAAGTCGATATTCTCGAACTGGAATTCATCCGCTGGAACGTCGTCGCGCGTGAGAGCGGCGTTATAGGCATTGTTGAGCCTGCCCATTTGAACGCCAAACTGCTGTCTCCAATCGACGATGCCGTATCCATACATTAACGCCGCCTGAACCCAGTGCAGCTCGGCAACATCCCCCCATGTCTGAATAGCACCGCCACCAACGCCCCAGGCTTCTCCCGCATGGCCGAAACCACCTTTGTCGGTGGTGAAATCGCCGCCCATTTGATAGGCTCCCTCGAGCAACAGCTTCAGCTTGCCGCCAAGGAAGCCGATCTCTCCGAGACGGATATCGAGGATATGTCTATAGAGATCACCCGTGGCAAAGCCGTCGTTTTCAAGAAACGTGAAGTTTGTGAATCGATCCGGGCCAAACCAGAATTGGCCGGCGCCGGATTCGATCGCGCCGAAGTAGGCGATGTTAAGTTTTCCGATACCCACATCCCAGTCCGTGATACCAGTGCCCATGCCGGCCGTGCCCACGAAGAAGTAGTCCTGTGGGTGAATGTCGTACCGGTCGTAGAAGCGCAGTCCGGCCCAGAAGGTAGCACCGGGATCACTCGCTAAGACGTTCTTTGCTGTCATGTAAGTCTCCACGATGCCGACCTGGAATTCCTCGTTGCTGAGATTCATGGTCCGCTTATCCACGCCGTTGAAGAACTGCATGGTCAACTTGAAGCCGACATCGATGTCGTCAGGTTCCTCGCCGATAATGTGCGAGAGTTCCGGGCCAGTTTCCATGTAGAAGTCGTTCTCGTTACCGAGACGCATGCGGCCATTAACCCCGGGAAGGTTAATACTGCCAGTCTGACCGAGGCCATTGCCCCAGAATCCGGCACCGGCACGGACGTAAGTATGCCACGCGAGGTTGCGGGTAAACGTGTCGAGGTCCGGCCACGGCGTGACCATCATCTTCTTGCCTTCAACGGAGACTTCCGCATGGCCACTCGATTCCATCGCGCGCATTCTAGACTCTAGCGCATCGATTCGTGCTTGCTGATCCGCTTGCTGTTGCTGCAATTCAGCCCTTTCGGCCTCCATATCCATTGCGGTTACCTGGGCGAACACACTGGTCGCACTGAGGCAGGCAGCACCGGCAAGCAGGCTTAGGAACCATGGTTTGCGGGGAATTTTTGGTAGTTTCATAGAAGGTTGTGAATCCATTGGTTGGGTTGTGTATACATATGAGGACTTAGTTCATGCCGTCTCGGGAGCAGAGAAGACAAGAAAAAAAATATTTTTTTGAATTTTTTTTGAACGTTTTTCCTCTTGTACTTTCACGAGGGCAATTTTTCGAGGTCGTCCGTGCCGCGAAGCGCCATTCAGAATTTGCCTCAAGTACGCAACGTGCAGATTGGGAGGGACTTGGGTTCTGCTGTTTCCGGCGGGTCGTGTGGTCCGGGAGGAAAGTTTGCCCGGAAGTACTTTTGCCCATTGTGCTTCGGGGAAGGGCTGGGCTATGAAAAAGCATGCCTTCGGAATTCCCCAACCAGTCGCAAAATGACCAGGACAGAGAACTTAGTTTGGCCGCGTCGCCGACGAGTAAGTGGTGGAAAAAAAGCGTTGTCTATCAGATCTACCCGCGCAGTTTTTGCGATAGCAATGGAGACGGAATAGGCGACCTGGGGGGGATTATTCGTAAGCTTGATTACCTGAACGAGTTAGGGGTGGATGTCGTATGGCTATCTCCGGTCTACAAGTCTCCCAACGACGACAACGGGTACGATATCAGCGATTACCAGGACATCATGGAAGAGTTCGGTACCCTGGCGGACTGGGAGGAAATGCTGGAGGGCATGCACAAAAGAGGGATCAGGCTCGTCATGGATCTCGTGGTCAATCACACGTCGGACGAGCACCCCTGGTTTCAGGAATCTCGTAAGTCGAAGGATAATCCGTATCGCGATTATTACATCTGGCGGCCGGGGCGGGACGGAAGGGAGCCTAATAATTGGGCCTCTTATTTCAGCGGCTCGGCGTGGCAGTACCGATGAGGACACCGGCGAATACTATCTCCATCTTTTTTCGAAGAAGCAGCCGGATTTGAACTGGGAGAATCCGAAGGTGCGCGAGGAGGTGTATGCCATGATGCGTTGGTGGCTGGAGAAGGGCATCGACGGGTTCCGTATGGATGTTATCAATATGATCTCCAAGACGCCCGGCCTACCGGACGCGCCGGTTCGCAGCAGCGACCCTCATCAGTTCGCTGGTGAATACTTCCTGCACGGGCCTCGACTCCTGGAGTTTCTGGGAGAGATGAAGCGCGAGGTGTTGTCAAAGTACGACATTCTCACCGTGGGCGAGACTCCCGGGGCGACGACCGAGCACGCGGTTGATATCACGCATGAGGAACATGGTGCGCTCAACATGCTGTTTCAGTTCGAACACATGGAGCTCGACATCGAACATGCCCGCATGCTGGGAAAGTGGGGTCTCAAGGGCCTGCACCTGATGGATCTGAAGCATTCGATCTCCCGTTGGCAGACCGACCTGGCCCGCGGAGGCTGGAACAGCCTGTATCTTTCGAACCATGATCAGGCGCGGCCGGTCTCTCGTTTCGGGGACGACGGCGAATACCGCATCCAGTCTGCCAAGTTACTTGGCACCTTCCTTCACATGCTGCAGGGAACGCCGTACGTGTATCAAGGTGAAGAAATCGGGATGACCAACGTCCGATTCGAATCCATCGAGGATTATCGCGATATCGAGACGCTGAACATGTACCGGGAGTTTGTGGATGAGAAGAAAATGGATCCGCAAATCGTGATGGAGATGATCTACGCGCGGAGCCGGGACAATGCGCGGACTCCCGTGCAATGGGATGACAGCGAAAATGCCGGCTTCACAACGGGTACGCCGTGGATGCGGGTGAACCCTAACTATCGCGAGATCAACGTGGAAACGGATCGTGCGAACCTGGATTCCATATTCCGCTATTACCAGAAGCTGATCCGGCTGCGCAAAGAGAACCCCGTTATCGTTCACGGGGCCTATGAACTCATCCTCGACGCGCACGAGGAAATTTACGCATTCACGCGAACACTGGAGGCGGATCGTCTACTTGTGATTCTGAACTTCACGAAGAACCGCCCCGTTTTTGCGTTGCCAAGTCATATTTCCTTTTCGAACGCCACGGTGCTGATCAGTAATTACGAAGTGGATCCGGCTGCGAAAATAGGCCTGCTCACGTTGAGGCCTTTTGAAGCGCGGGTTCATCGATTGCACAGTTGACAGGGTGATAGAGCCAGTGAAGTGCGCGGGATCGGTTTGCGTGCTGAAAGCAACGCCTGTGGCCGTTATTGCAGCAGCACTCCATCGTTGGCAGTCGGCACTCACTGGGACTTTGCCGTGCGTCGGGCAATCGGCCCGGTCTGTTACAACTACCTTTCGGATTTAAATGAGGACAATCCGTGTAAATCCATACAGCCACGGACCGCGTCGCCTTCGAAAAAATAAATGGATTCGGTTCTTTCTTCTTCTTTCTTCGCCCTGAATGATTTTTAGTTGACGAGTTAAGGGGTTGTCGAGTGAAATGACGAACAAATCCCCCTAACAGCATAACCATGCCCCCCAAGCATAACGCCCCCGAAAGTTCATAACCATGCCCCACATAATGCACGACTATTGTTACTCCCCTGATTCAAACGACACAGCAAGCAGTCGGCGAGCGCATCGCTTAAGGGCTGTGATTCGATCCCTTGGCAGATGGTTCGCTCTGGTGGCGATTAGTTCTCTTCTGGCTTTAAGCTCCAGTGTTTTCGCTGCCACGATCCGGTTTGCCTGCGGTTCGGGTGAACAGGGGAAATGGGATCGCGAGGCAGCCTCGAAGTGGGCGGAAAAAACGGGAAATACGGTTGAGAATATCAGCCGTCCGAACGACGCTTCGGCGACCCTGCAGCAGTATCAACAATATTGGGCGGCGAGAAGCCCTGATATTGATGTCTACATGGTCGATGTGATCTGGATGGGTGTTCTTGCCCCGCACGCTGTCGATTTGAGCAAGTATTTCAAGCCGGACGAGATTGCTAAGTTTTTCCCGCGGATCATCGGAAACAATACAGTGGATGGGAAGCTCGTTGCGATACCATGGTTTACAGACGCAGGAATACTCTACTATCGCACGGACCTGCTCGAAAAATATGGCTACAACAAGCCGCCGGAGACCTGGGAAGAATTGACGGAAATGGCGGCGAAAATCCAGAAGGGCGAGCAGGCAGCAGGCAAGCCCGACTTCCAGGGCTTTGTTTTTCAGGGCAAGGCCAGCGAATCGGTCACGTGTAACGCGCTCGAGTGGATCTATAGTTTCAATGGAGGCACGATTGTGGACCCGGATGGCAAGATTACCATTGATAATCCGAACGCGATCAAGGCCCTCGAGACAGCGAGAGGGTGGGTTGGTACGATTGCGCCAGACGGAGTTGTTACCTATGGCGAAGAGGAAGCGCGGAATATCTGGCAGTCAGGCAATGCAGCCTTTATGCGGAACTGGCCCTATGCGTATGCATTGGGAAATGATCCCAAGAGTAAAATCGCCGGGAAATTCGATGTTACAGTTCTTCCGAAGGGCGGAAGCGATGGTAAACACGCCGCCGCACTGGGAGGTTGGAACTTGATGGTTTCGGCTTATTCGGAGCATGCTGATGCCGCTGCCGATCTTGTTCGGTATCTCGTCTCGGAAGAAGTGCAGAAACAGCGTGCCATCGGGATAAGCCTGTTGCCCACCCTGCCAGCGTTGTACGAAGATCCCGACGTCCTCGCGAAGAACGCCTGGTTTGGAAGTCTCCTCGAGGTATTTAAGAACGCGGTGGCACGTCCTTCCACGGTCACCGGCGCCAATTACAACCAGCTCTCGACCGCCTTCTTCCAGAATGTGAACCAGGTGCTTACGGGAAGAGAGCAAGCCAAGAGAGCGGTTTCTCAGGTTGCGCGAACTGCTAAGCGCATGGTTCGCTAATTGCGAAGAAAATTCTTTTCTGGGAATCTGACTGATGGCCCGCGAAATCGATCTCAACGAGCGGCAAAGGAAACTTGCCTGGTACCTAATCGTGCCGGCTGTGTTGGTTGTGTTGATGGTGGTGGGGTATCCGCTCCTCCAGGTTGTTATCTACTCCTTTATGGAGTACAGACTGGATGGAGTTACCCCGGCCAGCTTCGTAGCGTTGGAGAATTACCGGTTCGTCCTCACCGACCCCGATTGGTGGCGGGCCGTTTACAATACGCTGTTTTTTACCTTCTTTTCGGTAACGACCGAGACGCTGCTGGGATTGGCTATCGCGCTGGTGGCGAATTCCAATTTCAAGGGAAGAAGCTTCTTCCGTATCGCTCTTCTCATCCCGTGGGCCATACCGACCGTTGTATCTTCGCAGATCTGGAAATGGATGTTCAACGACATCTATGGAGTGGCGAATTTGATCCTGTTCGGCTTGCATATCATTCCGGATAAGATTGCCTGGCTTGCGACTCCGGAGACGGCATTGCCGGTGATTATCGCGGTGGACGTATGGAAGACGGCACCATTTATGGCGTTGTTGTTGCTCGCCGGGTTGCAAATGATTCCATCGGAAATGTATGAGGCTGGATCGATCGACGGGGCGAACAAAGTCCAGATGTTTTTTTATCTGACGCTTCCTTTCATCCTGCCGACGCTGCTTGTCGCTCTCATCTTCCGCACCTTGGATGCGCTCCGCGTTTTCGACATATTCTATGTCATGGTTGGGGGCGCGGGAGATATGGCGACCATGGCGACCTACAATCGCTTGCAATTGATCGACTTCCTCGATGCTGGTGTGGGCTCCGCAACGTCCGTTATTATTTTATTATTCATCATGATTTTTGTGGTGATTTATACACGCTTTAGCAAAACCAGTTTCCAATGAGCGAACCACTTACTGCCAAGGAACGGATTCTCAAGTTGCTGTTTTGGCTCCTTGTGGCGTTTATCCTCATTTTCAATCTGTTCCCCTTCCTATACGCACTTCTTTCGTCCTTTCGGCCGAGTCAGGAGTTGTTTTCGACGGATCTGATACCCAGGAGTTTCACATGGGATCATTATATCGGAGTATTCAGGGAGGAGCGATTCCTCAAGAGCCTTTTAAACTCCGTCATTATCTCGGGTACCACCGTGCTAATTGCGCTTGGTATGGGAAGTTTGTGTGCGTATGCGCTCGGACGACTTCCGTTTCGATTTAAAGGGGGAGTCCTCTATATTATCCTGACGATGACGATGTTCCCGCAGATTGCCGTGCTATCCGGCCTCTTCGTCATGTTGAAGGCACTCAATCTTTTTAATACCCGGCCGGGTTTGGTGCTTACGTATCTGATTTTTACATTGCCATTTACGATCTGGGTGATGACATCCTACTTTCGCAGCTTGCCAAAGGAGCTCGAGGAAGCTGCCTATGTGGATGGCGCATCGCCGTTGATCGTTTTCTGGCAGATTCTTCTCCCGCTTACGGTGCCGGGATTGGTCTCGACGGGCTTGCTGGCTTTCATTGCCGCCTGGAACGAGTTTCTGTTTGCTCTCACTTTCACAGTGACCGACGACATGAAGACCGTTCAGGTTGTGATCTCTCAGTTCAGCGGCGCAACTTCTTACGAACAGCCCTGGGGATCTATCATGGCTGCGTCGATGGTTGTTACAATTCCGCTCGTGATTCTTGTCACGATTTTCCAATATCGAATTGTTGCCGGCCTGACTGCCGGAGCCGTAAAGGGATGACGGTCCGGCAGGGCTCGGTTACTGATATGAGACGAATTAGTGGACCGACGAAACAACTGGACTCGATCAACTCTCAAACACAATCCAATGCAATTTTAAATACCCCGCTACCACAGTAATTATGAAAACCTCCGAAGATGCCACTGTAACCATTAAGAATCTGGTCAAGACCTATAATGACAGTCGTGGAAGGCCGACGTTTACGGCGGTAAAGAACATCGACCTCAAAGTTGAGAATGGTGAATTCATGGTGCTTGTGGGTCCTTCAGGGTGCGGGAAGTCGACGACCTTGCGGATGGTGGCAGGCCTTGAGAAGATTACGAGCGGCACGATTTCGATCGGAGATAAGGTTGTGAATAACCTGGAGCCAAAGGATCGGGGTATTTCCATGGTGTTTCAGAGCTATGCGCTTTATCCGCATATGAATCTCTTTAACAACATGGCATTCGGTCTCAAGCTGGCGAAGAAGCCTAAGGACCAAATTGCAGAAATCGTTGCGAAAACCGGGAAGGCGCTCGGCCTGGATAAAATGCTGGACCGGAAGCCGGCGGCGCTTTCCGGTGGGCAGCGCCAACGAGTGGCGCTTGGTCGGGCAATTGTTCGCAACCCGAAGGTCTTTCTTTTTGATGAACCGCTTTCAAACCTGGACGCCAAGATGCGTGTTCAGATGCGGTCGGAGATCTCCCGCCTCCATGGGGAAATGGGTGCGACCATGATCTACGTTACCCACGATCAGGTTGAAGCGATGACTATGGGGGATCGCATCTGTGTGATGCGGGATGGTCTTATCATGCAAGTTGCGGACCCGATCACCCTCTTCCGCAAGCCCGAAAATATGTTTGTGGCTGGCTTCATTGGCAGTCCGCCGATGAATCTGGTCAAGGGCAAGATTCAGGGCAAGGACGGAGGGATCTTCTTCGTGGAGAGTGCTCCTTCCAATCCGTTGACTCTAAAATTCGTTGGTGCTCTGGAGGCGGTTGCGAGCAAGAATAAGGGAAAAGATGTTGTATTCGGCATCCGGCCGGAGAACATTCACAACGAACCGTTTGAAGGCAACGTTGCCCCGGCGGTAAAAATGAAGGTGGAGATCTCTGAACCCATGGGTTCGGAGTCTCTCGTCTATCTCAAGACCGGATCAGGAAGTATCATCGCCCGCATTCAGGGGGATCACATCTTCCATCTAAACGATGATGTGGAAGCCTATTTCGACATGGATAAGGGCAGGCTCTTCGATCCGAGCACGGAGCAAGTGATCAAATAGCTGACGCCTTTTCTGCATGCGCAAGGTGGATCGCAGGGGTTAGACAAGAAAATATTCAAAACCATCATTCAAGGACCTCAAACTATTATCTCCCCTTAGACAAGTATCATGATTAAGTACATCCTGGTAACTGTAATTCTCCTGGCATCCGCTGTGCGAGGATTGGCCTGGACAAATGGAGAGATCCTCATTTGGACCACGGACAATCGAGGCTTTCGTGCGATGGCCGAGCTCGGAAAGAAATTCGAGGAGGAGATGGGGGTCCCCGTGAAAGTCGAAACGCAGGAAGGAATCACCGATAAGTTCCGATCCGCGGCCCAGGGTGGAAAGGGTCCCGATATCTTCTTCTGGGCTCACGATCGCATTGGAGAGTGGGCGGATGCTGGTTTGCTGAGTGAGGTGGAACCAAGCGAAGAGTTCAAAAAGACCCTCATACCAATGTCCTGGGATGCGGTGACGCACAAGGGCAAGCTCTGGGGCTACCCGATGGCACTCGAGTGCATATCGTTGATCTACAACAAGAAGCTCGTTACCGGCGAACCACCGACGCAGCTTGCGGATTTCGCTGAGTTCGGCAAGGAGCTGAAGTCAAAGAATCCCAAAGCGATCGCGATTATGTGGGATTACAATGTTCCCTACTTCAGCTGGCCTTATCTGGCGAGTGCCGGGGCATATTCCTTTAAACAGACGGAAACCGGATGGGACCCCAACGAGACAGGGGTTGATACGCCCGGGGCTGTCGAAGGTCTGACGGCGATCGTGGACCTTATAAAGGAGGGTGTGCTCCCGAAGGGCTCCACGCAGAGCGTGATGGACGAGAAAATGATTGCGGGTGAGCTGGCAACAGCAGTCAACGGCCCCTGGTCGTGGGCTAACCTTCACAAAGGAGGCGTTGACTTCGGCGTGGCGCCGGTTCCCGGTGTTGATGGAAACCCCGGTAAGCCGTTTGTCGGAGTCTTCTCAGCCCTTATCAACCGTTCCTCACCGAATAAAGATCTCGCTGTACTTTTCCTCGAGACCTATGTTATCACCACTGATGGTTTAAAGAAGATTGATGCAGATGCGCCGCTGGGAGTGCCTTCGGTGGAGGTGCTGGCCGAAGAAATGAGCGCAAAGAGTGAGTTGATTAAGGGGACCTACGAGAACGCTAAGAATGGCGTGGTAATGCCGAATATTCCACAAATGGGGCGGTTCTGGACCTCGATGGAGGCCGCGTTCAAGATAGCCACGAGTGGAAACGCCTCCCCGGAAGCGGCTATCAAGGATGCCGCGAAGAACATGAACGAATAGGGTACGAGCAACCCGTGAATAGCGGCTTTCCCATACGTCAGATACTGACGGTGCTCGTTGCGATTCCAGCGCTCTACGTATGTTACTTCGTATTCGGCACCGGGCATGTGGGGATCGCGTTAGCGATTCTCGCGGTGATCGTTCTCGGGATCTTTGTTTATTTAGCTCTTCGGCAGAAACCTTACGATATCTATACCCCGGACTGCTTGGTTTCGGACTCTTCGTGATATTGCCGCTAGTATACACGGTTTATATCAGCTTCACCAAGTACAGTTCCACTAATCTGCTGAGCTTTGATCGTTCGCTCGGGTTGCTTCTACAGGATACTTTCACTAAAGAGGGTGCGTCCGCGTATAAGTATAAACTGCATCTACAGAATGACGGCAAGTATATCATGTATCTGGAGGGCGACAAGGATGCGACACAGCGTCTGGTTTCCGAGCCGTTCAGCCTGACACCGAACGAGAGAATCAGCGCGGACGCAGAGCCGGTGAAAATGACGGCTCTGCCCGAGGGAGAAGAGGTGCAGGGAAAGATACTGACTATTGCCGATATCAACCGGGGCAAACTGCTTGTCCCCTTGCGGGGGCTGAAGTTCGAGCTTCCCGATGAAACGTTGGTGGCTCTGACGGGCCTGACGAAATACACGGCCCGTGAGAGGGTTTGGAAGGTCAATGATGATGGATCGCTGACCAGCCGCCTGGATGGGACTGTTGTCAGGCCGGACTACACGAAGGGCCTCTTCGTAAATGAGAAGGGGGAAAAGGTTGGTGTGGGTTTCCGCACCGGCAATGGCTTTGGCAATTACCTGCAGATTTTCACCGATCCTCGAATTCTGAAGCCGTTTATGCGGATCTTCGTCTGGACGCTGGCGTTTGCCTTTCTGTCGACGCTTCTCACTTTCTCGGTCGGTATTTTCCTGGCGGTCATGTTGGAGCAGCCCGAATTGAAGTTTCGACGGCTGTATCGGACGCTCTTTATCCTGCCTTACGCGGTGCCGGCGGTGCTCTCAATCCTGATCTTGAAAGGGTTGTTTAATCAGGAGTTCGGTGCGGTGAACGAACTGCTGCGGGGGCTATTCGGGTTTGCTCCGGAATGGGAAACTGATCCATGGGGTGCCCGAACCATGGTTCTGCTTGTGAATACGTGGCTGGGTTATCCGTACATGATGCTGATCGCGACGGGCATGCTCCAGGCAATACCCAGCGGCATCTATGAGGCGAGCGCAATCGATGGGAGTAACGCGAGGATCGACTTCTTTAAGTTGACATTGCCTCTGGTGGTGCCGCCGATGATTCCAATTCTGATCTTTACGTTCTCATTCAACTTCAACAACTTCAATCTGATCTATCTGTTGACAAAAGGCGGTCCGCAGATGGTGGGAGGCGCTGGTGGTGAAACGGACTTGCTCGTGAATTACACGTACAAATTGGCCTTCCTCGATTCCGGCACGAACTTCGGTCTTGGCGAGCGCTATCGCCACGATTCTGTTCATCATCGTCGGGCTGCTGGCATGGGTCAATCTGAGGCTGACTAAGGAACAGGCGAAGCTATGACCAAGAATATGGATCCCGAAAAGAAGGCAGCGCTGCGGCAAACAATCTCGCACGTGGTTTTGATTAGCCTTCTGATAGTGTTTCTGGTGCCTTACGTAATTGTTGTCTCCGCGTCCTTCCGTGCCGGTAACCTGGCTCCCAGTTCGCTGTTTCCCGACAAGGTCAGTCTGGATCATTGGAAGTACGTTGTTGGGATTCCTTACGAGGAAATCTCAGATCCTACGACGGGTGAAACCAGGATGGTGAAGGCCGAAGTGGCGCCGATCGTCTGGTTCTGGAATTCCATTAAGATTTCCGCGATTGCTTCGATTGGACTCCTGCTGATTTCAGGGACGGCTGCCTATGCTTTTGCCCGGATGCATTTCAAGTTTCGATCGCTCACGCTGAGCGGCTTGATGATTCTGCAGATGTTTCCGATGGTGCTGGCTTTGGTAGCCATTTATGCAATTCTGGAGTTTATCGGGACGTACGCGCCTTCGGTTGGCTTGAATACGCATGCGGGACTTATCCTGGTATATCTGGGTGGGATTTCTGGCTATATCTGGATGCTGAAGGGATATTTTGACACGATCCCCATAAGCATGGAGGAGTCGGCAAAGATCGATGGAGCGAGCACGTTCCAGACGTTTTCTCGGATTCTTCTGCCGATGAGTCTTCCGATCTTTGCCGTGGTCTTTATCCTTTCGTTTATCACGTTCATGTCGGAATACCCGGTTGCTTCCATCGTGCTGCAGGGTCGGGAAAAATGGACTCTTGCGGTGGGTGCCAATTCATTCCTGGCTGAACACCAGAAGCTCTGGGGTCGTTTTGCGGCGCTGGCCGTGCTTAGCGGTGTTCCCATTACAGTTATGTTTATACTATCGCAAAAATGGATTGTCGGTGGATTAACGACCGGAGGTGTTAAGGAGTAAAATATATGAAGACAACGATTGTTGGAATATTTGATAATGCCGTTGACCTCGACAGGGGGTTGACGCGATTGGCCGGGGAAGGTTTTAGTGACGTCATTTCCGATGACGGACTTGCTTCGGACGAGGCGAGCGGCGAGGGTTTGGCCGCTTTCGTGCCACAGATGGGACAGTCTGTCAGCTGGAATACGAGGGAACCTGATCGTAAGCCAAGGAAGGCGAGCCAGGCGGCCATCTTGAAAGCCTTCAAGGAGCATTTGGCGGAGCATCACCTTTCTGACGATGTTATCCAGGGTTACGTCGTCAATTTTCTTCACGATGGAAAGTTTGCGATTGTGGGCACGGAGCCGCGAAATGCGGAGAAGGCCATGAAGATCATGGTGGAGTGCCGGGCAACGCGAGTGAACCGTCATGATGCCTAGGATTGGTTGTTGTTGTACAATGTTTTGAACTTGGAAGCGTGAGAGGCAAATAGGGATTGGTGTAAGCCGACGCGATCGCCTGGGAAATGGTTTTACACGCACGCGAGAAATCCGCCTATGGAATATGCGGGTTAGAAAATCTCTGCCGAAGCGAAGCATGGGTCTGCGCGATCAGGTTCGTTTGCGCTTGGTCTGCATCTCCAAGAAAGGCACGTGGCCATTGGGCGTTCGGATATCTTGCAGAGCCGCAGAAGTGTTCGCCGTTGCTTACTCCGTCACGAATCTCCTTAGGACGGCCAGATAGGGTGTGTCCTTCCGATTTTCGGCGCGCAAGGCGTTTCGCAGATTTTCGCGGAGCTGGATCCATTCAGCTGTCGGAAGCAGCACCAGCTCCCCGCGCGCATTGAGCCGCAATTGACCCATGTAGTTAAGGAAATCGCGAAACCACGGCGGCGGGTTTCCGGCGCTCGGGAGACGGACGATCCACACCCGTGCCGTGCCGTCCCGTGATGCCGTGACAATCCAATGCCCGTCCGGGCTGAACTCCGCACGATACACCGCGGACTCGTGGCCCCTCAGGACAGCCACTTGACTGCCTCCTTGCGCTTCCCACACTCGGGCCGTTCCGTCCGCTGATGCGGTAAGAATCCGCTGCCCGTCCGGGCTGAACTGCGCGCTGATCAGCGCGTCGCTGTGGTCCTGCAACAGGGCTACCTGCTTCCCGCTTTGTGCCTCCCACTCCCGGGCCGTCCCATCCGCTGATGCCGTGACAATCCTCTGCCCGTCCGGGCTGAATTCCGCGCTATTCACTCTGTTCTCATGGCCCTTCAACACGGCTACCAGGTCTCCGCTTTGGGTTTCCCACACTCGCGCCGTCCGGTCATCCGATGCCGTGACGATCCACTGCCCGTCCCGGCTGAATTCCGCACTATGAACCCAGTCCTCGTGGCCCTCCAGGACGGTCGCCTGTTTCCCCGTTTGCGCATCCCAGACCCGCGCAGTTCCATCCCATGATGCGGTGACAATCCGCCGGCCGTCCGGGCTGAACTCCGCGCTAGCCAATTCTTTCTCGTGGCCCCGCAGCTCGGCCACCAGCTCCCCACTTTGGGCCTCCCACACTCGCGCCGTGTTGTCCCATGATGCGGTGACGATCCGCCGCCCGTCCGGACTGAACTCCGCACTAAACACCGTGGATCCCGTAGACTCCTTGCTTTGCAACTTAGCCAATTGACTCCCGCTTTGCACTTCCCATACCCGTGCCGTCCCGTCCCACGATGCCGTGACAATTCGTTGCCCGTCCGGGCTGAATTTTGCACTTTCCACCCTGAGCCAGTGGCCCTCCAAAACGGCCAGCTGCTTCCCGCTCCGGGTCTCCCAGACCCTTGCCGTTCCGTCCGATGATGCCGTGACAATCTGTCGGCTGTCCGGGCTGAACTCTGCGCCGGACAACTCGTCCTTATGGCCCTGCAGCAGGACCAACCGCTCCCTGTCCCGGGTCTCCCACACCCGCGCCGTCCGGTCATCTGAAGCCGTAACAATCCGCTGCCCGTCCCGGCTGAATTCCGCGCTGTTTACGCTTCTCTCGTGGCCCTGCAACTTCGCCACTTGCTTCCCGCTTTGGGCTTCCCACAGCCGCGCCGTCCGGTCGTCTGATCCGGTGACGATCAGCTGCCCGTCCGGGCTAAACCTTGCGGAAGTCACTCTGTCCTCGTGGCCCTGCAGCAGGTTCAATTGTTTCCCGCTTCGGGTCTCCCATACCCGCGCCGTCGCGTCCCATGATGCCGTGACAATTCGCTGCCCGTCCGGGCTGAACTTTGCGGTAGTCACCTTGTCCTCGTGGCCCTGCAACTTGGCCGCCTGCTTCCCACTTTGCGACTCCCACACTCGCGCCGTCCCATCCGCTGATGCCGTGACAATCCACTGCCCGTCCGGGCTGAACTCTGCCATTCGCACCTCCTTCTCGTGGCCCTGCAGCACAGCCATTTGCTTCCCGCTTTGGGTCTCCCATACCCGTGCCGTCCGATCATCAGAAGCTGTGACAATCCACTGCCCGTCGTAACTGAATGTCGCACTGTACACCCAGTCCTCGTGGCCCTGAAGCACGGCCATCTGTTCTCCTTTTCGGGCCTCCCACACGCGCGCTGTGTTGTCCCACGATGCGGTGACAATTTGCCGCCCGTCCGGGCTGAACTCCGCACCATACACCGCGGACTCGTGGCCCTGAAGCACGGCCATCTGTTCTCCTTTTTGGGCCTCCCACACGCGCGCTGTGTTGTCCCATGATGCCGTGACAATTTGCCGCCCATCCGGGCTGAACTTCGCGCTGGTCAGCGCGTCACTGTGGCCCTGAAGCACGGCCACCTGCTTCCCACTTTGGGCCTCCCACACCTGCGCCGTTCCATCCGCTGAAGCGGTGACAATCCACAGCCCGTCCGGGCTGAACTCCGCGCTGGTGACCCACTCCGAGTGACCCCGGCAAATAGCACTTGGAGGTGGAAATTGCCACGTATTGAGCGCGCTCACGGCTATCTCCGCGGCAAGGGTCGAGGCCGGACGGTAAGTGAGGGCTCGCGACAGATATGCGAAAGCGGCCGGCCCGTCTCCCTGCGCCAGTTTTTCTTTCGCCATTAGTCGGTCCGCCAGCGCGGCATCATAGATTTCCGCCTCGATCCCGTCCGCGTCGGTCTCGTCCATTTCCGCGACGACCTCGAGCCTATTCGCGACAGCCGCGCCATTCTTTGCGCGAAACAAAGCTGCGAGGCCGCACAGGATAAGAACTAAAATTCCGAACGCCCCGAAGAATGCCCGCTGGCGCTTCGCCGCCCTTTGTTGTTCGTTTGCTCTCTTCGTCTCAACGTCCGCTCTTTTCCTCTCCTCTTCCGCGCGACTCCTCTCCGATTCTGCAAGCTTTCGAGCGGCATTCAGCTCCGCCTGCCTTCGCTCCATTTCCTCGCGCAGTAGACGCTGCTCCAGCACCTCGCTCTCCCGAAGAAACTCCCGTTCCAGTGGTTCGAGGTCTCTTTCGGAGACTTCCTGCCATTCCTGAGTCTCAATCAGCCTGGCGCCTCGGAATAAGAATTTTTCATCCCTGCCAGACTGCTGCCAGTTCTCAGCTGCCCCGGTGATATGCCTGCGCAGCCGCAGACCCGCGCGGTCCTGGTCGATCCAGTCGCGAAGTCGCGACCATCCACGGATCAGCGCTTCGTGGGAAACGTCGACATAACGCTTCGAAGTGGATCTGTCCCAGGTCGTTGTGAGAAACCGCGCACCAACCATTTTTTGGACAACCCGTTGGACGGCCTCGGCTTTCCCGGAACTGCTTACGAGTTCGTCGAGCACGGCACGGCGGCGCGTATCTTCGGTGCCTTCTCCAAAATGCGTAAGCCGCATCATGATTCGGCGAACGATTACCTGTTCGTCAGCACTAAACCCCTCATAGATCTCTTCCGCTGTCCGCGCAATCGCGCCCGCCACCCCGCCGCTATTGCGATAACTGTCGAGCGTGAAGGTGCGATTACTCCGACGCTTCCAGATCTCGAGTAGGGCGTGCTCTAGGAGGGGTAAAGCGCCCGACTCCCGTGCCAAGTCGTCGAGGATAGTGTCGACCAGCCCGGGTTCGAACTGGTTGCCGAGAAGCCGGGCAGGCTCCCGCACTGCCTGGCGCAACGTCTGCAGGTCCATCTGACCGACGAGAAACTGCTGTGCAGCCACGCGTGTGGCAAAGTCGCGGTACGCCGCGCATTTCGGCAGAAAGTCGGCGCGCATCGTCAGCAGCACCGAGCACTGGCCGTCGGGAATGGCGGATGCGTAGAGAAGATTGGCGAGAAAGGGTGCTCGTTCTTTCTCATCTTTGCAGAGGGTGAAGATTTCCTCGAATTGGTCGATTACCCACACAATCCGCGCGGAGGGTTCTTTCGTGAGGGCGAGTGCGACGCCGAGGTGCAAGGTGCGCTCATCGTCGCCTAACACGTCGAGTGTTCGCTGGATAGTCTGCTGCTGCGGACAAAGACTCGAGAGGTGTGCCGCGAGGGTGGTGAGAGGATGACTGCCGGGCTTGATTACGCAGATTTTCCAATTTCTGCTTCTTTCACGTGCAGCTCTCTTCAATGCGGGAATCAGACCGGCTCGGACGAGCGAGGACTTGCCACTACCCGAGGCGCCGAGCACCGCGAGAAAGCGTGTCGTCTTGAACTTTTCCAATAGCCGCTGAATGTCACCCGCCCGGCCGAAGAAGAATCGGGCGTCACCTTCGTTGAACGGCTCGAGGCCGCGATAAGGGCAGATTTCATTCGCTGCCAGGCCGGACGCATCCGGTCCAGGTGGCTCGCGCCGAATCGCGTTCACGAGGGCATGCAGCGCCCGCTCCTCGTCGAGGCCGGGACGGAAATCCACCCAGGTCCGCTGCGCCAGGAAAGGCGGGAGCTTGCTATAGTCGAATGGATCGGGAACGCCCGGGAGCAAGATCGGGATCAGGAGGAATTCGGTCTCTTTATTCGCACGATCCTGCACCATGAGCAACTCCGCTCGAGACCAGTCGCCATGCCCCTGCCGGCCGATAAAAACGGCGCAAGTTGGACATTCACGCAGGCGATCGGCAAGCCCATGCCCGACGGGAATCAGGCGCCACTTGTCGAACCAAGGGTTAAGGCCCTCAGAACGGAGCTTTTGGGCGACCGCTTCGACGTCCGGTTTGTCAACGCTGTTATAAGACAGAAAGACGTCAAACCGGTCTTTCGCCGTTGCCATTTCGCAGTCTTATAGTCGCCCCGGCACTGGCGCAAGGAATTTGCCCCGTGCCGATGCCTGTTATTGGCAGCCAATTGCTTCGGCGGGTTTGTCATTTGACAAAGGCGTCGACCGGAAGATTGCTCTGCCTGATGATTGACCTCAGTGTGCCAATTCGAAGCTCCTTGTGATTGGGAACAGGGACTGTGATGGTAGGTCGGTGAAGCGGCCCGCAGTTGCATGATAATGTGACTGCCCTTCTGGCGGACCTGAACGAATCTGTTTTCTTCGGGAATGCGGCAGACTTCGGCACCGGAAAGGACCGGAAGTTTAGGCAACGTTCACCTCCAGGGAGGAGACGAAAGATTCGGAGGAGAGGCGCTCCGCAACCTCTTGTGGTGAGGCACATTCGAAAAAAAGCTCTACCGCCTCTCGCAGATTCTTTTTTGCCTCTTCGACTGTATCTCCCTGGCTGGCGACGTCTACCTCGGGGCAAAGCGCGACGAAGCCGTCACCTTCGCGGATCAGGACGGCCGTAAGCGAGCGAGTCATAGGGTGATTATGGTGGCGATGGCGCGCAAGTGCAACACGTCGAGGCCGATCCGCTCCGGCTGCCAGGTCGAGGAAATACAGCTGCGCAATTCCCTGCCCGTGTTGCTTGCTCGGACTCCAAAACCAGGATTCTTGGCGCTCCGGTGTGGGCATCGATCGTTGAGGAGGCACGATAGCAGGTTTGTCCCAGTGCCGATTACCGGCGGGCTGACCGATGGGCTGCGCGTGCTTTTCGGCATTTAGGAGACACGGGTCAAGGGTTATGCTTCCTTTGCGGAGGACAGCCCGGGAGTGGTGCGAAGATTGGAATGACAACAAGAGAGGCCTCGTGCTGCGTGGCGGCTCGTGGAGCAATGGTGTTCCGAGTATCTGCGGTCATCCTACCGCAGCTTCGACACGCCCGTCATTCGCTACGGCAACGTCGGATTTCGTTGTGTGGTTGGTGCGGTGGGTCGGTCGTCGATTCGATAGGTGGCTCGCAGCTTTTCCCTTTGTTCTTTGTCTTTCTTCCCCTCTACATTGCGAAGCGGTGCGGAAATTTTTTTGAAAATCGGACTTTTTCCAGGTGGTAAAACCAGTTTGCGAGGTGGAGGCTTCAGTCATGACGTTAACGAGAGCGAATCCTTCTGCACGATTCCGCTATTGTGCGACTTGCGCTTATCGCGAATGAAGATGTCCGCGCGCCTCGAATTACATTATTTTCTTGGCGTTTCTCTTTGGGAAGTATTGTCAAGAATGATCGCCAGATCCCATTTTTCACCACATTTTTCACTTTAACTGATAGGCATTTGCTTTTTCACGCTCGGCGTCGATCCGCCGAGGACTGGCAAGGTTGGAGGGGGTTCAGTAAGCCGCCGGCTGACTCCAGCGGTCCATGCCGGGGTCACGGGAGGAATTCGACTTTCCCGGTCTTCACGTCGTACAGCGCACCCACGATGACGATTGCCTTCTCTTCTTCGAGCGTTTTCAGAATCGGGCTGATCTCGCGGATTTTCTCGATCGTGAGCGCTACATTCTTGCGGGTGACCGCATCGACAAACTCGGGGTTCTTTGAAGTGCGATCTTTATAAATATCGGGAACTGCCTTGATGGCCGGCTCGATTTTGGCGAGGAGGCCGGTGAGATTTCCAAGTTCGACGTCGTCGATGGCGCCTTTGACCGCACCGCAATTCGTGTGTCCCATGACGAGGATGACTTTCGATCCGACGACCTTGCAGGCGTATTCCATTGAGCCAGCGATGTCCGCATTCGCGATGTTCCCGGCGACGCCGGCGTTGAAGAGGTCGCCGATGCCGGCGTCGAGGACGATCTCGACGGGAACGCGGGAGTCGATGCAGCCCAGTGCGATCACCGCGGGAAACTGTCCCTCGGAAGTTTCTCGAATCTGCACTTGGAAATCATGTTTGCCGTGGCTGCCGTCGAGGAAGCGCGCGTTCCCGGCCTTCAGTCCCTCGATGATTTCGTCTGCTGTGAGAGCGGACTGCTGGCGTTTCGTGGTCGTGGCGGCAGTTTCCTCGGCTTGTAGGCAGGGGGGTGATCCGAGCAGGAGTACGGCGGCGACTGCGAAAGCTAGGTAGTAAGGGAATGATCTTTGCATTTCGGTGGATTGTGGAGAAAATCGGGTCCGTCAGGCACGGTCGGGCGACTGGTGGTAACTGATAGGAATTTGCTTTTTCACGCTCGGTGGTCAACGACAATTATTCCTCCCCATTTGGCTACGTGCATCTTCATCCAGTGAGGATCGGCACCCGAAAGGGGGAACCGGTCGATGGCGGGAAACGCAGGGAACTGGCGGAGTGGAGATGGAGCAGCCACCGCGCCTATGCGGGGAGCAGCCTCCCCTCCTGGCTGTCGCTACAATGGGTGACCAGTTTCGGAACTCGCCGGAGGGAAGGGCAAAGAGGATATTGCCGGTTCGTGGATGAGGCTTTCGAGCATGCGGTTGTTTCGCCCTTCGAAGCGCTGCGCGGAGGACTTGTGCTCGGAGGCGAGAAGCTGTGGAAGCAGGTCTCCGGTCTTCTGAGGCGGAAATCGGGAGACGAAGATTTACGTTGGATTCACCGGGAAGTGGACATCGAAGAAGCGCGACGATGGGTGCGTGATGCGATGAAGCGGGAACCGGATCGCCGTTTGAAGGCATGGCTGATGGTGAGGTTCGGCCAATGGCGCAGAGTGGATGTCGCGAGGGAACTCGGCTACAGCAACGGCAGCGCCATCACCCATCTGCTCCGTCGTTTGGAGGGAGAAGGGCGGAACAAACTTGAGTTGAGGCACAGAATGGAAAGGTGGAAGAAGACCTACACGTCACGTTTCAAGCGTTGACCCCGTCTGCACGCCGCTGATTTCTTCCCGGAGAAACCTCTCCTGATACGCCATATTTTAAGATGGCGTGATGGTTGCTCTTCCGAATGCTATTAGAAGTGTGTTCTCATAAAAATTGACAACGAAATTATTGCACATCACATTGTTTACTGATGTGTGCCATTGGACACATCAACTACGAACACGAACCGAACTGAAATGGGCAAGAATACAAAGGACGCGAAATCGAAGGGGCAGCGCCTTGCTGAGAAGATGCGCCATGAATGCAACGGTATGTCGGAAGTGGATCGAGAGAAGAATTTTCAAGAGGGGATGGCGCGAATCTATTCGAGGGGTAAGCGGGTAGTAGAACATGCACACTGTTGTTGACACGTGTGTTCTAATCGACCGCGCCGACGAGCACGATACGACAATTGAGGCGATTGAAATCCTGACTGGAAAGTTGAAGGTCGGAAGAATTGGCGTTCCGCCGACTGTCGTCCAGGAGTTAAACCATTTTGCGTCGAATTTTCCAGAGACCGAGGCGGGCCAACTTTCAGAAATTGCCCTCGACAACATGCTGGACTGGGGATTTGAGCCCTTCAACCTTGTAAACGTCGGGCACGGAATCACCGAGCAGATCGCTTACAAACTGATACAGGAAGGATTTCTGCCTGAAAGGGAATTCAATGACGGCCTCATTGTCGCGGAGGCGGCGCTTTTCGAATGCAAGTTACTGATTTCCGCGGATGCTCATATGCTGGGAATACAGGATCATAAGGGTGATGAAGGATTCAAGCGGTTCTTAGCGGAACAGAGTGTGATCCAATTTGTAATTAGTTCTCCGAAAGCACTCGTCCGCAGCATGGGCGAGTGGGCGGGCGGGGTCAACTCTTGAAAGGTGACGGAACGGCAAAGGGGCGGAATAGTTGAATGCATGGCGGGACCCTTGCGTGTCGAATTTTCGGGAGCGCTCTACCATGTGATGGCGAGGGGCAACGAGCGTCGAACGTGTTCGCACGGGACGTGGACCGGCAACTCTGGCTGGCGACTCTCGCGGAGATGGTGGAGGGATTCGGAGTGGTGGTGCATTGCTATTGCCTGATGGGCAACCACTATCACCTGGTACTCGCGACACCGTCGGCGAATCTCAGTGCGGCGATGGGGTGGTTCCAGACGACATTTACGGTTCGCTTCAACCGCCGGCGGCGCCGCACCGGGCATCTCTTCCAGGGCCGCTTCAAGGCGCAGGTGGTCGAGGAGGAAAACTATGCGCAGGAGCTGCTGCGCTACGTGCATCTTAATCCTGTGAGGATCGGCACCCGAAAGGGGGAACCGGTCGATGGCGGGAGGCGCAGGGAACTGGCGGAGTGGAGATGGAGCAGCCACCGCGCCTATGCGGGGATGGAGCAGCCTCCCTCCTGGCTGTCGCTACAATGGCTGACCAGTTTCGGAGCGCGTCGGAGGGAATCGCAAAGGCGGTATTGCCGGTTCGTGGACGAGGCTTTCGAGCATGCGATTTTTTCGCCCTTCGAAGCGCTGCGCGGAGGGCTGGTGCTCGGAGGCGAGAAGCTGTGGAAGCAGGTCTCCGGTCTTCTGAGGCGGAAATCCGGAGACGAAGATTTACGTTGGATTCACCGGGAAGTGGACATCGAAGAAGCGCGACGGTGGGTGCGTGATGCGATGAAGCGGGAACCGGATCGCCGTTTGAAGGCATGGCTGATGGTGAGGTTCGGCCAATGGCGAAGAGTGGATGTCGGGAGGGAACTTGGCTACAGCGACGGCAGCGCCATCACCCATCTGCTCCGTCGTTTGGAGGGAGAAGGGCGGAACAAACTTGAGTTGAGGCACGGAATGGAAAGGTGGAAGAAGACCTACACGTCACGTTTCAAGCGTTGACCCCGTCTGCACTACGTGCGTATGTATATTTGTTCTATTTTCGTCATTTAGTTTAAACGCCGCGATATGGCCGTAAAAGGCGAGCAACCGTGGACGGCGCTCAAAATAACGATTCACTAGGGCGCCAAAGATCAGAAGCAGAATCGGGGTGGAAATCTTGAATACTAATAGCCAATTTATCATAAATTTTTAGCCGAGTAACGGATCAGCGGGTCTTTATACAATTATTTAGTATGATATCCGAAGATCGCTTCGATTCTTAAAATCTAGGCCGCGGCCGAGCTGTCGCTCTCCGCGAAACCGCGGTTCGGCTTTGGTAGATGCGAATTGGACGCTTCTAAGCATATGCTCACAAAGAGACAGTGAGTTAACCAGACTCTCGTACAGAATGTATGAAAGCCGCTGTTTCCTCCTTGCTTATGCTTACCACCCTCGCCACGTGCCTAGCCACGCGATCCCACAGCTTGCGCATGTTTGACCTTCCCGCGGCCACGACTCCGCCCTCTGCGACTATGGACACTTTGTTGTTATCCCAGGTCGGATGTTGAAGAACCTTGAGGTCACTCCATGTCTTGTGACCATACTCTACGATACCACTAAGCAGATAAAGATCCGCGCGCGATAGGAGCGGAACAACAAACATCACGAACTGATGCAGATTCGGCAGCTTGGCACACGCTTTCAGCTCAGCCCACGCAAATGGTACATCAACTGTATGCTCGTAGCCATTAACATCCGTCGACTCGTGCTTTCGAGGAATTCTGCCGGCGACACGATCGAATATTGTTTGGGCTTCGACTAAGAATTTGTAAGTGGGCTCCGCCATCACGTCCGCACCGTACTCGTGCAGCCATTGTCCGATACCCGCCGCACCTATATGATTTCCTGTTCCGGTACCCTCCGTGTACTCCAGTTCGAACAAATCACGAAGAGGAAGTGGTACCTGTTGATGTGACAAGAACTCTCCTAGCTCTGCTAACCTAGCTAATGCCTGTTCGTGCGTAGCGTAAAGCTTAGCGTCGCACTTAACTGCCGCGACCACGGGGGAAAAGCTGTCGTTCGTGTCGAGTTTCGGCTCAGGGACTTGTGTCTCGAGGACCCGGCTGACGAGAGCCTTGAGATTTTCATCCAACGAAAAGAACACCTCAGTCTGTTCAGCTTGGATAACGAAAAAAGGTCTCTGATTTGTATTGCCGTCGAAGAAGTCCGCTACGGCATTTACAAGATCCTTGTATCGAACCGGACCGAACTCCCGTGAAATAATGGATTCCAGCAGCGCTCGAGTAAAGTAACTCATCGTGTCGTCGGCATACGAACTTTGGTCTCTACACGACGAGAAAAGAAAGTAGCAGTTAGAAAACCGTTGCTTTGTCGCGAGCATGTGCTTGTTCAGCGTAGTAAGTTCGCTTGGATTCTTGATGTACGACAACCCTGAGTTGCACGCGTCTACAATTTTGACCGTAAGCTCCGGAGATAGGGCCCGCAACATGTCGTCCAACTCGGAGTTCTCAAGACATGTCTCGCGGGGCCTGATTTCGTCGTATGTTCGAAACACGTAGTAGAATTCATCATCCCTGTACAGACCGTGGCCAGAGAAGTAGAAGAGAATGTCTAAGACCCTTCTATCATGATATTTCTTTATGAAATCCGAGATCTTTTCTTTTGCTTCCGCGGCTGACTGTGGATCAAGCACGCTGAGCACTTCTTCGTACGATTTCAGTCACCGTTGACGAGCTCGATAAAGCCACGTGCGTCGTTAGCGACAGCAGGCAAATCGATGAGGTTCGTGTAGGTCCAGCAACCGACTACTATGGCAAGCCTGGGCATAATCTTTTCAGGTTCTGGCTAACAAGCAAAATGCAAACTCTGTTTATCCTCCGTTTCAAAATGATATCTGGACGTTTCGATGTTTCACAAGGTTTCTTCCCGACCATAAGATCGCCCGCTCCCCGACTTTACTCCAAGCAACTCGGCAGCGGACGCTCATTGAACACTGAAACGGGAGAATGTGACGAGCGTCTCTGAGAATGCGTTTTCTTCTCGACATCAACCTCCTCATCGCCGTTCTGAATCCCGAATATGCTTTTCAAGATCGAACGCATCCTTTGAACGAATTACATCAAATATGCGCAGGCGCTGCAAGCTCCGACCCAGAACACGCCCCCAGAAACCCAACCAGCCCTCCGACCCAGAAGCCCGACCCACTTGTTTTCCCCGGCAGCGCAGGGAAACGGCGCGGCACGTGTCGCCGCTCGGTCCCGGATGGCACACTGACACCGATTGGAATTGAAGGAACGAATCAGGCTCTGCTCGGAGCCGAACCAGCAGGCACTCTCTGCGCTGCCTCCGGTCTTTCGCTTTCGCCCCGCTGACGCTTCTGATAAGAGCGAAAGCGAAAGACCGTATACGGCAGGCAGAGACGACCGACTTCAGGCGGTGGTCTTATTAAAAGTCGAGCGCATGAAAGCGCCACGCGTTGCGCGTCGCGCTGGTAGTTCGTGGGCATCGACACACGCCGCGCAGATGAACGACCACAAATAAATATTGTTCAAGCGTCCCGTGTAGACGAACTTCCCTTCCTCCCGGGGATCTCCGCAAAGATCACAACGGCGGACCTTACGTGAGAAAATGCTTGAGGAATTCATAGTGTGATTGTTTCCAACGCATTCCCTCCAGGGCGCAACGTCTGCAAAGCATGACGTAGAATTGCACCGCGAAGGGTTTCCCGTTAGAGTAGACTGTGTGGCTGTGCGCTGGCACGTATTCACCACTGCGAGTAGCCATGCCACACGCCCCGCATTTCCTTTGTTCGTTACTCATTATTTCTTTTCCTTTCTTTGATTCTATCGCACAGCTGCCGTACGTCCTGATGAGCACAGGACCCGCACAGATACGCGATCAAAGTCTTATCGCCCCGCCTGACCGGCGCCTTGAACACCCCGCCGCCGTAGGGAATAACATCGTAATTTTGCAACCACGGAAGCACCCGCCGACATTTGCAACACACCCGCTTCATGACTTGGAAACCTTCAGCCGAGGCAGCCGCATCACGTCCAGCAGCCTGATGTCCCAATCATCGTCGTAACAGTCGATGCTGTAGATTACCTCGTAACACGTCCATGCCCACCGTGGCCCGAAGAGCGTCGCCAGATGCTCCATTGATTCGCACCCGCACTTCGCCGCGAACTTTGCCACCTTCCGCCGCCATTCGCGCGCGCCGGGTGTCACCCACGCGAATTGAGTCGATCCGATCCGAGCCCTCCGCGAATATTCCACGAGGTGCACACCTTTATCTTCGACCTTTCTGGCTCCTATGTGCTTCGAAACGTATTTCCCGACGTAGAACGTGATCGCTTCCGCCGTGCTGGCGATCGGCTGGAGATTTACTCGCCCGAAACCGTAGCGCCGTGCTGTTTTCCTCCAGAACGCCCATTCTGCCCGCAGCGCCTTTGATGCCGTCCGGTAATCGCCCTTACGGATGGCTTCGATGTCTGCGCCCGTTCGGATATCGACCGTCAGCGCAACGACCAGATGATAATGGACTGCTCCCCGTTTCTGGCGCTCGAATACGCGGATATATTCCAAGCCGCGAGGCTTGAGGACGTGCGTCCGTAGAGAGTGCCACCTGCGCTGTGCCTCCTTCGGATCAGTAACGTTTTCCTCAAACGTGAACGTCTGGAATCCGATATTTGCGAGTCCTCTCGACTCGCAGAGCGCCTTGACCGACCACCCGAGAAGCGCTGCCGTTTTCTTGTGATTCGGCTGCAGTTTCCGGTGATTTTCAAGGACCTCCCCGTGTAATTCAGGAGGAAGTCCGGCGCAGTTGTTACTAGAAAGCCAAGGAAAGCGCTGCGCAGCCGCTGACGCGGCTCCATCAGCGCCCTTCCGTGCCGTTTCCCCGGTCGAATCAGGAGATGCTGCGACAGGATTTGCTACAATCCGTGCTACATCGGACTTCTTTGAATCTGTAAGTCTCTCGGAATCAAAGAGAACGGAGTGGTGGCCAGAGAGGGAATCGAACCCCCGACACGAGGATTTTCAGTCCTCTGCTCTACCAACTGAGCTATCTGGCCGTCGGCCCCGGAAATTGGGAATCGCTAGTTTGCTTTTAAGCGACCGAAACGCAAGTGCGATCTGTATTTTTGGGGTCACTTTCCGTCTTTCAGGGAGCGTCCTGTGGTAAGCCACAGGTCTTCCTGAGATTCGAAGAATGAACAAACGTCCCCAAATTTCATTCAATGGTCATCGGGATTCAACTGGCGGAGGAACATCGCCGGCGAACCAGCCGCCGCCGAGGGCTCGGTAGAGATCGACGATCGAAACGAGATAATCCAGCCGTGCCGTAGCAAGGTTTAGTTCCGCTGGAAATAGTTCCTGTTGCGCCTGCAGAAGTTCGAAATACGAAGTAATGCCCATCACGTATCGATCCCGGGAGAGTTCCACTGCAGATTCCAGAGAAGTCACCTGCACTTTACGCTCGCTAATTACGCGAACATATTTTTGACGCGAAGTGAGCGCGTCGGACACCTCCTGAAACGCAGTAAGCGCCGTTTTTTCATACTGGAGCTTCGCTTGTTCCCATGCAGCTTCGGACTGGCGCAGGATGCCAAGGAGGCGTCCGCCCTGAAAAACAGGACCGGTCACGGATGCGGCTACGTTCCAAAAGCTCGCACTGCCATTGGTGAGCATTTCCAGCTCGCTCGATTGGCGGCCGAGTCCTGCGCTGAGATCCACACGGGGGAGGAAGTTTCCGATCGCGACGCCAATCTCGGCGTTCGTGGCGACAATTTCCAATTCTGCCTGCCGGATATCCGGCCGGCGCTCGAGCAGTGCGGATGGAATTCCAGATGGCACTCTCGGAGGCACATACTGTGCGGAGAGGGTCGTTCCGCGACGAATTGGAGCGGGGTTGCGGCCAATCAGCACGGAAAGCTGGTTTTCGACCAGTGTGATCTGGCGCTCGATCTCCGGAATCGTGGCGAGCGTGCCCTTGTAGGAAGCCATGGCTCTCTCAACTTCGAGATCGGATGCAAGCCCGGCATCCCGCTGATTTTGAAATAGTTCGAGACTGTCTTTGAAGGATTTTGCCGTTCGCCTCGAAATGGAGAGCTGTTCGTCAAGTGAGCGCAACTGGAAATACGACTGGGCAACGGTCGCGACGAGCGTCACGACAACGCCGCGGCGGGCTTCCTCTGTCGCGAAGTAACGCGCATAGGCTGCCTGGTTTGCTCTGCGCAGGCGCCCCCAGAGATCCACCTCCCACGACGTCGACAAGCCGAGGTCGAAAAGGTTCATTGTATCACCGCCGGTCGTGATATTTTGCGGGCCAAGTTGTGTCGTCGCTTCGGGCGACCGTGAACGAGAGGCGTCGAAGGCCGGTCCAATGATGGGGATGATGTCGGCGCGGACCTGCCTGGCAATCGCCCAGGCTTGTTCAATGCGGGTGACTGCGATTCGCAAATCGTAATTGTTCTCGAGTGCTTCCTGGATAAGCTTTTGAAGCTCGCGGTCGCGGAAGACCTTCCACCACGGCAGGCTGGCGAAGGAGTCCAGCTGCGGGTCTTTCGAGTCGGAGCGCTGGCCCCGGAATTTGGCAGGGCTATCAACCTTTGGTCTCTTGTAGTTCGGGCCGACTGCACAGCCGGCCAGGAGTAGGGATAGCCCAGCGGATGTTAAAGCTAGAACAATGGAGTGGCGTTTGAACATCATCTTGGTTGGTTGGAGTGTTCTTATCGGGAAACCTCAGGCCGTGCCGGAGGAAGATTCGTTAACGGGCTCGGCTTTTCCCCAGGCTCCTTCCGAAGTCTTCTGGACGATGTAGTAGAACATCGGGACGATAGCGAGGCTGAGTGCGGTGGCCACGAGCATTCCATAAAAGACGATCGTGCCTAGTACCTGACGGCTTTCCGCGCCGGCGCCCGATGCGACGAGCAGCGGGATCACGCCAAAAATGAAAGAAAAGGCTGTCATGAGCACGGCACGGAAGCGCAGCTTCGTGGCAAGCACCGCCGCGTCGAAGATGCTCTTTCCCTCCTCTCGCTGCACCTTGGCGAACTCGGTAATGAGGATTGCACTCTTTGTCGCGAGTCCGATGAGAAGGATGATGCCGATCTGCGTGTAGATATTGTTATCGAGGTCGCGGATGAACGCGCCGGCTACGGCACCCAGCAGCGCGGTCGGGACGGACAGACAAACGCTGATGGGGATGGTCCAGCTCTCATATTGCGCCGCCAGCACAAGATAGACCATGACCACGGCAAAGAGGTAGATGAACGCGGTGCCTCCTCCAGCCGCCTTTTCCTGGTAGGAAAGCTCCGACCAGTTGAAGCCCATCGTCGGCGGAAGTTTCTGCTCCGACATATCTTCCATGAGATCCATCGCGCTGCCGGAGCTGAAGCCGGGCGCGGCACTTCCGAGGATCTTCACCGCTGGGTAGAGATTGAAGCGCGTGATTGTCTGCGGGCCGAATATTTCCTCGATAGACGCAACCGAGCCCACCGGCATCATCTTGCCACTGGCAGTGCGCAGCTCGAGCGCCGCAATGTCCTCGGGTGTCGCACGGTATTCACTGTCGGCCTGCGCATAGACCTTGAACGTGCGACCAAACAAGGTGAAGTCGTTGACATACGCCGAACCGAAATAGATGCCGAGCGTGTCAAACACGGACTGCATATTTGTGCCGGTCTTGAAGACCTGGTCGCGATTGATGTCGACGAAGACCTGCGGAACATTCGCCCGGAATGTCGTGCTTAGCCCCGTAAGACTGGACTGGGCGTTGCCGTCCTCGATCATCTCGTTGGCAACCGTCTGCAACATATTCAATCCGACGCCGCCACGGTCCTGCAACATGTAGGTAAAGCCTCCCGAGATCCCGACGCCGGGCAACGAGGGCACCGGGATTGCAAATGCCAGTCCATCCTGGAATTTGGAAAGGTGGCGATTCAAAAACCCGATTAATTGGCTCTGATGCTGCGAGGAGTCCGACCGCTCATCCCAGTGTTTGAACACCACCAGGAAAAAAGCCGAGTTTGGACTCGCGGACCCATCGAGGATGGAATATCCGGCGACACTCATGAAGTTCTTGAGGCCGGGCATCTTCTCCACGATCTTTTCGATTTTCCCGAGTGCTTCCTCAGTGCGTTCGAGCGACGCGCCGTCCGGAAGCTGGACCGGAATCATGCAGTAGCCTTCATCCTCCTGTGGCACGAAACCGGTGGGCAGACTGCCCAGGCCCTTGACCGCAAGTAAGCCGAGACCGACAAAAACGATCAGTCCGATGATGCACTTTCGTATGGCGAAGCGGACGAACGTCAGGTAGCCGTTTGTGACCTTCTCGAGGCCGGTGTTGAAGGCTTTGAATATGCCGCGCGCGGGTTTTCCGGGGCGCAGAAGCACACCACACAGCGCGGGCGAAAGAGTGAGCGCGTTGATGGAGGAAAAAATCGTCGCGACGGAGATCGTCACGGCGAATTGCTGAAAGAGTGTGCCTTTTATCCCGGGAATGAAGGTCGTCGGCACGAAGACCGAAAGGAGCACGAGTGTCGTGGCGATTACGGGGCCGGACACCTCGAGCATGGATTTCTCGGCGGCTTCCTTCGGCCCCAGGCCCTTTGCCAGGTAGGAGGTGCAGTTCTCGACCACGACGATTGCATCATCCACAACGATGCCGATTACCAGAACGAGTCCGAACAGCGTGAACTGGTTGATCGAGTACCCGATCGCTGCCATTACGGCGAACGTGCCGATGAGTGACACGGGGATTGTGACGGCCGGGATGATTGTGGCGCGAAGATTCTGGAGGAATACATACACCGTGAGAACCACGAGAACCAGGGTCATAAAAAGCGTGGTCACCACCTCGTTGATCGATGCCCACACGATGTCCGTGTTATCGTAAATAATTGCGGTATCCAGGCCTTCAGGGTAGCCTCTCTGCAATTCCGCGAGCTTCGCCTTCACTCCGTCCGCCACCTCGATGAGGTTGGTGCCCGGGACTTGGTAGATCGCGATTGTTGCTGAACTCTGGCCGTTGAATTTGGAGACGAAATCATAGGAGTCGGAGCCGAGTTCCACCCGTGCGACATCCTTTACGCGCAGAAGGCGGCCTTCTTCGCCGGTTCGGATCACGATATTGCCAAACTCGGTCTCTTCGACCAGACGTCCGCGGACGTTCACAACGAATTCGTTTGCGGTGCCGGGCGGGGCGGGTGGGGCGCCGGTGCGACCACCGGCGACCTGAATGTTCTGGTCCCTCAAAGCCTGGATCACGTCGCTCGGCGCGAGATCGAGCTTCGCCAGCTTTTCCGGGTCGAGCCAGATCCGCATGCTGTAGTTTCCTACGCCATAAACCTGGACTTCACCGACATTCTTCACCCTCGCGAGCTCGTCCTTGATGCGCAAGTTGACGTAGTTGCTCAGAAACTGGTCGTCGTAGCGTCCGTCAGGCGAGTAGAACGCAATGTACATCACGCTCTGCGGAGACATTTTCTTCGTCTGGACACCTTGCCGCTTCGCCTCCTCCGGCAGGCTTGCTTCCGCGGTGGAGACGCGGTTCTGCACCAATACGTTGGCCGTGTCGAGATCGACGCCGGACTCGAACGTCACGGTAAGCGCGTAGCTGCCGTCGTTGGCGCTCACGCTGCTCATGTAGATCATCCCTTCGACGCCGTTGACCTGCTGCTCGATCGGCGCGCCCACGGTGTCGGCCACGGTCTGGGCGTTCGCACCCGGATAGACGGCGGAGACAGTGATCGTTGGCGGCTCGATGCTCGGGTAGCGCGCGATGGGGAGGCTCGTCATTGCCAGCAACCCGAGCAGGATTATGACGATGGAGATGACACCCGCAAAGACCGGTCGCCGGATAAAGAAAATGCTGAACATAGCCGGACCCTATTCCTCGATGTTGGCGTCCGTAGCTTCTTGGCTGTTCGGCTGCTCGCCTTCGTCGTCGGGAGTCGCCGGGGGTCCCGGCTCGGTCTCGGGAGTCGCCTCCTGAGGGGCGACCTTGATGCCTTCACGGGCGCGTTGGAGTCCACGCACGATGACACGCTGGCCTGGCTCGAGACCGGTGACGATCTGGCGATAGCCAACCACGGCGCCCGTCTCGACCAGTTGGCGGACCACGACATTGTCCTTGTCAACCGTCAACACAAATCGTCCCGCGAGGTCACGTTGGATGGCCTCACGCGGAACGAGGATTGCGTTGTCCGCCTCTTCGGGAATCATGACTGCGACGAACAGTCCTTCCGCGATCGTCGCATTGGAATTGGGAAACACGGCGCGGACTCGAATCGTGCCCGTTTCGGGATCGAGACGATTGTCGATGAAGTCGATCTCGCCCTGTTTATCGTAGAATGCGCCCGTTGCCAATTTGAGCTTCACCTGAGTTTGTTTTTTTGGTTTCTCACCGGGTTCGTCCATTTCCTTGCGGAGTCCGAGAAAAGGGAGAATGGCGCGCTCGCTCAGCTCGAAGTAAGCGTAAACCGGATCGTCATCGACCACCGTAGTCAGCAGAGTCGGCTCGGTGCCACCGACGAGGTTGCCGACGTCGACGAGGTTTCGCGAAGCGACACCCTCAATCGGAGAGGTAATCTTTGTGTAGGAAAGGTTGATCTCTGCGTCGGCCAGATTCGCTTTTGCCGTCTCAATCGCGGCCGCGGCCACGTCCTTGTCGGCTCTTGCTTTTATTACATCGAGTTCTGCAACGGCATTGGACTTCAGGGCCTTTTCGCGCCTTTCCAGGTTGGCCGTGGCGATTTCGAAATCCGCTGTCGCTTTGGAAACAGCAGCCTTCGCCGCAGCTACGGCCGCTTCGAAGGGTTCGGGCTCGATGGTGAAGAGGAGTTGCCCCTTCGCGACTTTCGCTCCTGGGCTGAACTCGACAGACTGGAGGAATCCCTTCACGCGAGCCCGAATCTCCACCGATTTCTGCGCCTCGGTTTTGCCCGGATACTCCGTGTAAGTGGTGACGTCCTCCGGCTGGACCGTAGTAACTGTGACGGCTGGTGGCGGCGGTTCGACGAACGTGTTCTTCGGCCCACAGCCGCCAAGGAATAAAGCAACGATTAAGAACGGCATCGCCCGAATTCGGGCGCGTCCGACAGAGCGAAACAATGCGGTGAGATATGGCGGTATGATCCTTTGAATCATGATCTGGATATCGATCTGTGCAGGCAAGGAACCTTGAACGGCACCGTAAGGGTGCGGAGTGTGGTAGGCTCCTGTGAGCAGATCAAGCCCAATATCGAAGGGCGAAACGTTTTGCTACACGCTGTTTGAAACAAAATTCACCGGGATTGCCTCACAAACTTCGCGCCAGCCCGGAAATTTCCAGTCGTTCGGGAAACGCCGGCATTGGTCCGGTTTTACCGTCTGGATCGCGCAATCGCGACCATCGAGAAATATGCATTCTCCGCCCGTTTTTTCGATAAGTGAAAGTCCGTCTCTGTACGGTCGCAGCCGGGTGTAATTCTGAATGAAATCAAATTCCGAAATACCGAGGAAACGGGAGATCGTTGTGATTTCAGCGTCCCCGATCTTCACCTGGCCGGGCCATCTGCAGCAGTTGGTGCAGCGCTGGCACTGATAGTAGACGTCGCAGTCGTTCATATGCCCTCGGTCACCACCGGAGATTGGAGGAGTTCGGCTTCGACTTCAGCGTCGGCTTTAGCCTCAAGGACACCTTTCACTCTTGGGAAGAGCAGGACGGCTTCGATAATCATCCAAATCTCGAGCGCGATGGTCGCGGCGGCGATCGCGGAGAGCAGCCATTCCCCCTTCGCGATCCAGGTTGGATGCCCGGCGTCACCGATCGCGAGTTGCCAGGTCATCGCCCACAGCGGCATGATCAACATGAAGAGCATCGGGATCACCATGAACCAGATGGGCAGTTTGCGTCGCCAGAGGTAGAAACCGATCACCAGGAAAGCGAGGCCGCCGAGCAATTGATTGGTCGCGCCGAAGAGAGGCCAGAGCAGCATCCCTCCTTTGCCGGCGGTTTCCCAACCCCAGGGCTGACCGGCCGGCGGAACGGCGGCGAGTATGGCGGCGATTGAAACCGCAAAGATCGTCGCGCCATGCTTGCCCCGAAGCGGGCTCAGAATATCCGCGATGACGGAACCCGATCGTTCGGGAGCAATGTGAGCCAATTCCTGGACGACGTACCGTTGAAGTCGGCAGGCAGTATCGAGTGTCGTTGCGGCGAAGGAAGCGACCATTACGCCCATGAGCGATGTGGCGACCTGAGCTGGAATTCCGAGTGCTGCGAGGAAATTGCCCGATCCATCGACGAACGCGCCCACTTTCGCCGCGAGGCTTCCAGCGGCGCCCCACGACGCGTAGCGAGCCGCGAACGCCTCACTGCCGAGCAATAAAGCGCCATCCGCGGTCTTCGAACCAAGTCCGATTCCCGCAGCACAGGCCAGAATTACGATCACGGCAAGGAATCCCTCCGTCAGCATTGAACCATATCCAACGAAACGAGCGTCCGTTTCCCTTCGCAATTGTTTGCTGCTTGTGCCACTGCTGACAAGGCAGTGAAACCCACTGATTGCCCCGCAGGCGATAGTTATGAACAAGAACGGAAAGATCGCAGGGGCACCCGCCGGAGACCAGTTCACCATTGGTGCCACGATGCTCAACGAGGGACGCTCTCCGTCAACAGGCGCTCCGCCCAGAAAAGCCGCGGCGACGAGGCCCAGCACCACGAGCCCCAGGGCGGAGATGAGTTGGAGAGAATTGATGTAATCCCGTGGTTGCAACAGCTTCCAGACCGGCAGGATGGAGGCAATATAGGAATAAAGCAGCAGCAGCACGACCCACGTCCAGTTCGACCAGCCGGCCATTATTTCATTGATGTGATGAATGCCAAACATCTGCATGTCGCCGAACCAGACGGAGAGATACATTAACGTGAGCGCGAGGATCGAAGGAATCAGGAGTCCAGCGCCTCTCCTATGTAACCAGGCGCCAATAGCCAGTGCGATTGGGATTTGGATGACGCAAGGGAAAATTGCCGACGGATACTGACGGAAAACTACTGCAATCACGAGGCCGAAGATCGCGAGTACCACCGTCAGAGCGAGAAAGAGGACGAGTAGGAACAGCAGACGCACCCTTCCGTTCAGCAGGCGACCGGCGATATCGCCAACGGTCTGGCCGTTGTTCCGCAAGCTTACGACGAGCGAGCCGAGATCGTGTACGGCGCCGATGAAAATTGAGCCGAGCAGAACCCAGAGCAATGCCGGCAGCCAGCCCCACATGATTGCGATTGCGGGGCCAACGATCGGACCCGTTCCCGCGATTGAAGTGAAATGATGTCCGAAAACCACCGATGTCTCTGTCGGCACGAAATCCGCGCCATCTTCAAATTTCGTGGATGGGCAAACTGCTGTTGCAGACAAACGGAAGATCTTGCGGCCGAGCCACCGCCCGTACGTGTTATAGGCCAGTACGAACGCGACGGCGGAAAGAAGGGCAATAAGGAGAACCGACATAAACTAAGTAAAACTATTTCCGCACTTAATCGGCAAAGACAAATGAGGAATGGTGAAATACCAGCTATTACGAAACTTGAATCTACGGGTTTGACAAGCGCTCCAGTATGAATACCTTGCCGATTCTTTTCCTGAACATGGCCAATAAGAAATCTGCTGAAAAACGTGCGCGCCAGACCGAGAAGCGCACTTTCGAGAATCGCCGGGTGACGAGCGCGATCAAGACCCAGGTCAAGAAGCTTCGTGCCGATATCACCGCGGGCAGGAAGGAGGATTCGAAGACGGCACTGATTGCGGCGAGTTCGATGCTTGATAAAGCCGTGAAGACGGGGCGCATTCATCGGAATGCGGCGGACCGTCAGAAGAGCCGTTTGGGTCGTGCGGTAGCGTCGCTCTCCTGACAACGGTCGGCGGACTCATTTTCGTACAACACTCCGGCATCCCTTCCCCCGGGCGAGCGTAGCTCAGTTGCCTGTTTTTGCAAAGGCGGGGTGTTTCGTTATGTGGTATTAGCACCATCGGCGGGTTTTGCGGGCCACAGTGGCCGGGCGGGTTCCCCCATTCGAAAAGGCTCACAGGGGGACAGGTTCGACCCGGCGAACAACGAGAAAATGCGGCCGCTCTGCGATCGCTGGAGACCGGAAGCAACTCCAGGGAACTACCCCACAGGACAAATCAGCGCATCTACTAGGACAGAAAAGCAGCTCCCCTCAAATCAAGAGATTTGTTTCGTGTATGCCGTCGAGTCTTTCAAGGTCGCTGTTTCGTCGGGGGCAGAAAGTTCGAGCTTGAACAACCATCCCTCGCCAAAAGGATCGGAATTAACCAGACCGGGATCGCTTTGCAGTTTCTCATTTACGGCTGTGACCTTACCGCTCGCCGGCGCGTAAATGTCACTCGCCGCTTTTACGGATTCCACGACGGCGACTGCTTCCTGCGCGGACACTTCACGGCCTACTTCCGGCAGCTCCACGAAGACAATATCGGTGAGCTCCGCCTGCGCATGATCGGTGATGCCGACCGTTCCTTCGCTGCCATCCAGCCGCAGCCATTCATGACTCTCGGCGTACTTAAGATCTTCTGGTACGTTCATTGTTTTTTGTGTAGAGGCTTTTTCTGGACGGTGGCTGGATATCGCCGCCCACGGATATCGACTTCGATCCGCTCGTTGATGCGCGCAAGTTCCATCGGGAGGTAGGCCATTCCAATGCAAGCTTTCAGAGTCGGGGATAGAGTTCCGCTCGACACCTCACCGACCTGCCGTTCTCCTTTGAAAAGCGGGTAGTGTGCACGTGGTGGCGGACATTGCGTATCCATCTTGAAAGGAACCAAACGCTCCAAGATGCCGGACTCTCTCTGTTTCAACAGAGCGTCGCGTCCGATAAAGTCCTGCTTCGTAAAATCCACAAAAATGGAGAGTCCGGCCTCGAGAGGGGTGCGCTCCGGGCAAAGGTCGAACCCATTCAACGGATAACACATTTCGAGTCGCAACGTATCGCGGGCCCCAAGTCCACAAGGCTTGATGTCAAAATCCGCGCCCCTCTTCAGAATCTCATTCCAGACTTTGATCGCCACCAATGCCGGGCAGAAGATTTCAAATCCGTCTTCGCCCGTGTATCCGGTGCGAGCAATGTGGAAAGTCTCCTCGAGAACGTTAATCTGCAGTATTTCGTTCCTCGAAGGTCGCGAATGTTTCTCCCCAAAGAAGCGATCGAAAAGTTTCGCCGACCTGGGGCCCTGGACCGCAAACCCGGCAAACGCCTGGCTTTCATTCGCGATCGTCATGTCGCCGCTTTGGCGAGATTGCAACCAGCCAAAATCCACATCGATCATCGCCGCGTTTACCACCATGAGGAATGTCGTGTCTGCAATCCGGTACACGATCAGGTCATCGATCACTCCGCCGGCTTCGTTTAATAGAAACGTGTATTGCCCTTCCCCGATCCCCAGCCGCTCGATGTTGTTCGTGAGCATCCGGTTCAGCCAAACCGAAGCGTCGGGCCCGCTCACCAGCAATTCGCCCATGTGCGAAATATCGAAGACGCCGAGAGAACTCCGAACTGCGAGATGCTCTTCGACGATGCTGGAATACTGTAATGGCATACTCCAACCGCCGAAATTAACCATGCGGCCACCAAGCTTTTCGTGCTCTGCGTGAAGAGGCGTTTTCTTTGGACTGGCGGCTTGCGTTGTCACTAGACCTGACGCTAGGGAGCGTAATTGAAGGTGTCAATTGCGAGTCCTTGCCCGGCACACAAACGATCTAGATTCAGTGACCGGAATCCCGACCCGGTGCCGAACATTTGCATCAACTGCCGGCCCGAACGAGCGCCTGCTCACATGAGGCGCAGCCTTGCGCGCCAAAGATCTCGGCTTCGAACCCACAAGCAACCGGTATGTCACAAGTGGGAGAATTTTGTGCCGGTGCGAATACCTCGAGATGATTCGCAGAGAACCATACGGTGCGAGTTTCGATCCGTCGAAATGGAACCACGCCGGGGATGAAGAAATCGGCTGTAATGGTTACGCCATATCCCTCGCCCAATGCCGACCTAATCACACCCACACAGCCGGTGGATACATCAGAATGGCTGGAAGCGACGACCTTTACAGTGTCTCCCTTTTTCATGGCGCGCCCCAGTAGCGTTAATCGGCCGTTTCGTCAAATTCGGTTTTCTTTTCGAGTGTCCTTGTGCCAGGCGCTCACGGCCGCAAACCGACCGGACTGGCAGGAATCCCTCCGATGCTGACAATTGGCTCATTCTGATGCTAACGCGTGGGGGGTGGCTACTTCATGCCGCATGTTCTGATACTGCGTGATTCACAAACCGAATTTCGCTTCGCCTCGACTCAAGTCTTTCGATTCCTTAAGAAACGTTACTGATGCGACGTTTCCTCAGCTTCTTCGCCGCTCTCGTGGTAGTGCTCACCATCATCGTGTCTTCGCTGATCAAGCTGACAAGCGCGGAGGGGTGGGAAGCGGTGGCCGAATACCGGCCGCTGCTGATTCGGGGGTGGTGGCTCACGGTTGGGCTGTCCGTGGCGTCTCTCGTCGTGAGCACCATTTTCGGAATGTTGCTTGCGCTGGGACGACGCTGCCCCTGGGCGCCAGTTCGGGATCTGTGCCGGATCTGCGTCGAACTGATTCGCGGGACGCCGCTCCTTGTTCAGATTCTGATTCTTTACTACGGCGTTTTCGACCAGATCGGCCTCGAAAATCGTTTCGTAGCCGGAGTGCTGATTCTCTCGGGGTTCAGCGGCGCCTATATTAGCGAAATCATCCGCGCAGGCATCGAGAGCATTGGAAAGTCCCAGCTTGAATCCGCACGTGCGATTGGTCTTACGACGGCGCAAACCTACCGGTTCGTTATCGTCCCTCAAGCGCTTCGCCAGAGTCTGCCTCCAGTGGCAGGGCAGTTTGTTTCGCTGGTAAAGGATTCTTCGCTACTTTCAATCATTGCGCTCGCGGAGTTCACGCAGAGCGCACAGCAAGTCGCCTCATTCACGTTCAGTCAGCTCGAAAGTTATATTCCGCTTGCGATCGGTTATCTCGTCCTCACCTTGCCGATTTCGCTGTGGACGCAGTCCCTCGAAAAGAAGCTCAAGTTTGAAACTTAACATTCGGCATCTCAGCAAGCGGTTCGGCGAGCATACTGTCCTCGATAGCATTTCGCTAGGGGTCGAAGACTGTCGTAGCCTGGCGCTGATCGGTCCATCCGGCGGCGGAAAATCCACTTTACTTCGGATTATTGCCGGCTTGGAAACGCCCGACGAAGGATCGCTGGAACTGAATGATCGGGAGGTGAACTGGGCAGAACAGGCGCTGCGCGAACACCGGCGGCATATAGGTGTCGTGTTCCAGGCTTACAATCTTTTTCCTCACCTCACGGCCTTGCAGAATATCACGCTCCCGTTGGAAAAGGTGCATGGAATGTCCAGGGCGGAGGCACGGGACCTTGCGATGGAATCGCTGAAGCGATTTCGTCTTGCTGACCATGCGGAAAAGAAACCGGCGGAGCTCTCGGGCGGGCAGCAACAGCGAATCGCTATCGCGCGCGCAATTGCGATCAAGCCGCGCCTGCTTCTTTTCGACGAGCCTACTTCGGCGCTCGATCCGGAGATGACGGCCGAGGTGCTTGACGTCATTGAAGAATTGAAAGGGGAGGGACGCGATTTCGTGCTGGTAACGCACGAAATGGGCTTTGCGCGATCGGTAGCTGACAAACTGGCTTTTCTCGCGGAAGGCAGAATTCTGGAGAGCGGATCGTCAGCAGAGGTTTTTGATTCTCCATGCTCAGAAGTTGCGAGGGCATTTCTGGCGCGTATTCTGAAATATTGAATGGCGCATGCATTGACGCTTGGGGTAGGAATTTATAATATCAACTTTCCCTTATGAATTCCTCCCTTCGCTGGGGTATCCTCGGCACGGGCCGCATCGCTGGCATTTTTGCCGGGGGAGTCGCCGAATCCAGAACAGGAACCTTGGTTGCAGTCGGCAGCCGCGCGCTACGTAGTGCGGAGGCGTTCGCAGAAAGACACGGTCGCTGCAGGGTACACTCTTCTTACGAGTCGCTGCTCCGTGATCCCGAGGTCGAAGCGGTCTATATTTCTACTCCGCACCCGATGCACGTGGAATGGGCGATCAAAGCCGCGGAGGCCGGGAAGCACATCCTCTGCGAAAAACCACTCGCGCTGAACTACCCCGAGGCAATGGCGATGATCGAGGCTGCGAGGCGGGCAGACGTTTTCCTTATGGAAGCGTTCATGTATCGGTGCCATGCCCAAACAGCGAAAATTGCAGAGCTCGTGCGGGAAAAGGTCATCGGGGAGGTGCGGTTTGTTCGTGCGAGCTTCGGATTCGATGTGGGAGAGACGACCGAAGGCCGGTTGGTCGAAAATGCGCTCGGCGGGGGTGGAATTCTTGATGTCGGGTGCTACGCGATGTCGATGGTGCGCATGATCGCCGGGGCCGCAATCGGGAAGAAATTTGACGACCCGGTCAGCGTTCACGGATCTGCCTGGATCGGGAATGTGACGCGGGTGGACGAGTATGCGGTGGCGTCTCTGGAGTTCGCTTCAGGCGTGATTGCGGAGGTGGGGAGTGCCATCCGGCTCCAAATGGATAATGACCTGCACATTTTCGGGACGGATGGAAAGATTGTCGTTCCGGCGCCGTGGGTGATGAATAAACGCGAAGAAGGGTCACTCGCCATCCGGATTCTTCGAAACGGCAAAGAGGTCGATCAGATCCTGATTGAGGTGGGTACAGGACTTTATGCCCTCGAAGCGGATCACATCGCGGAGTATATCACAGCGCGTCAGGCGCCGGCGATGGAGTGGGAAGATTCGCTCGGTAACATGAAGGCGCTCGACCGTTGGCGGGAGTCGGTGAGTTTTGTTTACGACGCGGAGTTGCCTGATCGGCAGCTGCAAACCGTGCATAGACGGCCTCTCGTCCGGAGCGAAGCACACCAAATGACTTACGGGGAGATCCCGGGCGTCCGGGCGCCAGTTTCGCGGCTGGTCATGGGAGTGGATAATCAGCATACCGTAATGCAGGGCTCCGTGATGTTTGACGACTTCTTCGAGCAGGGAGGCAATGCATTCGACACGGCGTTCGTGTATGGCAATGGCAAGTGCGAATCGGTGCTGGGGCATTGGATCCAGAATCGCGGTGTGCGCAATGATGTAATCGTAATTGGCAAGGGTGCGCATACTCCGTACTGCACCCCGGGTGGGCTCTCCAGCCAGTTGATGATCAGTCTTTCGCGCCTTCGCACGGAATTCGTTGATGTCTATATGCTGCATCGCGACAACCCCGAGGTGCCGGTGGGAGAGTTCGTCGATGTGGTGAACATGCACATGGCTGCCGGGCAAATCCGCGCGGCGGGGGTCTCGAACTGGTCGATGGAACGACTGAATGCCGCAAACGAATATGCCGAATCAAACGGCCTGCATGGCTTTCGCATTCTGAGCAACAACTTCAGTCTTGCGCGGATGGTTGATCCGGTCTGGGCCGGTTGCGTTTCGGCGTCTGGTCCGGAGTGGCGGATCTGGCTGAAAGAGCGAGATCTCATTATGCTTTCCTGGTCGAGCCAGGCGCGGGGGTTCTTTACCGATCGTGCTCATCCGGACGATCATTCTGACCCGCAAATGGTTCGCTGCTGGTATTCAGAGGATAACTTTCGCCGTCGCAAGCGTGCGATCGCGCTCGCCGAAAAGAAAGGGGTAATGCCGATCAATATCGCGCTGGCGTACGTGCTGAATCAGCCGTTCCGGACGTTTTGCCTGATCGGGCCGCGCACGCTGGAGGAAACTGCGACTTCCCTGCCGGGGCTTCATGTCGAGCTTAGCCCGGATGAATTGAGGTGGTTGAATCTAGAGGACTGAGCAATAGGATGCGCGCTGTTGTTCAGAGGGTCTCGCGAGCTGACGTCGCCATCGATGGGAGGGTGAAATCCGCGATCGAGGTGGGCCTGCTCGTTCTGTTGGGAGTGGAGGAGTTGGATACGGCCGAGGACGTCGAATGGCTCACCGGCAAGATCTCGCGGATGCGAATTTTTCCTGATGAAAAGGGAGTAATGAACCGATCGCTTGTTGAAGCAGGTGGAGACGCGCTCGTGGTAAGCCAATTCACGTTGCACGCCAGCACGAAAAAAGGGAACCGGCCATCGTATATCCGTGCGGCGCGTACCGAAAAGGCGATCCCGCTGTATGAGAAATTTGTCGGGATACTCGGCGGGCAGATTGGTCGAGAAGTGGCGACTGGTGAATTCGGTGGGGATATGAAGGTGTCGCTGGTGAACGACGGCCCGGTGACTATCTTAATCGACTCCAGGAATCGAGAGTGAGGTTGAGGGATGGAATCGACCTGGGTGCAAGCGTGACGATGGTGTCGAAACGCTTGCGAACTTGGACGCAGCCGGTCATACCGCCAGTATGACTGCTCCCGCTTCGCGCCTGGCGAAGGCGTCCTGGGCTCTCTATGACTGCGGTAACTCCGCCTTTTCGGCCGTGATCGTCACTTTTGTGTTCGCCACCTATTTCAGCGAGGAAATTGCCCGCAACTCGGTCGATGGTCACTGCCGATTGGGGCTGGGCGATGACCGTCAGTGCCATGACGGTCGCTGTTCTGAGCCCGATCTTCGGGGCGATTGCAGACATTGGTGGCCGGCGCAAACCGTGGCTGGTGGTATTTACGCTTCTTACTGTCCTTGGCAGCGCGTTGCTCTGGCACGCAAAACCCCACCATAGCTTTGTCGCTTACACTCTGATCGTCGTGATCCTCACCAACATCGCATTCGAAGTCGCGACCGTGTTTTACAATGCGATGCTGCCCGAGCTTGTCGACGATGAGCACATGGGGCGTTTATCCGGCTGGGGGTGGGGGCTCGGGTATATCGGTGGCCTGGCTTGCCTGATCGTTGCCTTGTTCGCTTTCGTTCAGGCTTCTACCCCGCTATTTGGCCTCGACAAGCAAAGTGCCGAGCAGATTCGCGTCGTCGGGCCGCTGGTTGGGCTTTGGATGTTCGCCTTCAGCATCTCGATTTTCCTCTTCACGCCGGACGCACCCGGGAGCGAAGCGCCTGCGATGGAGGCCGTGCAACGTGGTCTCAAGACGCTGCGTAGTACAATCATGAACTTATGGGGCGACCGCCAGACTGCGTTGTTTCTGGCGGCGCGCATGATCTACACCGACGGCCTTAACACCTTGTTCGCATTTGGCGGCATCTTTGCAGCCGGTGTCTTCGGCATGCCGATGGCCGAGGTAATCAAGTTTGGTATCCTGCTCAATGTCACGGCGGGCATCGGCGCGCTGGGTTTTGCCTGGGTCGACGACTGGATCGGCGCCAAGCCGACCATCCTGATCGCTCTCGCGGGCCTGATCATTACCGGCGCGATTGCGATTTGGACGACGGACGTCAACGTGTTCTGGGTCGCCGGAGCGTTTCTGGGGATCTTTGTCGGTCCGGCACAGGCGGCAAGTCGCTCGCTGATGGGCCGGATCGCGCCGGCCGAAATGCGAGCCGAGATGTTTGGGCTCTACGCTTTGTCCGGCAAGGCAACCGCCTTTTTGGGGCCATTGATCCTGGGAACAGCCACCGATTGGACCGGCAGCCAGCGAATTGGCATGGCGACGATCCTGGGATTTTTTCTCGTTGGAGGCATCATGCTTGCGCTGATGCGCCACCCGAATCTTCGAACGGAATAGTCCGGGCATCGCTTTGATTGACACGGAATAGTGCGAATTCGTCAGATTTCTGATATGCACGCATGAAAAAGCAGAGCCCATTGAAGAATGCAAACTGACCCATTTGAAGAATGAAGATTGGAATCATCGGGGCGATGGCGGAGGAGGTGGAGCATGTCACGCGGGCAATCGAAAATTCACGCCGGGTCACCGTAGCAAAGCGCGACTACATTGCAGGCACGCTGTTCGGACGCGAGGTCGTTGCTGCGTTTTCGCGTTGGGGGAAGGTCGCCGCCGCCACGACCACGACCACGCTCATTGAGCGCTTCGCCGTCGATCTTGTTGCCTTCACCGGGGTTGCGGGCGCGGCCGCGCCGCAACTTGAGATCGGTGACATCGTTGTGGCATCCGCTTCGATGCAGTATGACCTCGATGCAAGCGCCCTGCCGGACCTCGAGCGCTTCGAAGTCCCTCTGCTTGGTGTCTCGCGCTTTCCGGTTGACAGCGAATTGCAGGCGCGAGCGCGACATTCCGCCGAAACATTCGTTTCGAGCGGTCTTTCCGAGGTTGTCCCACGAGAGCTCCTCAATGCATTTGGTATCGGCTTGCCGAAGGTCATTTCCGGTCTGATCGCCAGCGGTGACCGGTTCATTGCCGACCAGGCTTTCCTCTGCGAACTTCGGACTGCTCTCCCAGACCTGCAATGCGTCGAGATGGAAGGGGGCGCCGTCGCACAAGTCTGCTACGAATATGACATCCCAATGGCGCTCTTCCGCGTCATTTCCGACAAGGCCGATCACTCTGCAGTGATCGACTTTCCGGCATTTGTCGCAAAGATCGCGAGTCCGCTCACGGCAGGCATTGTGAGCGACTTCGTGCGGTCCGTTACGTAAGAGCCATTCTTGACAGTTTCGGACCCGCAGGGTAGCCCAAAAACATGTTCAAGATTTCCGCCCTCCTCACTGCATTAGCCATTTATCCCCTTGCAGTCCGCGCGGGAGAGACCGTTCCGGTCGATAAACTGCCCGACGTTGTTGTCAAGGCCATCCACGCGGAGTATCCGGACGCGGAGCTGCTTGAAGCGGAACTCGAGAAGGAAGAGGAAGTCTCGTTCTTCGCGGTGGATGTCGTTCATCAAGGCATCAAGATGGAAATCGACGTGAGCCCGGAGGGCAAGGTGCTGGCCATTGACGAGGACTTGAAGAAACAGAACTGAAGGTGCGGTTTTCCGGAGTATTTCGCGCGTGTTTTCCTTTCCCAGGATCTCCTGGTGACTCTGTTTGACCTTACTTGATGAAGTGATCCAAACCGGCGCACTTTGATTAACCGCCGGGTCGCTTCGGCCCGCACTTCTCTGCGACTGGCTAAGCAATAGGTTGGCAGCTATACCCAACCTGCCGAGCGGTTTCAATTCGGAGACCGCAACGCGACTCCCCGCCCACTTCTTGGATAGTCTCTAAGATCTTACCTTGAGATTATAGCTGTTGCGAATAGGCCAATTCCCAGACCGGCCAATATGCTGCCGACAAAGTAAAATACTGACTGATCGAGAAAGAAAAAACCGACACCTAATCCCAATAAAACTCCGCCACCGATTGCCCAGGTGCTTTTATCAGATTTATTGTCATTATTGCTCATGTTGTTTCCTTATTATGGGATTTGGTTGCAGAACGTAGAAGGTGATTCACGGTCGCAAAGACGTGAGCGCGGAAGAATTCAACAGCTCGCGTGTGCCTGGCATGGGCAAGTTATATGTCTAAAAAACAAAGCATGGAAACATGAAGAAAGCACTGCATGAAGAGGGAATTTCCAAACGTCTATTGCGAAATCACCACGCATGGAGAACTGACCGATTCTCCTTGCTTTTGGACAGTCTCTAGGGCGTGTTTGTAAAGTGGCTTTCGTTGAAGATCGCGTCAATGTTCGCGCCAGGCTTCGCTATGGAACAATTCTGGTGACGTCGGCTCTTTGGGAGCGATTATGAGTAATACCTTTCGCAAGCTGGAACCATTGAAAACCCGCGGCAGCTCCGCTTTCGGACCGGGCTCACACGATAAAATGCGTTCGTTCGGCCGCTTGACTCTTCAGTTTGGGGTATGCCGGGGAATGAAGTTGCCGGACCCGGCGCGCTGAACTCTCACATTTCAAGGTTTTGAAGGTTGTCTTTTTTGGAGGGCTTTTTCATGCTCACGTGATGAAAGCTCATGTCGTTGTGATGCCGAAACGCAGCGTTCTTGATCCGCAGGGCGTTGCCGTGCGTGCTGCCGCTCATCACCACGAAATGCCGGAAGTGAAAAGTGTGCGAATCGGAAAGTTCATGGAGATTGAACTCCAAGGCGATGTGGACGGTGGAATCGAGGAAAGGCTCCACAACTTGTGCCGCGACCTGCTTTCCAACCCCGTAATTGAAGATTACGAGCTCACCATCATCGAACGTTAACGAATGAAATGTGCTGTTATTCGCTTCCCCGGATCTAATTGCGATCAGGATTGCCAATTCGTCCTGAGCCGGGTTTTTGGCCTGGAAACAAACTACGTCTGGCATAAGGAGAGTGCGCTCGATGGATACGATTTTATCATGCTTCCCGGAGGGTTTTCCTACGGGGATTATCTTCGCTGCGGAGCGATTGCGCAGTTCTCGCCGATCATGGGCGCGTTGAAAAACGCTGTCGCGGCCGGCACGCTTGTACTCGGTGTCTGTAACGGGTTTCAGATTCTCTGCGAATCGGGGCTTCTCCCGGGTGCGCTGATTCGAAACAAGTCACTGCATTTCATCTGCGAACATCGACTCCTGCAAGTGGAAAACGCTTCCACGGCGTTTACGAGTCGTAGCAGCAAGGGGGATCTACTGAATCTTCCGATTGCGCATGGTGAGGGAAGCTACGTTGCTGATGCGGCGACTGTCCGTGCGCTGAAAGAAGGTAACAGGATTCTTCTTCGTTACGTCGACGAGAACGGTGACCTGACCGAAGCGGGAAATCCGAACGGTTCGGTCGAAAATATTGCCGGCATTTGCAACGAAGCAGGAAATGTCTTCGGGCTTATGCCACATCCGGAGCGGGCGTGCGATGCCTTGCTCGGCAGTGAGGACGGTAAAGTCATCTTTGAATCGATCATTGACAGCTTGCAGGCTGGGAAGAGGAGTGCTGCATGAGTGTGCTCGAGCCGGAAATCACGGTCGAAGTCATTGCTCGTCATGGAATTACTTCAGAAGAATACGAGCTGATCAAAAGCATTCTGGGACGCGAGCCCAACTTCACCGAACTTGGAATTTTCTCGGTGATGTGGAGTGAGCATTGCTCCTACAAAAACTCGCGGAACGAGCTGAAGAAATTTCCGACAACAGGGCCGAAGGTATTGGTGAAGGCAGGCGAGGAGAATGCGGGCGTAATTGATATTGGCAACGGTTGGGCCGTGGCATTTAAGATGGAAAGCCACAATCACCCGAGCGCAATCGAGCCTTTCCAGGGCGCGGCGACCGGTGTTGGTGGGATCGTTCGGGACATTTTCACGATGGGAGCGCGGCCAGTGTTCAGTCTGAACTCGTTGCGTTTCGGTCCCATCTCTGAAGGTGAGGCCGATCCGGCACAAATTGCGAAAAACCGGCGGCTTTTCGCAGGCGTAGTGGCCGGGATCGCACACTACGGGAATTGCATCGGGATACCGACCATAGGCGGCGAGATTTACTTCGACGAAAGTTACGAGGGAAATCCGCTGGTGAACGTTTTTTGCCTCGGCGTGCTCAAACACGACCAGATTGCGCGCGGTGCCGCGAAAGGAATTGGCAATCCGGTCTTCTACGTCGGGGCCGAGACAGGGCGTGACGGTCTGGCGGGAGCCGCCTTTGCCTCGCGCGAGCTGACCGAGGAGTCGAAACAGGACCGGCCGGCTGTGCAGGTGGGCGATCCTTTTAAAGAGAAGTTGCTGCTCGAGGCGTGCCTGGAACTGCTCGAGAGCGGCTGCGTCGCGGGAATTCAGGACATGGGTGCTGCAGGGCTCACCTGTTCGACTTGCGAAACGGCGAGCCGTGGTCGAACCGGCGTGGAGATCGATCTCGCAAAAGTTCCGAAGCGGGAAACTGGCATGACCCCTTACGAGATCATGTTGAGCGAATCGCAGGAAAGAATGCTGATCATCGTGAAGAAGGGTGAGGAAGAGACGGTCAAGCGGATTTTCGAGAAGTGGGACCTGCCATACGCTGAGGTGGGTTCCGTAAAGGATGACGGCATGATGCGAGTGCTCGACGACGGAGAAGTGGTCGCGGAGATCCCTGCGCTACCGCTGGCCGAAGAGGCGCCGATTTACATGCGAGATGCGAGGCATCGCCACCCGGTCCTTCTGAATGAACCAATTCCTGAAAGTGACCCGTTTGAAGCGCTTTTCACGCTGCTCGCGCATCCGACGATCGCTTCGAAGAACTGGGTATACCGTCAATATGATCATATGGTGCGCGTGGGAACAGCTGTTCTGCCGGGATCCGACGCAGCCGTTTTCATCGTGCGCGAGGCAAATATCATCCTCGCTGCTACTTGCGACTGCAATGCGCTTTACTGTTGGCTCAATCCGTGGCTCGGCGCCCAGATTGCAGTTGCCGAAGCGGCACGAAATCTCGCCTGTTCCGGCGCGACGCCTCTGGCGGTGACCGATAATCTCAATTTTGGGAATCCTTACAAACCTGAGAACTTCTGGCAAATTCGAGAAGCAGTGGAAGGCATGGCTGAAGCATGCCGTTTCTTTGGGACTCCGGTCACCGGCGGAAACGTGAGCCTGTACAACGAGAATCCGCGTGGCGCGATCGATCCGACGCCTACCGTCGGTATGGTGGGGATCATCGAGGATGCCGCGCATATCACAACTCAGGCGTTTCTGCACCCGGGTGATGCGATCATCCTCCTCGGGGATACCTATGACGAACTTGGCGGCTCGCAGTATCTTCGCATTCTCTACGGGCGGAAGGAAGGGGAACCGCCCGACCTGGACATGGACGTCGAGAAACGACTTCACGAAACAGTACGCCAGCTCATCCGGTCTGGTGACGTGTATAGCGCGCATGATTGCTCTGAAGGGGGGCTGGCTGTCGCGCTGGCAGAGTGTTGTATTTCCGGTAATCAACAATTTGGCGCGGACGTTGAACTCGGTGAATCAAGATTGTCCTGGAACCCCCTGTTGTTCAGTGAAAGCCAGTCCAGGGTGATTCTTTCCGTTTCTGCTGAGACGGTTCCAGAAGTGATCGCGCTTGCTTTGCAGATGGGAGTGACCGCGAAACGGATCGGCACCGTTGGCGGCGAGAATCTGGTGATCCGGACCGGTGCTGATTCAAAGACCTGGCCGGTTGCCGACCTGCGCTCGAAATGGTATGGATCGATCGCGAAGTGTATGGAGTGACTTTCCATCGCTTCCTTGAAATGGAGCACTCGCCGTGTTATGCGAAGCCCTCGTCTTGTGAATTCCCGACAACGGCCTTCCCACGAATGTGGCGTGTTTGGTGTCTTTGGACATCCGAACGCGACGCTTCTGACCTATTATGGATTGTTCGCGCTGCAGCATCGTGGTCAGGAGAGTGCAGGGATTGTGAGCGTCACCGGCAGTAACATGCCGTTTCAGCGGCACGTTGGAATGGGTTTGGTCTCGCAGGTTTTTCTTAATGATGACCTCGAGCGTCTCAGAGGTGAACGTGCGATTGGACATGTGCGCTACTCTACAACTGGATCGAGTTTGCTCGTCAATGCCCAGCCACTTACCGTCGATTGCCGGCGCGGACAGATTGCGATCGGCCACAACGGTAATCTGATTAACGCGGCGCTCCTTCGCGAAGAACTCGAGCGGAAAGGCTCCATTTTTCAAACTTCGGTCGACAGCGAGATTATCCTTCATCTTCTCGCGCAACCGAGCGATTCGAGCGGCGTTTTTGCGGCGCTTCGTCGGGTGAAAGGGGCGTTCTCGCTGGTTATGCTCAGTGAGCAGGAAATGATCGGGGTCCGTGATCCAAACGGATTTCGACCGCTGGCGCTCGGGCGACTTGATGGTGCCTACATTCTCGCTTCCGAAACCTGCGCATTCGACCTGATTCAGGCGGAGTTCATCCGCGAGATCGAGCCGGGCGAGGTCGTGGTTATAAATGAAGACGGTATTCGATCGGAGTTTCCGTTTCAGTCGGCACGAAAGTCTTTTTGCATTTTCGAGATGGTCTATTTTGCGAGGCCAGACAGTATCATTGACGACGTGAGTGTAATGAGGGCCCGCACCGAAATGGGACGAGAACTAGCGCGCCAGCACCCCGTCGAAGCCGACATCGTGGTGCCTGTGCCGGACTCCGGGAACTATGCCGCGCTTGGTTTGAGCGAGGAACTTGGCATTCCTTACAGCCAGGCATTTGTTCGCAATCACTACATCGGGCGTACGTTTCTCCAGCCGACACAGATCATCCGGGACTTCAATGTCCGCGTAAAACTCAACCTGATCAAAAGCGAGGTTGAAGGGAAACGCGTCATCGTTGTCGATGACTCGATCGTTCGCGGCACAACGGCGAGAGCGCGGGTGGTGAATCTCAGGGAGGCGGGTGCAAAGGAGGTTCACATGCGGATTAGCTGTCCGCCGCACCGCTTTGCCTGCTATTACGGGATCGATTTTCCGGATCCGAAGAACCTGCTGGCGAATCAACACAGCCTCGAAGAGATTCGTCATTACCTCGGCGCTGACAGCATCGGCTATCTTTCGCAGGATGGAATGGTGCGTGCGACCGGGCTTCCCGCCGAGGATTTCTGTCTTGCGTGTTTTACGGGGGATTATCCGGTCGAGACGGATCCGAAGCTCGACAAATATATCATGGAGCGCCGCAAGGACCGATCAAACTTGCTCGCAGTGGATGACGAACATCCCGAACTCTTCGACCTTCTGACATAAGTTTCTCCGATGCCTGCCAAGAAGATCACCCCCCAACGCGGTGCGTCAAAAAAGGCCTACGCGAAAGCTGGGGTGGATGTTGACCTTGGAAATCTCGTGAAGAGCCGGATCCAGGGAAAGGTGAGTGCTACGCATGGACCCGAGGTGCTTGGGAAGATTGGCGGTTTTGGCGGGTTGTTTCGACCGGACTTTGGAGGAATGGAAGATCCGGTGCTCGTTTCAAGTGTTGATGGGGTTGGCACGAAGCTGAAGATTGCGTTTGTGACGGGACGGCACGACTCGGTCGCGCAGGATCTCGTGAATCACTGCGTGGATGACATCGCCGTGCTCGGTGCGAAACCGCTTTTTTTTCTCGACTATATCGGCGCAGAGAGACTCGAACCGGAGGTTTTCGAGCAAATTATTTCCGGTTTCGCGGAGGCCTGCAAGGCGGCGCGATGCGCTTTAATTGGGGGTGAGACGGCGCAGATGCCGGGAATGTACAAGCGAGGTGAATACGACCTGGCCGGTACGATCGTGGGGGTTGTTGATCGTTCGAAAATACTCGACGGATCGAATATCAGAAAGGGAGACGTTGTTTTGGGGCTACCGTCCAATGGACTTCACACCAACGGCTATTCACTTGCAAGGAAGGTTCTCTTCGAAGATCTCAAACTGAAACCGGACTCAATGGTGGAAGGTTTGAATTTGCCACTTGGCGAGGAACTACTGCGCGTTCACAAAAACTACCAGCCACTCCTCGAGTCGATTCCGGATGGATTGGTGAAAGGGATGGCTCACATCACCGGTGGCGGGCTTGTCGACAATCTGCCGCGTGTGCTTCCGGCGGATTGTGACGCCGTCATTGAGACGGGCAAATGGAAGGTGCCTTCAATTTTCACTCTCATTCAAGACGGGGGACATATTGAACGTGAGGAGATGTATCAGGTATTCAATATGGGAATTGGTATGGCACTGATCGTATCGGAAAAGGATGCGAAGGAAGCGGTCCAGCGGACGCAAGGAACGCAAATCGGCACAATTGAGGAGGGTTCCGGTATTGTGCGTCTGAATTACGACTAACGTTCGACGGACGCCGGGTCCAGAAGGTATGAAAAGCAAGCGACCAAAGAGTCTACTCGGCGTGGGTGTCGGAACGGCTGGTTTGCTTGGGGCCGCGATTATTGCCCTGAGATACGCAGTACGTCCGCCGACGAAATTGCCTGTGCCTGATGCCATTTCCGCACCACAGTCCGCGCGCAAGGCGGTGCACACCAGCGTCGGGCAGGTGGTCTATCATGAATGTGGCGATGGGCAACCGCTGATCTTCGTCCACAGTATCTGCATCGGTGGATCTTCCTATGAATGGTCGAAGGTCTATCCCGCTTTTGTGAATCGTTATCGGGTCCTGACCCCTGATCTCATCGGTTTTGAGGAATCTGAGCGTCCGAATGCGAGTCTTGGCGAGGAGCAATACGTGCGGATGTTGGTGGAATTTATCCAATCCACCTGCTGGGAAGAGTGTCCCATTCTTGTAGGCAGCGGGCTGGGCGGAGGTTTCTGCACCATTCTGGCAAGTCAGCATCCCGAACTGGTATCTCGCCTCGTTCTGCTTAATCCAACAGGCTTGAGCGATTTCGGAAAACGGCGGTTGCCAGTTTCGATTCAATATCTCAGCCGCGTACCACTGTTGAACCGGTTCTTTTACCTGAACTATCAATCGACCCGGAAGGCCGTGGAGTCGTCGCTGAAACGATACGCTTTTGCAGATGCCAATAAGGTTAGTAGGGAGCTTGTGGTCGTATTTACCACCTGCGCACAGCAGGACAGTGCACGACATTCGATCCGAAACCTGTACGCGGGTCGGTTGAGTTTCGACCTCACGCGACCATTGAACGTGCTCACCCGGCCGCTCGGTTTGCTCTGGGGCGGAAAAACACACTTTCCTCCGGTGAAATGGGCTGCCAAATTGCAGTCAACCAAATCATGTCGGCTTACGATTTTGCGGAATACGGGAGCACTTGCTGCTCTCGAAGATCCCGAGCAGGTGACCGCAGCTCTCGAGGATATGTTGAATCCGTGAATGCGGAGTAAGTAAGGGCTGATGGGAGTCGCGACTTGAGGGTGATTCCTGTCGAGCAAGGCGGCGTTTAGGGAATAGCGCGAAATCGTCCATCAATTTGACAGTCAACCTTCTACGAATCCAAAGGGCATCACGTGGAGTCTTAGTTCGTTCTTTAACGCGCACGCCTTGACATGGGTAGGGGAATTTAGATCATCAGGCTGGCTTTATGCAGACAGATTTGAATCTATGAAATTTAGCGTCAGCAAAGATAAACTCCTCGAAGGTCTTCAAACCGTTCAAAATGTAGTAAGCACCCGCACGACGCTACCCATCCTTTCCAACGTCTTACTTCAAGCTGATGAAGGGGAGGTGCGACTGACGACGACGGATTTGGATGTGGGAGTACGGGGAAGTATTCAGGCAACAGTTGAGCGCCCCGGGGCGTCGACGCTGCCTGCCCGGAGGCTTTTCACGATCGTTCGTGAGCTCCCGGTGACAGATGTCACCATCGAGGTCGATTCCAAGAATGTCGCCTCGATCCGCAGCGGTCCAAGTTTCTTCAAAATTCACGGTTTGCCAGAGGAAGAATTTCCGCCGCTTCCAAGTTTCGAGGATGCGAAGATTTTCACGATTCCGCAAAAGGATTTAAAAGACGGATTAAAGAAAACAGCATATGCGATTTCCACGGACGAAACGCGTTATGTTCTCAACGGAATCCTTTGCTCGTTCAAGGACAACAAGCTCACAGCTGTCGCGACGGATGGACGCCGGCTTGCTCTGGTAGAATTGGAACTCGAGTTTCCCCGTAGCAGCGAGACCGAAATCATTATTCCGACAAAGGCTGTGACGGAGTTGCAGCGCTTGCTCAAGGACGAAGGAGACATCAGGTTGAGCGTGGGTGAGAACCAAGTTGCTTTCGAGATTGGCGGCACATTTCTCGTGACAAAACTTATCGATGGAAGCTACCCCAACTACCGGCAGGTCATACCTGGCGAGGCTCGCGAGCGGATTACGCTGGAGCGTGAGACATTCCTCAACTCGGTTCACCGGGTGGCGCTTTTGGCGAGTGAAAAATCGAACTCGGTGAAGCTCGTCTTTTCGAAGAATAACATCGATATTATTGCCAATACGCCAGAGGTGGGAGAAGCGCGCGAATCGTTGCCGGTGCAATACAAAGGCAAGGAATTCTCGATTGCCTTCAATCCCGAGTTTCTCATGGCTCCATTGCGGAATCTGCAAAACGACGAGGTATATCTTGACTTGATTGACGAGATGAGCCCAGGGGTGATCAAAATACAGAGCCCGTTTCTCTACGTTTTGATGCCGATGCGTATCAGCTGAGCATCATGGCGCGTTGTGACCAGAATGGATTGACGTGATTCTTGCAGGCGATCACAGCGAGATCGTTGGCGGTCTTGCTATTGGGCTCTTCTTTGTCCGGGGAAGAGGACCTTTCTTAGCCGCAATCCGCTGAAAATCAGAAGCGCACCATCTCTTCAAATCTTACGTGTCCGGTTTCGCATGCTCTATACAGGCAGACCCAGGAGGCAAGCAGCCATCCCGCGATCCATCCTCCGATGACAGGGTAGATGTAGCTCCAGACGATAACGATCGCCGTGCCTTCTCCAAATCCCCGGACGACAATCCCGTCTCCGATGTGGAGAAGAAAAAAGTGGATGAATGCTATCAGGAGAAACCATCCGATTTTCCACTTCGATCGGACCAGAAAGCGCCAATGATCGCGGAGGGCCGAATGTAGATGTTCGCTGTGGAAAGTGAGCGTGATCTGCACGGACGCGAATAGAATAAGGAACACCGCCAGACCCGGACGGGCAATCCTTGTGATGTAGTTCATCACCACAGGATAATAGAGATACTGATCAGAAAGCGGGGGAATGATGGATAACACTCGAGGCACATCAATGGTGAGAGAGCTGATGAACAAAACGATGCAAGCCCATTTGATCACATAACTGAAACGGCGGATGGCAACATCGACCAGATGCTGGCGCGTGAAATTCAGGCCACGAATCCAGATGTACGTGAGCAGGATCAGATAGATCTGGATTATTACTCCCAAGAGATACTCAAAAATAAACGCCAGCCAGTCGATCGCGAATGCGATGCGCACGGCATCCAGCCCGTTCATATACCGCGAAGAGACAGGTAGGAAAACATACAGCCATGGCTTCACCACGGCCGCAAGCGAGCACAGCGTGATGAATCCGAGAATGATCCACCCGAGTCTCCCAAAGCGCTTCCCCAGCGCCCGCCGCAAGATTCCAAAACGACCGCCCAGGTTGAATAATAGCAATAGCGCTGCGAGCGAGGCGATGGGAAAGGTCGTTATAATGTTGTTGAAGATTCCGGCGACGCCCTCAAGTGAACTGAGGAGGGCTGATTGGAGAATGGCTCTGCAATTTTCTTCCGAAAGAGACCATGCACTATACCAGCGGAAATCGGGTCGTCCGTCTTCGGGCAGGAAATAGTGCAGCGCGAGGCGCAGTCCTGACTGCCATCCTGAATAAGCAATTCCCAGAACCGCAAGAATCCCCCAGATCTGGCGATACCGTGCGATGCATCGCGCGCCGTTTCGAAGACTGGAACGCGCCGGGTTAAGCAACATCAACAGCACATAGGCGGCGGCCAACGCTCCGATTACTGCCCAGGCTGGCCACCTGAGAAGTTCACTATCAAACATGGCGCAATTCCTCAGCCGCGAATTCGCCAGTGATAATACCTCTACCGGATCGGACCCCAGTGCGATGTGAAAGGCCAATAAACGAGCATGCCCCGCCCGGTGACGTTGTGTTCAGGCACAGTGCCCCAGCCACGACTATCGAAGCTGTGATAGCTGTTATCACCGAGTGCGAAATAGGTATTCGAAGGTACAACGAACGTCCGATCTGGTTCTCCCAGGATCGGGAAGTGAGCGGCCCCGCGTTCACCCGGTTGATTGGAATAACCGCTGTAGCCGTTCCGGGCATTCGCGACGCGTTTTATTCCAAACTCCGTGGCCGGTTTTCCATCGATGAATAGATTCGGAGGGTCAATTCGCAATCGGTCGCCCGGCAGACCGGCTAGACGCTTGATGTAGTATTGTGACCCTTCCTGCCTGAAATGCGCCTCGATCGCGGTGATCCCTGTGGTTTTGAAGACGAAGACATCTCCGCGTGACGGATGGACGAAGTTGTAACTGAGTTTATCCACAAAAACGTGATCGCCAGTATCCACATAGCCGCGCGCAATGGGGGCGCCTCCTTTATAAGTGACTCCGGGACGGATGTTGAACGCACGCACTACGGGTTCGATCGGTCCGTTGATGACATACTGCCTCTTCTCGGTTTGCACGATAGTGGAGGCAAAAAATCGGAAGCGACGCCGTTCTTCGAGACCTATTACGGTTTCATTCTCTTCGGCAACCACATTGACCCATGTGCGTCCAAGCCAGGCAAACTGAAAAGCCCGCACAAGGAGATTGGGCGGTTCTTTCTCGGTGGGATGACCGATGACTCCATTCAGTGTCGGTTGCATGGAACCGGTCGGGATGGTGAATGGCTGAACGAAGTAGCTCCGGACAGCGATCGCGATTACAATGGCGACGAGGAACACTTCGCAATTCTCCCGCCATCCGGCATTTTTTGGAATCGGTATGTGTTCACTGAAAAGCTTTTCGAGCTTCTCCGAATCTCGTCGCACCCGTTTCTCGTCTCGAGCGGCCACTGACTCCCGCAGTCTTTCGATCTGCGCTTCGATTTCCGAAATGATCTTCGGAGCCAGCAGGTCGCGCTTATAACGCAGCGCCTTCCGAGCGTTTTTTACGATCGCATGACCTTCCTGAATGAAGCGCGGTTTAAACATGAAAACGGGCTATGGAGTAAGGTAGCCGAGCCCGCTTGTAAACACTCATCAGCGAGTTACCTTCGCATTTGAGCATCATTGCCGCGATCTTTTTCGGGATGCTCATGGGAAGTGAACCATGAAGATTGAAGAGAAAAGTGCCTTTTTCAGAAGAGGTCGAGCTGCGTGCCGGGAACTCGGAAGTATGCAGTAGTCAGCGGAGGAATCTCACGGTCTATACCGTAGCGTCGGCACGATACTCTGAACATCTGTCGGATCTGATCGGCGAATGGTCCGCCGCCCCGCATTCGTTCGCCGAATCGGCCGTCGTTGAGTTTGCCTCCACGCATGCTCATTACACGATCGAGTATCTTCCGTTTTTCCCCGGGTCTGTGTCGATCGAGCCACTCGGAAAAAATCGTCGCAACCGCAAGTGGCAGTCGGACAAGAGTGTAAGCGGCGCTCGTGGCTCCGGCGTTGGCCGCGGCCTCAAGCAACTTCGGAATCTCGTGATCGGTCAATCCCGGAATAATCGGCGCTATCATGACGTTGACCGGAATTCCGGCTGCCGCGAGCTCTCGGACGGCGTCCAGACGACGCGAAGGTACGGACGCACGTGGTTCGAGTGTTTTTGCCAACTCCGGGTCAAGTGTTGTGAGCGAGATGTTTACTGATGCGGCATTAAATTCAGCGAGCTTGCCCACAAGATCGATGTCCCGTGTCACGAGGTGATTTTTTGTGATAATTGAAACGGGATTCCGAAATTCTAGGAGCACTTCGAGACAACGGCGCGTGAGCCCGAGGCGTCGCTCGATTGGCTGGTAACAATCCGTGACGCCGCTCATCGCCAGTACCTGCGGCTTCCATTTCTTCGCGGAAAGCTCCACTCGAAGCAACTCGGCTGAATTCTCTTTCACCATGATCATCGACTCGAAGTCGATACCTGCTGAAAATCCGAGAAACTCGTGCGTTGGCCGGGCGTAACAGTAGGCGCACCCGTGTTCGCAGCCGCGGTATGGATTTAGCCCGGCGTCGAATCCGACATCCGGACTGTTGTTGTAAGCGATGACGCTTCGTGAAGCATCGCGAAAGTAGCGTGTGCGCACCGGACGCGGTTTCTCGCATTCGAGCGCTCCGAGATCGGGTTCGTAATCCAGTTGCTCAAAACGATTCCGGGGATTCCTCGAGGCACCGCGTCCCTGAGCGCCTAGTAACTCGGCTGATTGCCGGATTTCCATTTGATGTTGCAGCCGGTGCTTGGCTTCTGGACGGAATCCACTGGCCGGCCAGCGAGCACGGCGTCTATTGCTGCGCGAAGATCCGAACCATTGGGCCTTCCGCGATTTGGGCGGCTGGAATCCAGTTGGCCACGGTAGACAAGCCTTGTCGCCGCATCGAAGAGGAAAAAATCAGGCGTGCATGCTGCAGTATAGGCTTTTGCGATCTCCTGTGTTTCGTCGTAGCAGACGGGGAAATTAAATTCACAGGTCTTCGCCATCGATCGGAGATTATCCGGAGAATCGTCGGGATAATTTGCAACGTCGTTCGAGCTGATCGAAACGATACCCAGACCCGAGTCCGCATAGTGTTTTCCAATGCGTGCCAGTTCCTCGCGTACGTGAATGACGTACGGACAGTGCGCACAGAGAAAAATCACAAGCAATGCCTTCCTTTCTGCGAAATCCTCGAGCGTGATAGTCTTGCCTGTGGTGACGTCCGGAAGCGAAAACTGTGGAGCTGTCGTGCCAAGGTCGAGCATGGTAGAAGGGGTGACTGCCATAACGGCAAAATGTAGGGAGAGACTTCAAGGAATCAAGATGACGTTGCTGTCGCTTGCATGAAAGCGTCGCGGCTCTTAACTTTCGGGTATGCCCATTTACGTATACGAGACCACCGATGATGCTTCGCCGGAGCGCTTCGAGATTCGGCAGAGCATGAATGATTGTGCATTGACGGTGGATCCCGAAACGGGCCGCCCAGTTCGTCGGATTATTTCCGGAGGATTTGGCTACATGCAAAAGGGAGGGGAAACTTCCGCGTCGCCGACTATGTCCGGCGGGCATTGTTGCGGTGGCGGTGGGTGCGGTTGTCATTGAGATTTATCTCAGCCCCTGCGACAAATGCCCGAGTCTGAGGCGTCTCATGAGGGACGGAGGAAGCGATCACCATTGGTGATCATTCTTTTTACGGTGTTCCTCGATCTCATCGGGTTCGGGATCGTGATTCCTGTGCTGCCGCTTTACGCAGAGCTCTATGGAGCTTCGCCCTTCGCAATCGGAGCGCTGGTTGCCGTCTATTCCGCGATGACGTTTCTCTTTTCTCCCGTGCTCGGACGAGTTTCGGATCGTGTCGGACGGCGACCGGTTTTGCTCTATAGCCTGATTGGCAGCGCGATTGGTTTTTTTGTGATGGGATCGGCCGTTGCGCTATGGATGCTCTTCGCCGCGCGGGTGATCGACGGAATTACCGGCGGGAATATCTCGACGGCGCAGGCCTATCTGGCGGATATCACACCGCCGGAGAATCGTGCACGTGTGATGGGACTCATCGGTGCGGCATTTGGCGTTGGATTTATCATTGGGCCGGCCCTGGGCGGAGTGATGAGTTTGATTTCGCTTTCCGCACCGTTCTACCTCGCGGGAGCCATGGCGGGTATCAATGCGTTGATGGTCTATGTCCGGCTGCCTGAAAGTTTGCCGCAAGAGTTTCGTTCCGTTCCGAACAAAAAGGCGTCAGTTGCCGACGTATTTCAACACGCGAAAGGCTCGTCTCTGGGCGCAGTTATGGCGACCTATTTCGTTAGCATCGCCGGCTTTGCTCTAATGACGACTCTCTTTGCGCTTTTTACGAAATATCGTTTCGGGTATGACGCGTTTCAGACCGGTGCCTTGCTGGCGTTTATCGGAGTCATCGGCGCGACGATTCAGGGTGGTGCGATTGGTTGGCTTGTGGATCGTTTCGGCGAACGCAATCTCGCGAGCGGCGGCGCTGTGCTGCTTGCAATAAGCCTTTTCTTCCTGCCCCTCGTTGGGAATTTGCCATTGTTGATGCTCGTGAGTGCATTTTTGGCAGTGGGAAATGGGCTGATGACACCGACGCTTAATGCGCTGGCGTCACGAAGCGCGGATCAGAGTTGGCAGGGACGTGCGCTTGGTCTTATGCAATCTTGCGGCAGTCTCGGCCGGCTCTGCGGTCCGTTGTTGGCTGGATGGCTGCTGAGTTTTGATGTGCCCGGGAATGTGGCCCGCTATGCACGGACACCCTTCTGGGTGAGCGCTGCGTTAATGATTGTGGCATTCGGATTGACGCGCTTTGTCCGCGACAATCAACGCGTTCGTCCTTCGAACTGAGGTCCGGTTACAAAAAACGTCGGGTCTGGTTGAAGCCGAACTTTCCGAGGGTACTTGTCGTCCAGGAAGTGCAGCCACGCTTCAATCTTAGAGACGTCACGGCCGCGGATGTTCAGACCCGCGAGCTGAAGCTTGGTCGCGAGGGTAGATTGCGACCAGCCGAAGGCGTAGCGCCATCTGCGGATGTGCGGGCCGATGTTGTTGCGTATCGCATCGAGTGGCTTTCAGGATTGCAAGATACGGGGTTCGTCAACCGGTGGTATCAAATCGAATTCCGACCCGATCGGCAGTGTTCGGATTGCTTCAATGTCCACGCTGGTTATGGCCATTTTCACCTCCTGCAGTATAATTTTTCTGCCGATAGATGGTATCTAATATGTCGACCGTGAAGGAGAGGGGAGACCTTACGCCCAATGCATTGAACGAAGACATTGCCGGAAGGCTGGATGAGGTCTCGAGGATTCTCGCCGAACAGGGGGCGAACCACTTCCGCGTTCAAGCCTATCAACAGGCAGCAACTGCCTTGAGAAGATTGCCAATCCCGGTTTCAGAGATTTTTGCCAGGGAAGGGATCGCGGGGTTGGAGACGATTCCCGGTGTGGGAGAAACCATCGCCCGGTCGATCCGCGATATCCTGCTTCACGGAAGACTGGCCATGTTGCAGCGGCTTCGTGGAGAACACGATCCTCTGTCACTGCTTCGATCTGTGCCGGGAGTCGGGAAGGTAACTGCATGGAGGCTCTACGAAGAGCTGGGTATCGAAAGCCTCGAGGAACTTGAAACTGCGGCGCATGACGGGCGATTGGAACAGTTCCCGGGAATGGGGGCCAAACGCATCGCGGGCATTCGCGATTCACTCGCGCAGCGGCTCGGCCGCATTCGGCAGCAACTCCCCGTGTCAGTTCAACGAGAGGACGCATCTGTTGCTGAGTTGCTCGATGTCGACCGCCAATATCGTGAGGAAGCCGCGGCCGGCGCTCTGAAGAAGATCGCTCCCCGACGCTTCAATCCATCGGGAGAGGCGTGGCTTCCGATATTTCATACCAGCAGGGGGGCGCGCCATTATACCGCGCTCTTCTCCAACACATTCCGTGCGCATGAACTCAATAAAGCGCTGGATTGGGTGGTCATTTATTACGATGGCTCCGCTGGCGAGCGTCAGTGCACTGTAATCACTTCTGAATTCGGCCTCCTCGAGGGGAAACGGATTGTGCGCGGACGTGAGAATGAATGCCGGGAGTACTACCGCCGGCTCGGCGAACTTTAAAGAGAACAACCATGTTCCGGAAAAGACTCATCAATCTCCTGCTGGACAATCCCATGTCGGTTGCCGAAATCGCGCGAGAGAATAAAATCCAGATTAAGGAGGTCGCAATGGACCTCGAACATTTACGGAAGAGCCTCCGTCATTCCGAGCATGTGCTCGCGGTCAATCCGGCGCGCTGCCGCAAATGTGGCTTCGAGTTCAATCCTGAAAAGCTCACGAAGCCCTCCCGCTGTCCGAAGTGCCGTGCAACATGGATCATCGAGCCCCGGGTGCGAGTAAGGCGAAGGTAAGAATTTATACCACTCCTGGCTCACGCGACTCCGGCGGGAGCGTCCGTGCCTGATGATTCGCGGAAAAGGGGATAAGCCGAAAAAAGAAAATGAGCCTTAGCACGGTGCCGGAGACAACGGTTCCGATCGAAGCAATTTCGTCGCGGACCCCGGCGATTGCTACATCGTGAACAGGTCCTCGAAGCATCCTTCCCCAGGTGATTTTGCGTCCTGCCGGTTAGCAGACCGACGCTCCCTGCACGAGGACTTTCCTAGAAAACTCAATCTGCTTCAGGGAAATGCGCTGCTGGCACGCGTGTAGTCGTAACGGGATTCAAAACCCAATTCTGGAGCGAATTCCTGATAACCGCCATGAATCCACGGAATGTTGCTGCAATAGGGCGGGCGATACGACCCCTTGTAACTCGGGAACGGAAAGGTAACGAGTTCATAGATGCCTGCACCAAAGCGATAGAAAACTCGGCCCACCCCTTTCACGACACCATAACTGGCAGCGGCAAGATCACCATCGCGGTCACGAATTTGACAGACCGTAACCGGAATTTCAGTGAGAATATCAGGAGAAATATTGCTGAGGGCGCGCCCAAGCTTTCGCGTCGGGCCATAATCATTGATCGGCGGGTCCTGAATATCAGCGATTGCGAGCGCCGCGGAAGCGACGGTAAAAATGAACCCCAGCAGGATTTTCATAACGCTGTGATAATGATTACCCTAAGCCGAACGGGAGAATCAATAAAAACCTTGGAGCGTTGATATTGCGGGTAGTACAGCCCATCCCCTTGGAGCGCTTTCCCAAGCAAGGCGCCAAGCAAAGAAGACTACGGAAACTGTTTCTTTTAGGGCGAACTCCAAGGGATCATCCCGGAAATACACTGCCCAAAACTCGCGACCGGGATTTCGAGGCGCTCAGGGACACAACGCGATCAGTGCTCCGTGCCCCAAGTTCTTTTGATGTATGCGGCGCGCCCGGATCCGACCTTATAGGCGTGATAGTGCGCTGGATTTTTCAGGTAATACTTCTGATGATACTCTTCTGCGGGCCAAAATCGGGTCGCAGGCAGGACCTTGGTCGCGATGGGCCGATCGAACTTTCCCGAATCGGCGAGCCTTCTTTTCGAAGCCTCCGCGGCAGTCTTTTGCTCCTGGTTCCGGTAAAAAATCGCAGTGGTATATTGATGTCCGATATCTGAAAACTGTCCGTTTGTCTGGGTCGGATTAATCTGGTGCCAAAAGACTTCCAAAAGTCGCTCGTAACTAACTTTCGCGGTGTCAAACTTGACTTCGATTGCTTCAACGTGCCCGGTTTTTCCCCCTGAAACCTTTCGGTAGGTCGGATTTGCTTCTTTACCTCCCACATATCCCACCGTTGTCTCCAAGACACCGAGTGTCTTCTCAAACGGCGGCTGCATGCACCAAAAACATCCGCCGGCGAAAATGGCCGTTTCTGTTTTAGCGGTAGCTTCAGCAGTGAGGAGCGTTGTTGCGAAGCTGAACACCAGGGCTCCAACTGCGAGGGAAACGATTCGCCCGAAAGTCGAACGTGAATTTGTCATCATGGTCATTTGACGATTCGAGCGGCGGTTTTGTTCCGGGAAACGCTGTTTTCCGCACAACCGGCCAAGATCGAAAGGTCCTGCAGACTTATTGCCGCCGCCTTCGAAACGACGATTTCCTCAGAGCCGATGCAGGGCGATAGGCGACGCGTCTGATCCAATGCTGCCGGACGACAATGATCAAAAAGAAAGCGCCCTGAGCTTAAGTCGCTGCCAACGGTACGCTGAAAGAGGACACGACAAATCGTGCCCTCTTTCAAAGGCTCGTCACCTGATGACGCAAAGTTTTACTTGCCCTGTTTTCCCTCGATGTAGGAAATCACATCCCCCACCGTTTGAAGCTTTTCGGCATCCTCATCCGGCACCTCCACCGAAAACTCCTCCTCAAACGCCATCACCAATTCGACTGTGTCCAACGAGTCAGCGCCCAAGTCTTCGATAAAGGAAGCGCTGGGCGTCACTTGCTCGGGATTGACGCCGAGCTGCTCGACAATGATGTCTTTTACTTTTTCTTCGATCGATTTATCTGCCATAAAGAATTTCCAGGTTGGGTTGTTCGGGCTACGCTTTAATGACGAGCACCTTCTTTGGCAATAAATTATTTCCCCCTATTAGAAACTTTTCTCGGCAGGGCAACCTGCATGCGATATTGCAATTGGGATTGTCCTCAACGGGTACCAAACCTTCCAGCTATGGCCGAATCTTCATTTGATCTAGATATTCAATTTACCCCGGACTGGTTAAAGGAGGATCGGTCTTCAAAGGATTATGCGAACTTCGAAGGAGGATCCGAAGAGCGCGAACAAAGAGGTGTTCGCAACAGGGATCGTCGTGGCGACAAGCGCGCTCCCCGCCGTGGTCAGGGGGATCGACCACCCCGCGAACGTGCCCATCGAGAAGGTCCGCAGCGCCACGAACATCCGCCCGTTCAACCAGCGGCCGTCGAAGTAGAGTTTATCCCGGATGCACAGACAGTCGCGGGCATGACGGAACAGATTCGATCGGGGGCGCGAGCATTCCCTCTATTCGGAATGGCACGGATGTTTTTAATGAGGCCCGAGAGGCATCGCGTCCGCATTACCAGCACGGAAAAAAGTGGACCGTTGTACCGAGCGAGCGGGGAGGGGGCTGCTAGTCTTAACCGGGCCGACGTCGAACGCATCATCTTCAATGCGACGAAGGACCAGTATTTTGTCGAGGAGACGATCAACAGAGATCCAATCAAGGGCAATTTTACAAACGTGGCTCGCTGTCGACTCAACGGGGCACTACTCGGGCCAACCAACTATCACACTTATCAGGCGGAACTGCGGCGCCTCTTCGAGCAGAAATTCAGTCGTCGTATGGCATTCGCGGATTTCCAACGCGAAATCGATATCGTGCGCGATCCTGCAGTTGTCGAAAAGTGGAAACACGACCAGTGCACGGTTACCGTGCTTAGATTAAGGGACAATCCAGAAACGGTTTTTGAGAGTGAGGCCGAGTCCGAATCATATTTCAAGAAACATTTCCTGCAGAACGAGCTTCGCACAGACACAACGATCGAAATCGCCGGTGATGTCTCGCGCAATTTGCCGGACCGATCTCTGGTCGCCGCTATCCGGGCAGAGTGGGAAAAGGAACGCGTATTTCCCGCCAAGATAGTCGGGCATCTACGGAAGGCATTTCTGGAAGCCGGACTGCATATGTTCAAACATCGTAAGCGCATGCAATATGTCAGTTCTGTGCGGCCGGTTTCCTTTTCTTCGGAAGGCGGTGGCGTTGTGTCACCCGGGATCGCAAAAATCCTCGCGAAAATTGGTCTGCAGGCCAGTTGCACGCGCAAACAACTTGCAAAGGACCTGCTTCCTGCAGATGCGGATGAGACGTCTCGGTCGGCGCTTGCCTCGGACTTGCATTGGCTGATTCATGCAGGGCACGTGATTGAGTTTCACGACGGCAAGCTGGATCTCCCGTTTGTGAGGCAGAAAGCGTCATCCGATCAAGAGGGCGCCGGAACTCCGCGGGCTCCGGTGCACGCCGAAAGGATTGAACCGGTGAAGGTGGATGCGGAAATCGGTGCAGCACCACCGGCCGCCCTTCCTAATGTCTCCACTCAGGCGCGGCAACCGAATCAATAATCTCTCAAGGAACAGGAACGAATTTCACATTCGACTTAAGTTCGGGATAGTGCGGAAGGAATCCTTCCAGGATGTATTCCTTCCCCGCTTGAAGGTCGCGCGTGGAAATCTTGGCCGCGTACTGAATACGTTCGAGAGGATTCACTGAAACCATTCCCACTTCAGTGTCGAATGCATGATCCTCGGACCACTGGGTGACCATTCTTCCTTCTGCGTCACGGATGAGAATTTCAATGCGCTGGGTCGTGGGAAATTCGAGTTGGACAACTTTCTTCGCTCGATTCGAAAGCTTAAAGACAACTTCGAGCTGGCGTGTTTTGGACAGTGAAACTGGAAGTGGGCTCACGTCCATAGATACTTCAAGCTGGCGCGTAAGCTTTCGGGAATCTTCCTTATTTCCTCCAAACATCCCGAAGACTTGCGACATGATGTCCTTTTTTGGCTTCGGGGTTTCTCTTTCATTTTCCGCGGCTCGCACCCCGGAGAGAAGAAATACAATTGCGACGGAACATAGGAGGAAACGACCCATGTGACCTCACATATCGCAGCAGTTGCGAGGTTGCAAATTCATTTGGGCTCCCGGAATATCCAACGCATGCGCTGGTTACTGCTGCTGACCGTTCTGCTCCTTTGCGTGTCGGCATCCGCGAGCTCGCAGAACAAGAAACCGAAAGTTGCACTGCGTTTGTTCTCGGAGGCAGATGCCATGGACACCGAAAAATTCGCAAGGCCCGTGACCCTGAAGTATCCCCCTCGGCCGGCTTTTCTGAACAAGATTCCGCATATCTCAGAGTTCGATGTGGTGGCGGTGCACCCTTATCCTGCGTCAAACGGTTCGATGGGCTGCGCGTTCAAGCTTAATGCTCACGGCACCCTCGCATTGGACACGATGAGCCTGCAGAACCGTGGCAAATCCGCTGTTGTTTACGTCAACGGGCGACAAGTAATCGACCTCGTCATCGACAGGAGAATCACGGATGGCATTCTCACAATTCCTTTCGGGCTGACGGAGTCTGAGATCGGAGCGATCCTACAGGTATGGCCTCCAGAAAAGAAAAGGTTCTCAAAACGTTCCTGATGGCCGGATCGATTCTGCTGGCAGCCATGCTCGTCCTCGGCATGTCTTGCGCTTACGCTGACCCCTCGGAGCTGGTGTTGCCAACCCCGAATCGAGCGCTGTTCAAAGGCGACATGCCATCCTTCTACATGTATGTGAATCGTTACGTGGGCGGCAATAAGACGACGCCCTGGGAGGGCGGCCAGTACGGCTATGTGCGAACGCCTACAACCATCGGGGGCCGTACGGTGTACAAGAAGTTCCATGAGGGCATTGACATCAAGCCTGCGCGCCGCGATAGCTCCGGCGAACCCCTCGATGTCGTTGGCGCCATTGCAGCTGGGACGGTGGTGCATACGAATTTGGTGGCCTCTCAATCTAATTACGGTCGATACGTTGTAATCGAGCACCGTTGGGATGGGTGTCCCTACTATAGCCTTTATGCTCATCTTAATTCCGTCAGCGTCACGCCAGGAGACCGCGTGAATGCCGGTAATCCTTTGGGAATGTTGGGGTATACCGGTAGGGGCATTGATAAGGAACGCGCGCATCTTCACCTGGAGATCAATCTAATGCTGAGCATGGAGTTTGAGAGCTGGCACAAAATGGTCTATCCGAGGGACGAAAATTATAATGGTCTCTACAACGGATTGAATCTCGTCGGAATTGACGTGGCCGCCTTCTACCTTGCCCGTCGTCAAGACCCGAATCTCACAGTGCCCCGGTTTCTGAGGCGCCAGGAAGCAGTTTTCCGGGTGATTGTTCCGTCATCGCCCCACTTCACCCTGGTGAAGAGGTATCCCTGGCTGTTGCACGGAGCATCGGTGACACGCGCCAAGGCCTGGCAGATTACCTTTGATGCGGGGCGAGTGCCGCTTCGCGTCGATCCTATGGAAACGCCCGTCGATCGAGCGAAGGTTGTTTGGGTAAAACGGTCACGCATTCCTTACCGTTACCGTTCACGTGGCACTCTCAGTGGATCGGGTTCAAGCCCGGCGTTAGCCCGCAGTGGTGAAGCGTTCCTGAGATTGATCAGCCCGTACAGATGAACGCATGGAATCAGATCCTGGATGAAACCGCTGCGTCGCTGTATTCGCGCATTATCGATGTGAGGCGGTATTTGCACTCGCACCCCGAAGTAAGCGGTGAAGAATATGCAACGACAGCGTTTTTGAGAAGTAATTTGAAAGGCGAAGGGCTGAGTATTCAAACTCCGAAAAGTGCGCGCGGCCTCATTGTGGACGTTCCTGCTCCGTCCGGGAGTATGAGGGTTGCGATCCGAGGCGACATCGACGCGCTTCGAATTCAAGAGGGGAATCAGGTCGAATACCGGAGTCATGTAGACGGTGTGATGCATGCCTGCGGACACGATGGTCACACCGCGGTCGTCTTCGGCGCGCTTCTGACGATCGCAAGGATGCAAAAAGAAGGGTCCCTTCCGTGGGCAGTGGCTGTGCGCGCCATTTTTCAGCCGGCCGAGGAGACAAATCTCGGAGCGCTGGAAATGATCGAAGCTGGCGCGCTCAGGGACGTGACCGCTCTTTTCAGCCTGCATCTCGATCCTGCTCGCGAGACGGGGGAAATCGGATTGCGGTCCGGCCCGCTTACTGCTGACTGCGACGAAATGCGGATTGTTATTCGCGGCCGTGGAGGTCACGCAGCCCGGCCGCATGAATCGCTGGATCCGATTGCGGCCGCTGCACAATTAATCAGCTCCATTTACCTCTTCGTCCCGCGCTCCACAGACATGTTCGATCCGGTGGTTGTGACGATCGGGCAAATCCGTGGAGGCGAGAACTCCAATGTGATTCCAGACCAGGTTGATCTTCGAGGAACGTTACGGAGCGTTGGTGGAGAGATACGCCAGCGGACAATGAATCACATCCGGCGCCTGGCGGGCGGCGTGGGGGATGCCTCGGGCACAAGAATTTCAGTGGAATTCATCCCGGGGCCCAACGCTGTGATTAACGATCCCGAACTTACGAAAATCCTTCGCAGTTCCGCCGAGGAAGTCCTGGGTAGGGAAAACATCCGGACCATTCAACGTCCGAGCATGGGAGGCGAGGATTTTTCCAACTATCTTTCCTATCGCCGGGGCGCAATGTTTCGGCTTGGTTGCGCGCCCAACGGCCGACCTCCAGCACCGCTGCACTCCCCGGAGTTCGATATCGACGAACGCTCCCTCTCTGTCGGTGCCCGCGTCCTTGCCCACACTGTGATCTCGTATTTCAACCCCGACCGAATCACATCAACCAACCTGTGAAATTCGCTGCCAGCAAATCCCCGAGCCTCGGCGTCGAGATAGAGCTTGCGCTCGTAGACGCAGAAACGATGGCGCTACGCAGCGCAAATCGCCAGATTCTCGAGCGTATCCGGCCAGAGTTCGAGGGGGCCATCAAGAAAGAGTTGATGCAATGTTACCTGGAGCTGAACTCAAAAGTTTGTGAAACGGTCGGAGAGGCTCGCGTCGACCTTGAAGTGAAGCTTGCCGAAGTGCAAAAGATCGCCGACGAGCTTGGCGTCCGACTCCTCTGGTCCGCTACACATCCGTTTTCTTCATGGAAAGATCAGGAAGTCACCGACGACCCGCGTTATCGCGCACTGGTGAATCTCCTGCAGGATACGGCACGACAGCTCATCACTTTCGGGTTGCACGTGCACGTCGGCATCGATAGCGGAGACAAGGCAATCATGATTTGCGATCGGATCATGAATTACCTTCCCGTTTTGCTCGCCGCCAGCTCGAACAGCCCCTTTTGGGAAGGACGCGTGACGGGACTTCATTCATGGCGATCGAAGGTCATGGACAGTCTTCCGACGGCCGGTCTGCCTCCGGTAATGCGGAACTGGAGCGAATACGTGTGGCTAGTGAATCATCTTGTGGAGACTGGTTACATAGAGACGATTCGCGAGATCTGGTGGGACGTGAGACCGCATCACAATTTTGGAACCGTAGAAGTACGAATCTGCGACATCCCGGGTTCGCTCGAGGACACAATGGCTCTTGCCGCGCTCGTGCAATGCCTTGTGACTCATCTTTCCGAGGAGATCGATCGCGGGACCTACCAGCACGACTTTCACCCTATCATGGTGAGGCAAAACAAATGGCGAGCAGCACGGTACGGCCTGGACGCCCGCCTGGTGAGTTCCATTACCCATAAGACGAAGCCCGCGCGGCAGATTATTCGCGGACTTGTCGAAGAATTGGAGCCAATGGCGAACCACTTGCGCTGCCTGGAGGAATTAAGGGCGATGCTGCGGATTGCCGACGAACCCACGTGGGCGCGGCGGCAATTGGATCTCATGCACGAATATGGAAGTCAGTTCGGTGTCGTCCGGGCGATGACCAATCCCCGGAAACCGGCGGTGAAAACCGGTTGACCGACTTGCCTGCATGCCGCGAAAAAGTTGTCTGGTTGGCGCCGCGCAATTGGAAGTTAAGCTGCGGGCAATTTATCGGCGGAAGCTGTGAGAAGCTGTGGTGGACACCCTGGAAGTTCGCAGGAGCCCCAGAAATGAGATCCGTGATTCGGCGCCACGTTACAGTCTGAGAAGCGTAGATTTCCGGTGCCCGGGACAGTTGGGCGTTTCTTCGTCTTCAGGCAGCGCTCCGGTGGAGTCAGCCTGCATCAGCTCCGCGGTCGGCTGGATCCAATGACAGAGTTGCTCTCCGTCGATGAGTTGGATTTGCTTTCCAATTACAAAGTTTCTCGCCTGCTGAGTGTAAATGCCGCTTGTCACAAAGATTGCTCGATCGGCAGATTCGGCTATTTGAATGGCGTGGAACTGACGAATCGGTTTCACACCGATTTTCCCGTCATTCTCATATTTGCAATGCACTAATGTGACCTCGGCCTCGTCTATCAATTTCAAATCGATCTTTCCATCTGTCCCGTGACCATCGAGTTCAACGACTTCAAAACCCATCCGACGATAGGAATCAGCGACTAGCAACTGGAACTCTGACCGCGTGAGATTTCGAAGGGATTCGGCGTTGCTGGACTTCTCGAAGGGTTTCTTTTGTTTTAGCTTTTCCAAACCGGCTTTTAATCCTGCTGCGAGAATTACGAAGGCTATAGAGCCTCCGAAAACCGGAGTTAGTGCAGACACGCCGGCAAACGCGGGAGAGTAACCGGCGAACCAATCGAGGAAACCGTTTATCAGGTTGAAAGCCAAAATCGCGATTGGGATGCAAAGCCAAGCCGAGTAACTGGTGAAGAGCTCGCAGAGGAGATTAAACCAGTCATTGTTGTTCTCGTGTACGGCCATCGCTTGGTAACCGAGCAGCAAGACGCATGCTCGAACAATGGTATACAATGGACGTGCTTGTAAATCAGGGAGTTGGACGATCGGTTCTTGCATCAGCAGGGCCGGCTCGTGCGTGCTTTCCTCTGATATGCGCCTAAAAAGGCTTTTTGAGTTTTTTCTAATTGAATTTTCCCGCTCGCGCGACGTCGATCACCGGCGTCCATCAACCAAAGAATCAAGATCATGCTCACACGCAAACTCAACCTCACTCTTGCCGTCGCCGTCGGTCTAAGCATTGTGGCGCCGGTTGCCGCCAGAGCCGAACTCCCCCACGAAAGACTGAACCGATTTCTGTTCGGTGATGGCGATCACGATCAGGACCATCGGAAAAAGAGAGAGAAGCATAGGCACGATCGAGACGAGCGCCGTTATGAGCGCCGCTATTCCGAGAGGCACCGGTGCTACGATCACAACCGTAGCGGCTATTGTGACGTATGCGGCACTCGGCTCACGGTGTTCGAGCCCGCACCGATTCGAGTGTATCCACGCGTACGCTTCGAGAGCTCCCCAGCCTATGACCGTTACGATCGATATGATCGTCCGATCGAAATAGACGTGCAGATTGCGCTGCGAAACGAGGGTTACTATCGCGGTCCGATCGATGGCGACATTGGGACCGGTACTCGTTATGCCATCCGCGATTACCAATACGATTACCGCCTCCCAGTGACGGGTCGGATCGACCGCTATCTCCTCCGCTCCCTCGGTGTGCGATAAGCGACCCTGACTGCCGATTTTCTCTTTAGATACCCGACCCGAGGTGGCATCGGTTCGAACCATTCCGGCATGCGTAGGTGAAGGGATCTTCATCTACGCAACCGGTTTTCGCCGGTGTTTTTTTGCTGTCGATCCGAAGAAATGCGCGACTATTGAGGGCGGCCAATCACCTGGGCCGAAGGCAACAATAGCTTACGCTGCGTCCGTTTTGTTGCTGCGGGGGATTGACTGACCAGCTTTGGCCAGTTCGGCACGCAGCTTGCCGATCACCGTCTCATACAGGTTTGGGTCGGCGTCATTCTTCGCGCCGAAGATCGCAGAACCGGCGACGAAGGTATCGGCTCCTGCCTCCTTGATTTCGCGAATGTTCTGAATTTTCACGCCACCGTCGATTTCGAGGCGAATGTCGCCGCCTGAGGCGTCGATGAGCCGCCGCACGGTGCGCAGCTTGTTGAATGTGCTTGGGAGGAAGCTCTGATTTCCGAAACCCGGGTTGACGGACATCAGGAGAACCATGTCGACTTTGTCGAGCACATGGTCAAGGTAACTCAAGGGCGTGGCCGGATTGAAGACCAGGCCGGTCTTGCAACCCTCGTTCTTGATCAACTGCAGGGTGCGGTCGATGTGCTCGGAGGCCTCAGGGTGGAAAGTGATGTAGGTTGCGCCGGCAGCGGCAAAGTCCGGGATGATACGGTCTACCGGCTTGATCATGAGATGCACGTCGATCGGTGCGGTTACGCCATGCTTGCGCAGCGCCTCGCAGACCAACGGACCGACCGTCAGGTTCGGCACGTAGTGATTATCCATCACGTCGAAGTGAACGACGTCAGCACCCGCGGCGAGTACTTTGTCGACTTCGTCGCCCAGCTTGGAAAAATCTGCGGAGAGGATCGACGGAGCAATAAGATCTGGTGCAGCCATACGCAATGCCCTTTCAGGATCGATTGTAAGCGCCGCGATAGGCTATCACAACGCTGAAACATGCACCTTTGCCGAAGAGGCGACAAATCCAACCAGTTTTATTTTTTACCCTCGTCGGTATCTCTCGCGCATTGAGGAGGGACGGGCAGGCGAGGGGCGGTGGAATCTGCTGCCGGCTGAGCGCGTGCCAGTCAGCCCCTATTGGCGTCGAGGGTTGACCGAGAGGTTTGCCGTTCTTGCTGTCCCCGGCAGTTCCGGGACAAAATGCCCGTCGTATTTCCCGCAAAATGAACAGGCAACTTCTGACCACTTTGGAGACTCCGGCGGTGCTCATCGATTTTTCTCGTATGATGGAAAACATTCGGTGGGCGCAAGCGATTGCCAACCGCCGAGGGCTGGCGTTGCGGCCGCATGTGAAGACCCACAAATGTCTTGGGATTGCTCGACTCCAACTGAACGAAGGAGCAGCGGGGATCACAGCGTCGAAAACGGATGAGGCGCTCATGTTCATTAATGGCGGAGTCAAATCAATCACGGTGGCGTATCCGATCGTGGACCCACGGAAGCTCAATCGACTTTTCGGCGCGGCGCGCGAACATGGTACGGATTTGCGGCTGATCGTTGACAGCGAGTGGGGACTTTCCCTCTTATCGTCGGTATCCAGGCAGACAGGTGCCCGCGTTGGCGTATTTCTGAAAGTTGACGTGGGGCTGCACCGATGTGGGCTGACGGAAACGGATCCGCGATTGTTGCAACTCGCGCATGGCATCCGCGCGGTACCGACTCTGCGGTTCCATGGGCTGCTCTCTCATGCCGGTCACTCCTATGGAGCAGCCAACGCCGAGGAGATCCAGGCGATCGCGGCCGAGGAAGTTCGCATACTGAACCGGGTGCGGTGTCGACTCGAAAGCTCCGGAATTGCGGTCCCGGAGGTGTCGGTCGGAGCGACGCCGACCGTTCTGGTCAGCGAGTCCTATGAGGGCATCACCGAAATCCGTCCGGGAAATTACGTTTTCATGGACCGGACGCCGGTGCGGATGGGACTGGTCGAACTGACCCGGATTGCGCTCTGTGTCCTTGCGACGGTCGTCAGCGCCAATGATCGGTTCCTCATCATCGACGCCGGCTCGAAAGTCCTTTCCTCGGATCTGGGGGCGCACGGGACCGGGAGCAGCGCAGACTATGGGATCGCGTTCGCCTTGGAAGAAACGGAGAGGGAAGGGGAGGCCATGAAGGTTGTGAAGCTTTCCGAGGAGCACGGATTCGTGCAACGGGGGGACAGGGATCTGGCTGTGGGGTCGAAGGTCCAGCTTATCCCGAATCACGCCTGTCCCGTCGTGAATCTTGCGGATGAGCTTCTGGTCATGGGGGACGAGATTTGGCGATGGCCCGTTGCGGCGCGTGGTTGCGTGCGGTGAAGTCGCGGAACCGCTTTGCTTTTCTCAGAGAGACGGGAATTTCGCCTTTCCACGACGTCACGTATTCTGCTCGGCATCGTTCCTGCGGAGAAGGCCCCGGTAGATGCCGGGTTCTGATCCTTCGATCGGCATGGCACCAGCGGTCCGGCCGAAAAAATCAGCGGCGCCGGCGTAGCCGATGATAGCGTAGGCATAACCCTCTGCCCGCATCGCGTGCAATACCGATAGCAGCAGGGCGCTGCCGACAGAGCGGCCCCGGCAGCTCTCGTCCACGCCGATGGGACCGAAGAAATTCCGGCATGTCACCTCGTAAGCCGCGAAGCCGCAGAGCCTCTCCTCACAAATTGCAAGGAAACAGGCGATCGGTATGCGTGTGAAAGCGATTTCACATTCGCTTTTCCATGCCTCCGGGAATCGCTCGCTTATCCAATGCGTCACAATGTGTTTTTCAGGTGCCAGGGCCCGGCGGATTTTGCAGCCGGCTGCAGCCGCCCGTTCCAGCGCGGGGCCCGACGCGGGCAGGTCGTAGAGGCGAACGAGGAGATCGGCCATGGGAAGTTCACTCGGTCACGACTTTCAAGTCGAATGCGTATTCCATCCGGGTGCCTGCCGGTCTCGCCTGTTGGCGGCCCTCGGAGCCCATTGGCTCGTCCTCGCCCCAATAGAGATCAATCTGGAGCGGGTGCACCCCGCCTCCGGTATCGGCCACTTCCCATTCCGTGGTGCCCATCACCGTTTCGACGAGGTTGGACTGGATCTTCAGCTTCATCCGCTGGCGCAAGTGCGGGTTGCGGCGGGAAACCGCGCACGATTGGCGCGCCACCAAAACGTTGCCGCGGCTGCCCAGAGGCGCTGTTGCAAAACCGTAGCGACCGTTTCCCCGATATTGCAGGTAGTTCAGTCCGTCGACCGGATTTTCCATGCGGCCAAAGCCTTCCCGTTTTACCGCGCGGAGGAACGCCCGCGAATATTTGCGCCCTCTCAGGCCGGGAGCGGTGGCGGGAGTGACGTCGAATCCACGTTCCGCGGTGAACCCTGACTCCTTCGGAGTAAAGTAAATGGTGCAGTAGAAAATTCGAAATTTTGTTCCCTCGGGCGTCTTTTCAGGACTGGTCGTGCGGGCGCGCTGCTGAAGCTCGGCGCGCTTTTCATTTCGCAGCTTGCGCAGTTCCCCGTCGCTCAGCGAGTCCGTAAAATCGATGAACTCAATTCCTTCTTCGGCGGCCGTCTGGAAAGCAGCGAGAAAAATACTAAGCGCGAGCAATACAATACCCTTGTTCATTCCGGAAAGAAATTCGTCAACGGACCTCCCAGGAGGACCTCGATGGGCATGCGGCGATATTCGTATTCATAGGGTGGTTGTTTCCATTCAAAGTTCGCGCCGTGCGAAGCTTGCACGTGCCTGAGAATCTCTATCGCGGTGCGGAACGGCTCAAAATCTGCGCGATTCAGGATATGCAGCTGTGCACCACCGCAAAGCTCGCCCGCAAACTTGTGAAAGGTCGGCTGAAAATTCGCCGCGCGGAAAAACACGCCGGGGAGCTTGAGTGCGTTAAGCTCGTGCGCGAAATGGTCCGCATCGATCCAGGGCGCACCGAAAAGCTCGAATGGACGCGTAGTGCCTCGGCCTTCAGACAAATTCGTGCCCTCTAACAGGCACATGCCGGGATATACTGTTGCCGTGTCGAGGGTGGGCATGTTTGGCGAAGGCATCACCCACGGCAGGCCGGTTTCGTCGAACCACATGGATCGAGTCCAGCCCTCCATGGGCAGCACTCGCACGTCACAACCCGGGAATGCTTCGCGCCGGAACGTTTCTGCCAGCTCTCCGATCGTCCGTCCATGGCGGACCGGCAATGGGTGCATCCCGACGAACGAACGGTAGGCTGGATCGAGTATCGGACCCTCGATCGTCATGCCGTTGAGAGGATTTGGTCGGTCCAAGACGACAACCGCGACGCCGTTGCGCTCGCAGGCGCGCAGACTGAGATACATCGTCCAGATGAAAGTATAGTAACGCGCACCCACATCCTGCAGATCGATGACGAGCGCGTCCAGCCCTTCAAGCATTTCCGGGCCGGGCTCCCGAGTTTCCCCGTAAAGGCTGTGCACGGGAATGCCCAACCGCGGATGGCGGAAGCTCCGCCACTCTATCATGTTGTCCTGGGTCTGGCCGGTGAAACCGTGCTGGGGACCGAAAAGCGCGCACAGTAGAAACAGGTGCCCGTGATGCCGTTTGAGGAGCGTAAGGGAATGTTCCAGGGTCGCGGAGATCGAGGCCGGGTGCAGAAGCGCGCCGATTCTGGCGCCACGCAGGTCGACCGGCCAAAGCTCATCGAGCCGGTCAATCGGGAGGATGGTGGCAGCGGCTTTCATGCGGGTGTCGGTCGGTTACGGCCAGGAATACGAGACGCGAGATTCCTTTGAAGCGATCGCCCGGTTCTCCCCATTGCTCTCACTCAGGGGCACTTGCGCCCTGCATTCATAATCTACCAAACGATCACCGGAATCCAGGATCCGGCACCAGCCAGTCCGGGCTCCGTTTAGAATAAATTGTCCAGCAAAACACCAGTTAGAAATTGATCCTTAAGACCGTCGCTGCGAAAATCTCGAAATCGATAAAGAGCCCGCGAGGATCTGGGCGGACTGACCGTTACGACTTTTTTCAGTGGCTATTGGCAGGGCGAACCGCTAAATCATCATGGCGATGGACCCGCTACTGCGGATCAGTATTTCGCCAATTCCCGATTTCCGACGCCTGATGAGGCGTCGGGCTACCGTGTCGCATTTCACCCTGTCGCAAATGAATTGATGCTATGACAACACCCTATTTCAACTCAAGAATCGACCAGTCCCCTGAGGCTCTTTCGCTTCTGATCAGAAACCAGCTAGAGTTTTCTCAGGCACGCGACGCACAGACTGCCACCCAGCGAGATTGGTGGCTGGCCACCTCCAAAACAGTGCAGGGAGTGATTGTGGAGCGGATGATTGCCACGCAGGCGAAGTATTACGAGCAGAATGCCAAGCGGGTTTATTATCTCTCACTAGAGTTTCTGATGGGGCGCCTTTTTTCGAACTCGCTCTACAGCGCGGGCATTTTCGAGGAAGTTGAGAAGGCGGCTTCCGAACTGGGACTCGACACGGAAATTCTACGCGACCAGGAGTATGATATGGCGCTTGGGAATGGTGGATTGGGGCGTCTTGCGGCCTGTTTCCTCGATTCGCTCGCAACTTTGGATTACCCGGCAGTCGGTTACGGCATTCACTATCAGTACGGATTGTTCAAGCAGGAGTTCCGAAACGGATACCAGGTGGAACTTCCTGACGCATGGATGCAGTATGGGACTCCCTGGGAGATCATGCGACCCGAATATCAGGTCGAGATCCAGGTAAATGGATACGTCGAAAATGTTTTCGACGACCTCGGCAATTACATACCGAAATGGGTGGAAGGCCGGCGAATTGTGGGTGTGCCTTACGATATCCCAATTCCGGGTTATGGCACGACCACGGTAAACTTTTTACGGCTCTGGGAATCGAAGGCGCCAGAGGAGTTTGATTTCAACGCGTTCAACCGGGGCGGATACGACGAGGCGGTGCGTGAAAAAAACGACAGCGAAACGATCTCGAAGGTGCTCTACCCAAATGACTCGACGGAAAGCGGCAAGGAACTGCGGCTGGTGCAGCAATATTTCTTCGTGGCCTGTTCGCTGAAAGACATCATTCGGCGGTACCTCAAAACAAACTCGGGCTGGGATGCATTTCCCGACAAAGTGGCCATCCAGCTTAACGACACGCATCCTGCCATCGCTATCCCGGAACTTCAGCGCATCTTGCACGACGAATACAGGCTACCGTGGGAAGTGGCGTGGGGGATCGTGACGAGGACGTTTGCCTATACGAATCATACGTTGCTTCCCGAGGCGTTGGAGAAGTGGAGCGTCCCGCTTTTCAAAAAAGTGCTGCCGCGTCACCTCCAAATCATTCTCGAAATCAACAAGCGCTTCCTCGATGAGGTCGAAGCGAAGTGGCCGGGTGACCATAGGAAAAAGAAGACTCTGTCGTTGATCGAGGAAGGGCACGTGCAGATGGTGCGGATGGCACATCTTTCGGTGGTAGGAAGCCATTCGGTGAATGGTGTCGCGGCTCTTCATACGCAGCTTCTGAAGGCTGAACTATTCCCCGAGTTCGATGCAATGTACCCGGGCAAGTTCAACAACAAGACGAATGGCATTACACCGCGCCGATGGCTGTTGGCATGCAATCTACGCCTGAGCAAGCTCATTACGTCGAGGATTGGCGAAGGCTGGGAGAGGAACCTCGAGAAGTTGAGGGACCTGGAGAAATTCGCCGAAGATACACAGTTTCAGGAAGAGTTCATGGCAGTGAAACACGCCAACAAGGTCGATCTGGCTGCCATTATCAAAGACCAGTGCGGAGTCATTGTCGATCCTTCGGCGATGTTCGACGTGCATATTAAACGCCTTCACGAATACAAACGCCAGCATCTGAACCTGCTGCACATCCTGGCGCTCTACCGGCGTCTGCTGCAGAACCCAATGCTCGAGGTGACGCCACGGGTGTTTATTTTCGCCGCGAAAGCCGCGCCGGGATATGCCATTGCCAAAACTATTATTAAGGCGATAAATGCTATCGGAACGAAGATCAACAGCGACGAGCGCATCAATGGCAAGCTGAAGGTGATCTTCCTTCCGAACTACCGTGTGTCGCTTGCGCAGCGCATCGTGCCAGCGGCCGATCTCTCAGAGCAGATCTCGACCGCCGGCAAGGAAGCTTCTGGCACAGGCAACATGAAGCTCGCTCTGAATGGAGCGGTAACAATCGGCACGCTCGACGGGGCAAATGTGGAAATTCGGGAAGAAGTGGGCAACGAGAATATCTTCATTTTCGGCATGACGGTCGACGAAGTCACCGAACTGTTGAAACGTGGTTATCGTCCCGGCGATTGTCTTGCGAGCAGTGATGAACTTCGCTCGGTCGTTGACTGGGTGGGCTCGAACTACTTTACGCCCGATGAGCCGCATGGCGTTCTAAGTCCGCTTCGCGACAACCTCGTGCACAGCGACCCCTTCCTAGTGCTGGCCGATTTCGATTCCTACAGCGAATGTCAGAAGGAAGTAGACGTGGCGTATCAGGATGAGGAGCGGTGGGCGAAAATGGCAATCTTGAATACGGCGCGTGTCGGCAAGTTCTCCAGCGATCGGACCATTTCGGAGTACGCACGCGACATTTGGAAAGTCGAACCGGTGAAGGTTTGAGCCACCGGTGGTGAGGACGGAATTAGCAAAGGTCGATCTCAAACATCCGCAGGTAAGGAGTGGTTGTTATCGGTTTCGAACGATGCGAGATAAGTCGCTGCCGTTCCGCCCTCTTTGTCGCGTTCAATGTTCAATTCACCTCGGGTCAATGTTGCTAGCCTGGTCGCGATAGCCAATCCGAGTCCAAGTCCGCCCTTTGCACGAGTAGTTGAGGTGTCGGCCTGCACGAACGGCTCGAAATTTCTGACATCTTCCGAAAAGCCAATACCGGTATCCCTGACCTCGAATCTCAACCGAATTAATTGGTTTTTGGATCCGATCACACCGACACCTACCGAGATTCGACCGTGGTCGGTGAATTTCACTGCATTATCCACAATGCTGGTTAGAATCATGTTAAGATGTTGACTGTCGCCCGCGACGATATCCGGCACCTCCTCGGAAATTGAAATGCAGAACTCCAGACCCTTCGCCGTCGCCTGCAGACGTAATGGCTCGAGCATTGAGTCAAGGGTTAGCTTGAGAGGAAAGATTTTCTCTTCAAGACGTTCCATGCCGGATTCGAGTCGGCTCATCACAAAGATCTTATCGAAAATGTCGAGAAGAGACTTTGCCGGGCCAAGTGCCATTTGAAGTGAATTCCGACGGTCGGGATTAACCTCTTCTTCCAAGATCAAGTTCAACATGCCAATAATCGCGTGAATCGGTGTTCGGATCTCATGGCTGATGTTGGTGAGAAACTCCGATTTCGCCCGGTCTGCGGCTTCGGATGCCCCTTTCGCATGCTTTAGGGCGCGCTCCGCCTGTTTCTCTCGGGTCACGTCGCGTGCGATGCACGAAACAGAAATAGTTTCACCATTTTCGATGACGGGCGCCCCAGTGATATATAGGTCACGTCTTTCCTCGTTCTTCGTGATGATGGAAGTCTCGGTGTGAAGTAAGTCTCGGCTAAGTGCAGAATGGAAGGCATCCCGCATAGCCTCGCGTTGATCCTTCGCGCAGATATCGAGAAACTGCATCGCTCGAAGTTCCTCTTCATCGTATCCTGATGTGCGAATGGCTGCAGGATTTACCGCCAGCAATTTTCCATGGGCACCGATGGCGAAGATCGGATCCAGGCAGTTCTCGAAAAGAGAGCGATAGCGCAGTTCTCTTTCTTTAAGCTGCCGATGGGCTCGACGACGCTTGACGTCTATTCGCTCCACCCACAGTGTCGTTACGCATATGAGTGAGACCATTCCTGCAGTCGTTGCGACACAGAAAAGGCCGGTACCGATGGCGGAGTTGTAAAATTGTTGCCTTTCTCCGACCAAGCGAAGCCATCCGAACAGAATGGGTAGAATCAGAGAGACCGGGATCAGGCGCCTCGCCAGTTGCCCGCCAATGTTGTCGCTTACAAGGAATCCGGCATAGCCCCGCGGGTGCGCGGCGAGAATTCCGACTCCGAGAATGATGAAGGCAACTGCAGTATTGAGAGACACGCTGCCGAACCCCTGCACGTCGAAAAGGGCGCGTACGTCATACAGATATCCGAGACCGGCTCCAAAACTGATCGTCAGCACCGCGACCGCCAAAATCTGCGAGATCATCCGCGTTCTCGGAGAATCTGCTGCCAGCGTTCCGATAGCCCCTGCCGACAGTAAGAATCCGACAGCCGTTATCTGAGCCATCCGATGGCTCTGGCCTTCCGCGAGCACGCTGCCATGAACAAGTTCTTGTAGAAAAAATTGTCGATTCCCAGTGCGCCCCCTGTGACTTCCTGCGATAGCGTGGCCCCTGCGAGCAAAAATAGAGCCGTCGTCAAAACCACGCGAACTTGAGTTCGATCCAGGAGGAGCGCAGCGGACGCAAGCATGAACGACAATGCCGTGTTCGCTTTCATCGACGCCAGGCCGTGAAACGTGCTTGTGAGATATTCGTTTTGATGAACCCACCCCAGGAGATCAAGCAGACCGATCAATAGGACGAGAAGCGCGCAAGTTTTCCGGATGAAATGAAGCGTTCTTGCACGGGCAGGCGCCGGCATGGGGTGATCTTCGGACGGTGTAAATGCCAGAGTTAATCCAATCGCGATTATTGCATATGCGATCAGCGCTCCGATCCACCAGATTTGCGCTGGCAGCGCCACGCTGAGCAGAAATCATGACTCGACGCTCATTACTCGAAAACCTCAAAAACGATTGTCAAAAATAGCATACCAGAAGTTCTGAAACAAAAATCTTTGGTCAATCGGACTAATTCGGCATGCGCAACCGAGTGTTGTGGTAAAACCTGCCAGCGCCGAGTCTGCGCGCCGAACAAAAGGCCTCCGAAAAAAGCAACCGCGGCATTTCCGGACGCCGATCAATTGAGCATCCCTCAAGACCTTTGTGATAACCACCACACTAAAATAGAATTATTGCTCCAAGATGGCCAGCAATACAGATTTTGCCGATTTCGTGCTCGACCAACTCGGTGGCGCAAAGTCTCTCCGTGCGAAAAGGATGTTCGGCGGATTCGGAATCTACGACGGAGGGCTGTTCTTCGCGATCATTGTGAATGACAACCTCTATTTCAAAGTGGACGAGCACAGCCGTTCTGACTTCATTTCCGCAGGAAGCGAACCGTTCTCCTACACTAAGGCAACGAGCGGCCGCACCGTCGTGATGTCGTATTGGCGGGTGCCCGTGCACGTGCTGGAAAATCCGGAGGACTCGCTGTCTGGGCCGACCGCGCACGCGCAGTCGCTTTTCTCAGCGCTTCCAAGAAGCGCTGAGAGAAGCGAAGCCATCCAATGCATCCGTTCCTGCGAGTAACCGACTGGAATTCCAAGCAGGGGTCTGAGTCGCGATTGCGGGTCGCGAGGGACGGCTAAGGCGGGGCTGCTCGACTCTGTGACTTGCGTTTGCCTTTCCGAACAAGGGACCGAGTCGGTTGCGGCAAGAACCCCGCCCGGGTGAATTGCGGTCGACGCGGCTGCAGTGGACGATATCGACGCGAGTGCGAAAGATCGACGTAAGCCATGGATGATTATGCTGTTACAACCACCAGGTCAGAGACCCTGAGGCCTGTTCCCTGCCGTTCATCCTTGATGTTCTCCACGAACGGAGCGCAATTTTCGACCACCGCAACTCACTTGAAACGACCGAGATCCAAAAATCGGCGTAAGCTGAAGGTAGCAAGCGGTTCGAAAATCTGTAAGCAATTGACAACAGCGCAACATTCCCGCCGCCGACGCGACCATTGATTCGTAAAAGCTTCCGGGAAAGCCGCGGCGCCTACGGATGCCCACTCGAAACAGCGACAAGGCCTGAAAGTAGCTTGGATTCCCTTTCTAAGAAAATCTCGTATTCACTTTCCGAGGACGCATCAGAGTCGGCTACCTGCTCAGCACCCTTATGAACCAGAACGGTTTCACAATTGCAAAAGGCACCAACATATCGGGGATTTTCATCGATCCCTACCTTAGGGAAAGTGACCGGCATCAATCCTTCAATGAGCGCGATATATAATACATTGCTCGGTTCGGGCTAGACCACATCCGCATCCCGATCAGCGAAGAGATAATGTGGTCCGCTAATGGCGAGCAAATCACCAAAAGCTTTGATCGCGCCATTGATCGCGGGCGTAATATTTTTCACAGGCATCCCATAGGCGGGCGAAACGGGGATTTGCTCCCTGAATCTGTGGGGATTGGCGGGCCTTTGAAGCGGAAGGGGCGTTGAGGTTTTTGCGCTTCCTTTCAGAACGGATCGCTAATGATGCGGAGCTGCTGTCCCACGGAAAATCCCTCAGAATCCCGGCAGTTAGGCTTCCTGCGGCGTTCCCAGCATGCGGAAACTCCCACCGGCTGTCCCATAACGCTCCAGCAGCGCACGCAGGTCGAGTTTCCTCCCGTAGCACGCTTCATATCGCTGTGAAGAGACGGTTGAAGCTATGCGACCAGTCCGAAACGAAAGCCAGATAACGCAGCAGCAGATAGACGAGCAGGGCCGCCCAGACCTGCCAGCGTATCGCGTTCGCGCTGTGGCCGAGGAAGTCGCTGAGCTGGAGAGTCTGCTTGATCTGCTTGAAGAACACCTCGATCGACCAGCGACTGCGGTAGAGATCCGCCACACTTCGCGCACTCCATTCCAGGTTGTTGGTCAGAAACACCATCTCGATCTCCTTGCCGTCGACTTCGACCAGTGTCACCACGCGGCGCATTATTTCGGGATAGGTCTTCTTCGACTTCGGTGCGGTGAGCACGATGAGATCGTCGCGTAGAATCTTTTTGTCCCCGCGCTTCTTCATCCGCTTCCTCACCCGGTATTTCATGTTGTCCTTTGCCCGGGTGACCCAGAAAACACCCCGGGTCGCGAGGTCGAGGAGATGCGCAAAGTCTACATAAGCCTTATCGAAGATGACGATTTGATGCCGCCCGCCGGCGGCACCCTTTGGGCTGAGGCTCCGCCCTCACTCTATCGCGCTCCGCTCGGTTCACCTGGAAGAATGTCCGCGCAGACTTCGCGGGCCCGCCCGCTGTCGCTGTGACGCGCGGTATCCACGATGGCAAAGCGGGGCAGGAAAGTCTGAAGATCGAGCCGCATATGGCACTTGGCCGCCGCCTTTCGGCGACGATGCTTTGCCCAGTCCATGCACGAGGCGATCAGCGCGATGGTGGTCGAGTCCACGATGTGAATGGCCCGGCGGAAGCGCCGTGTCTGCCCACGACCCCGTCTGCCGCGCCCGAACCCCGGCGACAGGTTCTGGAGGTATTCGAGCAATGCTCCAGAAGAGCCGCTCGGCTGGCGGCATCGCGGTTCCTGTTCGCATGGCTGAGATTGTTGCGACTCGGCGGCGTGGCGCCACGCAGGGCGGAGAGCGGCCCGCTGTTGAGCCCGAGCGCGTCACACACGTCGTTCAGTCCGAGCGAGTGGCTGATCTGGCTGAAGATCAGAGTGACGACGTGACTCCAGGGACTATAGCTGCGCGCCTTCGCATCAACACCGGTTTCCCTGGCGATCTTCGGTAGCAGATGGTTAGGAATGAGATTGCAGAGCTGGCGCAATACGCTCAGCTTCGAGGGTGTTGGGGTCGGGTTCTTCTGATTCTTCACGACCTGCCGGGTGGCAGGAAACAGGGCCTCACTTCAACACTTTTCCCTCCGGCTATGGGATGGCTGTGGATTTGAATGCCTTCAATTCGAGAGAGTCAAGTCTTCCCGCGCGAACAATTGTCCACGGGAGGGAAGGCTTGGATTTTTGCAGTTCCCCAGGCGTAAAATGCGGCCATTTGCGAGCGCCTTGACCGCTTTCGCCGTCGAACTGAAAATCTTTTTTGGAAAACGTCGGGCTTGGTTTAAGCGGAATTTCCCCGTCAGGTTGGTTCTTTCGTCATCAGTTTCGGCGCCATTTCGTGAAGCGCGTCGCAGAGCGAGCCGACCTGTTCGGGCGTGTGCGCAGCAGAAATTGTGACGCGCAACCGGGCGGAGCCGCGCGCGACCGTCGGATACCGGATTGCCGGCACGAGGAACCCCTGCTCGTAGAGCTGACGTGCAGCGGCTATGGCGCGTTCCGTTTTGCCGACGATAAGGGGGATAATGGCACTTGCCGGCTCTGTTTTCATCGGCTGGAGCGCTTCTGGAAGGGCGCTGAAAAACTGGATAATATTCGACCACAGGTTCTCTCGCCTTTCCTCTCCGGCGGGCGATTCGAGAAAATCGAGCGCAGCTATTGCTGTGGCAGCGAGTGCAGGCGGCGGAGCTGTCGAATAGATGAAACTACGTGCGCGATTGATCAGCAGATCGATCAGATTTCGATTGCCGCAGATGTATCCACCGCTGACTCCGAGTGCCTTGCTGAGGGTGCCCATCTGAAGATCGATGTCGCCGGTCAGTCGCTCCACGTCGGCAATGCCGCGGCCGTGTGCTCCCACCACGCCGACGGCATGTGCTTCGTCCACCAGGAGCATTGCTCCGTGGCGTTTCTTCATCTCCACAATTTCTCGCAGCGGTGCACGGTCGCCGTCCATCGAAAATACGGACTCCGTTATCACGAACACGCGGGCTTCAGGATCTTCCCGCTCCGCCCAATGCAGATGACTCTCGAGTTTGCCCATATGATTGTGCGGAAAAACCCGTAATGTTGCGCCGCTTAGCCGTACACCGTCGATGAGCGAGGCATGAGCCAGTTTATCGATGATGGCAATATCGTCTTTGGTGAGCAACGCTCCCAGGGTGCCAACGGCGGCGGCATATCCGCTGGAAAATGTTAGCGCCGCCTCGGTGCGTTTGAAGGACGAGAGCCGCTTTTCCAGTTCGAGATGCGGACCCATGGTGCCGCAAATGAGTCGGGAGGCACCGGACCCGACGCCGAATTCATCAATTGCGCATTTTGCCGCGTCCCGAAGCCTCGGATCATTTGCCAGACCAAGATAGTCATTCGACGAAAAGTTGATGAGTTGCTGCCCCTTGCATTTCATTACCGGGGCCTGCGCGGAGTCCATGCGACGTAGTTGCCTGAACAGCAACCGAAGCCGCAATTGCTCGAGCTGTTCATCGATGGAATGCGACATTTGACTAAGGATTCGGCATGACGTCTCGAATCTGCCGCGCGAGCAGCGGGTCTGGAGCGGCACCAAGCCGGATGGCCTCACGGTAATGGCGTCTTGCAAGCTCAATCGGCGGTGGCTGTCGCTTCATATAGATTAATGCGAGGTTGAAATTCGGCTCTGCCGCCTGAGGGTTGAGTTCGATGGCCTTTCTCAATTCCTGCTCTGCCCCGTAGAGCCAGCCTTTGCGGCCGATTGTGACTCCAAGATAATTGTGGATTCGCCAGTCGTTAGGATTCAGGACCAGCGCCCGGCTTAGCGCTGCGAGCGCATCGTCGAGCTTATCCCTCCCGAGATAAAGTACGCCGAGCGTGACCCATGCAACGCTGGCATCAGCATTGATCCGGACAGCGCGATTCAGATGCATCTCCGCGCTGTCGAAGTTCTTGAGCCGATATTCGAGTGCACCGAGATTCACGAGCGCCGTGATGTTATCTTGATCCGACTCCAGAACTTTCTCGAACTCAAACTTCGCCGCTTCGAAATTGCCCTTTGAGAAAGCTTTGAGAGCAGCTTTCGTCGTATCGGCAATCTCCTCTGGAGACATCGAGGCAAGTGCAATATTCGTGAGGTTTAATATCGCGCCGATAACGAGGCCAATTCGTTTTACTGCGGCTACTCTCATTTCTTCGCGAGTTCCTTCGAACGCTCTGTCGCCGCCCGCACCGCGCTGTAAAGACTTGCGCGGAGTCCGCCTGTTTCAAGCGCCTCGAGACCGGCGATGGTGGTGCCCCCCGGACTTGTTACCATGTCCTTCAATTGGCCCGGATGCATGCCGGTTCGAAGAACCATTTCGGCACTTCCCGCCACAGTTTGAGCAGCGAGCGTCTGCGCGAGGTCACGGGAAAGTCCCATCAGCACACCAGCATCAGCCAGTGCCTCGATGATGACATAAACGTATGCAGGGCCGCTGCCGCTGAGGCCGGTTACCGCGTCGAGCAAATCCTCCTTTACGAGCGCCACTGTTCCTACCGATCGCAGGATCGTTTCAACAATCCCAATGTCTTCATCAGTAACGTTATCACCTATGGCAAATGCAGCCGCACCTTTCCCCACAAGAGCAGGCGTATTTGGCATTACGCGAACGATTCGGGTTCCATCGCCCGCTGCAGACTGGAGCGTGGCAATCGGGGCGCCCGCGACGATTGAAATGACCAGGAGCGGCTTTTTCGATTCCCGCACGGCGTCCAATGCCTGGATCGCATCCGCGGGCTTTACGCAGAGCATTATTGTATCACAGGTTTCTACGAGTGAGGCGTTGTCGCGGCAGAACATGGCCCCGGACCGCTGGGTTGCGGACTCTGCGACTGTTGCGATAGAATCACTTACGAAAATATCGCTGGGAGAAAAGGCTCCAGCGTCGAGGGCGCCTTCGAGCAATGCCGCGCCCATTTTTCCGCAGCCAATGAATCCGAGTTTCATACTGCGAATTTCCGACAGATTGGCAAAGTTGAACAGAAGGAAACTTCGTGATGGATTTCGCGCGAAACTGGGGAAACTTTCTTTACTTCGATCCCATCATCTCACATGTCCGCGCGAAAACACATCTTTTCCACTCTGCTCACTTTGGTGACTCTTTTGTCGCTGCCCGTTTTGCTCCTGGCTGAGAAACCGATTCCGAGAGCGATTCCCATCAATATGGAAGTAACCGAAGCGCCCGCTCCGATTCTGAAAATCGTGCCTGAAACAACTTCCGCGACAACCAGGCCCGCTGACGAGGAGCCAATCTCCGTAACGTCGGTACTCGTTTCCGGCCCTTATATCGCGATGACATTCGACGACGGTCCGCATGGACGAAACACGCCGAAGCTGCTGAGGATGCTTCGCGAGCGCAACATCAAGGCAACGTTTTTCATCGTTGGCGAGTGTGCGGCTGAGCTTCCTGAAGTTCTGGCGCAGATCGATGCGGATGGGCATGAAATCGGAAATCATTCATGGTCTCATCCAAACCTTGCGAAATATTCCAAAGAACGCGTTCGCGAACAGCTTCAGAAGACTGACAATGTTATTTATCAGGTGACGAACAAACGTTGCACGCTGCTCCGACCGCCCTACGGGTCGTTTACGGACGCGCAGAAAAAATGGGCAAAGGAGGAATTCGGTTACACGACGATTTTATGGTCCGTTGATCCGCTCGATTGGAAAAAGCCGGGTCCTTCGGCGGTTGCCAGGCGAATCGTCTCACGTGCAGGAAAGGGAGCTATCGTGCTCGCTCACGACATCCACGCCGGAACGGTCGCTGCGATGCCTTCGACGCTCGATCAGTTGTTGGCAAAGGGTTATAAGTTCGTCACGGTTTCGGAACTTTTGAAACTTCGCGTCCCTGAAGTGGAAACCGCGCCGACTCCTATTGCGCATTCGATTACGAGCGCCGCGGAAAGTGTCGCTCTACATTCTGATGTCACGCAAGCTGTCCACCAGTAGTTCGTGCTCACCATTCGCATATCCATCGTCAGCTCGCTTTTCTTCTTGAGCCTCATTGTTGCGAGGGCGGAGAATCCCATTTTGATCGAGAAGGCGTGGCTTCGCGCCGTGCCGCCCGGGTCACAAGCCAGTGCGGCCTACATGTTGATTCGCAACCGGGGAGATGCTCCCGTCAAGCTTACAGGGGCAAAAGCGTCCTTCGCTGAAATGGTGAGGCCGATGATCACCATTAGAAAAGAAGTCGATGGCAAAAAGGTGATAGGGATGGAACTCGTTGACTTTCTCGAAATTCCAGCCCGCGGCGAGACCCTTCTTGAGCCTGGAGGCGACCACCTCATGTTCATGAATATGACGGCTGCTCCGGCTCCGGGTGAGACGGTCGAGGTGACACTGATCTTCGAACCCGGTGCCACTGAAGTGACAATCAAAATGCCGGTATCTGGAATGCCAATCGAATAGTATGGCAGAAACAGCACTGACAGAGTCGCCGCGCAGGACGGCCTCATTTACATGGGTTATGGTTATTGGTGCGATGGGACTCATCGCTATTCCTGTTCTGCTATATCGGGTAGTGGGCAGCGGGGGAGCGGAGGAGTTTTTCGGGCAGAAGTTGAATCCGTCGATGTCGGCGTATGATTTTCACCTGACGGATCACACTGGGAAGCCGCTCCGATTGAGTGATCTCATGGGCAAAGTCAGTACTCCTTTCCTTCGGATTTACACACTGCCCGGATATTTGTCCGACAACGCTCTACAATTTGGCGAGCGTCTATGAGGCTGTCCCCCCGCGCGACCGGGAAAAAGTGCAGGTCGTATTCGTAACTGTTGATCCTCAACGGGATACTGTCGAAAAGTTGGCGCAGTACGTGCCTTTTTTTAACGACGCCTTTCTGGGTGCGACCGGATCGGAAGCGGAGATCAAGAAGTTGGCCAAAGCGTTTGGCGTTTTTTTTGAGTATGCCCCGCTAGAGTCCAACACCGCTGCTAATTCCTACACGGTCAATCATTCCTCGTATCTTTACCTCATCGACCCTGCAGGAAAATTCTCGATCCTTTATGACTTCCACGAGCTGCCGGAATCGGAAAAAATCGCGGCGGATATCGAGAAAATTCTGCGTGAAACCTGATTAGGGACCTTCGGGCAAATCCATATTGTTAAGCACGGGGTTTCTTTCGCAGCTCGGCATCGACGGCGCGCCGCACCTGCATTGCATCGCGCAGCATGGAAAGACTGTCACGAACAAGGCGAACGCGTGACTGCGGCGAATTGATCCACTCCACCGGCAAGTCCGCGATCTTGTATCCAAGACGTCCAGCGAGCAAGAGCACTTCGACGTCGAATGCGAATCCGTCAACGTTCTGATGCTGGAAAATCGCGTGTGCGGCTTTTCGTCGAAAGGCCTTGAACCCGCATTGGGTATCCTGCAGCGCGATCCCAACGCTCATGCGGAGAATGCGATTGAACGTCTGCCCCATAGAACGCCGCAGCCAAGCCTGTTTCCGGGTGATGCGGCTTTGTGAGTGCTGTCGATTGCCTACAAGGACGTCAACCTCGGGATGGACTTCGAAATAGGCGAGAAATGTGTCTATCGCTTCCAACGGAACACTTAGATCCGCGTCCATGTAGAAGATGAGATCGCCGCGCGCCTTGAGAATCCCCGATCGGATGGCATAACCCTTTCCGCGATGGACCTTATTATCGAGAATCTGAAAATTCGCTTGTTTCGCGGTTATCCGTCTCGCTAACTCAAGCGTCTTATCCTGGCTCCGCTCGATGACCACAATGACTTCCCAACTAAATGCGAAGCCGCGCCCGTAATCGATGATCTTCTCCAGACTGTCCGGCAGCCGGTGTGCTTCGTTGTATGCAGGAATCACGAGAGAAAGTCTTGGTGGTGAGGCAGAGGAGAACATCGGACGGAACTCGATTAGAAAGGGTCAAATGCAATACCGTGTGTCTAAGAAAAGATGAATCGCTGGATTCCGCTTTTGATAATTGTGGTTGCGGCGTTATTCCGCTTTTACGCGCTGGATCTCAAGCCCCCTCACTTTGATGAGGGCGTGAACGGCTGGTTCATCGATCAAATGACCAAAACCGGCTACTTCCGTTACGACCCAGAGAATTATCACGGACCCCTCCATTTCTATGTTCTCTTCATCTTTCAGACCCTTTTTGGCCGCAATGTGCTGGCCCTGCGGATGCCTCTGGTGCTCACGAGCCTGGCGACCGTTTGGCTGATGATGCGCTTTGACCGCTTCATCGATCGTCGGGTCTGTTTGTTCGCTGCAGCTGCGATGGCCGTCTCCCCGGCTTTCACGTTTTACGCCCGCTATGCGATTCATGAGTCCGAGATGGTTTTCTTCTTGATCTTGCTGTTCTTTGGCGCGGCGGGTCTATGGAAATATGGCGAAGGCAAATATCTCTGGCTGTTAGGTGCAGGGCTGACAGGGATGATCCTTACAAAGGAGACTTATCTCGTGCACCTTTGCTGTATTGCGTTGGCAATCCCGTCATTGCGGCTACTGGAATTCGTTTCCCCCTCTTCCGGGTGGGAGGAAGTGGCTACGCAACGGTGGTCCAGGAAGGATCTCGGATACGTATCCTTGGCCGGTTTTGCTGCGATCCTGTTTTTCTATTCGGGTGGATTCCTTGATTTCTCGGCATTGCATGGACTTTATCTAACCTTTATCACCTGGGCTCAGACGGGGTATGCAGGACATGGGCACGACAAGCCATGGTATTACTGGCTGGATCTCTCCCGTCAGTACCGAATGGCCGGTGATCGCCGGGATTGGAGCGGCAGTGTTGGCGGTGATCCCACGTGTTGACAGGTTACTTCGTTTTCTGTCGATTTATGGAATTGGGACGTTGCTGGCGTTTAGCATCATAAATTACAAGACTCCGTGGTGTATTATCTCACTGGTTTGGCCGTTTTTTTTCACGTTTGCCGCATTGGTCTTCCTGCCCCTGGGGAGAACCTGGCGGATTGCTGCCGGTGCCGTGGCGGTAGTCTTGTTGGGGGTTTCATGCTACCAGGCGTGGCGCCTTAATTTCGTAGATTACGTTAATGAAGGGGAGCCATATGTTTATGTGCAGACGTTCGAGGATATCAACAAACTAACCGGCCCGCTCGCGGCGCTTGTCCGGGAGGATCCATCAAATTTTCATATCACCGGGCATATCTTGATCGGAAGCTATCATCCACTTCCATGGGTTCTTGGAGACTTTAACAATATCGGTTATTACGGTGCGGAAAAGAGCCCGGCGCGGTTCGATGCAGATTTCTTGATTGTGGACGACGCGCGCGTGTCCGACGTGGAAGCGAAATTGAAGGAACCTTACTTCAAGGAGGCATTCCATCTGCGCTCTGCCCAGGGAGCGGCGCAGCTGTATTTTAATGCGCTTACTTTTCTGGCTATCTTTCCCGGTCGGAACCCCGAATTTGTGCCAGAGCCGTCGCAATGAAAACTGCGTCCGGGATGCTGATCGGAAGTTGCGTGGCGGTAATGATTGCTCTACTGGGCACGACGGTCGCGGGATCGCTCACGGCTCCATACGTGATTTTCGGGCTGGCTATCGGTGCGTTATTTCTTTTCTACGGAGCGTATGTGGAGTATACGGAATGGCCACTGCGAGAGTCTGTGCGGCTGAGTTTCTGGGATGTCCTGGCGATTGCTGCGTTTTCGCTCTTTGCGTTGCGATCGTTTCTTTGGGTAGTCTATGTAACGGGAAACGATTTGAAGATTGGTAATCCCAATAATCTGGGTGATCTTCCGCTGCACTGGCAATACATATTGTATCTGGCCCATGGCGCAAACTTCTGGCCGGACAATCCTATCACCGCACATGGTAATATCGGGTATCCGTTTGGCGTAGACATGCTTAACAGTATGTTGGTTCTTTGCGGTCTGGACGTGATCCGCGGGTTCGTTTGGGTCGGGCTCATTTTTAGTGCGATCACATGCGCGATGCTTTTCCGATGGGGCCGCGCCTTTGTGATTGCGGGATTTCTTTTCAATGGCGGGTTTTCTGGAATTGACGCGCTCCTGGGATGGAAGCTTGATTCATGGCAGACCGTCGATTGGAAGAGTATTCCGCTTGCGCTCTTCGTGCCTCAGCGAGGATTTCTGTATGCGTTTCCTGTGGGATTGCTCCTGCTGGACAGCTGGCGGACTCGAATTTGCAGAATTGAAGGTGTTACAATCAGGCGGGCGCCGTTGCCCGTCTGGGCCGAGGTGGTGTTCTATTCGACGATGCCGCTCTATCACCTGCATACATTCCTGTTCCTGACCGTCATGTTGGTTTGGTTTTTTGTTTTTGGCCGCGGGCAGTTGCGGCGGCATTGGCTGGTCGTTGTCGGGGGAGCTCTGCTGCCTGCTACGATGCTGGTGCTATGGATTACTGATTTCTTTAATGGCGCCGGAGGAATTTTTGGTTTCAAACCGGGCTGGATGCAGGGAGACCAGCCTTTTTTTCAATATTGGTTTACTAATTTCGGCATATTCCTGCCATTGCTCTTGTGGTTGTGCTTCGCACTCGGATGGAGTGGCTTTCGGTGGCCCCAACTGCCAATGGGAGAGCGAGTCGTGGGGCGTATGTTTGTATTTCCCGCAATCGTCATTTTTGGCGCATGTTGCTTGTTCCGCTTCGCCTACTGGGAATGGGACAATACAAAGCTTATGGCTTGGAGCTATCTTACGGTCTTACCGTTTCTATGGGATGTGATATTTCGACCGCTATCGTCCTACTTGCGGGTGCCTATGCTTGTTTTACTGTTCTTCTCCGGGTTTGTTGCGCTTATGGGGGGACTGAATATGGCGGACAATGGCATGCGGGCCATTTCGCGCTCGGAGATTGATGAGGTGGCGTGCATCATCGATCCGATTCCTCCGGAAGCACGTTTCGCTACTGCTCCAGATTACGATCATCCATTGGTATTTCTTGGACGAAAGCTTGCGATGGGATATCCGGGCCATTTTTCCGGGCATGGTCTTCCTCTTGCGGAAGTCCAGGCCGACTTTAATACGCTCATGCGAGGCGACGCGAATTGGCGCGCCGCGGCAAAGCGTCTGGAGGTAGACTACGTCTTCTGGGGAACCCGAGAGCGAGCTACTTTTCCCGATTCCACACTGCCTTGGATCGCAGATTCGACGATCGTTTCGCGAGGTAAATGGGGAGAATTGTACCGATTGCCGAAAAGGCAGTGATCTGCGCCTGCCGCTTGAATGCGAGCGCGTACTCTCCATCCGGCTTTCAGTATTGCAAGGCCGATTCGTGCAGAATGTAGCGAAGAGACGCGCGAAACTTTTTGTTCACCCGCGATCCGCTCGCGTTCGTTGACGGGGATTTCGCGGGAAGTCGCGCCTGCAATCGCCGCAAGAATCTGCGCTTCGATTGTCCAGCCAAAAGTCCACTGCTGCATTCCCATCGTCTCGAAGAGATCGCTTTGGATGAGACGCAGTGGACCGAGGTCCGAATAGAATCGTCCAGTCAGCAGCCCTACCCAGGCGCCGAACAGAAGGTTGGCGCCAACATAGTGCAGATTCATCGCACGCCAGTTCGCGATCCTGCGGGTGCGGCTGCCGGTTACGAAGTTCGCTCCCTTTTCGTACTCGCGAATCAGCGCCGGGATGTCCTGGGGATCATTCGCCCCGTCTGCCGCGTAGAAGATGTAGGCGTCGACTTCGTGCCCACTCGCTGCCAGGGCATCGACTGCCACCTGGCAGCCGTGTCCGTATCCGCGTTTTCGGGTTTGTCCGATCACAGCCCCGCACTCCCGGGCAATGTCTACAGTGCGATCCGCGGAACCATTCACCCCCACTGCAAAAACGAAACGGTTGACGTCCGTCAAAACAGCGCGGAGTTCCGAGATTACAGGTGCGAGGCAGTCCGCTTCATTACAGGCGGGAATGATAATTGCGAACCGGTCGTCAACGCGCTTCGAAACAGGAGATGGAGTCTTCATAGGCCGTTCAAACGCTCTTCGGAGACTTCGCTGAGCACAATTATTCCCTCGGCCACGGTTAACTTTTCCACCTCGGCTGTTCCGCTGAACTGCAGCAAACCGCCAATCTCACCTCGTTTCTCGACGTGGAGGACGACTTTTTCGCCAGGTCGTACTGCACGCAAAAACTTCATCTGGCGGATTGCTGATAGCCGAAACGAACGGCGATTTCCCTCATGGCTTGCGGCAATGCCGGATGCCTGCGCTATCGCTTCAGTTAGAATGACTCCCGGAACGATAGGATCACCCGGGAAATGCCCGCGAAAGAAGGGTTCCTCAATCGGGAATGTTTTCGAGCAAACTGCCGATACTCCTGGAGCAAGCTCAAGCACCTCGTCGACGAACAGAAAGGGCTCGCGGTGTGGCAGGCCGTATGTAAGCGGCGAATGCGGCACTGCTCAGCCGGCGACGAAGTAGGCGAAACGCCAGCTCCCATTCACCATCGTAATCCCCGCGCGATAGCCCTTGTACCCCGTTTCGTCTACGAACTGCGGGGGGGCGACCATGTAATTGCCATTTGGAACGAAGCGCCCCTGGAGGACGAGCTCGAGCTCGTCCCAAAGCCCCTTTTTTTCCCAGTATTCGAATACGCCGGCGCCTTCTCCGGAGAATCCATCCTCGGGCTGAAGAAGGTATCCGAAATTTGAGGTCATCATCGACGCAACCAGAGGGATGTTTCGCGTAGCCACCGCGCTGCGGAGCCGATTTACAAACCCCTGATAGGAAACGTCCGCGCTGGGATTAGGCATATTGCGCGCGGCGGCCGTTTGTTTCTTCTTCTCATCAGGTTTTGTTGTCTTGCAGCCGGCGAGAGGGATCAGAAGAGCGAGGGCAACGTAGAAGTGAACTTTCATAATTGTCTGGGCTATTGCTGGAGTCTTCGTCCGAGGCACTGAAAGGGGTGTATAACTAAAATGTAGAGAACGTAATAAAGAAATTTCCATGTCGGCCATTCAGGGCTCACGAGCTCCACCCGGCCGTCTCGAATACCGTCGAAAATGTCCTGAATCGTCGGGTTATCACAGGTCGCGACGAGTGAATAGTGCTCCCCGAAAAAGTCAAGCCTGTGCGCGTCGGACGTTGCCAGCAGTGGCTTCCGGTAATGTTGTGCCACCTTAACGGCGAACCGATTGAGGTTGAGCCACCTGGTGTGAAAATGACTCATCTCGATCGCGTCGAAACAATCGATGTATTCCTCAAGGCGCTTTCCCATCGATCCTCCCAGGACGTAGTAGGGATGCGGCGCGAAGATCAGGACCGACTTGCCGCGCATTTGTCTAAGTATCCGCAGATCGCGCAGAGTTTCGAGGCGTCGTGCTTCCTCTTCGGAGACGTTTAACACGACCACATCCGCACCCTCCAGTCGAAGCTCCACTGACGGGACCATCAGGACGCCCAGTTCGCCAGCCTTCTCAAACAATTCGGGCTGCGTGAGCACGTAATTGTGCAGCGTAATAGCAATCGACTTAAAACCGCGTTCGTGCGCGTGGTGAAGAAGCGTCAGAGCCGTGTGCTCAATTTCATCCAGTGGATCCTCGCCTGAATGCAGGTGAAAATCCACTTTTACCAGGTTGTGATTGCCGGAGTTCGGAACGGGCACTTGCGGCATTTTGTGAACCTCAAGGCGCACACTCCGTGCCGCAAGTCCGAACCGGGAAAAATTGGAAGAAAGAAGACTTGCGACCCGACTGGACCGTGTGCAATTTAGCCCCGCTCTACCCCATCGAGTCGCTCGGGTGGTGAAATGGCAGACACGTACGTTTGAGGGGCGTATGCCGCAAGGCGTGGGGGTTCAAGTCCCCCCCCGAGCACTTTCATAAATTAACCCTCGAAAAAGTCCGGATTCGTTGCCTGAAGTCTCAGTACGAGCGTGATGATGTTGCGGTTTGGCGACCAGGAGCACCAGTATCTTGTGAAAGAGTACACACTGGAATTCGAGGTGCGCAGCGCTACCAAATTTGGCGCGGATGCTATCGTGCGTGTGTTGTGAAACGAGGAGTGAGCCGCGAAACGCCGGCAATGGGAAACTGATTTTCAGAAGCGAAGAGGCGGACTTTGAGCTCGATTTCACTCAGTGAAGGCTGCCGGATCGCGATTTTCTCGAAAATCAAAGAGGCAACGATGGGTCGGCAAACGAGGTCTTTTACTTTTTAAGAAATTCCTTTCGGAAGAATCTATCGCCACGTTGGTTTTGTAGTAGTTTATCGTATGGCTTTGAAACGTTCAAAAAATCGACTGATCGCCGGTGTTTGCGGCGGGATTGCCGCATGGCTGGGATGGGATCCAACCATAGTGCGTCTTGCCTATGTGCTGATCTCCGTTTTCAGCGCCGCTTTTCCAGGAATCATTGTTTACCTCATTCTGTGGGTAATCATGCCCAACGAGTGATCGCAGTCAGCGAGGATGGCGGCAAGGGCGCGCCGGTGAGGGGACGGCATGGCGATGTGCGAAAGTTCGTTTTCGGAGAACCACATCAGGACTTCTCCCGCGATTTCCAATTCTGTTGCCTCGACAATCTCGAGGTTCACTCGATGATGAGTGATCGGGTAGCGCAGCCTGATTAGCGTAGCGCGTTTTTCGATGTTGGAAGATTCTTTCAGTGAGGGGAATCGCCAGAGACCGCGCCAACGAGCCCCAGTCTCCTGCATCAAAAGTAGCCGCCCATTGCGGGAGACGAAGCCGGCGGTCTCGGAAACATGAATTGTGGTACGGCGTGGCTTCTTAATTGGAAGCGATGCTGGGTTTTCCGCTTGGCATTGCATGCGGACCGGACATACTCCACAATGGGGATTCCGCGCAATGCAAACCAGGGCGCCAAGTTCCATGAGGGCGGCGTTGAATCGTCCCGCTTTCTTTTGCGGTAGGAGAGATTCGGCGGCATCCCAGATCGTTCGTGATCCCATAGCGGAGTCGATTGGGCGTTTGATTTCGAAGACCCGGGCAAGGACCCGTGCGATATTCGCATCAACGATGGGTGTCGAAAGATCGAATGCGAATGTTGCGACCGCTCCCGACGTGTAACGACCCAAACCGGGCAGGTCGCGAATCGCGTCGAGCTTCTTTGGAAACATACCTCCGTAATTTTGCATGATTACTTTCGCCGCGCGGTGCAGGTTTCTGGCGCGCGAATAGTAGCCGAGCCCCTGCCAGGCGGAGAGCACTTCGCTCTCTTCGGCTACTGCGAGCGTGGCAAGATCGGGAAATTTCTTCATCCAGCGTTCATAATATCCCAGCACCGTCGCCACCTGAGTTTGCTGTAGCATCATCTCTGAAACCAGAATAAGGTAAGGATCACGCGTGTTGCGCCATGGGAGGGGACGAGCCGAAGCACCAAACCATCGGACGAGTCGACTGCGGAATATCGGGGCGTTGAAATTGGTTTGCACGCGCTGGTAGCCTTTAGGAGTCTCTTGATGCCGTCAAATGCGTTCGAACGACAAACCCCTTACAATTTTCACTTCTCCGCTCACGATGGCGCAGGCGGAAAAGCTGAGGACGATTCTCGAGATCGAAGGTTTCGATTTCGAGCCCAAACCCTACACCCTGTTCTATGCTGTCCGGCCGAAACTCAATGTTTCCGTTTACGAGAAGGGCCCAAAGGTGGTGCTGCAGGGAAAGGGAACCCAGGAATTCGTGACTTTCCGTTTGGAGCCGGAAGTGCTTGGCGAGGCGCGAGTTGGATATGAGGAAATCCACAATCCGGAAATGTTCACTCCGCATTTCGGCATCGACGAAAGCGGAAAGGGGGATTTTTTTGGCCCGCTGGTCATTGCGGGCGCGTATGTAGACCGGGAGATCGCGCTTTCGCTGCGTAATGCCGGAATCCAGGACAGCAAACGAATCACATCCGATGCAAGGATTCGCGCTCTGGCAACGATTATTCACGAAACGCCAGGCGCTATCTCCAACGTCGTTTTGATCGGCCCGGAGCGCTACAACCAGCTCATCGAAAAATTTGGCAACCTGAACAAACTGCTGGCCTGGGGGCATGCGAGGGTCATTGAGAATCTCGTCAGAATGCGACCGGGTTGTCCCCGAGCGTTGTCGGATCAATTTGCGAATCCCCGTCTGATCGAGACCGCGTTGAAAAAGCGCGGTCAAAGCATTTTGCTGGAGCAAAAGACAAAGGCAGAATCGGACCCCGCAGTGGCCGCAGCGTCCATCCTTGCCAGAGAGAGATTTATCGGATGGTTCGATCGAGCGGAGAAGGAGTACGGGGTGCGGCTTCCCCGAGGGGCGTCAATACGAGTGAAACAGATTGCAAAGGAATTGATTGCGGCGCATTCTCCGCAAGTAATTGAAAAAGTGGCGAAAACGCATTTCAAAACAGCCTCCGAACTTGGCACGGAATAAAATATCAGAATATCGGAATCCCGCTTGAAACGTATTAAACAAGCTGACTAATCTTCTAATCACTATGGCAAACCTCACCAAACGAGACCTGGTTGTAAAAATCAGCAACGATACGGGGCTCGTTCAGCATGACGTTCTCGAGGTGATTCAACGCACTCTCGATCACATTACGGATGCTCTCGCAAATAACGATGCCATAGAACTTCGGAACTTTGGAATTTTCGAAGTTCGCCTCACAAAGGCGCGTGTTGGGCGCAATCCGAACCAACCCGGGAGCAGCTTCACGATTCCACCACGGGCAACCGTAAAATTCAAAGCGGGCAAAATAATGCGGCAGAAAGTCGAAAAACTCTCGAGTCAGCTCCTGCGGGAGCAGAAATGAGAAGGATTGTTGCGGGTGTTTTAGTCGGGCTTACAAGCTTCGAAGACTTTCGATTGACCAGTGGTTTCGTCGAAAGTCCTGTTCAAGACAGGCAATTTTGCCAGGGCGTGTTTATAAAACACATTCCGCCAATTTCGCGGTGCTTCTTGCACTGGCCTTCGTTGCGCCTCGCGCCGTTACTTCGCTCAATAGCGACGCTCGTTGCGCCTCGTCCAGCGCCGAAAATCCCTTGCGATCTTTAACGAAAGCCATTTTACAAACACGCCCTAAGGCTTGGTTCCTCTTCTCTCAGGAGTTTTGTAAACCGCGAAGCGATATTCCATGGGAGTTTGGCGGCACGATACAGATTTGAGATCGAGCTCCCCCCGAAATGCCCGGGAAATTCTACGTGATCGGATATAATTCGCCTCGGAATTTACCGGGGCACCGGGACAAAGTCCACTTGCCGTTTGTAAGTGTCCACTCTGGAAACCATCACTCTTATTGCGTCCCCCGTTCTATAAGTTTTCCGGCTGCTGCGCCCGACAAACTGAAGGCGCGCCGAATCGAACAGGTAGAAATCGTCGCTCAACTGTGAAACATGGATTAATCCCGTAAGCAGGAATTGCGGGAGTTCGACAACCAGCCCGAAACTTCTGACGTCGATGATCACTGCCGGGAATATATCCGGTGACCGCGAATCCAGTTGCTTTTGGAAGAATTCCAGTTTCTTCAACAAAATAGATTCCTTTTCCGCTTCTGCCCCGTTGCGCTCGGTGTTGGAAATGTGCTCGCTGCATTTCGGCAGATCGACGGACGACACGCGGGGTGTCTTGCTGTCGCTCGTTCCGTTTGATGCGAAGCTCATTACGCGATGTACGACAAGATCTGCATAACGGCGAATCGGACTCGTAAAGTGGGTGTAGTTCACTTTGGCAAGACCATAGTGCCCGATCGGTGACGGGTCATAGGTGGCACGTTTGAGACTCTTTAAGAAAGAAAGCTTGAGAGCATATTCGGCCGGGTGGTCCTTGATACTTTGGAGCAGTTTTCTGACCTCTTCGCGCTGAGCGAGGTCGCCCGCCCGGAAGCCGTAGCTCATTGCAATCTCACGAAATTCCGAAAGTTTTTCGGGATCCGGATCCTCATGAATACGGTAAAGCGAAGGAAGGAGACAATTCTTTGTTTCCCGGGCGACCTCTTCATTGGCGACCAGCATGAATTCTTCGATCAGTTGATGCGAAATATCATTTTCGATTCGCTCGAGCGACGTAGGGCGTCCATTTTCGTCGACTCGCACCTTGATTTCCGGGAAATCCAGGTCGAGTGAGCCATTTCGGAAGCGTTTTTTGCGGAGGATGGAAGCTAGTTCCCAGGCAGTGTGCAGAGCGGCGGCGATTTCAGAATCTGGACGTCCCTGAAGCAGTGCGAAAGCCTGTTTGTAAGTCAGGCGATGCCGGCTACAAATTACCGTGCTCGCGAAGCGGACTGCTTTGATGTGTCCTTTTCTGGTAAAATCGATGAGAACCGATCGAGTGAGGCGGTCCACCTGTGGTCGAAGACTACAAATGCCGTTACTGAGCTTTTCCGGCAGCATTGGGATGACTCGGTCGACGAGATAGACACTGTTTCCACGGGCGAATGCCTCTTGATCGAGCGCGGTGCCCGGCTTCACGTAGTTGGAGACGTCGGCTATATGGACGCCGAGATGCCAGCCGGTTTTCGTTGCCTTGATGTGGATGGCGTCGTCGAAGTCTTTCGCATCATCCGGATCGATTGTGAAGATAAACTCCCGACGCAGATCTTGCCTCACACGGATTTCACTCTCGGTGATCTGTTCCGAGATTACGTTTGCCTCGTTGAGGACAGCATCGGGAAATTGCGTAGTGAGATGATACTTCCGGATTATCGATAGCAGGTCGACTCCCGGTTGGGAGGCCGGCCCGAGGACCTCGACGATTTCGCCCTCCGGGTTTTCGTGCCTTGAGCCCCAGTGGGTAAATCTTACGACGACTTTGTCACCAACGCGAGGAGCTCGCGTAAGCTCAATTCCCGTCGTGCGCTGAACGTAGATGTCGCGAATATTGTGGGGATCATCTGGGATGACGTAGTAGAGTTTTTCCGAGCGTTGCAGTGTTCCGACAATGGTTTCGTTCTTCCGTTTGATGACGCGGATCACATGTCCTTCGCGCGTTGCGTGGAGACGGTCTTTCTCGATTCGCACAAGCACGGTGTCGCCGTTCATCGCAGTGCCGGTCTTTTCGGAGGCTATAAACAGATCGGGTTCTCCGCGCTTTGGACTGATCAGATGGGCCGTGCCGGAGCGATGAATCTCTATGGTGCCGGTGACAAGATTGGCATCCTCAGGAAGCACATAGCGGTTCTTGCGGATTAGGACGATCGAGCCCTTTTCGACCAGGTGTTTGAGGACGGCGCGCAATTCCGCGCGGCGATCCGAGGAAATACCAAGGATCTTGGAGAGTCCGGTCTTATCCTGCGGCCGGTAATTTGCCGTACCAAGGCATGCTAAGATTCGCTTCTCGAGCGGTTCATCTTCGCGCGCCTTGGTTTCGGAGCGTCGGGATTTTCTCGGGGGCGAGATGTTATTCTTTTGGGCCATTTCTCATTCTTTGACAGCTTCCCCGGCGACGGATTTTGAGTTGGAACGTCTCATTCTTTGGAATACTTCTTTCCTCGTCATGAGCAGGTTATGCGCCTGTAGCTTCATGTCTGCAACCACTTTCAAGATGCATGGCGCGGAGAATGCTGTGCCGTGGACTCATGCAGCCCTCAAAATATAAAATTCCCGTTGTCATTACGGTGGTTAGTGCAGCCGGGGCGTTCTCCTTTTGGATTGGCGGTCAGACAGTGCAACACCAGGATCGGATCGTCAGAAATGATGCTACGCATGCATTGACGGGAGGGGTCGCGATTCAAAGTGTCACTTTTTCGCAGGCAGCCGATCGGGGCTCGGTGGAGATCGTACTTCGTGGAAACGGACGGGAGAGGTTGGCTCTGGGAATTCGAAACCGAACCGACCAACCGCTTCGCCTGGAAATTCCCGCTGGCCGCATATTCAAAAGCAAAAGAACGTTTGTAATTCTGCTTCGGTCACGCCAAATCGACCTTGCTGAACGAAGCACAGGGAGACTCGTTCTGGAAACTGCTGCTTTGCATGCGGGCGGTCCGGTCCGTGACGCAAATTTCGAGATTTGCGATGGCACGGTTCTGAAACTCGACCCGTTGCTGGACTATCTGGCAAACCATCCTGAAGTCTCAACCGCAGCAGCTCAGACTGCAGTGTTGGCCCTTACTGACAATCTTCCGGTCGGCGCATTTGCGAAGTTTACCCCGGTTGGGGGAGAGATGCCGAGTGTTCTCGATACGTCGGCATTCCGCGTGGATGTAGCAGATATGATGAAGGCGCTGCTCATACTGAGGGACATCGGTATCCCGTCGTCGCAAATTGCTCTCGGCGTCGATCCCCAGTTGCGGATCGAGGCGATGATTGACCCTTTGGCTCACGCTATGGCTATGTCTTACTACGGCATCGCTCCGGAAAGAGAATGGGAATATTGGAAATGGGAACTCGCACACGGCGATGAAGCCACTCGTCATTATGCGCTCTTTGGCATCGCGCGTTTCTTTCCTGACGTTGCGGTTCGGATGCTACCGAAGTGGGTCATGGAAACGCGAACGAACCTTGTCTATCGGCTGTCCGCGCTCCAGGCGCTTGCAGAGACGGAACGACCGGAGGTGCTGCAGCTGCTGAAGCAGCTTGTCCTCGAGCTCCCCGATAATACCGAACTCGCTCGCACGGCGAAGAAAGCGGTGCAGCACGTGCGTCTGCGCGACGAGCGCCGTTCACGGAATTCAAAGGTCGCCGTCGTGTTTCGCACAGGTGGCGAACGGATGTAGCCGGGCGAGGCGTTGACTCGTTCCGTCTTGATTGTTCGCAGATTGCGTAGAAGTCTGGTATTCGCGCCGGGCATCCCGGAAGCTGAAGAGATGAGCATTGACCGCGATAAGCGGCAAATCTAAGTTTCATTCTCCCAAACAGTGATCCAACTGCCCATCGCTTCACAGAAACTTCCGGGCCACCCACAATACCCCTCAAACCAGCAGCATGGCAGGAGTTACGCTCGAGAATCTGAGTAAGATCTATCCCGGTGACAAAGGGAACGACGTCATTGCCGTCGACGATATGAACGTGGAAGTCAAGGATCGCGAGTTTGTGGTCTTTGTGGGTCCGTCCGGCTGCGGAAAATCGACCGCACTTCGGATGATCGCGGGGCTGGAGCAAATCTCGAAGGGAACCGTCATGATCGGGGACAAGCGCGTGAACAATTTGCCTGCCAAGGACCGAGACATTGCGATGGTTTTCCAGAATTTCGCCTTGTATCCGCATATGACGGTTTACAGCAACATGGCGTTTGGACTGAAACTGCGAAGTTATTCCAGGGCCGAGATCCGAAAGCGCGTGGAGGAAGCGGCGGCTATTTTAGGGATCGAGGCGTTGCTGAACCGCAAGCCAAAGGCACTCTCCGGCGGCCAACGCCAGCGCGTGGCCGTAGGCCGCGCGATTGTCCGGCAACCGAAAGTTTTTCTTTTCGACGAACCACTCTCAAACCTCGATGCCAAAATGCGCGTGCAGATGCGCGCGGAGATCATGAAACTCCATCAGCGCCTCCAGGCCACGATGATCTACGTGACGCACGATCAGGTTGAAGCCATGACGATGGGAGACCGGATCGTCGTAATGAATGACGGCTTGGTGCAGCAGATCGACAAACCCTTAAAGATTTACGATGAACCGGATAACCTCTTCGTGGCGGGCTTCTTGGGCAGCCCGCCGATGAATTTTGTGCGAGGGAAACTGAAGGATACACCCGAGGGTGTCTTTTTCAAAGAAAGCGGAAGCGGGACTATTACGTGTCCAATCACGCACATCCCGGGGCTGAAATCTTACGTGGGAAAAGAAGTAATACTAGGCATCCGTCCCGAGAACATCGCCTATGTGGTGGGCCCGTCCAAACCGAGTGGGTACCGTTTCCAGGCTTTGGTCGATTTCGTAGAGCCAATGGGTGCGGAGACCTATTTCTATCTCCAGACTGGTGGACATATGATTATCTGCAGAAGCCCCGCTTCGGTGGATCACCGCGAAGCAGACGGACACCGTATGCAGTTCGAGATCAACTTGGAAATGATCAAGGCATTCGATGCGGAAACGACAAACCGGATCACTTGAATTTAATAAATCGCCTCCACGCTGTCCCCCCCTTTGAACGAGATTGATAATCGTGAGAATTGTCCTGTCGATAACCCGCGGAATTATCCGAAACCAAAGCACTCGGCGGTGGACAATGCTCATTCTGATCTTCGTGGCGGTCGTGATCTCCTCTTTTTCGGTGCGACGTTCCTGTCGAGTTGGCTCATTGCGCGACCGGCCTTTTTTCTCCTTTACTGGGGTGTTTGCGCATGGCTCACGCTGACGGCGGTGCTGCTTGCCCTTTTCGACATGCGCTGCATCCGCGCCCGCGCGCTGGAAACAAACAAGTGTCTGCGCAGAGAGGTTTTCCGAGAAGAGGGTAACGAATGATGTAGTAAGGTTGATTCTCAAGGTCATGATACGGACCCGCCAGGAACTGGAAGAAATCGAACGTAGCGTCCTTGCGCCCTACGCCCAATTCTCAGGCGATTCCATAGGTCGTGCTGAAGCTGAACCGCGGCATCCGCACCGGACGGAATATCAGCGTGATCGTGCCCGGATCATCCACTCGCGTGCTTTTCGTCGGCTGGAATACAAGACACAGGTATTTTTGAACGGTACCGGAGATCATCTTCGCACCCGGCTTACGCATACCATGGAAGTGGCGTCAATCAGTCGTTCGATGGCGAGTGCGCTGGGGCTCAATGAGGATCTGGCGGAGGCGATTGCTCTGGCTCACGATCTGGGGCACTCACCCTTCGGGCATTCGGGAGAGGAAGCCCTGAATTCGCTGATGGCAGACCACGGGGGATTCGAGCACAACCGGCAGAGCCTTCGAATTGTCGAAATCATTGAACAAAAATACCCGCGATTCCGCGGTCTCAACCTTTCCTGTGAAGTGCTCGAGGGACTGCGCAAACATGAAAAATTCTACACCGTCGCCTTGGGCGCAGTGGGAAGCGGCGATACCCATCCGAGTGCTTCGCTCGAGGCTCAAATCGCCAATCTTGCCGATGAGATCACATATTACAGTCACGATCTCGATGATGGCCTTGAACTCAATCTGATCACGCCCGACCAGCTCTCTGAGATCGAGATCTGGCAAGAGACACTAGACGAGATAAAGGGGCATTTCCCGGATGTCGAGGAGCCCAAACTTTTTTCGTATGTGATCCGTTGTCTGATTGACAAGCAGGCGACCGACGTTCTGCAGACGAGCACCGAAATGATCCGCAACGCGCGAATTCAAACGGTCGAGGATGTGCGCCGGCATCCGAGTCCACTTATCTGTTACAGCGAACGCCGGTTCCGCCAGAACCGGGCTTTAAGAAAGTTTCTTTACAAAAATTTATACTATCATCCCGAAGTTGCTGGCGTAAATCAGCGCGCCTGCAGGATGCTGGTGCGCGTGTTCCAAACCCATATCGCGGATCCGTCGCAGCTTGGTCTGGCGGCGTCGCAACGGATCGATGCGGACGGGCTCTACCGGACTGTATGCGATTATCTTTCCGGGATGACCGATCGGTATCTGCTGAATGAGTACCAGCGATTGTATCCCGGCGAGGAACCGTGATTCGGGGGACTATTCTGATGGCTTGAATTACCCCCTCACTCGTCGTCGATGTAATTCAGCAATAGGTTAAGGCGATGGCGCACATTCAGTTCCTCCAGGAGTTCCTGCCGTTTCAGGGGATCCGAGATGAAACTGTGTGCTATAAGATCGGTAAACGCTTCGGGATCTCTAAGTTTTGACAGGTTTTCATCCATGGAACTGTCGGTTCCGCTCACCTGTTGCTGAAGGGCTTTCGTCTTTTCGAGCACTAAATCGAATAGAGGTTCGAGATCCTCCGGGGATTCCCGCGTGGAATGGAGTTCGCGGATCTGGGCAATTCGAAAAGGTTTCTCCTGCACGAATTCGACCAACTGAACCCGCGCGAGACCCTGTAGAACAAGCCGTGAGGTGCCGTCGGGGCTTTCTACGCACGCGCGAATCAGGCCGAGGCCTGAAACGTGAAAAAAATCTTCTTCCGTGAAGGCTTCGCTAACCCCCGGGCGCATCATGGCGACACAGAACATTCGATTCGATTCGAGCGCGGAGCTCAACATCGCGCGATATCGCGCCTCGAAGATGTAGAGCGGCAGCAAAGCTCGAGTAAAGAGGGTCGCCTGCGGCAGGACCATTACCGGGGCCTCGGCTGGTAAATTCGAATGCTGTTGTCTAAATTCCTTCATTGCAGGCATTCGATTCAGAACCTTACCCCAGTTTCGTTACGTCTCAATGCACGGCGCCGGATGTCGACAGACTTCGCGATGAGTTTCCCGTACGTGAGCTTGCATTTGAAGTGTCCGAGGCCGCAGCTTTTCCATAATGAATTTCGACCTTACGGCAATGCTTGCTTCCGCTGCCTCTGTCGCAGCGGATCAGACAGGTTTCGGAAATATCGTCGGCGTGCTTGTTCTCCTGATTGGCCTCGAGCTCGTGCTGGGTGTGGACAACATTCTCGTCATTTCGATCATGGTATCGCGGCTGCCGAAAGCACAACAGCAACGTGCGCGTGTAATCGGACTTCTGCTTGCCCTTGTGGCAAGAATCGCGCTCTTGTTTGGCGTAACTTGGCTGTTGAGTCTCTCGACTCCGCTTGGCGAGGATTTTCCCTGGATTGCGGTGATACCGTACCTTAGCGACCTGTCATTCAAGGATCTCATTCTTCTCGCGGGGGGACTTTTTCTGATCTACAAGGCTGTGAAGGAAATTCATCTCGTAGTAGAATTGCACGACGACCATGGGGATGGTCCGAAAAAGCTGGATACTTTTATGGCGGCGATCGTTCAAATCGTGTTACTGGACATTGTCTTCAGTTTGGATTCCGTGATCACTGCGGTTGGAATGATCGACGTTTTGTGGGTGATCATTACCGCGGTTGTCGTCGCGTTCCTCGTGGTGCTGGCGTTCGCGAAGCCAATTGGGGACTTTATCCTGGCGCACCCAGCGCTGAAGATTCTCGCGCTCAGCTTTCTTGTTACGATAGGAGTGACGATCATCATGGAGGCCTTCCACAAACATGTGCCGAAGGCCTATATCTATCTTCCGATGGGATTCGCTCTCGGGGTTGAATTGCTACAGATGCGGTATACACAGAACCGGCGTTTCCGGTCGGCGCAAAAAGCCGTTGGGCATTCCTGACTTCCAGTCGGCTGAACGGCGGGCTCGTGTCTGCGTTTGACTTTTCCGGACAGCTGCGTCGTGTTGCTGACTATTGCGAGCCCTGGCAGAAAGTTTGCTGCATCTCCCAGCGTGCTCCGGGTATTCGTAATACTATTTATGGTCGCGGCATTCTGCTATGGGCTGCGCAATTCCTGGCAAAATGACTGGGAAGTCAATCAGCCACCGGGCGTGCTTGTTCGAAGTACGCCTTTCCAGCGTCCGCCGGCCAGTTCGAAGAAGGTTTTTTACAAGGAGTTTACGCTTGATGCGAAAGCGGAGTATTCGATCCCGGCCCGGGTCCTTCACAAGAAGCGATAATACTTCGGGCGGGAGGCAAAGCTGGTGCCGATTGATTTTGCTCTGGGTTGGGCGCCTATGTCGGATTCTGAGGTGCTTGACGACTTACAGATAACCCAGAGCAATCGTTTCTATTTCTGGCGAGCACGGGAAAGGATGCCGGTGCAGAGGACCGAAATAGAGATGAACAGCGCAAACGTTCACTTGATTCCTGCGACCGAAAATGTGCGGAAAATGCTTTCCGGGGTGCGCTGTGGAGAAGTGGCCACGTTTGGTGGATATCTTGTAAGTGCTTCCACTGCAGATGGGTGGCACTGGAACAGTTCTTTATCTCGCGAGGACACAGGCGGTGGTGCCTGTGAACTGATGCCGGTGGAATCGGTGGTCAAGCGGCCACGGCGGACTACATCGTTGTCTCAGAAATAATCCGCGTTCCTTCCGAAAGCGCATCTCCGGAAAGGTCTGGACGAATGGAAGCAGCTTTGTAGCTTCCGCGCGCGTGCCTTTTGCAACGGAGCCGATACTAAGATCACTGACGAGGCATCGCGATATGCTGCATGCGCTTCGCGAGCGTATTCTCGCCAATGCCGTAATGCTTGGTGAGATTCCGGCGCCGACGTTCGAGGAAACTCGCCGTGTGCGATTCCTTTGTGATCGGTTTGCCGAGAACGAACTTCTGAACGTCTCTTCGGACGAAGCCGGCAACGGGACCGCGCTGTTGCCGGGAACGAAGGGCAATCGAAAAATCCTCCTGGTTGCGCATACGGACACCGTGTTCGCGTCTGGAATTGACCACACCGTCAGAGTAGGAGCAGATCGGCTTGAGGGGCCCGGCATTGCCGACAATAGCCTCGGGTTGGCGGTGATCTCGACGTTGCCTTACATTCTTAAGCGACTCGGGGTGCAACTCGAAAGTGATCTTGTGCTTCTGGGCGCAAGCAAGGGCACCGGGCGTGGCAATCTCGCGGGTCTGCGTTTCTTTCTCGATAACTGCAAGTTACCGCTTCATGCCGGGGTTTGCGTCGAGGGGGTGCACCGCGGACGGCTCAGCTACTCGTGCCTCGGGATGGTGCGGGCCGAAATAACGTGCCATGCGCACAGTGATTCGGAATGGGACAATGCGAGTGGTGTAAGTGCGATTGCAAACATGACGCAGGTCCTCACCCGCCTCCTTGCCGTGCCGAGGCCGGAGGTGCCGAAGACGTCAATAATCCTTGGTAGTCTCAATGCGGGCACCGCGTTCAACACGCGCGCAACGAATGCGACCCTTCAGCTCGAGGTCCGCAGCGAAGATGCAGACGTGGTAAATGGTCTCACGCGTTCGATCGGGGAGTTGCTGGAGGAAATCTCCGTTGAGACAGGCACTAGAAACGAAATGGAGATCATCGCGCGGCGCGAGCCGGGAGGAATCGGATTTCATCATCCCCTCGTGAAGATCACGCGCGAGATTATGGAAGTTCTCAAAATCCGACCAAAGATAGCGCCAAGTGTTGGTGAGCTTTCAGCGCTAATTGCAAAGCGAATACCGGCGATTACGCTTGGAATCACCCGCGGAAACAACGTGCATGAGTTCAGCGAGTACGTGGAAATCGACACCATGTTTGCAGGGATTGCTCAACTTGTGGGTGTAATTCAGGCGATTGACGGAGGCATTTGTGATGAGCACTGAGTCCTGGCTGCAAACAAGCACCTTTCATCACAGCCAGTTCCGGGATGTGAGGGCGCTCATCGATCTTAAGCAGCGGAGAGGACTCACTATTTCGCTCTGCATCCCGACGCTGAACGAAGAGAAAACGATTGGGAAGGAAATCGTCATTTTCAAAAGCGAACTCATGGATCGGTGTCCTTTGGTGGACGAGTTCGCGGTGATCGACTCAGGTTCGACGGATAAAACCTGTGAAATAGCCTCTGCCTTCGGAGCTGATGTTTACAGTTCGCGGGACATCCTGCCGTCGCAGGGATTCAAGCGGGGGAAAGGTGAAAATCTCTGGAAAGCGATCTATCAGTTAAAAGGTGACATCATTTGCTACATCGACGCGGACATTTCGAACATTCATCCGCGGTTTGTTTACGGTCTTGTCGCGCCTTTGATTCATCATGAACGGATGAAGTATGTGAAGGCGTTTTATGATCGTCCGTTGGCATTTTCGCAGGGGGTCCGCCCGTCCGGTGGTGGTCGAGTTACGGAGATTCTGGTGCGTCCCCTGTTCTCCCTTTTTTATCCGGAACTGTCCGCGATCGTGCAACCGCTCTCGGGGGAATATGCTGTCCGGCGGGAAGTGCTCGACCGTATTCCGTTTCCTATTGGCTATGGGGTCGAGACCTCGCACATTCTCGACGTCTACAGGCGCTGGGGAATGGAAGCGTTTGGCCAGACGGACTTGGATCAGCGGGTACACCGCAATCAATCAACGTTGGCGCTTGGCAAAATGTCATTTGGAATTCTGCAGAGCTTCCTCCGCAGGATTGAGGCTCACGGATTGGTCGCGTCATTGCCGGAGCTCAGCAACATTTATCGCGGATTTCAGGCCAAGGATCGAAACTACGAACAGGTGAATGTGGAGATCGTCGAGGAAGAAAGACCTCCAATGATCACCGTTCCAGAATACCGGGAAAAATTCAGTTTGCCCGAGGATCCGGAACCATGCTCCTGAATGAAGCGCGGAACGTAGTGAGGATGGCGTATGAAGCCGAAGCGCGAATTTTCCAGATCGCAATGCATTAAGAGATGGGGGAATCGGCGGTCACGTTTTCCTTGCACCGACCCTTCCTGAGCTGTGCCGCTTCGAATTGCTATCGTCCATTATCACCTCAAGGCCGGCGGCGTCACGCGAGTGATCGAGAATGCCGTTGCCGGACTCTCCGGGCACGAGATCAAAACTGCAGTGCTTTCCGGGGAACCGTATTCCGGCGTTGCACTTGAAAATACGAGAGCTGTCGAAGGCCTCGGGTATTGTTCATCCTCAGACGCCCCCGCTCCTGTTGTTCTGGCGGAAAGAATGCGGGAGACGGCGATAGAGGCATTAGGCGGCGCTCCGGATATCTGGCACATCCACAATCACTCTCTCGGTAAGAACCCGGCCCTGCCTGGCGCAGTCTCGAATTTAGCAGCAAATGGCGGGGGAATGCTCCTGCAGATTCACGATTTCGCAGAAGACGGACGCCCTGCGAACTACGCCGCGCTGGATCAAGCGGAATTGTTGTATCCGCAGGCGCCGCGGATCCATTATGCAGTTCTCAACGGCCGCGACGCCCGGTTTCTCGCAGAAGCGGGCTTTCCGACGGACAGGCTTCACCTGTTGGCAAATCCGGTAGCCGTTCCAGGGGATGTGATCGGACGAGAACAATCGGCGTGTCTTCCAGGTGTTGATCGTTTGTTTGTCTATCCGACGCGAGGGATCCGCCGGAAGAACCTCGGTGAGATGCTGCTCTGGGCAGCGATGGCGGAGCATGGTGATTTTTTCGCCACGACACTGTCCCCGGCAAACCCAGCCTGGCTCGAAATCCACGAGCGGTGGAAAGTGTTCGCATCACGATTGAAGCTTCCCGCGAAATTCGGAGTTACCGAAGCAGGAAACCAGGACTTCCTGCATTGGGTGATCGGGGCGCATGCGCTCGTTACCACAAGCGTGGCGGAAGGATTCGGTCTGGCGTTTCTGGAGCCGTGGTTATTCGGCAAACCGCTTGTGGGTCGCGATCTGCCGGCGATTACCGCGGACTTTCGTGAAGCGGGCGTTGATCTGAGCGGCTTGTACGATCGCCTTGACATTCCGGTGGAACTTGTTGGGGCCGCCGATTTGAAGTTACATCTCGAAAACGCTCTCCGCGCGTACTATTCCGCGTATAGTCGTGACCTTTCACCAGAGGCGATCGTTCGTTGTCAGGCGGCTGTGGTGAGAAATGATACTGTGGATTTCGGTTGTTTGGACGAGCCGCTACAGGAACGCGTCATCGAGGCGGTGCTGGGTTCCCTATACTTGAAAAACGACATCCATCCTCGAAGTCTCCGAACGGCGGTTGGGGAGGAAACAATTGCTCACAACCGCATGTGCATCAATGAGCGGTTCAGTCTCGAAGTTTATGGCAGAAGATTGGCCGGAGTCTATGTGACGATCGCAACTGCGCCGGAAGAGAGACTAGACCATCTCAAACCACAGCTTGTGCTGGATCGATTCTTGAGTCCGGAAGGCTTTCGACTGCTGCGAAACTGAACTCATGGATCTCGTTTCCATCATCCGCGATCTTTCTCGGCCGCTGAAGCCACTCGCGACCGGCGTCACGCCGCATCTGCCGGTCTTTCCCGAAATCCGCGCCGTGGCCTTTGATATCTACGGCACCCTTGTTATCTCGGGATCGGGCGACATCAGTCTGGCGAACAAAGACGACAAGGAATCGCAAATCTTGGAGACGTTTGAAGCCTGCGGAATCCAGCTCGCGGAGGATCATCCGCCGATCGCGCCGCTGTTTCATGATGTGATATTTCAGTCGCATTCAGAAAGCCGTGCGCAAGGTGTCGCATTCCCGGAGGTGGAGATTCGTGAGGTCTGGGCGAAGTTGCTTTGGCTGCTTTCTCTCGATAGCGACACGAAAGGCACCGAACGGCTGGCAGTCGAGTACCAGTGTCGCGCGAATCCAGTGTGGCCGATGCCCGCACTTTCCGAAACTCTCTCGGCATTGAGGGACGCCGGGATGCGGCTCGGCATCGTTTCGAACTCTCAATTCTATACGCCCCTCATTTTCGAGGCGCTCATTGGCAAGACGTTGGAATCACTTGGCTTCGATTCCAATCTGTTGATTTGGTCCTACGTGGAGCACTGCGGGAAACCCTCGATTCATCTTTACACACGGCTGGCCGGGACGCTGCTGGAGCAGGGGATGCGCCCCCCGGAGATTCTCTTCGTTGGCAACGACATCCGGAACGACATCTGGCCGGCGCAGTCTGTCGGCTTTCGCACGGCCCTGTTTGCCGGCGACCGGCGCTCCTTGCGGATGCGCGAAAAGGATCCGGACTGCTTCGATGTCACACCGGACGTCGTAGTGACGAATCTTTCTCAGATCCTCGAGATCGTCGGTGTGAAAACTGTGTAGCCGTTGCTGTGCAAAGATATCTCAACGACGAAACGCAAAGAAATCGGGAATTGGAGGAAGTGCCTGAGGCTGAGTTTTTGAATGGTTTGTAACGCGTTTTCCTTCAGGCGCAGCGCTCACATCTTCAAGCCTCCGGCTGTCCCCCGTGCAAAGCACATCCTTTTGTGAGCGTGAAGTAAGTCGCTTCCTCTTTCCTTTGGTTGTCCTCATTGCAACCCGGGTGGCTCAGCGCTATTTAACAGAGTTGCTTTTGTCAACGCTATCCTTACCATGCTTGGGATATGTCGAGCGTGAAGATTGATCCGAACCTCCACCAGCCACGCAAGCCTGAGTGGATCAAGGTTCGCCTGCCTTCGAATCCTGTTTTCTTCTCCACCAAGTCGCTCATTTCCGATCTGCGCTTGCACACAGTCTGTGAAGAGGCGCAATGTCCGAATCGCTGGGAATGTTGGAGCCAGGGCACTGCCACTTTCATGATTGCGGGCGAACGCTGCACACGGGCCTGTGGATTCTGCGCCGTGTCGACGGCGAAACCGCTTCCGCTGGAGGTCGATGAACCGGACCGCGTGGCTGATGCCGTGCGCCGCATGAATCTCAAGCATGTCGTTGTGACCGCTGTCGCACGCGACGACCTCAAGGACGGCGGTGCGGAACATTTTGCCAGAACAATCGAGGCGATTCGCGGTGTCGATCCCGAAATTATTATCGAAGTGCTCGTGCCAGATTTCCATGCGGGTGACGGGCCTTTGAAGACCGTGCTCGACGCCGCTCCCCATGTCTTTAATCACAATATTGAGACGGTCGAGCGCCTCACGCCCATTGTGCGTTCGCGGGCCAAATATCGCGTTTCTCTGACTGTGCTGCGCAAGGCAAAGGAGATGTCTCCCAAGGTGGTGACAAAGAGCGGTCTCATGCTCGGCCTTGGAGAGAAAGAAGATGAGCTCTTCCAGGCGTTGGACGACCTGCGCGAAAACGGGGTGCAGGTCCTCACGATGGGCCAGTATTTGCGCCCGACCCCCAATCATCTCCCGGTCGTGGAGTACGTCCATCCCGATCAGTTTCGATTGTATGCGGAGATTGCGTATTCAAAGGGATTTGAACACGTGTCATCCGGCCCGCTCGTGCGGAGTTCCTATCACGCCGCCGATTATCATCCTGTTCCGCGATGACCCTGCCTCCCCCGGGGCGACCGGCGGATCGCGCTTCGGTGGTCGCACTGATCCCTGCATATCTCGAAGAGCGTCGCATCCGCGAAGTTGCCTCGCGCACTTTGAAGCAGGTGGACCGTTTAGTTGTCGTAGATGACTGCTCGACTGATCGCACATTTGAGGAAGCGCGGGCCGGAGGCGCCGAAGTGATCCGCCATAAGTTAAATCGCGGCAAAGGTGCTGCCATCAAGACCGGATTCCGCAAACTGCTCGATGAAAGTGCTGAATACGTCCTCTTGTTGGATGGCGACGGACAGCATCTTCCGGAGGAGATTCCCCGGTTCTTTAATTCCGACTCCGCCCATTTGGTTGTGGGAAACCGCATGAGCGATGCACGCGCTATGCCGCTGGTCCGCCGTCTTACAAATCGCTTCATGTCATGGCGGGTGAGTAAGGTCTGCGGACAGCCGATTCCCGATAGCCAATGTGGGTTCCGGATGATCCACCGCGCATTGATCCCGCAGCTGTTCCTCCCTTCCAATACCTACGAGTACGAGACCGAGATGCTCTTTATCGCCGCCCGCGCTGGCCTCGCTATCAATGCTGTTCCGATTACTACCGTCTATGGCGACGAGAAGTCGAAGATCCGACCCGTTCGCGATACTATCCATTTTCTCAAGCTCATCGCACGGTATTAACTCAGAATTTCACCGTTCTTGCTCTCTCGATGCCCCGCATTTCCCACGTCCTGGGCAAACCTTCCAGCGAAGCCCAGGAGTTGTTTTATGACGCCATGCAGGCGGATACTGTGGAGCAGGAATTCAAGCGATGAAATGAATCATTTTCGAGATCGCGAGGCTGGGGGGATCATTTCGTTAGTGCGCAGTATCGTCCTTTTTTTCCGCAACCGCTTCGGGTTGCTCCGGCAAGCGACTTTCCTTAATGGCCGTGATCACATAGCCGCCTGGAACCGGGCGGAGCTTGAGAATGTTGAGTGAGGTTCCTTCCAGACGGAATCGTGCATTCTGGACAAGGTAATCGGTATAGAATCGGACGGTCAGGGTGTTGTCCGAATTTTCGAATACGACGGGCGGTGCAGTTATCTCAATGTGGCGAATTGGCCACTTGGTGTAATATTTTTTCTGGTCCTCTTTGACGTAACGCAGGTCGGTTGGGCCCTTTTGAAAGTAATCGACCGAGTCGTCAAAGTAAGGCACGGCTTCATCGACGACCGCGTGCTCTGCAGCATTGACGTATTGGCGGATGAACGATTCTACGGGACGAGGGTTCTGGGTGAGCGGGGAATGCGGTGCGGGCGCTGCGTAGGTGACCATATAGTGCCGCGCCACCTCCTGGATTGACTCTGGTTGCATCACGGCCTCTTCGGGCGTCTTTCTTTCGCTATTCTCCAGTGCTTCCTGCGTGGCTTCGTCCAGTCGCCCGGTTGCTTTGAGGCCGTAGCGTCGCTGGAAATTCTGGAGCGCGGCGGCGCTCATCTTTCCCCATTTTCCGTCCACTGCACCCCGGTAGAATCCCTCCTCCTTGAGCGTCTTCTGGACCGCCTTGTAATCCACAGCGCGCGCGACGGCGGTGATGGCAAACACGGTGATCAGGAAATGGAGGAAAATGCGTCTGATCAGAAGTGACATCAGGCCTAATCAACTGGAAGAGTGGTGCCCGTCAAGGTTCGAGAACAAATTGCATGGCCTTTCAGGACCGACTGAATTCAGAGCCCGGGTTCTCCGGTTTCCTGCCCTGTGTTCTTCGTTCCATAAAGAAATGTTGCAAGAGGGCGCGGCACTCCTCCAGAAGAACGCCGGAGGTAATCTCGCTCTGGTGGTTGAGGGAAGGTTGTTGCAGAATGTTGAATAGTCCGCCTGCTCCTCCGCTCTTCGGGTCTGGCGTTCCGAAAACGACGCGTCTCAAACGAGCATGCACGATTGCTCCAGCGCACATCGGGCAGGGCTCCTTGGTCACGAAAAGTTCGCAGTCTGTGAGTCTCCAATCCCCCAGGGCATTTTCCGCCTGGGTAATGGCGAGCATCTCGGCATGCGCGGTCGCGTCCTTCAGTGTCTCGACTTGATTGAAGGCGCGCGCAATGATTCTGCCCTCCCGGGTGATCACAGCACCGATTGGAACTTCCTCAGCGAGATAGGCCTTCCGGGCCTGCCGGAGCGCTTCGCCCATGAAATAGGCGTCACTTTGAAGATCGATTAGCGGTTCTTCCACGTAAATTTTTATAGGCTTTCCAGCCGGAGTGTCACATCCTAACACTTCTTCCTATGTTAAGCGCAGGTATCGTAGGTCTCCCTAACGTCGGAAAATCCACACTCTTCAACGCTCTGACCCGGACGCGAAAAGCCGACGCGTCGAATTATCCATTTTGTGACGATCGACCCGAATGTCGGAGTCGTCACGGTGCCGGACTCGCGGCTCCACGCTTTGGCGAAGCTATCGAAGTCGAAGAAGATCGTTCCGACGGCGATTGAATTCGTCGATATCGCCGGCCTGGTCAGTGGTGCGAGTCAGGGTGAAGGATTGGGAAACCAATTCCTCAGCCACATCCGCGAAGTAGACGCGATTGTGCAGGTAGTGCGGTGTTTCGACGATACGGAAGTTCATCATGTGAGTGGCTCAGTGGATCCCGTTCGAGATATCGAAGTGATTACCACGGAACTGGTGCTGGCCGATCTCGGTTCGCTCAAGAAGCGAGAAGGGCGGCTTCAAAAAGAAGCCCGGTCTGGGAAGAAGGAGGCAAAGACCGAACTAGCCCTTGTCGAGAAGCTCATTCCGCACCTCGATGCGGGTAAGCCTGCGAACACATTTCATTTTACCGACGACGAAAAAATCGTCGCTCGCGGGCTATTTCTACTGACCACGAACCCCGTCATTTTTGCCTGTAATGTCACAGAGGCGGATCTCGGGAAAATGGCCGCAGAACTCGATGCGATGCAGGAGCAGGAGGGCGGGCTGCCGGAAGAATCAATAGACAATATCGACCAATCGGCTCGCTATGTGAAGGCGGTGCAGGACTACGTGCGCGCGGATCTTTCGGCTGAGGCTGTCGTGATCAGCGCGCAGATCGAAAGTGAGCTGGTGGACCTTCCTGATGGGGAGGCGAAACAATACCTCGCGGATCTCGGTGTGTCGGATAGCGGTGTTTCCTCGCTCATTCACGCGGTTTATCACCTCCTTGGCTTGCGAACGTTCCTGACGACGGGGGAACAGGAGACCCGGGCATGGACGATCAGGGCAGGAGACAAGGCGCCGACCGCGGCTGGAGTGATCCATTCCGACTTTGAGCGAGGGTTTATCGCTGCGGAGACAATTCACTTTGAAGACCTGATTGTGCTGGGTTCTTTTGCAAAGGCGAGGGAAGCAGGAAAGCTTCGAATCGAGGGCAAAGAATACGTCGTGAAAGACGGCGACGTGATGGAGTTCCGCTTCAACGTTTGATTCGCGAATCCCGATGGCGCGGGCGGATATGGAGGGGACTGCGCGTCGCGCTCAGCCTTTATCTGGGCTTTCTGATCTTGATGGCGGTTCTTCAAAGGAAACTCATTTTCTTCGCGACGAAGGCCGACGAATCGACGCTGCTTGAGTCGGCAGAGCGCTTGAGACTGGCGCCGTGGAGAAACAGCGACGGTGAGATTATCGGATGGCGCGTGCCGCGTGTCAGCTCGCTGGCGGCGAATCGACTGCTCGTCTTTCATGGAAATGCTGGATATGCGGTCATGCGAAATCATTTTCGAATCGGATTTGAGCGCCTCGGCAACGGGCGGCTTTGGGATGTGGTGCTATTCGAATATCCGGGGTATGGTGCTCGCGGAGGCGATCCTTCGGAGGAAACGATCAATTCTGCCGCCACGGAGGCACTCGAGCAGCTCACCATAGAAGATGACCGTCCGGTCTTCGTCGTAGGCGAGTCACTTGGAAGTGGACCGGCTTCTTATCTGGCAGGGAAGTTTCCCGGGAAAGTTTGCGGTCTTTTCTTGATTACGCCGTTCTCGTCGCTGACGGATGTTGCGGCATATCATTATCCATTCCTTCCTGTTCGCCTCATCATGCTGGACCGTTTCGATAACGTTGCCGCGCTCTCGAATTACGAAAGTCCCCTTGCGGTGCTTCTTGCGGGTCGCGATCGGATCGTTCCTGCAAGACTGGGCCTCCGGCTTTTCAAGAGCTACGTGGGTCCAAAAATTATGGTGACGTTGGAGGAGTCCGGCCACAACCAGATTGATTTCGGCCCCGACGCCGGGTGGTGGCGGACGGTGTCAAATTTTCTGCTCGCAACGCCGTGACGCTTGTCGAGCATCTTCGAAGCAAGGCAGTGGATGAGGAAGGTGGCTTTCTCCCGTTCGAGGAGTTCATGCGGGCATGCCTCTATCATCCTGAGTTCGGATATTACGTGAAGCGGGTGCAAGATGTGGGAAAGCGGGGTGATTTTTCCACCAGCGCCACGCTGCATTCTGCTCTCGGTGAGTGCATCGAAAATTGGGCAATGCATACTGAGTTTCGTGACTGGATCGAGATCGGGGCGGGTAGCGGCGAACTTGCTTCGGCTATTATTTCGCAAATACCCTGGTGGCGCCGATCGCGGATTCGGTATCGGATCGTAGAGATATCGCCGACGCTAAGGGAACGGGTGCGAGAGCGGGTCGGTGCCAGACGGGTCACCTGGCATAAAACGATTCGTGAGGCAATGGATGCAGCTGGGGGAAAAGCGCTCGTTTTTTCGAATGAATTGGTCGATGCATTCCCCTGTGCTGTGATCGAGTGGACGCAGACGGGGTGGAAGGAGCTCGGATTGGCAATTAGTGAAAGTTCGTCGGTGGAAGCGCTGCGGGCCGTTGGTGAGAGACTGCGCCCCCACCTGCCGGTTCCATGGAAAGGAATAGAGTACGGACAACGGTGCGAAGTCCACATCAGCTACCGGGAATGGCTCATGGACTGGCTTCCTGAATTACACTCGGGGCACCTGCTGACGATCGACTATGGGAACACGTTTCCGCAGCTTTACCTTCGGCGACCGGGCGGTACACTCCGCGGATATTTCAAGCACTCCCGCATCGAAGGTGGCGGGGTTTACCAACGAGCAGGCCAGCAGGATCTTACGGCGGACGTGAATTTCAGCCATCTTCGAGAATGGGGCGAAGAAGCTGGTTTGGAAGAGGTGGAATTCTCGACGCAACGCGAATTCATGCTGCGCTTCAAACCCGACCTGGAAAAACGGGCGTCGAAGGATTTCGCACTTCGGTTTATTCTGGATCCATTGGGTGTGGGTAGCGCGTTCCGGATTCTCTGGCAGGTGCGAAACCTCGCGTTCCGGTTGCGATCAAAGGACGTCTGAAAACCATTTTTTGAAAGACTTCAAATCTTTCACGAAGGATCGCGCGCATGTTGCGGACTTGCCTATTCCAACTGCGAACATACATTGCGTGCCAAACGCAGGAATGAGGTATGAAGACTTTTTTCGACTATTTCAAAGGGCGGGAAGCAGTTGAAAAAACGGGAAATCGGGTAGCAAATTCCGAGAAATCACCCTCAGCTTCTTCGTCAATGAAGGATGAATCGTCAGCCTTTCAACCTGGGTCCCGGCCAAGTGATAAAAGTCTTGGACAGAATATTTCCCTTAGCCAGAAACCTCCGAATTGCGGTCGTGAGGTTAAGGAAGAGCAGGCGATCATTCTGAAACTTGAAGATTTTTTGAAACGGATTCCTCCGGAGTTTCTTCGCCCGGGAGGGTACCAACCTGCGCGCGAGCTGCATTTTGGCATTGACGAGGTGGCGAATAACATCGCCCAAGGAAAAGCGACGATCCTTTTGAGCGAAATTGCGAAGCAGTGTCCGGAGATCTTTAAGGACTCGATCGTCGGTCGTAAAAATATCGATATTTTCTTTCCCTGGCATAAACTCGCCAGGCAGGTTGATTTCCTGCGGAGCTACCGTTCCCGCACGAAACCTGATGCCGAAAAGCTGGAGGCGCTTTCGGCGAAGCAAGAAAACGCGCCGCTGTGGGACAGTAAGTTGGGGACCGAAGCAATTCCGGTAAAACAAGAACCGCAGGCGGTAGCACCCTTGTGTTCAAATTCCCCTGAACCGTGCAAAGGCCATTTGAAGGCGGGGGGGCTGGAGAGCAGCGAGCAAGTGGAATCAACAGCTCAAAAGACGAGATCCACGGGCGTGGGTGAAGCTGGTCTACTGAAAACCCAGATGGCAGAGCTCAAGGCCGAGCGCGAAAAAATGCTGGCAGAGGTAGCAAATGCCAGGTCGGAATTGGGGCGTGTTCGGAACGAGGCAGCCCAATTATCGGCGGTGAACGCGTCCCGCGAAAGGGCGGAAAGACAAGTCGAAACGTTGCGTTCCCAGTTTCGAGAAGCGAATGCGGCAAAGAAAGAGCTCGACGCGCGCTTGAAGAAGGCTGAAGCGGATATCAAGTCAGTTGAGGTGCTTGGGAGAGAACTTGAGAAGGCCGTCGAGGGGCGGCAACACGCGGTGAGGGAGCTTGAGATAATTCGGGCTGAGATGCAGACACTGCGCGAAACCAGTGCGGCGGCAAGGACGGAACTGGTCGTACACGCTGCAGAAATTGAAAAAGCTAAAGGGATTGCGGAGGCACGTGTGCGGGAACTCGAGCAGCATATCGTGGATCTGAACTCGAAATTTGAATCGCTGACTCTAGAGCGCGACAAATCTGCGGGCGAAGCTCCCCGGTTGAGAGGACACCATGCGAAATTGATCGCGTCGTTGAAATCCGAACGCGACAACGCCTTCAATTCGCGGGACGAGCTTCGGGAGGAGATGCAGAGAACTCGTGAAGAGTTCCGGAAGAAAGTCGATACCCTCACGGCGGAGCGGGACGCTTTAAAACGGGAGAAGCTACAATTCAATTCGCAGAAGGATCAGCTTCGGTTCAATCACAAGAAGCAGATCGATTTTCTGAATGGCGACACGGAAAAGCGGGTCGCCGCAATGAATAAACGCGTCGAGGTGGCCAACGCTGAGCGTGAAAAGCTGGTATGGGACCTGAAAAACCAGCGCGAGCAGTTCAATGCTCAAATTGAAGATTTGCGTTTCGAGCGGATTGCGCTCATTAAGGCGCGTGACGAGGCGATCGCTCAGGAGCGTGAAACGCGAAGGGAACTTGAAGTCGATCTCGAAGAGTTGAAGCGGGGACGCGATCTTCGTATTAAGCACTGATCGGGAAAATTATCCGATTTCAGGAGAACCTGGTGTTCACCTGGTGTTCACACTCGAAGAGGCTTCAAGTGTTTTGCCATGTAAGCGCGTTCAAAAACGCGATTATTCAAGCTGATCATTGGATTGAAAATAGTCGCGTCATATTGGCGGTCTGGCGAAATGCAGTTATACGCGCGTGCTGGTAACGGAAGGGGTTGCGTTCGACGGGATTCCGGCGATGCTACCGCCCCGCTTTTCCTTCCATGCCAAAGGTATTCATCAAAACTTATGGTTGTCAGATGAATGAGCGCGACTCCGAGCAGGTCGCTCAGATGCTCGTGAAACGCGGCTACGAGATGACGGTTATCGAGCAGGACGCCGATGTTGTCCTTTTGAATACCTGTAGCGTTCGTGATATGGCCGAGCAAAAAGCAATCGGTAAGATGGGCAATCTGCGCAAAATGGGTAATGAGAAATCGCAAATGGTTTTCGGTTTTCTCGGTTGCATGGCGCAGAGCCGCGGGGCTGAGCTTCTAAAAAATCTGCCACACGTTGATCTGGTTGTCGGGACGCAGAAATTTCATCGCGTTGCGGAATACGTCGATGAGATTTACCGAAGGAAACGGCAGCCGCAAATAGAGGATCTCAGGCTTTCAATTGTGGACACTGAGAATGAGGCAGAGTCGCAAGGGACGATTCGCGATCACGTACTGAAGCCAAGACAAGCAACGGCTTTCGTCTCGATCATGCAGGGCTGCAACATGAGGTGCACATTCTGTATCGTTCCGGATACGCGTGGCCCGGAACGTGGCCGGCCGATCGATGAGATTGTGGAAGAAGTCCGCCAACTCGTATCGCGGGGTGTGAAGGAAGTCACATTGCTCGGCCAGATTGTGAATCTCTACGGGAGGCACGAATATCAGAAAGTTGGCGGCAAAAGTCCGTTCGTGCAGTTGCTCGATGCGGTCCACGAAGTCGACGGCCTTGAACGGCTTCGATTTACGTCACCCCATCCAATCGGATACCGGCAGGATTTGATTGATGCATTCAAGCGACTGCCTAAGCTCGTCGAGCATATACATCTTCCGCTCCAATCCGGCTCCGATCGTATTTTGAAGGCGATGCGTCGCACTTACACGGCACGGAAGTTCCTTGATCTTGTCTCCAATATCCGAAACGCCCGTCCCGAAATGGCAATCACGACAGACATCATTGTCGGCTTTCCAGGCGAGACAGAGGAGGATTATCACGCGACTCGTGAACTTGTGCAGGAGGTGCAATTCGACAACGCATTCATTTTCAGATACTCGAAGCGAAAGGACACGCCGGCGTCCGACATGGATAATCAGATCGAAGAAGCAGTGAAGGAACGCCGCAACCAGGATCTCTTGAACGTCATCGGCAAAATTGCCATGCGCAAAAGCGAGGCACTTGTCGGCAGTACGGTACAGGTTCTCTGCGAGGGACCCAGCAAAACCAACCCGCGCCGCCTTTCCGGCAGGACGCGAACAAACAAAATCGTGGTTTTCGAAGGAAGCGAGCGCCATATCGGCCAGATCTTTGAGGTGGCGATTACCCGCACAACCGGATTTACTCTTTACGGCGATCCGGCGATTTTGTAGCGGGGGCCTTTGAGTTCGCTTTTTCGAATCAAAACACTCAAATCTCTTGCCCTTAGTCGCGGTTGATTAGAGCGTGCTACCGTATGGGACAAAAACTGAAAGTAAGAGAGAAACGCCGCCGCCGTAGAGCCTATCTCGCTCGCAAACGTCTGGCCGCTATCGAGTCGCGCCGGGTGAGCTCAAGGAGAAAACCTGCACAGAAAAAGGAATCTGCCGCTGTAGCGGCTCACTAATTGGTCAAAGTGGTCCGACGTATCCTCATCGTCGATGGCCACAGCATCATTTTTTCCAGGAGCGACCTCCGCAGAATGCACGAACACCGTTCCGCGATGGCGCGGGACGCAGTTGTGCGTCTGATGACAGAATTTTCCGATGCCACCGATCAACACGTTGTCGTGGTCTTCGACGGGAGGTCGAGACGCGCCAACGAAGACTCCAACCCCGGTGGAATCCAGGTGTTTTATTCCAAGGATGGGCAGACCGCGGATGCGGTAATTGAGCGCCTCGTCGCGAAATACGCGCAGTCCAATGAGATCACTGTGGCAACCGGCGACATGATGGAGCAGCAGACTGTGATCTCCTTTGGTGCGCTGGCAATCACTCCGGACGCGCTCTTTCTCCGCCTGGAAGATGCGCGGGTGGATCTCTCCCGAAGAATCGAGAAATTTCGACGTCGATCGTGACCGGTGGGTATTGCTTCCTAATTCTATGATTGATTCGGAACCGAATTTGGAGCGGAGGGGCGACACGAAGATTAAAATTGTGATCTACGGCTGTCGTGGTTCTGTCCCGGTAAATGGCCACGACTTCGAGAAATTCGGTGGAAGCACCACCTGCCTTCTCGTCACGTCGGATATTGCGCAAAACATTGGAATAATCGACGCAGGGACTGGTATTCGAACGCTGGGTCAGCGCATCATGTCGGATCCGGAAATGCGTGAGAAGCCGATCGTTATCGGGTTCACGCACTTTCACTGGGATCACATTCAGGGATTACCGTTTTTCGCCCCTGCATACGTTAAAGGAAAGAGAATCTCCTTGCTTGCTCTGGGGCGGGAGCGCCCGATCGACGATCTAGAGCGGGTCTTCTCAGTCCAGATGCAGCGAGAGTATTTTCCGGTGCAACTTGCAGACATGGGGGCGGATTTCGAATTCCTGATGCCAAATGAAGACACGCATCTTCTGCCTCTTTCGGTCATCACTGCGCGTCAGCATCAACACCCCGGTACTGCGTATGCCTATCGAATCAGCCATCGGGGAAAAACGATCGTAATGTGCACCGACATCGAATACGGTGACGAAATCGACCAGGCGAACGTCGAGTTTTGTAAGGGTGCGGATTTGCTCATTCACGATGCACAATATACGCCGAGTGAGTATAAGCAGCGGCGCGGTTGGGGGCATTCGACCTACACGCAAGCGATCGAATGTGCGAAGCGCGCAAAAGTAAAACGGCTGATACTCACTCATCATGATCCGGATCACGACGATGCGATGCTGGAAATAATCGGGCGGGAGGCGAAGGCTCTATTTCCTAATTGTGAAATGGCGCGCGACGGGATGGAGATCCTCGTTTGAAGCGGCCCGATGAAGAGCTTTCGCTCAGTGGTGGCGTTCGGCCGCGAAAAATTCGGACGTTTTGGTCTACGCGAGTTTGCACTCCTGGCGGCGCTCTTAGGTCGATCGGGGGGGGCTGGGCTTTTGTGGAGGTTGCGGAAGAAGTCACAGATGGGGGTGCTCACGTTTTCGACCACGCGATCATGATGTCGCTGCGAGTCAATGGGGTCCCTTCGAAGCCCGCAGGACCGGTTTGGCTTCCCGAGGCGGCGCGCGATATCACGGCACTGGGGAGCTACTCGATTGTCATATTGGCGACTGTGTTCGTGATCGGGTTCCTTTTGCTTCAGCACCGGTCTGCGGAGGCGCTTCTGGTTTTTGTCACTATTTCCGGGGGAGGGATTCTGAGCCAGGTTCTCAAATCAGTTTTCCAACGGGAGCGACCCGATCAAGCTTTGCATCTCACGGACGTTTCGACGTTGAGTTTTCCGAGCGGGCATTCGCTGCTGTCATCGGTGGTTTACATTACATTGGGAGCATTGCTCGCGCGGTCTGTTGCGCACAGGCGTTCCAAGATATTCTGTCTGTGGGCGGGTGTGGTAATCGCCATGCTTGTCGGTCTGACGCGAGTCTATCTGGGCGTCCACTTTCCCACCGACGTTCTCGCGGGGTGGGCCGCCGGTGCCTCTTGGGCGATGTTTTGCTGGATCGTTGCAATATGTCTGCAGCGGCGAGGGAAGTTGTAAGGGCTTAGTGCACCTCTCCAGCGGGCTTCCGACTAGAGCAGTTATCAAAAGTATCTTCTGGAGTGCCGACGGTAATAGGCCGCCACGGGCGCACTGGCGGCGTTCTGCAAGCGCCGAAACGGAAGCGACTCTTGAGAGAAATGCTCTGTAGCGAAAGTCGGGCTAAATGAGCTGAAGTGGCTCTTCAGGTCGCGGCGCGGGCGGTTGCGATTTCTAAGGCGGGAGCTGCTCCCCGCCTGGAAGGGAATACAACTCCTGAATTCGTTCAGCGCCCGCCACGCTCATAGATTGCAATAGTGGTGAGAAGATCGACGGCGCGCTGCAGTGCCCGGTCGTAAATTTGACCATCCTTAGGGTTTTCGCCGGCTTCCTGGGCAGCTTGCAGCGCTTCTAAATCGGGATTCGTTCCGGCTACCAGCGCGGCTTCATTCAGGCGAGGACGCTCCGATTCGAATACGAACTGGCTGACGCCGCTCTTCAGGCTCTCAGCGAGAATCTCTTCCGTAATGCGGTTCTCCACCTCGACGGGAATCTCTGGTTTGACGCCGTCCGGAAAGATTGGAGTCGCGTCATCTGGTAGCGAAACAATCGAAACGGCGATCCGCACCTTTCTTCCGCTTTGCAGGGGGATATCCTTGTATTCGACCCCCTGACCGGCGGTCGCTTCGCCAATGACCATGGCGTTTTTTTCTTTGCGCAGAACTGCCGCTATGACTTCAGGGGCACCTTTGGTGTCAGCGTCAACTACGATCACCAGCAGACCGAAAAACGCGGGATCCTGGTTAGATGTAAACATGCGCTCCTCGTTTGCACTCGGCTTCTTAATGGTAAAGAGCAACTTCCCTTTAGGCACGAAGCGCCTTATCACTTCTGAAGCGAGTTCGAATTCGCTGCTCGGGGGTGTGGCACGCAGGTCGAGAATTGCCGCGTGCAAGTGCTTCTGTTCGAAGTTGGATAGTGCGGCATCCAATTCTGAGATGTTATTTTTGGAAAGAGCGCCGAGGCGGAGATACCCGATCCGGTCGTCCAGAATTTCTGACAGGAAAGGGCTTTTCCCGGGCCCTTCCATCTCCGTCGCGGTGAGCAATGATGCGCCTGGTCCGAGTCGTTGCATCACGCCTTGGACAGTCCCGCGCAGAATCTCCTCTTCGTTAAGTTTGGCTGGTTTTACATAGGCTGCTTTTAGAAGTCGTAGAATCTCGCGCAACTCGGAGACGGAAAAGCTGTCTACCCTTTCTTTCAACGTCATGGCGGGTTTCGCGGTCGAAGGGGTGACGGGCTTCACCGTTTCTGCCGGTTGCGCGGGCGAGGATGAAGGTGGGGTGGGTGCGGGAGTTTCATCTTCCAGCGGTCCCGGTGTGGCGGCCTTGAAGGCGGGCGGTTCAAGCAGGTGCTCTGGTTTCGGAGATGCCGTTGGGGTCGGAAGCGGCGTCACTTGCGCAGGAGGCGTTCCCGGATTTTGTGCATGCAGAAATGTCTGAGACATCAAGCAAGCGAGGCCGACAAGAAAAGTTGTTAAGAAGCGGGGCATGAACATGGGAAATCGGGAATTCACGGAATAGCACGGAAGCCTTAGGAAGTCATGAAGTGGGCTTGCTTTTAAATGAAGTTTTGACGGTCTTTTGCCGAATTGGGACATGGCTTGAATGCCCTCGGGGCGGCGAACACGTTGATGGTTTCGATCGACAGGGTGCTCGGCAACGTAGCCATCCACAACAACGAGAACGTCGTTCTCGGAATAAGTGCCTGTTACTTCAGTTTGCCCGCTCGTGTGGACAAGCACGGCGCGCTTCTCATCATCGACTATGCGGGGGCGAACGCCAAGGTAACGATGTTTTGAATCTTTTGAGTGCGAAGCACCAATTCAAATCCCCTCTCCCTCCCTAGTAACTCAACACGGAACCTCCTGAAGCGGAGTTAGTTCGAAACCGAGCGCGGCGGCCTGTTTTCTCATGTTCCTGACTCGGTTGGCCTTCGCTTTGGCGGGCAGTCTGCGGGCTTCGTCGGCCCGGTAGGGCGTCCGCGTGGCGATCATCGCGTAGAGGATGCGGGCCAGCTTGTGGGCCGTGGCAGTAACGCCCTCGGCCTTGCCGAGGCGCGCCTTCATCCGCCTTGCGTGGTCGCCGATCGCGCAGTGGCTGTGGCCGGCGGACCGGGCGGCCATTCGTAAGGCGTCGACCACGCGGTTGGCCACCGCGCGCGTCTTGGCCTTGAGCACGCATCCGCCGCTGATCCGGTTGTCGGGGCACCCACGAGCAGAACCTCGCCGCACTCGGAAAGGCCTCGAGGATCTGCGCTCCGGTTCCCAGTTCGCTGATCAGCACGCCCATCGTGATCGCGGAGACGCCGGGCACCGCCCCGAGGTCCACGCCGTAGATCCGGAAGGACTCCTCGACCAGGGGCGCCGCCGGGGTGTTCTTGCGCGCCCGCCTCTGGCTCGAAGGCGCGGGAGGCAGCGGCTCTTCGGTGACTCCCCCGATCGTCTCCAGGCCGCGCGTGATCTCGGCGTCCAGCTCGCCCAGCGCGACCCGCCCGGCCTGCCAGCGGGCGTAGCACTGTCTCAGCACGAAGAGGCATTCCTCCCGGTAGAGTCGCCTTCCATCGCCGCCTCCACCTGGGCGCGCGGGGTCTTGCAGCGGCAGTCGCAAAGCTCCGCCAGGCGGTGGGGGTCGCGCTGCCCGGCGAGGATGGCTTCGAGGATCGCCTGCCCGCTCTTGCCGTCCAGGTCCGGCCCTCGAAGGAGATCGTGCCGCTGCGCTACCTGATGCGCCACCGCCGCAGCCTGATCGCAAGCGGCTCGAGCGAGCTGCAGCTCATGCAGAAGACGCTCACGGAGATGAACCTGCATCTCCACCACGTCCTCAGAACGACTTGCGCAGCAGCCCCGCACAGTGGAGTTGCTTTAAGCCAGGCGGCGTCGCACACGTCGGTCTTGCGCCCGGGCACCCCCTTCACATGGCGCGCCTGCACCAGGAAGACTTCCAGCCCGGCGTCCTCGAGGATCTGGTAGATCGCCACCCAGTAGTTGCCCGTGCTCTCTATCGCCACCGTGCGTACGCGGCACTCCAGCAGCCAGTCGCGCAGGGCGTGCAGATCCCCGGTGAAGCTCGAAAAGGCGCGCACCGGATCCTCCGCGCGGTCCGCCGGCACCGCCCTCCATCAGCTCCTCCGCGCCGATGTCGATGCCCGCCGCGTCGGGATGGCATGCCCGTGTCGTCAGTTCCCGGTTCCGTTGGTTTCGCTTCGATTTCGTCATGAGCGTTCGTTTCTTTCGTGTTTGTGTCGTCGGTTTCGTTTCGTGGATTTCGTGGCGCCTGAGCAGCGGCGCAGTCCTGCGAAGTCAATGAGCAGTCTCCCGAACGGGGTCCGCCGGCTTCGCCGGACCGCTTTCGCGGCCCACCCAAGCCCGCAGCCACCAATGGACTTCTCGCGCAGTACCTGCTGCCATGCTTGAGAACGGGGTGCGAACCCCGCCGGAAATCTCCGGCGTGCCCGCGCCACCAATGAGGGGTCGGCCTACGCTGCCGCTGAACAAGCGCCCCACCATGCCGCACCGGCTGCACCACAGGCCACAGAAAGTTACTAGACCGACTTCACGATTTTCCCGTTTGTTCAGATGCTTGAGAGGAGATCGGGGGCGGCTCCCATGCGACCGATATATTGACAGGACTCCCTGTCCGATCGCAATTTTCCCTTTGTCCCACGCTGGGTTGGTCCTAAATTCTCTGTTTCCATGGCCGAAGAAAACGCCCGTAAGACTCTCGAACAACGCCAGCAGATGACCGATCTGGAGCGGGTTCGCCACAGCGCGGCCCACGTCCTGGCGACTGCGATCCTGAGGATCTGGCCGGAAGCGCAGTTCGCTGCCGGCCCGCCGGTGGACAACGGCTTCTATTATGACGTGGAGCTCGATCATCGGATTACGCCGGAGGATTTCCCTCGGATCGAGGAGGAAATGCGGAATGAGGTCAAAGCCAACCACCCGTTCCAAAGGCTCACTGTTTCACGTTACGAAGCACTCGAACTTGGAACCAAGGGTCGGCTTGGCGCGCTGAGCGAGCGACCGGAGCGCAGCAAGTTCAAATTGGACATCATCGAGGGCATTCCGGAACACGAGGAAATCTCGCTTTTCCAGAATGGCGTTTTCCTCGACCTCTGCGCGGGTCCGCACGTAGCGCGCACCGGCAACGTCAAGGCCTTCAAGCTGACCCACGTCGCCAGCGCCTATTATAAAGGCGACGAAAACAATCCGCAGCTCCAGCGTATCTATGGCACCGCCTTCAAGAACAAGACCGACATGGACGAATACTTCGCCATGCTCGAAGAAGCGAAAAAGCGGGATCACCGCAAGCTCGGGCGGGAGCTGGAATTGTTTGCCTTTGACGCCGAATATGTCGGCCCCGGTCTGCCTATGTGGCTCCCCCGGGGCACTGTTCTGATTGAGGAGTTGGAGAAGCTGGCCAAGGAAACTGAATTCGAGGCTGGCTACCAGCGCGTCCGGACTCCGCATTTAGCACGGGAAAAGATGTACATCACCAGCGGGCACCTTCCGTATTATGAAGACTCGATGTTTCCGCCTATGGAGCTGCGTGAGGACAAAAACGAACAAGAAATCTCCGCGGAATCCTCAGGAAGCTCGGTTTCAACTCCGGGAAGTGGTGCCTCTGAGACGGAAAAATATTACCTCAAGGCCATGAACTGCCCCCATCACCATAAACTGTTCGCTGCGGTGCCGCGGAGCTTTCGCGACCTCCCGTTGCGGCTTGCGGAATATGGCACCTGCTATCGCTATGAGCAGTCCGGCGAACTTTTCGGTCTGATGCGCGTTCGCTCGATGCAGATGAATGATGCGCACATCTACTGCACCGAGGAGCAGTTCGAGGCAGAGTTCAACGCGGTGAACCAGATGTATTTGAAGTATTTCAGGATCTTCGGACTGGAGAAATACCTCATGCGGTTTTCAACCCACGATCCCGGGAAGCTTGGCCAGAAATTTGTCGGGGAGCCGGAGCTCTGGAGAAAGACTGAGGACATGGTCCGCAACGTCCTTGTGAAAAGCGGGATCAACTTCGTCGAAGTGCCGAACGAAGCCGCGTTTTACGGTCCGAAGATTGATGTGCAGGTGTGGAGTGCCATTGGCCGCGAATTTACCATCGCCACGAACCAGGTTGATTTCGCAGTGCCGAAACGCTTCGGGCTTTCGTACAAGACCACCGAGAATACTCAGGAAACTCCGCTCTGCATCCACCGCGCCCCTCTCGGCACGCATGAGCGATTCATCGGTTTCCTTATCGAGCATTACGCAGGCAATTTCCCCCTTTGGCTCGCCCCCGAGCAGGTCCGCGTGCTGCCTATCACCGACGATCCCGCTTTGCACGAATACTCCCGCTCTATCCAGTTGGAGCTGCGCAGCAGGGGCGTTCGTTGCGAACTCGATGTCGCCAACAATCCGATCAAAGCCAAGATCGCAGACGCAGAGCGGATGAAAGTGCACACCATGCTCGTGATCGGAAAGCGCGACCTTGAAGCAGGCAATGTCAGCGTCCGCATTCACGGCAAAGGGAACCTCGGCGCAAAAGCTCGATCCGAAGTGATCGCCGACCTCCTCGCCGCAATCGCGGAGCGGCGGGCGTCATACGGTTCAGAGCGGTGAACGCCCCGTCGAGCATGGGGGGCGAAAATTGGACTGACCGTCCAGGCGGCGACCGATAATTCCACAGGTTTAGCGTAAGAGTCTTTGCTCCATTAAGTGGACTTATATTCGGAGTTCCTGTAGCAAGCCCATTGAGTTTCCAAACGTAAAATTCTTCCTTAAATAATGTAATTATCAAAATTTGTGCCGAAAAATGGTTGGCAGATTGTAATTAGGCGTTCCTACACTTTGCCTCTTCTGTGGCTCTGCAGAGGCCGCTTCCAAAAGTTCCCTGTATCGCCGCGATAATGGCGATCGCGTGCCGGCTAGTCTCTCCGATTTCTTCGGCCCCAAGTCCTCTGCATACAAATTCGACAAGCGAATGATTCGTGCGGCAGAGATCGCGCAGGAACGTGCTCGAGCACGCTCCACAAACCACTGCTGGCGCTACGCAAAAAAAGCCCTCCTTTCCGCTGATGCGGTCGACAGCTATCCGGGGACTCGCTATGCGAAGCAGGCAGGGAGTGAACTTGCCAAAAATTACGGATTCAAGCCATTTGAGGTTTCGAGTCCCCCGTTGGATCAGTGCTCGTCTACGGGGGCCGGGGAGTCGGTCACGTTGAAATCCGCACGGACGAGGGTTTCGTGAAGGATTTCAATTCGACCAATCCGTCGAAGCGACCGCTTAAAGGGGTCTACGTAAAACCTTCCTGAACGGAATCTATCTTCGATTGTTCTTGGATATTTTCATTAATTAGACAGTCATATTCAGAGGTTGCTATTTACAGCGTCGGGAGAAGGTCGGTTGGTCCGACATTCCCGGCGCGATTTGTGTACGGGCGACGGCGAACCTGCAAATCTCGCAGAGGCTCAGTCTGGCGCGGATCTGTTAAGATATGAATTTCGTTGACATTAAGCTCTGTCATCGGATGACGCTGGAGGATCCTCTGCGGATACAGGAAGCGATGTGCGGGAAGGGGAATGCTTTTAAAACATCGAGGCCAAGTACATCGTTCCTGAGGGTGGGTGCCTCAAAGAACCTGGGGGCCTTCTCATCGAGCAACCTTCTGCAACTTCACTTTATTTCTCGTGCTAAAAAAGACGGCGAGTTGGTCTTACTACTCGAAAAAGGTGATTTTAGTGCCGGGCAACACGTGCAAAAGGTTTTCGCCGATTTCCTCGCCGGGATCGCGAAACGGAGGGCTTTGAAACAATCCGATTGATAGAACTGCCCGGGTTGTTCAATGAGAAAATAAAAAAAAGCGGGCGATTATGTCGGTAGGGCTCGACATGCCGAAACGTTGAGCGTTAACCTTTTGAAAACCCCGAACTGAGTCGCACCGAAGTTTCGTGTTACAAGGGCTTGGCCAAGCATAGCCAACTAAATCGGCTTGCGCCGAAATGGGATAATTTCATTATTGCTGACCAGTTTGGCCTAACTCCATGATATGGCCAGAATTTGGCATGAATGGGGCAGATGTTTACAAAACTGAGAACCTGATAACGTGATGGAATCGACTTTATGGGGTCAAGAAAACGTAAAATTTTAGATTTAAAGTTAATATTTTGAAGGACTTACAACTATTTTGCGTTATGGAACGCTAAATGCGCTGAGCAAGTGCGCCTGTTGGATAGCCTCGCTGCGATTCTGCGCTAGACAGAAAATAACGATGATATTTATAAAGACCCTCGTTCCGCAATTAGCATTAGTAGCTTTTACATTTTGTTTCTTCTGTAGCTATGCCGAAGCTTCGTCGAAAAGTTCCCTTTATCGTCCAGATAACAGCGATCGGGTACCGAATGGTCTCGCCAGATTTTTCGGTCCCAAATCGTCGGCTTACAAGTACGACAAGCGAATGATTCGCGCGGCGAAGATCGCCGAGAGGCGTGCTCGCGCCCACTCAACCAGGCGCTGCTGGCGCTACGTGAAAAAGGCGCTGCTTGCGGCTGATGTGGTCGACAGTTATCCGCGGACTCGCTATGCGAAGTATGCGGGGCGTGAACTCGCGAAGAACTACGGATTCAAGCCAATCAAGGTCTCGAATCCTTATGATGCTCCCATTGGTTCAATTCTCGTCTATGGCGGCCGCGGAGCGGGTCACGTTGAGATTCGAACGGCAGATGGGTTTGTGAGCGATTTCAAGTCCAAAAGGCCGTCGAAGCGCCCGCTCATCGGGGTTTACATCAAGCCTTCTTGAATTGAGTGGACTCGGTCTGCTTTTTTAAAAATGCTCGGCGAATAATGGTTCCGGACCGCCGGCCGTAGCTTTCAGCGCAGGGGGATTTTCGGTAGTTGCTGTGTTTCCCTGCCTCTGCACCATTCAAATGCTTCTTAGACAAAATCGCGTTGATTGATTGTTTGATCTGAGTTTTTTTCCTCTGTAGCTCCTCAGAAGCCGCTTCGAGAAGTTGCCTGTTTCGCCGCGATAAGGGCGATCGCGTACCGTCGAGTCTCGCGAGTTTCTTCGGTCTCAAATCATCAGCCTACAAGTACGACGAGCGAATGATTCGTGCGGCGGAAATCGCCGAGGGACGCTCGCGCTCTTCCAGACGCTGCTGGCGCTATTTGAAGAAGGCTCTGCTCGCGGCTGAAGCTGTAGACAGCTATCCCGGAACTGTCTATGCGAAGAACGCCGGTGGTGAGCTTACCTCGAAATATGGATTCAAGCCGATCAAGGTCAAGGATCCCTACGATGCCCCTGTGGGTGCCGTGCTTGTGTATGGCGGACGAGGAGCGGGCCACGTTGAGATTCGGACCGACGACGGTTTTGTAAGTGACTTCAAGTCGGAAAAACCGTCAAAGCGCCCGCTTATCGGGGTCTACGTCAAGTGCTCCTGAGCTGAATCTGATTGATCGCCCATTGGGCGTGTTCGGCGATCAACGGTTCGGGATCGCGGGCTGCCTTTTTTAATGCGAGGAGGTCTTCGGCGGTTCCAACGTTTCCCAGCGCCACACACACGTTTCGTAGAAAGCCGCGTCGCTTGATTCGTTTGATCGGACTCCGACGAAACAACGTCCGAAACTCATCGTCGGTGAGATCAAGATACTCGCGCAAACTCATTCCAGTCGTTGAGCGTCTCGCCTCGAATGCCGTTTCTTGTGAAATTTTGGCAAAACGATTCCATGGACAGGCTGTGAGGCAATCGTCGCATCCGTAAATGCGGTCGCCAAGCAGCGGCCGGAGTTTTTCTGGAATGCTTCCTTTCGATTCGATTGTGAGGTAAGAAATGCAGCGACGGGCGTCCACGTGATGGGGTCTGGTGATGGCCCCCGTGGGACATGCATCGATGCACCGTGTGCACCGCCCGCACCGTTCGGCTTCGAGGGGATCGGGTGAAAGTTCGAGGGTAGAGAGGATTTCTCCGAGAAAGAACCAGGTGCCGAGTTTTCTGCTGATGAGCATGGCGCTCTTTCCGTGCCAGCCGACGCCTGCAAGCGCTGCATAGTCCCGCTCGAGAATCGGACCCGTGTCGACGTAGCATTTCTGCTTGCCTCCATGCAGTCGCAGCAGTTCATCCAACTTGCGGAGCCGTTCCAGCATGAGATCATGATAATTGTTGCCCCAGGCATAACGTGCGATCCTTGGACCTTCAGGTTGTGGAGTCGTGCCCTGCCAATAGTTCAGGCCGACGACTATCACCGATCGTGCACCCGGCAGAACCAGCTGCGGATCGGTGCGGCGATCCTTGTTTCGCTCAAGCCATGCCATATCGCCGGCGCACCCTTCTGCAAGCCACCGGAGGAATTCTTCGCGATGGGGTGGTGGTTCACAATGGGCAACCCGGCACACATCGAAGCCGAGGGACTGCGCGCGCGCGACAAGCTCATTCTTGATCACGCCTCCGCTTTGCACGAAAAGCGCCGGTTCGCTTCCGCAATGATGGCTTCGGCGACATCATTGTGTGGAAGAGTGGATGTGTTGACCGCAAACTGCGCAGCCTGCTCATAGAGCGGTCGACGCTTCTCGTAAAGCACTCGAATGGTCGCTCGCGGGTCGCTGGTTTGGACCAGCGGGCGGTTCTGATTTCGCAAGACGCGCTCCAACGTCACCTCCTCTTCGGCGAAGAGCCAAATTACAAATCCGAGCCTTGGAAGGATTGCAAGATTTCGATTCTGCGTAACGATGCCTCCGCCGGTGGCGATAACAAGCTGATCCGAATCCTTGAGAGATTCGAGTGCTGCGGTCTCGACGTCGCGAAAATAGGATTCGCCTTCGCTCGCGAAGATTTCCGGGATATCACGGGTACTCGCGCTCCATGACCAGCCGATCGGTGTCCGCGAAGCGACGACGAAGCTTCTTGGCCAGGAGCCGTCCAATAGACGACTTTCCACTGGCCATGAAACCGACGAGGACGAGGTTTTCGCGGAATCTACCGTTGCTCACAGGGAGCAATGTAGCGGCAAATCAACGGACGCGGCAAACGTTCCTGGCTTTAGCACCCTTTTCGTCGGTGAATAGTTCGTATTCTACTTTTTCGCCTTCCGACAACGTCTTGAAACCCTCCGATTGAATCGCCGAAAAATGGACGAATATGTCGGATGAGACGTTTGGATCAACGATGAATCCGAACCCCTTTTTTTCATTAAACCACTTTACAGTGCCTTTAGGCATAACTTCTACACCTCTATAAGGTTAGTATTTTCCGTTCAGTCGGGCTTTAGGGGAGAGACCCGACGGGCGGTGAAGCTAAAGAGCAACCGACCGAAGAGTCAACTTTCTTTCGGTGGAAAATTTATTTCATGCCCCCTCAAGGTTTTCGGGAGTAGACAGGGGCCGTCGCCGGTCGTTTGATGCGCCCATGCGCCTCAACAAATTCCTCGCTTCCGCCGGTCTTGGCTCTCGCCGCAGCTGTGAGCAGCTGATTCTCGACGGGCGTGTGGCCGTCAACGGGGTACCATGCGCCGCGCTTGCAACACACGTTGGAGACTCGGATTCGGTGAAAGTCGACGGCAAGCTTGTGAAACCCGAATCCACGATGACGCTGCTGCTGAACAAGCCGCGCGGCTATCTCTGCACCCGTTCAGATACGCACGATCGACGAACGATCTACGACTTGATTCCGGCCAATTTTCCGCGTCTCTCGCACGTCGGACGTCTGGACAAAGAGAGTGAGGGACTGATCGTGCTCACAAATGATGGGGATCTTTCACTCCGGATGACACATCCGCGTTACAAGATCGAGAAGGAATACGAGGCGAAACTCGAACGGCCTTTCGATTTTGAGTTAGCCGCCAAAATGCGGAAAGGGCTTCACATTGAGGGAGGCGTCGCTCGCGCCGAGAAAGTGACCCGCATTTCGAAGTTTTGGGTGCGCGTGATATTGCGGCAGGGGATCAAACGGCAGATTCGACAAATGTTCTACGAACTTGGATACGAAGTGATGGAACTGCGTCGTGTGCGCATCGGATCAATCGTCATCTCAGACCTCCGGCCGGGGGATTGGCGGCGACTGAGCGGAAGGGAAATTGAATCGTTGAAAGGCGAAGCAAGGCCCGGTTAATTCTGGGATTTCCAACCGTTTGTGCCGCTGGCGCCATTTGTGTCATCGGCCACTCGTTGTCTACTCGGGCGAAGCCGGTCCCTTCTCCGAAACGTCTTCTGCTTCCACTTCGGCGGTTTCTTCTGCCGCTTCTCCCACGACCCGGGCTATGTCCTGAAGCTTCTCTCCTTTCCGGGGCTCGATGAGTTTTACACCACTGGTGTTTCGGCCGACTACGGGGATCTCGCTTACCCGTGTACGTACCATCTGACCGCGATTTGTGATGAGCATGAGCTCGTCTTCCTCTTTCACTGTGATCGCCCCGATGAGACGACCGGTTCTCTCACTGGTTCGCATGGTGATGATGCCTTTACCGCCGCGCGATTGTGTTCGGTACTCATCAAATGGCGTGCGCTTGCCGATGCCTTGTTCCCCGGCCACGAGCAACATGCTATCGGAATCAACAACTGCGAGAGAAACGACGAAGTCTTTTCCGTACGGGCGGATTCCCCAGACGCCGACAGTGTTGCGCCCCTGATCCCTGAGTTGATCCTCATGGAAGCGCAGGCTCATGCCCTCAAGGGTGATCAAAACGAGTTCGTCGCTGCCAGTAGTGAGTTTTGCATCGATCAGGCGATCGCCTCCCTCGATATTGATCGCAATGATGCCACCTTTCCGGACGTTTCGGAAATCCGCGAGATTCGTCTTCTTCACAATGCCTGAACGGGTTGCGAATACGATGTGGAGATTCGGATTGAAAGTATTGTCGATTTCCTCGCCGTTCTCGGATTTCCGCACATCGGACTGAATCCGGATCGTGGCCGCAATCTTCTCGTCAGGTCGCAACTCGAGGAGATTCGCAATAGAACGGCCTTTTGCTGTCCGCCCCATATCGGGAATCCGGTGGACACGTTCCACATAGCACCGACCGTCCTGCGTAAAGAACATCAGATAGTCATGGGTTGAGGCGGAGAACAGGCTCTCGATAAAATCACCCTGATCCGTTTCGGTCGCGCCTTCGCGCGTCGTCATTCCGATGACGCCTTTGCCGCCACGACGCTGAGCTTTGAATTCGGACAGAAAAGTTCTTTTGATAAATCCGCTGTGCGTGATGCTGATGATACAGCCTTCATTGGCGATGAGATCTTCAATCGCGATTTCCCCTTCATCGGGAATCAGCTGCGTCTTGCGGGGCGTCGCGTATTTTTCCCGGATCGCGAGCAATTCGTCTTTGATGATCTGCCGGACCCTTTCTTCCCGGGCCAGAATGTCGAGAAGATCTTTGATGTTCTCCAGAAGCTCCACGTATTCGTTCCGAATTTTTACGCCTTCGAGTCCGGTAAGTTGGTAAAGGCGAAGGTTCAGGATCTCGTCCGCCTGCTTTTCGCTGAAAGCGTATCGTCCGTCGGTGAGACGCGCACTGTCCCGAATGAGGATTCCGAGCTGTTCGACCTGTTGGCGGCTGAAATCGAAAGCCAACAGTCTCACCTTTGCCTCTTCCCGGTTTGCAGATTCGCGGATGATGCGAATGAACTCATCGAGGTTATCGAGCGCGATGAGGTATCCTTCGAGTGTTTCAGCCCTCTCTTCGGCTTTGCGCAGCTCGAATCGGGTCCTGCGTAGGACGACTTCGCGTCTGTGATCGATATAACACTGCAGCGCCTCTTTCAGTGACAGCAGCTTCGGTTTGCCCTGATCGATCGCGAGCATCGATGCCGCAAACGAACTTTCGAGTGCCGTGAATTTATACAGGTTGTTGACGACGACCTGTGGGATCGCGTCCCGTTTGATTTCCACAGCGACGCGTGTGTTTTCATCCGATTCGTCGCGGATCGCGGTGATGTCCGTGAGGATCTTTTGATTCACGAGTTCCGCGATGCGTGCCACCAGATGCGCCCGGTTCACATTGAAAGGAATCTCGGTAATCACGATCATCTCGCGTCCGGTGTCCGTCGATTCGATGTCCACCGTGCCGCGCACCTTCATGCCGCCGCGGCCCGTTTCCATGTATTGATGAATCCCGGAGATGCCCAGAATGGAGCAGCCGGTCGGAAAGTCCGGGCCCTTGATGTATTCCTTCAGCTCCTTCAGTTCGATATCGGGATTGTCGAGTTGCGCAAAAAGCCCGTCGATTATTTCACCGAGATTGTGAGGCGGGATGTTGGTAGCCATACCCACCGCAATGCCGGTGCCGCCGTTGACGAGGAGGTTTGGAAATGCCGCGGGAAAAACAGTAGGCTCGAACAGGCGTTCGTCGTAGTTCTGGACGAAATCCACCGTGTCCTTGTCCATGTCATCCATAAGCGCCGCGCCGAGATGCGTGAGACGCGCTTCGGTGTAACGCATGGCGGCGGGTGGATCGCCTTCAACCGATCCAAAGTTCCCCTGGGGATCGATGAGTGTGTCACGCATCGCCCAGGGTTGCGCCATGTGAACCAGCGTGGGATAAATGACGGCTTCGCCGTGAGGATGGTAGTTACCGGATGTGTCGCCGCAGATTTTGGCGCACTTCATGTGTTTGCGTCCCGGATACAGCGACAACTCCTGCATGGCATACAGGATCCTGCGCTGGGAGGGCTTTAACCCATCCCGTGCGTCCGGGAGTGCCCGGGAGATGATAACGGACATCGAGTAGTCGAGAAACGACTTCGACATTTCCTCGGCGACATCGATCTTATTGACTATCTCTGAATCGCTCTCAGACACGGATGTTCAATGGGATGAAAGTGGGTTCGACTCCGAAATGCATGGAGAATTGAATTCGATCTTCCGCGGCTGGGACGTGCGTATCGTTAATTGGACCGAAATGCTAGACATCGAGATTTCGCACATTCAGTGCGTTGTCTTCGATATAGATGCGCCGAGGCTCGACAACGTCACCCATCAATTTAGTAAACATCTCGTCGGCTTTTACAGCATTGGTCTCGTTCAGGTCTACCTGGAGAATTTTTCTGCGAACCGGATCCATTGTGGTTGAATACAACTCTTTGGCGTTCATTTCACCGAGCCCTTTGAAACGCTTGATCTGAACGCCCCGCCGGCCAAGTTCCACGATTTTTTCGAGAATAGTAGGCGCAGAGAAAATTGGCATGACCTTCGCGCTTTCTCCTTCGCCTTCGATCAATTCAAAGATTGGCTGGCCGGCTGTCGAATAGTGCTCAACACGCAGACCATGAGCTTCGAGTTCCTTCAATAGCTTATGAACGGAGGTCGACTCGTGCAACTCGACCAACATCCCTCTTCGGCGGGAACTCACTCCGCGCACTGCAACCGGAGGCGCGATCTCTGTGTCCATCTCTGCTTCGAAGAGATTCAGATCCGGATGTTCGGCATGGTAGCCGCGTACTTCCTCTTCATCATGGAAATATTCGACCCATTCCTCATTTCCATCACGCACCTTGACTAGAAATGCCGGTAAATGATCGTTTCCCTCCTTGCGAGCATGAAGGTATTGCTCGAAGTCGCCTCCGTGACGACGAATCGAATCGGAGAATTTGCCAAGCCGCTCCAGCAAATCAAGAATCTTTGTGAGTTGGTCGCTCGAAAACTCACGACCATCCGCCAGATTCTTCAGCCGAACATCCTCCGCGCCGAGAGAGATGAGAATTTTGTTCAACTTTACGTCGTCCTCCACGTATTCCTCGCGTTTTTTGCGCTTGATCTGATAGAGCGGCGGCTGGGCGATGTAGATTTTTCCCTCCTTCACCAGTTCGGTCATCTGTCGGTAGAAAAACGTCAATAACAACGTGCGAATGTGAGAGCCGTCCACGTCCGCATCAGTCATAATGATGATTTTTCCGTAGCGAAGTTTCGATAAATTGAACGATCCCTCCTGTTCACCGCCGCCGATCCCGGTGCCAATGGCCGTGATCATCGTCTGAATTTCCGTGTTTTGCAGGACCTTGTCCAAACGGGCCTTTTCCACATTGATCAACTTTCCACGAATCGGAAGGATCGCCTGGATCCGGCGATCCCGTCCCTGCTTTGCGGAACCGCCCGCAGAATCTCCTTCAACAATAAAGAGTTCCGTTCTCCCGGGGTTACGTTCTGAACAATCGGCGAGTTTGCCCGGCAGGCCGCCGCCGGTTAGCGCGCTTTTGCGCACGGTTTCGCGCGCTTTCCGGGCGGCTTCGCGGGCCCGGGCGGCTGTCATGCTCTTTTCCACGACTTTCTTTCCGACCGCCGGATTCTGCTCGAGAAACAACATGAGGCCCTCGTAAACAACCGACGCGACGATGCCGTCGATCTCCGTGTTTACGAGTTTCACCTTTGTCTGCGACTCGAAGCGCGGGTTTGGCAGCTTCACGCTGAGAACGCAAATGAGGCCCTCTCGCACATCGTCGCCCGATATCGATGGATCCTTATCTTTCACCAGGCTGTTCGCCCGGGCATATTGATTCACTGTGCGGGTCAGCGCCGACCGGAAACCTGTAAGATGGGTGCCTCCATCCGGATTCGGGATGGAGTTTGCGAAGCAGAGGATCTGGTCGTTGTAGGAATCGTTGTACTGCATCACAACATCGACGAAAACACTCTCTTCAGTCTCTTTGCCCTCGTTATCGAGAATCGTGATCCTGCGCTGACCTGCGAGTACGATCGGCGTCTGGTGCAGAGTCTGTTTGCTCTCGCCGAGCTGCCGGACGAACTCCCCGATGCCGTCCCTGTAGTAGAAATGCTGCTTTCGTGTAGGCTCCTCGCGCTCGTCGAGGAGATTGATCTCGAGGCCGGGGTTCAAGAACGCGAGTTCTCGAAGGCGTGTCGCAAGTCGTTCGAACTTAAATTCGGTGGTGATTGTAAAAATCTCCGAGTCCGGCATGAAGGTAATCAACGTTCCCGTGGTTAGCTTATTCTTGAGTTCACCAATGACATTGAGCTTCTGCATCGTCTTCCCGCGTTCAAAAGCCATGTGATAGACCTTGCCGTCTCGGGACACTTCAACTTTGAACCAGTCGGAAAGGGCGTTTACGCACTTCGCGCCCACACCGTGCAGACCTCCGCTGTATTTGTAGGCACCCTGGCCGAATTTGCCACCTGCGTGCAGGTTGGTCAGAACTAATTCCACTGCGGGGATACCCCACTTCGGATGCATATCCACCGGAATCCCTCTTCCGTTGTCGCGAATCGAAACTGAACCGTCGACGTGGATGGTGACGTCGATTTTCGTGCAGTAACCTGCCAGATGCTCGTCGATCGAGTTATCCAGGACTTCGAAAACGCAGTGATGCAGGCCTCGTTCGTCCGGGTCGCCAATATACATTCCCGGTCGTTTGCGAACTGCCTCGAGCCCCTCCAACTTATCGATCTGGGCGGCGCCGTAAGCCTGGGATCTGGCGATGTCGGCAGGTTGGGTAAGTTCGGAGCTTTCTTCAGGCATGAAATAACGCGAGCGAGCAATCTCCAGAGTAAACTCTGCGTCGGATATGTCACAACATTTTTTCCTTCGCCTGCTTGACTTTACACCCAATAAGTTGGGGTTTGTTTACAGACGTTCCACAATATCTTGCGTAATTGAGCTGGTCTCGAAGTTACTAAGCGATGTGGCGACTTGTCGGGCATCCCTCTGGCTGGCGAACAGATGCGTGATGCTGACGAAATTACTGACAGAGGACGCTATCTGTCGGCAATGGCAGACTTCATCCCTGGGGCTGAGAGAAGAGAGACGGCCCCTCGCGGTTCGGGAAACCGTTTTGCCGAGTTGAGGTCGATCTTGGCGTGCTCTTACCGGTCGATGACACCATCGACAAATTTGCCAATCTCTTCAATCGGAACGCCAGGATTGGACGAGCTTGCTTGTTCTCTTCAGTGGCAACACATCGATGGAATCGTCGAGTTTCTCCGCAGGGCCCCTCTCTTCGCTGGCGTGAAGTGAGAATCTAAGTCCGATGTTGAATGCGAGACGACGAGTAAATAGTTCCGGAGTTCCATAGGAAAACCAGTTCATTTCTCGCGTTGGGATCGGTCAAGAGATAGCAATGCAGCTTGGGGTGTGTTTGTGAATGTCGTTGATTTACTGCGCTTCGCAGTCCCGCACCAAAAGCGGCGATGAAAACAGTCCTTGTTTATGAATTCAGCACATTTTCTTTCAGGGACAATCATCCGATGGCTGATATCCTTCTCCGGCCTGACGGTTCTACTGATTGCGACGATCGGGTTGCGGTGCTGGAATTATGATCGCGTATTTATAGATGGGCGGATCTATTTTGTCGACGCGGACTGCTATTCGCGGATGACGAGGGTAAGCGAAATTCAAGAGGGCACATTCTCCCCGGGAAATCATCGATTCGAGAACTACCCCGAAGGAACTGTTCCGCACACGACTCTGCCGCTGGATTTCCTGATTCTGGCGCTGACTGAGATAACCGGAGACCGTGACAGAGCCGGTGCCTTCCTTGGGCCGATCCTCGGAGCGATCGGTGCCGCCTTCCTTTGGGGCTGGTCAAGAGGAATAAGGGGGCGTTGGATGCTGCTGTGTTTCTATGCGGTCAGTCCGATTCTGGTGCATGGAACTGTCATGGGACGTCCGGATCACCAGGCATTGTTAATCGTTCTGCTCGCCATAGCAATGGCGGGAGAATGGCGGATATCGGAATCCGCGGCATATTCGTGGAAATGGATCACGGGGATTTCGTGGGGAGTGAGCTTTTGGGTATCGTTTTACGAGCCTTTGGTCCTGTATTTGTTCGTTGAACTGCTGCGCGCCATCTTGCTGCGACGACGATGTATGCAGAAGGAAAGATGGGTGGTCTGGAGCGCGATTGCCGGGGTGCTGTGTTTGGCTTTCCTGGCGGAGCGCTCACTATGGATGCGGTGGCCCGACCAGTTGGTGCTCGAGTATTTTCCTCGATGGAAGACGACCATCGTCGAGTTGAAGTCAGTATTCCCGTGGTCGGCACTCATTCTTGGATGGACCGGATTCGGGCTCTTGTTCGCTCCAGTCCTTTTGGTAATTGCGAGGCGCCGGGAGTGGCGAGCGTTTCCCGTTCTAGCATTGCTAATGTTTGCCTGGGCGCTCACCGCATGGCAGATCCGGTGGGGATACTTTCTCGCGCTAATATTTGGGATGAGCATCCCTCTCCAGCTCATCGCGATCCCAAGACTCTGGATGGCATGGGCGGGATTCCTCGTCTCGATTTGGCCGATGGCTTCCACATGGGAAAGTCGACTCTTTCCAGAAGAAGAGCTTGCAATTCAGGTAAGAGAGCAAAAATTGGACGCCCTGTTTCTACGTGATGCGGCGCAGGTAATTGCAGAAGATTCAGGCAACAGGAACGAAGCTGTGATGGCGCCATGGTGGCTCTCACCGCCGATCGCATACTGGACTGGTTGCCCCACCGTGGCAGGAAGTTCCCACGAAAGTCTCCCGGGTACGTTTGCGTCTGCGCGGTTTTATATGACCTCGTCTGTGAACGAAGCGCGCGATATATTGAGGAAGCATTCTGTGGAATGGGTAGTTGCCTACGAACCTTCCCGTGTACTCGAGACATCGGTGCAGCTTCTCGATCGCAAACCTGAACCATCGCCCATGGCGGTCTTGCTTTACGCGCGGCCGCACTCCGCTCCGCATTTCTTAAAATTCGTTTATGCAAATCGTTCCTTTAAGGTGTTTCGCGTGAATGCTTCGAATGAATAATGATGTCTGAAGAGTTTGACTATGTCGTGATTGGCGGAGGCAGTGCCGGATATTCCAGTGCTTCCACCGCTGCGAGAGCGGGCCTCAAGGTGGCGGTAATCGAAGGAGGCGAGGAAGTTGGGGGGCTCTGCATTCTGCGTGGGTGCATGCCCAGTAAAACCCTGCTGGAGTCCAGTAATCGATACGATACCGTTCGACGTGCAGAGGAGTTTGGACTTCATGTCGAGGGGCATTCGGTGAGCGGCCGGGCGATCATTGAGAGAAAAAGTCGGCTCATTGCCGATTTTGCCGGTTACCGAAAGTCGCAGCTGCTGTCGGGGAGGTTCAGATTCATCAGAGGCCTGGCGAAATTTCACGACGCGCGAACACTTGAGGTTTCGTGGAAGCACGAACCTCCATTTCTGGTGCGGGCAAGAACTTTCCTTATTGCTACCGGTTCAGAAGTGCACGACGTGGCTGTACCGGGCCTTTCTGAGGTGGGATGTCGTGACAGCGACGCTGTCCTCGAATGGGAACACATCCCGAAATCGGTCGTCGTCCTTGGTGGAGGAGCTATCGCGTTGGAGCTCGCGCATTTTTATGTGGGGCTCGGTGTAGAGGTTACGCTAATTCAGCGAAGCGGCAGGGTGCTGAAGGAAATGGATGGCGACGTTGCGCATTGCATCGAGGCAACGCTTGCTTCGAAGGGCGCGAATGTTTTCACTGGCACTAGTCTGGACCGTGTAGAGCTCGGTGGAGAGGGTAAGAGAGTGATTTTCCGGAAAGGCGACGAGAAAATCGCAGTCGAAGCCGAAGAGGTAATTTTCGCACTTGGTCGGCAGCCGCGTATTTCAGGGTTGAATCTCGAAGCGGCAGGTATCGTGACCGAGAAAGGACGTGTGGTGACAAATCCGCATCAGCAAACAAGCGTATCGCACATTTTCGCGGCAGGGGATGTATGTGGACGCCACGAGATCGTGCACATTGCCGTGCAACAGGGCGAGGTCGCAGCAAGAAATGCAGTCAGGTCCTTGCGGGGAGAGTACGCAATGGAAACCGTGGACTACCGGCTGAAAATCTTCATCGTTTTTACTACGCCGGAAGTTGCGGCTGTTGGAATGACGGAAGCGGAACTCACGTCCATGGAGTGTGATTTCCATGTGGCGACCTATCCGTTCAATGACCACGGGAAGTCGCTGATCATGGGAGAAACAGACGGTTTCGTGAAATTGATCGCAAACCGCAGAACCGGGGAGATTCTGGGAGGAGCCGTTGTGGGACCGCAGGCCTCTGAATTGATCCATGAGATTGCTGTTGCGATGCGTTTTCGGGCAACGGTGGGAGAACTGGCGAAAATCCCGCATTATCACCCCACGCTGAGTGAGATCTGGACTTATCCGGCAGAGGAACTTGCCGGTTTCTGAATACCCTTCGTGACCAAATCCAGTTGCCCTTTGCGTTTCTAAGTGCGAATAGTGAGTCCCCCTGTTTCTGCTCTACACCCTCTATTTCAATATTTGTGTTTCGTAACATCCCTTTTGATCGGGTGAACTGGACTACCAGTTCGTTTCTCATTGGCACCCTGTTGATTGCCTTGGTCGGCGTTCCGATTTACGTGTGGAACTTTGGGCTCAATTGGTTCCAGATTGCATTGTTCTTCGCAATGTTCCTCGCGACGGGTCTGTCGATAACGCTCGGATATCACCGGCTCTATTCGCATCTCGCCTTTCAGGCACACTGGAGCGTGCGCGCCTTCACGCTATTATTTGGGGCTGCGGCCTTTGAGAATTCTGTTCTTCTCTGGTCCACGGAACATCGGGCACATCACAAGCACGTCGATCACGAAGATGATCCTTATTCAATCAGCAAGGGTCTTTTTTACGCCCACATGGGATGGCTCATGTTCAAACTCGTGCCCGAGCCTCCCTACGACAATGTTAATGACTTGAAGCGTGACAAACTCGTGATGTTTCAGCATCGCTACATTCATCTCATTGCCTTCATCGTCTCATTTTTGTTGCCGACGGTTATTGGATTTCTGTGGAATGGCTGGGTTGGTGGGCTTGGCGCGTTTCTTATTGCCGGGGTCGCACGGGTGGTGGTCGTTCAGCATTGCACATTCTGCATCAACTCTCTCTGTCATTACTTTGGCGATCGCCCATATTCCGAACGCTGCAGCGCTCGCGATTCCTGGGTGATGGCGCTCGTTACCTTTGGCGAAGGGTATCACAACTATCACCACGAGTTTCAGCATGATTATCGGAATGGGGTAAAACCCTGGCACTGGGATCCGACGAAATGGACCATTTGGATGCTGTCCAAGCTAGGCCTGGTCAGAAATCTGCGACGTGTTGCTCGCGAACGAATCGAGAAAGCCGAGTTGGAAGTGAAGCGAAGTAACGCGAAACGCAAAAGCTCGGAGGGTGTTCGATCCGCGAAACAAATCCCTGTTCATACGGCGAAGACAGAGTTTGTTGAACCCGTCGGTTGAGCGTTTTTCTTTGGTTCGTGCGAAAGTAAGGAAGCGAAAACAACCTGCTGGCTTTTTTCAGCTCAATTTGGAACTTTGTTCGCCGTCGGGAGAGGAATCGGCGTCTGGTCGGGAATGATAGCCCGTGGTGATTCGGCTGGCGTTGCCATCATCCTTACTTTGGCTTCCTTGATTTTTCCCAGAATCGCATGATTTGCTTTGTCGAGCGCGACCGCTTTTTCCCAATAGGTAACGGCCTGAGCCGGTTTCCTGAGCTTTGCATAGGTGTCACCGATGTGGTCATAAACTACGGCGTCTTCCTCCTCCAAATATTTAGTCGCACGGAGCAATTCCCGCAACGCCTTCTCGTAGTCACCTTTCTTGTAAAAATACCAGCCCAGGCTGTCCATGTAGGCTCCATTTTCCGGCTCGAGATTCAATGCCCGGGTAATTAATTCTCCTGCCTCATCAAGATTTTCTCCACGATCGACCCACATGTATCCCAAATAATTATAAGCTCTCGCCGCATTCTGAGGATCGAGTTCGATGGACTTCCGCAGTAGTTCGGCGGCTTTCTCTTTCAGACCCGCTTGCTCCGCCGCGGCTCCGTAGTTGAAATAGAAGTTTCCATTCAACATCTCTGACTGCAGCACCTCCGCTTCTCTCAGAGCCTCTTCGAAGGTTGTCATTGCATGGGCATGATCTCCAGCCTGGCTCAAAGCGAAGGCGAGGCTGTAGGTCACCTGAGGAACGTCAGGGAACCGCTTGCGTGCTTCGCGTAATGTTTCCACTGCTCGCTCCGGGCGGTGCACGCTTACCTGCATATCAGCAATGCGGAGATAATTCAGCGGTTGATTTGGAGCGAGCAGAAGCGTCTGCTGGTATACTCCGAGGGCCTTCTCGATGTCGCCCGCTTGTTCGTAAACTTGGCCAAGAAACTCATAGGTCTCGGCCCGGAGCGGATTGATTCTTATCATTCGCTCAAGTATTTCTATTGCTTTATCACGCTGACCGTTCGCGAGAAACGACCGTGCAAGCTTATCTCGAATTTCGCCCAGTTTTGGATCATTCGGGTCCGGACTTTCCTTCAATACCCTGAGGTACAACGGAATGGCCTCGGCAATCTGGTTTGAGACAACGTAATAGTCGGCGACTCCCAGAAAAATATCGACGTCCCCGTCGGCCAGATCAATAGCCTTTTGGAAGGTAGCGTTCAATTTGGCTAGATCTTTTGGTTCCGTCGAACCGTCCTCCTTCAAAAGCAGTTCGCAATAAATCCCACCCAGTTTTAGCCAGAAGTAAGAGTCGTCGTTTTCGAGTGTCGAGGCTTTCGAAAGGACTTTCTCGGCTCTTTCTTTCTGTCCGGTATCTGAGTAGATCTCGAACAAAGCCAGATACGCCGCGAAATTCTTCGGATCGAGTTCCATCGCCCGACTCGCATAGCGCAGTGCGACATCGGGCTTTTTCAGATACTTCGCATAAAGCTGCGAAAGATAGAGATGTGCCATCGGGTCCTTTGGCGCCGCCTTAATGGCATCCTTAAGCACATTGATTCCTTCGGGCACGTCCCCCTGCCTGGCGTATTCGTAAGCGACTTTGATCGCGAGCTCAGTGTATCCGGGATCGAGATCGAGCACGCGCCGATACTCCCGGAGGGCTGTCTCGTTGTCGGCCTCGTTCTCCGCAGCAAATCCCAGCGTGAAAAATGCCAAGGCGTCCGCTTTCCGGATCGCCTCATTGCTCAGCTGTAAATCCCGCGGCAGATCCTGTATGACAGGCGGGATGAAATCGGTAGCCTGCGCCTGATTTCGCGGAGAAGACTTTTCAATGGCAAACAGATAAGACGACGTCAGAGGCAGCAGAAGCGCCGGTGCGCAGCGCACAACCCACAGGCGCCACCTGCGCAAATGCACTCGTGACTTCGGCCGCCTTGGATTCATCGGCGTAAAATAGCGTCTCGGGCGCGAATGTAAATCCCCACACCGGAGAGGCCGGATTGCTCGGCCCTGCGTCAGCTCTTGTAGCGCAAACGCTTTTTGTGACGGTTCTCTTTCATCCGCTTACGGCGTTTGTGCTTCGCGATCTTCGCTTTTCTTCTCTTTTTAATTGAACCCATGGGTCTTTAACTAAGGACGAATCTGAACACGCTGTCCCTGACGACAGGTTTGGGCTGCAGTTCCGCAAAGATTATTGTGGCGGGATCCTCTGCGAGACGGCCGCCGATTAACCGACGCCTTGGTCGAGCAATTAATAAACCACCTTGCTGAGCGGATACTCGATGATACCTTCAGCCCCAAGGGACTTCAGAGTGGGAATGATTTCCCGCACCGTTTTCTCATCGATCACCGTCTCAACAGCCACCCAGCCGCCAGTCGCAAGTTGCGCCACGGTCGGATTGCGGAGCGAAGGTAGGGCTTCCAATAGATTCTGCAATCCATTTTCTTCGATGTTCATTTTGAGCCCCACTTTGTTGCGCGCCTCGTGCGCTGCCTGAAGCAGAAGCACGAGTTGATCAATTTTCTTCCGCTTCCACAAATCCTGCATGGCTGCCTTGTTTGCGATGAATTGTGGTGAGGATTCCATCAGTGTTTCGACAATGCGAAGCTTGTTTGCTCGCAGTGAAGATCCCGTCTCCGTAACGTCGACGATGGCGTCCACCAAATCCGGAACCTTTACCTCCGTTGCACCCCAGCTGAACTCCACAAAAGCGTTCACTCCGTGACTCTGGAGGAAGCGCTTCGTCATTTGGACCGCTTCGGTGGCGATACATTTTCCCTCCAGATCTTTGACGGACTGAATCGGAGATTCTTCTGGAACGACCAGCACCCAGCGTGTGGGGCGAGAACTGACTTTGCTGAACGTCAGTTCGCACAGCACCTCGACCTCGGAGGCATTTTCCTCGACCCAGTCGCGACCGGTGAGTCCGCAATCCAGGAAACCGTGCTCGACATACCGGCTGATCTCCTGTGCCCGCAGAAGGCGCAGTAGCAATTCCGGATCATCTACGCTCGGTTTGTAAGAACGTTTCGACCCGGAAATCTGATACCCGGCCCGTGCAAACAGGCTGTAGGTCGCTTCCTGCAGACTACCGGAAGGCAGCCCGAGTCGAAGGGTGTGCGTGGGATCGGACATGGCAAAAGGGGACGGTTTTTAGAAAACCTCTCCTGCAATTGCTAGGATAAAAACGCACATAGCGCGAATCGAGGTTAGTCGCGTTCAGTTCCAGGAGCGCCGATGGATGGAATAAAGGGACGGTGGCGGCCGGGCCGTCGAGGAACAAGCGGAGGCGTGAGGAGCTCTGCCGGCGCTGTGGAACGATGCCTCAGTTCCATGCAACTTTCGGATCGATCAAGGAACAGTCATCGCGCCATCCGAAGAGGTTATTCAGGAATAGAGTGGTGTGCGGGTCGGATTTGAATTGTGTCAGGCATTTCTCGATTCCGCCACGATTCGAAAATTGTTCATGTTCCCAATTTGCGTGAGCGCCCTTGGGCGATCTCATCTATTCGTTCACCGCTCAGGGGATAGAGCCATCGAACTGGTTTAGGATTCCGTCGATTGCTTCCTGACTTGCAGAGGGGAGATTGCCATCCGGAGTCAGAACTACTTCGTTGGCGGCCACGTAACTGATCTGATCGCCGACAAGATAAAATGCGATTGTGCAACCACGCTCCGGTGGTACGAATTGAAAGCTCAAGTTGAAGGCCATGCCTCCTGCTTCGACCCGTAAATCCATCGCCGCGGGTAGTTCTGTCAGGGCGCGCATTTCGCCAAATGCAACAGGTACACGATCCCTCCCGAGAAAGGAAAAATTGATTGGCGTGCCCACTAGTCCATTTACGACACGGAGCCGATGTCCTCTGCGCGGGTCGATTTCATTTGGCAGAATCAGAATCTTTGCGCGGACCTCTTCTGTGGTCGAGTTCGCCCGGTTTGTGGCTTGCCCGTCTGATATTTTTCCGGAATCCTTCTTAAAGTCGCCGACAATGACCGCGGTGTAACTCCTCCCAGCGAGTGCGCTGAATTGGGATTCGATCTGGGTCCCTTCGTCGGTTGCAATTAAGCAGAGGGGCCAATCGAGGTGAGGAAACGCGCCAGCCGATGTTTTCTGCCCTGGTCTGAATGTTGAATGCCAGACTTGGTCACCCACCTGTAAACGGATCCGCTCAGTGCTCGCGGCGTTGACGAATTGAATGCTGGAAAAACTCGTTCCATTGGGTTCTCCCAAAACGCGGACGAAAGGAAGAGCCAAGACGAACAGGGAGAGAAGGATTCTCATAGTCGACTCGCATAAACGACTCGAGGATCGATCCGGTAGGCTGTTTGGTCGGTGGAAACTCTATCGTCAACTTTGAGGTCGAGTTTGAGAATTGCTTCCCTGCGTGTCTGCGCCAAAACTTTTCCTTTCGGAGAAAGTGCTTGTCCCACAACGATGACGCGGAGGTTCCTGGTCGAGATCCCGATGTTTTCGACGATGCGACGGAATGACCCTTCCACAGCGCGGTCAGAGACGAGCGCGGTTTTCACCTCCTGATTTCCGCCCAGATGGGAAGGATAGTTGAATCTTGTCACCCCGAGGGTGTCTTCGTAACTCGTCGGCTTGACTAGTTGATCCATAATATGCTCCATGTCCTTGAAATTATTGTACGGGCGACCCTCAATAATCTTTTCTGCGATTCGTTCTGCCTTATCGCGCGAGATCACGCTTTTTTTTTCATTTGGATCGCCGAGCACTTTGAGCTTCCAGAGTAGAGAGACGAGTGCTTCTTTCGATGCTGTATTAATATTGAGTCTAGGCCTTCCTTCCGGAATGCCTTGAGCGTTCAACGGCTTAACTGTGAATAAGTCCAGCAAATGATTGGCACTGAGTCCCGGTTTGCTCCAGTCAGGCGCTTTGCGTTCCGAACCCGACGGAGAAATGCTCGGAAACTCTCGTTCGGGTTGTCCAACCCTCAATGTACGGCCACCTCCACTAATCCACCATGCGGATGGATTACCGCCTCGAGCAGCGAGACCTGTTTCGCTGACGTTTGCCGGGTCGTATATATTTCCCAACTCACCAATGCTTTTCATCCTGGCATTTGCGATTACAGAAGGTGCTCTGTCTCTTTCAGTCGCTGTATAAGGCGACGCTACCGCGTCGGGCTTGTCGCTGTTCATGAGTATGCCCAAAACGGGGGCTTCGGGAAGATAGTCTCGTCCAATCCACATTCTGTTGAAATCCTGTCCGGTGGAGTTTTCTGTGGTCGAATAGTCATTGCTTCCATAGTCACTCCTTCCATTAAATCGAAATCGAGACCGGTTCGAGGTGAGACTTCGAGCGGCCCAGGCATAATTCTCACTGTAGTTCTGGCGTGGATCGGCGACTGCTCGGTAGCCCCTTCCGGCCAGAAACTGGGATTGCGGAAGATTACCTGACCAGTAGGATTCCCCCACTTTCATGGACGACACGGGTGCCTTAACGAGTCCGGGACCCCGATCGTCGATATCGGCGAATCCGTTTGGTGTCCAATTGCAGAGTGTTCCTTCCCAAAAAGCTCTGAAAACCGAATGTTTCGGGCGATTTGTCGCCGAACCGGTTTGCTCCATCGAGGGGCCCGGAGACGGATAGGTTGGGGTAAATATTTTCGCTCTCTGCGTTCCAAGCTTCACGACTTTGAATTCGTTGCCGCGAATAGTCACGGAAGCCTCTTGATCATAGATGGGAAGAGGGGTCTGTATTGCACCTGGAACATTAACGGGTCTGAAGGACTCCAACTGAATCCTGAACGTTCCGGAGGTATCGGTCGTGTAGGGATTCCAGAGTTGGACGTAGACCGTATGATCGATCTCAACATTATAGCCGGATCCAGAAGGCGTGGCGCCTCGGTACATATACTCCTCAACGACCCCTGCGACGAGTCCCTGAAGATCCATTCCCGCCGGTTCACCATCGTGTAATTTCGTGGTCATGGTGTCCATGTCGACGTAATCGACAATGGAAGCCGCTATACGCTGAACGTAACGAATGTCACCCGTTTTCCCGAAGCTGGGATCCCGTGATTTAAAGTTAGGAAGATTCTTTTCGATGACGTCGGCGATTGCGTGCGCGCGCGCTGAAGCAGTCACGCCAAAGTCGCTATTTGTGGCAAGTTCGTTTATATTGTGTTTTGGCAGACCTGCATCATGATAGTCGACGAAATTGCCAGACGCATCGAAATACCCCGCGGGAATAAGATCGGGCTGGCTATTGGTGAGTGCGGTAAAAATCATGCGGCTTTGCTGGGATCGAACTCGATTTTCAAATACTTGTCCGAACGACCAAAGAGAAAGAGCGCTCGCAATCGGATCGGCACGGAGTCTTGAAAACTCACCCTCGTTCAAGTATCCGCGGCGATCTGCAACGATCACGATGTCTGAACCATCAACCACATCGAGCGCTCGATTACTCGTTTCAACACCACCAGCAATATTAATATTTATTTTTGCCTGTTCGTCCAGAACGACAAAGGCATACCTTGCTACTTTATTGCCAACTGTGTCATGCAGGTATCTCCAGCGTCCCGGATATTGACGGGCATGGCCGTCTGAGGAATCGATGACCGCAATTCCCGATTCTGAGAGGAAGTTGAGATTGGTAACTCGTGATGAGTCCGTGGCGTCGGCGATAAGCTGAGCCCGAAGCTCCTGTAATCCTTTGATGGAAGCATCGTCACGCTTTTGAAAAAAGTCAGTTAGATCTCCGGAGACGAGAGGAGTGATTTCATTGGATTCGAGGAGGTTTTTCCTTCCCAGTGTCAGAAACGGGCCATAGTCATTCCCGACTTCACAGGTTCCAATGAGAAAAAACATTGAAGGCAGAGATTCTCTGGCGAGCAGACTCTTCAGATCCTCGAGAGCAGCGTCGGCGGCTAATTGAGCCTGAGCAAGGGAGGCGTAGTTGTTCGAGGTCAGGCGTTCGACCGACATGCTCGACAGAAACGCTGTTGCGATCGTCGCCAGTACCGAAACTGCAATTAGCGTGATGACAAGGGCAGTTCCTCTGCTCCGGCAACATGGAATCATGAAGCAGGTGTTGCGTTGAAAAGTGGTGGCAGGCGCACTCGAGTTGTGAAAGTTCGTTCGTTATTTCGGTGGAATGCGGAGTTGTGGTCCTGCCATTCCTTTTTGGAGTGGAGTCGTGCGGATTGGCGGGATCCGATGGCCGTGAGAGAGAGTTCGACAATATCGGGGCGGGTTGTGCCAGTTGCGGAGTTCCACTCATTCAGCCCGCGCGCTCCCGTGACGTACGCTTTAACGGTGAAGCGTGTTATGCCATTAGCCAGGACTTCCGCCTCAACGGCGGGGTTCCCTTCAAATAACGGTGTAGCCAGATCATTGCCGGAGAGAATTTGAAAGGTGGGATCGCTCGATCGGAAGAAACGATAGAGTTTGTAGGAGCCGGCGGCACCTGGCGTTTTGCTTCGAGGAAATGCGGTTCGGTCTGCTGTGTATGCCAGATAGTAGCCAACCGCACAGAGATCGCTTCGATTAGCTTCGGGACTCTGTCCATTTCCAGGAATTGTGGTCAGAAAGAATAGCCGGCTCGCCCATTCCTTGTTCATCGCGATATCTGTCTGCTTTACTGCTGTCATATCAGGGTTGATGATGAATGACAGATTGTTCGGAAACTCTTCGGCGTAGATGGCAGAAAGTTCCTGCATCATGAGTGTTAATGCTGCACGAGCTTCACGATGGCTTCCGACTCTTTCTTCGTTGTCGTACCAGATCTGGGAGGTTATATTCAGTATGGTGACAAGAAAGACCGTGATAAGGGTAACTAGTGACATGGCGAAGAGAAGCTCTACGAGGGTAAACCCCTTCCTTCCCGATACCTGGACTTGATCCCCAACGAGTCTCATGGTCTGATAAACGTCACATAGGAATACTTCCTGCGACTCGATTCAGTGGCCATCGCCGGAGTTTCAATTGAGACTTCAGTTCGTATAAGGTCATTGTCTGTCTGTAATATCAGTCGAGCGACGAAAACGGTCCCCGGAAGGACTGCCTCACCGGTTTCATACTGGTATCCAGACATGCGTCCGAGGAAGGTGCCTTCAGTGTCATAGGCCAGATCATGAGTCACTGTTCCGATAGTAGTTCGAAGAGGAACTGACTCGAATGCAAGCGGGACTTGGGGTTTTGAATCAACTTGTACGAGTCCTTCGCCTTCGGGCCCGCTGCGAAGAGTTTCAATAATCGAAAGCGCGATGAAGGTCGCGCATGTCTCGTCACGCGCTTTTTTGGCGGTTCCAACGGCTACCGGGATAACGCCGAGAATGCCAATCAGCGCAAAGCTCGCGATGCCCAACGAGAGAGCAATCTCGACGAGCGTAAATGCTATAGCCCTGCTGCAGGTGAGAGGAGCTGCTATTTGGTATTTCATTTAGCAATCGAAGCAACTTCCAGAATCGGCCGACCGGTGAATCGCGAAATCGAGATCACATCAAAAGAACTGCGGCCTGCCTGGGTGATAACATCGCGACCGTTCTCAAAGAAACCCTGATAGACAGACAATCTCAATGTGTTCGAATCTACTGGATGGGAAACGCCGCCAGTGCTATTGAAGACGACCACCGGAAGCGAGCCTGTTCTGAGATTTGGAAACTTATCAGCTGGACTAACAGCGATGATTGCGCCGGCGGCGCCTACGATTGAATTCTGTTCGCTCTTGATCGAAATACCCTGTGGCAGCGTTCTCCACCTGGTAAGATACAAGTATTTCGATGAGCTGGGGGAATCCAGGGAAGGTTGGTCGTCCTCCAATCGGGGTCGAAATACGATGAAGGACCGGTAGCGCATGTCGACATCGGGAAACGTTGAATCTGCGAAGGCAACGTAGGTGTTGGAGGAGCTGCGTATTGCCGTCACGCGAGCTTGGTCAAAAGTTGTTAGCAACTGATTAATTGCTCCACGTCTACCAGAACCTCCCACCATGGTCTTGACTGCGGCCACCACAAGCCCCATCAGAAGGGAGATAATGGCAGTGACTGCAAGCATCTCAACTAGCGTGAAAGCCGCGGCACGTCGACGCCCCGGGGCTGAAGGCAGCATGATTCGAGAGGAATTTATTCGCATCCGAACCGCCTCGTCACCCGTCCCATTCGCAGAACAAAATGGAGTTACAGACCGTAACATTCTGCGTCTCACAGGGGGCGTCTTGAAGCAGCGGATGTGCCAGGCGACGCGAGTGACTCCGTATGGATTATGCGTTCGAAGTCTGTAACGATCAATGGCAAGGCCGCGCATGCGGCGTCCGTGAAGCGAGGAGGAGCGCCCGTGACAAATCGACCGCCATGGAATGCAGGGCCACATTTGTGGTCAAGTAACCGTCCACGGGGTAGACAAGCCATGAGCGCGGGAGCGGAACGGGCTCAGGGACCGGCGGGCATGAGCGAGGGTGGCGGCTCGTTGCGAAATGAAGTTTGCACTGCTGCAGTCAGATAGGCGAGCACGTCACGTTTCTGGGCGGCGCACGTGGCCAGCACCGTCCAGATCCGCTCGCAGAACTGGCGGCCGCTCGCGCCCCGGGTGCCCTGGGTGATCAGACGGTCGATGACGATGAAACGGATAGCCTGCTCGGCCGGGTTGTTGGTCGGCTCAATCTCGGGCGTGGTGATGAACTCAAAATAGGACGCTCCGTATTTCTCCAGCCGCGCCGCGAGGTTATACGCAGCCCGAAGTCCCGCGCTGCCGGTGCGCTCCGCGGGAGCCTCCTGGCGCGCCACCTGCAGGATCCGCTCGCGGGCCGCTTCCAGTGGGCCGCGGATCGCTTCGCGCTTCAGCCCTTTGTCCTGCGCTCGCGCAATCAGTGCGAACATCTCCCGGATGGCTTCCAGGAGCTTGTGCCCGTAGGCCGGACCGGGACCCTCGGGCAGCCCGCAGAGGTAGCGGATCTCACGGATCAAATGGGCCAGACAGAACTGCACCCGCACATCGAACTCGCGCATGTATTTGCGGTAGGCACTGAAGAAGTCACAGCCCAGCACACCGTTGAACTCGTCGCCCAGCACGTCGATAAGGACCTGCGAGCTGCGGGTGTCCTCGATCTTGAAAAGCACGTAGAGTTCGGCGCGGAACACCCAGGTCCAGAACCGCTGGCCGTTGTCCTTGTGCCCGGTTTCGTCGACGTGCAGGGCGGGTTCGTTTGCCAGCGCGGCCATGAGCTGCTCGTAGGGATCCTGCAGGGCGCAGCTCACCCTGGCAATGAGCTTCACCAGATAACCGCGTGAGAACTTCAGACCAACCACGTTGCGCAGGAAGCGCCGGATTGCGGAATAGGAGGCATGGAGCGCGCTTTTCATGTATGCAATGAGGGCGGTGAGCTGCGGCCCACACAGGCCAGCTTTCTGCAGGAATGCAGAGGGTTGCGCATAGTAGACTTTTTGGCACCCGGCGCATCGGCAGGCATGATAGCGATGCTCCTCCTTGTAGAGGGGGATCTCCCTGATCTCGACGTGCTGGAGAACCTTCGGCTCCCACTCGGGCTCTGGAATGCCTTCGCCTCCGCAACAGGGACAGGTGGATGCATAGTGCTCGAAAGGCGCTACGCTGAGTTCCTCCTCACAGAAGAGAATTCGCTCGTGGCGCCGGTGGCCGGGCTGCCCGCCGATCTTGCGCCCGGCTTCCTTGCGAGCGCTGGGCCCGGGCTTGACGATATCGCTGGAAGGAGGCTTGGAGGAGTTTCGCGAGTTCTTGCTCAGTGCCGCGATCCGGGCTTCGAGCGAGTCGATCCGTCGCTGGGACACGGCCAGCTCTTCGCGCAACTGCGCCTGGCTGGCGACGAGGATCGTGTTCTCCTCGCGCAGCCGCGCGCAGGACTCGCAAAGCAAAGCGCCGGCGATCATGGCTGAGCTCCGGGCACCCCATCGCCGCGGCTCCGCGGCATCGCCTTGCTCTGGCAAAGGCGCTCCCGGAAGCGCCGACACAGCGGATAAACCAGCACATCGCGCACCGGTTCGGCGTTGCGGTGCGTGCGGTCGTTACGGCCGCGTCCGCGTGTCTCTCCGAGCCGGCGCCAGTTGGCCGCGCGGTAGCAGGTGCCTGCAAAACGCTCACGCTCGACGAACGTCTCCGCCAGCACGATAGGCGTGGCATAGTGTGCCATCCAGTCGCGCCGCAGCCGCCGCAGACAATGCCCCAGAAGGAAGGAAGCCAGATGCGGCACCCGAACCCAGGGCAGAATCACAAAGCGGTCGTTGTTGACGACTCCGGGCAGATTGGCTTCACGGACGGCGGGTTCCCAGCCGATAAAAGCGTCCCGGCAGGCCACCTTCCATGCCGCCGGACCGAAGCCCAGGGCGGCGACAACGCGCTCGCCGCAATAGCAAAGATACTTGAGCGCGGCCCCTGTGGGTTGACGGTATCCCAGATAGTGATAGCGGGCCACCAAACTGTTGTGGAGCCGCTCCCCTGCGTTGCCTTTGACCAGCTCGACACGGACCTGCGGGCGGAGGCGCGAAAGCGGTGCTTCCAGAATCGCGGTGTCCATCGGCGGCAGGGGCGCCACGGTGTTGGTACATCCGGGCCGCCGCGCCGGCTTGCGCATCGCCGGCAGCACGATCAGACCCTTGCGATCGAGCTGCCGCAACAAGTCCCGGCAGGCAATCTCCCGGTAGCTCCCGTTGGCCTGACGCCACTCCCACCGCCGGCACAGAACCCTCGAGACATGCGTACACCCCTGAGCCCCCACTCTCGAAATCAGCCCCCGGATGAACGCGACTTCCGCCGCTCCAATCCTGCGTCCGCGAACGATGATCTCCTTGTCCATCGCCCCCACTCGTAAACCCAGCGAAATCGAGACTCCAGCTTTTTCTTCACCATTTTCAAACTACCCCGTGAACGGCTACGTGGTCAATGAGCTGGATCGTCTCATGAGCGACTCGATGAGCCCGACTGTAGCGAGAATCGCAGTGTAAGTTGCAATCAGCTTGAAAGTGTCCCACGTCCAAGGGATCGAAGGAAGAAGCGGAGTAGGGAACGGTCCTTTTACTGACAACAAATCACCGACAGTCTGAGTGTCCACGCCAAAGAAGGCGATTCCCGTTACCGCCAGAATCGCTACAAGGGTGGCCGGCACGGCCTTTGTAAGCTTTGGTAACGAGTGGATAATGAGCATCGTCAAACCGACCAGCCCCAGCATCGTCCACAGTGCGAAGCCCTGCAGCCATCCTCCGACTTCGCTGCCGTTCCTCACTTTTTCTTTGTCTAATTTTAGCGGGAATACAGCGATCTTTGCGAATTCCATAAAGATGGCACAACGTGGGGATATGAACCGTTGTCCCTGGGCGATCGCTGAACCTGAAATTACCTACCACGATCAGGAGTGGGGTGTGCCCATTCGCGAGGACCGCAAACTCTTCGAGTTTTTGATCCTGGAGGGCGCTCAGGCGGGCTTGAGCTGGAGTACGATCTTAAAAAAGCGCGAAGGGTATCGCCGCGCCTTTGCGGGCTTTGATCCCGAAAAAATTGCAAAGCTTACGGAGTTTGACGTGAATCGGTTGATCAAAGATCCCGGTATCGTTCGAAATCGTCTCAAGATCGAAGGGACGATCAAGAATGCGAAGGCCTTCCTGAAAATGCGGGATGAAGGACTGAGCTTGGACGGATTCCTCTGGGATTTCGTCAATGGTGAATCGATTGACAATGAGTGGGGGGACATTTCGCAAGTGCCCGCATCAAGTCCTGAATCAGACGCCATGAGCAGAGCCTTGAAGAAGCGCGGATTTACTTTCGTCGGCACGACGATCTGCTACGCATTCATGCAGGCCGTGGGAATGGTAAACGACCATCTCGTGCGCTGTCCGCGCCATGACGTAATAGGGAAGTTGGCCGAAAAAGATAACGTTTGCTGAACGCTTACATCACGAGGGAATTGAGTTATAGAAATTCCTGTGGTGGGCAAAGTGTTGCGGTGGCAGTCACGTCGTTTCTTCAATGGGCTCGGCATCTCGTCTTTCTCGACGAACGGAAAGGATTCTGCATAGATTTTCTTCATTGTGAATCAAGCCCCCACCCTCGCCCCGCCAAAACAGAACGTCCCTGCCGACCTTGAGATTAAGGACGCGCAGCTCATTTTCAACCGCGTCTGGAAGCAACTCGAATCGGAGTTCGGCCGAAACAGAATGCGATTTCCGAAGGAGCTCATCCTCCTCGGCGGTGCGCCTGGCGCCGGTAAAGGGACGAATACAAAATTCGTCCTTGAGCTGCGCGGAATCACTGCGCCTCCGATCGTGGTGAGTCAGTTGCTCGACAGCCCCGAGGCCCGGCGCATTAAGGAGCAGGGAGGCATGGTAGGGGACAGGGAGGTCGTGCAAATTCTGTTTCGAAAGCTTCTTGACCCTGAGATGCAAAATGGAGCGCTGCTCGACGGGTTTCCCCGCACAAAGGTTCAGGTGGAGTGTTTGAAGATGCTCTATGATATGATGATCGAACTCCGCCGTGAATTTGTGAGCACGCCGGATGCAGTTCATTTCAAGCAGCCAATTTTTCACATTATGGTGCTATTCGTGGACGAATCCGAAAGTGTGAATCGCCAGCTGAAGCGCGGACGCCAGGTGATTTCTCACAATGAAGAGATTCATCGCTCCGGGATCGGGGAGCTGTGGGAGGAGCGTCCAACTGATTTCAACGAAGGGCTGGCCCGCAATCGCTACCGGGTTTTCAAGGAGCAAACCTACGATGCGCTGGTCTCTCTGAAACAGATTTTCCACTATCATTTCATCAACGCGCAGGCGCCACTCGAGTTGGTGAAGAAAAACGTCGTCCGCGAGCTGGAATACCAGAGTTCGCTCGAACTCGACCCACCGACATACGACCGGCTCCGGACATTGCCGCTGGCAACAGAGATCATCCAGCATGCTCGACAGGATCTTGTGCGACGGCTCGATTCCTACGCGCTCGGGCAGCCGGAGCTCTTTGACAAGGTGCTTCGTTTTATCGAGGGGAAGCTCATGCCGATCGTGATTCGCCACGCCATCACCGGCCGGGCAAACATAAACTCCGAGGATCCGATCTTCGACGAAGCTGCCGCGCTGGCAATGCTGATTGATGTATTCTCTGAGCGTGGATTCTACGCGACCGTGGACATTCGCCGAGAGGAGATTCCGCACCGCGTGGATCTTCAAACCGGCGAGGTGATTTGCCGGCTAAAAAAAGTCTATCGCTTCACAATCCGCTTCCGGGGATCGGAAATCCGGAGAGGTTAGGTAAGGCTGGGACTACTGAGTTGCATTCTTAAGACGGTGCAGCAAGCCCGAGTAGCGGAGTTGCGTTTCGTTGTTTCGAATCGCAATTTCCAGGGCCTTGCGCTGACCGATGATTACGACGAGCCTTCGTCCCCGTGTGACGGCGGTGTAGAGCAGGTTGCGTTGGAGCATCGTGTAATGCTGCGTGGAGAGCGGTATGATCACGGCAGGAAATTCCGAGCCCTGTGATTTGTGGATCGTCATCGCATAGGCCAAGGATAGCTCGTCGAGTTCTCCGTAGTCGTAAATTACGTCGCGCTGGTCGAATCGCACGGTTAATTCATGTTCCCATGGATCAATCTTCACGACGTGACCGATGTCGCCGTTGAATACGTCCTTATCGTAGTTGTTTTCGGTCTGAATTACCTTGTCGCGCACGCCGAATCTCCAGCCAAACTTTTCCACATGCGGGTCATCGGGACGTGCGGGATTAAGCGCAGTTTGCAGTTCCTGATTGAGATGACGCACGCCCAGAGAGCCGCGGTTCATTGGACAGAGCACCTGCGCTTCAACGCCCATTTTTGCCGATGCCCTGCGGACCGCTTCGATCAGGGTCCCGGAGATCTGCTCCGGTTCTTCCCGTTCGAGAAAGTGAAAGTCCGAACCGCTCTCCTTGTCGAGTGGAGGAAGTAGACCGCGATTAATCGCATGCGCTCCGGTGATGATCCGGCTGTGCGCCGCCTGGCGAAATACCTCGGTGAGTTTTACGATTTCCACCGTTCCGCTGGAAATCAAGTCGCGCAGGACCATCCCGGGGCCGACAGACGGAAGTTGATCGACATCACCGACCAGTATCAGGTTCGCTCCCGGCGGCAATGCGCTGAGCACGCTGGCCATCAGGCGCACGTCGATCATGGAGCACTCGTCGAGAATCAGCAGATTGCATTTCAGCGGGTTGCGCTCATTCCGCACGAATCCTCCGCTTCGCGGGTCGACTTCCAGCAAACGGTGAATCGTGCGGGCGGGCAGACCAGTTGCCTCAGTCATTCGCTTGGCGGCGCGTCCGGTCGGCGCGGCCAGAAGGCATCGGACTTTCTTCGCTCGAAGAATAGCGAGAATTGCGTTGATAAGTGTGGTTTTTCCGACGCCCGGTCCGCCAGTGATGATCACGCAGCGGGACGTGATGGTGTGGCGAATCGCCTCTCTTTGGCTCGCGGCAAGTTTGTAGTTTGACTTCTCCTGCCACCACGCGATCGCTTTTTCGATGTCAATACTTGGGTAGACGGGTGCGCTTCTTGCGAGTTGGTGAATCTTGTAGGCGATGGCTTCTTCCGCGAGTCTGAGGGTCGGCAGGAAAATCAGCGTCTCCTGGCCGATTTGTTCGCTGATGAACTCTTCTTCGGAGAGGGCGGTTTCCAACGCGGTTTCTCCGATGCCGCGGTTCGCCTCCAGCAGTCTGAAAGTTTCATCGAGGAGGATCTCCAAGGGCAATGCACAATGTCCTTTTCCAGTTGCCTCCTGCAACACGTGGCGAATTCCGGCTCTCGCCCGCACAATCGATTCTTGTGCTATTCCCAGCCGCTGCGCGATCTGGTCCGCGGTTTTGAATCCGATTCCGGTTATGTCTCGGGCAAGTGTGTAAGGATTCGCGCGTACGACATCGATGGCTTCGTCGCCGTAGGTTTTGTAGATGCGCACTGCTCGGCTGGTGCTGACTCCGTGTGAATGCAAGAACACCATGATCTCTCGAATTACCTTTTGCTCGCCCCAGGCCGCCTTGATTCTCCGCCGGCGCTGAGGTCCGATCCCATCTACCTCCTCGAGCCGGGCAGAAATCGTATCGATGATTTCGAATACGTCCTCGCCGAACCTTGCGACGAGTTTCCGGGCGTAGATCGGTCCGATTCCCTTAATCATTCCGCTCCCGAGGTATTTCTCGATTCCCTCGCGCGTCGTCGGGGGAGCGCTTTTTAAGATGTCAGCGCGAAGCTGCCGCCCAAACTCCCGGTCCTGCACCCACATGCCCTCCGCTGTGAGCCATTCTCCCGCAGTCACGGAAGGCAGTTTGCCGACGACCGTCACGAGGTCCCGCTGCCCTTTTACCTTCACGCGCATCACAGCGAAACCGGTATCTTCGCTATGGAAAGAGACTCGCTCGATCAGACCGCTGACGGTGTCATGTGAGGACATTGAAAGTGATCCTCGCGAAGATGTGTCGGTTTTGAAAACGCAATTGCTTTTCCGACGTCAATGTCATGGCACAAGCGATGCACGGCTCTTTGCATCGAGTAGTTTGGTGCGTAGTTTCCACGCCATGTGTTTACGCCAGGTTGCGTTTGCAGCGACGGTTTTCGTTTGTTGCTTTGGCAGTTTCGCGGTTTCTGCGGAAAAGGAGTCGCGAAATAGACGCTCGAAGGTCGGTCTGGTTTTGAGTGGCGGTGGAGCTCGTGGGGTGGCGCATGTCGGGGTGCTCAAGGCCTTGGAGCGATTGAGGATTCCAATTGACTACATTGCCGGGACAAGCATGGGGGCAGTGGTAGGGGGACTTTATGCGAGTGGAATGACTCCGGAGGAGATCGAAGCGTGTTTTCGCGACGCCGACTGGCATGTGCTGCTTACTGACGCAGTACAAAGGCGCGCCCTGCCTTACGGGCAGAAGGAGCGTGATTTCACGATGAATCAGAATCTTGAACTGGAACTCACGCAGAAAGGTTTGCAAATACCGGCAGGCATCGTGCAGGGAACAGCGTTGCTAGCGCTCCTGCGTCAACTGCTCCTGCCGGTCGCGGCTATTGATGATTTCGACGACCTCCCAATTCCATTTCGGGCGGTTGCGACCGACATCGAGACAGGGAAACCAGTGGTAATGAGTCAGGGAGACCTCCCGCTTTCGATCCGCGCAAGTATGGCAGTTCCAGGCGTATTCATACCTGTGATCCTCGATGAGCAACTGCTGGTAGACGGGGGCCTGTCTTACAATCTTCCGGTACAGGTCGTAAAAGACATGGGCGCGGACATCGTGATCGCCGTCGATGTGCGCGCGGATCTTTTGAAGAGGGATGATTTGCAAAGCGCCGTTTCTATTGCAAACCAGATGCTCAGCATTTTCATCGAACGAGCCACGCTGGAGCAGATCGAATTGCTAAGCGACCGCGATGTTTACATCCGCGTTCCGATACCCGGGGTGTCCTCTGCGGGTTTCGAGGGTTCTTACAAACTCATCGGGGATGGGTTGGTAGCCGCGATGGAAGAAAGGAGCACGCTTGCGCGCTATTCAGTCTCGGAAGCAGCGTATGCGCAATATCTGTCGCGGCAGCGGTTGAAACGAGAATCGTCGGTGCGGATCAGTTACGTAAGCGTGAAAACAAGAGACGAGGAAAAGATCGAGGAACTTGACACGCCCGTGGAATTTTCTCCTGGAGATCGTGAGGATTTGGAGGCCTTGCGGGAGGCGGTCCTGTCATCTCCTTCCCTCCGCCGCTACGAGATTACCGGCCTCAAAGTGCTGAAAAGATCGGGACAATACGGGATCGAACTCGATGCTCGCGAGATCAGAGCGGGCACAACGTTTATCAGCGCGGGCTTCGATTTTGGCTACAGCACGACGCAGCAGACGGACGCGAATATTCTAATGTCATACCGGATAACGGAACTCAACGCACTCGGCGCGGAATGGGGTTCTCTGCTCAGCCTTGGCGATTCATCGCGGTTGATTTCTAAATTCCGGCAGCCGCTTGACTATGAACGCCTGTTCTTTGCGAGTCCGCGCGGGGCACTCGCGATGGATTTCGTGAATGGCCGGAACAGCCTGGGAGATCGCATTCGATTTCGGCTGCAGACCGTTGAGGCTGGTCTCGATTTGGGTATGCGGCTTTGGGATGCCGGAGAATTTTGGATAGGCTATGTGCGTGGATTGAGTCGGGTGGGACGGACGTTTGGGGTGGTCGAGGAAACTGGAAATATCGACCGCGGATATCTCGAGGCGCGATTGAATCTGGACGAACTTAACAGCACCGGATTCCCTGTAAGCGGCTACTACGCGGATTTTCGTGCACGCTTTTCGAATCAGGCGCTAGCCGCCGCCGATAATTACACGCGTCTGGAGGCCGAGTTATACGCGCCGATCACCTTGGGCAAGAACACTTTTGTGCCGCGTCTGGTAGTTGGTCTCCATCCCGGAGCATCGGAGCTTCCCGTCTATGATCGTTTTTCTCTAGGTGGCTTCCTGAATCTTTCCGGCTTGGCCAGCGGGGATCTCTATGACCAGAACGCCGTGCTCGCTGAGGTTGTTTATTACCGCCAAATTGGAAAGCTTCCTCCGGGACTCGGCGGTGGCCTCTACGCCGGCGCTTCACTCGAGGCCGGCGGTGCATGGGCCGACATAAATGAAATTCGTGCAGATGATATTACTTACAGCGGGAGTCTTTTTCTTGGAGCCGAATCGCTACTGGGTCCATTCTACTTTGCTATTGGAGTCGCAGAGCAGGGAGAGTTTGGAATCTACTTGCAGCTCAGCCCACTGTTTCAGCAGGGGCGGATTGAGGAAGGTGCGCTCAGAAGCGCGCGTTGAGCTGAACGCCGGCTCCGCCATTGAAAACATTATAGTCGAAGCGGCTCTGGTCCGAACGATCGATGGCCATTGAGAACGATGCGGTCATGTTCAGCCAGTCTGTGAAGTTATAGCGAAGCGCCAGGTTGAGCGTGCTGTTGAAGTCGTTTCGATCCTGCGTATAGTTGTACCAAGCGGCCCGCGCGTATGAGTCAAACTCCAGGTCGCGAGTCACAAACATATGATATCCACCGTATAACCCATGTTCATTTCGCTGTGTTGCATATGGATCTGACCACGCAAAAACACTCGAATACCCGATGTAGGCGTAATGAGATCGGGTGAAAAGAAAGGACTTTTGCGCCCCGATCGTAATACTGTGAGAATCGAAGATCTGTTCTCCGAAGTCGTTGTTGCTTAGATACGTGTAATTATAACGGCCGAAAAACGCGATGTTCCAAAGTTTGGTGGCGATTTTGGTCAGCCCCGCGCCAACATTCGTGCTGTTGAAGTTGAAAACGTCGTAATCGTTATAGCGGAAAAACGCCTGACTCACCGTTAGTTCGCCCTGTAGGGTATCCGAGAAGCGGGGTTGATAGCTCGCCCCAACGCGTGCGACCATGAACCAGTCGCTGAGGGTGTTTTCCTTGGTTAACGCGGCATTGCTTGTGGCAAATCCAGAGATATCACCAAACAGCAGAAAGGATTCGGTACTTTGGAAGCTCCTTGAGTATCCATTGCTCACCGATATCTGCGTCTCCAAATGACACCGGAGCTGTTACAGTTTCGCGGGGAGGTGGAGCCATCCGAAATCCCGGCGCGGACTCCTGTTCATCGTCCGTTTCTCGTGCCTGCTCGGCGCGTCTTCTGGAAAGCTCCTCATCGGTCTGCGCCGGAACCCGGGTGAAAGCCGCAAAGGTCGCGGCGGCAATCAGGGCGGTGACCGTGGTAAGTCGGGGAAATTGGATCATCAAACTGCGAAGGTTGGAAAAAACGGCGGGCCCAATCAAGCGCGTATTTGCGCGACCCCAAACTTGAGCCTCCCAAATCGCCTTGCTGCGCTCTGAAAAATCTACCGCTTCGCCGCGACTTCCGCCTTTGCTTTTTCCGCGGCAGTCCCTTTTGAGCGTGGCTCGAACTCGAATCCGACCTTTCCCTTTTCGAGCGTAAGAAACGCTTTGAATGGCCGCCCCTTCCTCGAGATGAATCCCTCAATCAGATCTGTCTTTCCGGTTTGCATCAGTTTTTGAACGGCCGATGCTGGAATTGTCTTCTGAAGAATTGTCTTTCCCATACGGAATGAACATTTTCGATCCGTGGAGAGGTTGTCGGCGCATGCGTAAGCGTTTTCGATTTCGAAGACATCGGCGTTCTTGCAAACCGGGCAGCGTCCGAGGTTTGGCTTCTGGGAAAGGTCCGGGCCATCCTTTTCGCCTTCGCCTTCGCCGTTATGGAATTCGAAAGTCGGTTTCTTATCGTCACCCAGTTTCACCAGAGCGCTGAAAGAGCGACCCATCCTGCTGCGAAATCCGTCCAGCGGACCAGCTTCTCCTTCTGTGAGGAGTTTTTCCACTTCCTCAGGCGAAAAAACCCTGCTCGCCATCGTTTTCCAAATTCGATAGTCGCAATTGGTGCAGCGGAAGGTTCGGTAATCCTCTTTCAACGGTTGTGAGCCACAGACGGGACACGCCACATCAACGGTTCCGAAAATCGACTCGTCAGGCTCTGCGCCATTCTTCGCCCGCGTAACGATTTCCTCGGTAAGCTTCCGTATTTCCTCCATGAAGGCACGGCGGCTAAGAGAACCTTCTTCGATCTGTTTAAGCTTGTATTCCCATTCACCAGTCAGTTCCGGCAGACATAACACTTGAACGCCAAGGCTGCGCAAAAGCTGGATTAATGAAATTCCCTTGCTGGTCGCTAACAGGTCGCGCCCTGTCCGTGAAATATATTCCTGTAGTAGGAGACCCTCGATAATTGCGGCACGCGTTGCGGGCGTGCCGAGGCCGCGCGCTCTCATGGCTTCCGCCAGTTCCTCGTCCTCAACGAGTTTTCCGGCCCCTTCCATAGCGGAAAGGAGAGTCGCTTCTGTGAAACGTGGAGGCGGTTTGGTCTCGCACTCCAAGACCTCGATCTCGTTGGTCTTGCCTTTCTCCCCTGGGTCGACCGGCACAATGGTCTTATCGGAGCTTTGTTCATTTTCGGCTCGTCGTCCGTAGACGGCCATCCAGCCGGGATCCACGATGATTTTTCCATCCGTACGGAATGTTTCGCCTTCTACTCGTGTGATTCGCGTGGTTACCTCGAATTGCGCGGCCGGAAAGAAGATCGCGATGAAACGGCGGGAAACAAGGTCGTAGAGTTTCGCATAGTACTCGTCCAGGTTCTTTGGAACGACGCCAGTAGGAATAATCGCGTGATGGTCGGTGATTCTTGCGTCGTTGAGCACGCGTTTGTTCGGCTTGATCCAACCGTTTGCCAGCACCTTGTCGGCGTGTTGCTTAAGCGTGGGATCCTCGAACTTCCCCATTACGTTGCGAACAGTCCCGAGATTGTCTTCAGGAAGATATCTTGAATCGGTTCTCGGATACGTCAGCACTTTGTAGCGTTCATAAAGCGCTTGCGCGATCTGGAGCGTGCGTTTCGCGCTGAAGCCGAAGCGTTGATTTGCCTCGCGTTGAAGGGTGGTGAGATCGTAAAGCTGCGGGCAGGTTTGCGATGCCGACTTTTTTTCCTCGGTGATCTCACCGACTTTTCCGAGGCATTTTTCGCGGATAGCATCAGCGATCGCTCTGTCCCAGATCCGCTCAGCACGTGCGTGTTCGTCCTTTTGCTTGTCTTTTTTGAACGATTCATCGAACCAACGGCCCCGATAGCTGCCCGCCCGCACTCCGAAATCGCCATACACTTCAAAATAGGTTCTGGGATCGAACGAACGGATCTTTTCCTCGCGTTCGACCAGAATGGCGAGCGTCGGCGTCTGCACTCGGCCCACTGGCGTCAACTGGAACCCGCCCAGTTGAGAGTTGAATGCAGTAAGTGCGCGCGTGCTGTTGATTCCGACAAGCCAATCGCTTTCCGCACGGGACGCGGCCGCCTTCGCGAGCGGGATCATTTCCTGGTCGGAGCGCAACCGATGGAAACCCTGCCGGATCGCCTCCGGAGTCATTGACTGCAACCACAATCGCCGGGCCGGTTTCTTGTTTCCCGACGCTTTGATGAGATAGCGGAAGATCAGTTCGCCTTCGCGCCCGGCGTCACAGGCGTTGATGATTTCGTCAACGTCCTTCCGCTTCATCAGACGTTTCAGCAAATTGTAGCGCGGCTGTGTTTTTGCGATCGGTTGAAGATCGAATTCGTTCGGAACGACTGGCAGATTTTCAAACTTCCACTTTCCCCGATTCTTCTCCATTTCCGGCGGAGCGCATAACTCGACCAGGTGACCAATCGCGGACGAAACGATGTAATCGTCGTTTTCATAGTAGTCTTTCTCCTTCTTAAATTTCCCAAGAGCGCGCGCAATGTCGCCCGCAACGCTCGGTTTTTCCGCGATGATCAAAGATTTACCCATATTAAGAAAGCTTCACGAAGCGCTGGCCTGGGAGTTGTTTCACAAAGCGCCGCATTTCAAGGGTGAGCAAGGTAGTGGACACCTTGTGCGTTGGCAAACAACATTTCGTAACTATCTCGTCAATAGTGGCTTCTGAGTCTGGTATCGCCTCGTAAACGCGTTTCTCCTCTCCCGAAAGCATCTTTGCGCGGGAAGGGGGCGGTGTTCGCTTGGGAGGAAGAGGGAGCAACATTTCCATGTCCTCCAGGATATCGCTTGCGCTCATCACGAGCTTTGCGCCACCCTGAATCAGGCGGTTTGAACCAATCGCACCCGGATGATCGATCCTGCCTGGAACCGCGTAGACGGACCGGCCCTCATCGAGGGCCTGTTTCGCGCTGATAAGGGCTCCGCTTTTCACGCCGGCCTCGACGACGAGAAGCCCGCTGCAGCAACCGCTGATGATCCGGTTTCGCATCGGGAATGTCTGGCGATCGGCTTCCACTTCCATTGAGAATTCTGTGATTACGGCTCCTGATGTCGCAATCTTCTCTGCCAACGCCCGATTTTCAGGAGGGTAAAGTCGGTTGAGTCCAGCCCCGAGGACAGCCACGGTACGTCCGTTCGCCGCAAGCGCCCCCTGATGCGCTGCCGTATCAATGCCACGCGCAAGTCCGCTGAAAACCGTGAGCCCTGCATAGGCGATCTGATAAGAAAGCTTCTTTGCCGATTCGAGCCCATAGACACTGGCATTGCGGGAACCGACCACCCCGATACCACTCCGGTCCTGATCCTTGAGTATTCCCCAGACATAGAGCACGATTGGTGGAGTGTGTGTTTCCCGCAGTTCGGGTGGATAGGTAGGGCAGTTCTGCGTGAGCACTGTCGCGCCGAACTCCCTGATCCGCCCAAGTTCTGCTTGAAGATCGACCAGTGATTCCCATTGGACAACGTTCTCTGCGACATCCGGTCCGATCCCTTCGATGCGCAGCAATTCGTCGCGGCCTGCAAGCAGCACCCGTTCCGGCGAATCGAATACCTCCAGCAGTTTGCGAAGTCGCACCGGACCCATGCGAGGGAGCATGTTCAGGGCGATGCAGGCTTCGACGGGGTTCACGCAGGCCACCTATAGCATGCGCGTCAACTTTTATGATCGAAAACGGGAATGCCACTCCTTCGTGTGGTGGGAATCTGGGCCGAAAACACTTGTCCCTTTACCCGACCAGTCGGAGGATGTCTTGCAAACAGGTCGAGTATCCAAATCGAGCAACGTTTCTCTTTCCCCTTTCTCTCTATCCATTATGATTTCCTACGCACATCCCGAAGCATTGGTAAGCACTGGATGGCTTGCCGATCATCTGCAAGATCCAGACGTTCGTGTCATCGAAAGTAATGAAGATCTCCTTCTCTACGACACGGGGCACATCCCGGGCGCCGTCCATATCGATTGGCGAGCCGATCTGCAGGATCCGGTCGTTCGCGACTATATTAACCCGGAACGGTTTGCCGAAGTCTGCCGAGCAAACGGGATCAGTGCTGACACGACTTGCATTTTTTACGGGGACAAATCGAATTGGTGGGCATGCTATGCGCTTTGGGCATTCCGTCTGTTTGGACATGCGAAGGTTAAAATTCTCGACGGGGGTCGCGACAAATGGATCGCCGAAAATCGGGAATTAACCCGCGAAAAGCCATCTTATCCGCCTACGGATTATCCAATTCCCACGAAACGTCACGACGACTTGATTCGTGCGTTTTATGAAGAAGCACTCGCGCAGAGCAAGGCAGGGAAACCGCTAATCGATGTTCGGTCTCCTGGAGAATACAGGGGCGAGATTACGCATATGCCAGAATACCCGCAGGAAGGTGTGCTTCGCGGTGGTCATATCCCGGGGGCGAAAAGTGTGCCGTGGAAGACGGCGGCCAATGACGATTCCACATTTAAAAGCGCCGAAGAGTTGGAAAAGATTTACGTTGATGGCTGCGGCCTCAAACCCGATGACGAAATCGTCGCTTATTGCCGGATCGGCGAGCGTTCCAGCCATACGTGGTTTGTTCTGAGTTACCTTCTGGGTTTCGAAAAGGTCCGCAACTACGACGGGTCCTGGACCGAATGGGGCAATCGCGTTGGCGCACCGATTGAGCGTGGCTGAATCCGTTCTGCCATGTATCCGATTGCTCTTCAAAAAATCGTCGGTTTGTTCGAGATGCTTCCCGAAGAGGAGAAGCGCGAAAACCTTATCCTGTACGCAGACCTGTCGAAGAATTGCGCTCCGAAGGATGATGAGGCATTCGACCTGGAAGACGTACGTAAAGATGAAGAGTGCACCGATACTGTCGGAGTGTTCATCAAAGTCGACAACGATAAGCAGGTCCATCTGCGAATCGCGCTGGGCCCGCAGGTGCAGACATTGACGAAAGCGATGACGTCAATTCTGTGCAAGGGGCTGGAAGGGGCCACTCTGAAAGAGATCCTCGATGTTCCGTCGGATTTCGTTCCGAAAATAGTAGGGGCACATCTCGTTCGTGTGCGGAGTCAGACCGTTTACTACATTCTTACCAGGATCAAAGGGGCGTGTACTGCCTATATCAACCGCCAACGCATGGCTGATGTAGGAAGCAGAGACAACTAATAATCTTACTAAGATCTCGTGAAATCAGAGATTTGTCAGGAAAATTATTAATTTGGCTAAAATAAAGGTGGCGAGAAGCAATATCCCGAGGATTACGGCTACCAATACGACTGTAAGTGTGATTACGAAGACCCAATCGCCTTTTGAGGGATAACGGCGCTTTCCAGCGTGGCGCTGCAGCAGTTCGTAATTTCTGGCGTTTGACTTAAACCAGAAAGAGAACGCGTCGCCGAATACTGGAACGGATCCAACAATCGCGTTGATCAGAACGTTCATCGCCATGCGCGCAATCACAATTCTGGGCACACCAAAACGCCCTGCCTGGGAAAGAACGGCCGCGGAAACCAAGTTGGCGATTGTATCACCGTAGTAGGGAAGGAGTCCAAGCAGTGGGTCCAGTCCAAATCGCCAGTTGCTGCCCGGTACTTTGAAGAGATTATCCATCACATGAGCAATCAGTCGGACGATTGCATCGTTGGACATTTCCGCGGACGATTTTCGTCCAGGAGGAATGACTTCATCGACGTCGACGGTTCTGCTTGTGTTTTTCACTTCGTACGAACCGCGCGAGATTTAAGGGCAGACTTCAGCCGGGGATCTCGCGCAGCATTTGGCTGTTGGTCGGGAATTTTTTTACGAACATCAACAGGCGTTCGATCGCTTCAACCGGACGATGCCCGGAAAGACCACGACGAATCACATTGATCTTTTCCAGTTCATGAGCGGGCAAAAGTAATTCTTCGCGGCGTGTGCCCGAGAGGAAAATATCAACGGCAGGATAGATTCGTTGGTCGCTGATCTTGCGATCGAGAACGAGTTCCATATTGCCGGTGCCTTTGAACTCCTGAAAGATAAGTTCATCCATTCGGCTGCCGGTTTCGATGAGTGCAGTCGCCATAATGGTGAGTGACCCGGCTTCCTCCGTATTTCGCGCTGCAGCAAAGAGTTTTCTCGGAATCTCCATTGCACGCGCGTCCATGCCGCCGCTCAAGGTGCGACCGCCACCGCTCATGGCATTGTTGAATGCGCGGCCGACCCGGGTGAGCGAGTCCAGCAGAATGAACACATCTTTGCCGGCCTCCACCAGGCGTTTAGCGCGCTCAATCGCAAGCTGGGCGATCCGCGTGTGGCTTTTGAGATCGCTGTCGTTCGAGCTGGCCATGATCTCGGCGTGTGGCACGGTGCGTCGAATCTCGGTGACTTCCTCCGGACGCTCATCGACGAGCAGGATGATGAGTTTCATCTCGGGATGGTTTTTTCCGACGGCATCGGCAATGTGCTGGAGAAGTGTTGTCTTCCCGGTGCGGGGAGGAGAAACGATAAGGCCACGCTGGCCTTTGCCGACGGGCGTCATCATATCCATCACTCGCGTCGTGTAACGTTCCGGCACAGTTTCCAGTTTGATGCGCGAGTTCGGATTGATTGTGGTCAGTTCATCGAAGTGCGGGAGATCGATATATTTGTCGGGGTCTTCTCCTTCGATGGATTCCAGACGGAACATTTGCAACCCGCGGTTGCCACGGCGAATTTCGCCCCGGATCCACTGGCCGTCGCGCAACGTGTATTTGCGAACGACCTCCGGCGTGACGAAGACGTCCTGAGGGCTCTGGGCAAAATTTCGCTTTGCGTCACGCAGAAATCCAAAGCCCTTACCCGATACCTCAATAACCCCCTCGGCAAAGACGGGCTCCACCGGCGCCTCCGGTTCGGCGGATTCATCTGAGGACCCGTGCCGGCCTCCCCCTTCTTCGTAACGCTGCTGCAATTCCTCAAAACGCTCACTGCGATCACGGCGCTGGCGGCGGCCGCGGCGGGTTTCTTGAGGACGCCGACTTTCCTCCACGTTTTCCCCGGAAACGATGATAGCTTCCTGTTTAGGAGTATCAGTCTTTGAGGAATCTGTCGTCTCCTCACGCGGCTTTTCCCCAATCTCTGCTGTTTCTTTCTCCCCCGCAGCCTTTTTCTCTGCCGCTTCGCGTGCGGCGAGGACTCTCTTAATCTCTTCAATCGAGACCTCAGCAAGCGCCGGAACAGCTTCCGTGATTTCCTCAGCGCTGCGCGTATCGATCGCTTCGACTTTCTGCTCTTCCTCTGCTGTTTTTTTTCGTCTCGGCGCCCGCGTGCGTGTTGTTTTGCGCTTGGTGATCGTCCGCTTCTTCGTTGCGGGTTTCTCTTTGGTTTCCTCGATCATTGATAGTTCAGGTGTGGATGCGAAAGATTTCATTGATGGCCCCTTGCCTTGGACCGCTCCTTTTTCTTGATTTGATATTTTAGTATTGATGCGCGCCTCACTCAGAGAACTGCGCCACGACATCCTCGGAGAAATCGAAATTTGCGTGCACGCTCTGCACATCGTCGCAATCTTCCAGTGCATCGCAGAGCCGCACGATTTGTGAAGCAATATTCGCGTCAGTTATGACGACACTGTTTTCGGGAATATATGTAAGTTTCTGCGAATCTGGTTCGATGCCCTCTTCCTTGAGGGTGTCGCCTACAGCGAATAATTGATCGGGCGGCGTGGTGATCGTGTGATGTTCCGCATCGCTCTCGATATCTTCGGCTCCGACCTCCAACACGGTCTCGAATACTTTTTCCTCTGAAGCATTTTCGATCGGCACAGTGATCTGTCCCTTGCGATGAAACATGTAGGAGACGCTGCCGCTTGACGCCAGATTCCCTGCATTCTTCGTAAAAATTCGTCTCAAGTCCGCTGCTGTTCGATTCTTGTTGTCCGTTGCGACCTCGATAATTACTGCAACGCCGCCGGGCGCGTAACCTTCGTAGACCAGTTCTTCGTATTGCTCTCCCTCCATTTCACCGGTGCCTTTTTTGATGGCCCGGTCGATGTTGTCGTTTGGCATGTTCTGTGCCTTCGCTGCGAGAATTGCGGAGCGAAGGCGAGGGTTCATGCTCGCATCCCCGCCGCCAATTTTCGCTGCCACGGTGATTTCCTTCGCGAGCTTGCTGAATATTTTGCCGCGCCTGGCGTCCAGGACACCCTTGATGCGCTTAATTTTAGACCACTTATTGTGACCCGCCATAGATAGTTTTGCAGAGGAATGAAAGGGGAGAACTGACCAATCAAACAAATAACGCGCCTGATGCATCGCACATGTTGTCGTGTGTCAACGAAGGGAGGCCCTTCTGAAGCCAAGAAAGACCGAGAGCGCGAACCAACTTCAATCAATGAAGCAAAGCAGGGACGAAATGTCAAATGTTTGGCGGGGAAAATTCAATCTTGCGATACCTCGGGAAATCACGCCCGATATGTGTTCCCCTTTGGATTTCCGTCTTTACATGCCAGCGATGGCTCGAATTGGATGGAGAGCCGTTTAGCTGAATGAGAAAAATAACCTCCGTACTCGTAGCCGTCGTCATGGGTTCCAAGTCAGACTGGGACACCATGCAGCATGCCGTGCAAATGCTTCGGCAGCTCGGGATCCCGGAGGAGCATCACGTGGTTTCGGCTCATCGCACGCCGGAATTGATGGCGGAGTTCGCTGCTCGCGCGTCTGAACGCGGCATAAAGGTTATTATTGCCGGGGCAGGTGGAGCAGCGCATCTTCCCGGAATGATCGCGGCACAGACCTGGCTGCCTGTCCTGGGAGTGCCTGTGGAAAGCCGGGCGTTGAAGGGGATGGACTCGCTGTTGTCCATTGTGCAGATGCCGGGCGGTGTTCCGGTCGGAACGTTGGCTATCGGAATTTCCGGCGCAAAAAACGCCGCTCTCCTTGCTGCAGGAATTCTTGCGCTCGAGGATAAAGCCGTGCGTTCTGCACTGCAGGAATTTCGCGCGCAACAGACTGATGCTGTGCTGAAATCTGCGTTGCCCTCATGATTTCGCAGCCTGTCTTCCTTCCCGGAAGCACTCTGGGCGTAATGGGCGGCGGCCAGCTCGGTCGGATGTTCGCGATTGCCGCGCGCAGGATGGGGTATCGCATTCATGGTTTCAGTCCGGATCATGACAGTCCCACCGGTCAACTCGCGGATGTCGATTTCGTGGCGTCGTATGACGATGAATCGGCAGTGAAGATGTTTGCTGCCAATGTTGATGTGCTTACATTCGAATTTGAAAATATTCCCGGACGAACCATTGAGTGGTGCGCCGAAACTTGCGTTGTGCGACCGCGAGGTGACGTGCTTCACATCGCTCAACACCGTTTGCGAGAGAAAGAGTTTCTTGCTGCCGCCGGATTGCCGCTACCAGCTTTCCAAAGAATCGATTCGCAAGAGGATCTCGATACGGCTATCGCGCGGATTGGTTTTCCAGCGGTGCTCAAGACGGCAGCTTTCGGCTACGACGGTAAGGGACAAAGGAAACTTACCAGCGCGGGGAATGCTGTATTCGATGGTTCGATGAGTGTGGTCGAGGGATTCGTCTCGTTTTCGCATGAGGTTTCAGTGATCGTGGCACGAGGGGTCGATGGCGCGTTGTCGACGTTCCCCGTGTGCGAGAATTTACATGTCAATCATATTCTCGATCTCACGATTGTCCCGGCCCGGGTTCCGGCGAAAGTTCAGGAACAGGCGAAGCAGCTTGCGGTCATGGTCGCGGAGAAGCTCGATCTTATCGGACTTCTTGCCGTCGAGATGTTCGTGCTCGAAAACGGCGAGTTGCTTATCAATGAGATCGCTCCTCGCCCTCACAACTCTGGTCATTTCAGCTTCGATGCGTGCATCACCAGTCAATTTGAACAACAGGTGCGGGCCGTTTGCGGGCTGCCCCTTGGCTCAACGGAGTTGCTTCGCCCTTCCGCCATGGCGAATCTTCTCGGTGACATCTGGAGAAAAGGTGAACCCAATTGGTTGGCCGCTGCCGCTATTCCTGACCTGAAGATTCATTTGTACGGCAAGTCAGAACCAAGACCTGGACGAAAAATGGGTCATCTCTTGGCATTCGGGTCTTCGAGCGACGAAGCAGCTGAGAAGGTCAGAATGGCACGTGCCGAATTGTAAATGAGCCTTATCGGCCCTTTATGACGACCGAGATTCTCGAGACCGGATCTGCGGAGCAGCGCTCGACCGCATTGACTCGAGCTGTGGACGCACTCAAGAGGGGTGACGTCGTGGCGTTACCGAGTGAGACAGTATACGGGCTTGCCGCGGATGCCACGAATTCCAACGCAGTCGCAAGGATTTTTGAAGCGAAAGAACGGCCGCTTTTTGATCCGCTGATTGTTCATGTGGCGGAACCGGGTGACGTCGACCATTTCGCGCAGGTTCCGGATTTCTGCAGGAAGTTAATTAAGCAATTCTGGCCGGGACCCCTGACTCTCATTCTTCAGCGGCTCGGAACACTCGTGCCGGACATTGTGACTGCCGGGCTGCATACCGTCGCGGTGCGTGCCCCGGCGCATCCATTATTCCGCGAAGTATTGTCGGTTTTTGGTAAACCGCTGGCCGCCCCAAGCGCGAACCGATTTGGTCGTATCAGTCCCACCTCAGCGGAGCATGTTTTCGCGGAACTTGATGGTAGGATCCCATTGATCATTGCAGCTGAGCCCTCGATTCACGGAGTAGAATCGACAATCGTTCAAGTAGAGGAAGGAAGGCTGCGCATTCTAAGGAACGGTCCAATTACGCCTGAGCAACTTTCAGTATTTGGTGAGGTGGTAGCGTTGAGACATTCCGGCACGGCGATTGCCCCCGGGCAGTTGAAAAGTCATTACGCGCCTGTCACGCCGCTCATGGTGCTCGGAGATGATTCGAGAATTTCTCTCGATCCGGCGAAACGATACGGATTATTGCGGTTCAATGCGCTTTTCCAGCCGGAAGTAAATTTTGAAGTCGTTGAGACGCTGAGCGAAACCGGGGATCTTCGCGAGGCGGCTCAGAATTTGTTTGCCGCAATCCGCCGGCTCGATGATTCGGGGGTGGACATCATTGTCGCGCAGGCGGTAGAGGAGCAAGGGTTGGGACATGCGATCATGGACAGATTGAGGAGAGCGTCCGCTCATGAGTGACTCAGAGCGGGCAAGCAGCACGAAGTCTGCGGGCGTTGTTGGCTTCTTCGTCATGTGCAGCCGTGTCCTTGGGCTGATCCGAGAACAGGTTTTTGCGGCGCTTTTCGGGGCGGGTTATGCCATGGACGCCTTCGTGGCGGCGTTTCGCGCCCCAAATCTTCTGCGCGACCTGTTTGCGGAGGGTGCGCTATCGACGGCATTCGTCACTACTTTTTCGAAGAAAATTGCCGGTGAAGGCGATCAATCCGCCTGGCAGCTCGCGAGCAAAGTTGCCACGCTCACCGTCGTGTTCATGAGTTTCGTGACGCTGCTTGGCGTAGTGTTCACGCCGGTATTGATGAATGAGGTGCTGGCCCGCGGGTTTCCGCAAGAAAAGGCGGACTTAGCGATATTGCTCGCGCGCATCATGTTCCCGTTTATCCTCCTGGTGTCGCTCGCGGCTCTCGCCATGGGCATGCTGAACGCGAAGAATGTCTTTGGCGTGCCGGCGATGGCTTCGAGCTTCTTTAATCTCGGTTCGATCATCGGGGGGGCAGGGCTGGGATACTGGTTCGATCCAGGTTTTGGAACGCGGTCGCTGCTCGGCCTGTCTATAGGCACATTGATTGGCGGATTCCTGCAGCTTGCCGTTCAGTTCCCTGCGTTGTTGAAAGTGGGTTTTCGCTTTCGCCCTGATTTTCGCTGGCGTGATCCGGGAGTAAAAACGGTTCTACAACTAATGGGACCGGCGGTCATTGCTGCCAGTGCGGTCCAGGTAAATGTGATGGTGAATGGGATGTTTGCATCCTTTCTGGGCAATGGTCCGATGAGCTGGCTGAACTATGCATTTCGACTGATGCAGCTCCCCATCGGGGTGTTTGGTGTTGCTGTCGGCACCGTCACGCTACCACTCGTCTCGCGCCATGCTGCCTCGAATAACACGGGAGAATTTCGCGGCGCTCTTGGGCATGGTCTGCGTCTTGCCTTTGTGCTTACCATTCCCTGTGCGGTAGGGCTGATGACCTTTGCTGAGCCGATCATCAGTTTGCTGTTTCAGCGACGAGCGTTTGACAGTGTCGACATGTTACAAACTGCAGGCGCCCTGAGATACTATGCAATAGGACTCGTGGCTTATTCGGGTATCAAGGTTCTTGCGCCCGCTTTCTATGCCATCGATAAACGGTATACACCGATGATGGTAAGTTTTGGGTCGATTCTAACCAATCTTCTACTAAACTGGTTGCTGGTCTTCCCTCCGGCATGGTTGGGATACTCGAGTTTCGGCCATCGCGGTCTTGCGCTTTCTACCGGCCTGGTGGCAACGACGAACTTTCTGGTCCTGTTTCTGGTGATGCGTCGCCACGCAAAAGGGCTCGAAAGTGCGCGCATCTTTGCAACACTTGTGAAACTGCTCCTGGGAAGTTCACTGTTAGGTGCGATTTGTCTGGCAGCGCAGCATTATATGTTCACGGATCTCGACGGCATGCCACTTTTGATCAAGACTATCGCGGTCGTCGCGACGATTGGCGTTGCCGCGGGAGTGTTCTTTGTATGTGCATGGTTGACCGGAGTGTCTGAAGTGCGCGACGTGACCGCCATGTTGCGGAGAAGATTCATGCGGAAACGCTCCAATAAATAGACGCCGCTTACTGTTGCTTGATACAGGAAGACATATGACTCGCAGAAAAAGCCGGACTTTCCGTGACGTCGCACCTTAGCTCTCCCGATCTAGGGAGGGAATTATGAGCACTTACCGCGGAGAGAGGGTGAGTTGATCTCCGGGAGTCAGGAAATCATTCGGTTCATTGAACTAAGACGTTGGAGGGTGAAGGGCGAAACTAGCACCCTTTCCTATCGGCCAAAGAACTTCTTAAAGGACTGAAATGCACGTTGTGGCAAAGAGTCACCGCTATCACGACGACGGACTTCGCTGGCCCGTGGAATGCCTCGACCTCCATGAACTTCGCAGATACTCTCCGGAATCGCAGTAACTGGCAGCGCGATTGTATAGGCGGTTCCTGCGCTCTGACATCCCGTAGTGGCCAACTGATTCGAGACTGCACAGACTTCAGCGTTTCTCAGGGCAATAGGAGGCTTGAAGTCTTCGGCTGGATAGCGATTGGAGCGAGCCGCACGCATCACGGAGACCCACACGGGAAGCGCGAGCGTGCTACCATACCCACGGGGAATGATGGTGCTCGGATGATCGAGTCCAACCCAAACTCCACAAGTGAGCGATGTCGTGTACCCAATGAACCATGCATCTCTATAGTCGTTGGTGGTGCCGGTCTTTCCTCCGGCCGGATTTTTGAATCCGAGGCGGCGCGCGCTTGCCCCGGTTCCAGAATTAATGACTTGTTCGAGTGCCGTGCCCACCAGCCACGTGTCTCCCGCATCCAGAACCTGTGCCTGCACATGGGCTGCGCGATAAAGCACATTCCCATACTGGTCATCAATCCTTTCGATTAGATACGGCTGCTTGCGAATGCCGCCATTTGGAAAAACGGAATACGCGACAACCATCTCCTGCAACGACGCGTCGAATGCGCCAAGGAAGATTGCCGGATTGTCGGGGATATTCGTGATGCCAGCCGCTTCTGCGGTTTGCCGGACCGCATTGATGCCTGCCCGGTCCCCGACGCGAACGGTCATGGTGTTGCGGGAACGGATCAGTCCCTGCGATGCGGGCAGCATGCCGCCGAATCTCCCGTCGGAATTCGACGGGCTCCAATTGCCGACGGTGCGCAACTCGCCCTGCTCAATCTTAGAGTCTGAGATGATGCCCCCAGGAAGTAGGCCCATCCGATAGCCTGCGTAGTAAACGAACGGTTTGAAAGTCGATCCTACCTGGCGCTGAACCGGCGGGATGGCCCGGTTGTATTTGCTTTCCTTAAAATCGCGACCGCCGACCATGGCTCGGATCCCGCCAGACCGATTGTCCATGACGAGCACGGCGCCCTGCAGGTATGGCGTCTCCTCTTCGGCCTTCTGTTGTTTCTCTGTAAACTGAGATTTTTTTGGGTGCGGATAGCCGCTTCGACTTTCTATTTTTCGAAGATGGGCATCAAGTGCTGTACTTGCCTTCTGCTGCAACGGACCATCAATCGTCGTGTAAATCTTCAGTCCACCCTCCTCAAGCTGTTGTTCGCGCAGCAGTACGTCCAATTCCCGCTGTACCGCATCCATGATGTAGTTCTCCTGTGCGATATAAGGAGGCTTCTTCGAGATTCGCGGTTTGGTGCGTTTTGCGCGGTCGTGTTCTTCTTTCGAAATGACATTTGCCGCGAGCATGCGATCGAGGACGGTGTTTCGCTCCTGGGTAGCTCCCTTGAGATTGTTAAACGGAGAGAATCGATTCGGGCTGCGAATAAGCCCGACGAGCATCGCGGATTCACCGAGGTCAAGCTTCGCCGCGGGCTTCCCAAAGTAAGCCTGACTCGCAGTTTCTACCCCCCAGTATCCCGATCCAAAGTAGATCCGGTTCACATAATACTGGAGTATTTCGTCCTTGCTGCATGCCATCTCGATACGTAACGAGACGAAGGCTTCCAAAATCTTCCGATGCAGCGTGCGTCCGCCGAGCGTAAAGCTGTTTCTCGCAAGCTGCTGGGTGATCGTGCTCGCGCCTTCCTTCACGGTTCCGCGGTGGATGTTCCGGAATATAGCGCGAACGACGCCGATTGGATCGACGCCGAAGTGACTATAAAACCGAGAGTCCTCCCGAACGAGAAGCGCATCGATAAAGCTCTGTGAAACCTGGTCCAGTGGCACCTTGATGCGGTTTTCACCATGAATCCGGCTGTAAAGCTCTCCATCCATGTCGTAAACGGCGGATCGCTGCGGCATTACATCAAGATTATCGAGATCGTAAAATGACGCCCAGATAGCGTAAAATACTGCGACGCCTACCCCTGCCAACAGAACGATGAGGCAAAGGAAGCGGAACAACCTGCCCTTCGGCTTTCTGGTCCTGGCCCTGGACGCGCGTGGTCTTTTTACGCTTGTACGACGTTTGTTCTTCAAGAGTAGCGAGAGCTTGGCGAAGGCGAGCTCTTTGTCCAGAAATTGTTCACTGCGTTCAGGAGAAAACCGAACTTACTAAAACTGCAGATTTGAATGAACCCCGTGCGTGGGATTTCATAACTCTATTTGAATAAGGTTTTTCTGCGGACCGTGCTTCGTTACGGTCCAAAAAACTTCCGGGAACAGCCGGTATTTCGAGAGAACCGAAATTGCCCGATTGGCTGCGGCAGGATTTCATTTGAAACGAAAATTCGGCCCCGTATCCAAAATTCCAATTCCGTATCGGATGTGTCGAACATTTGCCTTAATTAACAAGCATCATCCTGTTTCCCGGACTCTATTACAGGACGTGTCTGAAATGTTTCATCGGCAAAAACCTCACAATGCGTGCGAACTTGTGGAAAAGAGGCGAATTATCCAGAACTTGTTGCTGACGTGCGAATTGATATTCTGACGCTTTTTCCTGGAATCTGCGAGGGACCGCTCAGTGAAAGTATGATGAAGCGGGCGCAGAATCGGGGTCTTTTGCAGGTTCACGTTCATAATCTTCGCGACTGGGCGCAGGACAAGCACCACATTACCGACGACGCACCCTACGGCGGAGGGCAGGGGATGGTAATGAAAGCAGAGCCCATTTTTCTGGCAGTCGAAAGCCTCAAAACCGCCGATTCGCAAGTGGTTCTCATGTCGCCTGCTGGACGATTGTTCAATCATCAATTGGCGAGACAGTATTCCCTTGGGCAGCACCTTATTCTCATTTGCGGACACTACGAAGGGGTAGATCAGCGGGTAATCGATCATCTGGTGGATGACGAGGTTTCCATCGGGGACTATGTTCTGACGAACGGTGCAATTGCAGCGGCAGTCTTCACTGATGCTGTGGTAAGACTCATTCCCGGAGTTCTTGGCGACGAAGCCTCGGCGATCGATGACTCCCACGCGACGGGTCTACTGGAATTTCCGCAATATACGAGACCGTTGGAGTATCGCGGATGGAAAGTGCCTGAGATTCTGCTTTCAGGAAATCACCGGAAGATAGCGATTTGGCGATTCGAGCAGGCGCTGGAAAAAACCAAGCGGGTTCGACCCGATTTGCTGGCGCCGAAATGAGAATCGAATATCGGAGGTGGGAAAATATGGACTGAGAAGTTCGCCAATGCCACTCGCTCGTCGTCAGGGGAGCCGACCAGATTGTTCGTCTATCTCCTTGGTGACAGTGCTGATAAAACACGAGCTGATGCTGAATGTGGCGCGCCTCGCCTTTTCAGCATCAGCTCGTGTAAATAATATCCCTAAAGCAATGGATCAGGCTTCGTTCGCCTCAAGGAATCCTTCAAGCTGGCGAATGCGAGTCGGATGTCGCATCTTGCGGAGTGCTTTCGCTTCAATTTGACGAATGCGTTCCCGAGTTACTTTGAACTGGCGTCCGACTTCCTCTAAAGTGCGGCTGTAGCCGTCCACGAGCCCAAATCGCTGCTCCAGTACCTGTCGTTCCCGCTCCGTGAGAGTCTCGAGCACATCCTTGATCTTTTCTTTCAACAGGACCGATTGCGGTCATGTCGCTCGGGTTCTCGGCGCCCTTGTCTTCGATGAAATCACCGAAGCTCGTATCGTCACTCTCACCGACAGGCGATTGCAACGAGATCGGCTGCTGAGCCATCTTCAAGACCGCTCGCACGCGGTCGACAGGGAGTTGAATCTCGTCCGCTACTTCTTCAGGAGTCGGTTCGCGACCATATTCCTGGACGAGTTGCTTCTGCACTCGCATTAGTTTGTTGATCGTCTCGATCATATGCACCGGAATGCGAATCGTGCGCGCCTGGTCGGCGATAGAGCGGGTAATCGCCTGCCGAATCCACCACGTTGCGTAGGTCGAGAACTTGTAACCGCGGCGATATTCGAACTTTTCAACTGCCTTCATCAGACCCATGTTGCCCTCCTGAATCAGGTCAAGGAACGAAAGCCCACGGTTTGTATATTTCTTCGCAATGGAAATAACGAGCCTGAGATTGGCTTCGACCATCTCGGTCTTCGCTTTGAGCGCCTTCCGGAGCCAAACTTTCAATGCATTGTAGTTGTCGTTGTATTGTTCTGGGCTCATCCAGCTTCGGAGCTGAATCTCTCGAAGCTTGTTCCTGACCTGCTCGAGCCTCTCCGGCATGTCTGCCAATTCGAAGCGGGCCGCTTCGTTACTCAGCCGTCCGATGAGCCGGAAATTTTCATCTGCGAGGTATACAAACTCCTCAGTGACCTTTTGTTTGAAATAAAATTTCGGATAGATCTTTAGCAGCGCTTCGTGTGACTTTTTGAATTCTTCCTGGGCTGAATCGGTACTCTCGCTCGTTTCAGCATTTGAGACGAGCTCCTGGTAACATTGGGCGACCTTCTCGGTTGAGTTTTCCAAGCTGTCACAAAGTTTCGGCAGATTCTTCATGTAGCGCTCCCGGCTCTCGATTTTCTTGTCGAGAATCACACGATCGAAACGTTCGCCGCCTTCATTGAGTCGATTCGCCAGATCGAGATATGCACGGGAAATGAACCCGAATTGATTGATATGCTTTTGCACCATCAATTCCGCGTCCTCGATTCGCTTTGAAATTTCGACCTCCTGCTCCCGTGTCAGCAGCGGCACCTGGCCCATTTGCTTGAGATACATCCGGACCGGGTCGTCGAGAATGTCGAGCTTTGGCTCGGGCTTTTCTTCCCCCTCATCATCCTGATCCTTCTTGCCGTCCTTGTAATTGTCCACCTGCGACGCATCGATGATGTCGAACTCCATCGCGCGCAAACTCCCGATGATCTGGTCCATCTCATCGGCGTCGTTCACAGTGTCGGGAAGTGCCTCATTGAGATCTTCAAAGGTGAGGTATCCCTGCTCTTTTGCGAGTTTGATCAACTCGCGAATCTTGCTCTGGATTTCGGTGCCGAACTGTTCCGAATCCTGGTTTGAACCTAAAGATCGGACGTCTGATGTGTTCTCCGCAGGCTCATGGTTGCCGTTTTTGCCACCTGCGCGGCTCGCTGAATCTTCAGCGTTATGGGGGGAGTTTCCCTGAATATTCGTCGTGATCCCGGTCTTATCATCTGCCTCTCTCACGACCGCTTTGCGCGATTTCAAGCCATTCGTTCTGGCTGAATTTCTTGTTCTGGTTAAGACCTTGGGCTTGCCGCTTTTCGCCGTTTTGCCGGCGGTCTTTGGTTTTGCTTGTCGGGTTTGGCTCGGTGTTGTCGTAGCTTGAATAGAAGTTGTTGGCATAGGGACCGCTTGGTTGACCGGTGCGAAAACCCTCACTGTCACGAGCTCGGAGGCAAGGGCCGCGCAATATCTATGAGTCGCTGTTTCAGGTCAACTGTTTCTTTCTGAAGGTTTAATATATCTTCCGTCGGGAGTTCCGGACGACGAAGCCGGGCGGAAATTGAAGCCAGTCGTCGATTGATTTTTCGGCGTTGCACGTCCGACCAGCAGTCCGCAAGAACCGCCGCCGGACGCTCCGGTAATGGCTCGAGAAGGAGCGAAGAAATGACAGATTCCTCCCTTGCTGACAGGGAAGCGCTCAGGCTGGCGATCGATCCGCTGTCCCCGGGCTTAAAATCATGCTTAAACAGCGTTCTGAGAAATTCTGCCTCCGGTTCATCTGCAAGATACTCATCCCAAGCTTGTTCCCTCAACCAATCGCTTGACTTCGGGTCGCGCAGCATGAGCAGACAAAGCAAACGGAAGGTGGGTATCAGGGAGGGGGGCGGGTCACTCTTCTCCTGGTCGCCGCGTGGTTTCAACGGCTGGCGCAGAAGACTCCTAATGTCATCCGCCGGAATCTCCAACCGAATGCTAACCTTGTGAATGAATGCATCCCGCGTAATTGCGTCACGTATCAGGCTAATAAATCCCGAGATTTGCTTTGTAAACTCCAGCTTGCCTCGGGGCGTCGCAAAGTCTGGACGGAGAGACTGACGGTCAATCATCGCATCGAAGAAGTCCTTTGCTCCCTCAATCAGTCTCGTAAATAAGTCCGCACCCTGTTCTCGAATCAACGTGTCCGGATCGTGTCCATTGGGCATTTCCGCGACACGGACGAAGAGATTGTTTTCGAGCAGCGCCGGCAGTGAACGCTCCGCCGCCTTCTGTCCCGCCGTGTCCGCATCGAAACAAAGAACGACCTCGTCCACAAAACGCTTCAGGATCCGCGCCTGTTTCTCCGTGAACGCTGTGCCTTGGGGCGCGATCACGTTCTGAATCCCGGCCTCGAAGGCAGTAATCAGGTCGAGCTGTCCTTCACACACAATCGCCGACCGTTTTTCAATCAACGCTCGTTTCGTCTTGTGCAGGCCGAAAAGCACATGGCTCTTTGAAAAGAGCATAGTTTCCGGCGAGTTCAGGTATTTTGCAGACTGCGTTTCTTTTTCCAGAGTCCTTCCGCTGAACCCGATCACTTCGCCGTAATCATTGCAGATTGGGAACATCACGCGGTTGCGAAACCGGTCGTAAAACGCGCTGCGTGGATTCTCTTCGTTCCTCAATTTCACCATTCCGCTCTGGACCAGCTCGACTTCCGAAAATCCCTTCTGGCGTGCCCAGTCTGTGAACGCCTCGAATGAATCAGGCGCATACCCGATCTTCCAGGTTGCCGCGATCTGTCCGTTGAGCCCCCGGCTGCGCAGATAGTCCCTGGCAGGCTTCCCAGCGACTGTTTTCATTAATAGAGAGTGAAACCAATCCGCCGCCCCCGCATGAAGAGCCAACAGCCGACGCCGAACGATCGCTTCACGTTGATCCTCGGCGCCCAGTTCCTCCTCCAAAATTCGAATGCCCGTTCGTTCCGCCAACCGCCTCACTGCGGAGGGAAAATCGAGATTTTCGTAAAGCATGACGAACCGGAAAACACTTCCGCCTGCTCCGCACCCGAAACAATGAAATGTTTGTCGCTGCGGGTTCACCATAAAGGAAGGCGTTTTTTCACTGTGAAAAGGGCACAGCGCCTTAAACGTGCCTGCCGACCGCTTCAGAGGAAAATACCCTCCAATTACTTCAACGATATCGCTTGCATCAGCGACTTGCTGGACGGTCTCTTCGGGAATTCTTGGCATCTGGCCTCAGTATCGCGCCTGTGGTCGACGGAGCGGAATTATCCCTCATAATCTTGTGCCACCGGCATAGGGATACTCTACCGGTGCGCCAGCCGCGGCGCGGATCCATCGGCGTAATTTGCTCAAAATTGAAATCCTAGTGAGGTGCGCTCATACCTACCGACGAAAAAGAGGTTGAAGTTTGAGTCAACCAGAATCGCGCCATCCGGTCTCTGCGAGTACCGATCTCCACATGCGGGAAAGCTTCTGGTAATCTCCCGATGCGAGACGTGTGACCAGGTCTGTGGCGCGTTCCACGTCGCCGAGATCGGATTGAAAAGGTTTTGGTCCGTGAAAATGAACGATGCGGGCGTTCGACGAGTCGCCCCAATACGGTTTCCAGTTGAATTCCGGCGCGAGTTTGTCCCATTTGCCGGCGTAAAATTCTCGGTAGGCACCTTGATCCCACGCTGAATTTCGAAGTTTTGCCATGTTTGCCCGGCAATATTCGAAAAATGCGTCCTCGTCTTCGCTCATTCCCTGAACGTTCACCAACATCACCCCTGCGTTCATTTTGAGGTAATCGGTCTTCTTGGTCTGAGGCGCAACAGCAAATTTTGACGGTTGAATAGCAAGCAGTTCCGGAATCACTTCCTTGAGAAACAGCACGTCGCAGTCGGTGTATAAGACGAATGGATCCTTCCATGCGTTTTCGCGCATGATTCGCGGAATTTCGAGTCGGAGGAATGTCCCCCGGGCGATCTCCCGGGCCATATCATCGTCAAACTGCTGAAGCGCATCGTCGAGCCGCGTGCGGCAGTGAAGAACCGGGACTCCTTGTGTTTTGAGCCATTCGGTGAGGTGGTTTTCGCCGCCGTCGTAAAGCAAATGCGGAAGCAATTTAGTGTATTTTCGAGCCGAATGGACGGCGGCACGCACCATCTGCGCGTGATGATTCAGACTCCGCGGGTTTTCACGTAGCGCCAGAAACCAGCGGAGCGTTCGGGTATCCTTAACCGAAACCAGACGCTTCAGGAACTGCTTATAATCGGCCATGCCAATGCATCAGTCCTCGTGATACAAGATCCGCCCGCATTGTTCGCAGCTAACGAGTTCGTTGCCACCTTTGACTCGCACGGCAGTCTGGGTTGTAATCTTCATATGGCATCCCATGCAGACTTCATGGCGAAGTGCGACGACTGCCGAATCGCCTTTGCTCTTGAAAAGACGTTGATAACGATCGCGGACGTCTTCACTGATTGTTCTTGCAATTTCTGCACGCTCACTTTCCAGGGAATCGAGTCGCTCTTCGATTGATTTGATTTTTTGCTCGAGATCGGCGATCTGGCTGCGGACCTGCTGCTGAGCAAGATTCGCGGCAATTTCGGCTTCGATAATCTGGCTCTTTACCGCCTCCGCTCTTTCCATCAGATCAAGTTCCTTGTCTTCGATTTTCTCGACCTCATTGGTGAAGCGCTCGATCTCATTAGAGAGCGCTTGAAATTCATCGTTCTTTTTCGTCTGGAACTGTTGCACTTTGAATCGAGCGATACTGGCGCGTTTGGACTGCGCTTCGACTTCGAGCCGTTTTCGTTCGACTTCGAGTTCTCGCGCCTCTTTTCTGACCTTTTCCAAATGTGCGCCGGCAGCTTCCAAGCGACTCTCGAGTTGTTGGCGCTCGGCAGGAGCAGCGGCGAGTTCGGCGCGCATGGTGCGTATCTTTCGATCGCGATCCTGAAGGACGAGAAGTTGTTCCAGATCGTGCAGCATAGGAAAATAGTACGAAATTCTAATATAGTTCGACAGGCGAACGCTTTCCGTCCTCCGGGCTCCGTTTTGCTGCGGCCACGTTCCCGATCGTATCGACACGAAGCTGCCAAACCTCTCGATCGCGGAGGCGAAACTCTTCCTCACTGAAATCATCAGGTGGGATTAGCCGTTTTTTGAATTGATGGACGGTCTCAAGGCGTTGGTCGAGTATCGAGATGGGAAGTTTTTCGAGGATGGCCTTTGCCTCACGCGCTTTTTCAATGCGATGACATATCATCGCCAAGTCATTTCCTGCTTCGATTGCCAGACGGATTATGTCCTCGAAGTTGTAGTGATTTAGAATTGCACCCATATCGAGATCGTCGGTCATAACAAGTCCTTTGAACCCCATTTCGCTTCGGAGCAAGCCTGTTACGACGCTTCGAGAGAGGGATGACGGGGTGCTTCCATCGTCGAGCGAGGGATAGAGGGCGTGTGCAACCATCATGCTGTCGATGCGATTAATGAAATGACGAAAAACCGCCAGTTCTGTCCCGTCCAGTTCTGAGCGTGTACGGCGGATTGTGGGGAGTTCGTGGTGGGGGTCGAGCCCGGCGAAAGTGTAACCTGGGAAATGTTTGCCACAGCTTGCGACGCCTTCTTCGCGCATGGCGTCGTTAAATGTGCCAGCAAGTTCAATCACCTGCTTGACGGAACTTCCATAGCATCGCCCGCGAAGGGAGTTGTCTGCACCTTCGTCGAAAGAGATGTCGAGCACGGGACAGAGATCCAGGTTAAATCCATACAGGCGAAGCAGCCTGCCAGTGATTTTCCCGTGCCTTTGGATCAGCTCGATTTTGCCCGAATTCCGGAGTTGCTGGGCGTTCGGTGGTTCGCTGCCAATTTTCCGAAGTCGGGATACGCGTCCTCCCTCTTGATCGATGGTGATAATCGGCTCGATACGGCTAAGATCTCTCAGGTCGTCGATTAATTTTCGGAGTTGATTCGGGCTTTGTATGTTCCTCGTGAACAAGATGAATCCGCCAGGCTGAATCTCGCGGAAGAGTTCGGCGGTGGTCTTGTCCAATACGGGTCCTGGAACTCCCACGAGCAGAAGTTGACCGGGCAAAATGCCTTCCATAGACTTCGGACCGTAGCCCCTTATGACCGAGCTGAAAATGAAAATTCCCAAAAGGGTATCACCGATTCACGGTCGTATGAGTGGCACTTTGCTCGGAAGGAATCTTGCGGCGGGAATTCCACGCAATCCGAAGATTTGACTGATATGATGTTGATTGCTGTAGCATGAAGATTGGAATTTACGGTGGAACTTTTGATCCCATCCATAACGGTCACCTCATTCTTGCGCGTGATGCGATGGAGGTGCTTGCGCTTGATCGGATGTTTTTCGTCCCAAACGTGGTTTCTCCACATAAAGTTTCTGGCACAGCGGTCGACCCGAAATTCCGACTTGCCATGGTATATGCAGCGATCGAGGAGGAACCTGGGCTCGAATGTGACCCCACGGAACTCGAGCGAGGGGGTACTTCTTTCACGATTGATACGGTGGTTCACATGCATGATTACTTTCCCGGTGAGGAGTTCTTTCTCTTGATCGGGGCTGATAACCTCCCGAAGTTGCACACATGGAGGCGGATCGAAGAACTGGAGCGCCTGGTAACGTTCGTGATTCTCACTCGCGGGGACGATTCGACGGTGCGGCCCTATCCCGTTCTTCGGCGGCAGATAGATATTTCAGCCACCGAGATTCGGGAGCGCGTTGCAAAAGGTTTGTCCATTCGGTATTTCGTTCCGGATTGTGTTCGCGAAATCATCGAATCAAACGCCCTGTATATGGAGGACCGCTGATTAGTTCCGAAGAATTAGCCCGGCTCTGTGCGCGGTCCGCAGCGGACAAAAAAGCGGAACGTGTGGTCGTTCTCGATTTGAGGGGGATTTCGAGCTTTACTGATTTTTTTGTAATTTGTTCGGGAAGTTCCGAGCCTCAATTGAAAGCAATCACAACTGAAATTGAGGAGAAATTGAAGCGAAACTTTGGCCTGTCTCCGATTGCGGTGGATGGATATCCGTTGAGCCAATGGGTGGTTCTCGATTACTCCGATGTGTTGGTTCACATATTCCACGAGTCGAAACGCGATTTTTATAGTCTGGAGGACTTGTGGAGTGATGCTCCGAGAATTGAGTTTCCCGAGCAAGCTTGACGCTTCGTAACGCGATGAGCCCTCTTATCGAAATGGAACTTCGATGTCCTCACTGTGGAGTAGCTTACTCCTGGGTAGTCGACACAACGCAGGGTGATCACTCAACGATCGAAGATTGTTCGGTCTGTTGTCGTCCAATTAACCTGAATATTCACTGCACCCCGGGCAGGGTTCACTCAGTAGAAGTTTTTAGTGATTGATCAGATCAAATGTTCGAACAGCGTGACGCAATTGTGCGGTTATTGAGCGATGATGATCCACATACAGTAAACCTCGTGAAGGCACAGCTTCTCGAAAAGGGTGAAGAAGCGATTGATGGGCTCAAAGAGTTGCTGACCTGCGAAAGTAAGGTCGTTGCGAATCACGTTCGAGGAATCCTCGCCGAGATCGATTCTCGCATAGCATCCCGCGAACTCGGGACTATGTGTGATCATTTTGCGCGGTCCGGAGATCTGGAAAAAGCAAGCTGGCTCCTTGCCCGCGCGATTAGTCCGGGTGTACACATACCAAATTACGTTCGTCAACTTGATCACTGGGGCGAACGACTCGCCACGATCACCGCGAATGTTGCGTCGCCACGCGAACGAATTCGGCTGATGGGAGAGTTTCTGGGACACGGGCTCAACCTGCGGGGGAATTCAACGGATTATTATGACCCGCACAACTCGCTGTTGACCCGCGTGATCGAGACGCGGCTCGGAATTCCGATCTCCCTCAGCGTGATTTACATTCTTGTCGCGAAACGTGCTGGATTCGAATTGGAAGGCGTTAATTTCCCTGGCCATTTCATCGTACGGCATGAACGGGTGCTGTTCGATCCTTTCGAGCGCGGAAAGATTATCTCGATATCAGACTGCGAAGACATGCTCGCGCGCCAGAAAATGTCTGCCCGCTCCGTTCATTTTCAGCGGGCAACCTCGCTCACGATATTTACCAGGACATTGGCGAATCTCTATTACATTTACCAGAGCAATGGCAGCGACCGGTACGCGACGCAGATTTCTGAATGGATTCGCCGGTTGCAGCGCACCGACGAATAAAATGTTGGTTGACGAGAGGGTTTCGCCGTTCAGCGGGAACAGTGAAAAAAGTGCTCTGCCGTATCCGTTGTCTGTTTGGCGAGGACTTCAATTGAGACGGCGCGAAGGTCAGCGATGAGTTTTGCGGTGTCTCTTGTGAATGCCGGTTCGCACCGTTTGCCACGATAGGGCACCGGAGCCAGGTAGGGGCAGTCCGTTTCAAGCATGAAACCATTGCCGGGGATGGCGACTGCGGTTTCTCTGACGATGGCAGCGTTCCTGAATGTTACGATTCCGGTGAAGGAAATCAGGTGTCCCAATTCGTGCACCGTCGCTGCTTGCTGTGGAGTGCCGCCGAAACAATGGAAAACGCAACGGAGTTGCCCCGCATACCTGTCAAGGATATCCAGAGTGTCCTGCCAGGCATCGCGCTGGTGAATGACCACGTTTAGACTGAGTTCCGCCGCAAGATCGAGTTGCTGACGGAAGAGAAGGCGCTGTCGGTTCTTATAGGCATCATCCTCAGTGGACGCTCTCGTTGCCTCGTCCGATCGCGTACCGGAACGCGGGATCTTGATTGAACCCGTCTTTTCGGACTCGCTGCTTGGCAGGCGATAAAAATCGAGGCCGGTTTCTCCGATGGCCAACACCTTTGGATGAGCAGCGAGCTTACGCAGTTCACCGATAGCATTCGGGTGTTTCTCGGGTTCAGAAGTGGGATGGATGCCGACGACGGCATAAATCTGCTCATATCGGTCGGCGAGAGCGATCGACGACGCGCAGCTTTGGAGCGATGTCCCAATTGTGATGATGCGTGTTACGCCGGCTTCTGTAGCGCGTTCAACTACTTCATCAATATCCTGTTTGAATTCGGGAAAATCGAGGTGAGCGTGTGTATCGATCAGCATGAAGGAGACGGCGATCATCTGCGTGAAAAGTTGAAAGTCAATCGGTGCAGAAAAGTTCTTGACCGAGCGCGGAGTCAAGGCGACGCTTTCGGCCTTTTTCCTAGGAGTCCAATTATGTCGAGAATCTGCAGCGTTACACAGGCGAAGCCATCCCGCGGCCACATCATCCACCGTCGCGGTATGGCAAAGAAAAAAGGCGGTGTTGGACGTCACGTCACGGCAAACACTCCCCGCTCATTTACTCCGAACCTGAAGAAGCGGAGGATATGGGTTTCGGAGCTCAAACGCTATGTCTCTGTAAAGCTTTCGGCGCGGGCAATTAAAACAGTGACGAAAAATGGGGCGTATGCCACGCTTAAAAAGGCGGGCCTGATCTGAGACGGATCACGGTTCTGACCATTCGACGATAGTTTAAACCAAGAGACAAAAAATATGCCTTACCAAGTAGAGAGCAAGAAATCCGGCAAAACCTATTATCTTCATGAGCGAAAACAGCAGCTCAAGGGAGGACAAACTGTGACCCTTTACTATTTTGCCGGTGAACCCAAGGAGGGTGCAATCGACCAACTTCCTGCCGGATATGTTGTTTCCGAAAACAGCAAAACGGGTCTTCCCCTTCTGAAGAAAAAGTAACTCATTCTGCCGCGTTGGTCAGGAATGTAATCTTGGCCAATCAGATCGAAATCTCTCAACCGGCGGCTTCACATTCGAAGCCGCCGTTTTTTCGAAGCCGAGACCGCGGGGCGCGCGAATTTTTGGGCAGAGTCGACTGGATGCCTTTTCAGGACGAACCATGCGAAGGTCAAACTGAGTGAACTACTCGACATGAACGCGTTCGATGTCTAACGTAAACTCATGGCTGATCCCGAGTTTTTGGACGAGCTACGCGGGCGAAGCCATAATGGTATCGGGTCGTTCGCCTATAGATTTGATCGTCCTTTCAGTATCGAGAGTATCGAGCGATTTGAATGCTTCGTCGAGTCCTTGACCGAAGAGCAGCAGGTCTTTCGATCTAAGGGGTTGATCTGGATCGATGGCAACCCGCGCCGGGCGATCTTCCACGGCGTGAATAACCGCTTCACCGTATTCTGGGACCGGCTTTGGGATAGAAATGAAACCCGTGGGAGCCAGCTCGTATTTATTGGAAAGAACCTGGACGGCGCTGCGATCGAAGAGGGTTTGAAGCGCTGCCAGGCTTAGCGGGGATTTTCGGGCAAGAATTACCTCCCAATCACTTCAGCGGCCGGTACGAGAATGGCATCCTTCATGCCATGCAGCAATTTTTTGTCAGCGGGACAGATTGTGGCAAGAGCTCCTTTGAGCTGTGATTTTCCTTCGACGATGAAGTAGTATGGGCAAAGTCGCACTCGCCCTTTCATCATGGAGATTTCGCCGGTTTTCCTATCTTGGTACGGATGGTGAATAATCCGCCCTTTGTGGAATCGTTGGAGAATGTATGGATGCTGCTCGTATTCGGAGACTGCCCGTTTCAATTCTTCCTGCCAGTTCCTCTGGGATAGGTCCTCTCCCAATTCGACCCCCCGGCTGCCCCATGCCATCTCTGAAAAGCCGCTTATCTTCAAGACCAAATTGCGTTCCTTTTGGCTGAAATGACCGAGTTCTTCCCAGGATTGCACATTCAGTTCCGGAATCACCGCGTGATGCGGTAGCGGCTGTGGATCAAGAATCCAGGTTTGAGGAATGACCTTCTGTAGTTCCCGCCAGTGACGTTCTCCCAGTTCCTGGCGCCAGAATTCGCGTAGTGGTCTCATCCAGAAGAACGCGAACCACATTTTTTCCTCCATGTGAGGTTTGAATGGTGGCGTTACATGAATCTCACCGCGGGCTGCAGCTTCCATGATGGCTCGCGCCGGAGGAATGTTCGCAAGATCAAAATTCTCAAAGAAGCGGTAGATCGCTTGAGGCTTTTCCTTGGCCAGATTGTAGCTCTCAGCGTCGTGCACTGTGATTTGGCTGCTGCGAAGCTGATCGGCCAGCCATATCATTTCGGGTCGGTAAGTTGCCGATTCTTCCGAAACGAGTATGTCGCCTCGCGGGAACACAGAAGTGAATCCCTCCAGCATGCCTTTAGCTCCACCCAGTACGGGATCGCCGAGATTTGCATAATTTTGGCTCAGCCACGCGGTCAATCCGATTCCGCCCGGGACGCTGTCGAGTTCCGTGATTTTGAAGCCGTTTTCTGTGAGAATGATGTCCGGCCGAATCACCTGAGGAATCTCATTTCGCAGACGCTTGTTTCTCGCGATTTCGATTAGCTCGGGCGGCTTTCCCTGGTCCAGATATTGGGAGACCCATGGAAATCTTCTGCCCTGAGCGCTAAGTTGGTAAAGATTGTTGCATGCACGCGTGAATAGGTTCAGGCGATGTCCGAGTTTTCCAAGTTCAATGATTTGATCGCCCGTGAGCGGCATCGATTCCGGCGAAATCAGCCAGTCTTTCTCGGCGAACAATCCACTATCCGGCAGCGCATTTCGAATGGTGGATACCTTTTCGAGGGCTCGGTTGTGCTCGGAGATGGAATTCATGGGGCGTTAGGCCAGCAATCGGAGCGCGGCGCGGATCAGATTCCCGGCACTCAGGTCTTTTTCCCCGGCGCCAGCCTTTTTGACTGCTTTGTGTGCATCGACCTGCTTATAACCCAGGGAGATCAGCGCAAGCACGGCGTCGTTTACTTCTGCCTCTGCTTCCGACGGTGCATGCTCTGCGCTGGCAGCTTCCCATGCGGCTGCCACGCCGACCTTGTCCTTCAACTCGAGCACGATCCGTTCGGCAGTTTTTTTACCCAGGCCACTGATCTTCGAGATTGAGACAGCATCGCTATTAACCACCGCTGTCTTGAACATGGAAACGGATATTCCGCTAAGCACAGCCAAAGCGAGCTTGGGACCGACGCCAGATACGTGATGAATCAGAAGCCGAAACAGGTCGCGTTCTGCCGGACTCATGAAGCCGTAAAGCACGTGGGCATCTTCACGGACCTGTAAGTGCGTTAAGATCTTGATTCGCGACCCGACCGTGGGAAGTTTGTCGTAGCTCGAAAGCGGAATGAGCACCTGGTATCCAACCCCTTGAACTTCGACAACGATCTGGGTGGGCAGCGCTTCTGCGAGCATCCCGTTCAGGAAGGTGATCACGTCATGAAGCATAGGGTCAAAGCCCAACGTGCAAAGTGCAAATTTGGAACGGCATTCGCCCTGACTTTTCTTGCATGGAGAGCTATCGCCGAAGAATTTTCGCCACTTCCACCTCCCTCCGATTGGTGGGTGTTGATTGAACCGTCGTTCATGCGCCCGTCGGTTGCGATTGAGGTGCCGGGCTCCAATCGCTCGATGTTTGCAGCTGCATTTACTCGTGGCCTGAGCGTAGAGCTGTTCTCAAACGAAACTTTCGAGGCCGTTGGTGTGGATTGGACGGTCTTTCGTGATCAGGCGACGAAAAATGCCTCCGCGTTTCTCGAGTCGCTGAAACCCGAGGTTCATCGGGATTCTGATGGAATCGTGGAATACGTTGCAATTCATTCCGACCGCCCGCTGGTCGTTGCGTGTGCAATTACCCCTGCTTTTCAGCAGATGTTCTCTGAAATTTTTGGGCCGGAGTTTCTCGCCATCATCCCGAATCGATTTCTCGTCTACGCATTTCCCAAACTCGCCAGTGATTTTCAGGATTATGCTCCAATGGTCATCCGCGCCTACAAGGCTACATCGTACCCCGTGAGTCTGGAAGTTTTCGAAGTCGACCGGAGCGGAATTAAGGCGATCGGGACATTCCAACAACCTTGATGCGAAATATCGAATGCGTTTGCCTGCAGAGACTCGGCTGTCTAATGGCACGCTCAATGCCTCTGAAATTAGAGCTTGAACTTTACTTATGAAGAAATTTCTCCCGCTCGTCCTCGTCGTTGTCGTTGCCGTAATCGTCGCCTCTGTTGTTTTTATTCAGAAGCGGTGGGGAATGGTGACGTTAGAAATTCCTTCGATCCTTCCCTCCGAAACGATTTTGTTTTTGCATTTGCCGAACGTTCCCAGAACAAGGGAGGCGTGGCAGAAGACGTCACTGCGCAAGATGGCGCGCGAAAGTGATGTTGCCGCATATCTCGACCTTGTTGAAGCGGCCATTCCTCATTTCGAGACCACGAAGGCGAAGCTCGAAGAAGTCGCGAAAATCGACCCAATCCAAGCCTTTATCGCAGTCACCGATGACGCTCCTACGGTGATTGGGGGGGTTGAATTTTCCGGGGATCGGGGCGATGTCGAAGTGCTTCTGAATGAGTTGAAAACGAAGATGCAGGAGGTGGCACCGACGGGACGCTTCGACATCGCGATGCACGCTGGGCATGAGGTACAGATGTTCCATTTCCGTGGCAAGACTCTTGCCGCAAGCTTTCACCAGCGCTGGTATCTCATCGCCAACAGCGTTGATTTGCTCGAGCAGACACTTGACAGTCTGGGTGCATACAGCGCTTTGAGTTTTGAGACACTGGAAAAAAATCCCTATTTCAAGAAATGCGTTTCGAGGATGCCGCAGAATCCCGAAGCGTTTCTATTTGTCCAAACCGAGTCGCTGATCGCGCGATTCTTATCTCTGCTAAGCGTTAGCGGCCAAACACTCAGTGCCACCAAAGTAAAAGAACTTCGAGAAGTTCGTGCGCTTGCGGCGGCGACAAAGTTCGACGGGCAGAACATCAGAGATACGACATTCGTGTTGAAGCCAGGTGAAAAAGCAGGAGAACCACTCGAGAAGGCGGCTTTGGCTTTTACCTCGGCGCAGACTCAGTTTTTTTACGCTTCGAGATTCGATATTCCGGATGAGATCGAGTTTCCAGATACAAGCCTCGATTTGACCGGTGTGCTTCAGGTTTTCAAGGGAACGATTGCTGCCTTTGAAGCTCACGGAATCACTTTGAATGACATAAAAAACGCATTTGGAACCGAGATTGGAACGATGCTTTCCTGGCCTGAGGATCGGAACCAGCCTTCCTTGCTTATGATTCTCGATGTGAGGAACTTCGAAGAAGCGGAGAAGCTTCTTGACACAGTAGCGGAAGCCGGGGTGGCCGGTGCGGCTCTGAGTCGTTGTGAGATTGAGGGTGGTGTCTATTATTCACTTGTTCACAATGGGAGTTCATGGTTTCCGCCTCCTTCAATCGCTCTTTCTCGTAACTACGCCGTGATCGGTTTGAGCCTTGAGGATATCAGGGCAGGCCTCGAGCAGGCGGTTTTGGGGAAGCGGGCTCTGTTGGGTTCCGCGAGCTTCGATAGAGCGTCGACTTCGGTAATCACCCCCACACTCACGTTCGCCTACGTCGATGCGCCTGCCTTGTTTGATCGGATCTACAAGTTGGCGCATAGCATACTCACGACGTGGTCCGTCCTGGTTGCGCCGTCGAACCCGTTGATGGACCCTTCGAAGCTTCCTTCTGTTGACTCCATCACGAAATACCTCAGTCCCATGGTCTACTCGCAGGCGGAAGTGGCGGATGGCATATTGACGGAATCCGTCGGTCCTATGACTGTCAATCAATCGTTGATTGCCGCTGCGGTGGGTGGAGGAGTTGCCCTTTATCCGATCGTGAAGCAACAATTGGAGAGCGGAGCACTGATGACCGCAGGGGGAAGTTTTCGAGGTCTCTCGCACACAGTTCCGACTTCGTCAATACCCTCACAGACACCCGAGTCAAAGCCTGATAATCCATAGCATCAAGGTTCCGCTGGATTCCCCGGTTTGGAGCAATCGCCCCTGAAATAAAAGCTCGTTTTCCGGCAGGGGGGTGCTATTGTGAATATCCTATGGCTATTCAGAAGAAGAATGCTTTTTCCCGTCGGGTTCCTGATCTCGTTACAGAGGAACTCGTGTCTGTTCTTTCGCAGAGAAAGTCGTTCGAATTCAAAGAACTTTTCGAAGTGGTACATGAAAACCTTCGTGCCCGCAATGCTGCCAGTGGTGGTGAAGAAATGCTCCGGCTGCGCGCCTACGAAAAGCTACAAAATCTCGTCGCCCGCGGTCTTGTGAAGAAGAACGGGAAGAAATACAAGGGCCTTCCCGCTGCACTTGCGACTGCTCAGGCGAATGCAACTGCTGCAGCGTGATCGACTTAATTCGAAATCCAACTGTTTTGAGACTGTATGGCTGAGGAGTTCGTTCCGATACTGCTTCAGATTCTGGTCGCTGTCGGCTTCTCGGCCGTTGCGTTGGTTGCAAGTGTTGTGCTTGGTCGGGCTGGTCGGCGTAATGCGGTCAAGGATACGCCGTATGAGTGTGGAATGGTACCACAAGGCGGCGCTCAGCCGCGTTTTAGTGTGAAGTTCTACCTCGTCGCGATGCTTTTCATCCTCTTCGATATAGAGGTCGTATTCATGTACCCGTGGGCAGTTGTCTATCGGAAATACCTTGCTGAGTCAGGCGGACTCATTTTTTGGAGCATGCTCAGTTTTGTCGCAATACTCACGGTGGGATATGTTTACGCTTTGAAAAAGGGAGTTCTCAATTGGAAAAGCAATGGTTAGCCTTGCAGTCCGTTTTAAGTGTAAATTTCAAATTTAGGACATACTTCGAGGCAGGTTTGAAAACTTGCCTCGTTTCGTTTCTGCAGCTAGAGAAGAACGAGTATAATCTTTGCGGCATTGATGAAAACGGTGTCGCCAAATCGGGTTTGGGGACTCGTTCATGGGTAAAAATGTATCTCGGCGCACTCTGAAGCTTCGAGATCAATTTATGGAGCGAATACCTTTTCAGGACACATTAGGGGTTCATGTCGAGCACCCTGCAATCAATGAAATGGGTCGGCAGAGATTGAGAAATAGGGTCCGAATAGTGCTTGCTTCATCCAGACCCACCGCTAAAAACATACCGCCCATGGTCCACCATATAGTGCTCTTCAAACTCAAACCAGAGTTACCTCCTTCGGCGGTTGAAGACATGATGCGAAGCACGCGTATGACCCTTCTTAAAATTCCTGAGGTCCTCAGTGTGAAGTGCGGAAAGCGGATCGATCCTGAATGCGATTGGCCGTTTTTTACGGCAGTGGACTACGAGTCGATGGATAAACTGGAGGCTGCGTGCCAGGACGCTCGTTACATCAAGTATGTGCAGGAAGTATTGAAGCCAAATGTGTCGGAGCGGCTCGTTCTTGATTACGAGATGGATCCTGGAAAAGATGTGAGATATTCGTAAGCTTTGTGTATGCGCTTCATCATCGGGTGATATTCAATAATCCGTGGTTGATGTGCCCGGGGGTCACGAAGTCGATCGGCTCAAGAAATCATGTCTCCCCGTGGCGGAAAAGTGGGAAATGAGTTCTACTCGTGGTTCAGCCTACTCCCGAAATTCTCGGATGTCAGGCTACGGATTTTTGATTTTGTTTTAACACGCATCCCGTAAGAAAGGTGAATGGAGGCTGATTAAACGCCAACATTCCCTAATCGAGTCGGCTGGAGAAGCGGGGTTGTGATCACGGCGATGCATGAATCCGGGTAGGAAGTGTTCCGCAAAGCTTTGGCCAGAAACCGCTATTTTCGGCAGTTCGCCTCTATTTGGCGGAGGTGATCAAACGTCATTCTGAGTTCTCTGAGCCTACTGTCAACTGATTGGTGGCATTGGCGTACGGAAACTCAAGGAGGTTGAAAACGGGGCGCGGGTAGATCCCCAGAAAGATAATCAGCGCAGCGAGCACGCCGATGGTCGTTCTTGTTATTGGAGTGATCCGGATCGGGGTCTCCTCGGGAGCATCTTGCCAGTACATCGCACGAACCACTTTCAAATAGTAGTAAAAACCGGCGCCGACAGTAATGACGCCGATAGCCACGAGTACCCAATGGTGAGCCTCAATTGCCACGGCAAATACGAGGAATTTTCCGAAGAAACCCGCTGTGAAGGGAACTCCTGCCAGCGAGAGCATTGCGATCAGCATCCCAAACGCTAGCAAGGGAGAGCGTTTCCCCAAACCATTGTAATTTGCGATGTCGTCACCCGGAGTCGTGACTGCACTGTTCGACACAACGACCATCACCGTAAAACTCAGAAGTGTCATCAGGAGGTAAGCGGCCAGATAAAATGCAATTGCGTCAAAGGCGCCCCGAGAATTCAGGCTGGCGACGGCTACCAATAAATAACCGGCGTGGGCGATACTCGAATAAGCGAGCAACCGCTTCAGATTGTTTTGGGGCATTGCTGCTAGATTGCCGTAGATGAGCGTCATTCCGGCGATCACGGCGAGCAGAGCAAGGACGAGTTGGGAAACAGACGGGGCAGCAATGAACGGCGCCAGAACGCGGACCAGAACAATGAATCCCGCAGCTTTCGAGCCAACGGAAAGGAATGCGGTTATCGGGGTAGGGGCGCCCTGATACACGTCCGGTACCCAAAACTGAAACGGGGTCGCGGCCACCTTGAATCCGAGCCCGATAATGATCAGCATCAGTCCAAACAGTAGCGGCGTCTTGATAGATTCTGATGATTCAAGAGCCAGACCTATTTCAGAAAGATTTGTCGTTCCAGTCAAACCGAAGACCCACGTGATTCCGTAGACAAGGAAGCCCGTAGAGAGAGCTCCAAGAATCAGGTATTTCACGCCTGCCTCGAGCGAACCAATATTCCTCCGCATGTATGCAACCAACACGTAGAATGAAATGGTTACGAGTTCGAGTGAAACGAAGATGAGAACGAAATCGACCGCGGATGCCATCCACATCAATCCGGCACACGTGAAGACAGGTAGCGCGAAGAATTCACCCATCCCTGATTCTCCCTCACCGAAGATGAATCTACGTACCACGTTCTTATATTCGATTCCCATCACCAAAACGATGATCGTTGTGGCAAGAGCAAAACATTTAAAAAATAGCGCTATCCCATCGAACCGGTAAAAACGTGCGGATTCGGCGCTCAGAGGCGCGAAATTCGGGTTGCGATAGAAAAGGAGCGATGTGATCAGGATCAATCCCAAACCGACGATTGCAGCCCATGCGATCGTGGTCTTATTTCGATTCGAGGAGAATGCTTCGTATAGCAGCAGAAGAAGCCCAAGAACTAAGACTGCCGCTTCCAGGTAGATCGGTGAAAACATGACTTGGACTAAAAAGGAATGATCGACTCCAGGCTGGGTGTGACGAAATTGAGGAAAAGACGCGGCCAGAAACCGGCGATAGCCAGTGCGGCAAGCAAAAGTAGCACCGGCAGGCGGGTTGCGAGGTTAAGATCGGATATTCCATTCCAGCGACCATTGGATTCGCCCATGAATACTGCGCGGTATCCACGAAGCATGTAGACGGCGGAAATCACGACCCCCCAAAGCGCGCCGATTGTAGTGAGCTGAAAGTTACTGTTGAAAGCTTGAGTCCCCTGCGCCTTGAAAGCTCCAAAGAACACCATCACTTCGGAGGCGAAATTTGCAAAACCGGGCAGTCCGATCGACGCGAACGCCGCAAATCCGAATACCACGCCAAGAAACGGCGCGGATTTGGCCAACCCGCCCAGCTCTGAAAACGTGAGGCTTTCGGTCCGGCTCTGGATCTCGCCCGCAAGCGCGAAAAGCGCAGCGATCGACAAACCGTGCGCGAACATTAACAGGGCCGCTCCGCTAGTCCCGATAATATTGAAGGAAGCGACTCCCAGAAAGACGTATCCCATGTGCATCACGCTCGAGTAGCCAAGCATCATATCGAGGCGCTTCTGGCCAAGAGTCGCCAGACCGACGTAAAGGATGTTTCCTAGCAAAAGCAGAAGAAGAAGATTTGTCCACGCCTGGGCCTGCTCCGGCAGTAGTGGCAACGCGACTCGAAGGAGTCCGTAAAGCCCGAATTTCTTAAGCACACCGGCATGGAGCATGGCGGCTGGAACGGGAGCCGAAGCGTAAGCCTGCGGAGCCCATGTGTGGAACGGAAAAAGTGAGACGAGTATCCCGAATCCGACCAGCAAGCAAAGATAAATCCATGTGCCGCCTTCGCTGTTCATACGGCCATCGGCGGCCATTATCTGCATTTCCGGAATTTCGAATGTGCGATATCCTTCCGGCAATGCCCAATAGACTCCAATTAATCCGATCAGCAGTATGATGCTGCCCAGAGCGAGATAGATCGTAATCTTCCAGGCTACCGCAAACCGGTCTCCAGTTCCCCACATACCAATAAGAAGAAAGGTGGGAATGAGCGCCAGTTCGTGAAACGCATAGAAAAAGAAGAGATCGAGAGAGGTGAACGCGCCGATAGCACCCGTCGAAATGAAAAGGAGGCAGGCAAAGAATAGGTTCGGCGATTTTTCCGGAACCTTTGCAACTGCGATTGCTGAGAGGGTGACGATCGTGGATAGCAGCAACATCAGGATGCTGAGTCCGTCGACGCCGAGGTAATAATTCAGATTGAGATCGGGAAGGATCGCGGCCTGCATCAGGAACTGATACCCGCCCAATGTGTGATCGTAGCCAAGCGCAACAAAGAGCGAGAGTAGGAAAGTGACGACAGCCGAGGTTAGCGCCGTCGGTTTCGCAGGTAGCCCGAGCAGGATGCCCAGAGCGGCGAGGATTGGCAGGAGAATGATGAGGTTGAGAACGCTCACGGATTTATTGGGTCAGCACAAAATAAAGGAGTCCAACGATACCTACACCGAAGAGGAAGGCGTAGACTTGGAGATTTCCGATCTGAAAGAAACGAAGCACGAAACCAAGGCCCCAGACAGTTCCCGCCGAACCGCGCACGGCTCCCCCATCGAGAATCCAGCGATCAAACCATGCACTGAAGTTTGCCAACAGATCCTGCGTATAGCGGATCACCACTCCGTAAGCCTCGTCGATGTAGAATCGATTCGCGAAAATTGGGATAGAAATTGGGTCGCTCTTTTTTCCGAAATAGAGCAACCATGCGATCGCTGCTCCTACAAGAAATGCCGCCGTGGCCAGGCCCAATACAAGATAATGCCCTTCATGATGTTCTTCGGGGATGGCAATAAAAATTCCTCCAAACCAGCCGTAACCGGCCAGGACGGCCGGCACCGCGAGAATCACGAGAGGCAGCTTCATGATTGCCGGTGCTTCATGCGCATGGTCGGCAGTTTCCGTGCGGCCTTCGCCGTAAAAGACGACGAACACCAGACGGAACATGTAGAAAGCGGTTAGTACTGCGGTGAACAGGCCGATCGCGAATATCATCTTATGGTGCTGCCATGCCTGAAGGAGAATTGCATCCTTACTGTAAGAGCCGCTGAAAAACAGGCAACCGGTCAACGCGAGCGTCGCAAGAAGAAAGGTGACGAAGGTGACCGGCATCTTGTTCTTCAAGCCGCCCATCTTCCAGATGTCTTGTTCGTGGTGCATTCCATAGATGACGGCGCCCGCCCCGAGGAAGAGAAGTGCCTTGAAAAAGGCATGCGTGAAGAGATGGAACATCGCCGCGGTCGCACTACCAACCCCAATTGCCATTATCATGTATCCCAGCTGAGAAAGGGTGGAATAGGCCAGGATCCGCTTTATATCATTCTGTTGGGTTGCCATCAGCGCAGCCATGAAGCAGGTGATCGTTCCGATCCAGGCGATTACCGTCATCGCGTCGTGCGATGCCTCAACGAGGAAGGATACCCGAGCCAGCATATAAACACCCGCAGCCACCATCGTGGCGGCATGGATGAGCGCGGATACCGGCGTCGGACCTTCCATAGCATCCGGAAGCCACACATGAAGTGGCACCTGAGCCGACTTTCCCACAGCGCCACAGAACACGAGCAGAACCGCGGCCGTTAGAAAACCCTGGCTCAGTGTCAAGGCGTTCACCTGAGACTGGATGTCGACGAACACCACGGAGCCGGCTGCTGACCAAACGAGCAGAATGCCCAGCATGAAACCGAAATCACCGATGCGATTGGTAATGAACGCCTTGTTTGCGGCAGCGGATGCTGAGTTCTTATTATACCAATGTCCGATCAGGATGTAGGAACTCACGCCCACAAGTTCCCAGAAGATGAACATCATCACAAAATTGTCAGCTAAGACGATGCCGGTCATCGAAAACATAAACAGTGACAGCCCCGCGAAGTAGCGTGACTTGCCCTCGTCTTCCTCCATGTAACCCAGCGAGAACACGTGGATCAGGCTGCCAACAACGGAAACGACGATCATCATCGACATACTGAGGCTATCGATAGTCAGACCGAAGGGCACATTGAATGCCTCTCCAAAGTTAAGCCAGTAAAACCCGCTGGTATCTGTCGGTTTCGGGCCGAAAAACAGCACCAGCGTCAGGAAGAGCATTAATAGCGCTGCACCGACGGAGATCATGGAGCTGATGTGCTTCAGCCGTATCGTAACCAGTAGAATGGTGGCAGCGCTTAGCAGTGGCAGAAACAGTATGATCCAGGGAATCCAGTTCATGGTCGCTCCTTAAAACTTCATGCTGCTAATATCCTCGACGTGCACCGTCTGGCGGGCGCGGTAGAGAGCGACGATGATGGCAAGGCCGACGGCAACTTCTGCCGCAGCCACGGTGATGATGAAAAACACCAGCATCTGGCCATTATAATTCGGCATTCCATTGACAGTGCCGAATCGGGAGAATGCTACGAGGGAGAGGTTGGCAGCGCTGAGCATCATCTCGAGACACATGAAAATGATGATGATATTCCGGCGCAGCAGGACACCCGCGAATCCAATCGCGAAGAGCAGTCCGCTCACCAGCAGGTAGTCGTTGAGGCTAACGGTCATTGAATAAAACTGGGGAAAGATTGCTCAGGCTTCAAAATGAGCAGACGTCGAGACTGAATCCTTATGCATCTTAAGAGTAAACACTATTTGAGTTCCCTTTTACTAAGGACAACAACCCCGATGGAGGCGACTAGCACAAGCGCGCCGACCACCTGGAATGGCAGGTTGTAATCGGTGAACAGCATGAAACCGATGGCCGGCACGTCATAAACCGGTCCCGCCAGCGGCGGAAACTCCTCTTTGCCCGAAGGGAAGCGGTTCAAGACATAGACCAGTTCGGCCACAAAACCCGCGGTGACCAGGCTACCGCCGAGCAAAGCGATCCAGTTGGGCTTTCGGAGGCGCTCTGCCTTGAGATCCAGCAACATGATGATGAAGAGAAACAACACCATGACTGCACCCGCATAAACGAGTACCTGGATGATCCCTATAAAGAATGCGTCCAGAGTGACAAAGAGAGCGGCCAGGCCGAGAAACGAGACGACTAGGCTGAGCGCGCTCGAAACGGGACTGCGCAGAATTACGACCATGACACCGAAAAGCAGCATCAAGGTCGCGAAGATCCAGAATAGCAAAGCGCTCATGCTTCTATTTCTCGGGATTCCACTTGTGGACAAGACCCTCTTTAAGACCGCCTAATTCGTACAATTTTTTCTTGTCGTGAACCATTTCCTGCCGGCTCAGGCCGGTGATCGAGTAATCCTTTCGGAGGAAAATTGCCTGTTCCGGGCATACTTCTTCACAGAGACCGCAGTAGATGCAGCGGATCATGTCGATCTCGAATTCCTTCGGATATTTCTCAACCTTGGCGAACTTGGCGTCAGGCTCGAACTCGCCCGGGGTGATTGTGATTGCGCGCGGCGGGCAGATGAATTCACAAAGTTGGCAGGCAACGCAACGCTCTTTTCCGTGCTCATCGGTTACCAGCGTTGGTGCACCGCGATAATATTCTGGCAGACTGTCGTCCCATCGCTCTTCCGGATACTGCATCGTCACGCGGGTCTTGCCGGTCGCCGTTCGCCAGAGGTGGCGTATCGTGATCCTTAGACCGGCCGCAATCGCCGGTAGATACATCTTTTCGCTGAGAGATAGGTTCGGGCGTGGGACAGTGTAAGCCATGGTTACTTGAGCGGGAACACCGCGAGCAGTCCTGCGGTGAGAAACACATTCACGAGAGCGATTTCAAAAAACCAGATCCAACCGAGACTCATGAGTTGGTCGAAGCGGAATCGGGGAAGCGTCCACCGCACCCAGATGAAGAATAGAAGCAGTACAGCTACTTTCCCAAAGAAAACGGCGATGTTGATCAGGCCCCAGAACCAGCTTACGGAGCCGTCCGGTATCAAAGGGAAATGCCAGCCGCCGAGGAAGAGGGTCACGATAAGCGCCGAACCAGAAATCATTGCGGCATACTCCCCAAGGAAGAACAGCGCAAACTTCATCGACGAGTATTCAGTGTGATAACCGCCAACCAGCTCGGTTTCCGCTTCGGGAAGATCGAAAGGAACCCGGTTAGTTTCGGCGAACATTGCCGTGGTGAAAATCACGAAGGAAATGACAACTGGAATCCAGAGGAAAATCTCCATCATTGTGAGTTTTCCATCCGTGAAAGGCAAAAGGAGCCAGCCATTTGCCGCCTGGATCTCCACGACCTTGCTGAGATTGAGATTGCCGAGGATCAGGAAGAGAGGGACAGCCGAAAGACCAAGCGCTATCTCGTAAGAAATCATCTGCGAACACGCCCGAATTCCGCCAAAAAATGGGTATTTGGAATTTGCCGACCACCCCGCCAACACGATGCCGTATACGCCGAGAGACGATATTGCGAAGACGAACAAAGGGCCTATATCCACATCGGCAATCACCATCGGGACGCCGAACAGAGTGCTGCCAAATGGAATCACCGCCAAGGTAATGATGACTGCAGCGATGCCGAGTCCGGGCGCGATCCAGTAGTAGAACTTGTTGACGTGTTTCGGCGTAAAATCCTCCTTGAGCAGGAGTTTCAGCGCATCTGCGATCGGCTGCCCCAAACCGAAGATCCTGATGTTTGTAAGTGGAATCCCGGTGCGATTCGGTCCGACGCGGTCCTGAATCATAGAGCTCACTCGGCGCTCGGCGTAGACGGTGTAGGACACCATCGTCAGCACGATCATCAGAATGCCAATCGACTTGGCGAGTGTCTGAAGGATTAGAGTCCAGTCGATTGAATAAAGCAGGTCCATTTATTTGCCTAGATCGAGCTGAATGCCCAGTTCACCGATTTTTCCGAGGTTCAGACCCTTCAGGGAAGCAATTTCCTCTGACATCGCGCGGAAGACGTCCTCGATCAAATAGAGACCATTGTTGCCGGATAATCCCTGGATGAGATCACGAAGAATTTCCCAGTCGTCCCGTGCTTCGCCGGGCGGCTGAACTGCGATATTGAGGCGTTGAAGGCGCCCGGTCTTGTTGATCATCGAACCGCGTTTTTCCGCGCAAGCCGATGAAGGAAGCACGACATTCGCCTCCTGGGTCGTTTCGTTTGGTAGAATGTTCATCGCGATCACGTTGGGGACATTCTTGAGTTCCTCGACGGAAATCCCAGCATCGGTGACATTTTCGCCAAGTGCGAGCAGAACCTTGATCTGACCAGAACGCACCCGCTCAGCGAACTCGCTGAGCCCGTCCCCCGGGGTATCGGACGTGATGCCCATCAACACTGCTCCCGCCGTGTTTGGGTTGCGGTCTGTGCTGAGTAGGATGTCGTCGCCTTCGCCCGTGTGAGGAATAATGTCGACGAGCTTTGTTCCGATCGCAGACGCAAGCTTGGTGGTCAGCCAGAGTTCCTCGTTGGTCATTCTACCGGAGGCGAGGATTCCAATGTGTTCAGGGTTCACCTCTTTGATGGTCTCTACAGCGCGCGCAATGGCTGAAGCCCAACTGGAACCCTCAAGCCCATCGTCGCGGCGAATCAGCGGCGTCATGAGCCGCTCCTCGCTCTCGATGTAATGGAAATCGAGACGGCCATAATCGCACATCCAACAAGAATTCACAGCGTTGTTTTCCCGGGGTGTCTGGCGGTAGATCCTGTTCTCGCGACTGCCGACGATGGTGTTGCAACCGGTCGCGCAGCCGGTGCAAATGCTCTTGGTCTCCTTCAGAAACCACACCCGCATCTTGAAGCGAAAATCGGTAGAGGTGAGCGCGCCAACCGGGCAGATATCCACGGTGTTCAATGAATAGTTGCTGTCCAGTTTCCTGTCCGGATGACAGGTCAAAGTGCTGTAACTGCCACGATCGACAAACCCAAGCACATCATCCTTCGCCACCTCTTTCATAAAGCGAATGCAGCGAGAGCACAGAATGCAGCGCTCGTCATCGAGCGTGACGCGGGGACCGATTGCTACATTCTTGGGCTTTTTGACCTTGTGTTCAAGAAAGCGGGAGCTTCCGTTGCCGTAATCGACACTGAACTCCTGAAGACGACATTCTCCCGCCTGATCACAGATCGGACAATCGAGCGGATGATTAATAAGCAGGAATTCCATCACGCCTTTCCGACACTCCTGAGCCAAAGGAGAGTCTGTCTTTACCGCCATTCCCTCGGTGATGTCCTGCGAGCAGCAAATCTGCGGACGTGGGATCCAGTTGATGACGGGCCGGCCGTCCTCTCCTAACTCCGGCTTGCGGTCCGGCCCCATTTTTGGCATTCCCATTTCGATCAGGCACATCCGGCAATTGCCCGGAGAACTTAGCTTGGGATGATAACAGTAGTGCGGTACGAAATTTCCCGACTGGCGGCACGCCTCGATGACGCGCGTGCCTTTTGGAAATTGCTTCCACGTGCCATTGATCTGCACGTTGAGCATCTGGATTTCCTCTTTGGTTTCGGTGCTCATTTTTGGCGATTAAATGGCCGTGCTTCCTCCGAGTGAAATTTCTTCGTCCGCACGGACGGAACTTTCCGGCAGCTTCAGCGATTCAACGGGCTCATTTCCTTGGAGGAGTTCTGGCATGTACTCCGGCGGGGTGGGCGGTGGCAGCGGTTTTTCTGCGCGACTGGCAAATTCTTCCCTGAACTTCTCAACAAAGCTCTGTGTCGGCCAGGAGCAAGCCTCGCCGAATGCGCAGATGGTCTTGCCCGCTATGTTGTCAGCGACGTTCTTCAATACATCCGGATCCGTTTCGACACCTCCTCCCTTGAGCATGCGATCTGTCATTTTTTTCATCCACAGCGATCCCTCGCGGCAGGGGGTGCACTGGCCGCAGCTCTCGTGCGCGTAGAACTCGTTGATGTTGTTGAGTGCCCAAACCATATCGCGAGAGTCATCCATCACGATGACGCCGCCGGAACCGGCCATTGATCCAACAGCCGCGAGCGAGTCAAAATCCATCACGATGTCGTCAATGCCGAGCTCTTCCTCGATTGTCGATCCATCCGGCCGCTTCTTCTTGATTTTATAGCGCTCGTCGGCACGGAGCACCTTTGCTGATGTGCCTCCGGGAATGACCGCCTTGAGTTTACGCCCCTCCTTCATTCCCCCACACATGTCGTAGATCAGTTCGCCCATCGTGATTGCTCCGACTTCAATCTCGAAATAGCCGGGGTTCCTCACGTCACCACTCACGCCGACCACACGGGTGCCGGTATTGTTGGGGTGTCCTAGCTTCGCATACTCCGACCCGCCCATCCGGACGATGTGTTTCACATTACAGAGTGTCTCGACGTTATTTACGATCGTCGGGCACTGGTAAAGACCGAGCGCCGCAGGAAAATAGGGTGGCTTAATCCTAGGATTTGCGCGTTTACCTTCGAGCGATTCAATGAGCCCGGTTTCTTCCCCGCAGATGTAGGCCCCCGCGCCGCGGTGCACATAGATTTCCAGATCCTCTCCGGTCCCGAGGTAATTCTTTCCGAGAAATCCTTTCTCCTTCGCCTCAGCGATGGCTTTTTCGAATATCTTGGCGCCCTCGGGAAATTCGCCACGGATATAGAAATACGCCAGCTTCACGCGCATCGCGAAGCAGGAAATGATCATCCCCTCGAGCAGTTGATGCGGGTCCTGATGAATGATGTAACGATCCTTGAATGTCCCCGGCTCGGATTCGTCAGCATTGCAGATCAGGTAAATTGGTCGCTTTTCGTCGGGTCGAATGAATCCCCACTTCACCCCGCAGGGGAAACCGGCACCGCCACGACCGCGAAGTCCAGAGGCTTTCACTTCGTTCACGATGGCGGTTTTCTCCATCGTGATCGCCTTCTTAAGATCCTCGTAGCCGCCGTCCGCCAAGTAGGTCTCGATGTCGTTCGACCAGCCCTCACGATCGATGTTCGTGAAGACAAGACGTTTTTCTTTCGGATGCGGCTGGCGTGTGTAAGTGATGTTCACGCGTATTTCTCCAGAAGTTTCGGCACTTCCTCTTTATTCACCGATTCGTAGAAGTCATCGTTGATCATGCACACGGGGCCGAAACCACAACTTGCGAGGCATTCCACAAATTCGATGGAATACTTGCCATCCTTGCTCACGGCGATTGGATCGCCGTGCCCCCCAATGTGGCTGCGGTCGATCCTTGCGGCCTTGCACATCTGTTCCATGAGCTCGTATCCCCCTGTCATGGCGCATGAAAGCGTGCGGCAAACGCGAATGTGATGAGTCCCCGCCATTTTTTGACGGAACATTGGGTAGAACGTAACAAGCTCGAAGATATTAATGGGTTGAAGCTCGAGCTTTTGCGCAATCCAAGGAACCGCTTCCTTCGGAATGTAGCCGAAATGTTCCTGGATTAAATGTAGCAGCGGAAGCGCGGCACTGCGCTTGGAAACGGGGTAATGCGTGATGACCTCGTCTATTCTTCCTTCCAGTTCTTTGGGAATGTGCATGACTACTCGATGTCGTTCTCAGAGGCGACCTGCTCTTCAGCTGGTGTCGGTGTGTAAATGCTCCCCTCAAAACTCCCTTCGAATTTTACAAATTTGTCGTTCACGAAGTGTAACACCACGGTCCGGTTGTCCTGTTCGTAATAATAACGCGTCGCTCGCAGCATCTTCCGCTGCGTAACGAGCGGCAATTCGGTGACTTCGACCGAAGTCGGTTGACCAAGGATCGATTCTACTTCCTTCTTGCTCATGTCCTGCCCAACCATTTCCAGATTGGCGTCCCTCACGCGTTTTCCACATGCAGGGATTGTCGCTAGCCCGATGAGCAGCGACGATATTACAGTCGAGCGAAGCGGGGAGTTCATCGATCGCATTCTCCCATCACAAAATCGAGGCTTCCGAGGATAGCCACGACATCGCTCATCAAATGGTCCGGAAGAAGTTCGGGAAGGATGCTCAGATTTACAAACGAGGGGGAGCGGATCTTGAGGCGGTGCGGAACGCCACCACCCTTGCTGTTCACGTAAAAACCAAGCTCGCCCTTCGGATTTTCTGCGCCGAAGTAAACCTCTCCCTCCGGCGCATCGAGACCCTCGGTATGAAGAATGAAGTGATGAATTAATTCCTCCATTTTCGTGAGCGCCTCGGCCTTCACAGGAGGACGTTGCTTCGGGTCGGCGACATTGATTGGCCCGTCTGGAAGTCGATCGAGCACCTGCTCCAGAATACGAGCGCTTTGGCGTATTTCTTCGAGCCTGACGAAATATCGATCGTAGCAATCGCCTACTGAACCAACAGGAACATCAAACTCGTAGTTTTCGTACCCAAGATAAGGATGTTTTTTTCTGAGGTCATGGTCGACCCCGGATCCGCGGAGATTGGGTCCCGACAAACCGTATTCGATTGCCTGTTCCTTCGAGATTACGCCGATGTCTTTCGTGCGGTCTACGAAGATCCTATTTCGACTGAGCAGATCATCGACCTCTTTGAGCGAAGGAGGAAGCTCGGCAAGGAATTTTCTCAGCTGAGGGATGAACCCATCGGGAATGTCGCGGGTCTGGCCTCCAATCCGTGTGTACGCCGTCGTAAAGCGAGCGCCCGTAAGCAATTCGCAAAAATTGTAGATCTTTTCCCTCTCGGTGAACGTGTAAAGGAACACAGTCATGGCGCCCGTGTCCATCGCGAAACAGCCGAGTCCGAGAAGGTGCGACGAGATACGGGACATTTCGCAGCAAATCACTCTTATTGCCTGACCGCGGGGCGGAAGCTCCCAGCCCATGAGTTTCTCGACCGCCATCGCATATGCGACATTGTTTGAGAGTGGGGCAATATAATCCAACCGGTCGGTGTATGGAACGAATTGATTGTACTGCATATTCTCGGCGATCTTCTCATCGCCCCGATGCAGGTAACCGACCTCCGGTGTGGCCTTCGTTATGACTTCTCCGTCCATCTCGAGGATTAGGCGCAGCACTCCATGCGTTGCCGGATGGGACGGTCCCATATTCAGCACGAGTTTTTCACCCAGAAGGTCCCCCTGGGCTTCGTTGGCCGAGTCCACAAGCTTCGTGACTCGCGAAAGGGTGTCGGGCGATTCGTAATTCTGGGTAGAGAAGGCCATGGGGATAGGACTTTCGGTTCGTCGGTTTAGACTAAGGCCGCGTCAAAAAGAGACGCAAGTTCGAAATGTGAAAGTTTTCCCAAGCCCTTATGAACCGAACGAGCCTGATATCGCGCGCTGCTGGCAACCTTGACCGCGTGTGGTAGGCTCCGGTTATGCAAGCTCACCGCTGTCGGCGAATTCGCGAGGAGATCGCCAACTCAGTCACACATGGCGTCGGACTGGGATTCAGCGTAGTTGCGTTCTTTCTGTTGCTGGTAATTGCTGTCCGGCGCGGTGAACTGATTGGAGTCGTATCTGCGCTGCTGTATGGTGGTAGTCTCGTCGCTCTTTATCTTGCCTCGACGCTCTATCACGCCACGCGGCGGCCCAGGCGGAAGCACGCCATGCGGCTTCTGGATCACTGTGCGATCTACCTTCTCATCGCCGGGAGCTACACGCCATTTTTGCTTATGGTTTTGCCTCCTGGAATGGGCTGGATGTTCTTCGGTGTAGTTTGGGCATGTGCGATCGCGGGCGTTTTGATGAAGATTTTGCACACTCACCGACCAACAAGATTCTCGACGTATTCTTACCTTTTCCTCGGTTGGGTGAGCCTTTTTGCGATCAAGCCGTTGTATGACCGTCTGCCGTCTGAATGTTTCTGGCTCCTCGTCGGAGGCGGCGCAGCGTATACGATTGGAACCTGGTTTTTTGTGCGCGACCGCCGGCGATTTTATCATGCCATTTGGCACCTTTTCGTGCTCGGAGGAAGTATCTGTCATTATGCGGCCATCGTATCCGTCTTCCTGATTGCGACTTGAGTGGTGCAAGAATCGTCTCAGGTCGCCCCCATGAGTTAACGAAATGCTTTTCGACGTTTCTAAACTTTCTGCCTCGAAATTAGGGCACTCACGACCACCAGCAGGGTAAACAGCGCTTTTATCGGGGTGAGGGCGAATCTCTTCTCGGGAGAAGGAATGACCTGGAGAGTCTTGGATGCCCTGAGTATTTGCCCGAGAGCATCGGCCTCCACGACACGCATATTATAGCCCCCTCCGGGCGTCAGGCCCGCCGCTGTCGCCCGGGTCTCGCCGCCTGATCGATCAAAGATGACATCTGAAAACGGAATCCATCGGATTTCGACCTTTTTCGTTTTGTTTCCTATGCTCAGAATTCGTGCTTCCAGTCGGTACCTTCTGTCGGCGTTTTCAATGGTGGGCCATGCAATCGTCGCTGTCGTATTCGTCACGTTTTGAAGTCGCGCCTCTTCCAAAATTGGAAACGCTCTATCCAGTTGGTGCAAATCTTCGGTGCTCGAGTTGTTCTTGGGATCCGATGAATTGTCGCCAGAAGTGGGGCGCAGGGTTTGGGCGACAAGTCGAACCGAAATTTCCGTTTGGAATCCTTTCAATGACATCTCTCCGGATGTTCTTCCCCATGATTCTGAACGGATTGCTACTCCAACCTTCCGTACTTCGCCTGGTTGCAGCGATAATTCGACCGAATCGTGCGGAAGAGAAAAGGGCGGTGGAGCGGCCAGGTCAAGAAAAGCCGTTTCGCCGCCGCGGTTTGAAATAAGGAAGAAAGTTTCGGCAGTTTGCCGCAGCGGAACTTCACCGAAATCAAGAACTGTCTTATCCACTTCAACGATCGCTGGCATAGTTGCCGCAGTGACACGAATCTGCGTGCTGTAGTTCGTTCCAGTGAGCGATATGGTGGTGTCGATGGGTGAAAGATTGTCAGGTTTTGCGAGGACATGAATCTCGGCATGATCATTCTCAGGCAATGAGACTTTCTCTGGTAGACCGAGCGAATCAACGCCGCTGATTTCTATCGTCTGATCGAGCCCCCGGCTGTTTTCGATTCGAAACGTTCCCGAACGAGTCCTGGATTTTCGATCAAGAATCAGGTCCAGTTTGGTCGGATCGATCCGAAATGGTGGGACTGCCGTGGCGTGAAGCGTCACCGAACTTGTCGGACTGGAGCTGAACTGCAGCGTTCCATGCAATTCACCGTCTCCAGCGGGGTTGCATGCAAGGATGAACACGGCACTCTCGCCGGGGCCAAGAGAATAGGCTGGGTCTCCGGCCACTTGCCACGGCGGTGTTGCTGCAGCAACACCGCGATCAATCCCGCCGCCTTCGTTTGTGATGGAGACGCGCACTGCGGCACCCGTGCCGATGAGGATTTCTCCAAATTCCGCATGCGTCGGTGCAACCAGTTTGGGCTGACGGTCCGTAACTGTAATTCTGACGGCGACCTGAGCCGAAACACCTTCAATTGATTTCGCCGCGAAATGAAAAATGTCCCTGTCGTGACCGAAACTGCCGGAATGTTGGTAAGTCACAACACCGCGGTTCTCGTCGATCATGCGCGAGTCGATGAGCGTTCCGAATTGGGGTTTCGAACGCACGCGGTAGCTCACGGACTCATGGCCGCCTCCATAGACATGGAGGGGGATTTCGACGGTTTTGCCGCGTTCGACTCTAACATTTACCGGCATTGGCTGCAGGGGGATTCTGCCCGGTGCATTGATTTCGGCCGACGATGGAAAAATCGGCAGCAGCAAGCTGATCAACCAGAGAAAAGGGCAGGGCTTTTGGTTTTGATTCATAGTTTTGCGCGAAGGAGGGCAAGAGCGGAGGCTGGATCGGCGGCGAGACGTTCTTTTTTGGCCGGTAGCCAGTCGTCGCTATTCTCGCCCGAAAGCAGTCGCAGGTTCACGCTGCGAAGCAGGGCGAGGTTCATCAGGGCGTTGCCGTGATGCAGACGCGTGCTGTCTTCTCCGAGCGAGGCGTCGCGCCGCCAGTGATTGCGGTTTTCCACGCCCGCCCAGTGCGATCGACTCAAATTGATCCAGCCCTCCGCCGTACGCTCCCCCGGTTCCTGGCTGCTGAGGTAATAGCGATCTTCCACGCTGGCCTTCCCGCTCTTTTTATCAGTACGCGTGCTGTGAATGCGTACCAGCGCCCGGCTGCTGCAGAAGCCGGTGGCCATCGGTGTGGTTTCGCAAAGGCTTACAGCGCGCTCTTCGATTCGTCCGTGCCCGCAAGTGGTCTGAACAAAAGGGGGGAGCAGTTCGTTGCACTGCGGGCGTATTGAAACAGTGTGGGCTGGTTGGCTTTGATGTGCAGAAAGTAGTCACCCCCTTTGTCTACGATAATTCGCGCCGTCTCTTTCTGGCAGTGCAGCGGATCGGTGGTGATGGTCCTGCCATCGAGCGAGGGCATGTCGGAGAGGAGTTTCTGCGCAACCTTCTGTTCACAGCGTTGCGTGTTTTCCTTCTGATCCATTACGGCCATCGCCACCGGCGAGCCGTCCTCGACATCGACCAGACTGACCATGCCGATGATGTCACGGATCATCTTGCCATCGAGGGCCAGCGCGCCCGGCAGACTGCCTGCCTGCTCGCAGAGCCAGTCGCTCAGAAGCGCGGCGAAAGGTTCGGGGTCCATGCGGGTAAGCACGTCGTAGAAGACGTCATAGCTGGGCACTTCGTAAAAGCGTCGCGTGCCCTTCCTGATCGGCAGCCGCAGTTCGGCGCGCTGATTGGGTTTAAGACGGTTGGCAAAGCGGGCAATTTCGGAGATCTGCCGCGCTCCGCACAAGAGCGCCATGGCGGTGATGGTCAGCACCGGGCCGATGCGGAAGCGGGTGTTTTTCGCCCTCGGATCTGGGGCCTGTCGCAACAACTCGAGCAGACTGCGGCGTTGCTTTTGATCGACGGGCAGCACCCCGTGGGCGGCAGCCACCATCGCGCCCGCGTGTTCGGGGGCCAGCGGCACCGCGCACGCCTTCTTCCGGGCGCCGGCTTCGAGCTCTTTGAGCCAGAGCCGCTTCGGGCGACCATTGGGAACAAAATAATCGGCCCGGTGCCGGCTGTTTCCATCGCTCATTCCCACCGGTTGCCATCCCCCGGCCTTGTAGCACGTGCCGGCGTAGGCTTCCGGATCGGTAAAACTTTCTGCCAGAAGCGGCCGATAGCCAAAGCGCTCCTGCCACTGTGCCGGCAGGGCCCGGCAGGCCGCGGCCAGCGCCTGGCTGGCCAGATTCGGTTCCCGGCCCTTATCGTGGGGCAGCAGATAGCGACGGTTCTGCACTACCAACTTGAGGCGTTCGGCTGCCAGAGCCGGGTTCCAGCCGATCCACTTCTCACGGTCCTTGAGCTTGAGGGCGGCCGGCCCCCAGACCAGAAGGGCGACCCATTGCTTGTCACGCACGACCACCTGGCGCAGGAAATCGCCCACAGAGGGCGCCCGTCCGAGGTAATGCTTCGCCGCCAGCAATTCGTCGAAGCGTTCCCGCTCCAACGCTGTAACGACCTCGACTTTCAGTGATTGATCGGCCCGTAAAAGGCCGCTCCCGGCTTCTAAATCATCGACAAGAGATTTCATCCCAAGCCCACCACAACCCAAAACCACCAAATTGTCTAGTCCCGATTTCCGATCCTCAGGTTCAACCAACTACAAAATCACTATCAAGAGCCCTGGAGAAAAGGGGGGTGGGAGTTGATTTTTCTCGACCGCATGGAGACTTCAGGAGACCCGCAACCCCGGGTACGCAAGATGCACTAAATGCGTATTCGAAAGGTCCATGTTCAATATGTGGTTGATCACCGTTTACTGTGCCCGTATGTAAGCAAGCTCCACGACGCCCGTGATGAGGATTTTTTTACCACAGAACGCCTTGATGCTGTTTGTAGCAACGTTCGGCTTCTTCTTCAATTTTGAAGAAGAAGCCGGCGCGGCGACCATGCGAAGGGCAGACGAGCTAATTTCGCGGCAGACGCCTCCGAAAGTTTCTGCGCGTTTGCTCAGCTCTGCAAATCCGGTGAACACCAGCGTGCTGATTTCTCTCTCCAAGCAGCGCGCCTATTTGCTCGTAAATGGCGAAATTGCAATCGATACTCCGATTTCGTCCGGCAAATCAAAGGGCATGACCCAGTCCGGAAAGTTTAAAATAACAGAAAAGGATGCGGATCACCGGTCGAATATCTACGGGAACTTTGTTGACTCCGAAGGGCGCGTCGTACGCGGAGGTGTGAGTGTGAAAATCGACTCGGCGCCGAGCGGAACACATTTTGTCGGTGCTCCAATGCTTTATTTCATGCGTTTTAATGGGGCAGTGGGTATGCATGTAGGACATCTTCCTGGATATCCGGCTTCCCACGGCTGTGTCCGGATGCCGCCAGAGATCGCGCCGCTGTTTTACAAGAACGTCCAACACGGGACATCGGTGACTGTGGTAGAGTGAGAACGTAATCTCGCCGTCCATCAAGGCGACTTTACTTTCCAGGCATTTACAGCGTGCATCAGGCGTTTGACCGTTTCCGCGCCTGCGGGATTGCGCCAATCTCCACCTTCCTTGAAAGCGGAACCGACTATTGCGGCATCAGCGTGCTCCAGTATGTCTTAGAAATTTTCCTCGGTGAGCCCGGAGCCGGCAATGACGGGAATTTGGACAGCGAAGCGAGCGGCCTTAATTTCCGTGGAGATCAGAGCGCAACCTGTTTCTATTCCAGTGACAATCACGGCGTCCGCCCGGAAAAAATCAGCTGATCTTGCCGCATCTGCGATATCAAGATCCGCGGTGATGGAATGAGAAGCATGCTTCTTCTTGATGTCTGCCCAGATGCGAACATGCTCGGCCCCAATGTGTCGCCGATAGCGTAGCTGCCTTCCCGCGGAGCTTTCCATTATCCCCTCGTCCGCCACATGTGCGAAAACGAATCCTTCCACGCGCACAAAATCTAGCCCTGCTGCAAGCGCCACCGCCAGAGATTCGTGGTTCGCGCCGGCAAGAATTTGGATTCCGCACGGTAAACCGGCCGTCTCTTTCGCCGCCCGGGCTGCCAAAGTCATCGAAGCAACGACTTCTGGGCCGGCCGAACCTCATAAATAGGGCGTGTCATGCATGTTTTCGACCATGATTGCGTCGACGCCGCTATCGCGATAATTTCAATGCCTCTCGCGCAACCTGTTCGACGATGGCGTGCACCGGAAGCTGGTTGGCTGGTGTTCCTGGCAACGCTCCCACGTGAACCATCCCGACGATTGCCTTGGCATCACGAGACAAGTGGAACACGGATTCGAAGGCCTGACCGGAATGATAAAGGCTGTCTGTCTCCGTCAGTTGTTAACCGGCTGCAGCTTGCCAGATTGCTCATTGTTATTTGCGTTCGTCGCATCAACCGGCATTTCGGATCCCCCTTGTTCCGAGGTCGAAACTTCCGAAGATTTTATCCGCGATTCCAAGGCTTCTGCGATAAGTTGAGCCAATCCAGACTGCGAGCGGTCGAATACAAACGTATATTTCTCGCGAGATTGGGGGCTATACAAGACGACGTTTTCGCTGAGAAATCGCGGTTCGTGGGAGACCTTGAATCCGTTGACTTCGATGCAACGCGAGTTGCGATTGATGCCGCGTTTTGCGAGAAAATGGACTTTCGTTGGTTCTTCTTCCGAAGCCACGAGGTAACCAAATTGATTGGATGGCAACCGCTTGCCGGGACCCGAGAGGCACGGAACGCCCCATGCGACTTTTTCTTGCATCATTGTATGGTGCGAGAAGCCCATATCGAACTCCGCAGGCAGTTTCGAACTCAACTCGACTGGTTTGCCGCCGTTAGCCGGTGCCTTAAGCTTCCGCCACACCAGCCACGTTCGCGCTCGTACTGAGCGCAGAATTCGGGGAAGATAAAAGAAAACGGTCCCAAGAGAGGCGAGCAGCACCAGAAGAGCGATGACCGGATTAAAGTGGATAAGGGCAAGCCCTCCAAGAACGGTCGCGTCTTCAGCGACGCTCAGTGCGATATTGGAGAAGGGCTCGGGCGAGGCGTTGACGAGAAGTCGTGTGCTGGCTTTGACGCTGTGGGTAAGTAGCGCAGTGCCTCCCGCGAGCAAAGCAATCACGATTTCGAACACTTTATCTGTTTCTCCAAGCACCTGGATTGCAATGAAAGCCGCACCGAGAGGACGAATAACTGTATGCAAGGAATCCCATAGAGAATCGACCCATGGTATTTTGTCCGCGAAGAACTCGAGCAGATACAAGGCTCCTGCAGTAACGATGATGGCGGGATGACCCAGCACCTCGAGCGATTCATAGCGCTCGGCGAGCACAATCCAGTGCTGATTAATCGCCAATCCCGTGACGAAAACGGTAAGATAAAGATTCAGGCCTGCGAGCGCGCCCAATCCCAGAGCCATTCCAAGTAACTGCAGTGTTTCGTTCATCGTAATTCCCTCTTCGGTTGCCCTAACTGTAAAGGATTCTTCGCTGCAGGCAACGCGTTACGTTGGAGGTGGGCTCTGAGAATTGGACCAACTCATCAATCGTACCCCGACTTAACTCGATGCAGGAAGGCCTGCCGGACGAAATTGAGAAGGCGCGGCCGGAGCCGGCGTCGCTGAATTCGCTCAAACCAATAGTCAGCACGGATTTAATTTTGCTGCCAACGTCGCGCGTTGCAGCGTACTACGATAATCAAGGCTTGGCCTTCAGCTTCCGAACATTGTCGAAAGTCGCAGAATTCGCGTAGTTTGGTCTGAGGTGAAAGGAACAACCGAGAAATACGCGCGCAGCATCGTCAGGGCGTTACAGGAGAATGGTTATACCGCTTTTTACGCTGGCGGATGCGTGCGTGATCTTGTTCGCGGGGTCCTTCCCGCTGACTACGATATCGCGACCAACGCGCCTCCGGGAGATGTCCAGAAATTATTCTCCCGGACAGTTGCGGTAGGTGCAAAATTCGGGGTAATCGTCGTTTTGATCGATCATCAGGAATTCGAGGTGGCTACGTTTCGGGCTGATGGCGTTTACGTAGACGGCCGCCGGCCGGAAGCAGTCACTTTTTCATCACCGGAAAGAGATGCTTTGAGGAGGGATTTCACGGTAAATGGAATGTTCTACGATCCGGTCCGTCGCGAAGTGATCGACTATGTTGGGGGGCAGAAAGATCTAGAAGCCGGAATTCTAAGGACGATCGGCAACGCTTTGGATCGATTCCGGGAAGACCACTTGCGAATGTTGAGGGCTATTCGTTTCGCTGTGACACTCAATCTTCAAATTGAGCAGCGCACCTGGTCTGCCCTCCGGGCTGCTGGTCATGAGGTGACATCCGTCAGTGCAGAGAGAATTCGCGACGAATTGGTTCGTATTTTTCTTTCGCCGAACCGATTGCGAGGTTTCGACTTGTTGGACCAGAGCGGATTGATGGCGGTGATTCTTCCGGAAATCGAGGCTCTGAAGGGGTGCGAACAGCCACCTCAGTGGCATCCGGAAGGAGATGTTTTTGTTCACACGCGGGCAATGATCGGCCTCCTTCCAGAGCAGGTTTCTGTGGTGCTGGTCTTCAGCGTGCTTCTTCACGATATCGGGAAGCCGGCAACATTCATCTACGATGCAGTGCAAGATCGGATCCGTTTCAGCGGTCACGACCGCGTCGGAGCAGAAATGACCAAGCGAGTGATGGAACGGCTCCGTTTTTCCCGCCATGTCATTGATGCCACGGTCGAGGCAGTGGCACAGCACATGGTATTTAAGGATGTGCAGAAAATGCGCGTCGCAAAACTGAAGCGGTTTATGTCGCGGCCCCACTTTGAGGATGAGATGGGGTTACATCAGGTGGATTGTGCGAGCAGTCATCGCAAGCTCGAGAACTATGATTTTCTGCGTCGCAAACAAGAGGAATTTGCTGACGAGCCGCTCATTCCAGCGCCGCTGATAACCGGGTGGGATCTTCTGGCCATGGGATGGAAGACCGGCCCGAAAATCGGAGAAGTTCTCGACGCGGTTCAAACTCGCCAACTGGAAGGAGCACTGACTTCACGTGAGGAGGCGTTGGATTGGGTGCAGAGCATTTCACGGTCGAAACCGGGGTCGGAAGGGGAGGCGCTCAGTAGGTGATGATTTCTTGACCGTGGCAAAAAACATTTCTGCATTTTGTTGATCGTTCGGTCACCGGTTGCAGGCTTGAAGATCAACGACTTTGTTCGCTGTGCTTTTACGGGTGGCGACGAATTCCTTGGGTAAGCAGCAATACGCCGCGCGGCTTTAGAGGCGGCGCAGCCAGCTCTCGGTCCCGTATTTTTCGGCGACCAATCTCTCGGCGGCGTCGATTTCGGCTTCCGTGAGTGCACGCTCGAGAACTGCGTCGCCCATTGCGGAGGCAAGCTGCTGCCCGAATCCCTTTGCGACCGCGATCCCCTGAATGCTTCCCTGATGCAATAATCCGTCGCGAGATCGCCGCTGGGCCGCGCCAGCAATTTTACGCCCATCTGACACAAGATCGTGCTGAACCGGATTCTCGAAGCAAGCGTGGGAGATTTTCGGAGCTGAGGAAGTCGCGGCAACAGCGTTCGCTCCATGTTGTTTTAGGACGCGCGCCACAACCTGATGCACCGCGGAGTATGAATCCACGGGTTTGCCTTTCAGGAAGGGGTCTCCGATCGGAACTAGCAGAGAATATGTGAGATCCTCTAAGTGCGGAACGATTCCGCCGCCCGTCCAACGACGCACCAGCTCCATGCCGGGATGTATTTTGAGGATGGGATCAGCCTTCTCGAAATATCCGAAGGAGATCGAGGGATTTTTCCAACTGTAGACGCGCAGAAGCGGTCGCCGCAGGCCACTGTGAAGTAGTACCTCATCGATAGCCATATTCAATGCCGCGCCATGCGGAACGGCATCATCCAAAAAATCGACGTGTGTAAACAGCGTCATTCTTCGCGAAAACAATGGGTAAAAGTAATGAAGGGCGAGGCCCCCGCAACCGGAACTCCGGTTCGAATGGGCCTCGCCCTTCGCGCTAGAGGGAATTCTTTGTGGAAGGAAATCCGCTCGGTTGTAGTATCAGGTTTCCGGCGCAGTTTTTTTCAGGCCGATAACCTTGTCTCCTGGTTTGAACTCGCCGCGTTTTTTAAGCAGCTCGACTCGTTCGAAACGTTTTAGAACGTTCCGTTTAGTAGTGATCTTGCTCGCGTTGCGGAGGCTTCGATGCTGAGACATGGTCTTTTCTCCTTTGAAGAAAGGGCGGCAATAATAGGCGATTTGTCAATTGGTGCAATAGAATTTTGGGGGGAACGCGTCAATTTCTTGAACTTGTAGGATCGCGAAAAAAATATCGCGATTGCGCTCTTTCGTTTGCGGCCTTCCGAGGTGCCTGTCGAATATCATGCTGACCGCGCAGATTCCCATCTTGTGACGAACAGGCGGATCAAGCCCGGCCTTCTGGTGCGAATGTAGGCTGCGATTGGGGAGATTTGCGATTGGCCCGGCAATTCCGGCGCAATTTTTTATTTCCGCCAGTCGGGTCATTCGTAGCCCCTGAAGAAAGCCCCTGAGCGACGATAAAATCGACATTGCATTCCATCGACGACGTGAATCGCCGCTAGATGTTGCTGGGCAGATGATCCCTCATCCGCAGGAAATGGCGGAGCTCCGGCCCTGACGATCCGGATCATATCTTCTAAACGCTCATCTTCTAAACGCTCATTCGCATCCGAAACCATAATCACATCGATCGTCGCGGTCTTAAGAACCTCGGTTTGCGCCCATAAGTAGCGATCGAAGGTCGGTCTCCTATCCAATGAAAGCTTTGTAATCCGAAATCTGACAACGGGATTTCCATTTCCCTACAACACAATCAGAATCAGATCTTTTGTCGATTGGCGCCGTGAGACCTATGTTGGGGAGTTGCCCCAATGAAGGTTTTGATATGATCCTCTAGAACCGCGAATCCCGTAGTGCTTGTTGGCAAAGATTCCACTGATGGCGAATCTGAGACTTAGATTTAACAGCAAAAGATCAGAATGATCGTTCATCGTATCATTTCAGCATTGCGTCTGGCAGTACGTCCGAGGAGTCATATTTTTACGGAGATGGCTTCTCAGGGTCCCGTGTGGGATGTGCAATTCTCATTGGGCTCGCGAACGCATGCCGTCGACTCTGTAGTCTTCAGCGTCGATGAAGAAGTGAAGTCTGGAGGAAGATTTCGAAATGGCTAGAGAACTGCAGAGCTCAATGCTTCCGCAGCGGTATCCTTGTTTCCCGCGTGCCGCCAGCCTGGAGAGCAGTGCTGTACGTTTTCACCATTTCTACATCCCGTCGATGTCGGTAAGCGGTGATTTTTTTGAAGTGCTCGAGATCTCCGACAGCGTTGCAGGGATGTTTATTTGCGATGTAATGGGGCACGGAGTTCGCGCAGCGCTGGTTGCAAGAATTGTCCGGGGTCTGTTAAAGGATTTAAGGGATCTGTGGCCCTATTCCGAGAAACTGATTGACCAGCTGAATCAAAGAGTGTGCAGGAGTTTTTACTATGAAGACACTCTGATTTTCGTCTCTGCTTTCTATGCAGTCGCCGATCTGGGAAAAGGGGAGTTGCGCTACACAAATGCCGGGCATCCCTCGCCGTTGCGTGTGCCCGATCCGCAACGTTCGCGGGCGCCACATAAGCTGGATGGATTTCGACCCGGACCTGCCATGGGATTGTTTGAAGATGCAGAGTACATGGAACACAGGTGCGATCTTACGGTCCGGGATGTTCTTTTGTTGTTTACCGACGGGTTATTTGAAGTTGAAGGTCCAGAAGGGCGGTCCTGCGATTATCCTGACCTTCTGCAGGCTGTAAGCAGGAGAAGGAATCTCCCGATACCCGAATTGTGTCGTGGAGTGATCGATGAATTTAAGCACCTCTCTGCCAACCGGGAGTTTACCGACGATATGTGTCTAGTTGCGATGAAGGTGGACCGTCTTGTGAACAAACCCTCAATGTTTTGAAGTCGTCAGGCTGCGGACGATCAATTGCATTGTGAGAATAAGGGTGGTCAGGACGATTTGCCCAACCGCCGCTACCGCAATGTTAATACTGTCATAAGCAGTAAGAAAAATCGGAAGGTATCCTCCCTGAAAGATTTGCGGCTGGATGCAGCTCGATAACAATTGTGAATGACGGACACGCGGTCATTACTGGATCGGAAGCGATTCAACAACCGGAATCGTGACCGATCAACAGTTGCATGCCATAACGGTATCGTTTGCGCGAGCCAGCCTCTCGTCACGATGGTCGGGATCAACCTGTTGAAAGCCGGAGGGAATTACGCCGAATGCCCCATTGGCGAGATACGGCAGGGTCGCGTAATCCCACACTTGTCAGGCTTGCCGATGGGATTCCGGCACTTGACCACTTAGAAGACGACGGGATTCCGCATTATTGCGCGGAAATCTGACGGGTGACACCGACAAGCCGGTGCTCCTCGTTGATTTTCGCTGCTTTGGGAAATGAAAACTTTCCTGATACCGGAGGGCGTATTTTCTGTCGAAGGCTGCTCCCCATGAGCTCCCTGAACCGATTCACGGCATCCAACAAACGCAGCAGCGCCTCGGCGAACTCAAATGCCATCCTGTTATCGGCGCGTGGAATGCCGATGGCCAAGTGGCTTTGCCTGCTGTGGTCGTGGGCCGGGTAACTCCGATCGCTAATAAAAGTGAACACCGTTCTCTCGCGATTGCGCAGCGACATCACCTGGGAAATACCGGTGGCCTCGACGGCGACCAGGGCTTTGATATGACTTAGCTGTGTTTGCTGATCAATATCGTGGAATAGGCGGCCGGCATTGTCTCCACGAAGCGTGCCGAAAGTTCCCGGGTGGCCTCCTGTAAACCCTGCAGCAATGTTTCGATTGCTGCGGAGGTTTTCTTTCGATTTGGTGAACCTTTCTTCGATTTATCGGATTCGTCAGAATTTTGCATAAGTAATCCAGGAAATGTTCGCCGTCTTGCGAGCCATCAGAGTATCAGAATGCTTCAGTGTCGGACGGATCGTCGCTTCACCTTGGCTGGTGCGACTGCTGTTGAGGGGAGTTGGGCGATAAAATGCGGTAACGTTCGGGCTGCGTTGATCTTGTTAACCATCGATTTGTTTAAATGGGAGAAGCGCTCAAATGAAAATTGATGGGATCCGCCAATTGCCGGGAAATTGCTTTTTCAGCCCCGGCATAGATGGGGCAAAGGGCCGCGGATTGGAGTTGATTCAAGGTAAGGAAGGAGTGAGGCGGAAGTCGTTATTGGATTCTTTCCACGGATCTGAGTGTTTCAAAGCCGATCCGGTCAAGCCTGAGCTGTTCGTCTGCCCGCATCGAAGTCAATGTGGCAAGCTTCTGTGACGTTGTCACACCGGACAACTCAAGCCAGGTTTGCCATGCCCATCGGTCAGGAATTGTTTCATAGCTTGGACTGAAGAAGTGGACTGTATTTATCAGGCCTTCAGCGATAAGAGCGCCCAGTAAAGTGCCGACAGCTTGATGGCTGGCCCGTCCGGATAGCGCCGGATCCGGTCAGCCCGTCCAGCGTTTACTCCTGCAATGCACCGTCATGACATTCCGCACAGGAAAATTCCGAATACTCCGAATCGAGGTGGGAAAAAACGTATCCGCTCATATTCACATTTTCCAGCTCATCTCCAGTACCCTGCGCGACGATCAGGTGGCAACTGTTGCAGTCCGATCCCTGAATGGTCCTGCTGCCATCGGTGCTGGAGTGCTCATTGTCATGGCACCGAAAACAACCCTGCCAGTCCTTGTGACTGAGATGGTCAGGATACGCGCGCCAGTCTGCTTTCATCTCTGGAAAAAAATTCCGTTGATAAATGGCCTGGGTCTCCGCGATGAGCTTTTTCACCCGACGGTCGCCGGCATACTCTTCCGCCAGCCTGTCTGCGATTTTCTGAAGCGCCTCTTCTCTGGTGGAATATGTAGCCGAGAGAGCCGCGACGACGTTCTGTTTTGCCCACGGGATGGCTGGATTGATGCGGCCAGAGGCAAGCGCAAGATCGACGGCGTCGTTTGGGGACATGAAATTGTGGGCGGGACGGTTGTGACAATCCATGCAGTCCATCGTTTGGATGGAATGTTCTGCCGGATCCCCGTCGAAATCGGCGGTGCGGTATTCTGTGACGGTTCCATCAGGAGCGGTGAATCTCACCCAGGGAACCACTTCTCCGTTTTCGCCCATTTCAATAAATTCGATCTTGTTGGCGAGATTCATGTGCCAGTGAATTCCGTCGAATGTGCTGCGAGAAGGATCGCCTCCTCCTACTTTTAGCAGCATCTGAAGGGTGAACGGCGTGTTTTCTTCGTCCGCGAGAAACCGGTGATGAGTTTTCAGAAGATTGCCGGTGTATTTGTCCCGCCAATGGCACTGCTCACAGGTTTCCTGAGCGGGACGCTGGTTGGGAGCCTCGAGCTGGATCGGACGTGGAAAGGAGTCGGCCATGGTGGAAATGAGCTGGTGGACGCCGTTCAGTTTCGTTCGCAAATAGGCGGTCGCACCGGGGCCGACATGACATGCAACACAGACCACCTCTGCATGTGGGGAATGTTGGTAGGTAACGAATTGCGGTTCCATGGGAACATGGCATGCCTGCCCGCAGAATGGCACGGATTGCGTAAGTTGGTAGCTCTGGTAACTGCCGAGCGCCGTTATAAAGAGAAATAGCACGGTTGCCCCGGTAAAACCGATCAGGATCCGCCGGTCCCGGGTTCGGCTAAGATCGATGGTCCAACGGATTCGTCTCTCTTTGATGTCGAGCCAGTAACCGAACACGATCAGCGCGAGGCCAAGAATAAGGAAGGCCGGGGATATTACGTATGCTAGGATTCCCATGTAAGGGTTGGCATGACGCGCGAGCAGATCGACTGCAAACAGCAGCAGGAAGGCAAAGAAACTCCCCGCTGCGATAACCGCGCCCGTTAGACCCAACCAGTTGCGAAAAAAGCGGCTCCCGGGGAACCGTGTTTTCGGTGCCTCACTCATCCGGCCGCCCGCCAGCTAGTTCCTGAAATGCCGGATGTACGCCACAAGAGCGCGAATCTCATTGTCGGAAAGCTTGTGAGCGTAACCTTTCATCCTCACTTTCCGATTTCTTTTGACACCGCTTTTGATTGTCGCGAAGGCCTCCGAATTGTTGAAACTCGCCTGCACCCTCGCGTTTCGATAGTCCTGCACGCCTGTTTTCCTGCCCATCGCAGTATTGCCGCTTCCGTTCATTCCGTGGCATGAAGCGCAATGCTTGCTCCAGAGCGCACCGGCATCGGCGCCGAAGGCCGGGGCCGTCGCGAGGGCGAACGCCGCTACAAGAATCATCGCTAATCTTGAAGTGATTTTCATGGCTCTATCAAAGGATTCGAACCTCGGACATATTTTGTGGGCTAGAAGCGAAACTGCAGGCTCGAATAGAGGAGGTGAGCGTCGAAATTGTTTCTGCCTCCAAATGTCCCGTCCGAGCTGCTGTAATAACCATATTTCATTGACCACCTGAGCTGCGGGTTAAGCTGCTGCGTGAGGGTGACTGTCACTGCGTGATCGTCACCATCTGCTCCGTAGGGCATGCTGTAGGTGGAATTGTTGATGAAGTTGTCAGCGCGATAATAGGTGTAATTCGCGGCGAGGTCGGTTCGGTCGGTGATTGCTATTCCGAAGCCTCCGCTGACGGTCCAATAGTTGTTTTTCGCATCCGTTACCAGATTGCTTCCCGGGGGAGCGGTAAACGGAGTCTCCGTCTCACTCAGCACGTAATGAGCGTTTCCCTGCACCCAAACCCTTGAAAACGGACTCCATGTCATGCTTCCGCTGATGATCTGCGTCGTGTTATTGCCACTTTCGACTCCAACTAAGCCGTCGCCTTTGGTGTCGATCGTCGAAAGGCGATAGTCGTAGCGACCGACAAGAGTGAGATTACCCAACGGCCGCCAGGTCACCCGGAAATTGACGTCGTCGGTGTTGAAGTTCTGGTTGTCGATGAACGCGGGATAAGCGTTTTCACTCGAAAGCCCATTCAACGTTGAGTCGAGCGCGTGATCATAGTCGTAATCCGACTTTTTATGGTAGTACTGGGCTGCAAGGCTCAGACGGCGAAGCGCATACCAGTTCGCACCGATGAGGTATTTCTGGCTGAAAGTGTCCGTATTTGTATCGCGTAACAGATCAGTAAGGTTCAGCGTGGGATCGAATTCGCGCTCCCAAAGATCTCCTTGCTCCTGCATCCATTCGCCCCGGGCGTACAAGACGACGTTGTTGATTCCGGTGTATCGAACCTCGAGGCGTTCGGAAACTCGCACCGACTCGCGTGTGCTTCTGGCTGCCAGCGGTTCCGTTTCGGCAGGTACGCCTGACCCAACGCCAACGTTAGTTTCGACGAACTGCGAGGTGCCCTCGATGTTGCGCTGCTCGATCCTGGCTGACGGGACAAGTACCAGATCTTTCCAGGGATTAAACCAGAGATTGAGATTCGCCACGTGCTGGTCCAATTCTGAGCCGCCCCTTAGATTGAAAAACCCTTCGTCGAACGGCTGGCGGTTGACAAATAGTGGGTCGTAAGCAGCGTCAAACGTCTGACCGTAGATCCGGCTGCCTGAAATATTCGAGTTAAGGGATGTATACGAATAGGCTGTCGTCAGCATCGCCTTCTCGCCAAACCGGGTTTCGGTGAACGCGTGTGTGTTGAACAGATCCGAATCCGTCTCGTCGCGCTGGGTCACCTTTCGATCGGCGGTCGGCTCATCAGGCCGGCGCCGGATGTCTCGCGAATTATCAATTTCAATGCGTTCATACCGCGCGCCCAGGCCAGCATCCGTATTTCCGATTGTGTGCTTCACGTCGAGAGTGAAGGCATCGCGCACCTCATCGATATCCAAAAACGTCGGTACGAAGCGCCGGTCCTCCATTGCGGGTCCGGTTAAGCGGCTGTCGCCCCAAATCGTCGAATCCTTCCGCCCCTGTCGGAATCTGTGTGAGTAGCCGAAGGTGATTTCCGGCCAGTCCGGGATGCGAAGTCCGAGTTCGAACCACGCTTCACCACGGTCGAGCGCCCATGCGTCCGGGTAGAGATTGAACCACTTCTGGTTCGGGGGAAAGAACCCGCCGTTGGAATCATACCATGTGCGAAAATCGCGATATCCTACGTTCAGGTAGGCAACGTCGGGAAGATCAATGGTTAGTTCTGCCTTATAGTCGTTGTTGTCGATGATGGCGCGGCCATCAAAATTGATCAGGGCGTTGCCGAGTTCCTTTTCCAGATGCAGGCTCTCCACGCCGCCGTATACGTCGCCCTTTGGCAGGCCGAGTTGCTGTTGGTATGTTGGTCGACTTCCGTCGAAATCGAGTAGGCTGCCTATGCCGAGCTCGATCCATTGATTGTACACTTCCGACTCCTCCTCTGCCTCTGGAACTGCGAATTTCAGATCCGGATTTAGTTCCTGCTCGGCCAGCGCGGTACAGGCCGTGGTGGCAAGGAATGCGGCACTCCATGCCGCGGCTGCTCGCGCCCTCCGGCGCGCTTTGCATCGGAAGAGGGGGATTCTATTCATGAGCGGCTTTTGGGGTCAGAACCTTAGGGAAGAACTTACGTTCGAGCCGTGAACGGCTTCATGGCAGCCGGCTGACCAGCATGTCCCGCGGGAGAGAAACGCCGAGTGGTCCCGACCTCCGATCAACACGGCACCGGCCGTGGTCTGCTCCTGGAAGTGGCATTTCAAGCAAAGAACCGCGTTGCGTTCGGTAAGCATTTTGGCGTTTACCGAGCCGTGCGGCTGATGGCATGAAAGGCAGCCGTCGCGCATCGCTTCGTGCTCGAAAACGAACGGACCAGCCTGGACAGAATGGCACCGAAAGCAGGTTTCGTTGGAACTTGTAATCTGGGTGCTGCCGCCCCTGATCGCCGGACCCTTGTGGGGATTGTGGCAATCGTTGCAACTCATGAAGTTCTCAAAAATCGGGTGCCGATGGGGAAGCTGAAACCGTGACTGCACGTCGAGGTGACACTGAAAACAGACGGACGGAGAATCCTTTGGGTTGATGATAGTGCCTTTACCCCCACCGGCTTCCACGTGAAGGCTGCCGGGTCCGTGGCAAGATTCGCATCCGATGTCTTGAATATTTTCTCCCTTTGCCTGGAGCCTCGCATGCGCCGCCGTCCTGAAATCGCGCGTGATCTCCTCGTGACAAACCTCGCAACTCTCGGATCCCACAAACTCCGCACCCGTAATTCCCGGTGGTGCAATGACCGTTGGCGTCAATGTGGTGCAGGAGATCAACACAATAGCCAAGTAATAGGCTGCTAGAGAGGCTAGAGCGACCCAGCGAAGCTTTGTAAGGCTGATCTGACGGGGGATTTTTGGCCTCATGTTCAATCGAGGATGATCTGCATCCCCAACCCTCCGCTTCCTGCTTAGAGCCATTTCTAGCCGCTTTGCAATATGCAATTTCTCAAAATGCTGGACCCATTTTGCACGGTGTAGCCAAGTCCCCTGCGCTGAGGAAGATAGGCAGCAGGGGGGCTAACAGAAAAGCCGCGAACGGAGAAGTGGCATTGCCGAAGACTGCTCGGAAAGATTACGAGCGACAGGGAGTTTAGGACAGTAGCGGATTGGCTCCTTTGTCCTTCGTGGTCTTTGTGCGCTTGGTGGTTGAAGATTCCGCCTCAAACGCGTGGCCGTGGAAGATCCGACTTCGCCGGCTTTAATCAACACTTTCTGACCCTCAAGCAGGTTCTCGAAATCCCGCCGAAAGACGTTCAGATCGACCCAAACTGTACTGAGGTTCGCGATGGTGTAGATGGTTTCAGATTAAGCAATGAACTTCGCCCGCGGTGATGTCTTTTGCGATGACCGTACCGCCTATGAGTGATTTCACGTCATAGGGCCGAAGACATTCATTGCTTTCGATGACGGCAATTACCTCGTCTTTCTTCACCCAATCGCCGAGGCGCTTACGCGTTTCCAGCACAACGCCTGGATAACGCGGTGCGACGTGCGCGAGCCGATCCTGATTCGAGGAGATCTTGCCGTAAAGGATGGTGCGCAGCTGAAGTTCCGCCCTTCCCGCCTCGGCGATTTCTACGCTGGCAGCCTTCAAGTGATCGGCGGTCAGTTCGACGTGCTCCGCCTCACCGTGCTCATCGTCGTGTTCGTCATGCGCCTCGTGCCCCTCATCCATGTTCGGCATGACCCTCGTGGTGCCCGTGCCCGGTGTCCGGTTTCTGCTTCTCCATTCGCAAAATCAGGAAGCTGGTTAAGATGGCTCCGGCGAGCAGGGCGAAGATGATGATCAGTCGTTAGAATTTCATGGGCAATTACGTGCGCTCGTCGAGCTCCGTTCGAATCCGAATGAATTGCAGAATGTCGTGCCGGGTGACGATTCCCACGATGCGTCCGCTGTCGTCGAGCACTCCGAGGCGGCTTTCGGCGCGACGCAGCAACCGCTGCATGGCCTTTGACGCCGGAGCATCAGCACGAATTGTCTGAGTAGAAGGTGTGACGTTATCTACGAGATCCGCGGCTGTCGTGTAGGGCCAGCGTTCGCGCGGTACTCGTTTCAGGTTCTCCATGCGCAACAAACCCCGAAATTCCATTTCGTTAGCACACACCGGGTAAGCGATGTGGTGATCAGCCAGGAAGTAGTCGTCGACAGCGAGATTGATCGGCAACGTTGCGGGAATGCATACCGGATCAGGCGTCATGATGTCAGCCACCTTGACGCCGTCGAGAATTTCTGTGTAAAGCGTGTGCAGATAGCCTGTATCGGCAGCTCCCTTTAGAAACAATCCGATAAAGAGCGTCACAAAGCCGCCTGGTGCACCGAGAAAGAATAACTCGAGTACGCCGACAATCATGAGGAACCAGCTGAAACCAATGCCGACGCGAGATGCTATGTAAGTCGCGCGGCGAAGGTTCTTCGTCTTCTGCCAGATTAGCGCGCGAAGAACGCGGCCTCCGTCCAGCGGGTAGCCCGGAACGGCATTGAAAATGAGAAGAATTGCATTTACGACTGCGAGCCAGTAGAAAATGCGGGCACCGGGTTCAAAGCCAATCGCCTTAAGACCAGCGTAGAGGCCCGTGTAGAGCGCGACGAGGACTGCCGTCACAATCGGGCCACCAAGTGCGATTTTCAGTTCGGACTTTGCGTCGTCGGGCTCCCGCGAAATTTCGGCGATGCCGCCGATAAATAACAGTGTAATTCGCGGTACGGGGATACCGCAGCGCTGGCTCACCACGCTGTGGCCAAGCTCATGGAGCAGAATGCTCAGAAAAAACAGAATTGCTGTTACAAGCCCCATAATCACCGTCACGGAGGGTGAAAATTCGGGGAAAGTCTGATGAAATTGTGCCGACAATCCCCAGACGAGAAGTCCCGCGATCAAAAACCAAGTGTAATCAAGGTAGAATCGAATGCCAAGAACACGCCCGATGTAAATGCCGCGGCCAGTGTTCCTTGGATCGGGTTCGGGACCGGCAGATTGCCGCTGGGGTAATTGCGCGGATGCGTTGCTCATCGTAGTTCGGATTCAGGAATGGTGGATGATCGGATGCCGAGGATCTGAGCTTCGAGGAACGGGATCTCGGGGTTGGTCCCGGAATTCGTATTCAGCGTCAATCGGGTTTGCGCAAGTGGCGGATTCGGCTCATGCGCGGGTACCTTCTCGACGAAATTCGCCATTGAGACTGCGGGGCTGGTCACCAGTCTTGGCTCGAGAAGAGTGCCGACGATTGCCGCTCCGGCCGCTTCATCCTGAACAGTTGCAATGAGGATGGCGAGGACGGGTGAACTGAAATGGCTCGAGTCGTAAAACACCGTGGCAGACCCGGCGATTCGGGTCTCATTCTCGAGCCGAATGGGAATATCTCCAAATTCCAGAATTCCGGTTACCTCAGGCATCTCGGCCGGTCCTTCGATTCTCAAGTTGGGTCGGATCCACGCCTTTCCCAAGCTTACTGTCTGTTCCTGGCTGCACTGGACGTCGAGCTGCCAACCATCAAACGGGTTTCGCTTTATGGAGAAAAGCTTTCCGGGTTCGGGGGGCAAAGCAGCGAGCAGGGAAAAAAGTTCAAGATGATCTTCGGATGGGGAAACTGCAATCAGCACCGCGTCGCAGGTCACATCGGCAGAGTTGAGATGGCCCTTCAGTTTCGAATCGAGATTAACCTTTACCTCCGTATTTCCGGGTAGGATGAACTCCAACCCTTGCGCTTTCAGTTTGAGGTCAAGTTCTGGATTGTCGAGATTGGAGAGGCGCAGAGTGCCGTTCCCTGAGATCGTGCCTCCGAACACGTCGCCGCTCGCTTCGGTGATTGCGAGTTGATTTCCGTTCAGAACAGCGTGGAGCTGGAGCTTGGAGAGCTCCGTCTCATCGCCGAAGGTCATGCCGCCGCGAGCGAGGATCAATTCGCCGGAGGCATTCAGGTCGTCGATTGATCCTGAGAGAACGACTTTACCGGACAGCTCCCCCGAAACGGGGATTGTTTTTCCGGTCAACGGCAGGGCTTCCTCGAGGGGAATTTCGCTCGCCTGCAGGTTGCCCTCGCATTTCCCGGAGGCATTCACCACCTCATCGGAATTACCACTTGCCCAAGCGGCCCAGGCGTTGACAGGCAAAAGTAATTCGCCTGTGAGGCGCTGTTTCTTTTCATGCGTCAGCTTGAGGTCTTTGAATTCCAGGGATCTGGGACTAACAATTACCCTCGTGTTGAGCGTTGTCGTGTTGCTCCCGAGTTGAAACGTGCTGAAAAAGATATGGCCCGGCGAATAGGTCGCCTCGAGATGCCCGTCGAGCGGTGTGGAATTTTTGCGGATTTGAAGCGGGACGAGATCCGAAAATTTTGCGCGAAAAGCGCCCGAATGTGCTTTCGCATTGCCGTCGCCCGACCATTCGATGGTGACAGCACCACCGAGAGGCGTTGGTGCGACCGGTGGCACGAGCAGTGGGGCGTAGTCCGTTAGATCGGCGATAGAGGCCTTGAGCTCACCCCAGTAGTGTTTGATGCCGAGAATGTTCACAACGCCGGAGCCGCGCACAAAATCGTTGCCGTGAATAAGCTCCATGTGGCGTAACTGAACTTCGTTGCCACGAATGCGGGCGGCGATAGTGAGACTATCGAACGGAACTTCCCGGTAGGAAACCTTTGATCCTGTGGCGATAACATGCCCGTGAAAACTGCTGTCACTGCCGCGGATCGAGCCATCGATGTCGATCTTGCCCGTTGCCTGCTCTGCTTCCGGGCCGAGCAGCGCCGACAATTTTGCAAGGTCACCGATTTGCGCAGAAATATGCAACTCAAAATTCTGCCGCCACCACGGGGTCCCCGGTTCTGGGAGATCGATCTCTCCACTTGCGGTCAATTGATTACCCGCCTGCGTTAACTCCAGTTGGTGCACGCGCACTTCCCCATTTAGAAGTGTCACCCCAGCCTCCAGCAGGTTCCATTTCCGTTCACCCCATTGAAAATCTGTGGCCCGAATTCTCAGTGTAGCACTGCCTTTTTCGGGATGTCGGATCAACCCGCGAAAGGTAATTTTTCCTTCTTCCAGCAAACCCGCCGTTTTGCTTTTCGTTTCGAGAAATACGCCTAGATCAGGCACAGAGATGTCTTTGAAGGTGCCTGTACCCTCGAGGTTCATATCTCCGGCATTCCCTACACTCGTAATGTCTCCCCCGAGGGACCCTCCAAATGCATCAACATCATAATTGAGCTCGACACGCTTTGCTGCAAGCTGCCGGAGATCAACCGAAACGGAACGGATCCTCAGGTTTTGTTCGATCGTCATTTCGCCAAGCACGAGGTTCGAACCCTGGGCACCGATGGCCGCGGAGAGGTTCGAGTAACTCTTCTTGATGAATGGGTAGTCAATCGAAACGTGCTCTATTTTCAGCGCACCAGGTTGATTCTGTTTGAAAGCGAAACGGATCCCGGATGCCGCGAGGAATGATTCGTTCATTCTCAATACGACATCGGAATTCTGAACGTCCACATTATCAGGAGTGAGATCTGGAAGAAATTGAAGGATAGATGGTCGCCACGATTTGGAAAACGGAGGCTGGGGCGGCACCTGATCGCTCTGCACCTGGAGATCGAATTCCACTGAAACTCCATCAAGGTGCAGCTTGCTTAGCCATCGATCTCCGTATCTGCGAAATAGGCCGCGTGGATCGAACGAGGCCGTGAGCCGGTCAATCGTAAGTTTTGCACGCCGAAAGTTGGTTTCGAGTTTCACGCCCTTCAAAACAAGCGGAGAAAACAGACTGCCGCCGATTTCGTTGATCGTGCCGCGCACACCCCGTCGACTAATCTCGAACTCCAGACTCTTGCGAAGAAGAAGCTGGAAGCTCGGGGGAAAACAAAGTGCCCCTCCGACAAGAAGCAGCAAAAATAGAACAACGTTGCGTTTGCGGAAGATGCGGCTTCGGCGGCGCGGTGCGGTGGTCGTTGTGGTCGGAGTATTGGACACTGACTTGCTTCGGGATCCGCCCTCAATATGTGGACCGACGCGCGAAAATGCAAAGCGGATGAGGCGCAGGGAAGTAGACGAACCGCCAACAGGATTGCTTTGGATGCGTTTCGTAGGCTCAGTAGGGCGCATTCTTCAAGGCGAATTCTGCAAATCCGGCGGTGTTTCGATTGACAGTGCGCCGCTTCGATTGTAGTAAGGCCATCCTGCAATTCCCGTAACTCTCAACCGACTGGGTCAAATGGCAATTTGTGAAGTTATTTTAAACGAGAAAATCGAAGGTCTTGGCTCCGAAGCCGACGTTGTGAAAGTGCGTGCCGGTTACGCGCGGAATTTTCTCGTCCCCACGGGCAAAGCCTACGCCGTGACCCCGGTGACGCTTCGGAAACTCAATCACCTCAAGTCAAAACGTGCCGAGCGCGAGGCTCGGGAACTCAACGAAGCCCAGGAACTTTCCCGGAAGCTCAATAAACTCAAAGTTACCATGACCTTGGAGACGGGTGAGAGTGGCAAGGCTTTCGGCTCGATTACGGCAAAGGATCTGGCGGATAGACTCCAGAGCGAGCTCGGAGGAAAACAGATTGACCGTCACAAAATTGTCCTTGAGCACTCCATCAAGAGCACTGGGCTTCATGAGGTGGCGGTGAAGTTGCACCCTGACGTGACCGCAAAATTTTCGCTGAATGTGAAGTCCAGCACTCTTGAAGCGACGGAAGAATCGAAGGAAGAACCCGCGCCGGTGGAGTCCAAGGGGTTCAAGGCCAGGGCGAAAGCGCGGCATAAGTAAGCAGGAGAATTCAGAATCGCCAGGAAACCTTTCCTGTCTGATGCCATCACAAAGCTCTTCAGAGTTTGCGGAACAGGCCCGGCGCGAAACCGGGCAGGTTAATGGAAGGCAGGATGGCAGGAAAGGCGGTTATTCTCAGAACTATTTACCAGATATTCACAGGTCGCTTCCGCACAGCCTTGAAGCGGAAATGGGGGTTCTCGGATCGCTTCTCATCGCCCCAGATGAGGTCGCCGGGCAATGTGTAGAACGCACTCGAGAAGAGCACTTTCACATCCCCGCACACAGGACGATCTACTCTGTTCTGATTGAATTGTGGAACAATCAGCAGCCGATCGATTTCATCACCCTCACGCAGATTCTCAAGGATCGTGGATTGCTCGAGCAAGTGGGGGGAGCGGCTTTCGTCACAGGGTTATTCACATATGTTCCCACGGCCGCGAACATCGACTATTACCTCGATATCGTTCGCGATAAGGGTATTCTCCGGCAGATCATCGTGACGTGCACGGAATGCGCTGCGCGCTCCTACGACGATCAGGATCAGGTGCAGGCACTGCTGGATGAAGTGGAGCAGAAAGTTTTCGCGATCACCGAAGAACGCTACAGAGCGCAGACGTTCAACATGCAGTCGGCCGTGCTCGACGCGATCGAGGCGATTGAAAGCCTTTACGAGCGTCGTGGTGGAACCACCGGGATTACGAGCGGATTTGTGGATCTCGATAAGATGACGGACGGTTTGCACGGGGCCGAGATGTTTGTTATTGCGGCCCGCCCGAGCATGGGTAAGACCGCGCTTGCGATGAATATTGCGGAGCATGTCGCGATCGATGCGAAAATGCCGGTGCTCGTTTTCAGCCTGGAAATGAGCAGCCAGCAGCTTGTGCAACGCCTTCTTTGCTCACGTGCGCAGGTCGATCTCAGCAGGGTGCGTAACGGGATGCTGGTGGATCGCGATTTCCGTCGATTGCAGGAAGCGGGTTCACAATTAGCGCAAAGCAGCTTTTTTATCGACGACACTGCGGGGCTCAGCATTCTCGAATTGCGTGCCAAGGCACGGCGATTCAAGCAGCAGCATAACGTTCAGCTAATTGTAATCGATTACCTTCAGCTACTTAAATCCACTTCCCGGAGGGCGCAGGACAACCGCCAACTGGAGATCGCTGAGATCTCGTCAGGCGTGAAGGCGCTGGCCAAGGAGCTTGATATTCCGATTATCGTGCTGGCGCAGCTCAACAGGCAACCCGAGCAGCGAAGTGGAGGCAAACCGCGCCTGAGCGATCTCCGTGAGTCAGGTTCGATCGAGCAGGATGCCGATGTGGTTGGACTTCTCGTACGTTCCGAATATTACGCGGAAGATGAGGAGGATCGTGAGCAGTCTCGTGGGGAGGCCGAGCTAATTATCGCCAAGCAGCGAAACGGTCCGACCGGCGAAGTTCCGCTCACATTTCTCAAGCAATTTACTCGATTTACCGATCGCGCGACCGAATCCATGGTGGAACCTTGATGCGCTCGTTGCGTGCGTGCCCCTTCCGGTTTGTCGCGACTCTCGGTGCGTTGCATACTGAGGCAAATTTATGAGCGACTCGAAAATCGACAGGGTCATTCCCACCGAGGGTTGGCATGTCTTGCACCTTTTCTATCGGATTGAATACGGACAATGGAGCCTTCTGAGCAAGGAAGAGCAGCTTGCGGCAAAAACGAATCTTTCCTCCCTGGTGCAACAGGTGCGGGCGACGGAATGCACGCAGTTGCTCGTCTTTGGCATGGTGTCGCCTAAGGCCGACATCGGCTTTATGCTCCTCACGCCCGATCTTCAGGTCGCCAACGCGATGGAGAAAAAGCTCACGCAGTCGCTCGGGCCGGATGTGCTGACCCCCGTCTTTTCGTACCTCTCCATGACCGAAAGGAGCGAATACACCACCACGGAAGAAGAATACAAAAAGTCGCTTGTTGAAGAAGAAGGTCTGCCGGAGGACATTGGAGCGATGACACAGAAGCTCGCAGAGTTTCGTGCCCGCATGGAGAAGTATCTAAGAGACCGCCTTTACCCAAACATGCCCGACTGGCCGGTCATGTGTTTTTACCCGATGAACAAGCGACGAGGCGAAAAACGGAATTGGTATTCGCTCGGATTCGGAGAGCGAAAGCGTCTCATGAGTGGTCACGCGCGGATCGGTCGCGAGTGGCATGGAAAGATCCGTCAGCTCATTACCGGCTCGACCGGATTGGACGATGCCGAGTGGGGCGTTACACTGTTCGCGCACGACACGATTCACGTGAAAGGCATCGTTTATGAAATGCGATTCGATGCGGTGAGTGCCGAGTATGCCGATTTTGGTGAGTTTTACGTAGGGCTACAACTGCCACTTGATGAACTGTTCCGCCGGGTTCAATTATGATCTGGCCTATTAATGGAAGAAAAACTGCGCCAACTCGAATCGTCTCTGCGTCGTCATGCGCCGTTGCTGATCGCCTACTCGGGCGGTGTTGACAGCGCGTATCTTCTGGCATTTGCGCACCGCGTCCTCGCGGACCGGATGCTCGGGGTGATTGCCGATAGTCCAAGCCTCCCAAGGCGGGCGCTTGCGGATGCCCTGGTCCTCGCCGACGAAATCGGCGCTCCGATCGAAGTCGTTAGAACAGAGGAAATGCAGGACGATCGATACGTCAGCAATCCCATAAATCGCTGTTATTTCTGCAAAGCCGAGCTTTTCTCGCGCATGGATCAGCTCGCTGTGAAGCGTCATTTCAAAGCGATTGCCTACGGTGAGAATAAGGATGATGCGAGTCTGATTCGTCCCGGAGTGAAAGCCGCCGTCGAGTTTGCCGTCATTGCGCCTTTGAAGGAAGCGGGTCTCACAAAGGCGGAGATTCGCCAGCTTTCCGCCGAAATGGGTCTGCCCACGGCCGATGCGCCCGCGCAGCCGTGTCTGAGCTCGCGGATCCCGCACGGAACCCGGGTAACTCGGGACGCTCTGGCCATGGTGGAACAAGGAGAAGCGTTTATTAGAAGCCTTGGTTTTCGTGTTTTCAGAGTAAGGCACATCGTCGGAAAAAACGGGAGGATCAGTGCCAAAGTGCAGATCGCCCCAGACGAAATGAGCAAACTTCCCGAGGTGCGAAAATTGATTTTCGGGGGCCTTGCCGCGGTTGGCTATTCCTCGACCGAAATCGATTCCGGTGGATATCGGACGCCGGCCTAGCAAATCCCGCGATCTGCGACGCGATCTACGATTACCTCCGTGGCGGAAGTGATATTGTCGATGTTGCTTAAAGCCTCCGTTGACGGATGTGGAAACGTTTTAGAAAGTAGTGGACTCAACCTCCGAATTGCCAGCCGCATCTGAATCAAAGCCGGTACATCGAAGGTTGGGAGAGCTCTCGGCGACGGCGATTTGTGGTAACGACATCACTTCCTCATGCCTCTATGTTTCGGCGTTGGCGATTCTCTACGCCGGATTCTGGGCGCCGGTGGCGCTGGTTCTGGTGGCGGGCGTGTTGTATTTGTACCGTTCGATTTATGCCGAAGTGGTTGGTGCTCTCCCGCTCAATGGCGGTGCCTACAACGCGCTGCTGAACACAACCAGCAAATTTCGCGCTTCGATGGCAGCCTGTCTCACCATCCTTTCTTATATGGCCACAGCGGTTATTTCGGCGAATGAGGCGATGCATTATGTCGCAGCGCTTTGGTCTCCGTGGCCAGTCATGTACTCCACCATCGGTCTTCTAGCGCTCTTCATGGGGCTCGCGATCCTCGGTATTACCGAGTCTGCCTTGGTTGCTGTCGGTATTTTTCTATTTCACCTTATAACATTGACCGTGCTGGTGTTCGTGGGTGTTTTGTTTGTTGCGAGCCATGGCGTCGGTAATCTCATGGAAAATCTTCATGTTCCGGCTCCCGGCGGTTTCCTGAACGCGATCTTTTTCGGTTTCTGCGCCTCGCTGCTCGGTATTTCGGGGTTTGAGAGCTCAGCGAATTTCGTGGAGGAACAAGCTGAGGGGGTATTTCCCAAGACTTTACGCAACATGTGGCTCGCGGTGAGTGTCTTTAACCCGGTAATCGCATTGCTCGCGCTCGCGTTGATTCCTATTCGTGACGTTCCTTATTACGAAGAAGCCCTTCTCGCCCACATGGGTGCCGTCTCCGGCGGGGAGTGGCTTGCGACGCTGATCTCCGCGGATGCAGCTCTCGTTTTGAGTGGTGCGGTGTTGACCAGTTTCATCGGAGTGAACGGTCTGGTGGGACGCATGACGCTCGACCGTTGTTTGCCGCAACCGTTGCTGAAGAAGAACCGTCGCGGCACCACCCATCGGATCATTGTGGCTTTTTTTGTCCTCGCTGTGTCGGTGTTGCTGATTACCCGCGGCGATCTGGAGGCGCTGGCGGGCGTATACACCATTTCATTCCTGGCTGTGATGGCGCTTTTCGCCGGCGGAAATATCCTGTTGAAGGTCAAGCGCGCCGCATTGCCCCGTCCGTCGCGCGCTTCCCTCTCGACTGTATTTGCGGCGATCGGCGCGGTCTTGTTAGGTTTGTTGGGCAATGCCAGAATGAATCCGGAGTATCTTAAGGTCTTCCTCGAGTACTTCATTCCCACGGCACTTGTGGTGATCGTGATGCTCGAACGCATTGCTATTCTAAAAGCAATCATCTTCCTTAGCCGGAGGATTGCTGCCCGTTTATCACGACCGCCGATAATGCTTACCTGGCTCATCCGCGAGAAAATTCAGGACATTGTTTCCCAGCAGGTCGTTTTTTTTACTCGCGGCGACAATCTCGCAAATCTGAACCGTGCAATGCAGTATGTGCAGGAGAATGAGCACACCAACCGAATGAAAATCGTAACTGTTGTGCGGCATCGATCCCAAACGCCACGCCGGCTTGAGCAGGACCTTAAGTTCCTCGACGAAGCCTACCCGGAAATCAACATCGAGTTCGTAGTAATCAATGGAGAATTTAATCCCGAACTGGTGCGACAACTTTCAGAAAAATGGCATATCCCGACCAACTTCATGTTCATCGGTTCCCCTGCAGGTAAACTTCCCTACAGTCTCGCTGAACTGAACGGCGTGCGTCTCATCGTGTAGACCCGCGACGAGAACTCTGACGAATTCGCCGCGTAACCTTGATGAGTCCCAATGAGAATACGCGTCGTAGCATGGAGTATGACAACGAACAAAGGAAGAACATGGCTGATTACCGCGGCGTCGAGTGGGTTCGGACGAGCGCTGACTGAGGCGGTGCTGGTCAAAGGGGATTGCGTTCTTGCAGCGGCAAGGGACAAGTCGGCGATTGAAGACCTTTCGATTCGGGCACCGGAGCGTTGCCTCACTGTGCCTTTGGACGTAACGAATGACGAACAGATCGCTGCGGCCGTAGCGCTTGCAGAGGAGCGGCTTGGTAGAATCGATGTCCTGGCCAATATTGCGGGGGTGGGCGTGCTTGGGCCGTTGGAGAGTCTTTCTGATGGCGTTTTCATAAGTCAGTTCGAAACAAATTGCCTCGGAGCCATCAAGTTAATGCGGGCCGTTCTGCCGTCGATGCGGGAAAGGCAGACCGGTCATATTGTGAACATGTCCGCTATCCCCGGTTTTTGCAATGAGCCGGGTTTTTCGGCGTATGGAGCAAGCAAGGCGGCTTTGGAAGCGGCATCTGAATCTGTCGCTTTGGAGGTTGCGCCGTTCGGAGTCAAGATCTCACTCATCATCCCCGGTCCGTTCCGTACTGGTTTCATCGCGCGCACGCTCAGCCAATCGACGAACACCAACGGATTGTATGAGGGCACGGTGGGAAGACTGCGTGGAGCCCTCGAAAAGCTTAATGGACATCAGCAGGGTGATCCGGCGAAGGCCGCAGAGGCGATCATCAGGTTGGTGGATTGCGACAATCCGCCGCTCCGACTCGCGATCGGTCCGTATGCGATCAGACAGATCCGGCTGAAACTTCAGAAGGTTGCCGCCGAGATCGATGCGTGGGAGGAAGTTGGCAAGAGTACGGGATTTTCGGTCGGTTCCCGTTAGAGTCATTTCATAGACCGTTCGTCATTCGAATGACGTTACACTCGCGTCCTTGTGGAAGTTCGAGCCTTTCGATGCCGGCGTTACATTTATTTCACATTCATACGACGCACTTCTGACGCCTCGAGGGCTGTTTTTTGCTATGGTTTGAGCACGTTCCTTGAAGAAAACGTCGCTCATTTTCCTCCTCGCAATTTTCGTCCCTGCACTGGTGCTGGGGGGACTTGCGTTGCGGACTGCCGGTAAGCAGCAGGTAATTATAGAGCGTCAGGAGGCAGAACTCCGACAGAAAGAATGCGATGCTCTTGCTGAACAGATTCGGTTGGTATTGAGCGCGGAACTCCAGTCCTTTGTGGTTGGAGTTAGCCAGATGCTGGGGGATCGGCAGCCCGAAGAACTCGCGCGACGATTCTCAGCGGATTTGAGAAGGCACTGGTCACGCGAAGGTGTTGGGTTTGCCGTCACCACATCCGGGTCGATGCTTTCTCCACAGCCTCAGGAGGCTGCGGGAGGTCCGGCCGAGGAGTTTCTCTTCGGTAATCGTGCATTCCTGAGAAACGAATTTCCCGCTGAGGTCTACAGTTACGTTCCGAATCAGTCTGGCTTGTCAGAGCAACTGGTGGCGAATGCCGGCTCGGCGTTGAGGGAACTTTCCGCGCTCCAAGGCGAAAGTGGCAAATCATCCGATTCCCCGAGCGAGAGGAGAAAAGAATTGGATAACGTCGCGGAAGCGGCGCTGAAGGACAAACCGTATGCTGCGGAATCAGACGCAGTGCGGAGGACTGCTCCCGCGCCTTCAACGCCTTTTTTGAAGGGAGAAACGCTTGATGAGTCGCAACCCGACCGGGAAGGCGTTTTCGGGGAAGAACGCGAGCTAATGAGTCTGGAGAAAAATCGCCCACCAGCGAGTGAGAAGATCAACGGAATCGCGGCAGTATCTCCGCGGATGCGGCGTCAGGTCCAAGAACAGACATTCCGAAAAGTGGCGCCCCAGCAACGCATCCGGCAGGAAGCGGAGCCGAAGACTCCAGTTTCGAGTCTTAAACTGGAGAAGACGAGCTTCGGGCAGATCGTTTCGGAGCAAAACCGTGGAATTATCTCGCGATTTGTGCAGGACCAACTCGAAATCATCCTCTGGGTGAAATTCGAAGCGGACCCGAATATCGTCTTCGGATTCCGGGTCCAGCCATCGGAACTGCATTCGATCCTGAGTCCGCTCGTGGAAAGCGATCGTTATCCGATCGACAAGGATGTCTGTATTGCGATCCTTGACGACCGCGCGAAACCCTTCGCGAAATCACTGGAGAATTTTCATGCCGATTGGAAAAGGCCCTTCGTGGCCACGGAAATCGGCGAGGCATTACCGCACTGGGAGGTAGGACTTTATTTGACTGACCCGATGCGTCTCGTTCGCTCCGCCAGGCTCGTGCAACTTACTCTTATCTCGTTGATTGCACTCGCCCTTGGTGCGATTGCCTTTGGTAGTTATCTTGTGGTAACGGACACGCGTCGGCAGCTCGCTCTTGTGCAGAAGAAGACAGATTTTGTATCCAATGTATCCCACGAACTGAAGACGCCACTTACTTCCATTCGGATGTTCGCTGAGCTTCTGCACGACGGGCGGGTAAGCGGGCAAGATAGGCAACAGAAATACCTGCGCATTATTACGCTCGAGGCAGAGCGGCTCACGCGCTTAATTAACAATGTCCTTGATTTTGCAAAGATGGAGCGCAACGAGCGCCAATATCACAAGAAGCCGATCGATTTGTATCCCGTGATTCGAAAGGTGTGGGACTCGACAGAGATGCATCTCGAGAGCGAAGGATTCGAGGCCCGATGGGAGGCGGGTGATCCGCCCTATCGGGTGAATGGCGATGAAGACGCGCTGGCGCAGGTAATTGTCAATCTGCTCTCAAATGCCGAGAAATACTCGGTCGAACAGCGCATCATCGAACTGCACAGCTACATACTGGACGGATGGGTGTATGTTTCCGTGCTGGATCGTGGCAGCGGGGTGCCAGTAGGTGAAGAACGCAAGATTTTTGAGCATTTCTATCGAGCGCACGATTCGCTCTCCAGCGGTATTCAAGGCTGCGGGCTCGGATTAACGCTGGCGATACGGATTGCTGGAGAACACGGGGGCACGATCTCATTTGAGCGAAGGCAGGGTGGGGGAAGCCGCTTCACACTTCGTCTTCCGGAGACTACGGATTCATGAAAAAGCACGTCCTTCTCGTTGAAGATGATACGCACATTCGAATGGGTGTCGCGGACGCGCTCATCTCTGAAGGATACGAGGTGAGCGAAACTTCAGATGGTTCAGAGGTGGCCGCATTGGTGCGCGCGCGGAATCCTGATCTCATTGTTCTCGACATCATGCTTCCACGCCGTAATGGATTTGAAATCTGCAGGGATCTGAGATCCTCCGGGAACACGACGCCGCTTCTCGTGCTCAGCGCCAAGGGGCAGGAAATCGATAAAGTTGTGGGCCTCGAGCTCGGCGCGGACGATTATGTCTCGAAGCCATTCAGTATCCGGGAACTGCTTGCACGAATTTACGCCCTACTGCGCCGATCTGAGACGACGAGCAAACCTGTGGGACTTGAGCTTCCGGCCGAGATCGCTTTTGGAGACGTCACGATTCGCTCAGCAACTATGCGTGGGAGGCGAGGAGAAAAACTATTCGATCTTTCCGCGCGCGAGATGAAAGTTTTGGCGTTGCTGTTTACGCACTGGGGCGAAGTGATTGATCGGAATCGCTTCCTCGATGAAGTCTGGGGTATGGATTACTACGGTACGACGCGCACACTCGATCAAGTGATTGTAAAGCTGAGACAGAAAGTGGAGAATGACCCCGCGCACCCACGATTTCTGAAGACGGTTCACGGTGTTGGATACCGATTGGAAAAATGATGCCGGGCTTTTGTAAAAAAGACTTTGCCCCAAAATGAGGGAGCCGGATACTTGAATTGTGCCAGAGTTTGAAGAGCTATCGTCAGATGTTGCAGGGTCGCTTTTGATAGCGCACCCCAATCTGCTCGATCCAAATTTTCGGAAAGCCGTTTTATACATTCACACACACACCCTCGAGGAGGGTGCCTTCGGAATGATACTCAATCGTCCGACCGGGAAAACGGCAGTGGAGTTGTTGCCAGATCTGGACTACAGCGCCCTCGGTCAGGTTCCCGTGTTCCTCGGCGGTCCAGTTTCATTGGATCGACTCATGTTTGCTTCCTTCAAGTGGGACGCTTTGGCGAAGTCGATCGACTGCGAGATCCATCTTTCGGTCGAACAGGCTAATCAACTTGTGCTGGCGGCGGACTCGGAAGTACGGGCATTCGTGGGATACTCGGGGTGGAGCCCAAGACAGCTCGAGGGCGAGCTCAAACAGAAAGCGTGGATCGTGCAAGCATCGTCGCGTGACGTTCTCGACGTGAATGCCTGCGATTCGATGTGGCGCGAAATTGTTGGAGGACTTGGGCCATATTTCAAGCTCATCGCCGCTGCACCGGACGATCCTTCTCTGAATTGAACTTCTCCCTGGAAGCCCACCTATGATCATCGGCCTTCCGAAAGAGATCAAAGAACAGGAGGATCGCGTCGCGCTGATTCCGGCTGGAGTGAAGGAACTCATCAATGCGGGTCACCGGGTGCTTGTGGAAAGGCACGCAGGTTCGGGCTCAGGATATTACGATTCTGATTATGCAGAAGCTGGCGCTGAGTTACTGGAGGGATCCAGGGAAATCTTCGAGCGGGCGGAAATGATCGTGAAGGTGAAGGAACCGCAACCCGCAGAAGTCCGCCTGCTTTGTCGAGGGCAAGTCCTCTTCACCTACCTTCACCTCGCTGCGAGCCGGGAGTTGACGGAGTCACTTCTTGCTTCGGATGTCACGGCGGTCGGATATGAAACCGTGGAATCCCGTGGCAAACTGCCGCTCCTGGAGCCGATGAGCGAGATCGCGGGAAGAATGTCGGTTGTCGTTGGAGCGTACTATCTGGCCCGCCACAACGGTGGTAAAGGCATTTTGCTCGGCGGCGTGCCGGGAGTCCTTCCAGGAAGAGTCGTTGTTATTGGAGGTGGCACGGCCGGCATCAATGCCGCCAGGATGGCTTCAGGTCTTGGGGCCGATGTCACCATCCTCGAAGTGGACCTAGAGCGAATGCGTTTTCTTGATATCACAATGTCCAAGACCCACACACTGTTTTCCACAGAAGCAAACCTTCTGGAACTTTTACCCAGGGTAGATCTTCTTGTTGGCGCTGTTCTTTTACCGGGCTCGAAGGCGCCAAAACTGATCCGTCGAGAGATGCTTCGCCAGATGCGGCCAAGGAGTGTGCTCGTGGATATTGCCATCGATCAGGGCGGCTGCGCGGAGACGTCACATCCGACAACGCATCAGAACCCTGTTTACGTGGAGGAAGAGGTGAGCCATTACTGTGTCGCAAACATGCCGGCTGCCTACGCGCGAACTGCAACGCAGGCGTTGACAAACGTGACTTTCCGATACGTCAAGTTGATCGCCGACTACGGTCTTGACGGCGCCTGTGAACGCGAACCCGGCCTGGCAAAGGGTGTCAATTTGCGGGACGGGAAGATTGTCTGCAAACCGGTCGCTGATGTTTTTGAGCACCAGTAATGATTGCGTAATTAAAAATATGGCCGTGTGACAAAAACGACCATTGAGATTGATGAAGCCAAGCTCGAGAGAGTCATGAGAGCTGCCGGGTTAAAGACGCGGAAAGAGGTCGTGGATTGGGCACTAACCGAAGCAGAGCGGATCGCGAACATTAGTCGCATTGCTGAGTCTCCCTGGGACGCAGAGTATCTGAAAGATGCCGTTGAGCCCGGCTACGATGTGCTGAAAATCCGACAGGGATCGGTGAGATACACTGAATCATTCGTGAAACCGTTGCTGGTCGATTCAGCGGTTTATATCGATTGTCTTCGGCGCGGACGCGACATTCGCCAGGAATTGCTTCCGCATCTTCGCGCGGGGATTCTTTACAATTCCGGTGTCATTCGCGCGGAAGTACTGCGCAGTCTGAAGGCGCCAACGGTACATGACGGAATGGAAGCGTTCTTTGACATTATTCCCGAGATTCCGACAGACGCGGATGGGAGTTGGGTCGGGCAGGGAAATGGCCGCCGGTTACCGATCTCGTGATTGCGGTGAGTGCCCTCAGAATACGGGCCACCTTGGTTTCGCCGGACAAGAGTTTCGCGGATATACCTGGCCTCGAATGCCAGAGTGAACTCGCGTAATCCGTGGGTCCGTGGAGCACGGCGAGGGAGTTGCCCGGAATCTACACGATTCGGATCAATTTCAGCGTTTCCCGCAGTGCTTCGTCGGGGGTTGCGCCCGGAATCCGCGGAAATTTGCCGCCGATGAGAATGTAATCCCCGCCGCGGGTTAGCATCAGCTTTCGGTCTTTCGTCTCCACCTTCGTCAACTTGCGCGAAGCGGCGGTAAGGCGGATTGAGGTTAGCAAAACGAGATTCTCTGCGGCAGACGGTAGCGGCCCGAACCGGTCACGCCAGACGGCTGCAATCCGATCGAGCTGCTCGTGCGTTGTGACTTCCGCAAGCTGACGGTAAGCCTGGATACGGGTCTGCGGCTCCCCGATGTAACTCACCGGGAGAAATGCGGGCGCCAATTCATCATCGTGGCGAGCAGCAAACCTCGATTCGTTCGCCGCGACGAAGTCGAGCTGTAGAATTCCCTCGAGGCGCGGTCGGTTTTTTTCACCTTTGAGCCTGGCGACTGCCTGTCTCAGGAGCTGGCAGTAAAGGTCAAACCCTATATTGATGATGTGGCCGCTTTGAGCGGTGCCAAGGATGTTCCCCGCGCCGCGGATTTCCAAATCTCGCATTGCAATCTTAAAGCCGGCGCCAAGCGAGGAGTATTGTTTAATCGCATTCACCCGTTTCCGGGCCGCGCCGACTGTCATTATGTCCCGGGGTAACATGAGAAAGGCATAGGCTTTGTGATTTGAGCGTCCTACGCGGCCGCGAAGCTGGTACAAATCGGCCATGCCAAACCGGTCCGCGCGGTCGATAATAATCGTGTTTGCATTTGGAATATCGAGTCCGCTCTCGATGATCGTGGTCGAGATCAGAACGTCTGTTTTGCCTTCTACAAAGCGTTGCATCACTTCCTCCAACTGGTGCTCATCCATCTGCCCGTGCCCGACGTCGACCATGGCCTTCGGAACAAGCAGGCGCACCTTTTCCGCTATCCGTTCGATGCTGTGCACCCGATTGTGCAGGAGATAAACCTGTCCCTGGCGGTGCAACTCCCGTTCAATGGCGTCTCGAATAATCCGTTCATCGTAGCCGCACACCACAGTCTCGACGGGGACGCGATTCAGCGGTGGTGTCTCCAGGGTAGACATATCTTTCGCCCCCATCAGCGCCATATAAAGCGTGCGCGGGATCGGTGTGGCCGACAGCGTGAGAACGTCCACGAGCCGGAAGAGTTGCTTGAATTTCTCTTTGTGCTTTACCCCGAACCGTTGCTCTTCGTCGACTATGACAAGCCCCAGTTCCTTGAATTGCACGTCCTTTGATATCAACCGGTGCGTGCCAATGACGATATCCACGCCGCCCTCCGCCAAGGCCTTCAACGTCTTGCGTTGCTCGGCGCCTGAGCGAAATCGGCTCAGCAAATCGATCGTGATCGGATAATCCGACATCCGCTCCCGGAACGTCTGGTAATGCTGCTGCGCCAGCACGGTTGTGGGAACCAGCACCGCCACCTGGCGTCCATTCATGACTGCTTTAAATGCCGCGCGGATTGCCACCTCAGTCTTTCCAAATCCTACATCGCCACAAATCAACCGATCCATTGGTCGCTCGCTCTCCATGTCCGACTTCGCGGCCGCAATGGCCGTAATCTGATCCGGTGTCTCCTTGAAAAGAAATGATCGCTCGAATTCGAGCTGCCATTTATTGTCCTGAGCGCAGGCGAATCCTGTCGCCGTTTCCCGTTCCGCGTGTAGCACCAATAGACGGGAGGCGTAGTCGAAGACCGCCTTTTCGGCATTCTTTTTCGCCTTTGCCCATTTGGTATCACCGAGCGCGCTCAGCGCGGGGGCACGCTTTCCGATACCCACGTAACGCGACACAAGATATGATTGCTCGAGCGGCACGTAGAGGCGGGCCTGGTCGGCAAACTCGAGAACCAGTACCTCCTGTTTGTTGGTGCCGCTGCCGCCCATGATGTTGCCATCGAATTCCTGAAGTCCCTCATATCGCGCGATGCCGTGCTCAAGGTGCACGACATAGTCGCCCTCAGTCAGTTCGCTGAAATCGATCTGCTGCCGCGTCGCCTGTTGTCGCGCACGCCGCAGCTCAATCCGCCGCGCCCGTGTGTGCCGGTAGCGCCCGAAAAGCTCCGCATCGCACAATACCGCCACCCTCGCCGCCGGAAATGTAAATCCCCCCAGGAGGGAGCCTGTCGTTAGGATCAGGCGCGGATTTTTCAGCTCTTCAGGCGGAATCAATTCCTGAATCCGTTCGATCTCTCCCTCGTTGTTGCAGAAAATAAACACGCGCCAATTTCCTGTTCTCCACTCCTCGAGTTGGTGAAAAAGTCGCGTGCGCTTTGTTTCCTCGACGATCAGATCGCCCGCCTCGAAATCGCTGAATCCATGGTCATGAAACGCTCCTGCGTAATCCTCCTCCAGATCGACACCCTCGGTGCCGACCATGATCTTCACCTTGGCTCGCTCGAAACCGGCATTGAGATCGATCGTCAAGTCGCCGTCGGAAATGTAGTCCTGCAATTTCCAGGATTTGGTGCCCTCGAGCTCACCGAGCAGAATAGAACAGGTATCAAGCGGCTGCACGGAAGTCTGAGCATCCAGATCGAATCGCCTGATCGATTCGACAGAGTCGTCAAAAAGCTCGATGCGAACGGGTTGTAGATCCTGCCAGGAAAAAATATCAATGATACCTCCACGGACTGCGTATTGCCCTCTCAGCGCGACTTGTGGCACCAGCTCGTAGTCTGCTGCGTTCAGGTCGGCAATCAATGCGTCGCGATCGAGTCGCTGGTTTCGGGCGATTCTTGTGCTCAGATTTCCGAGTGCGGTCGCCGCCGGTACGTCGTCGTTCAGGCTCGTAAGGTTGAGCACTATTGTCTCGGACCCTTTAGCGATGAGGCGCTGCAGAACATTCAACCGTTCAGCCGACGTCTCGGGATCCGGTATCGCGTTTTCTCCCGGCGCCATTTCGAGTTCCGGAAGAAAGACGACGTTCGGCAGCCAACCCGCAAGTTCGTTATGCGCTACTTCCTGGGACTTCACATTCTTGCAGACCACCCACGTCCGACGTTTCGTCTCGCGCGCCAGCACTGCCGCCAGAAACGGTTGAGCCGTTTCAGTAACATGTTCGAAAACGACGTATTCCTGATCCTTTCGGATTGAGGAAAGCTTCTTCGTGATCGCGTCCGTGCGCGCGACCACCGACAGGATGTCGTTTCGGTCCTTCAAGTGTTGCGTTTCTTCGCCGGTCGAGGCGGAAACGATATTTCCGGAAGTCTGGAAAGACAACTCGTGCTCGGTTGATGAGTATACAACCTCAATGCTGGAACCCTGTAGACAGCTATGGAGTCGCTCCTCTCCGAGGAATTATTCCGGTAAATCGCTTCCACAGGCTACGCATGCCATCAGAAAAGCGGCGGCACAGAGATGCCGATCTCGCCGATTCCAGTTGCTCGTGCCGGGTAACGAATTCGAGGGCGGTGAGATCCGTCACCTCGTTCGCGAAGGATTCGACCTCCTCCCACTCCTTGACGTCGCGCTTTCGCGACGTGGTCGCGCGTCCACGGCTCACTTTCTCCACGAATTCCTCCTGCGATTTTGTGTAGAAATGGAAAATCGCTGCGGTTTCATGATCGCCCTCCGGATTCGACGGCCCGCTTATGATTCGGCCCGCACAATCATGGATGGTTCCACGTTTGAGATCGGGGTGATGGACTCGATATCGGCGCGTATCGCGGACGTTCACGATGCATTTTACATGTGGATGGGCATCTCGCTGACGCCGGGTGAAACGCTTCAAGACGGGTTGGGGCTCGTAAGTGAGTTGGCCTTGGGAGCCAAAGAACAACCAGTTCAGCGCGAGGGCTCCCGAGTTGCAATGCTCGATGAGTAGTTGCCTGATGTTGGCATACTTCCGAAGCACGATGAACTCGTCCACGTCAATGTACGCGATCCAGCGATGCCGTTTATCTGCCTTCGCTGCCCGTAGCCGATGATTGTAGGCCTCCACCTGCCGTTTGGGACCGGTAAAATGGATTACCTCGACGAAACCGGGATACTTTTCCGGGAGATCTCTCAGTGTTTTCTCAAGTGAATTGTCGTAAAGAAACACATGATCGAACCCGAGGAATCGGTGATACTGAAGCCATTCGTCGACATACCGATCCTCCCCAAGGGCTATTGCACAGAGGGCTACCCGGTCACGGTTCTTCTTTCTTCCGCCAGCAGGGATCCATTTCATCGATGGTAATGTGATCCCTCCGGCTGCCGTAACAAACGAATCTATAATTGACTTCGGAAAGCCCCACCAAGCTCCGTCACCGGCTCCAAACGTAAATCCGCAAGCATGGTCGATTCCCTTTTCCAAAGCTTCTTCATTCCAGGGCGAATTGCTGGGAGGATGTCGTCGAACTCCCTCGCCACCACGAAGTCCCCGGGTTCACAGAGATCGCTGAGAAGATCGATCAGAGGATCCCAGAATTTCAGTCCGTTACCGCTTAGGCGATTGTAGATGACGACGGGTTTGCCGTTCATGAGGGGGTTCTTCTGGTGCTTGAAAATCATGAGTGCCAAAAGCTCCTGCACAGTTCCAGCGCCGCCTGGAAAGATGATAAATGCATCCGAATGCTCGATCATTACCTCCATGCGGGTGTAAATATCCGGTCTTAGCCAGAAACTGGATAGTCCGTCCGGTAACCCCTCGAGCTGGATGATGTGTGGGACATTCGATCCGCCAGCCCATCCCCCCGCCTTCACTGAACCCATCACGACCGAGCCCATGATACCCGAACGTCCTGCCCCGGTTATGCAGCCGATCCTGTTCTGAGCAAGGAGGCGTCCAAGTGCTTCACCATCTTCAAGATAATTGGCATCCTCCAAAGACGCGGAGCAGAACACACAGGCGCTCCCAATGTAGTCATCCGGTATGGTATGTTCCATTACTGTCGCTTCGGCGTTTTCAATCTGACGCCGCCCCGCATCAGGGATTCCGCGGGATTTCACCCTCTCCACAGCATCGAGCACCTCCTCGGGTGTTTTTACGGTGAGGAGAAAATCTTCATAGTTCTGTACGACGGTACCCATTTTGTTCAGATGCGTCAGGACTGCGAAGAAAGGATTCCACGATTCATCTTCGTTCAGGATTACGGTAGGTTTTCCGGCGAGATTGCGGTCCAGCGTCTGAAAACCCACGAAAATGGAGATGGCCTTGAACATGTCCTCCAACGTTGCTCCAGGCGTGAAAACGAACGCATCCGACTCCACAATCTTCTTCTCAATGTTGGAGAGCGTGATCCGCTGATCGCCATTCGAATTGTAGATGTCCCACCCTCCTGCGAAGAGAAGGTAGAGCAGACGCGCGCGCGAGGCTCGGTTTGGGTCATCCGCACCGAGAACCGTTCCTGAGAGTCTGATCTTTGGCATTCGTTTCCTGTTTATACAGGGCTATGTCGCAGCCTTTGTGCCGGAGGGCCCTACACCGGCGAATGTTCTGACGTCGAAAGATTGAGAAATTGCCACAAATTTTGACTAGAGCGAGTCAATTTGTGTTGGGTGCTCGGCTTCTGGATGCGGGAGTAACAAGGTAAAGACGCCAGTAGGGGATACAAATCCAACAACTGCGAGCGACAGGAGCCGAATGATCGTGGCAATTTCTGAGAAAATAAGCGCACTCAAAGACAGCGTGAAAGTCACTCAGAGGCGTGGCCGTCCGGATAATCGGCTCTCTATTATCCGGGCTCTGTGCGAAGGCCCTGGGAGTGTTGGGATCCGGCTATTGCCAAAGCCTGGAAAACCTTCCAGAATGTGGGGATGCTCGTCAGCGAACGTATAATTAACGCCATCAACGAACAGATCGGAAACGAGTTTAGCGCTATGCTGCAGTACACTGTGATTTCCGCGTATTTTGCTCGGGAAGCGCTGCCCGAACTTGCAGCTCACTTTGCCCGCCAGGCGGAGGAAGAGAAGGATCATGCCCACCGGTTCATCCGATATGTGGTTGATACCGGCGCTACGGTCCGAATCCCGCCGATCCCGGCGTCAATCGCAGAGTTCAAGGTTGCAGAGGAAGCGGTCAAACTCTCCTTCGATCAAGAGAAGACGGTGACTTCGCAGATCAATAGCATCCTGCACATGGCGAAAGAGGAAAATGACTACATCACGGACAGCTTTCTTCAGTGGTTCGTACAGGAGCAACTCGAGGAAGTCTCCTCAATGGACAACCTTTTGAGCATTGTACGGCGCGCCGGCGAGGATAACCTGCTTCGTGTCGAGGAGTACCTCGCCCGCGAGCACGGTCACGCGGCTCAGACAAACGATACGATCAACTGAAGCGGAACCACTTAGAAACTCGCGAGATTCAGGTTGACACTCGTGGAAGAGGGCTTTTTTGGAACCCTTGTCCAGATTCTGCCACTCATCCTTCGAAAGTTAAGGCGTCACTAAATCTCTTCTGAACCAAGCAGGGACAATGCGGCGTCCAGAGACGCGAGGTATTTCTCATGGCTACTGCCGCGACCGAGTTCTACATTGATCATGGTAAGCGTGTCGTCACCACCGGCGGGGACGAGAAAATCGTAAGTGCATCCGTTTTCTAGAAAGACCTCGCCTTTAAGAAAATCAGATTCTGCGTGTCGACTGAGTATGAACTTCGTGGCACCGGCCTCCAGAACACATCCGTTGAGAGCCGCGCCCTCTTTTTCTTCGAGTGTGATCGCAACCTCAGAACCATTCGGAGCTATTGCTTTTCTGGCGCTCACCTTCCATCCGAGGTGAGAGGCAAGCCATCCGACGACAAGGGCGGCCAACGAACGGAAACCAGGTGCGTAGTCAAAGTGAATCTTGCTGAGTTTGTAAAGCGTAGGGAGATTGTCCGGGTTGTCGAAAAACCGGGCAAGAGTCTGGCGGACCGGGAGTGAACGAGTCCAGTTGATATCCCGGAATGTCATACGCTTCTGGAAAGAACGGATGCGATCCGGAAGCTTGCAGAGGGATTCGGCACAGTGCTCCCACCCGTGGCTGTCGAAGATCAGGCGGTCCACCCATTTCAGCAGCGGCATTTCGTCTTCCGAGGGAAACTCGCCCTGCCACCACAGGTACAAGGGCAGGTCGGAATCGAGGTGGGAAAATACGATGTTTGGGATGAGCAAACTGGAATCCTTTGGAAGCAGAAAACTGATTTGCTCCGAGCACACCTGCTTGGCGCCCGCACGGCTGATATGGCAGTGCGCGCTAATCCATGCGCGCACGTCGTTGATCTGTCCGGTCACGTCGATCGCTATCAGAATTGCGCGACAGGCGTGATCCCGCGTGATCTTGGAGATCAGTTCGGTATTGGCCTGCATCGACTGCTCGCCGCAATAGACGGCGAGATTGATGAGCGAGGCGCGCGTCACACCACCGCTTTCCAGCCAGAGTTTTTTGAGCTCGTGATCGATATTTCCGATCTCGACCTCCACGCCGGCGGTAAAATTTTCGACCGCTTCCATGATCACAGCCTCCGCCAGGTCCGACCGTCTCTTGCAAGCAGTTCGTCTGCTTCCGGTGGGCCCCAGCTGCCCGCGGGATAGCAGTAGAGCCCGGGCTGTTCGTCTGCGGCATGCCAGGCATGCTCAATAGCGTCGACGAATTGCCAGGCCAGTTCGACTTCGTCGCGACGGGCAAAGAGAGTGGCGTCGCCGCTCATCGCGTCGAGGAGGAGCCGCTCGTAGGCTTCGGGACTGGCTTTGCCGAAACTTGTGCCATAATGGAAATCCATTTTGACCGGTTCAATTCGAAGAGAAGCACCAGGTACTTTGGCTTCCATTCGGAGTGAAATGCCTTCATCGGGCTGGATCCGAATTACCAGGACATTATGGTCGTGCCGCTCGGACTGCATGTTGAAAAGCACGGGTGGAGCGCTCTTGAACTGGAGGGCGATTTCGGTGGCGCCCTTTGGCAGCCGCTTTCCGACCCGCACGTAAAATGGCACATCGGCCCAGCGCCAGTTGTCGACCAGGATGCGAAGCGCGACATACGTCTCTGTCTTCGAGCCTTCGGCGACACGTTCTTCTTCGCGATAGCCGGGGACGGTTTTTCCATTCACCGCGCCCGGACCATACTGGCCGCGCACGACGTCGTCAGCAACGTCTGATCCAACAATCGGCCGAATCGAGCGGATGACTTTTACCTTCTCGTCACGCACGCTATCGGCGCGGAGGTCCGTTGGCGGTTCCATCGCGGTGAGGCAGAGGAGCTGCATCAGATGATTCTGGACCATGTCGCGCATCGCGCCGGCGGTGTCGTAGTACCCGCCCCGCCCCTCTACTCCGAGCGGTTCGCTTGCGGTGATCTGGACGTGGTCAATATAGCGATGATTCCAGAGTGGCTCGAAGATCGCATTCGCGAAACGCAGCACCATGATGTTCTGCGCGGTCTCTTTGCCCAGGAAGTGGTCGATGCGATACGTGTGTTCTTCTGCAAAGGTGCTGCTTACGATTTCGTTCAGCTTTCTTGCAGACGGCAGGTCCGTGCCGAAGGGTTTTTCCACGATGACACGGGACCAGCTTCCCTCTTCCGCCTGATTGAGTCCACAGGCTTTGAGATGCTCGAGAATCACCGGAAATTGCTCAGGTGCAACGGCGAGGTAAAACAAACGGTTCCCTCGCGTGCCGCGTTCGGCATCAATCTTGTCCAGACGTTCGACGAGACTGCTGTAGCCGCTGGCGTCGGAGAACTCGCTTCGATGGTAAAAAATTGATTGCTCAAAGCTGTTCCAAAGCTCGTCCTGAACTGTCCGCCGTGAGAATTTGCGGGTTGCCTCTTCCAGCTCATCGCGGAACTGCTGGTCGGTTTTTTCACGCCGGGCGAAACCGACGACTGTGAGTCCGGAAGGTAAGTCGCCATCGGCAGCAACGTTGTAGAGGGCTGGAACGAGTTTGCGATGCGTCAGATCGCCGGTGGCGCCGAAGATGACCAGGGTACAAGGCTGTGCGACCGAGCGCGTAGCCAAGCCTTCCCGAAGCGGATTCGTCATGCCGTCAGTGTCTGTCACGGCTTGCGACGTTGCGGAGAAAAACCTGAAACTGCAATTCCGAAATTAGTTGATGCGAAATTTGAAGATCCTGACTCTGTGTGCGCCGATTGGCCGCGTTACCCTTTTGGAGATGGGGCTCAAGGATCCCTTGAGCCCCGTGCTTTTTGCGCCGAGGTGTCACGGAACGGGCCAATTTCTGAGCGGTTGTTATCAAGAAGCGTTGACATTGTTCACTCGCGCTGGCACAACACTACCACAATCTTGCCGCCCCCATTAACTTCCCTGCGAGGTTTCGGCCTGAGCGTAGAATCCCATGTTTACCAGCCTTTATAATTTAGACGTGGCCTCGTGTCTGGCCGCATCGGATCTGACGATGCGGCCGGTTCAAAATATGTTCGAGGCGCTGTCCGCACCGGCGGAATCCATCAACGTGCTAGCGTGGATGACGATCGGGATTAGCCTGGTGATCTTCATTGTCGTCGCCGGGTTGCTCACCTGGGTGCTGATCCGGTATCACAGGACGCCAGTCGGGAAGGGCCAGGAACCCCCGCAGATCTATGGCAGTACTCAGATCGAGCTCGCCTGGACGGTGATCCCGATCATCATTGTCTTCACGCTTATTCTCGTCACGGCGCGGACGGTCGCGGAGATTCAGGATGCAGAGTTGCCGGAGGACGCCATCAAGGTGCGGCTCGTAGGTCGGCAGTGGTGGTGGGAAGTCCATTACCCGGATCTAGGGTTTGAAACGGCAAATGAAATCCACGTACCTTTGAGTACGCGTGAGAATCGCCGTGTGACGCAGATCTTGCTCGAATCAGCGGACGTGGTGCATAGCTTCTGGGTTCCCCAACTTGCTGGAAAGACGGACGTGTTTCCGAATCATCCGAACGAAACCTGGATCGAGCCAACTGCGGAAGGCGTGTTTTTTGGAAACTGCGCGGAGTATTGCGGCACCCAGCATGCAAACATGCTGCTCCGCGTGATCGTTGAACCCGAAGAGGAATTTCAGAAATGGGTTGCTAACGAAAAGGCGCCGCCCGTAGACGATCCGGCGGTTGCCGTGGGCAGGCAGCTTTTCTACGACACTTCGTGCATTAACTGTCACACGATTGGAGACAGTATCGCGAAGGGCAATTTCGGCCCGGATCTTACGCATTTGATGAGCCGGCAGACAATCGGAGCCGGGGTTGCTCCGCTCAATTACGAAACCCTGCTCCGATGGATGCGTGACCCGCAGGATATGAAAATTGGATGTTTGATGCCCAATATGCAGCTCACTGATGAACAGGTGACGCAGATCACCGATTACCTCTACACGTTGAAATAGAATGGCAAACAGCGATATCACTTCCGCTCCGGCTGCAGGCGTTTCCGCGGTGCCTTCCGTGCGTCGCGGGGCCTGGACTGATGTCCTTTACCACTGGGTGGTCACTGTCGACCACAAGAAGCTGGGGATAATGTATATTGTCGCCGGTCTCGCGTTTTTCGTGGTGGCAGGGCTCATGGCTGCCGCAATCCGAATTCAGCTGGCGGTGCCACACAATGACTTCCTTGAGCCGGATGTCTTTAACCGGTTCTTTACAATGCACGGTACAACGATGGTGTTTTTCGTTGGTATGCCGATCGTTGCTGGAATGGCCAATTTTCTGGTGCCGCTGATGGTTGGGACCAGGGACATGGCTTTCCCGAGGCTGAATGCATTTGGATTCTGGATGTTTCTGTTTGGCGGGCTTCTTTTTTATTACAGCTATCTGGGTGGACCCGGATTGTATGGAAAGGGAAGTGCGCCTGATGTCGGCTGGTTCGCCTATGCTCCGCTGACGAGTCGCGCGATTTCTCGGGGCACCAGCACCGATTATTGGATACTGGCCATTTTTCTCAGTGGCATCGGCAGTCTGGCGACAGCGGTCAATGTGATTACGACAACATTCTGTCTGCGCTGTCCGGGAATGACGCTTATGCGGATGCCGCTCTTTGTATGGATGATTGTGGTGGTAGCATTTTTGATGATTATTGCACTGCCTCCGCTCTCTGCGGCTCAGATCATGTTGCTGCTGGATCGTTTTCTCGGAGCGAAGTTCTTCGTGCCGGAGTCGGGCGGCTCTGCGGTGCTCTGGCAGCACTTCTTCTGGATCTTCGGCCATCCGGAGGTCTATATTCTCATGCTGCCCGGATTTGCGGCTGCCTCGGAAATTATTCCGGTATTCTCTCGCAAGCCGATGTTCGGTTATCCGTTCATGGTTGCGGCAACGCTCTCGATTGCCTTTATCAGCCTCGGCGTATGGGCGCACCACATGTTCACCGTCGGAATGACCTCGATGGGGAACATCTTCTTTGCCACATCGACTCTGATCATCGCGGTGCCGACAGGGATTAAGATCTTTAACTGGCTGGGCACGATGTGGGGAGGACGTATCCGGCTGGAAACGCCGATGTTATTCTGTGTCGGGTTTCTTTTCCAGTTTCTCATCGCGGGTCTCACCGGAGTGATGCTGGCCGTCGCGCCTTTCGATTGGCAGCTGAGCGACTCCTACTTCGTTGTAGCGCACTTTCATTACGTGTTGATCGGCGGTCTCCTGTTCACAATCTTCGCGGCGATCTATTACTGGTTTCCAAAGGCAACCGGGCGGATGCTGAGTGAGAAAATCGGGCAGTGGCATTTCTGGATGTTTGCCGCCGGATTCAACATCACCTTCTTTCCGCAGCATTTTGCGGGAATTTTGGGTATGCCGCGGCGTATTTATACTTATGAGGCGGGACGCGGCTGGGAATTCCTGAACATGATTTCCACGCTCGGTGTGCTTCTGCAGGGCATTGGTGTTCTCTTTTTTGTGTGGAATATCGTGTGGGCGCTGCGGTATGGAAGGAAGGCCGGCAACGACCCCTGGGACGCCTGGACGCTAGAGTGGGCGACAACGTCGCCTCCCGCGGAATACAACTTCGAAAAGACCCCAACCGTTCGCAGCCGTCGACCTCTGTGGGACATCAAGCATCCAAATGACCCCGACTGGCGTCACGAATAGCGAGAGACTTTCTGTGTCATGGATATTGTAGCTGTAGAAACTTCAGATATTCGCCCCGAAGAGTGGAAGCTTCCTTCAATGAGGAAGGTTGGCATGCTTTCTCTGATAGTTGCCGAGACATCGCTTTTCGTGATCTTCGTGACGGCTTATGTTTTTTACATCGGAAAGAGCACCAACGGGCCATATCCAAAGGATGTGCTTAGCCTCCCGATTGTCGCGACGATCTGCCTGCTTTCGAGCAGCTTTACGATCGTACACGCGGAGAAAATGTTTCACCGGAGCGACGCGTCGGGCTTTCGCAAGTGGTGGGGAATCACAATCCTGCTGGGAACGGCCTTCATGCTATTCACGGCCTATGAGTGGTATGAGTTCATTTATCATGAAGGTCTGACGATCTCCACGAATCTCTTCGGCTCGACGTTCTATTCACTTGTCGGTCTGCATGCCAGCCACGTGATTATCGGTCTGATTCTGCTCTCCCTTGTTTTCACATTCTCCTGGTTAGGAAAACTTCACCCGCGTTACACGGAGAAGATGGAGATGATTTCGTGGTATTGGCATTTCGTTGATGTCATCTGGGTCGTGGTCTTCACTGTCGTGTACGTGATCGGGAAGTAAACTTTAGCAAAATGAGCGATTCGCATTCATCTGACGATCAGCACATCGAACTGCCGGCGCCGACGCCGTGGCCCTTGGTCACGGCGTTTGGTATCACGTTGATCGCGGCGGGCTTCGTAACGCATTGGTTCTTTAGCGCCATGGGTTTATTGGTAGGGCTTTTCGGGGCTGTTTACTGGTTCCGAGATGTTTATCCGCACGACCGGCACGAAGCCGTTCCGCTCCTGCCGGAACCTAAGCGGGTGCATCATATTGAAATGACGTCGCGTTCCGTGGAGCACCTGGAGCTTGGACAGGCGGGGCATCGTGTGCGGCTTCCGCTCAAAGTGCATCCCTATTCATCAGGCATCAAAGGCGGTATTGTCGGCGGTTTGGTAATGGCTGTGCTGGCACTCCTCTACGGAGCCGTGGTAAAAGGAAGTATCTGGTGGCCTGTTAATGTGCTCTCCGCGACCGTTCTCCCGGGACTTGCGGAGGGTGGTACGGAAGCGCTGATGTCATTCAGTCTTAGTGGATTTTTTGTCGGTGTAATCGTTCATGGAACTACATCCATTCTCATTGGATGGTTGTATGCTGCGGCGCTCCCGATGTTTCCCAAGTTTGCGTGGCTGTGGGCGGGAATTTTGACCCCGCTTTTCTGGAGCGCGCTTTTCTTTTCCGTCGCGCGGTTTGTTTCTCCCACGCTCGCGGAGCAAGTAAGCTGGCCGTGGTTTATTGTCTGCCAGCTTGGATACGGGATGGTAGGTGGCTATGTGGTCGCCCGTTCCCAGGAAATCGAAACAGTTCAGACCTACTCACTGGCGATCAGGGCCGGAATGGAGGCGATGCAGAAGAAGGAGGAAGATCAGTGATCCTCCGATTCGTTTTGTGTGTAGCGGTAATTGTGGGAGTGTGCGGATGTGATCTTGCTCCCGGAAAGCCGGATCCCGAACACATTTGGCATCCGCCGTCGGCGAACCTGAATTTTACCGAGCTGTACGAACAGAATTGTGTGGGTTGTCATGCCCTCGAGCCTGGAAAGTTTGCAGCGGCTCGACCGATGGATCCGTTTTATGTCCAATTTGCTGGAGCTGAGAACTTGCTCCATGTGACTGGCTACGGAGTAAAGGGAACCACGATGCCGGGCTTCCTGGAATCAGAGGGTGGAGCACTTACTTCGGCACAGGTCGATGCAATTGTGGATGGACTGATCGAACATTCTTCCGAAGCTTCAGTTCCCGACAATCTGCCGCCTTACACATCCGAGCCCGGTGATCCGGCGGCTGGTATGGAAGCGCAGAAAGTTTTCTGCGCCAGCTGCCATGGAGAGGATGGAAACGGCGGAAAAGAGGCGGGGAGCATTGTCGATCCCTACTTTCTAAGCCTGGTAACGGATCAATCGTTGCGCTCTACAATTGTTGCAGGACGTCCAGAACTTGGTCAGCCAGCCTACACGGACCTGGTGCCCGGTCGCGTCCCGACCGAAAAAGAGATCTCTGACATTGTCGCGTGGTTGTCTGCGAAACGGCCTGCGAATGCTCAAGTTCTCACCGCCGCAAAACCTGTTGAAACCGCAGAATGAGCCCCGAAGAACAAAAGCCCGAAATTGAAAAGCCCGAAACCCAGGTGGACAGCGACCGCTCGAAAGGTGGAGGAATCATCTCGAAGTTAGGGAATCGACGCGACTTTCTGCTCTGGTTCGGAGCCGGATTGAATGTTGTAGCGGGAGCCATGATGGGTATTCCTATTCTGGGTTACGTGCTTGCGCATTTTCGTAAGGAGAGTCCGCGCGAATGGATTTCCGTTGGAGAACTTTCTCAGTTTCCCGTTGGAACCACACGACTGACCTCCTACAAGAATCCCGGCGGGAAAGCGTGGGATGGGGCGACAACCCATATTCCTTGCTGGGTGCGCAGGAAGACAGAATCTGAGTTTCAGGTGTTCGCAATCAATTGTACTCATCTCGGATGTCCGGTAAGGTGGTTTGAGGAATCGGGTCTTTTTCTGTGTCCCTGTCACGGCGGAGCGTACTACGCTGATGGCAGTCACGCTGCAGGGCCGCCACCGGAGGGGTTGTTCGAATACAAACACCGGGTGCAAGAGGGCGAACTTCAGGTTTTCGCCGGACAAATCCCAACGCTTTCACAACCCGCATGAAAGAGATGACTACTGTTGGATGTGACATTCCGGGTAGCGCGCTCGTAAAAGGTGTTTGGAGACTGTTGTCAAGCAGACGGCCCGCTTTCTTGTTTCCCAGTCAAATTCTTACCGGAATCCGCGCATGACCGAAGTACTTCGCTCAATAGCCATCTGGATCGACAAGCGTGTTCATGTCACGAGCATGTGGAACGCGACGGCGGGTCACTTGATCCCGCACAGTGCTGCGAGTTGGTTCTACGTATTTGGAAGCGCCACGTTGCTTTGTTTCGTCGTTCAGGTAATCACGGGCATCTGTCTGGCTTTGATTTATCAGCCCACGGCGTCAGAAGCATTCGATAGCCTGGAATATTTGTCGTTTGTCGCACCCCTGGGCTGGTTTCTGCGCGGACTACATTATTGGGGTTCGAACTTTATGGTGGCGATCATGGTGATGCACATGGCCCAGGTATTCTTGTTTGGCGCTTACAAGTATCCTCGCGAGATGACGTGGGTCAGCGGTGTGATCCTTTCTTTACTCACCCTCGGGATGGCATTTTCCGGTCAGGTTCTTCGCTGGGATCAGGACGCCTATTGGGGGCTCGGAATCGGCGTCTCGATTCTGGGCCGTGTACCGGTATTCGGCCCGGAACTTGTGCATTGGATGTTGGGGGCACCGATTATTGCCGGTGAGACGCTGTCACGATTTTTCACGCTGCACGTATTTGTGATTCCAGGCGCCATTCTGGCGCTGGTGGCCCTGCACCTCCGGCTCGTTCTTACCAAGGGAATTAATGAGTACCCCGAAAAGGGCAAGAAGGTCTACAAGGAAACCTACATTCAGGAATACGATGAGGAATGTCATAAGAAGGGCATTCCATTTGTGCCGGATGGGGTGGACAAGGACGTCGTGTTTGCCGGAATCGTGTTGGCTCTGATGGTGCTTTGCACCCTTATATTCGGACCGAAAGGACCTGAGGGATATCCCGATCCGACATTGATCCGCAGCAATCCGCGTCCCGACTGGCCGTTTCTCTGGATTTTCGCTGTGGCTTCTTTGTTGCCCGAGTGGATGGAAACGTTTGGTCTTCTCGTTGCGCCGCCGGTCGCGATTTTATTGCTGTTAGCCCTACCTTTCATCGACAACACGGGTGAGAAGAAATGGACGCGCCGTCCGCTCAGTGTGCTTTCCGTCGTCCTGATTACGATTTCCTTAATAACGTTGACCTGGTATGGCGCGACGAGCCCGTGGTCTCCGGCGATGGAAGCTTGGAGTAAAGATCCCACTCCCGCGAATTATTTGAAAGGGCGTACACCTTTGGAAATTCAAGGAGCGCTTGTTCTGCAGAGCAAACAGTGCAGAAACTGTCATGCACTGGAAGGAACGGGCGGATTGCGCGGCCCCTCCCTTAGTGGCGTGGGCGATCGCCTGAACCGTGATCAGCTAATCCGCCAGGTGATTCAAGGAGGAGGGAATATGCCGGCCTACGGAAAAAATCTCACTCCGGCTGAGGTTGAGGCTCTGGTAGCGTTCATGGAGACGCTGCATCCGAGGAATGAACCGGACGCGCATTCTCCGGAGAATCTCACCGAGTCTGTAAAAACTGCCGGACTCTGAGACTGAGATTCGACCGCGGGGGTCGATTGCAAAAATCAGAAGTATCGTGTTTGGTGGTGAGATCGTCGTCACTTGACGACGACCGCCTCTGAGCTGTCCTTATGGAAAACACGCCCGATGCCGCCCTACTTGCCTGGCGTGGGGCTCCGTTCCTGGCGGTTGCGTTGTTCATGGTAGGCCTCGCCTATTGGCGGGGATGGATGGGTCTGAATCGCCAGGTCCCTGAACGATTTCCTTCGTGGCGCTTATGGAGTTTTCTTTGCGGTCTGGTTTCGTTTTACATCGCGGTGGCTTCGCCACTCGACACATTCGCCGGGTTTCTGCTTCAGGTGCACATGGTGCAGCACCTTCTTCTCACGATGGTGGTGCCTCCGTTGCTTCTCCTCGGCGCGCCCTGGCTGCCGATGCTCCGAGGTGTCCCGCGCGTGTGGGTTCGGGATGCAATTGGTCCGTTTCTCCATGGCCCCTGCTGGAAGGTGTGCGCCGGTTTTCTCTCACATCCCGTTACGGCGTGGGTGCTTTTCGTTTCGAGCAACGTTCTTTGGCACATCCCGTTCCTTTATGACACAGCATTACGTTCAGAGTTCTGGCATGAGTTTGAGCACCTCTGTTTCCTTGGAACTTCTCTTCTGTTTTGGTGGCATGTCGTGCTCCCGTGGCCGGCCCGGCCACACTGGTCACGGTGGATGGCGATTCCCTATCTTCTCCTCGCCGACCTCCAGAATACGGCGTTGGCAGGTTTTCTGACATTCTACGACAATCCGCTCTATGAAGCGTATCAGAATGTGCCCAGACTTTGGGGAAAGTCAGTGATGGGCGATCAGGCGGCCGCTGGCGTCATTATGTGGGTGCCGGGGTCGCTGGCTTTTTTAATTCCAGCTGGCGCTATTGCAGTTGGTCTTCTCTCGCCGCAGCATGCGGTGCGTCCCAGTGCGCGACGGGGGAATGCTCGCCGGAGCGCGATAAACCCGCGGCGATCGTGGTTTATCGTGCTGGCACGAACGCCCGCCAGGCGGATCCTGCAATTGGCACTCTTATTTCTCGCGGCCATCGTAATTGTCGACGGATTTCTTGGCCCGCGCGTGTCTTCGATGAATCTTGCCGGTGTATTGCCATGGACATATTGGCGTGGATTTGCAGTGGTCGCATTGCTGGCCGTAGGCAATGTTTTTTGCAGCGTTTGCCCATTTGTGCTTGCGCGCGATCTGGTGAGAACAGCGGTGCCGGGGTCGCCACGACTGAACTGGCCGCGTATCCTTCGAAACAAATGGAGTGCGGTGAGTGTGTTGATCGTCTTTTTGTGGGCCTACGAGGTTTTTGATCTCTGGGATCGTCCTTCGCTGACGGCGGTGCTCATACTGGCTTACTTCGCAATGGCCATCGTCATCGACTGGATCTTTCGTGGTGCGAGCTTTTGCAAATTCATTTGCCCGATCGGGCAATATCATTTCGCGTTCTCGACGAACTCCCCGGCGGAAATTCAGGTCAAGAATTCCGGCGTGTGTGCTGCCTGCTCGACGCACGATTGTCTTCGCGGGAACGCGCGCGATCGCGGCTGTGAGACGTATCTTTTTCAGCCGAAAAAAGCGGGGAATGTGGATTGCACGTTCTGTCTCGATTGTGTGCGGGCATGTCCGCACGACAATGTGGAGTTGCAAGGCGTTGTCCCATCGCGCGATCTCTGGTCCGATCGATTCCGATCGGCGATTGGACATTATTCTCGACGGCCGGATATCGCAGCGCTTTTTGGCGTATTTGCGGCTGGTGCTTTCGTGAATGCCGGGGGAATGACAGCACCGGTTGTCGCATGGACTGGAGAAATCAGCCAGGCACTGTCTCTTCCCGAAGGCTTCGTTACCTCTGTGTTGTTTCTGGTTGGTCTGGTGATTGTGCCGATTGTTGCCGGGGTGGCGACGGCGTGGTCATCCTCATGGGTGACTGGCCGGGCCGTCGGAACTTCGCATCTACTTGTGCGTTTCGTTTCTGCAATGGTACCGCTCGGAGCTTCCCTCTGGGCGGCACATTTTCTTTTTCACCTTGCGACTGGCGCTTTCACGATCGTGCCCGTGATGCAGAGAGTTCTGGGCGATCTTGGAGGGGCTCAGATTCCCGACTGGTCGCTTGTTGGATTCAATGGGGACTGGATTACCGCGATGGAGTTGACGATGTTGGATCTCGGGTTTCTGGCCTCTCTTTACGTTGCCTGGAAAATAGCTGGCGACCTGTTTCCCCAGGCGGCTCGGCTTCGTGGTTTTCTCCCCTGGAGCGTGCTTCTTGCCTGGCTTTTCTTTGCTGCCGTCTGGATGATTTTTCAACCAATGGATATGCGAGGCACAATGCTGATGTCTCACTGAAAGCAAGATGTTCTCGCGCGTTGTAATCTTAAACCTCACTCTGGTAGCCACGTTGTTGGTCGGCGCCCTGCCGCGGACCGTTCTAGCGGACAACGCTGTCCCAATTGCGGTTGAGGAGAAAGATATGTGGCGAATCCTGTTTTTTTCTCACGAGAGTCCGGTGCGGGCAGGGTTGGTGGAGCTATCCGTTATGCTTCTCGATCGTGACTCCGGCGATCCGTTAGCAGACTGGCAGATTACCGGTGCGATAAAGGCGGAAACGCTGTGGGAGGGGATGGGGAGCGCCTGGGTTTCGCCCTGCTGCCGAATTGGCGTTGGCGGTGCGGCAGCCGGGAATAGTGTTCCGATGGAATTCAAGCGCAGTCGGGGCGGAAACGTCTTTGCCCATGAGTCGACAACGATACTGCCAAAGCCCGGCCGATGGAGAATCGATGTGCAGTTCACGGTCCCCGGCCACCCACCGGTAAAAAGTGGGACCGTTATTGATGTGGCGCGGCCACGTGCACCGTTGGAAGTTTACTGGGCATGGTTTGCTGCCATTCCGGTCGCGATTGGAGCTTATGCATGGAGCAGAAAAAAGTGACGTCAACACGGTTCGCAAAATCCTTCAGCAGTTCCCGCGGATCCACTGGGCGAGCTGAGCGGGAAAAGGGGAGCGCCATTCGAGTCCAAGATCATTTATACAGAGCATGCTCGAGTGCAACGCATGACGATCAAGAAGAAGCGATCTTTGGAGCCGCGGCGTCCAGCCGGTCTTGATGAATTCGAGATAGTGGTTCTCGTCCGGGCCGTAAATCTTGTCACCTACAATCGGATGTCCCACGTGCGCCAAGTGGACCCGGATCTGGTGCATTCTACCGGTCTCCGGAATTGCGCGAAGCATACTGAAATACCGGCCATTCGAGGTATTCCAGTCGAAACGAGCTTCGACGTGGAATCGAGTTCGACAGGCGCTTCCTTCCGCAATCACCGTCTGCTTCAAGTGGATTTGTGATTCACGGAAATCGCCCTGTCTGGCAATGGGTGCTTCAACGACGAATGCATCGTTCTCCGGCCAGCCCCACACAATCGCGAGATATTCTTTTTTGAACGCACGCTGTTCCATTCGACGGGAAAAGGAGCGCGCGGTAGAAGCGTTCTTTGCGACCAGAGTGACCCCGCTTGTTTCGCGATCCAGTCGGTTGATAATCGAGACCTGTCCTCCATTGACTATCTCGTAAGCAAGCAACTCCCGAAGTCTATTCCAGAGAGTGAAAGGGCCACCTGGCTTGCTGGGATGTACGAGCATGTGTGCAGGTTTGTCCACGACGATCCAATCGCTGGTCTCATCGAGGACTCTAAAGGCTCGAATGTGATCAGCAGGCCGGGGGGTGGAGATGGGCAAAATGGGGAGCTGACTTAGGGCCTGTCCGGCGTGCGGAATCTCCCGGGTGCCGATTGACGGATAAGATTCGTGTACGATCTGGGAGAAGGGGAGTTCACTATTTGCTGAAATGTTATGGCCGGTTATTAAGTTGGGCAATTTCAGCTCCTTTAATGGAAATTCGAAACTTTGTGTGTTCCGTTTAATTCTGCCATACTTCGTTGAATTATTCTCGGGCGTGCAGAATGTTTTTTCCAGCGGCTACGAATTTGATTATTTTCGAAGGCAGTTGTCGGCGCATTCCTTACGATAAATCGTTTGACAGAACTTGAGCTCATTTCTAGGTTTGCAACCCTTTTTCCAGTTGACCGTTCATGAAGACATTTTCCGCAAAAGCCAGCGAGGTGGATCGCAAATGGTGGGTAATCGACGCCAAGGATCAGGTTTTGGGTCGCGTTGCGGCAAAGGCCGCCAATCTTATCCGGGGCAAAGGTAAGGCGATGTTCACTCCTCACGTGGACACTGGCGACTTCGTGATCGTGATCAATGCCGAAAAAGTGCGCCTCACCGGTAAGAAGGAAACCGACAAAATTTATACCAGCTACTCCGGATACGTTGGCGGTCATCATTCTGAATCAGTGCGTCAGCGCCGCGGTCGCAAGCCCGAACTCCTTGTCGAACGGGCAGTACGCGGAATGTTGCCCCATAACCGATTGGGCCGTGCCCAATTCACGAAGCTGAAAGTTTACAGGGGCGGGGAGCATCCTCATGTCGCGCAGCAGCCGGTGGCTGTCACGGAAATTCGCTGACATTTCTCGCAACCCTCATCGAGCATTTTCATGGTAGAAACCGAATCTTTCATAGCAACCGGCCGTCGCAAGACATCCGTAGCCCGTATCCGCATGACTCCCGGCACAGGGAGAATCGACGTGAACGGCAAGTCTTTCGAGGAGTATTTTCCGACAGAATCTTTGCAGAACGCAATTCTTCAGCCTCTGCATATCGCACAGACTATCAACAAGTTTGATGTGATGGTGAACGCTCGTGGTGGTGGCGTCAGCGGGCAGGCCGGGGCTGTCCGGCTTGCGATCGCACGCGCGCTGATCCAAAGCGACGAAACGCTTCGAGGTACATTGAAGGAAGAGGGTATGCTGACACGTGATCCAAGAATGAAAGAGCGTAAGAAGTCCGGTCAGCCGGGTGCCCGGAAGCGGTTTCAGTTTTCCAAGCGATAGCCCGCCGCTGCTATTGTTGGCATCCGCAGCGCCTGGTTGGAAGTGAGCGCTGCTTTCAAGTCCCGAATTCGTAACGGACTACATGTGACAGGCTAAGGATGATTCTGCGGGTTTGGAGAATGCGTTGCACTATTGTTCTCGCGCAACTTCGAGGATTTTTCCACGGAATCGGCGAAAATCGAGTGAACGCCCCGCGGTTCGATTTATGGAATAAACAGCAGTGTGTAATTCTCCCGTTCGAGAAGCTGGATTATCATGAATACGAAATCAGTCGAGAATGCCACGAAATTTCGGTATGCCGCCGGTGCTAAGCAGCAGGAGGCTGCTTTGTGCTGTCCCGTCGATTACGACCCTGAGTTTTTGAAAGTCATCCCGAAGGAAGTTATTGATCGGGACTACGGTTGTGGCGACCCCAGTAAACATCTTAGACCCGGAGAAACGGTTCTAGACCTGGGGAGTGGCACAGGAAAGATTTGTTTTATTGCGTCTCAGGTGGTGGGTGCGCGCGGTAGGGTGATCGGCGTGGATATGACCGATGAAATGCTCGAAGTATCCCGGCGGGCGGCTCCGGCGGTGGCGGAGCGGATTGGTTATGCGAATGTCGAGTTCCGAAAGGGTAGAATTCAGGATCTCGCGCTGGACATTGAGCGCTTGGATCAGGCGCTAAAAAATCATCCGATTTGCGATGCTGCTTCCTTTCTTGCCGCAGACGAACTTGCTCGGGAGCTTCGTGTAAAATACCCCCTGGTGGCAGATGAGTCCGTGGATGTCGTGATTTCGAACTGCGTATTGAATCTCGTCGAGTCCAAGTCGAAACGGCAGCTGTTTGAAGAGATCTTCAGGGTTCTTCGTCATGGTGGACGTGCGGTGATCTCCGACATCGTGAGTGATGAGTCCGTACCCGAACACTTACAGAATGATCCCGAACTGTGGAGCGGTTGCATCTCGGGAGCATTTACTGAGGACGGATTTCTCAATGCATTCTCGGAAGCCGGCTTCTATGGTATCCAAATTTTAAGGTGGAGTTCCATACCTTGGAAGACAGTTGAAGGAATTGAATTCCGCTCGGTGACTGTCGAAGCGTTCAAGGGCAAACAGGGACCGTGCTTCGAAAGGAAACAAGCGGTGATTTATCGAGGTCCCTTCCGCGAGATACTCGATGACGACGGTCATCGTATCGAGCGAGGGAAACGGTATGCGGTGTGCGACAAGACATTCAATCTTTTCAGGAAGGCTCCATACGCAGAGTTTTTCGAGTTCGTGGAGCCGCGGGAGGATGTGCCTACGGGGCCGCTCGTGCCATTCGATTGCTCGCGTGATGCGTTGCGTCATCCTCGTGAGACGAAAGGGCAGGATTACTTGGAGACGATCGTGAAATCATCCTGTTGTGACGGCGGGGACAGTGCTTCGTGTTGTTGAAGAAATAGCCGAGTCGCGACAGCATTTGAACATAAGGAAATGATATTTGACCTCGTGTTTTCACATTTCCTCGCCAGCATACGTCGCGAAGGAGTGTGGATTTCCGTGAGTCCAATACCACCGGTTCTTTGGTTTGCTCACAAAGCCGACCGGGGTCGGCAGATATCGCGCGATTGATGCGACGAATTCGATGTTTGGGAGCGATTATTGTTGCGACGAATCGGTTGGAAATTGTCTCATGAATCCTGCGCAGGATCAGCAGCAGGCTGACTTAATTGCGAAGATGCTCACAGAGAGCGAATTGCTAATATTTCAGATTGCCCAATGAGGTAGTCTGGATTCCCCGCGGAAACGTCGTTTGGAAGGAGGCTTCGAAGTCATCCTGCTAGATTTTTGGCTATATTCATCCTGGTTGCCGCTTTGCAGTCGAGATCGAAGCGGTGGTTGTGGAAAGCGAGAATGACGGCACAGGGATGTCGCCGAAAGTTCACAAATGTTGTCTGGAGCCGTTTTTTGACCAAATCGGGGGGAGCGATTCTGGATTGTATTCGGGTATTGGATAGCGAATCCTCAGGCGCAATCGTATTACGATTGATATTGAAAGTGAGGAAAGAAGTTGGACAACTGTGTGAATCGCGTTGCCCATCCGTCGAAAGATGGTCCGAACGGAAGAAGAACAAGTGGAAACACCCGATTATCCCCTGCGAATATTAGTTGTGGAAGATGAGCCTTTGGTGAAGGAGGTTATTTACGTCTATCTTGGAGAGGATGGCCACACGGTAGATACGGCCGAAAATGGGGTCGAAGCCTTGGAGAAATTCGAGGCAGGCGATTACGACATCGTGCTTACGGATCGTTTTATGCCGGAAATGAATGGAGATCAACTCGCGGCGGCAATCAAGGAGCGGCATCCGGAAACGCCGGTGGTGCTGTTAACTGGCTTCGGAGATCTCATGGAGGAAGGGGGGGACCGATTGCCTGGCGTCGATGTCATCGTCAGCAAGCCGTTCACGTTTTCGACATTGCGGACGGCCATCGCACGGGGAATGCAACGCAAGGATTAGTTATTAGAACCGATTCTGGAACTGAGAGCGGCGGCACCGCGTTGCCTTTGATTGTAGCAGAATCGTGACGCGAGGCACGTCCGGTCAGCGCTCTGATACGAAAGATTAGACGGAGACTCTCTCCCTCGCCTATGTCACGAAAAATAATTATCCTCAGCGATCTGGGTAGCCTCAAGGCCTACCGTGTCACCCGCGACGAAATCACAGAGGAGCAGCGCATCGATCTGCTGCAGGGATACGACTCGTTAGACGGTCACGACCGGATCAGCGAACACCTTACAGATCAAGCCGGACGCTTCCCAACAGGCAATGGTATTGGTTCCGGGCAAATGTCGCACGGCGATAAGCATCACCTCGAACAGGAAATCAAGAATCGTATCATCAGGCAGCTTGCTCGAGACATCAGCGACCTTGTCTCAAGAGAACAACCGGATACTTGGTATTTAGCTGCAAATAATGAAATCGATGGGAAAATCATCGATGCGCTGGACCCAGCGGTTCGCGATAAGCTCAGCAAGCGAGTTCGATCGAATCTCACCAAAGTTAAGAAGGAAGACTTATTGAATCATTTCAACTGACGTGAGAACGAAGTCGTGAGTCAATGGCGTTCGGTTGCTTTATATGCGAAATAGGGTACCCAGCTTTTTGCCCAGGAGTTTGTTTGTTGCGAAGATGGTGAGCGCAAGGAAGAGCATCGACCATACGCCAAGTGCAGAGGCAACATAGCGCCCTTCGCCGAGGAGCTGGAAGAGTTCGTAAATGGCCTTTGTGATTGGGTAAAAGAATTGCTTTTGTGCAAGGATCAGTGAATCAGAAACTTCCAGCATCGCGAAAGAAAATGCCAGAAGACCGCCGGCCAGAAGATTGGCCGTAATGAGTGGGAGTGTGATTTTCCTAATTGCACGCAGCGGTGTAGCTCCGAGGTTTTGAGCTGCTTCCTCGAGAGCGATGCTGGTCTGCTGCAGGCCCGCGACGGCAGACCGAACTACGTAGGGGAGACGTCTAACCGCGTAAGCGATGATTAGGAGCGCTGTCGGATCTGTGGTGGGATTAAGAAATTCGAAGAGTCTGCCCTCCTGAGTCATGGATACGTAGCCGAAGGCAAGTACGAGACCGGGAACGGCCAATGGCAGCATGGCGATGGCATCGAGAAGCCCTCTCACCGATAAGGTGGAGCGTACGATAACAAAGGAGATTGCGATTCCCAGAACGATGTCGAATAGAGTGGATGCGCTCGCGTATTTGAGGCTGTTCACGATGGAGGGCACAGTCATGCCATGGCTGAGCGCCGTTTCGTAATGTTCAATCGTCCACTCCGAAGGGAGGATCGATCCATACCAGTCGCCTGCAAACGAAATAATGACCACGCCAAGATGCGGCGCGATTGCCAGCAGTGTGACACACGCAAAGAAAACGCTGCAGGCGATTCGGGCGGGGAATCCAATATTCCGGGCGCCGCCGGCAGTTGTTGCCTTCGGAGTTGATCCGCCGTGAAAACGACCGAAAAGAAATTTGCTCGCCGCGTAGAGCAGGACGCTGCTGAGCAAGGTGATGACTACGAGGGCGTAGGGTAAGGGATTCTCTGCGATCTCCTTGATCCCGAAGAAGATCTGGACGGGGGTAACTCGCGTATAGTCAAACATCAGCGGTACGCCGAGTTCCGTGAAAGCCCAGATGAAAACAATCGTTCCTCCGGCGAATATTCCCGGCATGATCAGAGGAAGTGTGATCTTGAAGAATTTCCGAAACCCGGTGCACCCGAGATTCTCGGCCGCTTCTTCCATCGCTGGGTCGAGATTTGCGAGAGACGCTACGATGTTGAGGTATAGAATCGGGTAGAGATGCAGGGCATTCATCGCTACCACTCCCCAGAAACGGCCCTGCCCAAGCCAATCAACCGGATGATCGGAGGACATGATGCCAACCTTGATTAAGAGGGCGTTCAGTGCCCCCATTTGCCCGAGGATCTGTTTGATGCCGATTGCTCCGACGAAGGGCGGCAGGATCATTGGGATCAGAATTAAGGCGGAAAGCAATCGTTTGCCCGGGAAAAGAAAATGATCCGAGATGAATGCGAGCGGTAGCGAAATTGCGAGGGCAGCGAAGAGCGAGGCCAATGCGAGAAAAAACGCGTTCCTGAGACCGTCGAGATAAATTTGATTCCTTAAGACCTCGGTAACGTATGTGAGAGTGAAGTTGTTCCCAGCGTCGAAAAACGTACCTCGAACGGTTATCAAGATCGGCCAGAGTAAAAAACAGCCGAAGAACGCGGCAGTAATTGCAAAGACACTTAAAAAAAACGCTCGGGTCATCGTGTGTGCTCCTTTGCGCGGATATCGGAACTCTCCACGGAAGCCAAGGATAAGTGGTAGGTGAAAATTAATCCGAATGACTTCTTTCAGCAGGATTCAGTCGTTAACAAGAGAATGCCATCCCGCGATGAAATTTTTTTGAAAATGGGATTGCATTGCCCGCGAGGGCTGCTACGTAGGCGAGAATGAGGCGGTATGTAATTCTGCTGATAACGTTTTTAGTAAATATTATCTTCGCGCTGCCTGTTGGTGCGGCCCCCCAAACGACCCTCGTAATTAGTGTGCGAGATCAAAAGCTGGGGGTCATACGAGAGGGTAAAAGAATCGCGACCTATTCCGTTTCGACATCCAAGTTTGGACTTGGTGACCGGTTCGGGAGCTACCGTACACCGGTAGGACAAATGGCGATTGCGTCGAAAATCGGCACGGGACTTCGCTCCGGTGCTGTCCTGAAAAGGCGGGTGCCCACTGGAGAGATACTCGAACCGAACGCTCCCGGTCGTGATCCGATCGTGACGCGTATTATGATTCTCCGTGGGCTGGAGGAGCAGAATCGCAACGCGAAGAGCCGTGGCATTTACATCCATGGGACGACCGAAGAAAAGCGCATCGGCAATCCTGTTAGCTATGGCTGCATTCGGATGCGCTCGCGAGATGTTATATCAGTGTTCCGCATGGTGAATGTGGGTAGTTCTGTCTTGATTTCGGAAGATAATCTCAGGACCGCCTGCAGAGCCGTGATATCGAGAGGCACCGGTGAAGTTGCGGAGAACGCCGGAGAAAAAGCTGCTGCTTCTCACGCCCGTTCTTCGGAATCGATCTGAGGCGTTGTCAATTCGTTGAGAGTATCGGGTGTGCGTCCGGCCTGCCGGAGGCAACGGAGCGTCGAATCGCGGTGCCTCTTTGCGAGGCGCCGACCGTGCTTGTCGCGAACGAGTTCACAGTGAAAAAAATCGGGAGGCCGATGCCCCAACGCGGAATACAGAAGGAGTTGGCGGAATGTTGAAATGATTAAGTCCCTTCCCCGGACCACTTCAGTAATTCCCATCGCGGTGTCGTCGACGGCGACCGCAAGTTGATAAGAGGGAGTATTGTCCCTGCGCCAGACCAGAAAGTCGCCGAATTCACGGCCGCATGTAGCAGATTGTTGGCCCAGATTTGCGTCCCTGAACTGCATCGCTTCTCCGTCCCGGATCCTGAAGCGCCAGTTCACCCCCGCAGTTTCAGCATCTCCTTGCTCAGGGTCTCTTGAGGGCCTGCACGTTCCCGGATAGACCGGCTCCTCGTCGCCTTCGTGTGGAGCGGAAAGTGCCATTTGAATCTCGCGGCGTGAACAGCGACACGGATAGACCAGTCCACGGCGGCGCAGAGTTTCGAACGCCTCGCGATAGAGAGGCATTCGCTCGCTCTGGACGTAGGGCGTGTGCCTACCGCCTATGTCCGGGCCTTCATCCCAATCCAGTCCGATCCACCGCAGGTCTTCGAATACGGCGGCGCGAAACTCAGCCCGGCATCGCGCCCTATCGAGATCTTCGATGCGGAGAATGATTTGGCCGGCGGCGTTCCTTGCGCGTTCCCACGCTGTCTGGAACGTGGCGGCGTGTCCGAGGTGAAGGAAGCCTGTAGGAGAGGGTGCGATCCGGCCTCGGTAGGTCATCTCAGGTTGGTTCGGTCTCGTCGATCTTGAACTCGATTGCTCTTTTCACGATGCGGCCGATAATCCCAAGCGCGGTGACTGCGGCGAACAGCATGAGCCCGATCAGAATCCATTCCACGCTGCTGCGATGGGCCTCCTTCCCGGCTGCAATCGCCTCCAGGGTCTGCATTCCCACGGCTCCCATATACGCGAAAATCACCGTGGATGGGAGCACCCCGACAATCGTTGCGGCGAGATAGTGCCAGAAATCGATCGACGTTAGTCCATAGGCGTAGTTTGTGACACCGAAGGGAAGAGGACAAAGCCGGAGGAGCCCGACAATCTTCCAACCTTCGTGCCCGATTGCACGGTCGATCATGTGAAACCGAGGGCTTTTCATCAGCCGCCTTTCGAGTGGAGCTCGGGCGATATATCGAGAAATCAGGAATCCCAGCCCAGCCGAAACAGCGAGGCCCGAGAGGGATGCCAGAGAGCCGATAACCGGGCCAAAGAAAGCGCCTGCAGCGATTGTCAGCGGCGAAGCGGGCACGCACGCCGTGGTTACGATCGCATAGACGATCACGAAAATGCCAACGCCTATGATTCCTTGAGCCGAGGCCCAACCGCTGAAGTCATTGGCCCATTTCGCAAACTCGGCGGCATTGAACACTGTGAGAAATCCGACTGAGGAAGCGAAAAAGACGATGGTCTTCATTTGCCTACTCTATAGGCAGAATCTAGACCGCAACAGAATAGTAAACGCAGTGGAAGCGCTCGGTCTATGCGGCGCACTTGGCGCATCCGGGTCCGACGCTCTGAAAGAAGTCGTTGCCCTTGTCGTCGACGAGGATGAACGCCGGAAAATCTTCCACTTCGATTTTCCACACGGCTTCCATACCAAGTTCGGGGTACTCCAGAATCTCGACTTTACGGATGTTATCTTGTGCCAGAATGGCCGCTGGCCCGCCGATGGAGCCTAGATAGAACCCGCCGTGTTTTTTGCAGGCGTCGGTTACCTGACTGGAGCGGTTCCCTTTTGCGATCATGATCATGGAACCACCGTTCTCCTGAAAAAGGTCGACGTAACTAATTCGGGTAAGCCCCCGGCTCTGCCGGGGAGACTCCCGGAGTTTGACAGCTCCGGGAGTCTTTTTTTTGCGTCATTTCGGAGAGAGCCGCTCAAAGCCAACCCGAAAGGACCAAGCAAATGGAATATCAAAGTCTGAGTCACACCAAGTGGGAATGCAAATACCACGTGGTGTTCATTCCGAAGTGTCGCCGCAAGCACTGTATGGAGAGTTGCGTCGCCATTTGGGCGACGTATTTCACGAGCTGGCCCGGCAGAAGGAATGCCGGGTGGAGGAAGGGCCTGATGCTGGATCACGTGCATATGCTCTTGAGCATACCGCCGAAGCATTCGGTGGCGCAGGTGCTAGGCTTTCTCAAGGGCAAAAGTGCGATTCACATCGCGCGCGCTTTTGGAGGGCGAAAGCGCAACTTCGTGGGCCAGCATTTCTGGGCACGAGGCTATCTGGTCTCGACTGTCGGCAAGGATGAAACGGTGATCCGCCGTTACATCCAAGAGCAGGAACAGCAGGATAAGCGCTCCGATCAACAAGAGAAGTTCGGTGGCGAAGCCCGGCTTTAGCCGGCTCAAATTACAACCCGCTTTGAGCGGTTCCCTTCTTCAAGCCTCCGGCTCTGCCGGAGGTTGCTGACTGTCCATTCGCCCGGCAGTCGTCGGTCCAAAAGAGCCCGAAGGCATTCCGGTCGGGATCTTGGCAGGGCCGGCGTAGTAGACCGGGTGAGCTTTGATATACTCGGGAAGCCCCTGCCCAGCATCAATCCGTTCCTTGAGTTTTGCGTGTGCAATGTCGCGCGCTACCACGATAGTGCCGGTGAGCGAAAGCCGGGTGGAGACCGGGTATTTCGAAAGCTCGGCGCAGATTTCCTTCATTGGTCGATTCAGATTCACCTTCACGACCTCGCCTTCGCCAGAATTGCGCTCACTTTCGGGAATGAAGCGACCGGGATGGGACTCCAAGACTTCCAACCAGAGCCCGTCGCGGTTGATCTTGGCCTTGATGTTGCGGTCGACTGAGCAGGAAACACCCATTCCGACAGGACAAGATGCGCCGTGGCGAGGCAAGCGAATGATCCGCACATCGAGGGCGAAATATTTGCCTCCAAACTGTGCTCCAATCCCGAGGTCCTGGGCGGCCTTGAGCATGCGCTGTTCAAGTTCGATATCGCGAAACGCCTGTCCTCCATCGTTGCCTTCGGTAGGTAGCGAATCGAGATACTTCGTTGAAGCAAGCTTTACAGTTTTCAGATTTGCCTCGGCGCTTGTTCCCCCGATGACGAACGCGATGTGGTAGGGTGGACACGCAGCTGTTCCGAGGCTCTGCATTTTTGAGATGAGAAACGCTTCGAGACTTTTGCGGTTCAAAAGCGCTTTCGTCTCTTGAAATAGAATTGTCTTATTTGCAGAGCCTCCCCCTTTTGCGACAAACAGGAATTTGTACTCCACTCCTTCCGTTGCGTAGATGTCGATCTGCGCCGGAAGGTTGGTGCCTGAATTCTTTTCCCGATACATGTCAAAGGGATGGTCTGCGAGTAGCGCAGGTTTTCAGTGGTATAGGTGTCGTAAATGCCGCGTGAAATGGCTTCCGCGTCGTTTCCTCCAGTCCAGACCTGTTGGCCTTTTTTCGCAACCACCGTCGCTGTGCCGGTATCCTGACAAAAGGGGAGGATGCCGCGAGCCGCAACCTCCGGATTTCGAAGCATTGTCACGGCGACGTAGCGGTCATTTTTGCTGGCCTCCGGGTCTTCGAGAATGGCTTTGACCTGCTTTAGATGAGCCGGGCGAAGCATGAAGGAGCAATCGTGCATCGCCGCACGAGCAAGCTGCGTGAGCGCCGCCGGATCGATCTTCAGTATCTCGTTCCCATCAAATTCCACAGTTGAAACGTAATCACTCGAGATCTTGCGGTAATCTGTTTCGTCGCCTGCAAGCGGGAAAGGCTACTGATATTGAAAAGCGGGTGTGGCGGGCATGGGGACAACCTAAATTATATCGGTCAATGTCTTTACACTTGTCGGCATGCAAACGCTAAATTTCCGTTGCTGCGCCCGGCTCCGATCTTGCGTGATGGTTTTCCCGCGATGTACCTCGAAAATCTTTTCAGACCAGCTGACTGGCTTCCAACCGCACTGACATTTGCACGGAGCACTGAATCAAGACTGGACGATTGGATTGGCACCGTAGATTAAAGCTGGCATATAAAAAGTAATGGAAGCGCTCGAATCGTTAAATGCCAGATTTTCCATTGAAGACGCCGTGACTTTCAATGTGGGAGAGGGAGGGTTGCCTGGAGTGGTTCTCACCGGGAGTGGTTCGTTGGCCCACATGTATCTCCATGGGGCGCACGTCGCTTCTTTTCAGCCGGAAGGAGCTGACTCCGTTCTATTCATGAGCGGCTCGAGCGCCTTTCGTGACGGAAAGGCGATTCGAGGTGGAGTTCCTGTCATCTTTCCATGGTTCGGCGACCACAAGTCTAATGCGTCTTTGCCGGCACACGGATTCGTTCGGAGCCGCGCGTGGACGGTATCCGGCACTGAGCTTTTGACGGACAGGCGCGTAAAAATTGTCCTGGAACTGGGCGATGATCAAGAAACCCGCGCATTGTGGCCGCATCCTTTCATTGCCAGGCTCACTGTGATCGTGGGGAGGATGCTCGTGTTGAATCTCGAAGTATCAAATACGGGACAGATAGCCTTCGAGTTCGAAGAAGCGCTCCACTCATATTTCCGTGTAGGTGACATCAGGCGGACATCTGTAACAGGCCTGGAGGGTGTGGAGTATATCGATAAAGTCGAAGAGAAGCGACTCAAGAGACAGGGTGACAATCCTATCAAAATTGAAGGCGAGACGGACCGTATTTATCTGAATACGCAGTCGACCTGTGTGATCGCAGACTCGGTATTGGAACGGAAGATTCTTATCGAAAAATCCGGCTCCGCTTCCACTGTGGTCTGGAATCCATGGATCGAAAAATCCGCGCGTCTCTCCGATTTTGGTGACGACGAGTGGCAAAGAATGCTCTGTGTGGAGACAGGTAACGTTGAAAGAAACGCGGTAACAGTTGCTCCTGGCGAGACGCACTCGATGCGAGTCAGGTTCGGTCTCGAATGAGCGATCGCGTCCGCCGGATCACTGCGTGGGCGGTACATGCATACACGGCGAGTGGAGTTGTATTTGCCTTTCTCGCTGCGACCGAGGTTGCGGCTCCAACGCCGGATGCACGACTCGTGTTTCTCTGGCTGATTGTTGCCGTGCTCATCGACGCCACTGACGGGCCGCTCGCGAGGTTGGCCGGTGTGAAAACGTGGCTCCCGGAAGTTTCCGGAAGAACGATCGATGATATTGTCGATTTCCTGACCTTTACGTTCATCCCGCTACTGTTGATCTGGAGGATGGATTGGCTGGCCGGACCGGCTGCCCTCTGGATTGCTTTTGCTATGGTTACGAGTCTCTTCGGATTCGCGAATGGGGAGGCGAAACAGGAGAGAGCGGGTTTCTTTCGTGGATTTCCGTCTTACTGGAACATTTTCGCATTTTACGCGGGTATAGGCACCCATCTACTGGGACCTGTGCCGGGGACGGTACTCCTGATTGTTCTCGCCTTGCTCACAGTGTTGCCTGTTCGGTTTATTTACCCGAATCTCGCTCCTCGTGGGTGGCGTCCGGTTTTGCTTTTTGGCGCCTGCGTTTGGGTTGTGCTCCTGGTACTGATGCTTAGACGGTATCCTGATGTTTCGATCTGGATTCTGGCATTGTCGTTGGTCTACCCGATTTTTTACACGATCGTCTCTCTCCATCTCTCGGTGAAGCTTCGGAATCTGGAGGCGTGATCGTTTGACGGTCCGAGAAGTGCCATCTAGGTTTGCCGCTTCCAATCAAAAAGATACCCACAATGCCTACGCTTACCGAAGACCCAATTACGCTGAAGACCCGAGAACTTTGTGAAACGATCATCAGCCAACCCGGATTTCAGCGATTGCGTGAAGATATCGACTCGTTCATGGCCGATGCTGATGCGAGGGGACAATACAGTGCGGTCACGAGCAAACAGAGTGAGCTTCATCGCAAGCAGCATGCCGGCGAAGATATCACCGAGGAAGATGTGAGCGAGTTCGAACGCTTGCGCGAGAATCTTGTGAACAACGAAACTGCCCGTCGTTTTCTTGACGCGCAGCAGGAGATGCATCGTGCAACAGAGTCCGTCTCACAGTATGTGTCGAAGACGTTTCAGCTCGGCCGCGTGCCGAATGAAGACGACTTCGAACGAGGGAGCTGCGGTCCGGGGTGTGGCTGTGGACACTAAGAAACAGAATTCAGGGTCACGTCCGACGACATGAGTTTGAACGAAGCATTAAAGTGGAGACATTTGTAATCGGTCACAGGAATCCGGACATGGATTCCATATGTGCGGCTATTGGTTATGCGCGGTTCAAGTCGCTCATAGGCATGTCGCATGTTTTTGCAGCCCGCGCTGGCGATACCAATGCGCGTATCGATTTCGTTCTTAAGAAATTTGGGGTGGAGTCGCCGCTTTATTTAAGTGATGTTTCACCAAGAGTTTCCGACGTTATGGAAACAGCGGTTATTTCCGTGCAGGAAAATTCGCCGGTTTACGAAGCGGTTAACATCATCGAGCGGGAACAGTTGCGCGGTCTGGCGGTTACCGACGATATTGGTTGCTGTGTCGGGCTGCTTTCCACCTTCAAGGTCAGTCATTATCTGTTTCCCCACCGGGAGGATCTTTCCAGGGCGCGCTACGTGCGCGCGTCTCTTTCGGATGTCGTAGACAGCTTTGGCGGTAAAGTCCTTTCCGGTGAAGTTGATTCCGGGGTTCGCGATTACTTTCTCACTGTCGGCGCAACTACTTCAAAGGAGTTTAACCGTCGGCTTCAGCAGTATCGTGCGCAGGACATAATACTTATCGTAGGAGACCGCAGCTCACTCCAGGAAGTTGCGATTCGCAATGGCGTGCCAGCAGTTGTCGTTACCGGCGGTCTGGAAGTTACGGACGAAGTGCTAAATATGGCTGGCGAGAATCGCACTGTTATCATCTCATCAAACTACGACACGGCAAGTACGGTTCTCATGGCGCGTGGAGCAATCCGTGTCGCGGAAATGGTCCTTACAGAATATATTGGATTCAATCCTACAACATCGATCGAATCGGCCAGGAAGACGGCGCAGGAATCCGGGGGATTTGTCTTCCCCGTCGTGGACGAAAAGAATCGCCTCGTCGGAGTTGTTACCAAGAGCTGTTTTCTGAAGTCGATACCTCGGCAGTTGATTCTGGTCGACCATAATGAGCTGAGCCAGGCCGTCGCGGGCGCCGATGCGGTCCCGATTGTCGAGATTCTTGATCATCACCGAATTGGCGGGTATTCGACCAGCGGCCCAATTCATTTTTGGAATAATCCAGTTGGATCAACGTGCTCAATCGTGGCTTTGTGTTACCGGAACGCAGGAGTTGAAATCCCTCCCGAAATTGCCGGATTGCTGATGGCTGGGTTGATCTCGGATACGCTGAATCTCACTTCGCCGACAACCTCCGACACGGATCGAGAAATCATTTTGCACCTCGAAGAGATTGTTGGCATGAAGGCTTCCGATCTTGCCCGGGAAATTTTCTCCATGGGCTCACCGCTCAAGGAACTGAGTGTGGAAGCCGCGATTCTGGCCGATTGCAAAGAGTATGAAGAACCTGAGGGTCGGTTCACGGTTGCCCAAATCGAGGAACTCGGCTTCTCGGAGTTCTATTCGAAAGCGGATGCTCTGCAGCGGGCGCTCGACGAATCGGTACGAGAAAAAAATCTTCTCTTTGCAGCGCTGATGGTGACCGACATCGGGACAAACAACTCACTACTTCTCATGGCCGGAGACAGCGAGGTAAGTAGGGCGATGGGTTATCCTTCTGCTGGCCCGGAACTCTGGGATTTGAAAGGTGTGGTGTCGCGCAAGAAACAGCTGCTCCCGCACATTCTCGAGTCACTTCGGAAGATTTGACGAAGCACTGCGTGATCGAATTGCTGTGAGTGGACCGGCGTATCCGGTGAGTTCCATGTAGCCGTGACCCCTTATCGGAAGGCGCATGCAAGTGCCTTTCACGTGGATCAAACCTTCCCAATAGGCCAGCGATTTCCATACGAGTTCCTGGTTTTCCATTGGGGTGGTCACATCAAGTGCTATTGCTTGAGAGGGTACCTCGACCCGCCATGAGACCGGGTATCGCGCCCCGGTATCCGGACTCGAATAAAACGATGTTGGAGTGAGCGCGAATTCGTCGCTAGAGATGTGCGCAGTCTCGCCATCCTTCGAGACGAACGTTCCGCTCGAGTTCGGATCTGCTGATCCATCGCGCATTCGGAGCTGGTAAAGCATCAGTTCTGATCCGTCGTCGAGCTGAATGCTGAACCAATTCCAGCCGACTTGATTCTCTGCGAGCTGATTGGTCGCCCATTCATGATCGAACCAGCTCTCGCCCCGGACGGCTCGAGATTTGCCATCGACGACGACCGTGCCTTCCGTTTTGAGTCTCGTGAACGAATAGTAGTGGGAGGAATTCCCTACTCCTGCGGCTTTCTGATCCACACCGTCAATGCCGTGGATTACGGGAAGCTTCGAAGGAATCAGTTGCAGGTCGATCGAGAATTTGTTTTCTTCCGCCCTGAGGCTGATGGACGTCCCGGCGCCAATGGCCAGAGAATAATCGCCGATCCAGATTTCATTGGTGGCATCACGGAAGCCTGCTTCGCCGAAGGCGCCGCGTGATAATTTCTCAGCAAAATAAAATTTTTTGCTTTCAATGTCGCTTATGGCGAAATGCGCGAATTGCAGGTGATTCAGAACGAAACGTGAGTGAACCCGCTCCCGCGACCCTGGCGGTCGGATTCCATGTCTGAAAAACGTAAGTTCATATCCAAATTCGCGACCTGTCTCGTCTTGCAGCCGGCCGGTGAAATACCACCATTCTGTTTTGAAATCTGGATGATTGCCGTGGTCCTGCGGAAACACATATTGCCAGCCTGGCAACGCGCGTTTCCAGTTTTCGGCGCGTGCGATGGAGATCCCGCTGAGGAGCAGGGTAAGTACGGCGATGAACCAGCCCGTTGCGAACTTCATAGGGTCATTCCGAGCGAATCGCGGATGCAATTTCAGTTCTGCCGGCTTGGATCGCGGGAATCCACGCTGACACGATGGAAGCGACTCCGATCCACAGCGGGGCGGCTGCCAGAAGAGTCCATGGCATTTCGAGGGCGATCGACCATCCGAAAAACGCGCGGTTGATCACCCATATCAGAAGCATTGAAAGTGCGATGCCCGCAAGGATTCCCAGAATACTCGCGACGACGCTCAGAAGCGCCGCCTCGTAAAGAAAGACTTGCTGAATTTGTCCACGGGAGCAGCCTAATGCACGAAGGACACCGATTTCCCGTTGGCGTTCAATGACGAGCGTAGTCACAGAAAGGAAAATTCCGATCACGGCGACGAGAATGGCAATGACGCGCAAGACGTAGGTTACCGCGAATGTCTCATCAAATATCGCCAGAATTCGCTCATGCAGTTCGCTGTTCCGATAAACGACAAACTCACCTCGATCACTGAATTCCTTTCGGAAAGACCGCTCGAGGTCCTCCGATCTGGCATCCGGTTCGAGATAGACCGCAAGGCTCTGAACCCGGTCATCGTTCCAGAACTGCTCGAAAGTTCGTCGCGCCATCAGAATCAAACCCTGATCGCTCGTGTAATCATAATAGATTCCGGAAATTTCAAAATCCTGCAGACCTGCGGGCGTATCGAGTGTCACGCTCTGTCCGGTCTTGAGACCAAACCGCCGGGCGAAGCTCTCCGTGATCAATACAACGCTGCGATCCGTCAGGAATCGTTGCATTTTCTCCCGGTCACTTCCGCCGACGAAGTGCAAGTTGCGGCGGTCAATTCCCTCCACGACGGCGAGCGAGATTATTTCCTCACGAAACGTCATCTGGATTTTGCGAAAAGTGTCCAATACGCTGACGTGAGGAGCATTCTGAAGAAAATCGATTGTCTCTGCCGGCATGAATGCTCCGAGTCCAGTGACGAGGTTTGACGCAGGGGCAATAAAAAGATCGGCGATGATTGAGCGATCGATCCAGCGTTCAACACTGTGCCGGAAGGAGTAGATCATGACTGAAACGCTCACCATCATCGCCACCGCGGCTGAAAGGGACGCAATCGTGATTGCATTGCGATGGATTCCCCGGCCCAGGTTCGATGCCGCAAGACGTACGAGCAGCAACCGCCGTGTAAAGGCCTCGACAGCGGTCGAGAAAAGCCGTGTGCTGTCCGGCGAAAAACAGGCGAATCCAATCAGGACGAAGAACGCTGCTGCGAATCCTAACCACGCGAACGGGGTCTTCAGTGCGGCGGTGCTTGCGAAAAATGCGACAAGCAGCAAAACTGCGCCTGCGGTTGACCACGAAGGTGTGGTTCGTTTTTCGGACGCGATTGTTGGACGAAGCAACAACGCTTCGACTGGATCTGTTCTGGCGGCACGACTGGCCGGCTGCCAGGAAGCCAGAGCGACCGCCCCGAGACCCAAAACTGAAGTGATGACGAAATCCAATGGGTTGAGATAAGTGCGGTCAATGCTCGTAAGGACATAGCGCGACGTGATTGTCCTTGCTACAGAACCGATCAACGTCGAAGAAAGTGCGACTCCACCAACGAGACCGAGACAAACGCCAATGGTGCCAAAGGTCAGTGCTTCTGCGAGAAAAAGAGCGCGGACCTCGCTGCGGCTTGCGCCCAGTGATCGCAAGATTCCTATCTCCTGTCGCCGTCTCGTAGCTGAGGCTGCAATGGTGTTGTAGATAAGAAACATTCCAACCAGCAAGGCGACCATACTGAGTGCGGTAAGGTTCAGCTTGAAACCGGCGAGCATTTTCTCGACCTGGAAGCTTCTCTGTGAAGGCGCCGCAATCTGCAAATTCGAGGGCAGTATCCGGCGGAGATCCTCTGCCACCGCCTCGGCAGCTCGCGGAGGATCGGTGAGCACCTGGATGGAGTTCAAGCTACCGCTCGTGCCAAAGAGTTCCTGGGCCCACCCGATGTCCATGACGGCGAACCGCGTATCAATATTTGCGCCGGTCTCTTTGGTTTCGAGCAGAAAAAGCACCTTGAGTTCGACAATCCGCGTATTCACAACTGCGCGGATCGTGTCACCCACCTGGAGTTGATGCATCGAGGCGAATTCAGGAGTGATGGCGATGCCATTGCGAGTGGCGAGCCAGTTTTCAATGTTCGGTTGCGTTAGTTCGAACGTGCGAAACGGGGCGTTTGTAAAAACGTCGATCCCAAAAAGACGAAGAAATTCTCCCGGGATGTCTGGCAGCGTGACGACGTTCTCGACTAATGGAGTCGCGGCGGCGACACCGGGATGATCGACGATCTTCGGGTATAGCAATTCGTTGATTGTTCCGCGAATCTCCAAGTGAGATTTCCCCGCGACAAGGTCGAAGGCGGCGTTGAAAGAGCGTGTAGCGCTGTAATTGGCGATCTGGATTGCCAGGAAAACCGCCACACCAAGAGCGACGCAGAGAACGTTCAGCACCGTCAGCAGCCGATGCCGCATCGCGTTGCGAAGCACCAGGCGACGGAAGAGCGTGAAAAACTGCGACGAGAACACAGGAAGCGTCAGGGTTGTCAGGCTATGAAGTTCCGACGCGTAGACGATCTATTTAGCGCACGGTCGCCAGGCTCGGGACAATCCAACCGCGGATTGTCGTTTGCAGCGCCGGGACCCATGGAGCATACCGGCGTTGCGGGAACTAAATAAAAAGTCTTTGCGCTGACCAATCTTTCCTCCGTCTACGTCTGTTGCGACGTAAACGATACTCGAATTGCGAAAAATCACCGCGAATACGGCGATCGGATTCTCATAGCGGAAGAAGAAAACCTGCAACGTCAGACTTTTCCCAAGAATCTATTGCAGTAGTAAGAATAGAATGGCAGGTGGTTTTAACGTCAGGAGGGGGCGACCAAAATGTGCAGCTTGCCGGTTTCCGGAATAAGAACTGCGGTTCTCCTCAGGTCCAATACTTTCCTCCCACGCGAATTCTTCCAGATGAGAGCGATGGTTCTTTCCCGGACCGCAGGCATCGACGAGTCGCCGCTGGAGTTGCAGGATGTTCCTATGCCGGAGCCTGGACCGAATGAGGTGCGGATCAAGGTAAATGTTTGCGCCATTTGCCGGACGGATCTGCATATAATCGAGGGCGATCTTCCGGAGGCGAAAAGACCGGTAATTCCCGGGCATCAGGTGGTCGGCGTGGTTGAGAAGGCAGGGGCACAATGCAGACGGCTTAGAATAGGTCAACGGGTTGGCATCGCCTGGCTTCGTAGTACAGATGGCACGTGTGGATTCTGTCGCGGTGGACGCGAAAATCTTTGCAGGAAATCTCGCTACACCGGTTATCACACCGATGGTGGCTATTGCGAATATGCCGTCGTGCCGGAAGACTTCGCCTACGATCTGTCGGATACGATCGATGACGTAACCGTCTCTCCTTTACTCTGCGCCGGTCTTATCGGTTACCGGGCGCTCGTTCGCGCTGATGTTTCGGAGCGTCGACGGCTGCTACTCATCGGTTTCGGCTCTTCAGCGCATATCGTCCTCCAGATGGCAATACATCGTGGCTGCGACGTTTACGTCGTTACCCGGAGTCCGGAGCACGTGCGGCTCGCTTCATCAATGGGAGCGGCCTGGGCCGGGGACAACATTGCTTCGACGCCTGCTCTCGCGGAGAGCGCAATCCTTTTCGCGCCGGTGGGCGATCTTGTACCGCCTGCGATGGAACGCCTCGAACGCGGAGGGATACTTTCCATTGCAGGAGTTCACCTCAGCGACGTGCCGCCCCTCAACTATGAACGCCAATTGTTCTATGAAAAAGAGATTCGGTCCGTGACTTCTAATACGCGGAATGATGGAAGGAACCTCTTGGCTGAAGCCGCCGCAGCTAACGTTCGGCCGCAAGTCACGACTTATCCTCTTGCCGACGCGAATCGCGCGTTGCAGGATCTTAAACACAGCCGGATCGATGGCTCCGGCGTACTGCTGGTCGATGCGAACTAGGGGAGTTTTCGTGCCGAGCCCGGTATCAAAGGTGAAAACATTCGTCACAGCGGCGGAATCGGGTAAAAAAGGACGGAATTGAAAATCCTGATCGCTTCTGACCTACATTACAGTTTGCGACAATTCGATTGGCTGATCACGCAGGCGGCCCATTTTGATGCGGTGGTAATTGCCGGAGACCTGCTTGATATTGTGTCGATCGTTGAACCCGATGTTCAGATTGTGGTGGTAAGCAAATACCTCGAGCGTCTCTGTGAGAAGACTACGATGATCGTCTGCTCGGGAAATCACGATGGGGACGTGAAGAACGCTGCCGGCGAATTCGTCGCGCGCTGGCTGCAAGGCCTGCGCGGGGAGAGGATTTACGTTGATGGCGATAGTTTCAAGCTGGGCGAGGATCTGGTTACGGTGTGTCCATGGTGGGATGGGGAGATAACACGGACCGAAATGGTTGCGATGCTGGAAGCGGAAGCGAGCACCGAGCGGCGGCGCTGGATTTGGGTTCACCATGCGCCGCCGGATGAAGAGCCTGTGGGTTGGACGGGGAGAAAATATGGTGGGGACAAATTCCTTTGTGGATTGATCAACCGGCTCCAGCCGGATGTGGTAATTTCGGGTCATATTCACAATGCTCCATTTCTTGAGCCGAAGGGACGCTGGACGGCGTGCATGGGGCGAACGCGCGTATTCAATCCGGGTAAACAGATCGGCCCGCTACCATCCATTATTTCGTTGGATTTTGAGACTGGGCAGGCGCGGTTTCTGAGTATCGGAATGTCGGAGGAAACGACTCTGTCACAGGCAAGCTAGCGACTCAGTAATTCGTGATTCCATGATCGCGGCACCATTGGACCGCTGCGAGCTCGCCGGCTTTCGCCGCGGCGCGGTACCATTTTTCTGCTGACGACGGGTCAGCTTTCACGCCGCGCCCCTCCTCGAGGCAAGACGCGAGAAGCATCATGGACCTGGCATCTCCTTTATTGCTGCCTTTGCGAAAAAGTTCTACGGCTTTGTGAGGCTCAGGTGCGCCGGTTGGTCCTTGACCATTGAGATAGAGGATGCCGAGGTTAGCGAACGAAGGTCCGTAATGAAGTTCCACGGCGCGTTGATAGTATCGAAGCGCCTGATCGTAATTCAACTCGGTGCCGATCCCTTTGGAATAGCACGTTCCGAGCAGATCCAGCGATCTTGAGTGATTCTGCGCTGCTGCAGTCTTCAATATTTCGATGGCTTTCTCAGGATCACGCGGAGTGGAGCCCAGACCATACAGATAATACTCGGCAAGGGCGTGCCTGCCGTCGGGATTCCCAGCCGCACTGGCCTTCTCGAACCAGGAGAACGCTCGATCCATGTCCCGGGTGCCGCCGTCGAATCCGTTGGCGCACAAATGAGCTAGCTTCAGCATTGCCGGTAATGAGCCGGCGTGTGCGGCCTTTTCATACCAGAGGATGGCCCAATGCGGATGACTGTTTAACGCCAGATCGCCCACTGCAACCATGGCCTTTGGTGCTCCGAACTCAGCTGCGTCCAGCAGCGCACTGCGAAGGTTTGGAGTTTCCAGATGTTGATCCTGGCGAAGCGCCCTCTCGACCATCTCGTCAATACGCTTTGACGCATCGGGAATTGTAGGCGTTGCAAGCGCGGAAAAGGAAATCGCGGCGGCGAGATTATCTGATGCCAAAGCGTCGTCGACTCGCTGTTCGATGGTGAGCGGCGCTGACCGCCGCTCGGGAATGACCTTTGCGACATCTTCCGATCTCGGAACCAACCTGCCTATCATCGCTGCGATGCAGAGGAGAATCGCAGCGCCGCCAGCAAGAATGATTGCACGCCGGTGTAGCGGAGCCGGTTTAGCACGGGATGCAGCAGGCTGGTTTGTCATGGCCGACGGGGAAGAGTGAGGCAGGGTGACCTCGCGGATCGTTGCCGTCGTTGGGATATCGATTGAACCAAACGTGGTTTCCCCATCGATTGTCCCGTTCGTTTCATCGACAGAAATTGTGAGCCCTTCTCTTTCGAAATTGCGGTCTGGTCTGACCACAGCGAGCGTCGCTACGATTCGCTTCCGCAGCTCTCGGGCTGTCCGTGGTCGATCTTCAGGGTCCTTCGCCAGCATCGATTCCAAGAGCTCCCGTATTGCTAAAGTCTGGGCAGCAAGGAGTTCCATCGGAAGGGCTGCGGAGAGATGCTGGCTTACGATCTGGACGAGCGTCCCAGTAAATGGTGGTCTTCCCGAAAGCATGAACCACAGCGTGGCACCGAGTGAATAGATGTCGGAACGTTGGTCGAGTGTCCGTGCGTTGAGCTGTTCGGGGCTCGCAAAATGCGGAGTACCCACAAATCCGTGGATTGTCAGGCCGGCATCAAGAGGATTCCCGATTTGTTTGGCTAGTCCAAAATCAATCACTTTGACGAGCAACTCGCCATCAAGATCCGAGAGCATGATATTCGAAGGTTTCAGATCGCGATGCACGAGGTTATATTTTTCCGCTGCAACGAGGGCTCGGCTCACCTGGAATGCAATTTCGAGGGCCTTTTCGGCTTTCATAACACCGTTGCGTCGGACCGCCTGCTCTACCGTTTCTCCTTCCACGAGTTCCATTGCGTAGTGACAATTGGCCTCGCTCGAGCCGAAATAGTAGACTCCCGCAACGTTTGGGTGGCGTAATTTTGCAGCCGCCCTCGCCTCCCGCTCGAAGCGCTTCCGCGTCGTGGGGTTGGTGAAGCATCTTTGGCTGATGACCTTCAAAGCCACATCGACGTGGAGGTTGGTATCATACGCTTTGTATGTAACGCCCATTGCGCCGCGTCCAAGTTCCCACGGGGAACCGTCAGCATGCGTGTATACCTCGAAGTGCTCGTAGCGAATGCGTTCGATTTGGGCCATTTCTGCTGAGGTTTTATTTACCTTCCGGGCACAACTCCAGATTTGCAATGGCGACTGCCTGTCCCATAATTCTCAAGATTCCACATGGGCGCGAAAATCACCGTCATGCAAATTGGGCAGCAACCTGAGGAAATCCACATTGGAAATACTGCGCTTGTCGGACGTACGCGCGATAATACGATATGCTTGACGCATTGCCTGCAGGCTTCGAGGCAACATGCAGTGATCCGTTCGCATAATGCCTACCAGTACCAGATCATGGATCTCGGGAGCCGGAACGGTACTTTCGTGAATGGCGCTCGTGTTGTGATGCCCGTAACGCTCGAGTCAGGCGACACAATCCGCATCGGATCGGTAATTCTGAAGTTCTTTCACGAGGTGGCGAATGAGACCGAGGATTTTGCTGGAGTGACGATGGCGGCGGGGCCGGACACAATTGTTCAGACGTCTCAGGCCGTATCAATCATGGTCTGTGACATTTGCGGATTCAGCGCTATGTCCGAGAAACTTCCTGAGGCGGAAGTTGCACGTACGCTGGGTAAATGGTTTCGGGAGGCCGGCAAGATAGTTTTTGCTTCTGGCGGCACCATCGACAAATTCATAGGAGATGCTGTGCTGGCTTATTGGAGTGCCCAACCCGGCAACACGACGGTGGCTGAGGAGGGGGGGACGGCTGCCGTTGGCAATGTAATACCGACTTCGTGCGACATTGCTCTCCAATCGGGGCGGCAGCTTCTTAAGCTGGCAGAGCAGATGAAATGGCCAGGGACCAATAAGAAAATTTCTGTCCGCGTCGCGTTGCATTTTGGTAATGCGATTTGCAGTAATATCGGCGTCATGGCCGAACGGGACGCAACAATCATCGGAGATGCCGTAAATACGGCCTTCCGACTCGAATCGGTGATGAAGGCGAATGATAAGACACTGGTTGTCTCAGGCGATTTTCTGGAATGCCTTACTGACTCCGACGGTTTCGTGGATCTTGGGAAGCATCAACTGAAGGGGAAGTCTGCTCTTGTGCGTGTCTACTCCTCGGCCTGAGCGTGATATTCGCCGCAGGATGGGAGTCTGGAGCGGATTTGGATTCAATTTGCCTGCGCGCTGCCTCGATATCCTGAGCGATCTGGGATTTCAAAGCAGCAACGCCTGGGAACCTGATTTCTGGACGTAAATAGGTTCGGAAGAATACCTCAATTTCCTTGCCGTAAAGGTTTTCATCCAGATCAAAAATGTGCAGTTCCAAAATTCGCTTTCCTTCGCTGCCGGCAATCGTTGGTCGTGTCCCGAGATTAACGATACCTGGCAGATCTCTGCCTTTAACTGCCGCATTTACAGCGTAAACGCCGTCCGGAGGGAATTGCTCGCTGTGTGCGCTCAGATTGGCAGTTGGGTAACCTATCTGTTTTCCCAGACCCTCGCCGCGTTCGACTTTGCCGAGGATACTATATTCGCGACCAAGAAAACGTGCGGCGCGCTCGAGGTCACCGCTGCGAACGGCGCGGCGAATGAGGGTACTGCTTACGATCTCTCCGTCCACCATCACAGCCTCGACTCCGATCTCCTCGAAGCCCAGCGCTTCTCCGAGGCGACCAAGCAGCTTCAGATTTCCGGCGCGATTTTTACCGAATTCCCAGCTGTGACCTACGCAGATTTCCCGAAGAGGACGGCAGGAGGCGGCAAGCGATCGAATAAAATCTTCCGGTGGAGTCGCGGCGAATTCTTTCGTGAATGACAGGATAAGCGCATGCCTCACTTCCAGAGATTCGAGTAGTTGGATCTTGTGTTGAGTAGCTGTGATAAGGCGCGGTGCGGTATCGGGGCGCAGAATGCGCATCGGGTGTGGATCAAACGTCACCACGACCGCGCTGCCTCCGGCGGCTTTCGAGTCTTTTAGAGCGCGCTCGATTACCGCACGATGCCCCAAATGCACGCCATCGAATACCCCGATTGCAAGAAACACCGGACCGGGAATTTTCTTCAATTCGGACGCGGACCGCAGGATTTCCATCGTGTGGTCAAAAAATTACGCTCCACGAAGGCGCGAGACTTCCGGAAGGGAAAGGATTTTCTGCCGAAGTACGGCCGGATCGTTGTTCTTCAATTCGTCCACCGTAATGGCTCGATCGAGGGTAAAACGTCCCGATTTCGTGCGGCGTAATTCTTTGAGATGCGCTCCGCAGCCTAGTTCCTCCCCAATGTCATGCGCATAAGTGCGCACGTAGAAACCTTTGCTGCAAACGACGCGAAAGTGAATTTCGGGGAGTTGAATTGATAGGATCTCATGCGCAAATACATGCACGAAACGGGGTTCGCGTTCGACGGTTTTGCCCTGTCGCGCGAGTTTATAAAGCGCGACTCCATCCTTCTTGATCGCCGAGACCATGGGAGGCATTTGATAAAAATCACCGTGAAATTTTGCGAAGGCCGCCTCGATTTCCTCCCTGGAAAAGTCCCGAACTGGCTTCGATTCGATGACTTCGCCGTCAGCATCCTGGCTGTCGGTTTTAGCTCCAAGGGTCATTGTTCCGACGTACTCTTTGTCCTCGCTCATCAGGAGATCCTGAATCTTTGTGCCGCGACCAATCACTATCAGTAGCAACCCGGTCGCAAGAGGATCGAGCGTCCCGCAGTGACCTGCCTTTTTCGTATTAAGTGAACGCCGCGTGATCGCCACGACGTCGTGGGAGGTCATTCCCGACGTCTTGTCAACCAGTAGCACACCGTCAATTTGATGCTGATTCGCTGATCTCATCACAGATAGCCTGTAAAACTGTTTTTTCCGCCTCGCGCAGTGGTCCCGATATGCGGGCGCCCGAGGCAAGAGGATGTCCGCCGCCCCCGAATCCCTGGCAGATCTTGCATACGTCGATCCTGCGATCCTTGGAACGCATGCTGAGCCGTACATTTCCCTCCGGCAGTTCCTCAACAAAAAGCGCAACGAGCACGCCTTCAATGGCACGGATGTGGTCGATGAGGCCCTCGGTGTCCTCCGGACGAGCGCCAGTTTTACGCAGAATTTCCTGAGTTAGGGTGAAGCTTGCCACCCGATTATCGCAGGAGAACTTCAGGATGTTGAGCAGGGCGCGTAGCAGTTCGATTCGACGGCGTGGGTAGCTGCCATACATTTTCCGCGACAATTCCCCGACGTTAACTCCAGCGCGAATGAGATCTGCGGCGATCTCGAACGATCGCGCCGTGGTGCTGGGGTACTGGAAAGAGCCGGTATCGGTCGAGAGGGCGACATACAGGTTATCTGCCATTTCGTATGTCAGTGGAAGCTCTTCTGTATGGATTAGCTCATACAAGATCTGCCCGGTAGCCGGAGCGATTGGGTCGATCAGAATCAGGTCGCCATATTGCTCGTTGCTGGCGTGGTGATCAATGTTGATCCAGAGTTTTGAATTAGCTATGGCGTCCGGTGCCGAGCCGAGGCGCCGAAATGTGGAGCAGTCGAGCGCAATCACCACGTCGAATTCATGTTTCGTTGGAGGCGGTTTCTCAACCATCTCCGAGTGAGGAAGATAGCGATAGCTTTCCGGAACGCCGTCTTCATTCCACACGGTAACGTGTTTTCCCAACTGTTGCAGACAAAGGCCCATGGCAATTTCGCAGCCAAGCGCGTCGCCATCTGGGCGAAGGTGGCTGAGAATCAGGAATCGGCCGTGGTCTCGAATCGCGTTGCCAATCTCCTGTACGACAGTCTCAAACTCCACGGTTCTCGTCCTCCTTGGTCACATTCTTCTCCTGCGAAGCGGGAAACGCAGGTTTTTCTTGAGCTTCCATCTCGTCCTCGGCCGCGGTTGGGATCCGGTCGATTTCTTCGAGCAACTCCATGACACGAATGCCCCGCGCTACGGACTCATCAAGCTTGAAATACAGGTGCGGCGTATACTTCAGAATCACCCGGCGAGAAAGCATGTATTGAAGTTCAACGCGATGATTCTCAAGTTTTTCGATAGCGGCACGCGCCTCACTTTTTTCGCCGATCGCACTCACGAAAACGTGAGCGCTTCTAAGGTCCGGCGAGGTGTCTACAGCCTGCACCGTCACGAGTGCCGCACGAAAAGTGAGCTCGCGGCTGATAATTTCGCTCAGCGCACGCTTGATTACCTCGTTGACGCGTTTGAGGCGATATTTCATGGCTCCAATCGGCTATCAGCAAGCGTTGAGGTGGCGAGCGAATCAATCGTCTCACCGGACCGAAAAGCGCCGGTCACTATCCTCGTTGTCGCCTGTTACAGCTCTTGCGCGAATTTTTCGAGAGAGTAGATCTCGATGACGTCACCCTCCTGATATTCCGTGTAGTCACCGAGCTTGACACCGCATTCGACACCGGCGCGCACTTCCTTGACGTCGTCTTGAAAACGCCGCAGCGTCGCGATGCCACCATCGTAAACGGGTTGACCCTTGCGAAGCACTCGCGCACGGGCGCTACGATTAATTCTGCCATCCGTGACGATACAGCCGGCTACTGTTCCACGGGAAAGCTCGAATACCTGCTTCACCTCGGCATGGCCGATCACCGTCTCGCGAAGCTCCGGATCGAGCATGCCGGTCATTGCTTCCTTAATCTGGTCGATAAGTTCGTAAATGATGGAATATAGTTTAATCTGCACGTTTTCGCGTTTGGCGGCGGAAGACGCGCTATTTTCCACTTTCACACAAAATCCGATGATGATGCAGTCTGAAGCGGTTGATAAAAGCACGTCGGATTCCGTGATTGGACCGACACCGGAGTGTACAATCTCCAGATGGATCTTTTCACTTTTTATCTCGGCCAACGACGAACCAACCGCTTCAAGCGAACCCTGTACATCGGTCTTAACGACAACCCGAAGCACCTTTTTCTCTTCCTTATCGAAGGCTTCAAAAAGGTTTTCGAGTGTTGCGCGTTGCGGCGTTGCGAGTTTTTCTCGACGGAGCTTGACGAGACGTTCCTCGCTAAGCGTTTTCGCCGATTTCTCGTTCTTCATCACCACGAGTTCATCTCCCGCATCCGGAAGTCCCGAAAAGCCAAGCACTTTCACCGGAGTGGCAGGTCCGGCGCCTTTGAGTTGCTTGTTGGAATGATCGAGCATCGATTTCACTTTGCCCCAGTAGTGTCCGCAAATGAAGGCGCTGCCGACCTTGAGCGTACCCATCTGGACGATTACGGTCGCGGTGGGACCTCGCCCGGGCTCCACTTGAGCCTCGATGACCGTTCCGCGAGCGTCCGCTCCGGGGCTGGCCCCGAGTTCCATCACTTCAGATTGGAGCAGAATCATTTCAAGCAGCCGATCCACGCCCGTGCCTTTAAGCGCTGAAATTTCGCAGCAGATAGTTTCGCCGCCCCATTCTTCAGGAGTTAGACCCTGCTCCTGCAATTGATTTTTCACTTTGTCGGAATTAGCGGAAGGAAGGTCGCACTTGTTGATGGCAACCACGATCGAGACTCTCGCGGCTTTGGCGTGATTGATCGCCTCAATGGTCTGCGGCATGAGTCCGTCATCCGCTGCGACAACAAGAACCACGATATCGGTAACGTTGGCGCCACGGGCGCGCATGGCTGTGAATGCCTGGTGGCCCGGGGTATCGAGAAACGTGATCTTCTGATCATTCACATTCACGCTGTAGGCACCGATGTGTTGAGTGATGCCGCCGGCCTCTCCTGCTGCCACACGCGCTTTCCGGATATAATCCATGAGCGTCGTCTTGCCGTGATCCACGTGGCCCATAAACGTTACGATAGGGGGACGCGACTTCAGCTCGTCCTTTATCTCTTCGACCTTGGGTGGGGGCGGTTGTTTTACAGCTTCAACTTTCTTGTGAACGCCGCCGTCCTTTTTGCGCTTTTCCCTTTCGAAGGTAAACCCGTGACGTGCGCAGATCTTCGCCGCGATATCCGGTTCAATGGTATGATTGATGGCAGCGAAGATATTCATCTCCATCAGCTCGCTGATCACCTGAAACGGCTTCAAGTCGAGATGTGTCGCCAGATCCTTGACGATGATGGGAGGTTTGATGTGGATGACATTGTCGTGTCCAAGATCTCCATCGCCGTCGCCTTCACCGTCAGTAACGGTCAATGGTGCAACGACTTCTGTTGCTTCCTCTGGTTCCGTAGCGGGTTCCTGAGGAATCGGTTTCTCCTCTTCTGGAGGGGCAGGTTCTTGCTTTGCCGCAGCAGCCCTCAGTTTGGAAATAGGAGGAAGAACGGAACGTGAGCGAGCGGTCCTGACCGGACGGGGTGGCCGTTTTTCTTTCGGTTCTATGAGCGAAACCGTCTCCATTGGAGCTTTCGGCTCCTTAGCTTCCAGTTTATCAGTCTGAGGGGTCGTTTCGGATCCATACGGCTTGCTCGCTCTCGACCGCTGGCCGGTCGGGCGTTGTGAGCTTTTTTTGGTAGTCGCTTTGGTTGCCATTAAGTTTAAAAACTGTTGTACTCATTTCCGCCTCGGGATCAAACGTGGCGGCTTTCAATCAGCGGAAGCCAACTTTTTCTCATGTTCTGCGCGTGCGCGATCATGAATCTCCTGCGCCCTTGCAGCGTCCACTCCAAGAATGTCGGAAATGTCTTCCGTATCTACGGCCAGGACGCCATCCAAGCTGGCAACTCCGCCTCGAACTAGATGGACTGCAAGTTCCTCTTCAAGATCAAGAGCTTCGCTAAGCGTCTCAGCCGCCTGCTTCACTCTCTGCTCGAACAGCTCTGCGGCTGATTCATCCTTACTGATGTTGATGTCCCAGCCGCAGAGTCGACTTGTAAGACGTGCGTTTTGCCCCCGTTTACCGATCGCGAGCGAAAGCTGATCTTCATCCACCTTGATCTGGATCGATTTCGCCTTCTCGTCAAGAATCACGTTCTTGATCTTCGCCGGCTTAAGGGCTTCCAATACAAACTCCCGGATATCGTCGCTCCAGCGAATGATGTCCACCTTCTCATTATTGAGCTCGCGAACAATATTTTTAACTCGGGAGCCGCGCATTCCGACGCAAGCACCGACCGGATCAACCTTTTCGTCGGCGCTATAGACGGCGATTTTTGTGCGGTAACCCGCCTCACGGGCGATACCGCGGATTTCCACAGTTCGGTCTGCAATTTCGCTCACCTCAAGTTCGAACAGCCGGCGAACGAAATTTGGATGACTGCGCGAAATGATGATCTCCGGGCCACGGGCGCTGTTATCGACGGCAACGACATAGGCACGGATGCGATCGCCGACGTTGTAATCCTCGGTTTGCACGCGCTCTCGGGAAGGCATCACCGCTTCGAATTTGCCGAGATCCACAATTACGTCAGAACGTTCGAATCGTCGTACGGTGCCACTAACAACCTCGCCGGCACGATCCTTGAACTCATCGTAGATCATTTCCTTTTCAGCCTGGCGAATGCGCTGCATCATTGCCTGTTTTGCGGTTTGCGCGGCGATGCGTCCGAAATTGCGCGGAGTAACCTCGACTTCGATTACGTCGCCGGGCTGGGCGTCGCTTCTTACCTTCTTTGCCCGGGAGAGTGAGATCTCGTCGTGCCCATTGGAGACTTTCTCGACGACGACAAGATTGGCGAGCGCGCGAATCGTCCCTGTTTTCGGATCGATGTCGATACGAAGATCCCGAGCGGGCCCGACCGCCTTCTTAGATGCGGAGAGAAGAGCATTCGAGACCGCTTCCACCAGCACCTCGCGCTTGATTCCTTTCTCGCGCTCGAGGTAATCGAGCATGGCTATAAATTCGGCGTTCATATGTGTTCCTGAATGGGGCTCGGAGACAAAAAAAAGTGGGGGTGTTAATCCCACTCGCTTTCGCCAGTAAACCCCCCGAATATAAATACGTGTTTATTGACCGTCAAGTGCCTCACTCCGGGCGCCACTGAAACGCAAGCAGCTAATGACGGTTTTCACGCCTAAAGTGTTGTTTTTTGATGCAGCTGGGACGTTAATTGAGTTGTCCCGCTCTGTAGGAGACCACTATTCGAAAGTGGCCGCGAGCCACGGTTTTTTTTCAAGTTCGGAACGGTTTGACGATGCCTTTCGCGATGTGTGGAAGGGGATGCCTCTTCGCCCGCCATCCACGACGGCTCGCCATGATGACGACCGACCATGGTGGCGAAGTTTGGTTTCGAATACCTTCGAACGGATCGATCTCATTCCGGATGGGGAGAAATTCGATCACTGCTTCGCGGAAATGTACGAGCATTTTGCGCGTCCCGGGGTCTGGAAGCTCTTTCCAGAGGCTGAGGAGGTGCTGCTGCGACTCTCCAAGGCGTATCGGCTTGCAGTCATTTCCAATTTCGACGGGCGTCTGCATCGGATTTTAGCGGATTTAAACGTATCAGTGCTTTTCGAACAAATTGTGGTCTCGAGTGAAGTGGGGGCGGACAAACCCCACAGCGAGATTTTTGAAGCAGCGCTTCAGAGGATGCGTGTGAGCCCGGAACAAGCAATGCACATCGGTGATGATCCCTCGCTGGATTGGGAGGCAGCGGAGGCGGTTGGGATACCTGTCTTCAAATTGAACCGCCCGCAAAACTCGCTGGTGGATCTGGCGCTTTCGCTACCAGGGAGTGCGTGAGCGAATTTTCTCGATCGATTCGCGCACGTATTTTTCTTGTCCGGAGCTCAGATTCCCCTCGCTCAGGGCAGCCTCGAATTGCTGCACCGCCGGCGATCCCTGGCCGTTTGCCGCATAAGCCTGGGTGAGATAAATGCGATAGCTTGCGGCTGGAACTTTCTGCTGCAGCGCCAGGTTGACCAGCTTCGCGAGTACGGAGATCTCCTCTTCGTAGGCATGGGCCTGATGACAGATCTTCGCGGGTAAAAGCAGGTGATTGGGGGCATTCGGCGACAATGAAACGAGACGACGCGAGAATTCCAGTGCCGTGCTCGCTTTGCCAGTTGAAAAGAGCAACTGCGATTTCGTGGCGAGCGCCGGAATAAACTTCGAGTCCGATTTGAGCGCTTTGCTGCTCGATTCAATGGCCTCGTCCCATCGGCGAAACCGTGTGTGATACAGTGCCATCGCAGTATGCGCCGCTGCGGAGTCTTCACGGATTGCGAGGGCCGCATCGAGCGCCTCTCTTGCAGCGCGTGGTTGATCGATCGCAAGCAGCTTGTTACCCAGTTGGACCAGCACATCCGTCCTCGTCGCTTCGGACAATTGATCGAAGTTTTTTAACGAAGCGGTGAACGATTGCGGTTCCCAGGCCTCCACGTCGCCGCGTCGAAAAATCAGGCTTGCAGCGTCCAGATGCACAAGCTTCCAGTCCTTGGTTTGGATCAAGTGATCAAGGAGCGGTCGATATTCAACCGGGTTTCCGGAAAGAAGCAGCGCGTCGAAACGATAACGGCGGTCAAGGCGCCGGAAAAGATCCGGATTCCTGCATGCAGCAGCAAAAGACTTTCGACGCGCTTCATCCTCCATTTCGGGAAGCTTCAGCTTTGCTTCGCGAAGAATCTCGAGAGCGGGTGGATTGTAAAAAAGGACGCGGAAATCAAGCTTCGCAACCGGTTCAGCGAAGATCGCGATTGTGTGAGTGCGGTCTCTGCTTTGTGACGATGAACTTCGGCTGCAGCTCGGATTAGCTGCCAGAGCGGAAAGTAAGAGGAAGAGTGTAACTTTCCGCATTCTCCGTGAAAAGATTGCCCTAATAACTTGCGCCTCAAGTTTACGCGTATTATTTAGGCCGTTCCTTCGACAGGGTGAAAACCTACGGGTTGGTAGCTCAATGGTAGAGCAGTGCCCTTTTAAGGCATTGGTTCTGGGTTCGAGTCCCAGCCAACCCACTCCCTGATGATCCTGCAATTTCTGCGGCAAGATTACTCGGCGACTGTTGTTTCGGTGCGGCGAAGGTCCACACCGCATTCCGCGAGCGTTTCGAACACACTTTTGAGCAGAATTCGGTAATGCTCGCGAAACACTTCGTCCTCAGGTTCACGTTCGACCGCTTGAAATTCCTCAACGTCCTGCCGGAGTTTGACGCCGAGCATAATTCGATACTGTTCCTTTGCGTCCGTGATCGGGTCGTCTGACCCCGCGCGGAGACTGGACGCAATTTCCTCCTGGTCTGCAGCAAATTCTGTGAGTTGGTGACGAAGATCGTCCACACGGTCCTCAAGCTGCGCGTTGTATCGCCTCAATGACTCGAGTTCTTTTTCGAGTTCCTCGCCGGAATGGGGCTCCTCACCTCGACCACTACGCCTAGAGCGCTTTGTGCTGTCCGAGGCGCGGCGAATCCTCTCTTTGGTCTCTGCCAGTTCGTTTTCCAGGCCCGAAACGTATCGCTGGATTTCCTGAATGCTGCGTGTGAAATCAAATCCACCCTTCCCGGGACTTCCGACTCCCGCGGTCTTGTTTCGGGTCCGAGTCTTCGCCGGTGATCCTAATGGTTTTGGCGTTTCCTCAACATCGGTAGAGGGTGCCGCCTCCGATTTTGTAGCTGAGTTTTCCGGATCCTTGGAATCTGAACCCTCGGGGATTAATTCCGCATCAGATTCCTCCATAAGACCCATCGCTTCCCGAACGAGATCAGGCACTTGGGGAATGTCGCGCGCCAGTTCTCTGCGGAACTTCGTTGGCCACCGTTGGACACCCTGTGCGATCATCTTAAGGGTCTCTTTTGGCAATTTTGCGAAGCGTCCCGTTCCATTGATCCACCGTAGTAGACAAATCTGTGTAAACGGGGAGACCTCTCTGGGGAAACAGGCGCCGGCGGCGCACTGAACAATTTTTGTCGCTTCGCCCGGGCGAAGCCCGCTTAGTTCGAGGTGATGCAACCACGGCTTTCCTTTTCCGATGAACACGTTTGAAAAGCTTTGCCTATCCTTGTTCGTAATGGTTTCGGGATTGGCATTGAGAAGTTCGTCGCAAACGGAGGCCAGCATTTTGAGCGTAACTCTTGGATCAATCGGAAACAGTCCGCGTGCGACGCTCATCCGAATCCGGCGCCCCTGTTCATTCTTGTGATGATTTAGAGACGTGACGATTAGCCGTCGGGCGGAATCCTTCAGATTCGGCCATGTTTCGCTCAGCGCTTTCACTCCGATGCTCCAGGAGAGTTGAACGGCGGCTTCCAGCGCCTGCTGAATTCCAACGCGTCCGGTGAGTAGCAGTTCCTTAATCAAGGAGACAGCCTGATCTTCCTTTGCGGGCGAAAGTCGCTGTTTTTTTGCCTCTTCGACCAGATTAGAGAGTTGTTCATTTGGTGAAATTTCCATTTGAGCTAGAGAATACACTACACGTTGAGTGGACTCGGTGTAGAAGAAATCGACGCCGAAATCGAGAGTCCACCTTTCGGCAGAGCTTACCGTTTCTGGGAAAACATCCAGGCGATCAGTTCCGGTATCGCGAATGCCTCGTCCCAGCAATTATGACCGATTTCCGGGAACTCAGTATATCGAGGTTTGCCACCTTGTTCCAAGATTGCGTTTACAGTGCGGCGGCTGAATTCAGGATTAACGATCTCGTCGTGCCTGCCGTGAAAAGCCCAAACAGGTGTTTCCGCAAAGGACTTTGCGAAACAGAGATCGCCTCCGCCGCAGATGGGGACAGCGGCCGCAAACAATCCCGGTCTCTGCCCGATCAACTCCCATGTGCCAAATCCGCCCATCGAAATGCCGGCGGCATACAGACGATTCTTATCGATCGGGAATTGATTCTCAAGCGAAGCGACGAGTTCCAGGGTGAGGCGTAGATGCTTTCCGATCTCCATGGAACGCTGTTTTTTCATCATGATGTCTCGCGGATGCACGTCAGTCCAGCCCCATGGTTCACCTTGCTTCTTTATCGGACACTGCGGCGCGAGCACGAAGGACGGGAATTCACTCTGAGCTCTTTCGAAGGCACCCACGCAGACTTCGAGCTGCTTTCGATTATCGGTTCCCGATTCTCCCAATCCGTGCAGGAAAAGAACGAGCGGAAACCTGCTGGAGTTTTCGAGGTATTTCGGAAGGAGCAGCCGATACGGAAGCGAGTCGCCGCTCGCGTTTTCGAATACCTCGGCGGAAAACCTTTCAGCCGTTTCCGACTGCGCTATACAAGCCTCTGAGATTGCCAAAATCCAATGTGCAACCCGATAGAAAGGGATGCGGAGTCCTGAATATTACACCTCCGGACAAACAGTCTCTATCACGGTCGCGACGGCATATTCACGATTCATGCGAGCGATGAACGACGCGGGAATGCTCGCCGGACATACCGCCTCGCACTCGTAATGATTGCGGCAGTTGCCAAAGCCCGACTCGTCCATCGTTTTTACCATTGCCTGGACACGTTTCGTACGCTCGGGCTGGCCTTGGGGAAGCAGCGAAAGCTGCGATACTTTCGCGGATACGAAAAGCATCGCCGAGGCATTCGGACACGCCGCTACACACGCGCCACAGCCGATGCAGGCCGCAGCATCCATCGCAGCGTCGGCATTCGGCTTTGGAACTGGAATGCAATTTCCATCCTGAGCGGAGCCGGCACGCGCGGTGATAAACCCGCCTGATGCGATGACGTTGTCAAAAGCTTTACGGTCGACAACAAGATCCTTGATGATCGGGAACGCCTTCGCCCGGAACGGTTCGACGTGTATCGTCTGGCCCTCGTGAAAATTGCGCATGTAGAGCTGACAGGTGGCGCTGCCCTTACCGGGGCCATGCGGTATCCCGTTTATGACCAACGAACAAGAACCGCAGATTCCCTCGCGGCAATCATGATCGAATGCAAACGGCTCTACGCCGGAAGAGGTCAATTGATCGTTTACGATGTCGAGCATCTCCAGGAAGGAAGCGTCCGACGGAATATCTTTTGCCTCATATTCCACAAATTCGCCGGCAGAATTTTTGTTCTTCTGCCGCCAGACCTTGAGTTTAACGTTCATTTACTTGTAGCTCCGGGTTGCAAGTTGGATGCTTTCAAATACGAGCATCTCCTTGTGCAGTTCAGGCGATTCGTCAGGGCCCTTGTGTTCCCACGCAGCGACGTAAGCGAATTCGTTGTCATTCCGCGTAGCCTCGCCCTCCTCGGTCTGATATTCCTCGCGGAAATGACCGCCGCAGGATTCATTGCGGTGAAGTGCGTCAAGGCACATCAATTCACCGAACTCCAGGAAGTCCGCCACTCTTCCCGCTCGTTCGAGCGACTGGTTCAGTTCCTCCCCCTCTCCAGGAACGTTCACATTCTTCCAGAACTCCTCGCGAATTTCAGGAATGCGCTGCAGGGCTTCCTTGAGGTCTTTTTCGTTTCGAGCCATCCCGCATTTGTTCCAAAGCTCGAGCCCGAGTTCACGATGGAAGTCGGTGATCGTTTTGCGCCCCTTGATGCTGAGGAGCTTGGACATCTTCGCCCGAACTTCGTCCTCGACCTGCTTAAATTCGGGGGCCTCGGTCGTGACTTTTACGTTCGCCTGCGTGGAAAGATAATTTCCAATGGTGTAGGGAATTACGAAATAACCGTCCGCAAGACCCTGCATCAGAGCACTCGCGCCGAGGCGATTGGCTCCATGATCTGAGAAATTTGCTTCGCCAAGCACGTGCAGGCCGGGGAGGTTGCTCATGAGGTTGTAGTCCACCCAAAGTCCCCCCATCGTGTAGTGAACGGCCGGGTAGATGCGCATTGGTACCTGGTAAGCATTATCGTCGGTTATCTCCTCATACATCGCGAAAAGATTTCCGTATCGCTCGCGGATGACGTTTTCACCGAGTCGATTTATGGCATCGCTGAAATCGAGGTAGACTCCACGGCCGCCGGGCCCCACCCCGCGACCATCGTCGCAGACTTCCTTGGCAGAGCGCGAAGAGATGTCGCGCGGTGCCAAGTTGCCAAAACTGGGATACTTCCGCTCGAGATAGTAATCACGGTCTGCTTCCGGAATCTGGGAGGGCGGCTTGCCGCAATCCTCAGCTTTCTTGGGCACCCATACGCGGCCATCATTCCGAAGCGATTCGGACATGAGAGTCAGCTTCGACTGGTAGTCGCCCTTCACTGGAATGCACGTCGGGTGGATCTGCGTGTAGCAGGGATTTGCGAAATAAGCGCCTCGCTTGTAGGCGCGCCAGGCCGCAGTGACATTGCATCCCTTCGCGTTCGTGGACAGATAGAACGCATTGCCATAGCCGCCCGTTGCGAGAAGGACTGTATCTCCTGCATGCGACGAGATCTTCCCGGTGACCATGTCGCGGACAATGATCCCCTTTGCATGTCCGTTCACGAGAACGAGATCGAGCATTTCGGCCCGCGGAAACATTTTCACCTGGCCAGAGCCGATCTGCTTTTCAAGTGCCTGGTACGCGCCCAGAAGAAGTTGCTGCCCAGTCTGCCCACGTGCATAAAAAGTTCGTGAAACCTGCGCGCCGCCGAACGAGCGATTCGCCATTAACCCGCCGTATTCGCGGGCAAATGGCACGCCCTGCGCAACGCATTGGTCGATAATCGCCGCGCTCACTTCGGCGAGACGGTAGACGTTTCCCTCGCGAGAACGGAAATCGCCTCCCTTTATTGTGTCGTAAAAAAGCCGGTAAACGCTGTCGCCGTCGTTCTGATAATTCTTGGCGGCGTTGATGCCGCCCTGCGCAGCGATGCTGTGAGCGCGGCGTGCGCTGTCCTGATAACAGAAGCACTTCACGTTGTAGCCTTGCTCGGCAAGCGTCGCTGCGGCCGAAGCGCCGGCGAGGCCGGACCCTACTATAAGGATTTCGTATTTTCGACGATTGGCCGGATTAATCAGTTTCGACTCGAATTTGTGTTTCTCCCACTTTTTTTCGAGCGGACCTTTTGGGATTTTGGGATCGAGCGAGTTGTTCATTTTCAGCGAGCCGGAAGAATTCCGAACATGACCGCCAGCGGGATGGATGCATATCCGGCGAAGATCAGCCACGCCAGAACGCGGCCGCCGACGGTGATACTTTGAAGAGTCGAACGGGTCGTGAGCCCGACCGTCTGGAGGAAACTAGAGAATCCGTGGCTCAAATGCATGGTGAGCAGAAAGATTCCAAGTAAGTAAAAAATCGAAGCGAAAGGATTTTGGAAACCGAGCACCACCATATTGTAAACATCCATGTGTCCTTCGGCGTTCCTTTGGTAGATCGATGGATTCGTGACTTGCACGGTGAAGTGAAGCAGGTGGTAAATGACGAAACACAGAACGATGATGCCGCTAATCGCCATCGTTCGTGACGCTGTCGTGGATCGCTGCGGCACTTGCTCGGCGTATTTTACCGCGCGGGCGGCACGGTTTTCCGTGGTGAGCTTGATCGTAAAGTAAATGTGCGCCACGAACACGGCGATGAGGAAGAATCGGATAAACCAGAGGATTGGCCCCAAACTGTGCAGAAAGACGGCGTAGGCATTCAGCCGTTCGGGGCTCCAGAAAATCTGGAGATTACCAGCGAGGTGTCCAATCACGTAGGCTATCAGGACGAGGCCGGTAAGGGCGACAATCCATTTTCTGCCGATAGAAGAATTAACGAAATTAACGAGCGGTCTCATTAGAAAAATTTTTCGAGAACAGAGGAATCAATTGTCGGTAAGAGTGGCCGGATCGATGTCGCGCCTCACCGGTGAGTGCCCGATGACCGTCCGGAGTTTTTGTGTCGCTCCGACTTTGAGCAATCTCCTGCTCTCGGAGCCGTAGGTTAGCCGCGTTTTCCGGGAAGTTCTTGAGGCAACTGCTACAGAGTTTCGCAAACTCCTCCCATGAGGCGTGAGCGCGCGTGCTCTTACAGTGACCATTAGAACTTTGAAGCTACCAATATTGTAATACGTGTCGCGGAGTTCAACGGTTGCCTCAAGCAGGTTGCTCGGATATTCAGCGGAATGGAATATACAATCCGCCGCGACCGCTTTGCTTTCGAATTTGCGGCGATTTTTCGAAGTGCTGATTGGTGCGACCGTTCTGTCTGGCATCTTAGGGGACTTCCAACGTAGCGAGTGGGGGACGGCAATTGCAAGCCTGCGACAACCAAAGTGCACCTAATCACAAAATGTGGGGCGTCGTCAATCCCTTGACCGCCTGCACCAGGGGCGCGACGGCGGCCGCGACCTTTTTTGGAAGATCCGGATCGGCGCCGAATTCTGCGATCTTTTTCACAATCGCACTGCCCACGACGACGGCGTCGGCAATTTCGGATACCTTTCTTGCATGCTCAGGGGTTGAAATTCCGAAACCGACAGAGATTGGAAGTTCGGTCGTCTTTCGGATCTCGGCGACCTTTGCGGGAAGAGATGCGGCGAGGGAAGCGCGTTCTCCGGTCACGCCTTCCTGCGAAACATAATAGATGAAGCCGCCTGCATTTGCCGTGATGGAGGCCATTCGTTCAGGCGGTGTGGTGGGTGCAATCAGGCGGATGTGGCGCAAATTCGTTTCCACCGCCAGTTCTTCACTTAGACCGTCCTCCTCCGGTGGAAGATCGAGAATGAGCAGGCCGTCGACGCCCGCTTCCTCCGCCATTTGGTGAAACCTTCGAAAACCCACGCTGTAAAGGGGGTTCATATACGTGTACAGGACGATCGGGATTTGCGACTCGGCGCGTATTGCGCGAATCGAATCCAATACTCCAAGAACCGTTGCACCGGCCTCGAGCGCGCGTTGCGCTGCGAGTTGATTCACGATTCCATCGGCCAGCGGATCGGAGAACGGCAGGCCCAGTTCCAGGATATCGACGCCTGCCTTTTCCAGCTCCAGTGCAAGGGGTTTGGTTGCTGCAAGATTCGGGTCGCCGGCTGAGTAGTAGGCGATGAAACCCTTCTCCCTTCTTTCTCGAAGGTTATTGAACGTGCGATCGATCCTATTCGTCATCAGTAACAGAAAGGATTCCGCGGAAGGCGAGCAGGAGTAAAGAAGTTTGACGGGGTGGATTGGAGCATCCCAGAGTCACACGGCGCCGCCGAACTTCGACGGCGTGAGTTTTTTATGACCACTGAATTAATTTTTGCCACCGGGTTGATTCTCGCCGGCTTCGTCCTGCTCTCTTTTGGAGGGGAATATCTCGTGCGCGGCAGTGCGACTCTCGCTTTGCTCCTGGGAATTTCTCCATTGGTGGTCGGATTGACTATCGTTGCACTTGGAACGAGTGCGCCGGAGTTGGTTGTGTGTGTACAATCGGCCCTGGCGGGGCGTGGTGCGATCGGAGCCGGAAACGTGGTTGGGTCCAATATCCTCAATATTGGTCTGATTCTCGGACTGAGCGTGATAATTGCCCCGATGCGGGTGCAGTCGCGAATTCTCCGAGCTGATATGCCGATTTTGATACTGATTACCTGTATCGGAATTGCAATGCTTTGGAACGCATATCTTTCAAGAATTGAGGGAGTAACGCTTTTTGCGATTCTGGTGGGATATCTTTGGTTCACTATCTGGTCGACCCGGGAGCGGCGGGGGGGACGTCGGGAGGAAGTGTCGGTGCCGAGACAAGTAGGAAACGTTTGGAAGTATGTCGGTCTGATTCTTGCAGGGTTTGCGGGACTCATCTTTGGCGCTGATTTCCTCGTGCGGGGTGCCATCCCGATCGCCCGGTTCTTCGGAATGAGCGAAGCCGCGATCGGTCTCACAGTGGTAGCGACGGGGACCAGCATGCCGGAAATCGCCACGTGTGTGGCAGCGGCCATCCGCAAGCAGTCGGATATCGCGCTCGGGAACATTATCGGTTCGAACATCTTTAACTTGGTCGCGATTCTCGGAATCGCCTCGATGATCACCCCGATGTCGGTGGAGGGACTGACGGCTACGGATTTGTTCACGATGTTAGCGTTCACGGTGATCGTCGTCCCATTTGCCCGGACCGGATTTCACTTTGCACGCTGGGAAGGGGCTGTATTGCTGCTTGGTTATTGCGCCTACATTTATGTTCTCTGGTCGAAGGGGGCCTCGTAACAGAACAACTTGTCCCTGCCCGATCTACGGGGAAGACTCGACGGCTTTAAGTCCGACCCAGTCTCGATTTTGCGGGACGTAACGCAACGTGACTGTCCACTGACGTAAGGTCACCGATTTACCCACCCTTGTCTCACCGGATAGCTGGACGGTCGCTTCGGAATTGCCGTCCAGTCTTGCGTCGCTTGCCTCGTATCGGGCAAACTTCACGTAGTCGACGGAATTGCGCAATCCCTGTCGCACGTAATCCCGTGCCTTCCAATAAGCGGCCTCTTCGGTGTAGTCGCGCTGGTTTGCTTCTTTCCAGGCATCGATTGTCACGGGGAGAAAGAGTATTGCAAGCACTCCCAGAATCGCGAGTGCGGCGACAACCGTGGCGGGTTTCAGCCAACGACCCCTTTTCGCCATCCACGCCGGAGGGCCGCAAAGATCCGAAACATGACGCCATTGCTCCATCCCGTCGTTCCAGTAGAGCGCTTCTTCGGGAATAAAGTTGCGGTCGTACATGTGTTTAATCTGGGAAAGGGTGAATGGCCCTTTCTGTTCGTCATGCATGTGGATGTAATACTCCTCGCGGGTGTCCATCGATGGTATTGATTAATGAAGCTCGCGCTCGGCGATCGGGCGACAAATTTCATTACACGTTTTTTGGGCGGAGTTTCGTGGGATTCTGTTGAGGTGGGCTCGACGGTAATTCGTTCTCCGATATATTGCGCAAGTAATTATGGCGTTCCTGGAAGCATTGACATCATCACGCTTGAGTCCGGCAGTCCGCCGCTTCGAACAATTGATCGCTCAGAAATCCGAAAAGGAACTTGAAGCGATGGCTGCGCGGTCACAGGCACTCACTCTCAAACATTTTGGCCGGGCAATGCGTCTGTTCGCACCTCTGTATCTTTCCAACGAATGCATCAATTCCTGCAAATATTGCGGATTTTCGCGCGAAAACGCCATCCTGCGGGTCACGTTGGAACTCGAGGAAGTAGCTCAAGAAGCGCGGTTTCTGTCGCAAGAAGGTTTTCGCAATATTTTACTGGTCGCCGGCGAACACCCTAAGTTTGTCTCCAATCGCTATCTGGAACGATGCATTGCCCGGCTTTCGAAGGTGGTTCCGGGTATTTCACTGGAGGTTGGGCCGATGGAGACGGAAGAATATCGCCCGCTGGTTACCGCTGGAGCCGAGGGCCTGGTCGTATATCAGGAGACTTACCATGAGCCTACATATGCCGATCTGCATGTGAGCGGCCCGAAAAAGAATTTTTCCTGGAGGCTCGCGTGTCCGGAGCGTGCTTACGCGGCCGGATTCCGGCGACTGGGAATTGGAGCCCTTTTCGGGCTATGGGATTGGCGTGAGGAGGCTGTGGCGTTGGCCAGGCACGTCGATTACCTCCTGAAGGAATGCTGGAAAGCGCAGATCACGGTGAGTCTTCCTCGGATGCGGCCGGCGGCGGGGCAATTCCGGCCTCGTTATGCGCTGCCGGATCGCGAATTTGTTCAACTGGTATGTGCAATGCGGATCGCGTTCCCGCAGGTGGGCATTGTTCTCAGCACACGGGAGCCGCCGAAGTTTCGCGACGGTTTGCTGCCACTCGGGATTACGATGATGAGTGCCGGCAGTCATACAGAACCCGGGGGATACACGGGACAGGGGAAAGAGTCTCTCCACAGAACCGTGCGTGGCCGGCAAATAGCCGCGGAAGACTGTTTGGATTCATCAGCGACCGAGCAGTTTCAGATAGCGGATGAGCGGTCGGCGGGAGAAATAGCGGCATTGCTCCGGCGTAAAGGGTTCGAACCGGTCTGGAAGGACTGGGACCGGGCGATTCTGGCGGCGTCCTGAATCGGTAGCGGCGAGAATTTCCTTTTAGGTCCGCGCTTGTCGGGCGACTGGGTTGTGATCGAATGACGCACGGTAACCTCTTCCGAAATATGCCGATGACCTTAAGCGATCTGAAACGCCCTCAAAAGGTGGCCGCCGTGGAGGTCCTCTGCGCAGCGTTCCAGAACTATCCTGTCATGCGCTACATCATCGGAGAGCCCAATCCCGAATACGACGAGAAGCTTCAGAAGCTTATTTGCTTCTTCGTGGAATCCCGGTTGGTGCGCAACATTCCGCTGATTGGGCTGAATGACGGGAAAAGTCTTGTTGGGGTCGCAGTCGTCAGTCCGCCCGCAGAATCTCCAATGCCGCCAGAGTTCAAAGATTACTATGGTGGGGTGGAGCAGCGCTTAGGGGCGAAAGCCATGGGACGGATGCATCGGTATAACGAAGCATGCGAAGCGACTGACCCTGGACACGTCGCGCATTATCTCGGTATGGTCGGCATAGTACCCAACGCGCAGGGCCATGGTCTGGGACGTCAACTGATTGATGCCGTCAAGGACACGGCACGGTCACATCCTGAGTCCACCGGCATCGTGCTCAACACCGAAACCGAAAGCAACCTGACGTTCTACGAAAAAGCCGGCTTCCGGAAGATCGCCGAAGCGGACGTCGGTCCTCTACATACCTGGTCATATTACTGGCCGTGCGATAGGCGGTAGAGTTCTGGTATATTGAGTCAGGCAATGAGAGCTCAGTTGTTTTAACCGCTTACCACCCAGGCAAGGCATGGGTGTTTCGCGCGCGCTAAAGGGCCGGAATTTGAAACTCTGGTAGATGCTGATGAAATGCCAGAAGGTTTGAGATCTTCCGGAAGTGCGGAGAATTGGTCAGGCGATGCGATCCGGGAGGAACAGGTGATTGGCCAGCTTTCGCCATGAAGATCCAGCGGAAAAGCGAGGAAGGCCGTGGGGGGCGTGTTATGAGCGTACGCGGCAGCGTTGTGGATGCGGTGTTCAGCGAGCAAAACCCTCCTCATATCAACAATGTCCTATTGGCAGGCGAGCGAGGCCAAATCGTGATTGAGGTGCTTGCGCAATCTTACGGCGGTCACGTCCGGGGTGTCGCACTTACGCCGACAGAGGGTCTGGCTCGCGGAGCGAGCATCAAAGACACCGGTGCGCCCCTCACGGCGCCTGTCGGCCACGCTATCCTGTCCCGCGTGTTCGACGTATTTGGCCGGCCCATTGATCGGGGCGAACCGCTGACCGGCGTGGAATGGGAGATCATTCACAAGCCGCCGCCCCGCTTTCCCAGCGCTCTACCGGGTCACAGCTTTTTGAAACCGGGATCAAGGTGATCGATCTGCTTGCGCCATTGGAGCGCGGAGGGAAAGCCGGTCTCTTCGGTGGGGCGGGAGTGGCGAGCGCTGTCGGGAAGGTGAGGAGCTTTACAGGCAAATGAAGGAGGCCGGGGTGCTTTCGGATACGGTGATGGTTTTTGGACAGATGAACGAGCCTCCGGGCAGCCGATTTCGCGTCGGGCACGTGGCGATGACCATGGCCGAGTATTTTCGCGACCGCGAGCGCCGGGACGTGATGTTGCTCATCGATAACATCTTCCGTTTCATTCAAGCAGGATCAGAAGTTTCGGGTCTGATGGGTCGGGTGCCGTCTCGCCTCGGCTATCAACCGACGATGGGTACGGAGCTCTCACGGCTCGAGGAACGCATTGCGAGCACGGACGCGGGAGCGATGACGTCGATTCAAGCGGTGTATGTGCCGGCGGACGATTTCACGGATCCGGCCGTGGTGCACACGTTTTCCCATTTGTCCGCGTCCATCGTGCTTTCGCGGAAGCGCGCCGGCGAAGGGCTCTATCCCGCGGTGGACCCGCTCGAATCGCGCTCCAAGATGCTGGCAGCTTTCGTCGTTGGCGAACGTCATTACCGTGTCGCGCGGGAGGTTCGGCAGACGCTCGCACAATACGAGGAACTTCGAGATTTCATCGCAATGCTCGGTCTCGAGCAGCTTTCCAGTAATGATCGGAATACCGTCTATCGCGCACGCAGGCTGGAGCGATTCCTCACGCAACCGTTTCTTACGACCGAGCAGTTTACGGCTATGAAAGGAGCTTCCGTGAGCATTGAGGAAGTTCTCGATGACTGTGAGCGAATTCTGCGTGATGAGTTCAAGGACTTCCCGGAAAGTGCGTTGTATATGATCGGCTCCATTGACGAAGCGAAGAGGAAATGATGGCAGTCACGGAAACGATGTTCCGGAATTCCACTTGAAGGGACGTCTGCAGGCATTGGTTTTCCCCCGGCCAGCCAGGGGAATCTTTGTTTTCGCCTGGGAGTATGTTTGTTTTCCGGTATGAGCATTTCTGTCGATCCAAAACGGACGGTGGCTGAACTGAAGGAACTGCGCGAATTAACGGGCAATGAGGACGGCGCGCAACGGGTAGCTTTCACGTCGACCTGGGCGACGGCGCGCGCCTGGTTGCGGAAAAAACTGGAGGCAATTCCAAACGTAGAGGTGCATCGAGATGCAGCGGGAAATCTCTGGGCGACTCTCGGCGGAGAAATGGAAAAAGCGCTACTTATAGGAGGGCACATCGATTCGGTGCCGAATGGGGGATGGTTGGACGGATGTTTGAACACGTTGACCGGGGTGGAGATCTTGCGCCGAATCGCGGCGCAGTATGAAAGCCGGCCTCCGGTCACGGTGCGATTGGTGGATTGGGCGGATGAAGAGGGGGCGCGTTTTGGGAAGAGCCTTTTCGGGTCGTCGGCCTGCTCGGGAAATCTGGACATGGAGGAGGCGAGAAAATTGACCGACAAGGATGGGATTGCCCTGCCGGATGCGTTGGGTGAAAATGGAATAGATTTTGAAAGGGTAAAGGATTGTGGGGTGGAGTTGAAAAACGCCTCGGCTTATCAGGAGCTGCATGTTGAGCAGGGCCCCGTCCTGCTCGATTTGGATCTGCCACTGGGGACGGTGCTTGGGACATTTGGTGTGGAACGGCATGCAATCCGGTTTCATGGGCAGGCGGCGCACTCAGGAAGCACACCGATGAACCGAAGAAAGGATGCGTTTCTGGCTGCGGCAAGGATGAGCCCGGAGATATATGCGATCGCAGAAAGTGAAGGGGGCGTATGCACGATAGGTTCGTGCAAGACGAAGCCGGGAATTGTGACGAGCGTGGTGGAGGATTGTGAGATCACGCTTGATCAGCGGCACCTTGACGGAGCAGCGCTGGGAAGGATGCTGATGCAGGCGAGAGAAGCAAGTGAGCGCTTCGCGGGACAGGCAGGCGTGACTTTGGAGTGGAGCCGCCTCTGGCAGATCATGCCGATATTATTCCACAAGGAATTGATCGAATTCTGTGACGAGGCAATAAAAGAAACGTGCGGGGTTACTTATCAGTTGCCATCCGGTCCGCTTCACGATGCGGCGGAGGTGGCCGCAGCGGGTGTCCCGACGATCATGATGTTCACGCAGAGTCTGCATGGCATCAGTCACAACAAAATCGAGGACACGAAAGAGGAGCACCTGGAGCAGGCGGTGGCAGCATTCGACAGGCTCTCCACAAAAATTATGGGCTGGATTGGAGCGGCGTAACACCGGCAGCGCAGCCGGACCACTGCGCTCCCGATATTCACTCCGAAGAGTCGTTCTATCGGAGGACGAACGATTAAACGAAATGTTCGAGGAAATCTTGCGGAGTAAATCTTTTCCCGTGCGTTTTTCAGTCGATGGCCGAAGATGAACGGCCATGCCGACACTTCATTGTGACGTCGATGGACTTGCACTGCCGAATCCTTTCATAATCGGGTCCGGACCTCCAGGAACTAACCTCAATGTCATCAATCGTGCTTTTCGCGAGGGCTGGGGTGCGGTGGTAGCCAAGACCGTCAGTCTTGACGCCAGCAAGGTCATCAACGTTACCCCGCGTTACGGGAAACTCTATTGCTCCGATCGCAGCGAAGTGATTGGCTGGGAAAACATTGAGCTGATCAGTGATCGCAGGTTCGAAATCTGGATCGATGAGTTCAAGAAATGTAAGGACGAGTTCCCCGACAGGGTATTGATCGCGTCAATCATGGAGGAATACAACCAGGACGCCTGGGCAGAGATCGTCGAACGTTGCCAGGATACCGGTGTCAATGCGTTCGAGCTGAATTTTTCCTGTCCGCATGGGCTTCCGGAGCGGAAGATGGGTTCTGCGATGGGACAAGACCCGGAGATACTCGAGGAGGTCTGTGGTTGGGTTATGAAGTTCGCGAAGATTCCTGTCTGGGCGAAGATGACACCGAATGTGATGCACATTGAAGACCCGACGCGGGCGGCGTTGCGTGCGGGGTGTCAGGGTGTAAGTGCGATCAATACAATTCGCAGCGTCATAGGTGTGGATTTGGATACGTTGCGTCCCGAACCTTCCGTGGAGGGTTATACGACGCCAGGGGGGTTTTCATCGCGAGCAATAAAGCCAATCGCTCTACGGATGGTCATGGAGATTGCTCAAGTGATCCGAAACGAGTTCCCGGGACGCTCATTGTCGGGGCTCGGAGGAATTGAGTCCGGTAGTGATGCAGCGCAGTTCATGCTGCTGGGAGCCGATACTGTGCAAGTGTGCACGGGCGTAATGAAATTTGGATACGGCTGCGTGAAGCCGATGTGCGATGAATTACTGGCTTTTATGGAAAAGCACGGTTTCGAGAAGCCCGGGGATTTTAAGGGGATTTCGCTGCCTTATTTCACGACGCATGCCGATCTGGTGAGACGTCAGGCGGAGAGGAAAGCGGAGCAAAAAGCTGCAAGAGAGGCGGAGCAGCTGAAAAAGATGGTCGCCGCTGACAGCGAATGGAGTGGCGATGATTTCGTAAAACAGTCCGACGCCCTCGCGCGAGGCTAGGGCATGAACCGTTGCCGCGCTTTGATCGGCGGGAAATGGGATGAGATTTCCGTGTCCGCGACGTCGCCTCTTAATAATACATCACGCGGTGAGGTCATTGGCGACGTGCCGTTATGGGTGTTTCCTTTGACGCTTGTATGCGGGAACACGTCCGTTTTGAAGCCCGGCGAGAAGCTGCCGCAGAGCGCAATTCTGCACGTCGAATTATTGGAAAAAGCCGGTCGGTCCAACGGGGTCTCAAATCTCGTGCGTGGCGGACGGGAATGTGTGGAAAAAGTAACTTCGTTGAAATCCTAAAAGTTAATTTAGCTAACTAGCGATGGCACTCCTTATCAAGAATGGCGAGATCGTCACGGCCGATGAGCACTTCGTGGCGGATATCTATTGCGAGAGCGAAACAATCACCCGGATCGGGCAGGGAATTGATGCGCCGGATGGTTGCGAGGTGATAGACGCCAAGGGCAAGTACGTCTTTCCGGGCTTCATTGATCCACATGTGCATATTTACCTGCCATTTATGGGCACTTATGCGAAGGACACGCATGAGACAGCTAGCAAAGCGGCGCTGATCGGCGGTACGACGACATTTATTGAAATGATCTGCCCCGCGCAGACTGAGCGTCCGATCGAGGCGTACAGATCTATGGCTGAGGAAGGCACAAGGCGCAAGTGCCTGTGATTTCAGCTTCCATATGGGCGTAACACGCTACGATGACGAGGCGGAAAAGGATTTCGAAGAGATCGTGAGTCAGGGGATCGGCAGCTTTAAGGTTTTCCTCGCTTACAAGGGCGCTTTTGGTGTCTCCGATGAGCAACTTTACAAAGCTCTTACACTGGCTAAACGACTAGGTGTCATTACGACGGCGCATTGCGAGAATGCCGAACTCATTGCCGCAATGCAGCAGAAGCTGCTGGAGGAGGGAAAGACGGGTCCTGAATATCACTATTGGAGCCGCCCGCCGGTTGTGGAGGCCGAGGGAGTGCATCACCTTGGCACGTTTGCCGAGTTGACGGGTGCGCATATCTATATTGTGCACCTGAGTTGCCAGGAGGCGCTGCGTGAAGCAATGGCAGCATCGGCGCGCGGCGTGAGCATCTGGGTGGAAACGCTGATTCAATACCTGCTGCTGGATCGCACCGCAGCGGAGCCTGATTTTGAAGGGGCGAAAAATGTGATGTCGCCGCCCCTGCGTGACAGGTCGAACCAGGACGTGCTCTGGAAGGCGCTTGCGGATGGTTCGGCGTCGACGTTGGCGACCGATCACGCGCCATTCGACTTCAGTACGCAGAAACAGATGGGACGCGGCGATTTCACAAGGATTCCCAACGGGATTCCATCCTTGGAGGACCGGGTGAATCTTTACTATACCTATGGCGTTAAACGCGGCCGCATCGATCTTGAGAAGTTTGTGGAGACGGCCAGCGCGAATGCGGCGAAACTCTTCGGTCTCTACCCGCGCAAAGGAGCAATCCAGATAGGAAGCGATGCGGATCTGGTCGTCTACGATCCGCAGTATCGCGGAAAGATCTCCGCCGCGACGCATCATATGAACCTCGATTACAACTCCTTCGAAGGCTTTGAAATTGAGGGGAGACCCAGCGTTGTAACTGTGCGCGGGAAGGTGAGCATTCGCGATGGAGAATTCGTGGGCGAAGCTGGTCGCGGTCAACTTCTCCGGCGGGAGCCGACGCATTTCTGATCGCCGCTGGAACGTTGCGGTTCTCGTTGTCTTATCTTAAGCGTTGCACTTTTTCGCGATCTCCCGAAGTATCCGCGGTTAAATGGAAATCACGCGTGAAGGCGCGGTGCGCGGGAAGCTGGAGGGTAGCCAGCTATATAATTCAGACCTCGCTCCGGTTCCTCCTGAGCGACGCACATGGACCCTCTGGAATATTGCGGCACTCTGGGTCGGAATGGCGGTCTGCATTCCGACATATCAATTGGCAAGCGGTCTGATTTCGCAGGGCATGAACTGGTGGCAGGCGGTAATCACTATCCTCCTTGGTAATTTGATTGTGCTGATACCGATGACTCTCAATGCGCATCCCGGTACGGCCTATGGAATTCCATTCCCTGTTCTGTTGCGGTGTTCCTTCGGCACCTACGGATCGAACATTCCAGCGCTTATGCGCGGTGCCGTTGCCTGCGGATGGTTTGGAATCCAAACGTGGATTGGTGGTAGTGCGATCTATTCCGTGCTGGCGTTGATCATTGGTTTCAATCCTGCGGAAAAGCAAAACATCGCCGGCTTAGGTATCTCGCCTGGTGAACTCGCCGCCTTCGCGGCTTTCTGGGCGATCAATGTGGTGATCATTTACAAGGGGATGAATGCGGTGAAGTGGCTCGAAATTCTGAGCGCACCGTTATTGTTGCTTGTCGGTCTGGCTTTGCTGATCTGGGCCTACCGGGCTGCAGACGGGTTTGGGCCGATCTTTGCCGAACCGGATCGATTTGATGGGCCGGACCAGTTCCGCTCGGCGTTTGCGGCCGGTTTGACGGCGATGGTAGGTTTTTGGGCGACTTTATCCCTGAATATTCCGGATTTTTCGAGATTTGCCCGATCCCAAAAAGATCAGCTGCTGGGCCAGACGATCGGATTGCCACCGACGATGGCTCTTTACTCCTTCGTAGGCATAGCAGTCACAAGCGCGACCATTGTGGTCTTTGGGGAGGCGATCTGGGATCCGGTGCAATTGATCACACGTTTTAACAGTAAGACACTCGCCGTGGTGGCGTTGCTTGCACTTGCCCTCGCGACCCTTTCGACAAACATCGCGGCCAATATTGTATCTCCTGCAAACGATCTTTCGAATCTCGCTCCACGTTTTATTAGCTTTCGCACCGGAGGATTGATCGCCGCTGTGATCGGAGTGGTAGCGTTTCGCCCGTGGGTCCTACTCGCCGACCCAACCGGTTATATTTTCACCTGGCTCATTGGTTACAGCGGGTTGCTTGGACCAATTGCCGGTATTATGATCGCAGATTATTTCATCTACCGAAAGAAACAGATCGAAGTCGACGCTTTGTACCAGACTCATGGGAGGTATCGTTATAGCGGAGGGTTTAGCATCGTGGCATTGAGTGCCCTGGTTTTGGCAATCGCCCCGAATATTCCAGGCTTTCTCGTAGCAACGAAATTTTTTGCAGCGGATTCAATTCCGGCGTTTCTGGCAGGTTCCTACGATTTCGCGTTCTTTACCGGATTCGCGTACGCTTTTGTAGCGTATCTGCTTCTGCGCCACTTCGCACCGAACAAATGACTTCGCCCCCTCTCCCGGCGTTCGACTATACTCCGAAAGCTTATAAGGGACCATCCGCGGACGAAGTGCTCAAGCTGCGGCGGGAATATTTGAGTCCGGCGCTGTTCACCTACTACAAGAAGCCGATCATGATCGTTGAAGGAAAGGCGCAGTATCTCTTTGATGAAAAGGGGCGGCGCTATCTCGACGGCTTCGCGGGAATAGTGACGGTGAGCGTCGGGCATTGCCATCCGCGCGTCATCGAAGCGGCGAACGCCCAAAATGAAACCCTTCAGCACACGACGACGATCTATCTCCATCCAAACATCGCGGAATATGGTCGAGCTCTTGCCGCGAAGATGCCTGGCGAATTGAAGGTGTGCTATTTTGTCAACTCCGGTTCTGAAGCGAATGACCTCGCAATCCTCTTGGCACGCGCCTACACGGGTAATTTCGATATCATTGCGCTGCGAAATAGCTATCACGGGGGCAACGCGATTGGAATGGGACTCACTTCGCACAGCACATGGAAGTTCAATGTTCCGCATAGTTTCGGGATCCACCATGCGCTTGCACCGTATCCGTACCGCGGTTGTTACGGTTATAGTGACCTGGAAGCCGGTCGAAAATACGCTGATGATGTAAAGAGCGTGATCCAGTTCGCGACGCCGGGACGGGTGGCGGCATTCGTCGCCGAGTCGATCCAGGGTGTCGGAGGAACCGTTGTCTTTCCGGAAGGGTATCTAAAGAATGCCTATTCGCATGTGCGGGAATCTGGAGGGCTATGTGTAGCGGACGAAGTACAAACAGGATTTGGTCGCACAGGAACCCATTACTGGGGATTTGAAACGCAGGGTGTGATTCCCGATATCGTGACCATGGCCAAAGGAATAGGAAGCGGCGTTCCGCTGGCTGCCGTGGTGACGACGCCGATGATTGCAAACATTCTAGCCGAGCGTGTTCATTTCAACACGTTTGGAGGCAACCCCGTTGCGTGCGCCCAGGGCAGGGCAGTTCTGGAGGTGATCGATTCCGAAGGATTGCAGAGAAATGCGCTGGACGTCGGCAGTTACTTGATGAATGGGCTCCGCCGTCTGGCGGAAAAATATGAACTCATCGGAGATGTGCGTGGGAAGGGCCTGATGATCGGCGTTGAGCTCGTGAGAGACCGTACCACGAAAGAACCTGCGAAAGAGGAATGTGCGAATATCCTGGAGACAGCGAAAGAACTCGGCTTGCTTATCGGAAGGGGGGGATTGTTTGGCAATGTGTTGAGAATCAAGCCGCCCATGTGTCTCAATCGGGAGGATGCTGAATTCATGTTGATTGTGCTGGATCGCGCGTTCGCTCAAGTCTGATTCTGGGAAACCAGAATTCTTTGCAGAAAGGACAAATGTGCGCCCTGTTGACGTTAGCAGCAACCCGCGGTTCTGCCCCTCGTCGCGCCGGTTTCAAAATGGTCGATTTTGCTGATGGAGGAATCGCCGGTACGATTGGCGGAGTAAAGTTTGAAGCCCTGGCGGTGGAGGACGCCCGGGCAGTGAAGCGGCGCCGTCCAATTCTGCTCGTAAGCTCTTCTTGCAGTATCCGTGGTGTAAGATTCATCATTTTGGGGAATCCCGTCATGTAGGAAAAACTTGGATTCGTGAGTTTTGTAATCTAGGAATTTGGGTCTGTCTTATTTGCCTCCGACAATCCCCGAATGCATATCAAGAATCTCGAACATGGTGGCTGGAAGAACAATCTTCAGCTCGGTAACGCTCACGCGGAACTCATCATCAGTCTGGATGTAGGCCCGCGGATACTTTCGTATAAGACTCCAGGCGGCGAGAACGTACTCAAGAATTATCCTGAGCAGATGGGCACAGCAGGGGAAACGAAATGGATGATCCGTGGCGGGCATCGGTTCTGGATCGCCCCGGAAGATGAGACATTGAGCTACGTGCCGGATAACGCACCGGTGGAGCATGATCTTACCCACCAAAATGGCGTCCGGCTCGTGAACAGCGGCGTTGATCCATGGAAAATTCGTAAGGAAATGCTCGTATCGCTTGCGGCCGACAGTTCCGAAGTATCTATCCTTCATCGGGCGACTAACGAAGGGACCGAAGCGCGGGAAATTGCATCTTGGGGATTGAGTGTCATGGCCCCCGGCGGCCTTGAGATTATTCCGGTGCCGCCACTTGGACAGCACCCGCGCGATCTTCTGCCAAATCGTCTCATTATCTCGTGGCCCTACACCGACATGAGCGACGAGCGTTGGAGATTCGGTTGGAAATTCATCACGTTACGCCAGACGTCCTCCGGGGTGCCGACGAAAATCGGACTGGCTCATAAGGAGAAGTGGGTTGCGTACCTCATGCGCAATGACCTCTTCATCAAAACGTTCGATTACGTCGAAGGTGAGCACTATCCGGACATGGGCTGCAATTTCGAGACTTTTACGGATGACGAGATGCTCGAAATCGAGAGCCTCAGTCCTCTTGAGATGTTGCAGCCCGGCGAGAGTGTCAGTCACATCGAGAAATGGTACATCCTATCAGGATTTCCTCAGCCTCACTCCTTGAAAGAACCGGATCTTGCAGACTGGATTGAGCCATTGCTGGCGCGCGTTGGTCTGGTGCAAGAATAGCTTCTACCCCATACTGTCTACTCCGTTCAATGATCCGATTTCTGCGGCTCGCCTTGTTTGCTCTGTTCGCCCTTCTGTCGATTGCGGGTTGCGAATCGACCCGCTATGAGGGCATCCACTCGACGTCGCGTGCGGCGATGCTTCAAAGCATTGAGAATGAACCCCTGGGTAATTATTTTATTGGACGTCGGTATTACAAAAAATATTATAAATTCTGGGGTTACATTCGTAAGCCGGGTGAACGTTGGGGCACCGCGGAGCTGGTGATGTTGAATGAACAGCAGAAACTCGCTCCCGATCGATCGATCGGCAAAATCGGTTCAGACAACAATTACGAGTACAAGCTTTTCGGTTATTTTTCCGGCGACACCGTCTACGAACCTTCCAGCAATGGCTTCTATCCGGAATTCGTTCTCCGAGGTTACGAGCTTCGATCCGCCAATCCGGCCCCAATTTTCAGAGATTCTGCATCGACGGATCCTGCTCGCCGGGTTCTCGGTAGGCCCTACTGAGCTCGATGAGGATACGCTTGGAGTAGTCCGGTTGACCGTTGACCTGGAATGGAAGAAGGGCTCTAAAAACCGGGCGCTGCCTTGTGATCAGATGCGGGCTTCCCTTTGTCAACGCGCGGCGAGTTCCTCGAGCAAATACTTGTTTAATCGAATGCCTCCATAGAAATTCTCCAAGGGGAAATTTTCATTCGGGGCATGCATCCTGGCGTCCGGGAGTGCCAGCCCCAGAAGTAGCGTATCAGCCCCAAGCGTATCCTTGAATGTTTGAACGATAGGGATGCTCCCGCCCTCACGAACAAGGGCGATCTCATTCCTGAACGTTTTTTTCAGCGCACGCTGCGCGGCAAGTCCGTCCTCGCTGTTGGGCGGGACGAGGTAGGGTTTTCCCGAATGTCCAACCTTTATCTCAAGTTTGACCCCGCGCGGACAATGCTCCCGCAGATGAGCGTCGACCTTCTTACATATTGCTTCGGGCGTTTGATTCGGGACGAGGCGGAACGTTAATTTGGCGAACGCGTCTTTCGGCAAGACCGTCTTTGTGCCGTCCCCCTGGAAGCCCCCACCGATGCCATTCACCTCCGCAGTCGGGCGCGCCCAGATCCGTTCTAACGCGGTGAAACCTTTCTCGCCCCAAAGCATTGGGGCTCCCGTGACTTCCAGCAAGTGCTCGTCACCGAACGGAAGTTTCGCCCAGGCCTCCCGTTCCCAGTCTGCGATAGGCAGAACGGAATCGTAGAACCCGGGTACGGCAACTCTGCCGTTCTCGTCGTGCAGCGTCGCCAGCAGACGAGCGAGCGCAGTTGCCGGGTTTGCTACGGCACCGCCGTAAATTCCAGAGTGCAAATCACTCGCCGGCCCGGTTACCTTCAGTTCCATGACGGCGATTCCGCGCAACCCGTAAGTGAAAGTGGGCACCCCGGGTGCCACCATCCCCGTATCCGAAATCGCGATCACATCGGGGCGCAATTCCTGTTGATGCTGCATGAGGAACGGTTCGAGATTCGGACTTCCGATTTCTTCCTCTCCCTCGACGAGAATGGTCAAGTTCACTGGCAGATCACCCTTCTCATTGAGCGATTCCTGAACGCCGAGAATGTGCGCCATAATCTGGCCCTTGTTGTCCGCTGCACCACGGGCGTATATCCTTTCTTTAGCCACGTGAGGTTCGAAGGGCGGATTGTCCCAAAGCTCCAGGGGATCGATCGGCTGCACGTCGTAGTGCCCGTAGATCATCACTGTGCGGTGTTTAGCTCGATGCTCGTTTCTAGCAACGACGATCGGATGCCCATCTGTCTTGTAAACGGCCGCCTTAAGCCCTATTTGCGACAGTTTGGCTGCTAACCACTGTGCACATGCCGCGACGTGATTCGCGTTGGCGTGGTCAGTCGAAATGCTTGGGAAGCGAAGGAATTCAAGAAGAGTCGAGAGCTGTTCTTCGTCCATGAAATCGAGCCTAGCGTCTTCCGTGTGCCAGACAATGCCGAATCGGCGTGCTGACGGTCTGAGCAATTCGTTCGACTACGCCGCGAAACTGCATGACGAGCTATGTGCGATATGAACGGTGAAACTGTTTAGAAAGGATACTTTTCAATTCTTGGAGCGCTGTAATCAGCGATCGAGGCGTTCTTGTCCCCTTCTGAATCCGGGGCGAATATGCGAACCGCGTTGTAAGCGATGTCGAGCGCTGCCATGGCCAGCACAACCGATGCGAAAAGGTTGGCGAATCGGTATTTTTTGCCGCGTGCAGCGACTGTTATTTCTCCGCCCAGATGCAAGATCAGTTTCGAGGTGACAAAGATGAACGGCAGGAACAATGAGAGCGAAAACCGGCTGTCACTGGAGACTGGCGTGTACCATGCATAAAGGAGCAGATACCCGCAGAAGAAGCCCGCGATGAAGAGCAAAACGAACGGCTGTCGAAGCGCCAAATCCAGGAATTGCTGCTTTCGTCTGATCACAAGGAATGCGGTTGTTGCCCCGAACAGCACACCGAATTTGTAATAACCAGTCAGTTTCGCATTCTTTGTCAGGACGCGGATGATTCCGTTTCCAATTCGCGAACCGATGTCGGCGATCGAATGTTCGCGCCAATATTTGGCCGGGGAAGGAATTCGATCAACTGGCATGTCCGGCCAGCCCTCGCGGTCGCCGTGAGCCTTCGTGAGGGACTCGGCTTCCTCCCATGAATCCGTCCAGAAATAGAAGGTGGAATTGACGTTGTCAAAGTACCTTCCGAAGATACGTTTGCTCGTTTGAAGGTATTGAAACGTCACGCCGAAGAAACAAACGATGACGATGGCGACACACGCGAGTCTCATGCATCGTTGGGAGGAGGTTTGGCTTCGTCCGAAGAAACCCCAGATCGTTTGCGCAGCCATCACTGCGACCCAGAGGACCAGCAAGGGCAGCACGGAGGCCTTCGTAAGGTGGGCGACCCCCAGTAGAGCCCCGGCTAAAATCGCCGTCCTCCAGTTTGGCGCGACGATCAGTCGCCAGAACATCAGAAATACAACAAAGACGATCAAGTAGAAGAGGACCTCCGTTTGCACGAGGACAGCGCGCTTCAAGAAGACCGCGAAAGCCGTCATTACCACGAGAGACAGACTCCAGAGGTCGGGGAAATACCGGCGCAATAAGAGAAACAGAAGGAGCAGAATGCCCGCCGAGAGATTCACATTGAACGACTGAGCGCGCTCAAGGAACTGCTCATCGCTCATCCCGTCCTCGTAAGCGAACGTAAGCAGAAAAGGGTAGACGGGCATACGATTTCTTCCGCCTACAAACGTGTAGTCGGTGCGATGCAAGTCCGCGGCGTAATCGAGATAAGCACCCTGGTCTCCCTGAGATCTCAAGGTCGGTATGGTTATCCGCCGGGCATGACCTTCGAATAAATAGATCGCCAGAAATCCCATAAGAGCCAGCCACACGATCCAGTGGCGACGGTCAGTTCCTGGAGGGAGGGTTTGGGGTGTCTGGGCGGTCATTCCAGTCAATTGAGCAGGAGTCCAGAACGCCACTAATGGCCTGTCGCGTCGAGACGAATCTTCCTCGACGAACTCGAAGCAATTCGCGTTCAGTACTCATATTCGTGGGTCCGCGCCGTCTACTGCGGTTGCCATGTTCGGGTCGCTTTCTTCGAGCAGCAGGTTCCATCGGAACGCTCTTGGAGCATATCCATCCGCTGGCCAGTCTCGCTCGACGGGAGCAGTCCTGCTTCTTTCCGCCAGATCCGCCGGTTCGCGACGTCACGGGAGTTTGATTTCCCGGTGGCCATCCTTATAAGGGTCGGGTTCATGAGTTCCTCTCAAAGTATCTTACTTCCGGCCGCGACTCCCAGGAAGCTTCTGGTGGCCAACCGCAGCGAGATTGCTATACGTATCTTCCGCGCCGCCACGGAGCTGGAGCTGCGCACTGTGGCGATTTACGCCGAAGAAGACAGATTTTCCATCCATCGGTTCAAGGCAGACGAAGCTTATCTGGTTGGGCAGGGAAAAGGGCCGGTGGGTGCTTATCTGGACGTCGAAGGAATAGTGGCGCTGGCAAAGGAAAAGCGAGTCGATCTCATTCACCCCGGGTACGGTTTTCTTTCGGAAAATGCGCAATTTGCGCACGCCTGCAAAGAGGCTGGAATCACATTTGTCGGTCCCCGCGCGGACCTGCTCGAACTGATGGGGGATAAGGTCGCAGCGAGGCAGCTTGCGGAGAAACTGAAAGTCCCAACGCTGCCCGGAACCCCCAGGCCGATCAGCAGCTGCAGGCAGGCGCTCAAGGCGGCGGAGAAGATTGGGTTTCCGCTTATTATCAAGGCCGCATTCGGAGGTGGCGGACGCGGGATGCGGGTTGTGGAGAAACTGGCCGATCTTGCTCCACTTTTGGACGAGGCCCAGGGAGAAGCGGAGCGGGCGTTCGGAAATTCCGCCATATTCCTCGAGCGCTACGTCAAGCACGCAAAGCACCTGGAGGTGCAGGTTCTCGGCGATCAGCACGGGAACATGCTTCACCTGTACGAGCGCGACTGCTCGGTACAGCGACGTCATCAGAAGGTCGTGGAGGTTGCGCCGTCTCTCGGTATCGATGACTCGATTCGGGTCGAACTATGCGAGGCCGCCGCTCGCATGGCGAAAGAGATCGGATACGATAACGCGGGTACCATCGAATTCCTCTACGATCTCGATACCCGAGAGTGGTTCTTTATCGAAATGAATCCGCGTATCCAGGTCGAACACACGGTGACTGAGATAATTACCGGAATCGATCTCGTGCGTTCCCAGATTCTTATTGCCCAGGGACACAGCCTTAAAAGTACGGAACTCGATCTTCCACAACAGGCCGACGTTCCGCGTCGCGGATTTGCCGTGCAGGCGCGCATCACTACGGAAGATCCGGAGAAAAAGTTCACGCCAAATTACGGGAGAATCCTGACCTATCGTTCAGCCGGGGGGCTTGGCATCCGCCTTGATGCGGGCATGGGCGAAACGGGTAGCGTGATCACGCCGTTCTATGATTCTCTGCTGGTCAAAGTCACCGCTTTTGGCCCGACATTCGATCTTGCGCTTCATCGAATGCATCGTGCGCTCCGCGAGTTTCGGATCCGCGGGGTGAAGACGAACATTCCGTTTCTTGAGAACGTCATAACGAACGATCGCTTTCGAAGTGGCATGGCGACAACGACGCTGATCGACACCACGCCTGGACTTTTTGTATTCAAACCGCGGCGCGACCGTGCGAGCAAGCTGCTCACCTTTCTGAGCGACGTCACGGTGAACGGTAATCCGCATGCTAAAGGCTACAAACCCGCCGGGCCGCTAAAGCCCGCGCCAGTTCCCGAATCTGACCACAAGAAGATGCCGCCTGAAGCATCTCGTCAACTTCTGCTCGAGTTGGGTCCTAAGAAATTTGCCGAGTGGATGCTCGCCGAAAAACGGTTACTCATTACCGACACAACGTTCCGCGACGCTCACCAGTCTCTCCTCGCCACGCGCGTCCGCACTTACGATATGGCGGAGATCGCGGGCGCCATCGCCCGGCGCACTCCAGAGATTTTCAGCTTGGAGATGTGGGGCGGCGCGACTTTCGACACATCGATGCGGTTTCTTTCGGAGGACCCGTGGCAGCGCCTGCGCATCCTCCGGGAAAAAATCCCAAACATTTGTTTTCAGATGTTATTTCGCGGCTCGAACGCGGTCGGGTACTCCAATTATCCCCCCAACGTCGTTGCCGGTTTCGTGAAACATGCGGCGAAGTCGGGGATCGATATTTTTCGGATCTTCGATTCGCTTAATGATCTCCCGAATCTCCGGGTGGCCATGGACGCCGTGCAGGATACGCATGCGCTCTGCGAACCCGCGATCTGTTACACCGGCGACATCAACGATCCGAGGCGGACCAAGTATTCGCTAAAATATTACATCAAACTCGCGAAGGAACTCGTGAGAATGGGTGCCCACGTGCTCGCAATCAAGGACATGGCCGGGCTGTGTCGCCCTTATGCCGCCAGTGCGCTCGTAAAGGCGTTGAAGGAGGAAATTGGTCTTCCGATTCACTTTCACACACATGACACCAGCGGCATAAACGCCGCCTCAGTTCTGCGAGCCGCCGACGCCGGTGTTGACGTAGTTGATCTCGCGCTTGCTTCGATGTCCGGTTCGACCAGTCAGCCGAATCTCAATTCAATCGTCGCTGCGCTCGAGCATACCGATCGTGAAACTGAACTCGATCTCGCCGCGCTCAATGAATTTGCGGTTTACTGGGAAAATGTGCGCGCCTTTTACGCTCCGTTCGACACTGGTCCGAAATTTGGCACTGCTGCAGTGTACGAGCACGAAATGCCGGGCGGGCAGTTTACTAATCTAAAGGAACAGGCAAACGCCATGGGGCTTGGCGCCCGGTGGCCGGAGATCGCGCGTTGTTATGCCGAGGTAAATCGGCTCTTCGGCGACATTGTGAAGGTAACTCCAAGCAGCAAGGTTGTGGGCGACATGACCATGTTTCTCATCACCCGAGACATTCGTCCGGCCGATGTGGTGAATCTCGAACCCGGCATGCCGTTTCCAGAATCTGTGATCGACATGCTTTCTGGAGGGCTCGGCCAGCCGATGGGAGGCTTTCCTTCCGATGTCGTGAAAGCCGTCCTTGGCAAAACCCGGCAAAAGAGACCCGCGTCACCTCGCATCAATCTCGAAAAGACACGCGACGAAGTTGCTGCGAAGAGCCGTCGCCCTGCATCGGATGATGACCTTTACAGTCATCTAATGTATCCGCAGGTTTTCGCCGGTTATGCGAAGGAGGTGCGGGACTACGGCGACCTTTCCGCCCTGCCGACCCCGGCATTCTATTACGGGCTCAGCCCCGGCGAGGAGGTTTCCGTGGATATCCAGGAAGGCAAAACATTGTTCATTAAATTGATCCACGTCGGTAATCCTAACAGCGAGGGTCGCCGCGCGCTCTCTTACGAATTGAACGGTGTGCCGCGCGAATCCTCAGTTGTGGACAAATCCATTACCACTGCCGCTAAGAGCCGAATCAAAGCCGACCCTGCAAACCCGAAGGAAATCGGTGCTCCGATTCCCGGCATGGTCACCGCGTTCCATGCCAGCGTTGGAACCAGGATCGCCTCCGGTGACAAACTTGCCACACTGGAAGCAATGAAAATACAGACCACTATCTACGCTCCTTCCAGTGGCGTGGTGGATGAGGTCTTTGCTGCCGTCGGCGATTCGCTGGACAGCCGGGACCTTTTAGTGCGGCTTCGGTAATGTTGAGCGGCGGAAAATCAGTAGCGATTCCTCCCGGCGCGCCTCGCAGTTGCGTTGCGTCTCATTGGCCTGATCGATTCTGCCGGGCTGCTTCCCGGACGGCCTCAGTGCCGCCGACGCGACCTGTTGTTGAGCCTTTGGCGATGATGTGAAATTGGATCTCGAGGACATTTTTCTCCTTGAGCAGAGAAACATCAGAACGGGAACGAAGTGCCGAATGAAATTGCGCGAACTTGATCACCAAAAACTAGAGCTCCCCGAAGACTGTCAACATCGACTCCGAGTATATTGAACGGTTTTTCCCATCCCACGATCAACCCGATCTCGTAAAGATTCTCGATCTGGACCGGCGCGCGCTTTGTTTTTGCGATATTCCAGTCTTTTAGAAAATGCCGCCAGCGTGAGTACACGCCGGCGTTGAGTTGCCTCCCTGCGATGGACCAGGGAAGATTCCTCCGGCAATCAAGACCGATCTCGAAAAGGCCAAAACTGCTCTTGCTCTCCTGCAACTCGGCAGCCCAGTGAAGTGCGCCTCCGACCCTGATCAGCCACGGGTCAGTGCGCACGATATCAAAGAGAACACGGCTTCCCAAGACGAAAAGCCCGCTTAGCACATCCTGTCGGAAATCGTATCCACCCCCCAACTGGGCATACGGCTTGATGAACAATCGCTTCCCAATATATCGTCTATACTCCAGTCCAGGCACGAAACTCAGAGTGCTGACATCCGTGGGAAGCCACCGCTCTATAGGATCATCTGGATCGAAACTTCCGTAGCCCAGGCTGACGGGCAACAGCAATCGAAGTCCGTAACTATCCGGTCCTTCCTCCCGTAATTTCATTGCAAATGGCACGCTCAGCACCGTGATCCTGCCATCGTCGATTGTGTAAACGCCGGAACCCAAAATTGTAGCAAACATGTAGCTCGGCTCCGCGTCGGCTAATCTCTGATTATCCTGGGCGGACAGATTCCCGGTCCAAATGGCGAGAAATAAACAAATCAACCTGACTCTCATTTTTTCTGGCAGCGGATTTTACGTCGGACAAACGATAAATGCATATCGTCCCGGTTGTCGAGGACACCGCAGGCCATAAATTATCTGTGCGATTCGCACGGCAGGCAGCTTTGGGCAGGGGATATTTTGAGCTGTCTTGCGCGGGGCGGGGGTTCGCCTACACTCGCGGTCCATGAGTTTACAGATACAGATCGACGAGGACATCAAAGCCGCCATGAAGGAACGCGAGACCCAAAAGCTCGCGGTGTTGCGGATGTTAAAGGCGGCGCTTAAGAACGCTGCAATTGAAAAGGGCGGCGCGGATTCGGCCCTCGATGATACGGAGACGATGGCTGTGATCCGAAAACAGGTAAAGCAGCGGCAGGATTCCATTGAGGGGTTCGAAAAAGGAAATCGTCCGGAACTTGCAGCAAAGGAAAAGGGAGAGATGAAAATTCTGAAAGAGTATCTGCCAAAGGCGCTCACGGAGTCTGAAATTGCCGTGATCGTGCAGGAGTCGATTTCTGAGACCGGGGCGACTTCTAAAAAGGAAATGGGTGCTGTGATGAAGATCGCATCGAAAAAAGCGGGTGGAAGAGTGGATGGCAGGACACTGAGCCAGGCCGTGCAGAAAGCGCTCTCGTGAAGACTTCTGAAACAAAGTTTTCCTGGATGGAGGAAAGACCCCGATGATCGCAATTATCGTGGCAGCGGGATCTTCGCGGCGGATGGGGTTCGACAAAATTTTCTCGAATCTTGACGGCGAACCAGTGCTCATGCATTCACTGCGTGCCTTTCAGAATGCGTCTTGTGTAGAGCGAATTCTCGTCGTCACGAAGGAGGATCGTTTGGCTGCGGTGGCGGAGTTGGGGCGGGGATTTTCGAAGTTTGACAGGGCAATTTCCGGCGGCGCCGAAAGGCATCATTCTGTTTGGGCGGGGCTGCGGGCATTCGATCCGAGAAGTTATCACTACGTTGGAATTCACGACGGGGCTCGGCCGCTCATCGCACCAGATTTGATTGAAGCGTGCCTCGCAACAGCGATGGAGCACGGCGGTGCGAGTTGCGCGGCGCCGGTAACGGACACCGTGAAACGGGCGTCGCCGGCGCAGATTGTTCTGAAGAGCGTGGATCGGACCGGCCTTTGGGCCATGCAGACACCGCAGATATTTCGTACGGCTCTCATTCTAGACGCATATGAGAAGATCATTGAGAAGGACGATGTTGTGACAGATGAAGTCTCTGCCATGCAGAGATACGGGCGGGAGGTCGCTTTGCTAAGAAACGAGGATTGGAATCTAAAGATCACATATCCGAGGGATCTTGAATTGGCCGGCTATATTATGGATTTGCGAAGAACGGGGAGAGGCCTGGAAAACGAGATACGCTCCTGAAGCGTCTTTCAGCCTTCATTCCCCTCTCGAAAGGGGACGTCGTCGGTACTGCGTATTCTCATCGCATCTTCACTGCGAAGGGCGGAGGTTCATCTACGCATCTATAGACGGCAGTCTCAGACTAGGATCCATCTCTGTAGCGGGAGCCGGGCGAGCAGCGACGGTGAGTCAATGTTCGAAGTGCAGATGCCCTATCGTGGTGCCGAATTTTTAGGGCGAGGCGGCTTCAGCTCGCGAGTTCACCATGCAGCGATCGCCCGACTCTGCAATGAACTCACGACAACGGAAACCGTTTTTCCGGGTGCCGATCTGCGCCAGATTGTTTAGTTCGTCGGCTCATCCTGATTCCCGTGGATCATGAGGTCCGGACCTTAGTTTCTTCCTCGAGTCTCTGCCGGGGCAAAGGTGGAGGCGCAATTTGATTAGTTTCTTTTGGGGGTATACTGCGTTCGCCGCAAGCCGGAGATTTCGTGGGTTACAAGCGACGATAAGTTTCCCGCATTACGTCCTAGCGGATTTGAGTTTGTGATTTCTGAAAACCATTCTTTGTTCTCTGCCCTCGAAGAACTGTGTTGCATGGAGAATAAATACCGGCTTTCCAAACTATCCAACGGAACTCGTATCGCCACGGTCGAGATGCCGTGGATGAAGAGCGTCAGCGTCGGGATCTGGGCGGGTATCGGGGGGCGACATGAGTCGAGAGAACAATCAGGGATTTCACATTTTATCGAGCACATGCTCTTTAAAGGGACGAAGCGGCGGAGTGCCAAGCGAATCACGGAGGCGGTTGAGGGCGTTGGCGGATATCTGAATGCGTTTACGACTGAGGATCACACCTGCTACTATGCAAAAGGTGCTGCTCGCCATCTGCCCCGCCTCTGCGATGTGCTGTCCGACATGTACGTCGAGTCGCAACTCGAACCGCGGGAGATCGATCGTGAAAGGGAGGTGATTCGAGAAGAAATACTTATGTATCGTGATCATCCTGCGCAACACGTGCAGGAGCTTCTTTCCGAGACACTGTGGCCTGCGCATCCACTCGGGCGCCCATTGACTGGTACGGAGGAGACGATTTCGCGTTTTCAGCGGGCAGAGTTGTTGAATTTCATGCGAGCGCATTACAACGGCCGTTCCACGGTGGTGACGGTTGCTGGAAGGGCGACGCACGACGAAGTGGTTAAGCATTTTGAGTCCCTGTTGGGCAATCTTCCTGAAGGTCGGGCTCCCCGATATTCGCGCTGGAGGGAGAGGCAGAGCGAACCTCGGATTTGTCTTGTGGGCGAAGACATCGAGCAAACGCATCTTGCGATGGCTTTTCACTCTTTTGGACGCCATGACGAGCGACGGTTTGCCCTCAAACTTCTCAGCGTGATGCTTGGGGAGAACATGAGTTCGAGGCTTTTCCAGAAGCTAAGAGAACGATATGGCTATTGCTATTCGGTGCAGTCTGGTGTCATCACACTTTCGGATTCCGGTGCGTTGAATGTCACGGCCGGCCTGGACCCAATGAAGCTCGAACGGGCTCTGAAGATGATCATTCAGGAAATTGGGCGCCTGTGCAGCAACGCGCCTTCCAGAAGCGAGATGCAGCAGGCAAAGGAGTATACGATCGGCCAGACGGAGTTGGGACTCGAAAGCACAACGAACCAGATTATGTGGATGGGAGAATCGGTGCTCGGCTATGGCAAGGTTCTGGATCTCAATGAGATTGAACGGCATGTCATTGCGGTCACCCCGGAGGAAATTCAAGAGGTCGCCTGCCATTGTTTCGACAAGTCGCGGCTTGCGCTCGCGATAGTCGGTCAGGCACCAGATGAATCAAAGATTCGTTCCTGGCTGAATTGATCGCAAAAGTGGTTTTCAGAACCCCTGTTTCAGTGTTCAGTGCCCGGTTCCAGAATTTTCACAGATTTCTTTTATAAACTATGAATGTCGAAGTTGAAACCCTTCCCAACTGCCTCGCCACCATGCGCGTCGAAGTAGAGCCCGAAAAAGTGAACAGTGCGTGGCAGAAGGTGACGCGTGACTTCAGCCGCGCCGCCCGCATCCCCGGCTATCGCCCGGGCAAGGCACCTCAGCGAATCATCGAGGCGAAGTTCAAGAGACAAATTCAAGAGGAGGTCGAAAAAACCCTTCTTTCGCAGAGTTGTCGTGATGCGATCAGCGAGAAAAATCTGCGGGTTCTTTCCCTCTCTGAAATTCAGGACGTCACGCTCGAAAAGGATCATCCTCTGAGCTTTACCGCGACGCTGGTGATGTCGCCGGAGTTTGAGCTGCCGGACTATAAGAATATGAGGGTCGAGCAGAAACCCGCTGAGGCCACCGATGCGGATGTGGACGAAGCTCTCGACAATCTGCGGGATCAGCGAGCCGACTTCAGGAACGTCGAAGGTCGCGGACTGCAAATGGAGGACTTCGCTGTGATCGACTACAGCGGGAGCGTGAATGGAAAGCCCCTTGTTGAAGAGTTTCCGAAATCCGGCAAGGCGCTTTCCGAGAACCAGGATTTCTGGTTGAAGATGACCAGCGATGCGTTTGTCCCCGGTTTTGCCGATCAACTGGTCGGTGGTGTCGTGGGTGAGTCTCGCGAATTCGATCTTAAAGTTCCGGACGAATTTCCGATTGAGGGCCTTGGTGCTGGGAAGATTCATTACGATGTGACCATCAAGGGCATTAAGGAGAAGATCCTGCCCGAACTGAACGACGAGTTCGCTTCCCGAGTGCTCGAGGGCAAGTCTCTTGAGGATCTCAAAGAGCTGGTCCGGGAGGAAATTGCCAAACAGAAGGTGAGCGAAGCCGCTCGCGACAAGCGAAATCAGATCATGAACGCGCTCCTTTCTCAGGTGGAATGCGAGTTACCTCAAGACATGGTGGTCCATGAAACCAGGCGCGTGTTGAGCGATCTCGTTCAGGAAAATCAATCTCGGGGGGTCAGCGAGGAGCAGCTCAAAGAGAATGAACAGGATCTTGTCGCCGTGGCTGGAAAGGTGGCGCGCGAACGTTTAAAAGGTACATTCATTCTCTCGCGTATCGCCGAAAAGGAGGAGATTCGAGTGAGCCGCGAAGAATACGAGCGGCGCGTGATGATGATGGCGATGCGCTACCAGATGTCGCCGGAAAAGGTGAAGGGTCAAATTCGCGAGAACAATGCCGAAGAGTCGATTCGCGAAGAGATTCTTACTGGCAAGGTTCTTGATTTCTTGGCTTCGGATGATAGCGTCACCGGCAAATCCGAGCAGAAAGATCAAGCATGATTTTCTGTTTCTAAGACTGTTATGATCATCACCTCAGACTATCGTCAGCAGGCAAAGAACGTTCTCATTCCCACGGTCATCGAATCCGACGGCCGTGTGGAACGTGCTTACGACATCTATTCAAGACTGCTCAAGGATCGCATAGTATTCATTGGCACGCCAATTGACGATCACATCGCCAACGCAGTAATCGCACAGATGCTTTTCCTGCAGATGCAGGATCCCAAGAAGGACATCAGCATTTACATCAACTCGCCGGGCGGTTCGGTGAGTGCGGGCCTTGCAATTTACGATACGATGCAGTTCATGACGTGCGATGTCACGACCTACTGTCTGGGCATGGCGGCCAGCATGGGAGCGGTTCTGCTTTGTGCCGGAACGAAGGGTAAGCGTTTTGCGCTGCCGAACTCGGATATCATGATCCATCAGGTATCCGGTGGTGCCCAGGGGACCGCCAGTGACGTGGAACGCACCGTGGAATACATGTATCGCTTGAAGAAGCGGCTGATTAATATTGTCGCAGAACATACTGGGAAAGACTACGAAACCGTAGAACGCGACTCTGACCGGGACTATTATATGACTGCCGAGGAGGCAAAAAATTATGGACTCGTTGACCAGGTGGTAAAGTCTCGCAAAGAAGTGCCAAAACCGGTAATCGAAGCTGCCGTGTAATCAAAGAGTGACTAATTTCTAACGATGGCTCGCCCCTCCAATCTCACGATGTGTTCCTTCTGCGGGAAAAGTCACGCGGAGGTCAGAAAGCTCATCGCGGGGCCGGGCGTTTACATCTGCGACAGTTGTATCAACGTCTGCAAGGGGATCCTTGATAAGGAGTTGAGCGAAGATGCCCGGCGCCAGTCCACCACACTTCAGATACCGAAGCCGATGGAGATTCGGGCGAAGCTGGACCAGTACGTCGTCGGGCAGGACGTCGCAAAAAAAACTCTCTCTGTTGCTGTTCATAATCATTACAAGCGAATCCAGCACAGCGTTTCGACACCAGCAATGGATTCGTTTGCGGACGTAGAACTGGAGAAAAGCAACATCCTGCTTATCGGGCCGACCGGTTCGGGCAAGACGCTTCTTGCAAAGACCCTTGCAAGAATTCTGGATGTTCCTTTCTGCATCGCCGACGCCACCACGTTGACCGAGGCAGGCTATGTTGGTGAGGATGTCGAAAATATTGTCCTGAGATTGCTGCAGAGTGCTGATTACGACGTCAAGCGGGCTGAGATCGGCATCGTCTACATCGATGAAATCGACAAGATCGGCCGAAAGACCGACAATGTTTCGATCACTCGTGACGTGTCAGGCGAAGGGGTACAGCAGGCGCTTCTGAAAATCCTCGAAGGGAGCACTTGCAACGTTCCTCCACAGGGCGGGCGGAAGCATCCGCACCAGGAGTACATCCAAATCAACACGGATAAAATTCTTTTCATCTGTGGTGGAGCGTTCGTAGGCCTTGATAAGATTGTCCAGAATCGCCTTGGCAGGAAATCGCTGGGATTCGGTGCAGTTGTCGATGCGGGGGAGGAAGTGCTCGCGAAGGAGGCGATCCGGCATACGGAACCGGAGGATCTCCTGAGCTTTGGAATGATTCCGGAATTTATTGGACGTCTGCCGGTTGTAACGGCGCTCGATGCACTGACGGAGTTAGAGTTGATGCAGATCCTCACTGACACCAAGAACTCCATGATCAAGCAGTACACGAAATTGCTTCACATGGAGGGTGTGAGTCTTACAGTTACGAAGGATGCGGTGAGGGCGCTGGCGCAGCAGGCAGAGACGAAGGGCACCGGTGCGAGAGCCCTGCGCTCCATGCTCGAGCGTATCATGCTTGACCTGATGTACGAAGTGCCTAGCCGTGAGGACATTGCCGAAGTCACTTTGAATCGCGCGACCGTCGAAGGCAGGAAAGCGCCGATCATACGGCGGAAGCAGGATAAGGACGCGGCCTGAGCACTCGTTTTTTTAGGGTTTTCGAGCAGTAAAGACACAGTAACGGAGGGCTCCCAACCGGAACGCGAGCCAGATTCTTGGCACGGTTATCGTATATTTGCGGTTTTTCCCGAAGAGGAGTTTTAGATATCCCGGATGGCGGAATGCTTTTGTTAAAAAGCGAAATGCGATTCCTGGCCACGTATGGGTTACCTGAACAGTGATGTCCTCGGAATGCTCAAGTTGAAGGCCGCCCGATTCAATCATTGCAACAATGTGTGCAGGCGTTGCGAGCGGTTCCAGCGTGCTCGCGATCGTTAATGGGTTGATAAGCCATCGGAAATGGGAACGACGGAGATATGGATCGACAACCCAGGTCGCGACGACAAGGCGGCCTCCGCGCTTCAATACTCTGGCAGATTCCGAAAAGAATCTGGGCCGCTCCGACATCGGTTCCGTGCTTTCGATGGCGAGAACCGCGTCGAATGCCTCATCCGGTAGATCGTTCTCGAGCCAATCGCCTTTTACGAATCGAAGCGCCAAGTCTTTCGATTCCATGGAAATGGCGTGGCGAAATTGCGTATCGGAAATCGTAAATCCAATGACTTCGGTTTTAAAATTCTCTGCCAGGTAACGCGCCGGCGCTCCATACCCGCAACCGACATCGCAAACGCGAAATCCGTGGGACAATCTTGCACGGGCAGAGATCAGATCGACCAGATTGACTTGAGCTTCCTCGTAGGATTCACGACGCGATTGCCAGAGTCCGTGATGTATGTGCAGCCCCCAAATGTCCCGATAAAAGCGATCGAGTTGGTCGTAATGAGATGCGACGGCCGCGACGCAGCCGCCGGCAAAAGGTCTTTCCACTCAGGAGAACTCCATCACGATTTCGACGCGCCGGTTAATCTGCTGCTCTTCGACAGTTCCGGACGCAGGTACGATGAGTTGCGTAGATCCGTAACCTTTTGTTTCTATCCTTTCTGGATTCAACCCCATCGAAGATACCAGCCAGCGTTTCACTGAAAGAGCGCGCTTTTTGCTGAGAACCATGTTGTATTGCGGTGTTCCAAAAGAATCGGCGTGGCCTTCGATCGTGAAGGTTACGTTGGGGTTTCTGGAAATGAGCTGGCCGAGTTTTTTGAGACTGCTGAGTGCAGCCGGTCGCAGATCGGCACTGTCGTAGTCGAATAATAGATCCGTTGGCAGCAGGACGGGCGCTGTTCCCTCCTTCAATCCTCCGGACTGTGCCAGCAGCGTGTCGAGGTCACTGTAACCTTCAACCGTGCCGAATGCAGACATTTCCGAAGCTCCCGCTGGAAGCTGTAGTTGTGATCCGGATACAATCTTCGGAACATCCGTGATGAGCGATTCATCGACAGAACTCAGCGCGCTTTGCATTGATGCTTCGCTGTCCGCCTGAAGTTTGGAAAGCTTGCTAATCGAATTGGAGTCGATCTTCGGTTTTTCGTGGAGAAACGGTTTCTTGAATTCGGTGGGGGCGCCGGGTGTGGCGACCACCTCCCCGAGTTCCTTCTCGAACAAATTGTCTTCCCCGGGTAACGGAATATTGGGGGTCGGAGCTTCCTTTTCCTCCGGTTTGTTTGAGGTTTGGTCCTGCTGGTTTAGCAAATCTTCATCGACTGCCAGTTGCTGCACGTTGAATTGCCTGGGGACAAGTCGCGTTGGCGGCTGCGTGCTGAATCTCTCGAGCGTAGTCATCCTGGAGACCGCATAGAAACCCAGGTGGATCACGATAGAGATAAGCAGGCCTAATAATATCCATTTGCGAATGATTGGCGCCTCTGACGCGTTGGACTGGTAGATAGAACGAGTGGTCATGCGGACTGCCCGCTACTATATCAGCATCTACAATCGCTGCATTCTCCGGTTTTCGTCGCTTCATGAGAAACGCAATTTTGGACGAAAATTCCGAAAATTGGCACCACTCTAGCTTGTATGCTGTCCGACTTCGATGGCAAGAATTGACGCCTTTTTCAAGTTCATGAAGGAGCAGGACGCATCCGACCTGCATCTTTCGACAGGTAACCAGCCAATGCTTCGCATCCATGGCGACCTTGTTCGCGTGGACGCACCGCCTCTCCAGAATGACGATCTGAAGGCGCTCGTCTACGAGATTGCGCCCGAGAACAAGATCAAGGTATTCGAAGAGACTGGCGACGTGGATTTTGGTTACGAATATCCAGGCTTCGCCCGGTATCGCGCGAACTTTCTGAATCAAAAGAACGGTGTGGCGGCGGTCTTCCGGCTCATCCCCAGCAAAGTTCTTACTATTGAGGAACTCGGGCTGCCGCCGGTTATGAAGCGTTTTGCGATGCTCAAGAAGGGGCTTGTCCTCGTGACCGGTCCGACTGGTTCCGGGAAGTCCACGACGCTGGCGGCGATGATCGATTATGCGAACCTCCGGCGGAAGGATCATGTTTTGACGGTCGAGGATCCGATTGAATTCGTGCATCGCTCTCAGCAGTGCCTGGTGAATCAGCGTGAAGTCGGCATTCACACTAAATCCTTTGCGTCTGCGCTGCGAGGTGCGCTTCGCGAGGATCCCGACATTATCCTCGTGGGTGAGATGCGTGATCATGAAACGATTGAGTTGGCACTGACGGCGGCGGCTACGGGCCACCTCGTATTTGGCACGTTGCACACGTCCAACGCCGCAAAAACGATTGATCGCGTCATCGACGTCTTTCCAACAAACCAGCAGAATCAAATCCGCGCTACGCTTTCCGAATCATTGAAAGGTGTCGTGGCGCAGAACCTTTTCAAGCGCATCGACAAAAAAGGGCGCTGCGCGGCGCTAGAAGTATTGGTTGTGGACAGCGCGATCGCGAATCTTATTCGCGAGGGCAAGACACACCAGATACCGGGAATGATTCAGGTTGGAAAGGGCAAGGGAAATCAGCCTTTGGATGACGCGGTGATGGAACATCTACGCGCTGCGCGGATCTCGCCTGAGGAAGCCTACGAGAAATCTATGGACAAGAAAAAGTTTCGTGCGCTCCTCAAAAATCCGCCGGATGATTTCGATGATTGATGCCGTGAAATCTCAAGCAACTTCATGAAGCCAATAGACCTCGATATTCTTTTAAAGGAGATGCTCGAATCGCATGCCGGCGTGTCCGATCTCATCTTTTCCGTTGGGCGTCCTCCTCAGGTTGAGGCGTTTGGAGTGTTGAAGAACGCATGTGGATTCCACTTGATTGAGAGCCTCAGTGCCTACCAGGTTGAGCAGGTAGCTCTTGCCATTATTGGTGGAGAGAAACGACTCCTGAGAGCGTTATTCGACGTTGGCTCGTGCGATTGTGGTTACTCGATGGGTGCGACTGCGCGATTTCGAGTGAATATTTTCCGGCAGCAAGGAAAATTCGGGGTGGTGATGAGGAAGGCACAGTCCGAAATTGCGACCTTGCAGAGTCTTGAGTTGCCGCCGATCTTTCAGGACATCGCGCGAGTGAAAAATGGTCTGGTATTGGTGACCGGTGCAACAGGCAGCGGCAAGACAACTTCTCTTGCTGCGATCCTGAATGAGATAAACGAGACTCAGTCCGTTCATGTGGTGACCCTTGAGGACCCGATTGAATACGTTCACGCACACAAGATTGCGACCTTTCATCAGCGGGAATTGGGAGCTGATTTTGACACCTATGCGAATGGTCTGCGTGCAGCGCTGCGGCAGGCCCCGAAAGTGATTCTGGTCGGGGAAATGCGAGATCGGGAATCGGTGGAAGTCGCGCTCACCGCGGCGGAGACCGGGCACCTGGTCCTGAGGACTTTGCATACTATCGACGCTGGTCAGACAGTCAATCGCATCTTGGGTATGTTCGAGCCAAACGAGCAGCATCAGCTACGGTTGCGTCTAGCCGACACAATTCGATTCGTCGCGAGTCAACGACTTGTAACGAAAGAATCAGGCGGACGTTTCCTGCTCACGGAAGTGATGGGATCAAATCTTCGTGTCCGAGAGGCTATCGCAATTGGCGAGAATGAGAATCGGAGCTTCTACGATATCATAGAAGCAAGTCAGAGTTTTGGGTGGAGGACCTTCGATTACTCGATCCTTCGTGCCTACCAGGAGGGTTTGATCAGTGAAACTGTCGCAGAACTGTATGCGACACGGAAAGGTGTCGTGACGCGTGGCATGGACGACATCCGAAAATCTCTGGAAATTAAGTCCGACAATGGAAGTGGACTTCACCTGGAAGAATTGAACACTGGCAAGCGGAAACGCGGCTTCCTTGGGGTCGTAAGACAATGAATTCGCAAAACGAAATTTTTGAAGCAGGGGACGCGACTGCGCTGATCTGCGTGCGTGACAAGAATATCCAGCCCATTGTTGCGGACCAGCTCAAGTCATTGGGATACAAAATGCAATCGGGACTATTTCGCGAAGATGTCGCGCTCCGGCTTAAGACGCACGCTTACGATGTTCTGGTCGTTGAAGAAGGATTCGAAAACGTACAAAGTGAACTGAACCCGGTTATAATGGATTGCTGTAATCTATCTCCCGGGCATCGACGTTCTGTTTTCGTCGTTCTGATTGGTCCGGATCTTGAGTCTGCGGACGGCATGCAGGCATTTCAACGCAGTGTCGATCTCGTCGTTGCCGCGAAGGATTTGGGAAGACTGGCCGGTATTTTGCGGCGAAACCTTGAAGATCATCAGCTTCGTTACCGGCCTTTCCTCGAATGTGCCGAGCGGGCGCTCATGACGTAGCTTTGGGAAATCGGTGCCGGACCGCTAAGATTTTCGGCTGAAAGACTGCGATCGCAAGGCTTCAGGATTGCTTTCGAAGGGCCAGTCTAGCTACCTTGCACGCGTATGACTTTGGCGTGCCGGTTGAGATTCGGATGGGATCTCAAACTCCTTCCCGAAAAGGAGCCTGCTTCGGTGCCTCTTTTTCGCATCCGCCGCGCGGAAAAAGCGGAACTTCCTTGCGTGAGTGATCTTCTCCTTAGCAATTTCGTAATGGATTCAAGCTGGACGGATTTGCTGCGTGAAGTGCGTGCCCCGTTGGAAGAGGAGAACGAGGCCGTTTTTGAGAAAAGCTCGGTTCCCTGCCTCTTGGTCGCGCTTGGGCAGATGATCGGGGTGCGTCGGCACTTGATTTCGAGCCTTACAGTCCGAATCGTCTCGTATCAGCCTCTGTTTTTGTTGCCGGGTTTTGCGGTCGCGAAATTGGCTTCGCATTATTGAATCATGATCTTCGCCCCCTTAAAGATACCGGATTCGACTGCGCTTACGGAATCTCGCGCACAGGCGTGCCGACGGGGAAGTTTCTGTGCACGGAGTTCCGTTTCACGTATAAACCATCCGATAACGAACTGCGTGCGGTGAGTTCGTGATCCAACAACCGGCAACCTTACTCGAACCTACCAATTGATGACTCAGGGAAGCAGCTATTTTGGGAACTATCCGACCGAGGGATTTTATGATGAGATGTTTGAAAGCCCGGGTGAGGTCCGGCCTCACTACGAACGGCTGTACCGTCGGTTTGTTGAAATGGACAGTGAGGAGTTTGATCGCAAACGCCAACTCGCGGACACTTCGTTCCTTACGCAGGGGGTGACATTCACTGTATATAGCGACAACAAGGGCACTGAGCGAATTTTTCCCTTCGATTTGATTCCGCGGATTATTCCGCAGCACGAATGGGAAAAAATTGAACAAGGGCTCGCGCAGCGGATCACCGCGCTCAACCTTTTTCTTCACGACATCTATCACGAGCAGCGCATTGTTAAAGAGGGCATCGTTCCGGAGGAGGTTATTCGAAGCGCTGTTCATTTTCGTCCGGAGTTCATGGGTTTCGATATTCCCAAGGATATCTACATCCACATTTGCGGTTCCGATCTTATTCGTGACGACGAAGGGAATTACCTCGTGCTCGAAGATAATGGTCGCTGCCCCTCGGGCGTGTCCTACGTTCTTGCCAACCGCGGTGTGATGAAGCGCGTGTATCCGAAACTTTTTGCGCGATATGCAGTGCGTCCAGTTGACCATTACGCCAAAGAGTTGCTCGGTCTTCTGCAATATGTGGCGCCTCGAGAGGATCCGGACCCCACAGTTGTGGTACTGACGCCTGGAATTTACAACTCGGCTTACTTCGAACACTCCTTTCTAGCGCGTTCGATGGGAATCGAAATTGTCACTGGAGCGGATCTCGTCGTAAATGACGACATCGTTTATATGAAGACCACAAAGGGTCTTAAGAAGGTCGATGTCATTTATCGACGGCTCGACGACGATTTTCTCGACCCAACGGTATTCCGACCGGATTCAATGCTTGGAGTCCCCGGTCTGGTTGAGGCATATAGAAAAGGGAATGTGAATCTTGCCAATGCAATTGGTACTGGAGTAGCGGACGACAAGGTTACTTATCGTTACGTCCCGGACATGGTCCGTTTTTATATGGATCAGGAACCGCTTCTACCTAACGTGCCCACATACCTGTCCTCTAGTGAAGAGGACAGGAAATACATCCTCGAGCATATTCCTGAGCTCGTGATCAAGTCCGCAAACGAAAGCGGAGGTTATGGGATGCTGATCGGACCGAACGCAACAAAGGAAGAATGCGAGAAGTTTCGGCAGGCAATTCTCAAGGATCCGCGAAACTACGTCGCGCAACCGGTGGTGAGGCTTTCGCGGGCGCCGTCCTTCTGCGATGGTGTAATCGAAGGACGGCACATCGATTTTCGGCCCTACATTCTTTACGGTGAAAAGATCACGATAATTCCCGGGGGACTCACCAGGGTGGCTTTGCGAAAGGGGTCACTTGTTGTGAATTCGTCCCAGGGCGGAGGTAGTAAGGATACGTGGGTTGTCGATGAAGACCAAATGTCACTGCTCAACCAACCTGCGTCTGAAACCGCTACCGACATCAACCCGCACACTTGAGGAGAAGAGTTCATGCTTAGCCGGGTTGCCGATTCACTATTTTGGGTTAGCCGCTACATCGAGCGGGCTGAGAACAACGCACGCATTCTCGACGTGAATATGGAGCTTATGCTCGATTTCGAGAATCAAAGCACAGATCTCCTGCGTCGTCATTGGGAGCCGATTATTGCGTCGCTTGAGGAAAAGAACGACTTCTACAAGCTGTATGAGGTGGCGGACGCGGAGTCTGTAGTGCGGTTTATTGCGCTCGATAGGGAAAATCCAAACTCGATTCTTAGCTGCCTGGCAGCTGCGCGTGAGAATGCACGGACGGTTCGTGAGCAAATCTCGTCGGAAATGTGGGAGGAAATAAACCGAAACTACCTTTTTCTCAGATCAGACCGTGCCGAGGAATTGATGAGTAATAATTCCTACGAATTCTTCAAGGTTGTCGTGGATGGATCCCAGAAATTTCAGGGAATCACGGATGCGACCATGACACACGGCGAGGGATGGCAGTTCATTCAGGTAGGAAAATCCATTGAGCGCGCAGATCGGACGTCGAGAATTCTCGACGTAAAATATCATATTCTCCTGCCTGCCGGCGAACAGGTTGGTGGAAACGTGGACCTCATCCAATGGGGCGCGGTGCTGAAGTCCTGCAGTGGATTCGAAGCGTTCTTAAAACTGTACCGCGGGAAAATGGCACCGTGGCGAGTCGCGGAGTTTCTCATCATGCACGGTGAATTTCCGCGCTCGATTCGATTCAATGTCGACTCGCTCGACAAGGCGCTTCATCATATTTCCGGTTGTCCTCGGAATCAGTATTCTAATCCATGCGAACGACTTTCCGGTCGGCTCTGCTCGGAGCTCGACTATGCGTCAATCAACGAAATCTTTCGTGCGGGGCTTCATCAGTTTCTTGATGGAATTCAATTTTCGCTGAATCAGATTGGCGGTGCGATTACGGATTTCTACTGTCAATGGCTCGATGCAGAGCCGGGCCGGCTAGAGCAGACCAAGGGCGAAGGGAAACAGATTCAATCACTTGGAAATATGAATCAGACCCAGAGATAGCAAGAGTCGTTTAGACATGACAGGCAGGTCGTAAGGCGATAAGCGGGTTTTCGCCCGAGTTTTTACGAGAGGCGCACAATGTCGCGCAAACACTGAACCCAGATAAAGAAAAGACCGCGCCATGAATAACGTATCTGGCCTTCGTTCGTGCGCTTGAGAACCCCTTTTGTGATATTGTAGAGCACTTGGGCACGGAGGTCCTTCTGGATTTGATCCTGAATTTCTTCCGGGCCGGGATTAGACAAATTATCTGTAATCACATGGTGTTTTCTTAGAAAAGCACCATGGCTCGCGCACAATTCAAAAAATGTCTGATCGCTGCGAAGCCTGTTGACTTTCAATTGAGGCATGAGTTTGAGGGAATGGGAGAAAGGATAATTCCAAGTTGTATACGTGGTCCCATCCTTTGCGCGGGATGAAACGCTCAGGAAGTAGAAGGAGATATCGCGTTGGTCGATCATGCAGATCGCCGCTTGGAAACGGTCGTCCTTTCTGTAGTAGAGCCGGAGAAACTGCTGATAATCCTCCCAGTCCCAGCCTGCATCTTCAATGTGCTCGAAGCCTTCGTCTTCAAGTTCGTCACTCAACTCTTCCAGGGCGGGAAATGCCTCGCGCGAGGGCGGTACACGACGGCGAAGGGTTTTCTCCAAAGGCAGCCGGAGTCTGCGAATTCGGGTTAGAATATCTAACCATGGCAACAGTAGCCAGCTTGCGACACAGGCGAGACCCAGCACGGTGTTCTGCGTCGGCAGGAAGCCGATGAGGAAAGACGTGACCAGAATTCCAATCGCCCCGAGCTTATGGAGTAATGCACTCTGGAAACATCGCAGGGCAATGCTGAGCACAGCGACGCCCAGGATGAGCATAATATTGAAAGTCAACACGGCCTGAGATGTCGCGCGTTTTCAGAAAGACTGCAAGTTCATCGGGGCCGAAATCCAAGAGGATTCGATAGCCGGTTGCCCTCGCGAAATTCAGAGATTCTGTCGACAGCCCGGCAAGTTTCCCTCCGGCACTTGATTGTGTTCCCACATCGAAACAATCATAATTGAAAGCTCTTTGATCTCTCCGGATTTTCGCGACAAAGCACGATGGACGGTAAAATCTCCCAAAGGTCATTCGTATTTTGGAATCGATGGAAGCTAGCAAAGCCGTTTCGACGGGTCAATTTGTCGTCATGCGACGACAAATTTTTGTATTTGATTTTTCGAAGTCGGGTGAGAGGATGGCGCTACGCTCAGAACAGTAGCGGTGAGAAGGGAAAATTGTCAGTTGAGTTTATGCCAGTGGCGATTTTGAAATCCGAAAACCGGAAACCGCAGCCGACTTGCTAGTGATGCGCGCTGAACTATAGACTCGAAATGGGAAACAAACTCTACGTTGGTAATCTGTCTTTCAACACGACAGAAGTGGCATTGCAGGATCTCTTTGCCCAGGCCGGCCCGGTCTCGGAAGTGATGCTGATGCAGGATAAATTCACGGGAAAATCGCGTGGCTTCGCTTTCGTCACCATGGCGACTGATGAAGATGCGCAGAATGCGGTCAAGGAGTTCAATGGCAAAACCATTGACGGTCGTGCTCTTACCGTAAATGAAGCGCGTCCTCGCGAGGCGCGAGCACAGAGTGGCGGTGGTGGTGGCGGCGGTTATGGCGGTGGCGGTGGCGGGCGCGGGGGCAGCCGAGGGGGTGGTCGTGGCGGTTATGGAGGAGGTGGTGGTGGTCGCGGCTATGGTGGTGGAGGCCGCGGTTCGCGCGGCGATTACTGATTACCGAAAACGTTAACAGTTGCGAGCGGCGATTCTTTTGCAGGAATCGCCGCTCTTCTTAGCAGCAGTGGATCACTGTTGCTCTCTTCGACCGGTGCCCGTCCGCGAAGGTTATTGGAGTAACTCGCCGGAACTTATTGTAAATGCAGTGCCACGGCGGCGGCGGAAACGATTGCGCGGTTGCCTGCACAGATCACCCTGTCGCAAGTTTTTGCCACAAATTTTTTTGCTCTGACGTCACGTGTGTTGGAATTTCAACTTCCACGACAGCATAAAGATCGCCGCGGTGCCCTCCGGCTTTGGTAAGACCCTTGCCCTTTAGGCGGAATCGGCGTCCCGGTTGAGTGCCTGGAGGGATCTTGAGTCGCGCCGATCCTTCCAGAGTTGGAATTGTCGCTGAAGTTCCCAGGACGCAGTCCCAAGGTGCCAGGGTCAATTCGTGAATGAGGTCGCTATCCTCTACGCGAAAGTCGGGATGCTGTTGGAGATTAACGCGCAGATAAAGGTCCCCCGCCGCGCCGCCCACCGCACCTGGGCCACCCTGGCCTGCAAGACGGATTTTCTGGCCCTGCCGGACGCCAGCGGGGATTTTTACATCGTAGGTTTCGACCTTGTCGCTGCCTTCGCGGCGCAGAGAGATCTGACGGCGTGACCCGTTCAAGGCCTCGTGGAGCGTCACCATGATATCAGCTTCCACGTCATGTCCGCGCTGCGGGGTGCGCATGCCCCGATCGAACCCAAAACGGCCATATTTTTCGCGTCCTCCGCGGTCGCTACCGCCTCCGAAAAACGCTTCAAAAAAGTCACTGAAGCCCGTCCCCCCGAAGTGGAATTCCTTGCCCTCCGTCCCTGTACTGAACCCGCCTCCACGGCCTGCACCGGGGAATCCACCATATTCGTAGCCGGGCGGAGGTCCGCCACGTTCCCAATCCGCCCCCAGGCTGTCGTTACTTTTCTCGTTTCGCCGGATCGCCAAGGACTTCGTACGCTTCGTTGATTTCTTTGAATTTCGCCTCGGCGGCTTGTTTGTTTTTCTTCTTGGCGAGGTCAGGATGATGCTCGCGTGCAAGCTTACGGAAAGCTTTGCGGATCTCGTCCTGCGAAGCAGTTTTCGAGACTCCGAGCGTCTCATAATAATCTTTGTATTGGACTCCCATAAACTCTTTAGAAAGACTCTAACAAAGTTTCGCATCGCCGCCACATTCACGCAGGAATTCGAAGCGAAAGCTTTGCAGAAATACAAATCGAGCCTTCCAAAAAAGTTGCAGTTGACGACAGTGCTTAGAGATCCCTTCGCCGTTTTCTTCGGATGGCTCGGTCTGAAGTGACTCTATCCGCAGAATCTCGGGTAAAAATTGCGTCTGAATCGGGTTGCGAGTTCGATTAAATTTTCAGATGGCGCGCGTGCTGAAAACTCTGGGCCGCTGGATCGAACGGGGAGTGAGCCGGAACGGTTACTGGTTGACGCGATTTGTAATTCTGAGGCTTCTGGGATTAGTCTATACTGCGGCTTTTCTTTCACTGGCACGTCAGGTCCTGCCACTGCTTGGTTCGAAAGGGCTTACTCCCGCAAAAAATTTTCTCGGTCGGATCCACGAGCGATCCCCTGGAAATAATAGGTTCCTCATCAAAGTTCCGACGATTTTCTGGATAGGAATATCGGACCGTGGACTGCTGCTTCTCTCGTGGGTCGGTGTTGCATTCTCGATCGTTGTAACGTGCGGATATGCGAATGCCCTGATGCTCCTTGCGCTCTGGGTTCTCTACATGTCCTTCGTGAATATCGGGCAGATCTGGTATGGATACGGTTGGGAGATTCAGTTGCTCGAATCCGGTGCCCTTGCGGTGTTTCTCGTGCCAATGCTTGACGGTCGTCCGTTTCCCTGCCGTCGTCCTCCGCTGCTCATCATCTGGCTCTTTCGCTGGCTTGCTTTTCGAATCATGTTAGGGGCCGGTCTCATCAAGTTGCGGGGCGACCCATGTTGGCGTGACCTTACTTGTCTCCTTTACCACTACGAGACGCAGCCGATCCCAAATCCTCTCAGCCGAACGTTTCATTTCCTGCCGGCCTGGTTTCACAGGTTCGGCGTGCTTTGGAATCACTTCATCGAGCTCGTTGTCCCGTGGTTTGGGTTCGGTCCGCGCGTTTTTCGGCAAACTGCCGGCGCATTGCTCGTAAGTTTCCAGGGGTTGCTGATTCTCAGCGGCAATCTCTCGTTTCTGAACTATCTCACCATAGTCCCAATGCTCGGGTTTCTCGATGATTCGCTGCTGGCAAGAATTTTACCGAAAGCGCTCGTTCGTCGGGCTCGAAGTGCAGCGTCGGACGCGGAAAAAAGTCAACTTCAGCATTGGCTGGTCACGATGTATGCGTTGGTGATTGCTTGGCTCAGCATCGCACCTACCAGGAATCTTCTTTCTGGAATGCAGGCCATGAACCGGTCGTTTGACCCGCTGCGTCTCGTTAACACCTACGGCGCGTTTGGGGCGGTCGGGCGTCACCGCAATGAAATCATCTTCGAGGGAACAAAGGATACGGTTATCGGACCCGGCACGGTCTGGAGGGAATACGAGTTTCCATATAAGCCCGGTGATCCGAAGCGACGGCCTGGCGTGATCGCCCCACTTCAACCGCGACTTGATTGGCAGATATGGTTTGCGGCAATGGCGTCACCGAAACGCTATCCATGGACCATCCATTTCATCTGGAAACTGCTTCACAATGATCCAGGAACGTTGAGCCTGCTCGCCAACAATCCATTTCCTGATAGTCCACCGCGCCACGTCCGCGCCATGCTATATCGTTACGAGTTTGCCCCCACGAATAATTCCGAGGGCGCCTGGTGGAAGCGCCGGGTGCTCCGCGAATGGCTTCCTTCACTCTCGGTCGAAAGTTCGGTCTGGTGGCGAACCCGTGAGTTCTACGGATGGCCGGCCGAATTCAATTCAGTGGCGGGCAGTAACTGATTCGTGAGGCAACGTCCTCAGCTTCCCTTACTTGCTTTCAGCCAGGCTTGAGCGGCGTTGAAGCCGCACATGCCGTGGACACCTCCGCCAGGAGGGGTGGAACTCGAGCAGAGCCAAGCGTTGGAACCAGGAGTGCGGTAAGGCGTGAAACTGAATGTGGGACGCGCGAGCAATTGGCGGAGGTCGTTCGCGCCCCCGTTAATGTCCCCACCGATCAGGTTCGGGTTCCTGGCTTCGAGATCCGCGCTTTTCATAACATGGCGTTCGAGAATACAGTCGCGGAATCCGGGCGCGAATCGCTCGATCTGAGCTTCGATTCGTGCGCTCATGTCAAAGGTCGAACCGTGTGGTACATGACAGTAGGCCCATAGCGTGTGCTGCCCCTGCGGGGCGCGACTACTATCAAAGACGCTCGATTGTGCCAGCAGTACAAATGGTCGCTCTGGATGCCGGCCATGCGCGATCTCGCGTTCTCCGTAGGCAATCTCTTCGAATGTCCCTCCCACATGGACCGTGCCGGCTCGCCGGCATGACTCAGCATTCCATGGGATGGGGGCGCAGAGAGCATAATCGATCTTGCAGACTCCGGGCGCGTGCCGAAACCTTCGCAATCGCCTGCGATAACTTTCCGGCAGCCGCGCCCCCGCGATTTTCTCGAGCTGCCATGCTGTCACATCGAAAAAAACCGCCCGGTGTTTTGGCAAAGCGTCCCAGTGCCCAATTGGATGATTCAATTCGATCTCGCCGCCCAGCTCTCGAAAATATCCCGCGAGCGCACTTGCGATTCTCTGGGAGCCTCCGCGGGGAATCGGCCATCCCACGGCGTGCCCGGCGGCCCCCAGCACGAGCCCGAACGCCGCGGACGCCATTTTCTCCAACTGTAGAAACGAATGTCCCGCGATGCCTGCGAACAGGGCACGCGCGGATGGTTCTTTGAAATGCGAAGAAGTCAAATGCTGAGCCGAGCGAAGCGCTTTGAGCCCGAATCGCGCCAGCGTGATCGGGTGCCGCGGAACGTGCGGGATCGGTTGAAGAAATTCGGAGGCCAGTGGTTTCCAGTTGCGGACGAACGGGAGCATCAGTTTCGCGTAGGCTGGTCCGTCTCGGCCGAGCTCCTGCGCGGTCATTTCGAGCGATCGGTGCAGGCAGGCCGCGCTTCCCTTGTCGAGCGGATGAGCAAGAGGAATCTCAGGATGGATCCATTCGAGTCCGAATTTTTCCAATTGAAGCTGGCTGAAAAAAGGCGAGGAAGCCGCGAGCGGATGCACCGCCGAACAAACATCGTGAACAAATCCGTCGCGGGTGAGTGCCGCGGACCGCAGACCACCGCCTACCGTGTCGGTCGCCTCTAGGATTCTCACCGGGATTCCCGCCTGCGCGAGCGTAATCGCCGCGGCGAGGCCATTCGGCCCTGAACCGACCACGATTGCATCCATCCTGTTAGACATGATTTACACTTTCACTGCGGAGTTCGCCGGTTGCCCTACCCGGGTTGAAGTTGGGTCGGTCATTTGATCCGCGGATATCTTCGCAGCAAAGATGAAAAAGTAGACATGTTTTTGTGTTTCTCCAATCGACTTGGATGCCTCGGGTCCATCATCGTTTCCGTTGTGGGGACGCTCGTTCTGCTACTTGTTCTCCGCGGATGTGGTGCGTTTTGATATTTCGTTTTCGGCCCGTTCTTGCGGGCGGACGCCCAATCCCCTTTAATCCCGTCCTCGAAATGAAGATGACCACCGAATTCCAGTTTAACCTAGGAGATTGTGTCGAGGGCATGCGATCCCTCCCGGACGCATGCGTGGACGTCGTGGTCACTTCACCACCTTACAATCTCGGTATCGAATATTCGAGTTACGAAGACAATAGGGAATGGATTGAATTTCTGGACTGGTGCGTGCGGTGGGCAACTGAGGTAAAACGTGTGCTGAAGGCCGACGGCTCCTTCTTTCTGAACGTAGGGGCGAGCCCGCGGAACCCGCTTTTTCCGCACGAGCTGATCTTGCGGCTTGTTCCTTTGTTCATCCTCCAGAATACACTTCACTGGATCAAATCCATCACGGTGGAACCGAAAAAAGGGCCGCCGGTGTCAGTTGGACACTTCAAACCTCTCAATAGCCGGCGTTACATCACGGACTGCCACGAGTATCTGTTTCATCTGACGAAGGAAGGCAACGTCGAACTCGACCGTCTGGCGGTTGGTGTGGAGTACGCCGACAAAAGCAATATCGCGCGCTGGGGACACACGAGGGGCGAAGACAAGCGTTGCAGAGGCAACGCTTGGTTTGTCCCTTATAAGACCATCATGAGCCGCAAGGGCGAGCGCCCGCATCCCGCCACTTTTCCCGTGCGCCTGGCGGAGCAATGTATCCGATTGCACGGGCTTCGTGATGGCATGACCGTCATGGATCCATTTCTCGGCATCGGGCATGCGGCACTAGCAGCACAGGAATGCGGGGTCGCCCGTTTCATCGGATACGAGATCGACCCTGATTATTTCGCAGAGGCGTCAAGTCGTGTTGCTGCTCCGCATCAGGGGGCGCTCCTTTAGACTTTCCGCCAATGTTCGGGTTTATTCTGCGCCGGATTGTTCTGCTCGTATTCGTGCTCTTCAGCGTGGTGTCGATCACGTTCGTGTTGATCCGAATTGCGCCCGGTGGCCCCTTTGATCGGGAGCGGGAACCTCCCCCCTGGGTAAAGGAGCAACTTCTCAAGAAATACAAACTCGATGGTTCGATCTGGCAGCAATATGCGGCCTACATGCGTGATCTGGTGCAGGGCGACCTGCGTGTTTCGTTCAAATACAAAGCGTGGAGCGTCGCGGAACTGATAAGTCAGGCTCTGCCAGTGTCGGCGGTGCTTGGATTGGCCGCCTTTTTCATTGCCACGACGTGCGGTATCTGGCTCGGAAGTTGGGCGGCAGTGCGTCATAACACGATGGCGGATACCGGGGCCATGCTCGCTGCGCTTTTCGGAATCTCGATCCCGACCTTCGTGATCGGTCCTCTTCTGATATTCTTTTTCGCGCTGAAACTGCCGTGGTTTCCCGTCGGGGGATGGGGAAGCCTCAATACGTTGATCTTGCCGGCCATAACTCTCGCAGCTCCCTACACAGCTTACATTGCGCGCCTAATGCGTAGTAGCATGCTCGAAGTGCTTGGGCAGGATTATATTCGGACGGCGCGGGCAAAAGGTCTCGAAGGAAGCCGTGTCATCTACAAGCATGCGTTGAAAGTCGCGATTCTGCCAGTGATTTCCTTTCTGGGGCCGCTGGCCGCAAATCTCGCTACCGGTTCTATCGTGGTAGAGAAGATCTTCAACATCCCTGGCATGGGCGCGTTCTTCGTTAATGCGGTCCTCAATCGTGACGGCTTCCTGCTGTGCGGAGTGGTGATTATTTACTGCACCCTGCTCGTCATCCTGAACCTCATTGTGGACGTCGCCTACGGCGTCCTTGACAAGCGCATTGCTATCTATGAGTGAAGCGAGTTCGATGGCCATCATGCAGGACGTGCGGTGGGCGAGGCGGCTGCGCAGGAACAAGGCCGCCATGGTGTCGGCGGTTCTGTTGGTTATCGTAACGATCGCCGCAATTGCCGGACCGTGGTTTTTGCCGGAGCGCTACGGCGAGCCGACGCTCCTGCAGTTCTCTCCGCCGACCTGGAAACATCCTCTTGGCACGGACCTTCTTGGGCGTGACATGCTTTATCGCGTGCTCGCAGGCGCCCGCATTTCATTGGTCGTGGGTCTTGCCGGAGCGGTGGTGAGTTTTTTCATTGGAACCGCTTACGGCCTTATTTCCGGTTACGCGGGCGGAAAAGTGGATTCTGCGATGATGCGTATCGTTGATATTCTTTACGCAGTTCCGCGCCTCATCATCGTGCTTGTTTTCATCAATGCTTTTGACGATCGGCTGAAAGAGTGGCTGGTCGCAAAAAATCTCTCCGACTACATCGGTTACTCGAAAATTCTCATTCTCATCGTCGTGCTGGGATTCATCGAATGGCTCACGATGGCTCGAATCGTGCGTGGGCAGGTACTTGCTTTGAAATCGCAGCAGTTTGTGGTCGCGGCGCGCGGCATCGGTCAAAGGCATTCGCGCATTGTGGTCCAGCATATTCTCCCAAATACCTTCGGCGTTATTGTGATTTACCTCACTCTCACAATTCCCGCCGTCATTTTGGACGAATCCTTCCTCAGCTTCCTCGGGCTTGGTGTTATAGCGCCGGAAGCGAGTTGGGGCACGCTTCTCAGCGAAGGCGCAGCAGTGATTAATCCGATTCGCAGCTACTGGTGGTTGCTCGTTTTTCCGGCCGTCGCGATGTCGCTCACCCTCTTAGCGCTCAATTTCATTGGAGATGCTTTGAGGGACGCTCTCGATCCGCGTTCGAGGTGAGTCTTACCGGCTTGATTTCACCGGCGTGCGGCTCGAAGATACCTGGCTTCAATGAAGCTGCTTGATCGCTACATAGCGAAAGAAATCGTCACCACTTCGTTCTTTGCGATCGCGGTGCTGAGCCTTGTGCTGGTGCTGGGCAATATTTTCAAGAGACTCCTTGATCTCCTCGTCAATCACGACGTTCCGCTCGACACGATTCTCGCATTCGTTGGATACATCCTTCCATTTTCATTCACGTACACGATTCCCTGGGGTTTTCTAACCGCTATTCTTTTGGTCTTTGGTCGGCTGTCGGCTGAGAATGAACTGCTTGCCTTGCGATCGAACGGCCTCAGCATCTTCCGGATCAGCGCCCCAATGTTCGTTCTGGCTATCCTGGCCTGCGGCATCTGCCTTTGGATTAACCTCGACGTGGCCCCTCGCGCGCAGGAAAAGATGAAGGAAGCGCTTTTCCGGATGGCCACCAGCAACCCGCTCTCGCTTTTCAGCAGCGACCAGGTGATTGACGAGTTCCCCGGGCACAAGATCTACGTCGAGAAGAAAGAAGGTACCGAGCTCTTCAACCTTACGATGTATCAGCTGAATGAGGACGACGAACCTATCCGTGTCGTAGTGGCGAAGCGCGGCAGCGTAACCACTGACCTCGAGAATCAGCAGGTGCTTCTCCGCCTTTACGATGCTCGTTACGAACAGCGCGACGAGATGAATCCGACCCGAATCGACAAGGTAAAGGTGGGAATCAGTATGAAAGAGGGCACCCTTCCGATTTCTCTCACTGAACTATACGAAAAGAATCGAAAGCGCAGCAGCGTGAGCCAGATGACGATCGCTCAACTCATTGACGGTGGGAACGGGGAGGATAAAGGCAAGGCCAGAGTCGAGCTTTCCAAGCGATTTTCTTTCTCACTCGCGTCCTTCGCTTTTGCTTTGATTGCGCTTCCGTTGGCGGTTACCGCGCAACGCCGTGAAACATCTATCGGCTTTCTCTTCAGCCTCATCATCGCACTGGTCTATTTCTCGTTTATTGTTTTCGCAGAAACCGTCCGTGATGATCCGTCAAAACATCCGGAACTCCTTTTCTGGATGCCGAACATCGTTTTTTTGACGCTGGGCGTGATTTTATTCTATCGGCTCAACCGGAAGTGATGTTCCGCGTTGACCCAAAGTGATCGGACCTTCGAGGTTTTTCCTGAGCCGCGAAATTGGAAGAAAAGGGTCATCCAGACCATCAGCTCTAAGACGCGTTTTGCGGGGCTGACGGGGCGGTTTCGAAAGGCAGATGTCACCACGCCGGGTCTGACACTGAAACCGGTAGCTTTTACGACGACTCTGAAACTCTTTGAAAGGAAGCCAGAGATCCTGCGGAAGCTGGTGGCAATAAAGTGGACTGGTGGCGGGTTGGATGGTCTATCCGGCTTATACGCATGAATATGTGCGGACCAAGACAATCGAGCCGGAGTCTGCCAAACTCAGGCTAACCGGATTTCAGAACCTCAATGAAAGCTTCCTGCGGAATATTGATCTTCCCGATGGCTTTCATTCGTTTCTTACCTTCCTTTTGCTTTTCGAGCAGCTTGCGCTTGCGAGTAATGTCGCCGCCGTAGCATTTGGCAGTGACGTTCTTGCGTAGCGCGGAGACGTTTTCGCGCGCCACAATCTTGCCGCCAATCGCGCCCTGGATTGCAACCTGGTAGAGTTGCTGTGGAATAACCTCCTTTAACTTCGCAGCCAGCACGCGAGCGCGTGCCTCGGCCTTGTCCCGATGAACGATGCTCGAGAAAGCGTCTACTGGCTCACCGTTCACCAGCATGTCCAGTTTAACCATCTTCGCAGTCTGATAACCATGGTGTTCGTAATCCATCGAGCCGTAGCCGTGCGTGATACTCTTAAGTTTGTCGTTGAAATCGACGAGGATTTCACTCAGGGGCAACAGGGTCGTGAGCATCACCCGTCGAGTATCCAACGATTCGGTGTGAACCAGCTCGCCGCGCTTATCCATGATCAACTGCACGAGCGCCGAAATGTTCTCGTTTGGGCAGAGGATGAATGCTTTCACCACCGGTTCGCGAATTTCCTCAATCACGCTGGGATCCGGAAGGTGGGTTGGGTTATCGACATGCATCATCTCCCCGTTGGTTCTTAATACCTCGAAAACGACGCTTGGATAGGTTGCGATAATATCCATGTCATACTCGCGTCGCAGTCGTTCCTGGATGATCTCCATATGTAGCAGACCGAGGAAACCGCAACGAAATCCGAATCCGAGAGCGGCTGAGCTTTCCGCCTGATAGCTGAAAGCGGCGTCGTTGATCTGCAGTTTGCCCATCGCGAGTTTGAGTCGCTCGAAATCCGACGTGCTGATTGGATAAATCCCGCTGAAGACCATTGGGTGCAGTTCTTGAAAACCGGGAAGCGGTTCTTTCGCCGCATCGCGCGCTGTCGTAAGGGTGTCGCCGATCTTGATCTCGACAGTAGACTTGATGTTCGCGATGAAATAACCCACGTCTCCGCTTCGGAGGATCTCTTGAGCGAATGGTTTCGGCGTGAATACGCCAACCTCCTTGATCTCGTAGTTCTTTCCGGTGCTCATCAGTTTCACCTGATCGCCTGCTTTCACTTCTCCGGAAAAAACGCGCATGTAGGCGACGACGCCGCGATAAATGTCGAAGACCGAGTCGAAGACAAGTCCGCGCAGGTGTTCGTCTTTTGAATCACTCGGAGCCGGGATTCGCGTGATGACCGATTCAAGTATCTCCTCAATGCCGATCCCGGCTTTCGCGCTGCACTCGATTGCCTCTTCCCCGGGGATGGCTAGAATTTCCTCGAGTTGATGGCGCACTCCGGGAAGATCGGCGTTCGGCAGGTCGATCTTGTTGATTACAGGCACAATCGCAAGGTGCTGCTTGTGCGCCAGGTTGATGTTCGCTACTGTTTGAGCCTCCACGCCTTGCGCGGCGTCCACCACAAGGATTGCGCCTTCGCAGGCGGCCAGACTGCGTGATACCTCATAGGAGAAATCCACATGACCGGGAGTATCGAGCAGATTGAGTCGGTAGGTATTTCCGTCTCTCCCCTGATAGCTCATCGTGACGGGGTGGGATTTGATGGTAATTCCGCGCTCGCGCTCAAGTTCCATGGAATCCAGAAGCTGATCCTGCTTGTCGCGATCTGCGATCGTTCCCGTCATTTCCAGCAACCGATCGGAGAGCGTGGTCTTTCCGTGGTCGATGTGCGCAATGATACAGAAATTTCGGGTGTTCTCGACAGCCATAGGAGCCGGAAACTATGAGTGAGCGTTGATGCGCGGTCAACCGGCAGGTGTATGTGGATTTTGGCGCGTCGATCGTAGAAATTTTATTCCGCTGCCTTGCAAAATGAAGTGTCGATATTCACCGATTTCTACCGGAGATCGAACGTTGCTGAGCGAATCCCGGGTATTCATCCGAAGGCCGCTTTCAAAATGAGATCAGGCATTTCGGCGATCCCTGCTTTTGTGAGGGAAAAACACGGTGCACTGTCGCGACGAGGCGAAAGATTAAGATGCTGCTACTCTGGTGGACTGGAGTATCCGACACCGAAGGGGTAGTATTCGGCATGCGCTCGAAATCCGGAAAGAAAATCGCCGTTGAGGGATCGCAGGCGCCCCTGGGCGGGATGGGCAAGGCGTTTGCCAATCTTGAGCTCCCGGCTGATCTGCCCGAAGGGCCCAGGGATACTCCTATGTCGAAGCCGAAACTGCCCTCAGGCCGGATGGGTCGGGTCGTGTTGCGAAGGGAAAAGGCGCGCCGTGGAGGAAAAACGGTGATCGTCGTGGATAATTTCGCGGATTATCTGACGAACGAGTTTATCGAATCCATTGCAAAGAGCCTGCGCTCCGCCTGCGGCTGCGGAGGTACGGTACGTCGTCGCGCGATCGAATTACAAGGTAATCAGCCGGGAAAGGTGCGGACGTATCTTGAAAGCGAAGGCTTTACGGTGGGCGGTGTGGGGTGAGAACGACGAGGTTGTTGACCTACCGCGTTAGCTTCGTCAACTCTCATGAAGGTTAAACGCCGCATGCGTGATTTTTGCGGCTTCATCGACACGGTTCTCGTCCAGAATTACGGCGATCTTGATCTCGGATGTGGAAATCATCTGGATATTGATTCCACCCTTCCCGAGACAATCAAAAAGCTGGGCGGCAACACCGGAATGCGAGCGCATCCCGATCCCGACGACGCTGAGTTTTGCGATGCCGTCCTGCGCGATAAGTTCGCTGGCATCCATCGTGTCGATGATGGGCTGCAATGTTGCGCGCGCTTTGGGCAGGTCCGTCCTGTTCAGAGTGAACGAAATATCGGTGGTGCCTTTCAGAGAGATATTCTGGACGATCATGTCGATCACCAGTCCCGCGTCGGCGATTGCAGTAAAGATGCGCGCTGCAGTGCCGGGTTTGTCTGTGACGTTGGTGATCGTAACTTTGGCCTGGTTCCGCTCGATACTGATTCCGCGGATTACAACATTTTCCATGCTCATAGATTCTTCCTCCACGATGGTGCCGGGGCGGTCGCTGAAGCTGCTTCGGACCTCGAAGCGGACACCAAATTTTTTCGCGAACTCGACCGAGCGCGACTGCATCACTTTCGATCCCAGACTCGCCATTTCGAGCATCTCATCGTATGAAAGGAGATCGATCTTGCGGGCGTCAGGTACGACCCGCGGGTCGCAGGTGTAAACACCTTCCACGTCAGTGAAAATCTGGCAAAGGTCAGCATTGATCGCGGCGGCGAGTGCGATGGCCGTGAGGTCCGATCCACCACGGCCGAGCGTGGTGATCTGACCTTCCAGCGTCTGGCCCTGGAATCCTGCGACGATCACGATGTTGCCGGCGTTCAGCAGATGGTTGATCTGGTTGGGCGTAATGTTTGCGATCTTTGCGCGGGTGTGAAAACCGTCGGTGACAATTCCCGCCTGCGCGCCTGTGAGCGACACGGCTTTGGCGCCGAGCGCGTGCATTGCCATAGCGGCGAGCGCGATGGTCGTCTGCTCGCCGGTAGCCAGGAGGACATCCATTTCGCGTTCTGACGGGTTCGCGGTGACTTCCCGCGAGAGTTTGATGAGGGAATCAGTCACGCCGGACATGGCAGATACAACGACCACGACTTTGTGGCCGGCCTTTTGAGTCTCGACAACTCTTCGGGCGACGCCCTTAATTTTTTCAGGAGTACCGACGGACGTCCCTCCGAATTTCTGGACGATCACGCTCATGCTACTAGACGTTGATCAGCTTGAGGATGGCATCGCGATGTGCCGGTGCGGGAGTAATTTCTCCACAGGTGGCTTTTACGATGTCGGGATCTTTCAGACCGTGGCCGGTTACGGTGCAGACGATAGTCGACCCGTCGGCGAGATGGTTCAGCGGGCATTTTTGACAGCGTTCATCACTGAGGCATTTCAGGAGTCCGGCGATGGACGCGGCACTTGCAGGCTCCACAAAGATTCCCTCGCTGCTGGCCAGCCAGCTCTGCGCCGCGAGAATCTGCGCATCTGTGACGATATCGATCGCACCGCGGGAATCGCAGATCGCCGCAGTCGCGAACTTCCAACTTGCCGGGTTGCCTATTCGGATCGCGCTCGCGATCGTCTCCGGATGCTCTATGCGACGATTGAAAAAGATTGGGGCCGATCCCGCGGCTTGAAATCCAAGCATTGCAGGCGTCTTTGTCGATTTTCCGATATCGAAAAACTCCCGATACCCTTTCCAGTATGCTGTGATGTTCCCGGCATTGCCGACCGGCAGGATATGCAGATCGGGCGCGTCTCCGAGTTCCTCGATGATCTCGAACGAAGCCGTCTTCTGTCCTTCAATCCGGTGTTGGTTGATGGAGTTTACGACCGAAATATTTTCGGTCTCAGAGATCTCACGAACGAGGCGAAGGGCATCGTCAAAATTTCCATCGATGGCGACCACTTCGGAGCCGTAGGCAAACGCCTGCATAAGCTTGCCCATGGCGATCTTCCCGGCGGGTAAGAGAACGATACATTTAATGCCGGCGCGGGCCGCGTAAGCCGCGGCGGCGGCGGAAGTGTTTCCCGTGCTGGCGCAAATCACTGCTTTTGCTCCTTCCTCGACTGCCTTCGAAATTGCGACTGTCATGCCGCGGTCCTTGAAGGAACCCGTGGGATTCAGCCCTTCATATTTGACATAAACCTGACAGCTACGTCCGACTTTATCGCTCAACCGCGGAGAATGAATTAGCGGAGTCGAACCCTCGTTCAGCGAGACAAATGGAGTCTGGTTGCTCACGGGGAGATACTCGCGGTAGCGTGCCATGACGCCGCGGTCGTTGAAGGAGTGAAGCATCATTCGCGGGGAAGCGCCTCCACGCGGATCATCCGGGGCGGCTTTTTTACGCATGGAAGTGCGCCGATCTTCTCCATGGCCTGCATGATCTGGCCGTTTGTGGCGTCATGAATCATCAAAACGAGTGGCACAGAGTCACCCTCCTCGGATTCCGGCTGAATGACGGAGGAAATGCCGATCTCCAATTCACCAAGAATACCGGCCACCTGCGCAAGCACCCCCGGCCGATCTTCCACAGGAATGCGTAGGTAATACTGCGACACAATCGACTCGATTGGCTTGCAGGATCCATAGAGGCCGTGCGGCGTAAATCCATACCGGGCGCGCGGCCATTTTAAAGCCACAGCCGCTTCGGCGAGATCACTGATTACCGCGCTGGATGTCGGGTCCTGCCCCGCGCCGCGACCGTAAAACAGTGTCTCGCCTACGATGTCCCCATGCACTGCGACAGCATTAAAAACACCGCGGACCGATGCAAGCACGTGGTCCAATGGAATGAGTGTCGGATGAACGCGCACTTCGACCGCGCTTTTTTCGTTGGCCTTGATTACGGCAAGCAGCTTGATGCGATACCCGAGTTCCCGCGCGAATTCGATATCTTCCGCAGTGATCGCCTCAATTCCCTCGACGAAAATATCCCTTGTGTTGACCCAGAAGCCATAGGAGAGCGACGCGAGAATGATCGCCTTGTGCGCGGCATCCCACCCGTTGATGTCCAGCGTCGGATCGGCTTCGGCGAACCCCAGTTTCTGTGCCTCCGCCAGTGCGTCTTCAAATCCAAGCCCCGCTTCGGTCATGCGGGTGAGAATGTAATTGCACGTGCCGTTGATGATTCCGTGCATTGAGTAGATGTGGTTGCCGATAAAAGCCTCTGCGACGGCCTTGATGATCGGGATGCCACCGGCGGCCGCGGCCTCATAAAAGACCGGTACCCTGTATTCTGCGGCCGCTTTGAAAATCTCCTGTCCACGTTCCGCCAACAGTGCCTTGTTGCCCGTAACAACGATCTTGCCGTTCCTGATCGCCCGGAGGATCAGCTCGAGGGCAGGCTCGGTGCCGCCCATCAGTTCGACGACGATCTTGATGGAAGCATCTTCGATGAGATCTTCCCAGCGGGTGGTGAACAGGTCTGCAGGCACTTCCACCCCGCGAGATTTTGAAACGTCCCGAACCACGATCTTGCGAATACAAAGTTCGAGCCCCAAACGTTCCGAAAGCAGAACACGATTGTTCGTCAGGTGCCTGTAGACACCTGTGCCCACGTTGCCCATTCCGGCGAGTCCTATGCCCGTTTTTTCCATAAGGGACGCGCACTATCCGTCACACTTCCCAAGTGTGTAAAGTGGCTTTTGGAAAACAGGCCGCTGAACAGAGCCATTTTCATCGGAACAGATAGAGGGTTTTCGCGCGCTTAATGATTCGGTTTCTTTTTTTCGGATACACAACTATTTGGGTGCGGACATATTGTGAGACTTCTCCTTGTTCTCGTATAGCTTTCCCCGTGAGTTCGAACATCAGCAGTTCCGCACTTGCAGCCCGTATGGAGCAACTTTACATCCAGGAATCTGATCTCGAAGAGGTGTTCGCGCGTTCGTCGGGTCCGGGTGGTCAGCATGTAAATAAGGTTTCAACCTCGGTGACACTTACCCATCGACCGAGCGGGATCAGCATATCAATGCAGGATTCCCGCTCGCAGGCCGTGAACCGGCATCTTGCCCGATTGCGCCTCGTCGAGGAATTCGAGCGTCGGAAGGCGGACAACTTACAGGATCAGAGGGCCGCGGTCGCAAAACGCCGCCGGCAACGTGCGACCCGGTCGCGCTCGACCAAGCGGAAAATGGTCGAGCAAAAACGCCGCCGGGCGGAGATCAAGAAACATAGGGGACGGGTGGATTGAAGAGAGCGTTTGATGTGGGAATTTTACGCGATTAGACACACCAGATAGCGTCGCTTCGCCCCTTTGCCTGAATCATTCAACTTTTTGAGTCGGGCTGTCTCACTTGGGTTCGGTGCTGCTCCTCTCGAGGGGGGACCCGATTTGGCTTCGTATCGGTCGGGAGGTGTCGTGTCCGTGTGCGGCTTCGCCACCTCGCGTGCCCTTCCGGCAATCGAGAAAACCTCATTGTCATTCCGACATTTCAGGGCATGTTTGCGCGCTGACTACCATGAGAAGACTCGCAGTCCAAGTCGTTGTCGTTTTTGCCATTCTGTTTGCCGTCGCGGCCCAAGCTTCTGCGCGCGAGCGGGAGTACATCATCTTGAGTGGGGGGCCTTCCCTTATTCAGTGGGAGAAATACAAGGCCGCACCGCACGACCTTTGGTGGATGAATTTCATCCGGGCTTCGCGACTCCGGATTCAGGAAATTCGTGGGCAACAGGGGCCCGACGCGAAAATCACCTGGCTAGTTTATGTCGAGGGATACAAAAGGCGTCAGGCTCAGGAAAACCAGAATCTTCTTTCAATCATCTATTCCGTTCGTGACGCATATAACGTAAAGCTCATCCTTTTCGACCAGACTTCCGATGTGATCAACTACCTGAACAACGGCCAGCCACGGGGCAGTGTGAAGATCGCGAACTTCGAGTACTTCGGCCACTCCAACAAAGCATGCTGGATGTTCGATTACAGCAACGAAATCGACAGTGCTTCAAAGGTGTGGCTTCATCAGGACGACTTCAAGAAAATCAAGCGCGGTATCTTTACCCGTGACGCCCATGTGAAGAGTTGGGGATGTCACACGGGCGAAATGATGTCCAAAGAATGGCGAAGCGCCACGGGAATTCCGATGATTGGCGCGGTGGGTAAGACGCAATACATGACCCACACATTGCCGGTGCTGTCATCGGCCGGTGGACGCTGGACCCATTAGCAAGAAGGTTTTTGTATTTCATAACCCGATTAGGGCAAAATTTGTCTTCAGTCGTGAAGGAAAGGGATGGTCGGAGCTGTGTATTCACGACTAAATTCAAGCAATGATGAAACTCGCCGATCTTCGCGAAATCTACAGCTTACCGTTCTTCGATCTGATTCAGCGCGGTCGAAACGTTTATCTTGAGCATTGGAAAAATGGAGAGGTCCAGCTTTGCACTTTGTTGAGCATCAAGACCGGCGGCTGCAGTGAAGACTGTGCCTATTGTGCTCAAAGTGCGCGTTACAAGACCGGCGTCGAGGCGGAGCGACTGTTGGCGACCAACGAGATCGTCGAGACTGCGAAGCGAGCCCGGGAAAATGGTTCCACCCGTTTTTGTATGGGGGCCGCGTGGAAGGGAGTGCGTGAAGGGGACACTCGTTTCGAACAGGTTCTCGATACAGTCCGCGAAGTGAGCAAGCTTGGCATGGAAGTGTGCGTTACACTCGGCCAGCTCTCTGATCGCGAGGCGGAGAAACTTCGTGAAGCCGGCGTCACTGCCTACAATCACAACATCGACACGTCGCCCGAGTTCTATTCAGAGATCGTCACGACTCACACCTTTCAGGATCGCCTGAATACGATTTCTGCGGTCCAGCATGCAGGCATGAGCGTTTGTTCAGGGGGCATCATCGGGATGGGCGAGAGCGAGGGTGATCGGTTACGGATGCTGGAAGTGCTCGCCAATTTTGATCCGGCACCGGAGAGTGTGCCGATCAACTGCCTGATGGCCATGCCCGGGACTCCCCTTGAGAAACAACCTCCGGTGGATGTGTTTCAACTTGTTCGCCTGGTAGCCACCACGCGCATCGCGCTGCCGGGTGCCAAGGTTCGCCTTTCTGCCGGTCGCAGTCGGCTTTCGAGAGAAGGGCAAGCCCTTTGTTTCTTCGCTGGCGCCAATTCGATTTTCTACGGCGACAAGCTCCTCACCGCGGAGAATCCCGGCGTCGATGAGGACCACAAGCTCCTTGAGGACCTGAATCTGGTTCCTCAGGCGCCGTTTGCGGAAATGGCGGCGGTTTAGCGCGAATGCGCGTTGCCTTCGCCTGTTGCATCGGTGGCAGTCTTGTCCTGTCAGCCGTTAGAAGGTTCGGATTCAGGCGGGAAGCAGTGTGACAAACGAACCGGATGGATCGCGCCAGGATGCAGCCGTGGAGCCGGATTTCCGGGTCATGTCCCATCCGACTAGGCCTGTAGCGTGCTTCGGGCGGGAAATGCGCGGGCTGGTGCGCCAGGTATTGATCGCTAGATGATGATGGTAGCGATCACGTGCAAGGAAGAGCGCGCCGGGATAGTCCGACTGCGTTACCCGCAGACGTAAGGTTTCTTTGTAAGTGTCGACCTCTTTCAAATCAGCGACCTGCAAGTGGAGATGCCCGATGCTGAAGGCGTCGGCGTTTCCCCCCTCCGAATCAATCCCCGCAAGAATGCTGCGCAGGGGAAGGGAGCGGCTAACCATCCGGATTTGATCGCCGCGCCACGGCCATTCGCAGGATGGTTTGTCCCACGCCAGCTCCAGACCGTTTCCATCGACGTCTGCAAGGTAGACGGCCCAGCTTACTCCGTGATCGGAGGCTCCATGAAAACTTTCGCCCAATGAAATAGCCCGGCGCACGACCGAGCGCCAACCATCGAGGTCGGGAAATAGGAACGCGATATGAAAGAGTCCGGGCGCTGCAGGCGGAGCCGGAAGAGCGTCTTGTTCTTCGAACAGGGTCAACACGATCTCACCTGTCGTGGGATGAAAGAGCGAGAGAGCCTGCGGATTCAGAATATCGTCGCGCGACACCAGCCCGAGTGTTCGCTGATAGAACTCGGCGAGACGGATTGCGTTCGGTGTGCGCAAGATCACACGACGGATGACCGGCTGAAATGAAGAGGTCGTGGAGGTCACGGCAGGGAATGGAAGGGAGGGAGGCGGGATGACCGTCTCCCTCGGGTCTCCAGGTTCAAGCTTTGTTGAACGCCCGGTCCACGGACCAACGTCCGCCGCCGGATATGACGAGCGCAAGAGCCAGACCGATTATCAGCAGAAAGTACTCGATACCTTCACCTTTCTGCTGGCCGAACCAGTTCATAAAAAAGCCATACTGTACGTGTGCCATGAACATGGCTGTTGCCATTACTGTACCGATGCCGAGGGCGGCGAGTCGCGTGCCGGCGCCGACCACGAGCAGTAAAGGTGCAAAGAACTCGATCATGATGACGCCGAAGGCCAGCAGTCCAGGGATGCCCATGGTGCCTGTGAAAAAGCCCATCGTTCCTGTGAAACCGTAGCCGCCAAACCAGCCGAGCAGCTTCTGCGCACCGTGCGGGAAGATCACCACAGCGAGCGTAAGGCGCAGCACCGCCGCGGCGACGGAACTGTCGGTGCGGGTCAGTGCAGAGACAAGTGTGCGGATAGGATGCCCTGTCGATCCCTCGGCGGAAGCGGAGGCGTGAAGTGTGGATGTCGTATTCATTGTTGTCGTGTCGGATTATTGTTTTTGGCAGGATGGATTCCTGACACAGCTGCACGTTATTCCGGACGCGCGATGGTGGATTTGTCGGCTCCGCATTGCTATTATGCGTGCAGTGCATACCCTGCGGCCATGATCGAACGCCTTCGCGCATTGTTCATTGTGCTGGAGGAAGGCAGTCTGAATCGTGCAGCTACCCGCCTGCACATCACCCAACCTTCACTCACGCGGCAGATGCAGTCTTTGGAGAACGAGATCGGTGGCCCACTGCTGGAACGTCAGCCCAGCGGCGTTAAACCAACCGCACTCGGCCAGATGACGCTGAATCTCATGGCGTCGATTCTGAAGCAATACGACGCCGCTCTGGCGGATCTGCGCCGTCTGGCGCGTGGTCAGCGCACGGAGCTACGCATCTGTTACATCGGTTCCGCGGCAAACACATACCTGAATCCGGCCCTTTCCGATCTGCGCGATTTTGTTTCGGGTATGGTCGCAGGCCATATTTTTCCCCGGTTCGAACCCGACCGCATCACCGAGGCACAAGAGGCCAATGCTCAACAGTCCGATTCCGACAGCAGCACCGAGGCACGAAAAGACAATGCTGAAGAGTCCAAATCTGACAGCACGCGACGCGAAAACGAGGGTCTCCAGGCCATTTTTAAGATCCACGGTAACGCCGAGGACTACGCCAAACTGATTTTCTGGTGCTTTCTTGCCGGTTTTTCAGAGCGGTTTGTCACCGATATCATCAGCCGATTCGAGTCCCAGTCATCAGACAATGAGAAACCATCGGGCTCCTGACCGGCTTCAACGTGCGGTTCACCTCGTTTACGATAAGGTCGCATAACGTGTTGACACCTCACTTTGAATAATCAAGAACACTTAAGCTTCGCCGGATCCGGTAGTGTCTGAAGTGACCCAATCCAGGAGTACGGTTGCGGGCCATTGCGAGTCGACGGGAGCCGATTGCAGTCCGATTGGAGAAGATCCATACATGCCTTCATTTCTGCTCGCACCGCTCCGACTTGAACTGTAGCATCTCCCCATACCAACGAGGATGGCGGAAGCGTCATTTGATCCGACGCGTCTTCCGCGAGGGATCGCGGAGCGGGATCTGAATTCGGATACCGCATTTTTGGGCACAGAGGTGTCGTCGCCCCCATCCCAGAATCGGAATCTGGTGCTCCCGCCAGGCATTCATCTACACTGGCAGATGCCGCGCGAACTGACCCGGGGCCAGAGGGATCCGAGCGGCATCCGGAAGCAGGGCATTCATCCCCGCCTTCCCAATCGCTGGTTGATCACCCGGAGCATCGCGGAGAAGCGGAAGCGATGGATCGTCGAAAGCGATTACCTCCATCCCATCGGCTCTGCAATCCCACCCGCTGCGACAGCCTATCCCATGGCCGGCCCCGGTCGGATGAACCACGAGCTCATTTTCCGTTATCTGGGGCGGACACTCCCACTGGAGATCTGGGAGGTGCAGGAAGCCGAGGAGAACAAAGGCGAATACCTCGATGGCTTGACGGTAATGGGGTACGGTAATCCCGCCTTTGCCGCTTTCGCACCGAACTGCCCTGGCCTGTTCACGTTTCATGATCCGGGAGGGGGCGACGTGAATTTTTCCGATTATTCCGTGGTGGGTTTCTACTCAAATCCTGCAGAAGCGCCTTCGCTGCCGGCGGTTGCCGCCCTCCTCCGACCTGAGCAGAGCCGCCCACGCATCCTCTGCATTGGCAAGACCACCTACTCGCGGCTGCGTTCTCATGAGAAGGGAACGCCCCCGGCGTTTCTGGACGCCAGGAGCGCTAGAACTCGACGTCTCGCCAGGCGGCGCGGGACTGAGATTCCTCACGAACGTGTTCGCATTGCCATCGGCAACTCGGCCACCGAGGCCCTGAGCGCGTTTTTGGGCGATTTCCTCGGCGCCGGCGAATCCGAGAAGGCGGTCATCGAAGACCACCTCGAGGCAATCCTGATGACAGCCGATCTCGAGCACCGGTTACACGATTAGTACCCGAAGTTTCTGGAAAGCCGGCACGCCAGGGGGTTCACGGCATTCCATGCTGGAATGCGCTGGCTCATCAAGCCTGAAGCCGTGGGACAAGCGGCAGCGGACAGCCGTGCGGCCGGAACGCCCGGAGGGCCACTCATCCCTTCCGGATGCATCGCTCCGCTGCACCAACTGAACTCGCTCCAACGGCAGCTCGAGAAGCTCCAGGGCTCGCGCCGGACCTTGCTGGATCGCCTCTCATCCGATTGGCACAAATACATGCTTTGCGCCTATCCGCCACCGGCCAGCCGCGACGAATTCCCTGAAGCCGACAAGGTCGCGTACCTCATCAAATCGACGACGGTCAAATCCATCGAAAGAATCGACGCAAAGGTGCTCGCGATCACCGCGAAACGGGATGCCGACGCCGCGGAAATTCACGAACTTCTCTCGCGTGCAAACCTTGAAAAGGAAGGCGCGATGGCCCTGGTTCTCAAGGCGATCCCAGGCCCGCGCTTCTGGGCGCCGCGCGATCCAGTCGTCGTGCTGGAGGCACCTCCAGAGCTTGCCGTCCATCTGCCCGGCGCGGCCGAGAGGCTCGACACCTCGTCGGAGTGGGCCGAAATCGAGTTGCCACGCGTCCCCGGGCTGTCGTTCTGGGATATCCTCGAAGACCGCGTGGTTGGCCCGTTCAAACCTTCGGATCGGCGCCGCCAGGATGACCCCGCTCGTCCCATTTACGTGGAATGGTCCGCTCAATTGTTTTCCAGGAGAAGAGCCTCCACGGCGGATGAGGGTGATTTCGCGCGGGATCACCTGTCCACCCGCTTTGCCCCCGCGGCGGGCAGCCCCGATCTTACGCCAAGGACTCCGCATTCCGATGCGGCATTGGAGTCCGCCTATACCGGCCGAAGCCTGATTTCAGCCAATTCGGCGCAGGTGCTTCACGACCGAATCGTTGCCTACCTGACGCAAATGCTCGGCGACGGCGCCACCACGACGAAGCATTCGAGAAGAAATTCGCCGGCGAGATTCAGTTGGGCGGCAAAAACGGATCTGTCCATCACCCTACATTCAGCGTTTTGCGCGCTGGAGCAGCACGAAGAATCCGACATCCACTGGAAGGTCTTCGGCATCAACATTGATGGAGGCCTAAACCTTTCAAACCTCCCACTCGTTGGCAAGGTGCTGCCGGCCCATGAGACGCTGAGTCTGGAGTTTCAGGCACTCTATTCATCGCGGAAGATCGGCAAGGACGATGTCGAAAAGCTGGTTAATCCCGTCAATACTCTCCTGCCCGAAGGGGCGACTCCACTTCCAACTGTTGGCGAAGGGGACGCCCCGGCCATCAAGGAAGGGATCGATCAGTCTCGCCACCTCCCTGCACCTTGGCGAGGAGGACCTCCATTTGGTGCTCCCTGTCGACATCGACAAGGAGCACGGTATCAAGGCCGATAAGAACTCCCCGTCCGCTGCGACGGATGCTCCCGCCATCATTCGCCCCGACGCCGCATCCGGACCCGTAGCCCTGCCCGACGACAGCCTGAAATGGTTCCCGATCGGAAAGCATTTCGGTCCCGCCCATTTCCAGCGGATCGGCGCCGGGCTTCAGGACGGTGGAGTGACATTCGAGCTCGATGCGTCGCTCAACGTGGGTGGCCTCTCTTTGTCGCTCGACGGGCTTGGCGTTTCTTCGCCGCTCGACAGGTTCGACCCGTCCTTCCGGCTCCGCGGCATCGGGATCGACTATGCGGGCGGGCCGGTCGAGGTCGGAGGAAGCTTCCTCCGAATGGGCGAGATGGATTTCGCCGGCACCGCCCTCATCAAGACCGAGGCCCTCACGCTCTCCGCCATCGGCGCCTACAGCGCGATAGGCGATGACACATCGCTCTTCATCTATGCGGTCCTGGACTATCCGCTGGGCGGTCCATCGTTCTGCTTCATCACGGGAATGGCGGCGGGATTCGGCTACAACCGCTCGCTCCTGATGCCCTCGATCGACGAGATGGCCACTTTTCCCCTCGTCGCCGAGGCGACGGCGGGTGCGGGCCTGCCGGACGACGTCATGGCGGAACTCGGAAAGCTCGAGCGCTATCTGCCTCCAGACCTCGGACAGTATTTCCTCGCTGTCGGCGTGAAGTTTACGTCGTTCAACCTCATTGATTCCTTTGCGCTTCTGGGTGTCAGCTTCGGGAAGCGATTCGAGATCGACGTAATCGGCCTGTCCACGATGGTCGCCCCGACACCGATCCCCGACGCCGCCCCTGTGGAACCGCTGGCGAAAGTCAGCATCGCACTGATGGCGCGGTTCATTCCCGATGAGGGACTGCTCGCCGTCGATGCACGGATCACCCCGGATTCCTTCGTTCTTTCGAAAGACTGTCATCTTTCGGGACGCTTTTCCTTCTACAGCTGGTTTTCCGGCGATCACTCCGGCGATTTCGTTCTGACGCTGGGAGGCTACCATCCGAAATTCATCCCTCCGGCTCATTATCCGAGAGTGCCCCGCCTCGCATTCAACTGGCAGGTCGTCCCGGAAGAACTGGTGATCAAGGGGGACGCCTATTATGCGCTTACCTCCCATGCGCTGATGGCTGGAGGCCATCTGGAGGCCAGTTACCACTCGGGCAAGTTGCGGGCACATTTCAATGTCGGAGCGGACTTCCTCATCGCCTGGCAGCCCTATCATTACGATGCCGAGACCTACATCGACGTCGGAGGATCCTACGACACGGTTCTTGGAACGATCTCGGTCGATGTGGGAGCCCAGCTTCATCTCTGGGGTCCGGAATTCGCCGGGACGGCCGAAGTAGACCTGTCTGTGGCCACAATTCCAGTGACTCTCGGGGACCAGACCCCGAAAGAGAGGGCTTTTATTGACTGGCCACATTTCAAGGAAGCATTCCTGCCGGGTGAAGACGCCGTGGTCAGCGTGGCGCTGGAAAATGGTCTCGTAGAGGCTGGGGATCCTAAGAACTATGATTTTGGGACCGTCAACCCCAGAGAACTTCGGATCACAACGAATTCGCTGATTCCTCTAATACCGCCCACGAACGTGGTAACCGGAGCAGACCACGAGCTGGTTGGTGCAATCGCGGTGGCTCCAGTGGGCGCCGCCGGATGCGCTTCCACACACAAGGTGAGCATTTCGAGAGGGGATTCCCCAGATGTCACCAACGAGTTTCGCTTCGAACCCGTATGGAAGAAGGTGCCTGCCGCGTTGTGGGGCGCCCCCAGTGGTGAGAAACCTCAAGTGAACCCCGACGAGAAGTTTGTTTCCGGCGTCACCGGGTTCCGCATTTCGCCAAGGAAACCGCCGACGGCTCACGCGTCCGAACCCGTTTCGTCCGACAAACTGAGCTGGGACGATCATCGCTCGCCGATCGTTTCGTCGAGCGTCAACTCCCAGTTCACGGGGCAGAACCCGGAGTCCAACGCCTTCGGCAAGGCAAATCGCGAAACAATCGGGATCACGATGTTGCAGCCAGAAACTGTCGCGGTGCGCAACCGCTACCTCGACGCACTGGGAATTAAGCCATGGAAAAATGAAAGAGACCCAAAAAAGATATTCCTGCGGACGTGACAGAGAAGCCGGCATTCTCTGGCCGTTGGAAGATATTTTCCGAGTTTCTCCGTTTTGACATCCACGGCCGATACCACCGTGTCTCCCTGTGCCGCATCTTGAAAAGGATAACTTGCATCCAGGACATCGAGCGTCGCCACCGTCAGCGCTTCCTTGCCTGAAGCGGGCTTCGCCAGGCGAATGTCACCCCTCTTGACATCATCTTCATCATAAATGACCAGCGCCAGCCAGGGGGCGGAGCCTTTTCCCAATCTCCGGACTCCACGTCGGCCTCATCTTTAGCGGCGCCGGAACGTTCCCATGGCAGTGTGCTGCGGCGAAGCGCCACATGGGGGAGGACGTTGTCGTGATCTCCCAGGCTCCCGGGGGGAGGGAAGACCGCCGCGATCTCCTGCGGAGAAAGTGAATACTTCGGTCCCGCCACTTCGAACGTGTAGGGCTTCTTCCCGCCGAAACTGTCGGAAACTTTCGCCGTTTTCGACAGATCCTGGGTGACATAGAGCCGATATTCCCCGGCATCCAGAGGAGGCCGATGAGACTCGAGGAATTGGATGAGCTTCGGCGCTTCAGACATGACGTTGTCGGGGAAGTCCTTTTCCTTGATTCAGTTACCGGGGTTTTCGGCGACCGCCAGCCTGGGTTCCGCACTGAGCATCGATCCAGACATTCCCCCCATACGGACATTGGCAGGGTCGATTCTGCTCTGGGGGAACGCCCCCGATGAAGCCCTGCAAGTCACGGACGAAAGCGCCGCGGAGTATGCCTTCGTCATCGGAAATCGGCTTCCCCGCGCGGGAAAGACCACGTCTGTCCACCTCATCTCCCTCGAAGGCAGGTTCGACGATACTGGACGGCTCACCAGGTCCGCAAAAGACTACACCCGATTCGTCTCACTGCACCAATGGCGTTTTTCGTGCGAGAACCATAAGCACACCTTCGAAGGCCTGTTGCTGCATCTCAATCAACGGTTCGTGACCGACGGCTCTAATGCGCCGCAAGAAGCTCCTGAGTCCGGAACTGATCAGGTTCCGACCCTGCTGCGAACCGAATTTTCGAAAGCAGGCGTGTTCCTTTCGGATCGAGCGATTTTGAAAAGCCTGCCTCCGACCGGGAAAAACGGTCGCAATGATTTCGACTTGTGGACAATCACGGACCCGGTTTATCCCGAGAACCATAGCTACACTTTGCGGCGTCCCAAAGGTCCGCATATCCTTCAGAAGCCGGATGTGCTGCATGTCTCCTGCGACAATCCCGCGACACTGCGGCTGCCCCGGAACCGGGACGAGGAAGTGGAGATACAACTGGCCGCCGGATTCACCTTTCTGCCACATCAGTTTCGCGACGGGAGCCAATCTTACTCGTGGTACCGCGGGCCGCTCGTGCCCGGTCCCACCTACATCGACCTGCCGCTTCCATCGGCAACTTCCGACGCCCTCCTCGTCTATGACAAGCGATCGGGGCCTTTCTACACCGGCTATGCGTCGGCCTGGGAGCTCGGCAGAATGCTGTGCCTCGCAAACAGCCGCATCTCCCAGGCGCTTTACCAATGGAAGCGGGAGCATCGCCGTATGCTGCGACACACGGATCCGGCAATGCTGGAGAAACTGGCTCTGCTGCCCGTCAAAGCGCCTTCAGGGCCCGCTCCCCCGGGAAACTCTATGGGAATTCGTCTTCCGCGAGTGGTGAGCGACTGGTTTACTTCCTTGAGAAAGCTGGAATCCGTCCCGTTTCGATATCTGGTTCCCGATGAGAGAATGCTCCCTGTCGAGTCCATCCGGTTCTTCGAGATCGACCCTCACTGGATCGATTGCCTGTTGGATGGAGCTTTCAGCATTGGGTGCATCCTGGAAGGCGATCATGAGCACGACAAAAAGTTGCACTCGGAGCAATCGAGCGAACTTCGCCAATCAGTGGAACCAGAGAACCGTTACACCGGTCTTCTGCTGAGATCAGCCGCAGTTTCAGGATGGCCGCTTATGACTGTGGAGGCCACAAACTCGAACGCTGGAATCAGGAACGAGCGCGTACGTTTCGACCGACTCGCTCCGGACATTCTTCTTTGCCTCTTTAAAGGCGCGCCGACGAGATACGAAATTCATCTGCCGAGGGAGACCGTCCACTTTGGAGTTGAGGCGAAAGATGACGATTCCCGGAATTTCTCGTTACCGCGTGGTGTCGTTCTCAAAGGGGGACGATTGAACCTGAAAAGCGAGTTCACACTTAACCCGGCGACGTTTGCCCTCAACATGGTCGCTGGCGTTCCGAAGGTAATCTTCGAACGTCCACTGCAACCTCCTGTGCCCCCGGGACCCATCCGCGTGACCTGATCGGTGAGCGATCGGCTGGCGAAGGGCTCCCAGACTGCACCGTATGAGAAAGAGCCGATTACCAGGAACACGGCTCGGCAGGCGTCGATCCCGGTCGCATTCCGTCAACGTAGTGTGAAGCAGTGTGGAACCGTGGCATTTGCCCTGCCGGACGGAATCAACGCCGATTCACGGAAAGTACCAGTGCGAAGCCGTGGGGCACGCGCGGCCCACCAGGGCGAGGACCCAAAAAAGATCCGCCCGAACGTCCTCCTTAGCAGTGCGTTGCACGACTGCCACAATTTCCTCTCCTCCGGCTCTCCACCCAACAGTCGGAATGCCCGCCTCGTTGAGACCATGAACTCAGGAGGAGCTCACCGGAAGGCGCGCGCAGTTTTGGAACTGCATGGATGATTGTAAGCTTTCAATAACGGGCGCGACGAATTCGCCCGGATGATCCGCACACTTCGTTCACACCGGCCTGAGTACTTCATCGAAGCCGTATTGTTGGGACTCTTCATGGCCTCAGCCAGCGCGTTTACGATTCTCCTGGAATTCCCGGACTCTCCGGTGTTCACCGCCGTTCCTGACCCATTCATTCGGCGAATGTTTATTGGCAGCGCAATGGGTCTCACTGCGATCGGACTGATTTTCTCGCCACTGGGCAAACGTTCCGGTGCGGATGAGCTGAGACCAACCGAGATCCGAGAATTTGAGCAGGAGCTTGAGGCGACATGCGCGCGGGTGAACTTCGTTTGGAAGCCGACATGGTCCGCTACTGCATCGAGGATGGAATGCCGTGCCAGCATTGCACTCCATTGATTCAGAAGCGCAGACGGAACCACTAAATGCGATTTTCGTAATCCAAACGTTCGTAGCGTCGGGACCCACGCCCAATTTGCATTCGATAGATGTACTCTCGCGGTTGAATGTCCGGCTCGAATGCGTTCGATCGATCCCGCTCGTCCAGTCATTAACAAAGGTCGAAGTTTGCCGTAAGGATTCTACCGCCACCGCGACGAACGAGGCATGGACACAACCATGCATTCACTCAGCAAATCCGAACTCGTCGTGAGCTCGGATCTGCCGCATCGTAGCGGCGATCATTCTGCTGCAGACGCTCTATTTCAGATTCAGCGGTGCGCCGGAGTCGGTCTGCATATTGTCCAAAGTCGGCCTCGAACCGCGGGGCAGAATTGGCTCCGCCGTGGCGGAATTGATCGTCGCGGTGCTACTGCTCGTTCCGCGTTTCACGTGGCTCGGCGCTGCACTTGCGCTTGGTGTGATCGGCGGGGCGATCATGAGCCATCTCACGGTGCTGGGCATTGTGGTGATGAACGATGGCGGATTGCTATTCGGACTGGCACTCGTGGTTGCGATCTGCTCAACGATCCTGCTTTTCATCCATCGGCGCGCGCTGCCGATCATCGGAGAGAGATTGTGAACGAAACACTGATTCTGCGCGGCATGATCGAAGATTTACGCCAGGGCGAGACGCTATTTGGTGGCTGACGATCCACGTGACGCGGAGCTATCCTGTGGCAGATTGAAGCCAGGGAGCAGAAGTTTCCTTCCTGCTTTACCATAAACGGGCATGGACCTCCCGGCTCCCAGTTAAGATCATGTGCACAGTTAGCTTTCTTCCACATTCGGACGGGTTCTATCTGGGAATGAATCGCGATGAATTGCTCACGCGGCCGGAGGCGTTTCCACCCCGCATCCGCTCAGACGGCGGCGTAGCCGCGCTATACCCGAGCGAACCCGAAGGTGGTACATGGGTTGGCATCAACGAGCATGGACTTTGTCTTACGCTGATTAACTGGCACGCTGTTCGTCAACAGGCAATCGAAGAGCCCATTACTCGCGGGATTGTGATTCCCCGGCTTCTCCGATACCGATTACTCGAAGATGCCCGTCGCGATCTTGCGCATCTGCAACTTCGCGACATGCCGCCTTTCCGGCTCATCGCGGTCACTTCAGGCGAAGGTCAACTCACCGAGTTCCGTTGGGATGGCAGGCAACTTCGCGAATGTCCCCATGCATGGGAGCCGCGACATTGGTTCTCTTCCGGGTACGATGAGCCACGGGTGCGGGTCGTCCGCAGTGCGATTTGCCGAAAGGCATGGCGGGAGCCGGATGCGGGGCAACTAACATGGTTGCGGCGATTGCATGCCTCTCATGAGCCGGAGCGCGGGCCATTCAGCATCTGCATGCACCGCGGCGAGGCGGCGACTATTAGCTACACGGAAATTGTTGTCACTCCGACCCAGGCGACAATGTGCTACCTACCCGGCCCCCTCTGCAAGGAAATGGCGGAAGACGCGACAAATCTTCCAGACCATCATGAACACACAACTCTCAGACTTCGATCGGTTGGTGGAGCGTTGCTATCCGGAAGTCTATCGCCCTGAGCGCGGTGGCACCCCTTTTCATCGCGAAAGCGATGTCTCAATCTGGCCAATCTTCGGGACATTCGCGCGTATGGCGGGCACGATTTTCATAGACCGCACCCGTCGCCTGAATGTTAGGCGAACCGCCGCCGCATTAAAGGCAGCGCTTGATACCTGCCTGTCGTGGTCTTTCCGGAAGGCACGAGTTCGGAGGGACGGCATGTGCTGCCATTCAAGTCGTCGCTACTCCAACCCGCCTGTTAATTAGTGCCTGGCAAATTTCTTTTTGAGCAGAGATACACAATTCCCTCTCCGCGTTCAGGATATCCCGACGCACTGGTATAACCTTTCGGCGGATTTCCAGGAACCGATGCCGCCGCCACTGCACCCCGGCACGCGTGAACCCGTGACGCCGGATGTGATGACGGCTCTCTTTCCAGAGAGTCTCGTAGCGCAGGAGATGAGCGCGGAGCGGACGATTGAAATTCCGCAAGAGGTGCGGGACGTCTATGCGCTTTACCGACCCACCTCGCTTCTGCGTGCGGTGCGTCTCGAAAAGGCGCTGCAGACACCTGCGCACATCTACTACAAGTACGAGGGCAACAGCCCAACCGGCAGTCACAAGCCCAACACCGCGATCCCTCAGGCTTACTACAATAAAAGCGCCGGCACCCAGCGGCTCGCCACCGAAACCGGCGCGGGCCAGTGGGGGTCGTCGCTGGCAATTGCGTGCAGTGTATTCGGCCTCGAATGCATCATCTACATGGTGAAGGTGAGCTTTCAACAGAAGCCCTACCGCAAGCTCCTCATGCAGACTTACGGCGCGACCGTATATGCGAGCCCTAGTAATCAGACCGAGTTTGGTTGCCAGATACTCGCCGCTGACCCGAACAGCGCCGGCAGCCTCGACCCGAACAGCGCTGGCAGCCTCGGCATTGCGATCTCTGAGGCTATCGAAGATACAGCCAGGAATCCCGGCACCAAATATTCTCTTGGCAGCGTGCTCAATCACGTTTGCCTGCACCAGACCGTCATAGGGACAGGAAACAGTCAAGCAGATGCAGCTCGCAGGCGAGGAACCTGACATCATCGTTGGGTGCGCCGGAGGCGGCAGTAATTTTGCCGGTATGGCATATCCGTTTGTCGAGCGGGTAATCAAGGAGGGGAACAGCTACCGCATCATCGCCGTCAGGGCGAACTGCGCTACGATTTCGGTGACACGGCGGAAACGACGCCGCTCATGATGATGCATACACTCGGCCACCTGTTCATGCCGCCGAGCATCCACGCCGGTGGCCTGCGCTACCACGGCATGTCACCCATGGTGAGCCACTTAAAAAGGCTCGGCCTGATCGATGCCATCGCGGTGCCGCAGATTAACGTCTTCAAGTCGGCGGTTCAGTTTGCCCGTATCGAGGGTATCGTACCCGCGCCGGAATCGGCGCATGCGATCTCAGTCGTGATCGACGAGGCGATTATGTGCCGTGAGGAGAATCGGAAAAAAGTGATCGTGTTCAATCTGAGCGGCAACGGCCTGCTCGATCTCGCCGCCTACGACACCTTCCTTTCCGGCAGGATGCATGAGACAGGGAACGACGACTGAAGCCGTTGTCCGCTCATCCTTCGGCGTAAACAAGAACTCAAACTGACCGGGCCTTGAACGTTTTCCTGGACGACGTCCCTGACCAGCCAGGACTCCTTATGGCGCGCCAGCAACTGGCGTGACAGCAGGAGTTGGTTATCTGCATCGTCTTCCGTGAGAAGACATCCAGGCTAAATCTGAATTTCTTTTCACATCTTTTCTCAGCCGGCAGCGTGGTACGCAAGTTCGGGGTGGCGCTTACGGGGCGTGGATTCTGTTTTCCTCAAAGCCCCATATTCAACCTTCTGGGAGAGTCGAGGAAAAGAGAAGTCGAGGCCTTTCACGCGTCGCTAAGACCGCGAATTCAAGGAAAATGCCGTCGCGCTGGCACAAGGCGGCTGAGAGTGCTCACGACGGCTGGTATCTTCTCCAAACCAATCTCCCTGTCGCGAAAGCCGATGCGCCCGCAGTCCAAAACCACTATAAACATCTGCTCGAAGTCGAGGAGGCCATTTGCGAACTCAAGAGCTACCTGCGGGTGCGCCCCGTCTTCCACTACAAAGCCGAACGCGTCCTCAACCACGTGCGCCTCTGCTTTCTGGCTGATTGGATCAGTGCGCGCCTGGCCCGTCAGTGGCGTGCCGCGGGAGAAACCGGGGAAGTCACCCGCATCCTGCGCCAACTCCAGAGCATCCGTCTCGCTCACATCTCGGTCACAAAGCGCGGCCGTCCACTCCTGGCACGCCTTACCAGGGTGCCTGCCGAACTCAATGTCCTCTTAGCCAAACTCGACCTCCTTCACCTCTTCGCCGCCCCGCCCCGGTGGGCCCAACTTCCCGACATAGCCCAGATGTAGCCTGAAAAAGTCCGACATCCTGTGTTTATCGGCAATTCCAGCCTCATTCGGGGGAAGTTAGGCTAGAACAAAAATGCTTCTTTTTGGGGCCATCATCGAGGACGGTCTGGGCAAAGTCTTCGCGGCACAACTATTCGGACACAACACTGGGGAAACCATCAAGTTTTTCGCACTTGTGATAAAATAGTTCTCTCCAAAGGGAATCTGGAGTGCATATTTCGAGCGCACCCGAGCACTTCGCGGATCCAATGAATCGGCGAAATTTGCGCACGAATTTCAACAATCGAAAGAATCAATAAAATGAACACAGTCGAAACACTAAAGGATGAAATAAGTGGAGGTCTGATATTACCGGGCTCTTCAGATTATGACGAGTCTCGTTCGGTCTGGAACGGGATGATCGACAAACGGCCTGCGCTAATTGCGCGGTGCAACAATGCCTCGGATATTGCCAGAGCAATAAGATACGGTCGCGAAGAGGGAATTCCGATCGCGATCCGCGGCAATGGTCACAATATCGCGGGCAGTGCCGTGTGTGACGAGGGTATTGTGATCGATCTTTCCGGCATGAAAGCGATCCGGGTCGATCCCGAAGCACGCCGCGCGTATGTGGAACCCGGCGTGAATCTGCGGGAACTCGATGAGGCTACGGCTCTGTATGGTCTGGCTACGCCGACGGGCATCAATTCCACGACCGGGATTGCGGGACTCACGCTCGGCGGTGGGTTTGGCTGGCTTTCCCGGAAGTTCGGGATGACCGTCGACAATCTCGTTGCTGTGGATCTCGTGAATGCCGAGGGAGAACTGATACGCGCCAGCGCGGATGAAAATTCCGATCTTCTTTGGGCGCTCCGCGGAGGGGGCGGCAATTTTGGTGTGGTCACACAGTTCGAGTTCCAACTGCACAAGGTGGGGCCCGATGTGCTTTGTGGTGTGATTGCGTTTCCGGGAGAACAGGCGCGACAGGTATATGAGCATTTCCGTGCTTACACGGCGACTCTGCCCGATGAATTTGCAGTCTGGTCGGTATTGCGGAAAGCGCCACCGTTGCCATTCCTGGAGGAGGAAGATCATGGTCGCCTGGCTTTGCTACTTCCGATGTGTTATTGCGGCAAGCCGGAAGACGGCGAAAAGCTTGTTGAAAGGATCCGCGGCTTCGGGGATGTGCTTGGTCAACATGTCGGCGTTCAGCCGTTTGTGAACTGGCAACAGGCTTTCGATCCGCTTCTCACCGAGGGTGCGCGCAATTACTGGAAATCTCATAACTTCACGGATCTGCCCGATGGTGCCATTGATGCCGTGATTCGATTTGGAAATAGCCTGCCTTCTCCCGAGTGCGAAATCTTCCTTGCGCAGCTAGGGGGACAGACTTCGCGGGTTCCGGCCGACGCCACCGCGTACAGTCACAGGGATACGCAGTATGTGCTCAACGTTCACTGCCGCTGGCGGGATTCGGCCGACGACAGCCGTTGTGTGGCATGGGCCCGCGAGTTTTTCGAGGCCACGGCGCCATTTGCACGCGGTGGAGTTTACTCGAACTTCATGTCCGCCGATGAAACCGAACGCGTTTCCGAGGCATTCGGTGGCAATTATGAGCGACTCGAGAAGATCAAGGCGCGTTTCGATCCGGAGAATATTTTCAGGAACAATATCAACATCAAACCTGCATAGTCTTCCTTGACCCAGGGAGTTCCCGAAGCGTGGAGCGAGCGGTTTCGCGGATGAAGGCCGGGCTTCGAACGGTGTATCGCGAGTGTTCTGGCCCGCTTGCCGTTGCCGGGGGGGGCGATTCCGAGGCTCGTGCCAAGCCTCATCAACACACGATGGTCCCCGACTCCGCGTTCCGTGCGGGCGTCCGCAGTTCCGGGAAATCCTAGAGCATATCCCGACAGGTTGGTCGGGGCGACTGAGGCTGAAGACCACAGGGAAGCCGCTGGATCGCGAATAGGTAGAATGCCACAAGAGTTGTGATGCGTTGACAGCATTGAATGTTGCTGCTTTGATGATTGAATGAGAACCACAGTCACTCTCGATGCCGACGTAGAGTTGCTTCTACGCCGCGCCGTCCAACAGAGTCAGCAATCGTTCAAGGAGGTCTTGAATAACGCTGTTCGGCGCGGCCTCGGTACGGAATCGCGCGGAAGTTCATCTGATTTCATAATTGAAGCCCGGCCGCTTAAGGTGCGTGTCGGGCTCGATCCTTCCCGACTTCATCACATTGATGACGAGATCGAAATCGACGAGTTTCTCCGCAAGACTAACGCTCTCTCGAAGCGGGTGGCGTGATCATTCCCGACGCAAACCTCCTTCTTTACGCTTACGACGCGGCCAGCCCGTTTCACACGACTGCATCCAAATGGTGGCGGGGATGCCTGACCGGCCGCGCACCCGTCGGACTCTGCCCGGTCGTCCTTTTTGCATTCGTCCGAATCGGAACGAGCCGTCGCGCATTCGAAGACCCGTTGACAATTGAGGAAACAAGCCGGCATGTCCGTTCTTGGATGGAAATGCCATCCACCCGTCTCCTTCCTCAGGAGGAGTCCGACGTCGTCCAGGCGCTCGACTGGTTGGTTGCACAGGGTATGGGCGGAAACCTCACCACCGACGCGCAAATTGCCGCCACTGCTTTGCGGACTCGTGCGGAGGTTCATACTGCGGACACGGATTTCTCCCGATTCCCTGGCGTGAAATGGATCAATCCGTTGCTGAGAAACATCGAGGAATGACATCGATTGCCAAAGGCCCGCGGCTTCGAAAATCGGCGAGAGAACCGCATGTGGTTCTTTGCGTGCGAACGTTTTTGAATGAGCCTCGACTCTATTGACTTCCACCCCGACCCCATGGTCCCCTTTTGCAGAATCTGACGGACACAGCCAGTCCACAGTCATGCCAGAAGCGTAGCTCAGCAGAACGGAATTCGGAGTTGGAGTCCCGGCCCGTTCGTTGATGCCAATTTCGACTCTCGCAGTGACAGATCAGTTTAGTATCCCCGTAGTTTTCCGAATATTGTCGCGCTCCAATGTCTCGCATCAGGATTCTTTGGCTCATCACTATGCTTTCGCTGCTAACGGCGTCAGCAAAAGCGAAAGGCCCTGAGCGTGTGCTTTTGATCCATTCTTTCGGTCGGGACTTCGCCCCCTTTAGCGATCTGGCGGCGCAGTTTCGGACGGAACTCGCTCGCCAATGCCCCGAACCGGTCGAGTTTCTCGATGTCTCACTCGAAATGGCGCGTTTTGAGGGCGTCAACCGGGACACAGAATTGATGGAGTTTCTGGCGGCAATCTGCGCGGAAGGTGCGCCTGACCTCGTAGTGTGCTCGGGCGCACCTGCCTTGCAGTTTTTTCTGAAGTATCACGGTGAGCGTTTTCAGGATGTGCCGCTGCTGGCAATCGGGGTGGACAGACGCAGACTGGAAAGCGTGTCAGGGGTGAAGGAACTCACAGCAGTTGGTTTGGATCTTGGCCTGGACGAACTACTGCAGAACATTTTGGGCGTTCTTCCGGAAACCCGGCATGTCTATGTCGTCATGGGTGTAGCGCCCCTCGAAAAGTTCTGGCAGCAGGAGTTGATGGAGGAGTGGCCAGGGCTCGCGAAGAACATCACGTTTCACTGGCTAAGTGATCAATCTCTACAACAAATGCAGGAGACCGTGAAGCGGCTGCCACAGAACTCCGCCATATTTGTCGGCATTCTGAATCGCGATGCCGCCGGCATTCCGCACGTCTTTGAAACTGGGCTGGCTGCCATTCGCGCCGCCGCTGCCGTTCCGGTTTTTGGCTACACGGAGCAGCAACTCGGACTTGGTATTCTCGGTGGGCGGCTGATCCCGATGAGGCAGGTGGCCAGGAACAGTGCTGAGGTGGCGGTAAAAATTCTGGCAGGCATACCGGCATCCAGCATGGAAATGCAATTCGTGCCACTGAGCACTCCGGCTTACGACGCACGGGAGTTGGAGCACTGGAGAATTTCCGAATCGGCCCTTCCATCGGGCAGCAGGGTAATCTTTCGCGAACCAGGGCTCTGGGAATCGCATCGAGGGACAGTGATCCTCGTTGTCGTTGTTACAATCGTGCAAACAACCCTTATCATTCTTCTGCTTGCCGCCCGTCGCCGAGCCCGGGAAATGGATGCGAACCTCGGTCTCGCCGCGGATGCGGCAAACGTAGGGTTATGGCAGCGCAACGTAACAAGCGGTGAGATCATAGCTTCGCCGAAGTGGCGGTCAATTTTTGGACTGCCGCCGACAGGACGGCTCAAAATATCCGACGTGTTGGATCGGCTCCATCCGCGCGACGCGTCAAAAGTGCGCAGGGCGGTCAGTCATGCAGTCGAGTATGGCCAAAGCTACGACATTGAGCATCGCATCGTCCTGCCGGATGGTAGCGTGCGATGGATTGCGTCGACGGGTTGCGCGGAAAAAGGGTACGGGAATCGTCCGATTCGCACGCGCGGAGCAAGCAGGGATATCACGGAACGAAAACGCATCGAGTGGCAACTCGAGGAACAGCGGCGGCAATTGGCGCACCTTTCCCGGGCGGCGATGTTGAACACCCTGTCCGGGTCGCTGGCGCACGAACTCAACCAACCGCTTGGTATCATCCTGAGCAACGCGCAAGCCGCCGAAGCTCTGCTCGATCAGGATCCACCTGAACTCGCGGAAATTCGCAGCATTCTTGCTGACATCGTCAAGGCGGACCATCGGGCAGGGGAGGTGATCAAACGACTGCGGGCTTTCTTAAAGCGGGGCGAGTTGAAAAGGCAGGCGCACGATCCCGGAGAAATCGTGAAAGAGGTCCTGCAATTGGTCCGCAAAGATCTGATTGAGCGCGATGTGACTGTTGAGCAGGATCTCGCCCTGGATCTGCCGAGTGTGCGATGCGATCGTGTGCAGCTCCAGCAAGTTATCTTGAACTTGATCCTTAACGCGTGCGATGCGATGTCAGAAAAGGAACCGACTTCGCGGCGACTGGAAATCAGTACATCTCGCCTTGATCGGTATGTGCGGGTCTCGGTTCGTGATACGGGTTGTGGTTTGCCGGCAGATGTCGAAAGCATTTTTCGACCGTTCGTTACGACGAAGAAACACGGCCTCGGCCTCGGCCTGGCTATCAGCCATTCGATAGTTGAGGCGCACCGGGGAAGACTCTCGGCGGAACCCAGGAGTAAGGGGGCGTCATTTCACATGGAATTGCCTGTCGAAGAGGAGAAGTTGCCATGAAATCAGGGACCGTGTTTCTCGTGGATGATGATCCGGAGATGAGGAAGGCACTGTCGCGTCTCCTTTGTTCGAAAGGTTTTTCCGTGCGCACTTTCGCCTCCGCCCCGGAGTTCTCCGCGAAGTACAAGCCCGTTAATCCGGGGTGCCTTGTGCTGGATGTGGCAATGCCGGACATGAGCGGACTGGAATTGCAGGAGCGCCTGGAGCGTGGTGGCGTTGCTCTGCCCGTCATTTTCCTTACCGGTCAGGGTGACATCCCCATGAGCGTGCGTGCGATCAAGGCCGGTGCGGTGGATTTCCTGACCAAACCCGTGGATAAAGCGGATCTCGTGAACGCGGTGCGAGCGGCGCTTGTTCGCTCGGTGGAGCAGGCGGCGGAAATGGAGGAACTGGCCGACCTCTCGGCCCGGCTTGCGAATCTCACCCGGCGCGAACGCGAAGTGTTCGAGCACGTGATTACCGGGAAGCTCAACAAACAAATTGCCGTGGAACTCGGCACCAGCGAGCAGACCGTCAAGGTGCACCGCATGCGGGTGACCGCGAAAATGGGAATGGCGTCTGCAGTCGAGTTGGCCAGGGCCGCACAGCGTCTCGGAGTGAATCCCGCATCCTGACCGCTGGGATAAACCAAGGTTCAATGGCGGGAGTCAGCCACCCCGCGCTTTATTGGGCGCATGCCGAATCGTCCGCCCTTTGTCGCCGTGGTCGATGATGATCCCAAAATGTGCATCGCGTTGTCCCGACTGCTGCGCGCTCGCGGGTTTCGGGTGGTGTATTTTACCAACGGTACTGATTTTATCTCTGCCAATCCTGCGAACAGCTTCGACTGTGTTTTGCTCGATCTGCATATGCCGGTAATATCGGGTTTTGACGTGATGGCCGAGTTGGCCAAACGCTCTTCGCACCCGCCGGTCGTGGCAATTACCGCTCAAGATGCACACGGGAATGCCCAGCGACTGCGCTCGCTGGGCATTGCGGAGTATCTGCTCAAGCCGGTCGATCAAGGCGTCCTCCTCGCTGCAATCGAGCGCGCAACCCAGGCGACCGAGCCGTGACGGACGCCATGTTGAACCAAGGTTCAATGGCGGGACGCCTGATAAACGCGATATTCGCTGCTTTAGCCCATGCCATGTTTGGGTCTAAGCAAAGATCGAATTAAGAAACCTTATGAAAAGAATAGTCTACCGGAGGCGAGTATTTCTCGCCGCCACACTGGCTCTGGTGATCAGCACCGGGGCTGCAATAGCGGCTGACAAACCCAATATCCTCGTGATCTGGGGCGACGACATCGGCCAGTTCAACGTCAGTGCCTACAACATGGGCATGATGGGCTACAGGACGCCGAATATCGACCGCATCGCCAAGGAGGGCGCTTTGTTCACGGACTGGTATGGCCAACAGAGCTGCACCGCCGGTCGCGCTGCCTTCATCACGGGCCAGTCCCCCATGCGGACCGGCCTCACGAAGGTGGGTCTGCCGGGTGCGCCCGAGGGGATGAAAAAGGAAGACCCGACCATCGCGACGCTACTCAAGGCACAGGGCTACATGACGGGGCAGTTCGGAAAGAACCACCTCGGCGATCGCGACGAGATGCTTCCGACAGCCCACGGGTTCGACGAGTTCTTCGGCAACCTCTACCACCTGAATGCGGAGCAGGAACCGGAACATCCCGATTACCCGAAGGATCCGGAGTTCAAAAAGAAATTCGGGCCGCGCGGCGTGATCTCGAGCACGGCGGATGGCAAGATTGAAGATACCGGCCCCCTCACAATAAAGCGCATGGAGACCGTGGACGAGGAAGTCACGGCCAGGGCGCTGGATTTCATGGAGCGGGCAAAAAAGGCCGACAAGCCCTTCTTTGTCTGGTGGAACAGCACCCGGATGCACATCTGGACGCACCTCAAGGAGGCGTCCAAGGGCAAGACAGGTCTTGGCATCTATGCCGACGGCATGGCCGAGCACGACGCGATGGTCGGTCAGTTGCTGGACAAGCTCAAGGAACTGGGGCTCGAGGAGAACACGATCGTGATGTATTCCACCGACAATGGCGCGGAGTTTTTCTCGTGGCCCGACGGCGGCACCACGATGTTCCGGAACGAGAAGGCGACGCAGTGGGAGGGCGGTTTCCGTGTGCCGACGGCGATTCGCTGGCCGGGCGTCATCAAGCCCGGTACCGTCATCAACGATATTGGTGCGCATGAGGACATGCTTCCCACGCTGCTGGCCGCGGCAGGTGAGCCGGATGTGAAGGAGGAGCTGCTCAAGGGCAAGAAGATCGGCGCCATGAACTACAAAGTGCACCTCGACGGCTACAACCTGCTGCCGGCATTCAAGGGAGAGGGAGAATGGCCGCGCAATGAGTTCCTCTACTGGACCGATGACGGCAACGTCGCAGCTCTGCGCTACAAAAACTGGAAATTCACGTTCATGCGGCAGAACGCCCATGGAATCGCAGTCTGGTCGACGCCCTTCGAGACACTGCGAGCGCCGATGCTGGCGAACCTTCGCATGGACCCCTTCGAGCGGGCGTGGGACGAGAGCATCGGCTATGACAAATGGTGGGTAGACCACATGTTCGTGTTTGCGCCGGCCAGCGCCTATATCGCGAAGTGGCTGGAGAGCTTCAAAGAGTTCCCGCCGCGTCAAAAGCCCGGCAGCTTCAATCTCGATCGTGTGATGCAAGCGATGATGGACCCGCAAGGCGCGGGCAATTGACACACCGTCCGACCGAACAGTGAATTGAATCCGTTGGCCGCACCCCCTCGAACGGTGGGGTGCGGCCTTCGTGCGATCGACGTATCTCTCACCCTGAAATTCTCCCAATGAATTCCCGCGAAGCGCTTTCGCAAATCTCTGCCGCGATGAACTCTGCCGTAATCGGCCAGGAAACTGTTGTCGAACGCATCCTCGTTGCCCTGCTCGCCAACGGCCACGTCCTGATGGAAGGACTTCCGGGCGTCGCAAAAACACGATCGATCAAAACCCTTGGAACGCTGATCGAAAGCGAGTTCAGTCGTGTCCAGTTTACGCCAGACCTTCTGCCTTCGGACGTCAGCGGTTCGGAGATCTACCGGGAACAGACCGGCAACTTTGATTTTCAGCCCGGTCCAATTTTCGGCAACCTCGTCCTCGCCGACGAAATCAACCGCGCGCCCGCGAAAGTTCAGGCCTCGCTGCTCGAGGCAATGGAAGAACGCCAGATCACCGTCGCCGGCACAACGCACAAGCTGCCGGATCTGTTTCTGGTCCTCGCCACCCAGAATCCAATCGAACAGGAAGGCACCTACCCGTTGCCCGAGGCACAGATGGACCGCTTCCTCCTCTATGTCCACGTTCCTTATCCGCCCGCCGACAATGAGACCGCTATCCTGCGACTCGTTCGCAGGGAAAAATCCGGCGATGCGTCTGAACCGCCGCCTGCCATTCCGCAGGAAGTGATCTTCGCCGCCCGGAGGGAAGTAAACGCGATTCACGTCGCCGAAGCTGCGGAACGGTACATCGTCGACCTTGTCATTGCCTCCCGCGAACCGAAGCGTTACGGCGACGATCTCGCCAGGTGGATCCGCCTTGGTTCGAGCCCGCGAGGCACTATCGCGCTCGATGCGGCCGCGCGTGCCCACGCGTGGCTCAACGGACAGGACTTTGTTTCCCCGGAAAATATCCGCAGCGTCGCCCCTGCCTGTCTCGCTCATCGCATCCATCTTTCCTACGAAGCTGAGGCCGCCGGCAAAACCCGCACTGAAGTTGTCGAGGCGCTTCTTGAAAAGGTGGTTGCCGTGTGACGAACATCGTCCTCGTCCCTCGTTCTCGTAATCGTCCTCGATTCAAGGGAGTCTCGATTTCGAGAACGAGTATGAAGGACCAGGAGGAGGAAGTGAACAAACCCGAATCCAATGACAGACCACAACAGCCCGCATCAATTTGATCACGAGCGACTTGACTTTTATCAGCTCGAACTTGCGTTCGTGTCCTGGGTGACGAGTCTGCTGATTGAAATCCGCGACAACGCCAAAGGCTTTCACCGCGAAGTATGCGATCAGCTGGACCGTGCGAGCCTTTCCGCTCTGTTGAACACGGCCGAGGGAAACGGCAAACGGCAAGGCCGCCAGAGAGCGAAGTTTTTCGACGATGCCCGTGGGTCTGCGATTGAGTGCGCAGCTTGCCTTGACGCGTTGGTGGCCAGGAAGCTCGCTGATGCTCTGCGGGTGAAGGAAGGAAAGTCGATGCTCCTTCGCATTGTCGGAATGCTTGCGAAGCTCGTTGAGCGCTTTGATGAGAGTTCAAAGCGAGTGAGGGAAGACGAATCGTTTTACGGCCCCGAGAATGGTTCACGTCCTTCTTTCTCGAAAGGGACAATAATCGAGGACGAGAGACTACAGTGCCAGCATCCCGAGAATCGTCCTCGTCCCTCGTTCTCGCGCTCGTCCTCGAATGAGCCAGTAATCGAGGATGGGACTGAAGAACAAGGAGGAATTCAGTGAGATCCCTCTCGGTCACCGTCACCCTCGATCACTTACTTCTCCTCAAGGCCGAAGCCCGTGGCTTCTCGTTTCTCCCTCGCCAGCCGGTTTCTTCGCTGCTTTCCGGCCGGCACGCTTCTCGCCTCCGCGGTCGCGGTCTCGCTTTTGAGGAACTTCGACATTACCAGCCCGGTGATGACATCCGCGCCATCGACTGGCGCGCCACCGCACGACTCCGCTCGCCCCACGTCCGAGTCTTCAGCGAAGAACGCGAACGTCCGGTCCTGCTGGTCGTTGACCAGCGCACGCCAATGTTCTTCGGCAGCCGCCGTGTGATGAAATCCGTCGCTGCCGCCGAGCTCGCGGCCCTTGCCGCCTGGCGAGCTCTCCACGCGGGCGACCGCGTTGGCGGCATTGTCTTCAACGAATCGGAGATCGTCTCAGTGCGCCCCCGGCGCGGACCCACCCAGGCCCTTCGCCTATTCCATGAAATAACGCGTTTCAACCAGCGCCTTGCCGAACCCGAACCGCCCATCGGCACCATTACCCTTAACAATGCCCTGGAGTCCGCCCTCCGCCGCGCCAACCACGACCACCTCGTCGTCCTCGTGACCGACCTCGACGGCGCCAATGACGACACCAAAGAGCTTGCTACCCGCCTCAGTGCTCACAACGACTTGATCGTCACCGCTGTCTACGATCCGCTCGGTGCCCAGCTCGCCGGGTACCCAGGGATGCGAGCGAACGACCGTGGCCGTTCCTGGGAGATTCCCTCCGACAAAGCATTCGAAGCCGCCTTCCGTAAATCCTTTGAATTACTCCTGGAGCACTGGCGGACACTCTTCCGCCAGCTCCGCATCCCGCTCTTTCCGCTCTCCACAGCCAGCCCCGTCAGTGATCAGGTTCGCGAACTACTCGGCCACCGTTCCTCTCAATAGCACGCCACTCCTGTCTTCAAAAATCCATGTCTGCCGACCCCGCTGACCTCGCGAATCTCCATGACATCGTCCTGCCGCACGAAGTCCCATGGTGGCCGCCCGCTCCAGGCTGGATCGTTCTCGCCACAATCCTTCTCGCGACCGCTATCTACTATTCAATTCTTGCATTCCGCCGCTGGAAGTCCGACGCGTACCGCCGCGCCGCCCTGCGCGAACTCTCCGGCGCCGCCTCAACCGAGGCCGTTGCGGAAATCCTCCGGCGCACCGCCCTCGTCATCGCCCCCCGGGAAACCGTCGCTACCCTTGGCGGGGAGAGCTGGATCGATTGGCTCGCGGCCCGTTCTCCGGACCCAATCTCCCAACCCGTCCGTGATGTTCTCTCCCTCTCCCTTTACGATCGTGATCGTAGCTCCATGGATCTCAACGCGCTCCGCGAATTCGCCGCCCGCTGGATCACACACCACAAACGGTCATGCTGAGCTTCCTATATCCCTGGATGTTTCTCCTCGCGCCCCTGCCCTGGTTCCTGCGGCGTCTTCTTCCCCCGCGCCGGCAGCGGGCGGCGACTCTTCGCGTTCCCTTCGGTGAACGTCTCGATCGGGCAATCTCCAGCACACCACTCGCCACCCGGATGGTCCGCAGGCCACTTGCAGCTGCCGTGCCGTCACTGGTTTGGATTCTCGTTCTCGCAGCCCTCGCGCGCCCCCAATGGATCGAGCCGCCAGTGGAGAAACTCCTGCCCACACGCGATCTCCTTCTTCTCGTTGATCTCTCCGGATCGATGGAGCAAGCCGATTTCACGGACGCTGCCGGGAATACCGTCGACCGGCTCACTGCCGTGAAGGAGATCGTAGGCGATTTCCTGGAGCAGCGCGAAGGCGACCGCGTCGGGCTCGTTGTTTTCGGCGATTCGCCCTTCCTCCAGGCCCCTTTCTCCACCGACCTTGCCCTCTCCCGGCAACTGCTCGATGAAACCGCTGTCGGCATGGCCGGCCCGCGGACCGCCCTCGGAGACGCCATCGGTCTCGGGATCAACCTCTTCGAATCGTCCGACGCCCCCGCGAAAACGATCATCGCCCTTACCGACGGAAATGATACGAAAAGCCAGGTTCCGCCGGTTGAGGCCGCCCGCATCGCCGCCGCCCGCGGGATCCGCATTCACACCGTCGCCATCGGCGACCCGACCACTGTGGGCGAGGACAAGCTGGACCGGGTGACGCTCGACGAAGTCGCCCGCACTACCGGCGGCCGCTCGTTCTTCGCCGGCGACCGAAAGGAACTCGCCGGCATCTACAAAGAACTCGACCGCCTTGAAACCCGCAAGGTAAAGACCCTCTCCCACAGACCGCGCCGCGACATCTTCTACTTTTCTCTTTTCGCCGCGCTGTTGATATCACTTGCTTCCAAAGTCAGCCTGCGCCGCGCCCCGGCCCTGGCACGACACACGCGTGTTCCCCTGCGCGTCCACCCGGTCACCGGTGAACTCGAACTTGCGAAATGATACCTCCTCGTCGTCGTCCCTCGTCCCTCGTCCCTCGTCCCTCGTCCCTCGTCCCTCGTCCCTCGTCCCTCGTCCCTCGTCCCTCGTCCTCGATCAACCAATTCATCAAGGACGAGCACGAGGAGGAGGACGAGATCAAGCACTGACATACCCATCCTCCTTCATTACTAACGCTCTACTCTGTAAGTAACTCCGCTTACCCTATGCTCCAGTCCTTCCATTTCCTTCGGCCTGCTGCGCTTTTGCTCGGGCCACTCGCCGTGGGGATCTGGTGGTTGTGGCAATGCCGCGCCGATCCGCTGCGGGGCTGGCGCGCCCAGGTTGACCCCGCTCTGCTTGAAGCTCTCACGGATCACCCCGATAACCGCCCAAACCGCCACGTGTGGCTTCTCACTGCCTGGCTACTCGCCTCGATCGCCATCGCCGGCCCTTCCTGGAAGCCCGTACCCAGTCCATTCGCCGAAGACGCTACACCACTCATCTTGCTCCTGAAGGTGGACACCAGCATGGATACCCCCGATCCTCTACCTTCCCGCATCGAACGCGCCCGGCTCAAAATCACCGACCTTGCCGAAGCCCGTCCAGGGCAGCCCATGGGCCTCATCGCCTACGCGGGCACTGCTCACCTTGTCCTCCCACCTACGAGAGATACCGCAGTGGTAGCCATCATGGCTGCCGAGATCTCCCCCGAGATGATGCCTGAACCCGGCGATCGCCTGGATCTCGCACTCGATCGGAGTGCGGATCTCATCCGTTCCAATGGAGGAAACGGCACCATCCTTGTCATCACCGACACTGCAACCAGTGCTACGCCCGCCCTTTCGGAAAGCTACCGCGCCGCCGGCTCGCCCTTCACCCAGATCCTCGCGATCGGCCCTGCCGGTAATCAGCCCGACCCTCTCCGTCCCCTCGCCAGGGCACTCGACGCTGATCTCGTTGCTATGACCGACGACAACGCCGACGTCGCACGCATCGTCCGAGGTGCTGCCCGACCGCCGGTCTCCCGCTCGGCCGACGGCACGGAACGCTGGCAGGACGCCGGCTACTTCATCGTCCCCATCCTCGCTGTTTTCGCCCTGTTGCCCTTCCGCCGCGAATCTCGAACCCCAAAGGCCGCATGAAATTGCTCGCCCTTCTCGCAGCTCTAACCTGGTCCGCATTGTGGCTCACACCCGATCAACAGGGGCGGCGGCTATTCAATACAGGAGACTTCCTAGCCGCAGCGGAGCATTTTCGAAATCCGATGTGGCAGGGCACAGCGCTTTACCGTGCCGGTGAATTCAAGCAGGCCCAGCCGGTTTTCGCCCGTCTCGACACTGCCGAAGCCCATTACAACCGCGGCAATTGCCTCGTCTTCCTCGGCCAGTATGAGGACGCTGTAGCCAGCTATGAACGCGCGCTGAAACTCCAACCCGACTGGACCGAGGCCCGCGAGAACCGCGACCTCGCCGCCGCCCGTGCAAATCTCCTTAAGAACGAGGGGGGTAAAATGGGCGACCAGCAGATCGGCGCCGATGAGATCGTCTTCGACAAGAAGAAGCCGGGCGGACAGGACACGCAGGTTACCGGCGAACAGGCGGCCGATAGCACGTCGATGCAGGCGCTCTGGCTGCGCCGCGTCCAGACACGGCCGGCCAACTTTCTCAAGGCCAAGTTTGCCTATCAGGCTGCCACCGCGTCCGAAAAACCCCGCAATGTACCCTGAGCACACCACTCGCGTATCCTCCTCGTCGTACCTCACTCTTCGTCCTCGATCAATCAGCCCGTCGAGGGCGAGTCGGAGAACGATGGACGAGGACGATCTTGATGTTTCTTGTTACGTTCTTGATTGCATGGCCCCTGCACGCTGAGCCGGGCGCCCAACTCGTCGTTCCCGAATCGGCGGGCTGGACGGGCCAGCGAATGCCATTCTTCATCGACCTCCGCGCCGACGGCAGCTTCACCGGCGCCGCGGCTTTCGATCTCCCCGAGATCGCAAACACTGCCGTCATCAAGATCGGTAACCCCATACTATCCTCCGAGTCAGACGGCGACGCAGAGACCTTCATCCAACGCCACGAATTTGCCCTCTTTTCTCAGGCTGAGGGCCCCGTGACGATCCCCCAAATTACCGCCCGCTTCAGCCATAAGAAGGGCTACACCGGCCCGTCCACGGACTCCGCGATCGACACGAAACCCGCTACACTCACACTCCGCCGCCCGCCAGGCAGCGAGAATCTCGGCTTCATTGTCACCACCGACTCTCTGAAAATCGACGAGTCGTGGGATCCGGAGCCGGGACCGCTCGGAACTGGTGCCGTCCTGAAGCGCACCATTACCCAGCGCGCCGAGCAGATGACCGGGATGGCCCTTTCCCCGGCGCCGCACGACGCCCCCGAAGGCATCCGCGTCTATCCCGGAGAGCCCGAAACTCGTGACCGAACCGAACGTGGCGAATTCTTCGGCGAGCGGCGAGAGACGATCACCTACCTCGTTCAGCAGCCGGGTCTGTATACCTTGCCCGCTATCCGATATCATTGGTGGAATCCGCAGACCGAAACCCTCGAGTCCCAGACTTTGCCCGCCGTCACATTCACCGCAACCTCTCCCCCTCCACCTCCGCAGAAGCCCTCGCCCGTACGTTTTCTCTGGTTTCTCATCCCATTGATCTTCCTCGCCGCCTCTCTGTCTTTTCGAAAGCCGCTCGGAACTCTTCTCCACCGCTTGCGTGAACGTTATGATCCTCCCTCCCGTCGGGCTACACGCGCCTTCTTGAAGTCCTGCCGCAGCAACGATCCTCAATCCGCCGCGCGTAACTGGGCAATTTGGCGGCGCCTTCGTCCGGACTTCGCTCCCTCACCGGAATTCCAGCACCATCTCCTCCAACTCCATCAACACCTATACGGTCCGAAGCCGGCCTCCACCCAATGGCTCGGTCACGCCCTTGCATCCAGTTTTCGCGCCTCGGCTCGCCAACCCTCCGTCCGAACCAGCACCTCTCCACTCCCCGAACTCAATCCCTGAACCAAAATGAAAGCACTCGTTCCCTTTTTCATCCTGATTTGCTCCTTATTGCACGCTGCAGATCCGCTTCCATCGTGGAACGACACTGAGGCGAAGAAAGCCATCATTGCGTTTGTCGAAAAGGTGACGGAGGAAGGATCCCCGGACTTCGTACCCCCTGCGGAGCGCGTCGCGGTGTTCGACAACGACGGCACGCTCTGGGCAGAACAGCCGATGTATTTCCAGGCGATTTTCATCCTGGACCGCATCAAGCAGCTCGCACCGGAACACCCGGAGTGGAAGGAAAAGGAACCCTATACCTCGGTGCTCAAAGGTGATTTGAAGGGCGCACTGGCCGGGGGCGAAAAGGCGCTGCTCGAGCTTGCGATGGCCACGCATGCCGGAATGACAACCGAACAGTTTTCCGAAATCGTCGTTGACTGGATCTCGAAGGCGAAGCATCCGAAGACAGGCAAGCCCTTCACCGAAATGGTCTATCAGCCGATGATTGAGCTGCTCGAATATCTCCGCGAAAATGGATTCAAAACGTTTATTGTGTCTGGTGGCGGGATCGAATTCATGCGGCCTTGGGTCGAAAAGGTTTATGGCATCCCGCCGGAGCAGGTCGTCGGCAGCAGCATCGTAACGAAGTATGAAGTCCGCGACGGAAACCCTGTGCTCCTGCGCCTGCCCGAGTTGAATTTCATCAACGACAAAGGCGGCAAGCCCGTCGGCATCAACCAGCATATCGGCCGTCGCCCCATCATGGCGTTCGGCAATTCCGACGGCGATTTCGAGATGCTGGAATGGACCACGAGCGGCCCCGGGCCGCGGTTCGCCATGATCGTGCACCACGACGACGCCGAGCGTGAATTCGCCTACGACCGCGAATCAAATGTCGGCCGACTGGATCGCGGACTGGATTTAGGACCAGAGCGCGGCTGGACCATCGTCAGCATGAAGGAGGACTGGAAAACGATCTTTCCTTCCAGGTAGTTGTGGTATTGCGTGACAAAGATGACTGATTTCTTCAGGGCGGGAAGAAAGCGGCGCGGGGACGCGCAGCACTCCAAAGCGCTTCGCGCGAAATCCTTCGAGGCGTTTTCTTAACGCGTCGAATCTCCTTACAATCCCCGAATGGCCACTCCGTGGTTGCGCGCTCCCGTGCATCGATTCGCCCCACACGGCACCGCAAGGGTCCGAGCGGAGCGCGATGGCTGATCTGCACGGCAGCGACTTCCGGCTTGCCGAAAGCCATCGGCTCACCGAAATGGACGACAGGCGAGCGTCGAATGGAAGCAATGAGCCGCCGTGACTTTCCTGCGCCGGCCCGCCGCGTCTTTTCCCCGATCCGAGCGGGCACGAACCCGCGGCGCTGTTCGCCGCCCTTTCATTATCCGGGTTCGACCGGGGCGCGGTCCGCGCGGTTAGGTGGCTTCTTGGCTCTGGCCGCGCAGCCGGGAGCCGCGCGACATCGGGCTGATCTTGGAAGTGCGGCAGGTGCCACCTTCGAGCCGACGACCGACCCACCGCACCAACCACACAACGAAAACCGTAGTCGTTGCTGCGAGTGTCGGGCGCGTTGTTGATGCGACGCGAAGACCGCAGAAACACGGGAGAGACAAGGTTCCACGAGCCGCCACGCAGGACACGGTTTTTCTCCTCGTTGTCATACCAATCTTCGCACCACTCCCACACGTTTCCGCTCAGATTGAAGACTCCGAGGCTGTTCTCATTGAAGGAGTTGACAGGGGCCGTAAACGCATACTTATCCTGATAGCCGTCAATGGTGCGCCAACCGAATTTCCGTGTTTCAGCTCCGGCAAAATTTCCAGCCCCAGGAGGCGGCGTCCTTTGCTGACCAGAAGGATCCCAGGGGAAATCCCAGACCTTAAACCTCTCCTCATTTTCAGCCGGGCTGACGTCTGCTGGCTCTTTGGCACCAATTCCGATTGCGCAACTCCACTCGTGATCGGTCGGCAACCGGTATTCGTGTTGCGAATCCAAGCGCCCGGCATCGTGTTCTTTTCTCGTCAACCAAGCACAGAAAGCGTTCGCGTCTTCCCAACTTACGTTGACCACCGGATGTGTCGGTTCCTGTTTCTCGCCCCTGTATTCGACATCCTTCCATTCGCTGTCCACTCCGGGGTTGTCTTTCACAAAGGCGGCATAATCCTGCACCCGCGTCTCCCAAATGCTGAATAGCACCCGCTGCCCATCGGTCGGCCGGCCGGTGATCGATACCGGGACAAACTTCATGCCGAGAGAGTTTACGAAAGGTTTCTCTTTGGTCGCGGTTTCGACAGAAGGTTTGGCCAACCGCGGTTTAGTGGTAGGGGACGGGCTCGATTTCTCGATGGCCTTTGGGGTCGGCTCCAGTACATCGAGTGTAGCAGGTTCTACAGGGACCGGTGTTGAAGGCGGTTCAACCTGTCCGCTTTGAGAATCAGCCTTGAAGAAAAAGTAATACATGCCGATTGCGCAGCTGAATAGAATCACCAGTGCAATCAGTCATTTTATTCCTTTGGGCTTTGTCTCCCCCCCATTCAGGCCGCCGGAACTCTGTGTTGCGGCGCAACCGGCGGTTCTTTTTCTGCGGGACTTGCCCCGCGGGCGGTCTGACCTTCTTCTCTTTTGGACGCATCTGCCGACTTTTCGCCAGCTTCCCGTTCGACCGCACAACCGGTTTCATCGGTCGGCCCCCCGGTGATGGGCAGACTTACAATAGCATCCACATCCCGCAACGTGCTCGACCGAACAACCACGCAACGAAAGCCGTTTTTGTCGTTTCGATTGCCGGGCGTTTCGTTGTTGCGGTCGGACGACCGCAGATGAATCTTGGGATATCCAACGACCCACGCGCCGCCACGCAGCACGCGAGAATTCTGGTTGTTGTCATACCAATCTTCGCACCATTCCCAGACGTTCCCACTGAGATCAAAGAGTCCCAGATCGTTCTCATTGAATGAACCAACAGGGGCCGTAAACACATACGGGTCCTGATATCCGATAAGCGTGAACCAACCGAATTTTCCAGTTTCGAACCCGGGATAATTCCCGGCCTTGGGGGGCGGCGGCCACTGCTTACCGGAAGCATCCCACGGGAAGTCTTGGACCTTACCGTTCTTCTCACTCGGGCTCGTGTTTGCTTCTTCTTTGCCGCCAATTCCAACGGCGCAACTCCACTCGTGATCGGTCGGCAACCGGTATTCATGCTGCGAATCAAGCAGACCGGCCGCGCGCTCTTTCTTCGTCAACCAGGTGCAAAACAACTTCGCATCCTCCCAACTCACATTTACCACCGGATGTGTCGGTCCCTGCTTCTCGCCTAGGTATTCGACGTTCTTCCATTCGCCGTTCGCTCCATGGTTTTCCTTCGCATAAGCGGCGTAGTCCAGCACTCGGGTCTCCCAAAGACTGAAGAGAACCCGCTGCCCATAGGTCGGCCCGCCGGTGATCGGCACCGGCACAAACTTCATGCCGAGCGAGTTCACGAACGGCTTTTCTTTGGTCGCCGTGGCGGGGGATGGTTTGGTCTTATCGGTGTCGACCGCAGGCGCGTCAGCGGCAGTGGAGGAGTTCAGTTTGGCACCGGCTTCCTCGACGTCGGCCGGAACCGCTCTAGCGCCAATCGGTTCACCTGCGAAAGCATCCGCAGCCCGCACCTTTTTTTCGATTTCCTCAGCAAATTTGTCGATCTCCGCGTAAAGATCATCGTCGATGACGCGCTTTCGGCGAAACTCCGGCTTCACCCAGTCGAGATGCTGGCGCGCGGCACAGCGTGCTACCAGTTTGTCCGGAGCCGATTTCGAATAGTGGCGAATCGACGCGAAATAAACAGGGAGTACGATCTCGCCGCGTCCGAGCTGGTCTTCACGGTCAAAGAACCACTGGATTTCACGGCGGCAGAAATCACTGCGGAACAGCGAGGGGGTCAGGATGGGTATCAGGTAGGCGGCCGTCGCGAGCGCACTCTCAAGCTTACGCTCCCAGTCATCACCCGTCTTGATGCTATCCACGTCCTGAAAGATTTCGACCGGTTCGCCGAGATAGAAGCGGACCCGGTGTTCCAGTGTCTCCCGGATCTTTGAGAGCAGACCCTGGGAAGCCTCGTCATCACTGTGGGTGTAGCTGAAGAAGGCGACGGTGCGGCTCATGAACTGTAATCTCCCTGGTCAAGAGAGTTCTCGAGCGCGACGGCCCAGCCCTTGAGTTGGGAGTTCTGCGACATCCGGCCGATGACTTTTCGGATCATCCCCAAATGTTCTGTGCGTCCGCTATCCACCTTGCTGGAAGTGTTTAACGCACAGGGTGCGTGATTGGGAAGTCTCGAAGGCGAAACATGTAAGGAGGTTCCGCCAATGCAATCCTGGGGGATTCCGCGCCACGCCGGGACAACAAGCACCCAAGCCCCGGTGGAAACCAGGAGGTGGCAATACCGCATGCCCAAATTGATGATATTTTTTGCACCAATGCCCGGAAGTGACCCCTTCCTGCGCCTTCCCTCGCGCAGCCATGCCGCGTTGAAAGCCGTCCGGAACGGTTTGCTTTTCGCGACGAATTGCAGTTGTGCTTCAATGCTCGGATAGCCTCGGGCGGCACTTTCAACGGAAGCTGTCAGGTCGCGACTCGACGCGTCCCCGGTGCACCGACGTGCCGATTGATGGTGAGGTTTGGCTGCGATCTTGCGCACGGTTCCTGATTCATAATGTAAATGTGGATCGGCGGACTTGGCATTGCGCTCGCGTCAGTCCGGGGGCGTCCCGGCTATCGGACCTAACTTCGTCCTATTTGGATGCACGGCGCAGAAACGTAGGACCAAGGTCCGATAGGAATGCGAAAGGTGGCGGGATCATATTCATGGCGGCCTATCGCGTCTCCATGCATCTTAATGAAGATCACCGTCGGCAATCTCTTCGCGCTTGTGGGTGGCGCGAGGCGAGCGTATTAACCGGCTTGACCCGAGCATCGACATCGCGCCGGGCAGCATCCCCGAGTTCTCCACCTATGAATACTGATATCAAATCCAGGAAAAGGCTACCCGCTATGCCATGGATCGCGGAAATTCCCCAGGCCGGGTTGCTGATCGCGGCAGCGCTTGCGCTGACCGCATACGGCTGCAAGAAAGCAGCGCCGCCGCAACCGCCGCCGCCCGTGGTGGAGGTCATGGAGGCGGAAAAGAAGAACTTCACGCTCTCCAACATATTCATAGGCCAGCTCGACTCGCCGCAGAACGTCGAGGTGCGGGCAAGGGTGGAATCGTTTCTGGACAAGATCCTGTTCGTCGAAGGCAGCGAGGTGAAGGCTGGTGATCCACTATTCGAGCTCGACAAGAGGCCCTACGAGGAAAAGCTCGCCAACGCGAAGGCGACTCTGGCGGAGGCGACGGCAGCGCTAGCCAAGAGCAAACTGGACGTGAAACGGCTGACACCGCTCGTCGAGAAAAAAGCCGTTGCTCAGAAGGATCTCGACGACGCCTTGACGGGAATGCAAATGAACGAGGCCAATGTAGCTTCGGCCGAGGCGCTGGTGAAATCGACAGAACTGGATCTCAGTTACTGCGACATCAGGGCCCGGCTGTCGGGGCGCATCGGCGCGAAGGAGGTGTCGGTGGGCAGTCTGGTCGGGAAAGGCGAACCCACGCTTCTGGCCACGATCTCCGAGGTGGATCCGATCTGGTTCTATTGCTCCATCAGCGAAGTGGACTATTTGCAGGCGGAACGCGAGGCGAGTAAGGCCGGCCGGAAAGTGGGCGAGCTGCCCGTCACGTTGATCCTGGCCGACGGGACGGAACACCCCGAACCCGGAAAACTGGTCTTCATCGACCGCGTGGTGGATTCCACCACGGGCACCATCCGGGCGCGGGCGGAGTTTCCCAACCCCCGGAAGGTCCTCCGACCGGGCATGTTTGCCCGTGTGCGAATCAGCGTGCCCTCCAGGGAAGCCAATATTCTGGTGCCGGAGCGTGCCCTGACCGAACTGCAGGGCAAGAATTTCGTGTGGGTCATCGGTGACGACAACAAGGCATCGCAGCGGCCGGTCGAGGTGAAACCGGAACGGATCGGTCCGGATGCCATCATTCTGAAAGGTCTCAAGCCCGGAGAGCGTGTTGTCGTCGAGGGCGTGCAGAAACTGCGGGAGGGAATGGTGGTTCAGCCGAGGACGGCGGCGCAGGTCGCCGAAGCGGTCGCGCAGGCAGCCGGACCGCCCGAAGCCGGCCATGCCACGCAAGGCGAAACCACGCACGGCAAGGAGTAACCGTCATGGCCGATTTCTTCATTCGCCGTCCCATCGTCGCGATGGTCATCGCCATCCTGACGGTGATCGTCGGCCTGATTACACTCATACGCTTGCCTATCGCTGAGTATCCGCCGGTCAGCCCAACACTGATTCAGGCCACCACGACCTACCGCGGCGCCGCGGCCGAGGCGGTCATGCAGTCCGTCGCTACGCCAATCGAGTCCAAAGTCAACGGGGTGGACAAGCTGCTCTACATGCAGTCCTACAGCACCAACGACGGCAAGTATACGCTGAATGTTTATTTCGACGTCGGCACGGACGTGGACATCATGCAGGTCAACGCGCAGAACCGCGTGACCCAGGCCGAGGCGCAGTTGCCCGACGCGGTGAAGCGCGAGGGCGTGGTCGTCAACAGCTCGAGCCCGGACATCCTGATGGTAGTCGGTCTCAATTCACCGAACGGCACCTACGACGCCATCTTCCTCGGCAACTACTGCGACATCAATCTGGTGGATGCCATCAAGCGCGTGAGGGGCGTGGGTGATGTGAAAAACTTCACTGCGCAGGACTACTCCATGCGCGTCTGGCTGCGCCCCGACAGGCTCGCCGTTCTCGGCATCACTCCCGAGGACATCTCGAATGCCATCAAGGAGCAGAACGCGCAGTCGCCCGCCGGACGCATCGGTGCCGAGCCAGCGCCGCAGGAGCAGGAGATGCAGTTCAATGTCCGTGCGCTCGGGCTGCTCAAGGATCCCGCAGGAGTTCGAAGAAATCATCATCCGCTCCAATCCCGACGGCTCGCAGGTGAAGATCAAGGACGTGGCCCGTGTGGAGCTTGGCGCGCAGACTTACGACATTCGCGCGCGTCTGAACGAATCGCCTGCGGGAGCAATCGGCATCTACCTTGCACCGGGCGCCAACGCCATCGAGACCGCGGACAACGTGAAGAAGATCCTGGAGGAAGCCAAAACGCGATTTCCTCCGGACATGGATTACGAAATCACGCTGGACTCCACCCTGCCGATCAAGGCCTCGATGGAAGCGATCGTGCACACGCTGTTCGAGGCGGTGATCCTTGTGCTGCTGGTAGTCTACATCTTCCTGCAGAGCTTTCGCGCCACGCTCATACCCATGTGCACGGTGCCAGTCTCACTGCTCGGCGCGTTCATCCTCTTCCCCGCACTAGGTTTCAGCGTCAACGTGTTGACCATGTTCGGCCTCGTGCTGGCGATCGGCATTGTGGTGGACGACGCCATCGTCGTGGTGGAAGCGGTGCAGCACCATCTCGAGCATGGCATGACACCGGTCGAGGCCACGCGCCAGGCGATGAAGGAGGTGTCGGGGCCGGTCGTGGCCATTGGTCTTGTGCTATGCGCCGTGTTTGTTCCCGTGGCTTTCATGGGTGGTGTGACCGGCCAGCTCTACAGCCAGTTCGCGCTCACCATTGCTGTCGCAGTGATCTTCTCGGTAATCAACGCGCTCACTCTGAGCCCGGCGCTGGCCGCCCTGCTGCTCAAAAAGCCGAAGCCGGGCCGGGGTCCGATTTCTGCCTTCTTCAAGCTTTTCAACCGGTTCTTCGACTGGCTGAGCCGCAGCTATGGAAACATCGTTGCCGGCCTGGTCCGAAAGGCCGCGTTCTCCATGATGCTGCTCGTCGTAGTTGTGGGCGCCATCTGGATGCTCGGCAAGCACGTGCCCGGCGGATTCATCCCCGACGAGGACAAGGGCTATCTTTTTGTCGCCATTCAGTTGCCGGAGGGCGCCTCGCTGCAACGCTCCGATGAGATCCTCAAACAGATAGAGGGAATCGTGACCAACACCCACGGCGTTCGCTCAGCCCTTGGTCTGGCGGGTTTTAATATCCTCAATTCCCTGAACTTCCCCAATGCCGCGATGATGTTCGTGGGTCTGGAACCCTGGGAGGAGCGCCACGCGCCCGAGTTGCAGGCCAGCGCCATCGCCCGCGAGTGGAACAGGAAATTCGCGGCCATTCCCGGCGCCCGCGCAATGGCGTTCGGCCCGCCTCCGCTCCCGGGTTACGGCAACGTTTCCGGCTTCACCATGCAGCTCCAGGACCGGTCCGGCGGCTCGATCGAACAACTGGCCGGCTACGTCCGCCAGCTCCAGGCCGAGGTGGCCAAACGCCCCGAAATCGCCAGCATCAACACCAGTTTCAACCCGTCCACGCCGCAAGTGATGGTGGAGCTGGACCGCGAGAAAGCCCGCACGCTGGGCGTGCCGGTGGACAGCGTGTTCCAGACCCTGCAAGCCTATCTCAGCGGGCTGTATGTGAACGACTTCGTCCGCTTTGGCCGGGTCTATAAGGTGTTCCTTCAGGCCGAATCGGACTTTACCAGCCAGCCTGAGGAAATCGGACAGTTCTACGTCCGGAACAACAGTGGCAAAATGGTGCCTCTGAGTACGCTGGTGAAAATCAGCAAGATTTCCGGTCCGAACTTCGTGAGCCGGTTCAACCTCTACAACTCCGCCGAGATTATTGGCGCACCGGCGCCCGGCTACAGTTCCGGGCAGGCGATCAAGGCCATCGAGGAGGTCATGAAAACAATGCCCGCCGGGGCCGGCTACGAATGGTCGGGCCTGACGCTGCAGGAGAAGAAATCCGAGGGCCAGGCGCCAATCGTCTTTGGCGCGGCCGTGCTTTTCGTATTCCTGCTGCTGGCAGCCCAGTACGAGAGCTGGGGATTGCCTTTCGCGGTGCTGCTCGCCACTCCGACTGTCATCCTCGGCCTGATGGTCGGCATGTTTGCACGCGGCTTCGATCTGAACGTCTATGCGCAGATCGGTCTCGTCATGCTCATCGGGCTGTCTGCCAAGAATGCCATACTTATCGTGGAGTTTGCCAAAATGAAACGCGACGAAGGGGTTTCTGTTCACGATGCGGCGGTGGAAAGCTCGCGACTGCGGCTACGGCCCATCCTGATGACTTCCTTCGCCTTCATCCTGGGCTGCGTACCCTTGATGCTGGCCACGGGCTCGGGCGCCGCCTCGCGCAGCACCATGGGGACGGGCGTGGTTTTCGGCATGACCATCGCCACGGCGATCGGCCTGTTCCTCATCCCGGTCTGCTACGTGTTCGTGCAGCGGATTGTGGAGCGCGGTGGGAAGAAAACGCCCGCCGCTGCCCCTGCCCCTGCCGCAGCTCCGGCGCTGGAGAACCCGGGGCACTGATAGTAATCCGAAACCTTTCGCAGGCAGGTTGGTCACGTCAAAGCGCAAGTGGTCGCCTTCGGTACCCTTAAAGTGCCGTATGACGCGTCATGAAACGATCCCCAAGAACCACCAGTTATGATCGAGAAAATTCCAAGCCCAAGAACAGAAGCCAATCGGGCGTCAGCCCTGAACTTCGAGGACATCAAGGTCGTCATTCAGTTTAGTTCACCATGAGCCTCCGTATCGAAGACTATGCGATGGTCGGCGACACAAAGTCGGCGGCCCTTGTTGGCACGAACGGCTCCATTGATTGGCTGTGCGCCCCGCGATTCGATTCGCCCGCTTTGTTTGCCGCCCTGCTCGGCACGGAAGCCAACGGCTACTATCGGATCGCACCGACGGGCGCGGTGCGGTGCGTGGAGCGTCGCTACCGACCGGGTACTCTCCTCCTGGAGACCGACTTTGAGACGGAAGAAGGTGTCGTTCGGTTGGTGGACTGTATGCCGCCTGACGATGAGATCACAGAAGTTGTGCGGATCGTCGAGGGATTGCGTGGAAGCGTTACGATGCGGATGCGGCTCGCGCCCCGGTTCGACTACGGACGTCTCATTCCGACCGTTGTGTGCATCGACCAGGGCGCCTTTGCCGTGGCGGGGCCAGACGCTATATACCTCCGCAGCCCGATGGATTTAGCTGAAGACGCGGCGGCAGTCTCGGTAACATTCTCTGTATCCGCGCCTGCTTAAAAGAAACTGTGGGTGAACTCGGGCTCGGGTAGTTTTCCAAGTGTGTGATAGAGAGCGACTTCTCTGGCTGCGGCGGTGCGGAAGCCATAGGCCCGTTTCACGGTCAGTTTGACCTTGTTGTTCAGACCCTCGACCACGCCGCTCGAATAGGCCTTCCTCGCCTTGAAATAGTTCATGAGAAGGGGACGGTGGTTGCGCAGACTTCGGGCGATTTTCTTGAGCGGATCGAGTCGGCTGCGCATCGTCCGCCGGCACCAGGCGTCGAGGAACTTCCCCGCCCAGCAGGGCGACACATAGGTCCAGAAATGCTGAAAACCCTCTACCAGCAAGAAGGCGCGCATTGTCCGCAGCGAGCTGTCCTCAAGCGCCCGCATCCGCGAGCGCTGCCCCGGCGTCCAGTTCGTCCGCCGCTTCAGGAACGCCCACCGCATCTTCTTGAGCAGCGGTGCGAGGCCCGCCGCGGCCAGCGCCCGGCTTTCCCCGCGCCGGATCTCGTCGATGGCCTCGTTCATCTTCTTGACGATGTGGAAGCGGTCGAGAATGTGCAGCGCATTGGGAAGGCACTGTGCCGCAACATCGATGTAGGGCCGCCACATGTCCGAGCACACGAAGCGGATGCGCTCGCAGAACTCGAGTCCCAACTGCTCGAAGCAGCGCTCCAGGGTCGCCGCACTGCGGTCCCGTCCAACCCAGAGAAGCCGCCGACAGCCCTCGTCGATCTGATAGACCAGCGTCCAGAATTTCTCCTTCCGCCCGACATGGATCTCGTCGATGCCCAGCGCCTCCACGCTCTCCAGGCTGCGGTGGCGCCGACCGTAATCCACCACCCACTTCACCGCCCCGTACACGTCCGCCCACGACACAGAGAACACTTGCGCCGTCTCCCGCCACGAGAGCCGCCGCGCCCACTGCGCAAGAAAGTGCCGCATGTGATCGCAGATCCGCAGCTTGCCGCTCGCCCACGGGATGCGTTCGGTCCTTATTCCGCATCGCGCGCAGCCAATCCGGCGCGGCGCGTACACCACAAACACCACGAACGCCCACAGTGGCACGAAGCGCCACATCCGCTCGGCCTGGCGGTCGTAGGTCGGTCCCGGCCGGCCGCACTGCCCGCAGCGCCCCCGGCTCCCCTTACGGGAGGCGACCACGGCTTCGATCACATCGTCGGCAATCCGCGCGGATCGGCCAGCCCCCCGTTCTTTCTCGCTTGCGCAGAGAAGACGCCGATCGACAGGGGGCGCTCAGACTTATTCACAATCTTCCCCTCCCGTCGGGCTGCGAGAATGTCCGCCTCGGCGGGTCCGTTACGTCGGAGCAGACAGAAGGGAGGGATCAGAAAATTGTGAGTAAGTCGGGGGTTGAAGCCTCCCTCCCGACGCACACCTAGACACCTGATTCCCGAGAAATCCCCCATTTTTCACCCACAGTTTTCTTTGAAGAGCCGTATCCGCAGGCGAACGATTCCCTTTTCAGCTTGTATGGTATCCCTCCCATCTCCCGCGCCCGGAACCGGGCGATGCCTTTCAGAGGGCGGCGCAAACCGATGCGTGGTGGCAGGAATGGTCGGGTCGCTGTCGTTACGAAGGCTTCTACCACGACGACGTGTTGAGGTCGTTGATTACACTGAAGGCCCTGACCTATGCGCCAACCGGCGCATCCGTGGCAGCCCTTACGACGTCGCTGCCTGAGGAAATCGGCGGCGAACGGAATTGGGACTATCGCTATTGCTGGTTGCGCGACGGCGCACTTTTGCTGGCCCCGCTTGTGCAAACGGGCTACATGGAGGAGGCGCTGGCCTGGCGAGACTGGCTCCTGAGAGCGGTAGCAGGTGATCCTGCCCAGTTGCAGATCATGTATGGCATCGGAGGTGAACACCGTCTGACTGAGCTGGAGCTGCCCTGGCTGTCAGGATACGAGGACTCTCGGCCAGTTCGCATTGGGAACGCCGCCTGCGAACAATTCCAGCTGGATGTCTTCGGCGAAGTCCTCGCGGTCTCATACCGAGCATGGCAGGCCGGTCTCCCGGAACGCGGCACTGCCGCTCAGTCGCCCGGAATTGATCTCCCGGCAGTAATCGACATCGTGGAGCGGCGCTGGCGCGAGCCAGACGAGGGAATCTGGGAAATCCGTGGCAAGCGACAGCACTTCACCTTTTCTAAAGTGTCCGCGTGGACTGCCCTCGACCGGGCGATCAAATTGGCCGAGGGAAGAGGCAGTGCGGCGCCTCTTGAGCGCTGGAGGCGGGTGCGCGACGAGATCCACGCCGACGTGTGCACGCATGGTTTTGATGCCAAGCTCAACTCGTTTGTGCAGTATTACGGGGCCACAACCTTGGATGCCAGCCTTCTGCTTATTCCCATTAGCGGGTTTCTTCCGCCGAACGACCCTCGGGTACTGGGCACGATCGAAGCGATCCAACGAGGGATCTGCTCCGGCCCTTTCGTCTGGCGTTACTCCACTGATGAGGGGGTGGATGGCTTGGCCGGCAGTGAGGGAACGTTCTTATTTGCTCGTTCTGGTTGGTAAGCGCTTTAGCACTTGCAGGACGTGTTGAGGAGGCCGAGCGCAATCTTGAGCAGCTGCGGGCAGTGCAAAATGATGTCGGCCTGTTGAGCGAAGAATACGATCCCGTTGGTCGACGTCTGCTGGGAAACTTCCCCCAGGCTTTCTCACATATCGGTCTGTTGCACTCAATCTTTACAATTTCGGAAGTAAAGGCTGGATCCGGCCAGCAACACGATGAATCCCTTGATTGAGGAACCGAATTCCAATCAACCAACCAAGATGATGTTTAAACGCCATACCAATGTACCAGTGGTCATAACCGCGGGACTTTCGCTGTTCCTGGCTGGCTGTGCGGTTGGCCCGAACTACAAAAGACCCAAAATTAACAGCCCGGCCAAATTCCGGGGCCAGGACTCCGACTCGAAAGACCCGCAGTTGGAATCCTTCGCCAGCCTGCCGTGGTGGAAAGTCTTCCGTGACCGCGAGGTTCAGAAGCTCGTCCAGGAAGCGCTCGAGAATAACTACGATCTGCAAATCGCGGTTACCCGCGTTGAACAATCGTGGGCCATCGCCAGGCAGGTCCGCGCCGACATCATCCCTATCATCGGACCGACCTTTGATGCCTCCCGTTCGCGGTCGCCCGAAGCGACGACGCAACTCGGCACTCTTTCCGTCAAGACCGGCGGCAATACATCGAACCTTTTTGACCTGGGCTTGTCGACGTCGTGGGAGGTTGATCTCTGGGGACGTCTGCGCAGGGCAAATCAAGCGGCCTATGCGCGTTACTTCGCGACCGAGGAAGCTCGCCGCGGCGTCGTGATTACGCTGATTGCGACGGTTGCCCAGTCGTATTTTCAGTTGCGCTCGCTTGACGAACAGCTCTCCATTTCGAAGCGAACTGCGAAATCTTTCAAGGACAGTCTGGAACTCTTCCAGAACCAGCGAGACGCCAGGCTTGCATCCGATCTCGAAGTCGAGAGAGCGATGGCATCCTACAAAGGTACGCTTGCCACAATTCCCGAAATTGAGCGCCAGATCACCCTCGTCGAAAACCAACTTTCCGTGCTGCTCGGACGCAATCCTTCTTCAATTCCCCGCGGAGCAGCCCTCTCCGCCCAGTATGTGCCTCCAAGAGTACCAGCCGGTATTCCTTCGGCCCTGCTTGAACGTCGACCGGACATTCGCCAGGCAGAAATGGAGGTCGTCGCCACGAATGCCGAAATTGGCGTAGCGATTGGGAATTTCCTGCCCCGCGTGGATCTCAGCGCCGGACTCGGCCGCCAGTCAAGCGACCTGGACATGCTCACGAATGGCAATGCCAGCTTTTGGAATGTCGCGGCGTCCGTGACCGGTCCTGTTTTTCAGGGCGGACGCCTGCTTGGCATCCTGCGCCAGACCGAAGCTGCATGGGAAGAAGCAAAGCTTCAGTATGAAAAAACCGCGCTTACTGCATTTCAAGAGGTATCCGACGCGCTCACTTCGCGTCAGAAATATGCTCGCGCAATCAATGAGCGCAAAGTGCAGGTCACCTCTCTGGAATCTGCGGTGGAACTCTCCAGGGATCGATACATTATGGGCATTACTTCCTATTTCGAACTTCTGCAGGCACAACAGGAACTGTTTCCAGCGGAAATTAGCCTCGCCCAGGCGCGGCTCGATTATCTGGTATCGATCATCGACCTTTATCGGGCCCTCGGCGGCGGCTGGTTCGTCGGCGATGTCCCTCCGCCGGTTGAAACCTAGAGCGATTCTCGAAAAAAACTTCCGAAATGCCGACGTTCATAGTCCGCCGCTCCAGGAAGGAAATTCTTTCCTGCCCGGAGCGGGTTAAGGGACGTCTCGCCGGCGGCTGTCTGCACATTGATCTCATCGACCAAAACGATTGCGTTCTTGATGAGCATTCCGATCACTTGAACAGAGCGATCGTCGTCAGCACCATCGGAATGAGGAAGACAGGCAGCTGCGCGGCGAGCGCGCCCCTGGCTTTGTTCGAGTCCTCTCAATCGGCTCCCATTCCAGCTCGTAACCGGCAGGCAGCAGCATCGCCTCGCAATGGACCGGTTGATCCACGCCTTGCTTTGAAGACGTTCCTCCATTCAGGCGATACGATTGGCGCGTGCCCGCCTCGCGAATACTCGACGTTCTGGCCGTGTAGGACCAAAGTCCGATAGTCGCCGCAATCGGCGTCGATGCACCTTACCGAACTGGGATCAGCACTTTTTATCGACGCTCAATACACCAATGCTAAAATTCCACTCCGGAGAAGAACCACCCACCAAAGAAGATCAGCTATGAATCGTAGAACCGCAATCATTACAGGAGCATCCGGCCTTGTTGCCGCAGCCGCTGTCTCGCCCGTCGCGCGCGCCGAGGAGGGAACCACCAACCCTGAACTGGAAAAGGTCAAAGCGCTGCTCAAGGCACACGATGAGGCCATGACCAACCACGACCTTGCGGGCGTCATGGCCTGCCTCACCGACAATGACAATGCCGCCATCATGGGCACCGGCCCGGGCGAAATGTGGACCGGCCCACAGGAAATCAAGGTCGCTTACGAACACTTCTTTGAGGGCTATGACAAGGGAGAACAGGACTTTGAATACCATTTCAAAGTCGGCGGACTAGGAGTAGACATGGGATGGCTGATGGCTTCCGGGAACATCATCGGAAAGAAGAACGGCAAGGAATTTACGTACCCGTTGAATGTCTCGCTCACAGTCACGAAGAAGGACGGCAAATGGATGATCGCCTCAATGCATTTCTCCACGCTGACCGGCGGCTCTGCAAAGGCATCGGAATAACACGATGAACGAATTACAAAGCCTCAAAAAGGGAAATCATTCATGAATGACACGCAATCCGGCAAATCAACCCCTGCCTCAAAGCAGAGCGAACTTCAGGGGCGACGCCAGTTTTTGCGCAGCCTGGGTAAGTGGTCCGGAGCTGCGATTGTTGCGGCAGTTGGGGGAACCTGGCTTGGTTCCACACCGGAGATCCGCGCCGCCGGGTGGATCAATCGCCGCGGCGTTGGTGGCGGTGGTTGGGTGAACGGCGGTGGCTGGGTGAATCGCGCGGGTGGCTGGATCAATGGCGGAGGTGGCGGAGGCGGGTGGGTGAACCGGCGCGGCGTTGGCGGCGGCGCCTGGGTCAACCGCCGATAGTCTTGCCGGCTTTAAAAACTGGATAACGGAAATCGGGGAAAGCACACTGGCTTTCCTTCGCGCTGCCGAGGCGACTGAGGAGGAGGGTCTGCTTTAGGTCCGAAACCATGGGAGGAAGCGGCACAGTTTGTCCGCAATGTATCTCTGGTAACGTTGTCATGACCAACTCGAGATCCGCGCTGGTACAATGCGGTCACCACGAACTGCACCCCTAGCATTCGTGCCCAACATCCTGCCACTGAACGGATACCATGGGATTGGCGCATTTTGGTAAACGGCAAGGGAGACGAGATGATGTACGAACGGCATAGAATCGTGACCGACGGCCTTCCTTTCCCGGAGTTGAAAAAACGCGCCTACATCAATCCCTCCGTGAGATCGGCAAACGATGCCACGGATTTCTCCTATCGCATCCGCGTCGGTAGGCCCGGCTTCGGAAACTCTCCAATGAAAGAATCCTCCACGGATCGATTTGGACTCGCTCACTGAGACGAACGCGCGGTGCGTCCTCTGTTCAAGAAAACCGAGCCCGGCTTTCCGGGCCACGCCCTAGTGAAAGGTAGCCTGGATCACGGAGAAATCATCGTCGAGTTGGGAGAAACCGCGGAGCTGACGTACGCGGGTCAATAGCGGATCCATTAGATTTTCTTCTCGCGCCGCGATTTGCCCAAGATACGCAATACAGGCTTGCAGATTCCAGGTCATCTGTCGATTTCGACGTATCTCATAGGCGCCATCGCTGAAGATCAATAGGCGGGAGCCCGATGCGATCGTGAATGACGAAGTGGGAAATTCCGCATCGGGCAGCGCGCCCATTACCGGACCTGTCGCCTCCAGTACCGAGTGAGTCTGGCTTGCCGGGAAAGACGACAATCGCGGAGGGATGTCCTCCTGAAGCGTAGGACAGAGTCCGGTTCGTCGTGCAATAGACACCGAACCAGGCGGTGAAGTAGATGCCGCCGTGCTGGTGACCGGGAAATTTCTCATTCAGCCGCGCGAGCACCTGCTCCGGTTTTTTCATGTCCGTCTTTGGAAGTGAGCCTGTGCGGATGACATTATTAATGGTCACCGAGAGCAGGGCTGAATCCAGACCGTGCCCGGTAACGTCGATGAGATACAGCGCCAGATGGTCATCGTCCACCCAATGATAACCAATGGTGTCACCCCCGAGCGTTGCTGAAGGGATGTAACGCCAGTCGACCGAGACGATTCCCTCGAAAGGAGGCGGAATGCAGTCGCGAATATATTTAACGCCGGCCGCCAGATTAATACGCAACCGTTCTATGCCCAATTCGCTGAGCAGGACGTTGGCATCAACGAGGTCTGGAGTGGTACTGTCTTCGCGGAAAAAACCAAAGATCGTATTGAGTCTGGCAAATGCTCTGGTTCGGCGACCCTGGCGGCGCCAGAGGCGCGCAAGGCTGATGGTGGCGCGCAGCTCAAATGACCGGCTTTCCTGTCTGCGAGCGGTTTCGATCGCCTTGCGGAAGCAGCGCTCGGCGCCCTCATGGTCATTCAGTTCGGCGAGCCGAAGTTCACCATCGATTCGATGCAGCTCGGCGAGTTGAAAACACTCATCATTCGTTTCCGACAAGCTCAGCGCGCTATCAATCGCATGGCGTGCTTCCGAATAGCGTTTCGCGCGCCTCAGCCCATCAGCCAGAATACTGAGGTAATAGGGAACTCCCAGCACTGCCCCCGTGGCGCGATAGGCGTCTAGGCCGTCTTGAAGCATCTGCAAGCCCACTACCCGGTTTCCCTGTTGCAGGTGTCCGGCCGCGGTGTAAAGCGTGCCACTCGCATGCCAGAGCGGGAATCCTTGTTCCGTGGCAATCTCAAGTTCCTCCTCGCCGGCCGCCTGAGTCTCGGCGCCCATGCGGAAAAGCTGATACAGCCAGCCGGTGTGATGGAGGGCATATTCAATATTGAAGGGCTGGCCGGTGGCGCGTGCGAGTTCGAGAGCCTCGCGATTAATTTGCAGCGCGCTGTCGAAATCACCCACATACCAAAGAGCAAGTGCCAGGTAACAACGGAGGGCGACGCCAGAATCTTCGCCCGTCATCGTCGCCCAGTAAGCTGTGCGATTGCGGTCATCATAATCCGAGAGAGTTGTTGCCAGGCAATCTTTGGCGCCGCGAAAGTCACCGCGGTAAAGCATGGTCAAGCCTTTGAGAAAAAGCGCTTCCATCATGATCCCGGGATCATGTCGATGTTCGCCCAGTTCAACCATTTCCTCGGCCAGATGCGTGCATAACCGGAAATTTCCACGGACAATGTGAAACGCGAAAGTCCCGCGCATCATGGCAAAGAGCTGCGGCGTGTTCCCGACCCGCTCACAAAGTGTCCGGGCGCGAACAAAGACCGGAGCGACTTCCGGCGCTGCATACCCGTATGCGGCAATATATGCAGTGCCAAGCGGCCCCAGAAGTTCGAGTTCGCGATGCTCCCGCCACGGCGTCACTTCAAGAGTCTCAAGAAGATTTAGCCCCTTGGTCAGATGATTGATCGCTTCAATGTTGGCAAATTGATCCCGAGCCCGCAGGCCAGCCTTCAGCCAGTATTCCGTCGCTTTCTCAATGACTCCTGCCTCCGTGAAGTGCATAGCCATCAATTCGGGTTGGTTGCTGGATAATTGAGGGAACCGCGTTTCCACGACTTCGGCGACGTGCCGATGAACACTTTGGCGCTCTTTATCATCCAGCGAACCATACAAAGCTTCTCTGAGAAGGATGTGTTTAAACAGATAGGTGGATCGAGGTGAGAGGCCCTTTGTGTAGAGGATGTCCGCGTTGGTCAATTTTTCCAGCTCTACCAGGAGCGTTGGTTCGTCTACCGGCGCTACGGAGGCCAGTAATTCATAGGAAAATTCATGCCCGAGTGCTGAGGCAAACTGGGCCACTCCCCGGTCACTCGACATGTGATCCAGTCGCAGAAGGACCAACTCGCGCAGCGTATTTGGTATTTCCCTTTCCGGGCTCCGATGATTCTTCCGGATGGTGCTGGAACTGACACCCGTCGATTCGCGAATCAACTGAGTGAATTCCTCAACCAGCAGAGGTACTCCGCGTGTCCGCTGATAGATTTGTGTAACCAGAGACTCTGGCACATCTCTTCCCGCGTCCTTTCGTATCAATTCCACCGTCTGGCGCCGGGTCAGGCGATTCAGAGCCAGGCTTGTTTTGTGCGGCATTGCCGGCCAAGGTGATTTGAAATCCGGGCGAAAGGTCAGGTACCCGTCAGGATCCGATCATGCAGGCCTTCCGCGATGAATCCGCTAAGAAATTCCAGGGTCGACGCGTCCACCCAATGCAGGTCTTCGACGATAAACAGGAATGGATGGAGAGTTGCGTGCGCCTTGAGCCATTGCTTTAAAGCACGAAAGGTCTCCACGCGCTCACGAGCAGGCGGGAGTCCGGGCGCCGGATAGCGCTCGTCTGTGGGAAGGAAGAGGAGCTTGGCAAACAGTGCGACCTTCTCCGAATCACCCAGACCGTGCTCATCCAGGTGGCTGGCCAGCGTGTCGAATTGCTTTGCTGTCGACTCTCCCGGGCCGAAATTTAGCAATCGTCCAAAATATTTGGAGACCGGGTGAAGCCCGGTGTTCTGTAATTGCTGTGAACAGCGCCATTCCACAACCGAAGTGTGTTCCGGAACCGCTCCTACCCCGGGGTGCTCACTTGCGGAAGAGCCTCCCTCCGCCTCGCCGATGACGATTTCTTCTATAGTGTGCACCAGGCGAGACTTTCCCAGCCCGGAATCGCCCATCACCAAAACGATCTGGCCCATGCCTTCTTTCGCCTGCTCCCAGCGGTCTCGAAGCAGGCCGACTTCCGTATTGCGACCGGTCAATGGAGCAAGGTGATGCATGGTTCCATGCCGTGACGGCACCGATGAATTCGGATTGCGTGATCCGACTCGGCGCCTCCGCAGGTTCGTCTTTGTGTAGACGTCTTCGGGTTTCATGCGATTCAGCCGCGATGTTGCACTAAATTTATCCCATTGTAACGCGAACTTTCTAAGGTACTCCCGCAGAAAATCTTAGTCACGCATCTCGCAGATGAAAACGCTGAGTTCATATTCCCAAGTTACGGTTCGTTCCAAATCCTCGTTCGGTTGCCGTTTCGGCCTCGACGCAAAGGTTTCGCATCTGCATCCCGCGAACGGAGGAGCATAACTCGGAGCTCTCGTTTTGGAGTGCGATGGGGTGCAACGGCCGGTATTGTCGCTGCAGAATACTTCCAATGACTCGAAAGCGTTCCCGCAAGAAGACCGACAAGCGATCCCATGGCGCACGGGGATGGACGCGTTCCATGCTGGCCGTATTTCTTTTCGTGGCCGTTGCAATAATCACCTGGCGTTTGCTTCAGGGCCCGACCCGGATAATTGAGGATCTTACGACGCTTCCTCCTGTAATCGACGACGACCTGCGCGCTGCCTCTCGGTTTCCGCCGCCCGAGGCCCTCGACTGTGCTCGCTGCCATAAGGAGCAATTTGACGACTGGCTCGATTCGCAGCACGCCCATGCCAATAGGTTGATTCAGCCGGCCTCCGACTTTCCGGCTTTCAAGCGAGGTGCAAAGGTTAAGATTGGAGAGCACGAGACGCGTCCATATCGGGACGGGGACGAGTTGTTTTTCCGCGTGCGGGAGCCGGATGGATCCGAGTCTTTGCATCGCGCAGAGGCGGTAATCGGAGTCGCCCCGCTTCTTCAGTATCTCGTCACTGCGCCGGGTGGGCGGCTTCAAACGATCGACACGGGATTGGACGTGCAAAAAAACGAGTTTTTCAACGTGTTTGGAGAGGAACGTTTCGCCCACGAATGGGGATATTGGCGAAACCGCGCAATGACCTGGAATCTACAATGCGCATCCTGCCATATGACGGCGCTCAAGCGGAATTACGACGTCGCTACTGACAGTTATCAAACTACCTGGCGGGCTATGGGTATCTCCTGTTCCCAATGTCACGGCCAAATGCCTCGGCATCGCGCAAGCCCCTCAGCGCCACTTGTGGCTTCGGAAAAGTTGAGTGTTAGCCAGAGGCTCGATAACTGCGCTTCCTGTCATTCTCGTCGGGAGGAGCTCGCCACCGGGTTCGCGCCGGGGGATAACTATCTTGACTATTTCCGCCCGGTTCTTGTTGACACGGCCGATCACTATTACGCGGACGGCCAGGTCCGGGACGAGGATTTCGAATACGGCTCGTTTTTGATGAGCCGCATGCACCACAAGGATGTGACGTGTCTCGACTGTCACCAGCCGCACAGTGGAAAGCTCAGGTTGCCGGCGGAAAACAATGCTATGTGTTTCCTCTGTCATGGTGGGACAGGGACACGTGGGGCGACTCCAATCCCCGACTCGGCGGCGCACAGCCATCACGCGGCCGGAAGCACCGGTGACCGCTGTATCGAATGCCACATGCCGGTGACCCATTACATGCAGCGCGATCCGCGCCGCGATCATGGGTTCACGATACCGGACCCTGTGTTGAGCCGGGAGCTTGGCATTCCGAACGCTTGCAACCGGTGTCACGCGGACAAATCGACGGACTGGGCCGTAGAGTGGACAGAACGCTGGTACGGCGAGAAGCTCAATCGTCGTTCCCGCGAAAGGGCGCGCGTCGTTGCCTGGGCCCGCGCTCAGGACCCGACCGTGGTGCCTAAGCTTCTGGAAATGGCTCGCACGGAGGAAATTGCCGCGTGGCGGGCGAGCCTTGTGGGGCTTCTCGGCTTTGCAGCGGCTCAGCCGGGAGTCGCCGCTTTTCTCGACAAGAGCGCGTCCCACCCCGACCCGCTTGTTCGTGCTGCGGCTGCGAGGGCGTCGGCTACGATCCCGGAGGGCGGTCCTATTGCAAAGGAATTGCAGAACGATTCAGTGCGGTTAGTGCGTCTTGACGCCGCGTGGACAACACTGGTGCGCGGAGGAACGATCAGCCCGGAGTTGCAGGCCGAGTTGCAGAATTATATCGAGGCAACATGGGAACAGCCCCAGGGCGCGGCCCGCGCAGCCCAATTGGCTCTCATCGAGAACCGGCCCGCAGACGCGGAATCCTGGATGCGCAAAGCGGCGGCGTGGGATGGCTCCACGGCTTCGCAGTTGATGCTTGCGCAAACGCTCCACGCGATCGGCAAGTCGACGGAGGCGGTTCAGGTGTTACGCGAAGCGATCCGCCTGGATGATCGCAATGCCGATGCGCACTATATTCTGGCCCTGCTGCTCGGAGAATCAGGGAAACAGGAAGAGGTTGTGGACCTTCTTCGCAAAACGGTCGAATTGGAGCCCGGCTTCGATCGCGCGTGGTATAATCTGGGCCTCGCACTCGCGAGTGCCGGCGATTTTCCCGGTTCCATCGAGGCGCTTTCCCGCGCGGAAGAAGCGGCGCCGTCGAGTCCAGACCCACCATATGCCCGGGCAACTGTCCTCGCCCGCATGGGCCGTATGGAAGACGCAAAGGCGGCCGCGCGTGAGGCGTTGCGCCGCGCTCCGGATTACACTCCCGCGAAGCAGTTTCTCAGGCAGTCGCCATAGTGGTCTGGAGGCCCTGGACACCAGTTCCGATGCGCATTACATGCTGGCTCTGCTCCTCGGGAATTTTGGGAACAACAAGGAGTTGTTAGGAAAGCCACCCGTTCTCGCGTTCCGATTCTTCTGCAATGCGCAGAACGCCCTGCCCGTTTCCTGCCGCCGCCGCTGCTTGTGCCTGGCCGAGTTGAAGCTTGGATATATGCTGAATGTTGGCGCGGCGGTGATGAGGGCCGGCATCAAACGTTGTGTGAACGGGCTTGAAAAGTAACTCCTCCGTGTCTCAGCGCCTCTGCTGGAAAAAAGAAGATATTGCGCAGAGACGCAGAGAACGAAAGTCTGTGACGGAAAATCAAATAGGGAACAGTTTCTCTGCAAATCTATCGTTCCGTTGAATTGCTCCGTTTGGGGAGGCTTACAAAAACGCGCAGACCTTCTCCGACATCAGAGTCACACCAGAGCTTTCCACCCAATCGTTCAGCCGATTTTCTGGGAACATTGATGCCAAAACCTTCCGCTTTGGAGAGATCCTCGTTTTCCTCGAGGCATCGGCTCTCGTCCGGGCTCAATGGGGCACTCCGATCCTGAACCGAGGTGATAATCCGGTCGTATAGTTCTTCGACGTGTACCTTGATGGTTGAGTTCGCCGGGGTCCGACTCAAGGCGTTGGCGAGAATCTCATGGAACAGACTTGCCGCAACGATGCGGTCCGTCCATGCGCGGCTTGTGCTTACCGCTGCGTCGAAATCGATATCAACGCTGCGGCGTGCTGCGATGTTGTTATAGACTCGGCACAGGCGCCGCATGAGAGTCGCTATTTCCACTTCTTCCCATTTCAGCTCCTGTCGCGCAATGTTTCCTGATCGGATCTGCTCGACGAGTTGCTCCATCAAATCCGTGCCGCGAGCCAGTCCATCGAGCCAAACGTGGACATCGCGCACCGGGTATTCGCGTAATTCCTCGCGGAGCAGATCAACGGTACCCTTTGCCAGAAAAACGTAGCTGCCGAGCGTGCCTGTGGCCATTTCGGCTGCGGTGCCAGCGGAAACAGGAAGCTCCAGCAACTCATCGAGCGCTCTTTCGAGATGCGCTTTGGCGCTTTCGATGTCCCGGACGATTTGCGTTTTGGATGGAGTCATGGCTGGTTTCACTATGTCGCTGGGGGGGACTATGATTGAATTGCGGTACTATTTGCAACCAATGGACGGCTTCGTCATTCACTGCTGACGCATGCTCCAAAAGTCATGAATGCGACATTTACGGTTCAGGATCCATCAACCGTCCCATGAATAGAATCGCTCCCGAGGTCTCCTCCCTGATTAGGAAGAGAAAAGGGTGATCTGCTCGAAACACCGGGAGCGGCGAGGACGGTATTGCCGCAGTCAGCTCCACTACGACACCGGTTGCGGCGGCCGCTTCCGTTCCTTCTTCGTTCACCTCTACGAATGCCTTGTGGATCACGTTGGATATGCAGAGGTCTTGATTTCCTGTCATGCCTGAAAAATTAGCGCGGTTCGCATCGAAGGCATCGCGCATTCCCAGCGATGCCAGGGTGTTTTTAAGCTCAAATTGCGCAGTCGCTTTGAATTTCGGCATGGAGACCACCACCTTCTGTTCCCCGAGTCCGGAATACCATTTGGAGAGCCTCTCCGGAGTCAGCTCCTTTTCCAGCGCAGGAAGGCCATCAAGCTTCCTGGGCAGCAGAATGACCATCGACAATTTCTCGCCGACATAGGGTAGTTTAAGTACCTGGAAATTTTCATGGTCCATGTAGCCGTATCTTCCTGTGCGATGCATAAGAGGCACTTTCTTCTGCTGACGAGCGGAGAGATGGAAAAGCTCTTCTCGCGTCGCATCTTTCTCGAATTTGGCCTCCCAGTCGCCTTTGAAATAAATCGCGTTTGTGAGCACCATGCGGGTGGCCGGAGTAAGCACACCCTCTTCGATCAGGTCTTTAATCTTATCGTGCGTCTTCTGTTCCACCCAACTGTTGATAGTCTTACGTGCGCCCTCGCTATCACCCTTGAAATCCAATTCGCTGAGGCCGGCCCCGTAGTTTGTCTCCAGCAGTCGCACGAAGTCGGGCAGAAAGCCGTAACCCTCCTGCCCCCAAAGAGCATTGGCAACGGAGAGTTGATACCCGAGCGACTTTCCTTCAGCCGTTTTGGTGGCATTCAATCGGTCTAGAAAACTGCCAAAATCCTCGTGGATGTTCTGATTGTCGGAAGGGAGGTGCAGGACCGCGGCTATCTGCCCGGCTGTGCTCCCTCGTGCTCCCGCATAGCTCATCGCCAGCGCAGTCTCGATGCTGGTCGGCGAAAAGAAAACGTTCCCGGCCTTTTGTAGCTTCGCGAGCTTTTTATAGACATCGACGGCAAAGTCGTTGTTTGCCGCACTGATCCACGCGGCATTTTCCTGTGTTATCGGCGTCACTGCGGTTCCGGTTCTTGCCGCGAAAAAGAAAGCGACTAGAAAGAATAGCCGCCTCGGCCGGATAATGCGGAAAATTGCGAACTTCATAAGACAATTCCGAATAGCGGGATCAGCCTCTTTGCACAATCCTCGCGTCGGTTACGATAGAAGTGCGGCTTGAAATCCAAACTCTTTTGAACATCCCTTTGACAGTATTGCCCGGGAGTTTGAAGACCGCTTTCGGATGGGGCGACCGACAATATCAATTTCCGCCGCCGCCCCGGCTAACGGATGTCGGCGGATCTCGAAAGGGCCTCGGCGCGGTTCGCAAGCTTGCGGATCATTCCGCCGAAAATCAACGCGTGGATTGGATACAACGCGTGCCAGTAAATAAGACCTGAGAGGCCGCGCGGTGCGAAATAAGTGGTTTGAGTCAGGAGAGAGCGGCCGTCTCTCTTTTGTTGGCTGACCTTGAATTGCAGCCACGCCCGCCCCGGAACTTTCATCTCCGCGCGCAGGCGAATCAGGTGACCGGGTTCCACCGCTACCACGAGCCAGAAATCGATGGAGTCACCGACTGAAACGTTCTCCGGATCGCGCCGCCCTTTGCGCAGGCCGACACCTCCGAATAACCGGTCAACCGCACCGCGGAGATTCCACGCCCAGTTCATGTAGAGCCAACCAGTTTGTCCGCCCAAACTGCTGAAGGCGCGAAACACCGCATCCGTTGGGGCGTCGACGGTGATTTGCCGACGCTCGAGGATCATGCCTTCTCTTGTCGACACAGTGATTGATGGCTTTCCCGACTCGAGATTCACGCCATTCTTTCGGAGTGCGGTGTGGCATTCGGATGCACAGGGTTCGCAGATCGGATGGGCCAAAATGGGCAAAGCCGGGAAACCGCTTGCGCTGGCAACTTATTCTTTCTTCGGGCACCCGGGTGAGTAGTCTGCAGGTTCAATTCCAAAAAATCACTAAATGGGAGTGATTGCTTGCGGCGTTTGGAGGACATGCGCCAGAATTGCGTAACCGGATTTCAGGAAGATGTTTTTTAATGATTGGCTCTGCAGGCGCCGTCTTTACAGTCCCGACCGGATTGCTGTGGTGGATGCAGCATCGGGCGAGAGGCTGTCCTACCGCGAATTGAATCGGCGCGCCTGTGCCCTCGCCACGTGGTTGCTTTCCGGGGCGGGAATTAAAAGCGGCGATCGTGTCGCGTGCGTTTCCACAAATCGTCTCGAGTATATTGACCTGTATTTCGCGTGCGGGAAGATCGGGGCAATTCTCGTTCCGCTGAATTTCCGGCTGCCGGAGACCGCTTTGATTGAGTTGATTCAAGATTGCACCCCGCGACTGCTGGTGGTCGAAGCGACATGGCGAGAGTTTGGATTGTCCTGCGAACGTCGCGGTATTGTGGAGCGCGCCCTGGAGTTCGGCGACGGCGGGATTGCGGCGATTGTGTCCGCGACTGCAGGGCCGGAATGCGACGAAATCACGCCATTCTACCAGGCGGACATCGACGAAACGGCGATGGTGCTCTACACCTCGGGCTCCACGGGCAAGCCAAAGGGGGCAAAGATTAGCTGGCGCCAGATCCACTGGAATGCGGTGAACACAGCGATCGGACTCGCGTTGACGTACGCAGACGTGAGTTTTCTTAACACTCCGCTGTATCACACCGGGGGCTGGCACGTGCTTTTTACGCCGCTGATGCATCTTGGAGGTCGCCTTGTATTGCAGAAACAATTCGACGCCGCCCAATGTAACGATCTTATCAGCCGCGAAGGGATCACGATCTTATTCGGTATTCCCACGACGATGCGGATGATGCTCGATGCGCCGAACTTCGCCGACGCCGATTTCTCAAGCATCCGCTTCGTTATCTGCGGTGGGGAGGCCTGTCCGATCCCTCTGATTCGCGCTTACGAGGCGAAAGGCGTCCCGGTCCGTCAGGGTTACGGGCTTACCGAGGCCGGCCCGAACTGTTTCTCACTCCCCGCGGAGGAGGCGATCCGCAAGGAAGGCTCCGTTGGTTATCCGAATTTCCACATCCAAACGCGCATCGAAAAGGAAAGTGGCGCGGACGCCGCGCCGGGAGAAGTCGGTGAACTTCTCATGCGCGGTCCTCATGTCTTTTCCGGTTACTGGAATGACCCGGATTCCACTCGCGAAACGCTGATCGATGGTTGGGTCCGGACGGGCGACCTTTTCAGGCGCGACGAGGAAAATTTCCATTACGTTGTCGGGCGCAAGAAAGAGATGTTCATCAGCGGTGGGGAGAACGTTTATCCGGCACAGATCGAGAAGGTTCTCTATCGACACCCAGCCATTGCTCAAGTCGCGGTGGTTGGCATTTCGGATTCCCGCTGGGGCGAGGTTGGCTGCGCTTTCGTGGTGTTGCGAGACGGTGCTGAAGCCAGCGCCCAGGAAATTCTCGAATGGAGTCGCGAATTCCTTGCCGGTTACCAGCGCCCGAAACATCTGATTCTCTGCGCCAAACTTCCGGTTGGTCACTCCGGGAAAATCGACAAAAATGTCCTTCGTTCGGTTGCCGCAGGTTCCTCAACACTATGAACGCCCACCCGTTTGATTCCAGTCTGGACATCGCGCATTTGCCCGGGATCAGGACAGCAGTGGCCGATACAACCCGATTGCGCATCCACTATCTCCAGTCCGGTCCGGAGGAAGCAGGGGAGCCCGTGCTCTTCATCCACGGGAATGCAGCCGCGTCGACGTGGTGGGAGGAGACGATGCTGGCGTTGCCGACCGGTTTCCGCGGTATTGCGCCGGACCTTCGCGGGTATGGACTTACCGACCGCAGGGGAGTGGTTGACGCAACTCGCGGTATCCAGGATTGGGTGGATGATTTGCATGCGTTGCTTGGGGCACTTGCAATTGATTCCTTTCACCTCGTCGGGCATTCACTCGGCGGAATGATTTGCTGGGGCGTGGTGGCTGACTCGCGTTTCGCCGAACGCATGCGAAGCGTGACCCTGGTCGCTCCGGGACCTCCCTGCGGATTTGGAGGGGTTCATGGCGAAGATGGCGAACCGAATAACCGCTCATTCAGCGGTTCCGGGGCGGGACTCGTGAACCGGCGCCTTGTAAGGCAATTAAAGTGTCGCGATCGCGACCTCTTGGACCCGATGTTCTCTCCGCGCGTCGTCATGAACCGGATGTTCTGGAAGGACACGTTTCGATGTCCCCGCGAAGAGGATTTTCTCACAGCTATGTTGCAGATTCATCTGGGGCGGGGCCATTTCCCGGGCGACTTCCGGGTTTCACGACATTGGCCATGGGTGGCTCCGGGTCGGCATGGACCGATCAACGCCATGTCCCCGAAATACAACAGGTCACTTTCGCGCAGATTCATTGAAGCTCCGGAGAAACCGCCGCTGCTTTTGGTGCTTGGTTCCGACGACGCAATCGTTTCGGATCTGCCGGGGCCGGACGCGGGAACGCAGGGCAAGCTCGGTCTGCTGCCTGGATGGCCGGGTGAAGAGGCTTTTCCCCCACAACCGGTGAAATCACAGGTTCTGGGGACCCTGAGGCGTTATACCGAACATGGTGGAAGCGTGGAACAACGGACATTCGCCGACTGCGGGCACAGTCCTTTTGTCGAGAGGCCGCTGGAATTCCAAAAAGTCTTTCACGAGTTCCTTCGGGGAGGAATGCGCTGAAATAGCGCGGATGTAGTGCTAGATTAGAAAGGGACTTTTTGACGTAGCTGCGGTCGCGTCGGGTTGTTCTCGGGAGAGCAAAGATGGCCGTTCAATTAACGCAATCCAATCATCCCGCCCGCTGGTGGACGATGCTGGCGGACGGGCGCATCGAGTGCCGACTCTGTCCTCGGTATTGCCGGCTCAAAGAAGGGCAGCGCGGGTTTTGCTTCGTCCGAAAGCGTGTCGGCGACAAAATGATTCTCAGAACGTACGGGCGGAGCAGTGGGTTCTGTATCGATCCAATTGAGAAGAAGCCGCTCAATCACTTCTTCCCCGGCACAAGCGTACTCTCTTTCGGCACTGCGGGTTGCAATCTCGGCTGTCGATTCTGCCAGAACTGGGACATCAGCAAGGCCCGCGAATGGGACCGGCTCGCGGACGCCGCTTCGCCTGAACAGATTGCGCAGGCGGCACAGCGGCTCGGCTGTCGTTCGGTTGCGTTCACCTACAATGATCCAATAATTTTCGCCGAATATGCCATGGATGCCGCTGACGCCTGTCGCGAACTCGGCATCAATGCTGTCGCGGTGACCGCCGGCTACATCACCGCCGATGCGCGGCCCGAGTTCTTTGAGCACATGGACGCCGCGAACGTGGATCTGAAAGGGTTTACCGAGCGGTTCTATCACCATCTCTGCTTCGCGCAGCTGAAGCCTGTGCTCGAGACGCTCATTTATCTGCGGCGCGAGACAAATGTCTGGCTCGAGGTCACGACGCTCCTCATTCCCGGTGAGAATGACAGTGAAGCCGAGATCCATCAAGCAGCGGAATGGTTTCTGGAAAACCTCGGCCCCGACGTGCCATGGCATTTCACGGCATTTCATCCGGACTTCAAGATGCTGGACACGCCGCCCACACCGCCCGCGACATTGACCCGCGCCCGGAAGATCGCGCTCTCCAAAGGCCTGCACTATGTTTATACGGGCAACGTGCATGACTCAGAAGGTGGCAGCACCTGGTGCCCCGGCTGCGGCAGCCGCCTCATCGAACGCGATTGGTACCGCCTCGGCGAGTGGAATCTGAAAGGCGGCCGCTGTGCGTCGTGCGGTTGCGAGATTGCAGGCCGCTTCGAGAACAGTCCCGGCAAGTGGGGCGCAAGGCGAGCTCCGGTGCGGTTTCGAGCATGATCCGGGCGATTCAACAACCGGCTCTGCTTCCGGTGCCAGCTTTTCAACTCTGTATGAACGAGGTCCGGAGAAATACGGCGATGATTACCGCGAGGCGCTCATGCACGTCATCGAGGAGAAAATCGAAAGCGGCGGGAAAGAAGTAGCGAGCACCGGCAAGAAGTCGACACGAGAGGCGACGAACGTAATCGATCTCGTTTCAATGTTGCAGCGGAGCCTGGACGAAAGCAAAAGCTCCTCGAAGAAGGCCGCCTCCGGGAAAACGTCACGATCTACGAAATCCGGTTCGTCTTCAGCGAAGAAAAGCGCGGCGCGGAAGTCTTCGAGGTCTGCTTCGAAAAAGTTGCCCAGTCGCCGTTCGACTCGGAACAAGGCGGCCTGATCGGCCATGGCGCTGAGGGAATACCGGAAAAAGCGCGACTTTGTAAGGACGTATGAGCCATCCGGAAAGGCGCAGAAATCGCGCGGCAGGAATCGATTCGTCGTCCAGAAGCACGATGCGTCGCAGCTTCATTACGATCTCAGGTTGGAGATCGGGGGTGTCTTGAAATCTTGGGCCGTGCCGAAGGGGTTCCCTTTCAAGTCCTGCGAAAAACATCTCGCGATGGAAGTGGAGGATCACCCCCTGGAGTATGCGGAAATAGAACAGGAAAGTGCGTAGGATCGGTCGAGAGCGATGTCGTTCCGAAGCGTTGCCTCAGGGGGCCACGTCAATCCTGCTTCGGTAGCTTCTGCTTATGTGTCAAGATGGGCTCGAAGAGATCTCCGAATTTCTTTACCCGTTCGAGAACCTGTGCCCAGTCGAAGGTCAGTGCTTTGGGATCCTTCTTTTTCACTCCGGTTTCCACTTCATTCCATTCCAGTGGTGTCGAGACAGTCGGACGTTCCTTTGCCCGCAAGGAGTAGACGCATACGGTTGTTTTGCTCTCGCTGTTCTGGCTCCAGTCGATGAACACCTTTCCTTTCCGGAGTTTCTTCGCCATTTTGGACACCACGCTTTCGGGATGTTCCGCTTCAATCTGCTGCGCCATCATTTGCGCGAAATCTTTCGTCTCAGCGAAGCTCACCGGCGTATTCAGCGGCACGTAGAGCTGCATTCCTTTCGATCCGGAGGTCTTCGGATAGACTTCCAATCCAAGTTCATCCAGCCGTTCACGCAGCCATAGAGCGACTTCACAGCATTGAGTGATGTCGGCCGGCGCGCCTGGATCCAGGTCGAATACCGCCACCGTCGGGCGCTCGGGATTGCTTGCGCAGGCAAGGGATGTGTGAAGCTCCAGGTCGGCCAGGTTCGCGGCTCAAACGAGCGTCGGTAGATCGCTGATCACGCAGTAATCGATGGGTTTTCCGCGATGTGTGCTCGGTATGATTGCCGTTTCGACCCACGGTGGCCGGTGTGACGGACATTGTTTCTCATAGAAGAACTTTCCGTCTACCCCATCCGGGTACCGCTTCAGCGTGAGCGCTCTGCCGTCGAGATGGGAAAGCAGTACCCCGGAGATCCTGATGTAATAATCGATCACCTGCGCCTTCGTGAATCCGCACTCCGGATAGAGAACTTTCTCGAGATTCGAAACGGGTACTTCGCGGTTATCGACCTCGAGGGTGGCGGGTTTCGATTTTGCCATTTCGTCCACGTGTTCGACACGCCGGGGTGATTTGGTTGGAAAGGGGAGTGGTCCGGCCTGATGAATTTCGGCGGGTGAGACCGTCGAACATTGTGAGCCGCAGCAGTAATTGGCGATAACCCGCGGTTCCCAACTTCCGGCCCTGCGAGCCAGAATGGACGCGGTTTTATGACGCCTGCTTCCTTTGTCGTTTGCCAGCGCGGCCGGGCTGCGGAGCCAGAGGGGAGGGAGTCACCACGACGGTGCTGTTCGGGTCGAGGTGGAGCGCGACCGCCGCCAGCACGCCTGCGCGCTCGCTGTCGTGCTCTGCCGCTCGGAGCTCCAGGAACCGACTCAGAAACCTGAGTTGCTTGACCACCGAATCGAGCTGACGCGCGCTTCGCGACACATTATCGGACGCTTCCTTGTACGCTGTTGTGAGCGAATTTTCGGGGTCCGCCAGCGCGCCGCCAAGCAGGTAGATCGCCACTTCAGCATCGGCCGGCATGATCGCGTCGAACCAGTCGCCGTGAGGTGTAAAGCGCTTTCTCGCCCGTTCGGCGCAGAGGGTGGCGAGCTGGATTGCATCCTGACGTTCGGACTCATTTTTGAAATCATGAACCAGAGCGTCCAACTGCAACCGGTTGATCATCGGATACGGATTTGCGTTCGCGTCGTCCGGCGAGCTTTCAGCGCGGGCATACGCATTGCGAGCCTCACCGAGGGCGGTTTCCACCCTATTCCACTTCACGCCTTGCGTCCGAGCCAGCACGACCGCTTTTCGCTTGTAGGCGCTGCCCAGCAAGGACCAGCGCTCTGTATTGACGCGGCGCGGAGTGGCCGACGATTCAGGCCGCGGCGAGTCCGGGTTTGGATCGACGCCGGTGATGCGGATCAGGCCGCTCAGCCTTGCAATGGCGCATTCAACTCGATCCAGCGCCACATTGAACATCCTGGAATCCACTAGCTTTCCGCTTTTCGGTTCGAGCAGCTTTTCCGCCGTGCGAGCTTCCAGATTTGCCAGTTGCTCGATGGTCGCCAGCGGCACGGCGCCGACTTTGCACTCCTCGGCGATGGCACGCAGGTAAGCTTCGCGCGCGGCATCAAAGCCCGCTTCGCCGTATTCTGCAAACAGCCCGCCGAGCGCCTGTTGGACGTCGGGACGATCGCGCCACTCTGCCGGTAGATCGCGCAGGCGCCCGGAGATACTCGCCTGCACGCCGCGGAGACGCTGCTCGTCGGTCTCGACTCCCTTACGCGCCTGACTGGCATTGAGCTTCTGCAATGACAGCCAGTCGAGGAGCTCCTCGGGCGCGAGCAGGAGAGGGGATGCGCCACCCCCATCAGCGGGCCCGCCGAGTGTGAAGGATGGATCACCGTAGGCCTGATACGCGCCCCAGGTGTTCACGTTGCGATGAGCTTCGTAGGTAGTGGTGCGCGCCGCAAAGATGGCGTTCCCAAACGAGAGCCGCGCGTTGATGAAACAGTCGAAAAAAGTCGTGGCGAAGGTGCACGCGGCGTTGTCTTCCACTTCCCAGCCCGCGGCGACCACGCAGCGCACGCCCATCTCGATCAACTCGCGCGCGAGGCTGTAGGCCAGGCGCGTGGGTGCGGCGCCGGCGGTGTTGTCGGTTTTTCCGAGGTTGCAGCAGCTGAGATAAACCAGCTCGGGCACAATCTCCATCTGTCCGACTTCAGCTGCCGTCAGCAGCGCGCCATTGGAAAGGACGACGCCGCTGCGCACGCTGCCATCGCGGGCGGTGACCTGGAAAACACCGTGCGCCGCGATCGCCAAAATGCGGTAGGGCCGCTTGAAAAGGACGCCGATCACTTCGTTCGCCTCTGCGCCGCCGGGCGAGAAGGTGACGTCGTAGTTTGCCGCTTCCAGAATCGCCCGCACCGCTTCGCCCTCGTGCTCCGCGCTCGGCAACGGCTTCAATTGGTCTGCGTCTGGCTCTGGCTTGCCGTCGGGGTCGTTCGCCGACTTCCAGCCCGGCCCGCCGAACTGCGCGAAGTAGCCTTTGGTGGAAGGGTTGACGATGACGCAGGCTGTTCGCTCGCGCGTGGTGCGCACCGCGCTCCGGAAACGCGTGGACATGAGCTGTCGCACTAAACGCGTCTTAATCACGATCGGCTCATCTTTCACCTGCAGCATCTCCCACGGAAAGTTCGCTGTGTAGCCATCGAGCACCAGCAGAAGGTTGTGCGCCTCGCTGGCGGTGGACTTGAAATCCATCGGCACGAGCAGCTGGAACAGGATGCGGCCAATGGCGCGATCCTTGTCGTATGCGCAGCTCGTGACCTCGGCGCTGATGAGCGATTCGATTAGACCGGGCTGGCGTTGCTGGACGACTGCTTCGGCCCGGGCGCGCTCGGAGAGAAAGACGAATTTCAGTCGCTCCGCATATCGCGGCCTCGGCGGTTTCGAACTCCACGCGGCGTCAGGCTCGGCCTTTTGGTAGCCGTGCAGTTTCATGAGCCGCGAGAGCGCTTCCGGCGGAACAGTCGAGACAACGCGCGCGTCAAAGCACGACGCGGGGCACTCTTCCTCGCCACGATCGGCATCGCTGATCATCAGGCGCGGCCAGTAGCTGGCTCCCGCACTGAGAGAGAGTCGAGGGCGGACGCCATCGCCATAACGCAATTCCCGCTCGGCCTCGAGCCGGACGTTGAGCCGCCTCAGATCCTTCGCCATCGTCACCGGGAGGTTTGCGACCGCGCGCGCAGCCGTGATGGCGGCGTCCTGGAAAACCTCGATGAATTCCAGCGCGGCGACCCGCGCGGCGGCACCGGGGGCGCCGGCGTTGTCGCTGAACTGACGGTTGGCCTCGCACACGCCGCGTACGACGGCGGCGACCGATTCGTCCACGCTGATATGGGTGGTGGAATTGAATCCGAGAAGCACGCTCGAGAGCTTTATCTCCAGCGGTCCGCCCGCCTTGCGTGCAAATCCCGCCCCCTCGCTATCGCAGTCGCCGGCATGTAGCAACAGGCGTAGCACCCCCGCGCGCACCGTCTCCGCGACTTTCTCCGAGGTGAGCTTGCCGAACTCGCCGAGGCCGACGATGACCGCGCCTCTGGCGCTGTCGCGCAACCTCTCCTCGCTGGAGCGCGGCATGAGCACCACCGCCGCGGTCCCGATCTCGCGGGCATAAATGCCGAGGTGCTCGCGCCGTGTCAACGCGCCATTGACTAGGTGAACATCGATCGACAGCTCGGCGCCGGCGATCGGGTCGCCGATGTAGTGACCGCACATGACCGGCTGCCGGGCAAAACGCAGATCCATCGCCTTCACCGACACGGCCAGCGCACGCTCCTCGACGCTTGGCCGCAGTGGCCGCGCACGGCCCCCGATGAGCTGCGCCACAAAATCGACTTCGCTGAAAAATCCCGGCGGCGGGGCGGCGTTGTAGCGGTGAATCGGGGGCTGTGCCACTCCTCGGGAAACCGGCAGCCGTTTCAGGTGGGTGGACGCGCCGGTGTTCAGAAGCTCGACAATGTCGGTGAAGTAGTCGGGTGTGTTGACCAGGCCACCATGATTTACCGGAATATACCAATGACGGTCCCCCGGCAGCCACTCCAGCCGGCCCGAAGCCCACGTCACGGAGCCATCGCCGTGGGGCGTGCCGAGCATCTCGATTCGGACCGGGTTTCCCTTCGAGTTCTTGCGAACGTCGATGCCGCAGGGTGTGTTCTTATCCTGACCAAAGACATAGGCGATGCGCTCCGGATGAGCTAGGGCGGGCGCATGCGCGAGAAGTTCCCATTGGGTTTTCGCATCGGCGAGATCGGCGTCCACAGGCCTGCCGCCCAGCTTCTTCCCGAACCAAAAGTCATCGTTAATGTTCGCCAGCTCGTCCCAACTGCCCTGCTGATAGTAATTGCGAGCCGCGGGTCCACCCGCATCCTTGAACCCCGGCTCCGGCAGCAATCCCAGCGCACCGACATATTCCGCGATGATGTCCAGGATCTCCTGCAGGCTGTGACGGAGGTCGACCCGGCCGAGCATTCGAATGGTGCCAGATTTGCCCAGCAGCGTTTCCACCATGAGATGCGAGCCATGATTGGGCGTGCCGAGCATGAGAAAACGTCCGCCGGGCCGTTGAACGATCGCATCCCACAGCTCCGGATTCTGTGCAAAAAGTGTCCGCGTCACCAGCCCGCCCATGCTGTGCGCGAGGATACGCACCGGCTGGCGGGGATGATCCTTCAAAGCTTGCTGGACGGTCTCTTGCAGCCCCTGGGCCGCTTCCGACAGACCGTTCCGCCAGTCGTAGGGGAAGCGAATCACCCGGTGCGTCGCCTCCAAGTGACCGGCAAGCCGGCCATACGCCAGGGAGACGAGATCGTCCGGCCACACGGAGACGCCGCGCTTGATCCGAGCCAGCCCCCCGCGCGGCAGATCGACGAAATCCAGCCAGATTCGATTGCCGGAACCCGGCCTTCCATCCTTACGATCGATCTCCAGATTGGAACCCATAATGCCCGGCACATAAATCACGACAGGCCGCGTGTTGTCCGGCGGTAGCGCCTTGAATCCACGGGAAATCCGCAGCCGCTCGGCGGCCTCGCCCGGGGAGGCGATTGAAGCCCACGCCGCGAGCTGGAGTGGGTCCTCGTTAAGCAGCCAATCCCGCAGCGCCTCGCGAGTGCGCGGATTGCGAAAATAACTGAAGTGGTTGACTTCGTCGCCCTGGTCGAAAAGCGCGTGGGCGCCGCTGGACGCCACGAGGCCGGCGTACATCGAGTCGGTGTCCACAACGAGATCGTTTTCGTCTCGATCGAAGAACATCCAATCGGTGAACATTACACCGATACGCTTGAGGAGTCCGCCACCTTCGATGTCGCCGGCGATCACCGCCATGCGAACGCTGCTGCGACGCGGGGCGCGCGCGAGAAAGGCGCCCATCGGCGCATCGGTAAGCATCGCCTCGATGCCTGGAACGAAGTGAGGCTGGAGGCGCTTGTCGGCAATCTCCAGCACGACGCGGCTGAGAAGCTTCAGCGCCTGATCGGCCATCTGCTTTGCCGCCTGACCGGCCACCGGCGTCGCGATCGCACCGACGACCGCACCGCTGCCCCACGCGCCGAGCTTGCGCACCAGCGTCAGCAGGCCGGAGAGAAAGACTTCGAGATTGTCTGAAAGGAGAGTCGTGCCGGCGGCCGGGCAGGCCACGCGCACGTAACGCTCGATCTGCAGGTTTTTATTATCGAGAAGTTCGACAAGCTTCGTCAGCTTCTCCTGCTCGTCCGCAGCCACGCGCTCGCGCTGCTCTCGCAGGCTGTCGTTCTGCTTCTCAGCATCTTCTTCGTCAGGTCGCGGGAAGCGGCGGTATTCCTCGATCAGTTTCTTTACGTCCGGCGTGAAGCCGCCGAGACAGAGCAAATCACCCACGAGCCCGCCACGGGAATGGGTCACGATTGCCAGGCGTGAGCCGGCGGGCAGGGTCTCAGCCAGCATGAGTGCGTTGTCAATCGGGCTTTTCGAAAAGGTGCGATGCTCGAAGCCGAAGATGCGGTCGCCGAAAATGCGCTCGAGCGCGGGCCAGTCGCGGCTGCTGCGGAGGTCGCCAAAGCTGCCGACCGTGTGCGATCCGGTGCCGTGGACAAACACGAGGGCCGGCTCGCTGCCCCAATTCGAAAGGCGCGCATCTCCGACGCGACACAAATCGCCCGGCGAGAGAACTGGCCCGTGCCAATGATACAATCCTTCCGCGCCGGAGAGCTTGGACTCGATTGCTTCCATCAACGCTTTGGTACCGAGAGTCGAGGCGGAGAAGAGTCCGTTTTCCCCGAGCTTCTCCGCGAGTTTCTCGCCTACCCATTCGATCGCCTTTTCCCGTGCGTAGTCCGCGATCGCGTCCGGCTTGAGCTGCAGAACGCTGAGCCGCTTCCACACCCAATCGCCGAACCCGCGCGTCGCCCCTTCCGGATCTCGCAGCAGCGCCAGATCCACCCCTTCGTCGCTGACCTGTTCGGGATGGAGATTGGTTAATGTCTCCTTCAAGCGGTCGGCGCGGATGAACACCGTGCTGCCATCGGACGCCTCAATCGCGAGCAACCGCTCATCCTCTTCGATCTTTTCCGGTCGCGGCGCAACCTCACTGCGACTCGCCGGCGACAGCAGATATGTCTCGACCACTTCCACATCCACCAGCGGCTCGGCCTGGCCGGTCGCTGATCGGCTCGTGGGCGACTGCAACACGGCCGGCAATGTTTTCGCCTCCGATGTTGTGCCGCGGGCGGCGGCGGCGGGAACAAGCAGCGCCGGCTTTTTTCTGGATAGCTCAGGCATAAGGAACTCCTCGGTTGTTGCCAGGTTAGTACGCTCTACACGAGCGTCGCGCCTCGCATGAGCCGTAGCGTTCCCAAGGCGCGGCGTCAATTCAAAGTCATCGCCGCCGCTATTGTGGTTTTCGGCCCTTGCGCGAAGATCCGCTTCAAGCACCCAGGGGCTCTGGTCCCGGGATCCGCCCCCGGAATTGCGATTCGCTCCTCGACGATTTCGCCGGATGGATGTCGCACGCTACTGCCTCGTTCCTCGCGTCACGCTTCGATATGGAATTGCCGCGCCTGGGTTTCTGATTCTGCTTGATGCTGCGAAATCGTGGGCGATGGCGGGCTGGACCTTCCAATTGACCCCTTCGTGTCCCTTGTCGTGATCGGCGTAATCTTTCACAAGATTGTCAAGCGTGTCAGGGGTGGTCGTCGGGGCGGAGGAAGGGGGGGATGTGGTGGAGGGGGATGTAGTGGCGGCGGAGACGGCGCCAACGATTCGGACAATGGGTGCAGTAGTGGATGTGGTGCGGGATGTGGGGGTGGAGACTGAGGTTTCCTCCATTCGTTTCCGAACATGTCCGCCGGGTCGGCACTTTTTCACTTCCGTCATCGCGAAGAGGTTCGATAAGAATGGGCATGTCCAAATTCATTCCCCTCATCAGCTCAGGAATTTCCGGTCCCCTTGGTGTGCTTCATCTGCCGCGGCTCTGGCAGAAAGTCTCGCTCGAATCGCTCGGCAAGCTGGCGGACGACTATCCGGGAATTGGTGCAGGTTTCGATACCCTGGTCATCAATGGCCTGGGACTCACCCCGGAAGCGGTTCGAGAGTATATCTCGACCAGCAAACCGAGTTACCCGCAATTCGAGTCGTGGGTGTCGTCGCAGCCGGAAGTGAAACTCGAAAGAGGCAGCATCCAGAAGCTCAACCTTTCAATTCTCGGCTACATCCACGATGACGAAACCCGGAAGCAGATCCTCTCCGAATGTGGTCTTCCTGATGATGGAAGCATCGCTCCGGATGCCATCAATCTGAACAATCTCGAAGACTGGAACCTGTTCTATCAGAACGAGTTGAAGTAGGCTGCGGCGTTCTGCGAGCGCCGAAATGAAGACTTTTAGGTAGATGCTCTAGAATCGAGGTCCGGAGGAATCAAAGCAAAATGCCGGTCGAGCAAAGCGCCGGGAAGATCGCAGTACGATTCCGTGACAGCAGGGTTGGACGTTCCGCACAATCGCGCTTACTGGTTGCGCCTTTATGCAGAAACCGACCTTTCCCGACCTCGGGCTCTCTCCTGAAATCCTCAAAGCCGTGGAGGCGCTTGGTTTTGAGGAGGCTTCTCCGATCCAGGCGGCGGCAATTCCTGTTCTGCTGCAGGGGCGTGATGTCGTAGGGCAATCGCAGACCGGTTCGGGTAAGACGGCGGCTTTTGCGATCCCGGCCATCGAAATGGTCGATCCTTCGGTGAGGGCCGTGCAGGTTCTGATCGTGTGTCCGACGCGCGAACTGGCGACGCAGGTGGCCGATGAGGTGCACAAGCTCACCGCGTTCATGCGCGGAGTTTTCGCGGTTCCAATCTATGGCGGCGCGTCCTATGACCGGCAATTTTATGAACTGAGGAAGGGCACCCAGATCGTGATCGGGACGCCAGGGCGGTTGATCGATCATGTAGAGCGGGGGACGTTGAATCTAGGTCAGGTCAAAGTCGCGATCCTCGACGAGGCGGACCGGATGCTGGACATGGGATTTCGTGATGACATCCAGCGGATTCTGAACGAGACGCCGAAGTCGCGGCAGACGGTCTTTTTCTCCGCAACGATGTCAGCACCGATCCGGGAGTTGATCGAAAAATACTCGCGGCAGCCGGAGACGATCCGGATCACGAAACAGGAGGTCACGGTGCCGACTGTGGAGCAGTATTATTATGAAGTGCGGGGCCGTGCGAAGTTTGAAGCACTCACGCGTCTCATTGATTTCCACGGTTACAAACTGGGCATCATTTTTTGCAACACACAGCGCATGGTGGATGAGCTAGCCGATATGCTGCTGGCGCAGGGATTTGACGCGGATCGACTTCACGGCGGTATCCCGCAGGGGCAACGGACCCGCGTTATGAACAAGTTCAAGAATGCGGAATTCGAATTTCTTGTCGCGACAGATGTGGCGGCGCGCGGGATCGATATCGACGATCTGGAGTTGGTCGTGAATTACGACCTTCCCTACGACCCGGAGGACTACGTGCATCGCATAGGCCGAACCGGGCGTGCCGGACGCCGCGGCATGGCGGCGACGTTTGTTTCCGGCAGAGAAATCTACAAGCTTCAGTTCATCGAACGGTACGCGAAGACGAAAATTCGCCACGGCAAGATTCCGACGCAGGGCCAAGTGGAGAGCAAGCGGACGGATGCGCTCTTCCAGAATATCCGTGCGACCCTGGAGAGCGGAAACTTCAAGCCGCAGGATGCATTTGTCGAACGCCTGCTCGAGCAGGGATTCAACCCGACCGAGATCGCGTCGTCGCTGTTGCATCATCTGCTGGGTGGACTGGCGGAAACGCCGCCATTACAGACTTCTTCCGGATCTCGTGAGCAATCAAACGAGCAAATCGATTCTTCGCGCGATCCCCATGAAGCGAGGAATTCCGGGCGCTCTGCTGATTCTCCGCGGGAACAGGAAAGAGAGAAAGTAATCCCACGCAGGGATGAACGCGTGATCCTTCGCAAACCTTCGCGCGACAGGATCTGGGTGCGATTGAACGCGGGTAGTGACCTTGGATTGGGACCGCGCGATGTCGTGGATCTCCTTGTCAATCGCGTCGGCCTTGATGGTCGTGTTGTCGGGATCGTCGAACTTCAGCCAGAATGCGCTTATGCTCAGGTGATCAAAGCGGAATTCCAAAGGATCGCCGAGTCCGTGCGCACGAGCGGCTGGAATGGGGCTCCACTGAAGCTGGATGTGGTTCATCATGGCGATCCCAGTAAGGACAGAAGGAAAAAGTCATTCCCCGAACGGAAGCCTGGTGCGGGGAGCAAGGCGCATCGCGGCCAAAATGTGTGACCGCACGCTTTGCTCATGATTTAGTCCAACGGGAAACCCTCCGGCTTTGCCGGAGGACTCCCAGAGTTTGACGGTTCCGGGATTGAAGGGGCGTTGGGGGGTGAGGTGTTTGGTGGAGGCAAGAGGAGTGGAGTCTTGCAGTTGCGAGAGGGATAGTGGAAATGGGATCGGTAGAGTGCCGGGCAGGAGATTGCTTTTTGGGACCTGAACACCAAAGAGAAACTAAAGATCAAGATGTGCGGCGGCGACCGCGGGAGGAACGATGGTGTCGAGTGTGAGAAGCGAACGACTTATTTGCACGTGGGACTTGGAGCACATGCCCGAAGGGCTATGCGGCTTTGAGCCGCTACCGCTATTTCAAGCCTCCGGCTTTGCCGGAGGTCTCTGACAGCCACTGCTTGCGCAGGAAACCTACATCTCGCAATGCACAATCGATCGCGCCGATTTCTGCCGAGATGATCGTGACGAGCAACCGATCTGGCTCCATGAAACGGTTACAGCTTCCCGATGTCGTCCTCCTGCCAAGGTAGGAACGGCGCTTTCAAACGGATCAGCCTGTTTTGTAGCTGCGCGCTTTTCTGTGGATCTTTGGGCACTGCGCGCGCAGATTGCGCGCGATGAGAGAATCCGAGATGCGGCTTGATCCACTTCGTCATACGTGGACCATCTTTTCAACGGCCAGGATGGTGGCCCCTACTTCGTATTCCCGGAAGAAGATTAAAGGTCAGAGTCCGTTCATCCCCGGGCGCGAGCATCTAATCGGGCGCCCCATTTACAGCGATCCGCCCGGGGAGAACTGGGAAGTGCGCGTGGTACCGAACCGCGCGCCCGCGGTGCATGTGGAAGGGGAAGCCAAATCCCGTGCCGATGGCTTTTACGATCGGATGACAGCGATTGGTGCGCATGAGGTGATTATAGAAAGCCGCTCAGGCCAAGATCTCGACGAACTTCCGCTTTCGGGCGTTTCCCGGGTAGTGACCACGTGGAAGTTGCGCATGAACGATCTCCTGCGGGATCACCGTCTGCGCTCGTTTTTCATTACCAAGGACGCCGGAGAGCGGGCGGGCGGTCAGGCCTCAGGTCCTGTAAGTCAGTTAATTGCGACTTCGGTCGTGCCCCCCGTTCTGCGTCGAAAGCTGGAATCCGCCCGAGAGCACTTCGAGAGGAAGCGGCGCTCGATCTTCGAGGATATTCTCGAAGAGGAGGTGCGGGTTGGGAAGCGGCTCGTCTACGAAAATAACGGTTTTTCGGTGATCTGTCCCTACGCCTCTCGGCGACCCTTCGAATTGCTCATTCTCCCGAAGCGGCAGATCCCCGATTTTCATCGAGTCTCGGATGAGGAGATTGCCCAGCTCTCGGACGCACTTCACATCGCTCTGCCCAAACTCAATCTCGCGCTCGATTTTCCGCCGTATAACCTGATGCTCTACACCGCGCCTACCCGGACCGTACGCAGGGACCACTGGAACACCATCGAGGACGATTTTCGCTGGCATATCGAGGTAATGCCAAGGCAATTCTGCAGGAGCGGACTCGAGTTCGCTTCCGGTTGTCACCTGAACACAGTGTGGCCGGAAACCTGTGCCGACTTCCTCCGCAAGGTCGAGTTATGAAGTTGCCGTGGTATCAGCTCGAGATATCGTGAAGCAATGATCGCATGCCAGGTGTTCTACGAAGGCCGCGTCCAGGGAGTTGGATTTCGTTACACGGTGAAATACATCGCAACCGGGTATGATGTGGTCGGTTTCGTAAAAAATTTGCCGGATGGTCGGGTTGAATTGCAGGCAGGAGGTGAAAGGGGCGAAGTGAATGCGTTTCTGGAAGCTATCTTGAATAGCGAGTTGGGAGGGGTTATCCGCAAAAGCGAAGTCCACGAAATTCAGCCGCTGGAGGACACCCGCTCGTTCAGAATCGCTTTCTGAGCTTGCGCATTTTCGATATTCCCTTCGTTTCCACTGGTGTCTCCCGCGATCCGCATCCGGCATCTCACCAAAGTCTTCACAATTCCCTTCAAGCGAAATTGCGTTGTCGCGGTCAGGGATCTGAATCTCGACGTCAAACCCGGACAGATCTACGGACTAGTGGGTCCCAATGGCTCCGGAAAAAGCACGACCATGAAAATCGTGCTCGGATTGATCCCGCCCACATCTGGTTCGACGGAGATATTCGGGCGTGACAGTTCCCATGTTGAAAGTCGCGAGGACGTTGGATTCCTGCCCGAGAGTCCGTATTTCTACAAGTTTCTGACTGGGGCGGAAACCCTGAAGTTTTACGGGAAACTCTGTGGATTGAAGGGCAGCGAGCTCAAAGACCGGATCGACGAACTTTTGAAGATTGTAGGCCTCGATGATGCTCGCGACCGCCCGCTGGGCGGCTATTCCAAAGGAATGCTCCAGCGCATCGGGCTAGGGCAGGCACTAATCCAGGACCCGCGGCTTCTCGTGCTCGACGAGCCAACGTCGGGTGTCGATCCCGCGGGTTCGCGCGAGATTCGGGACCTGATCCTCGGATTCAAGGAGCGCGGCATTACCGTGTTGCTTTGCTCGCATTTGCTGGGGCAAGTGCAGGAAATCTGCGACAGAATCGGCATCCTGCATTGCGGGGTTCTCGTTCGCGAGGGGGAACTCGAGGAACTGATCTCAATCGAGAATCAGACGGAATTGATCGTGGAGAACGCTTCGACTGAGCTGCTTGAACAGATTCGAACGGTCATAGGCGGTTCGAACGCGACGTTGCTGGAGCAGCGGCGCCCCCGAAAGACTCTGGAACGCTATTTTCTCGACGTTACAGGCGAGGCGAAGAAATGCAAGAATCGGGAGTTATGAACGTCTCCGGCGCGCCTACGCGTCACAAGGCGTTTTCTCCGGGGCGCGTTGCCGCGATTGCAGGAAACACCGTGTTGGAGCTTGTACGACTCAAGGTTTTTTATTTCCTGCTCATCTTCGCAATCCTGATCATCGGGAGTTCGGCGTTCATGGTGAACTTCAGTTTTCAGGAACAATTCCAGGTCCTCAAGGATGTGTCACTCGGAGCGATGTCGATCTTCACCTGGCTGCTCGCCGTGCTTGCATCGGCGATGCTGCTGCCGAAAGAAATCGAGGATCGGACAGTCTACACCATTCTCGCAAAGCCAGTCCCAAGGTTCGAATATCTCATCGGTAAGTTGCTCGGCGTCTTGCTTCTCCTTCTGATCGCGACGATCGCCATGACCGTGATGTTTGTAGCTGCGCTTTACTGGCGCGAGCAGGTGGTCATCAGTCATTCGATCCGCGATTACACGGGGGCGACACAGGAGGACATTGACGCCATGATCGGACGGATTCGCGCCTCGACGTTCACCTGGAGTCTCGTGCCCGGAATTCTGCTGATTTATCAGAAGGCGGCGCTTTGTGCGTCTCTCACACTCCTGATCTCAACGTTCGCTTCGTCGTCGATCTTTACAATCATCGTCTCTGTGGTGGTTTATCTGATCGGACATGTGCAAGCCATTGCACGGGATTACTGGATTCATACGCAGGGCGATTCATTGATCACCCACCTTTTTCTCGGATTGGTGGCGCTGCTGTTTCCGGATCTGCAGCTCTTCAATCTTGTTGACGACATGGTGGTCGGTAATGCGATCGGGTTGGATATTTTCGCAAAGACCACAGCATTAGGCTTGCTCTACCTCGGCGTCTATCTACTCGTCGCTTGCATTATTTTCTCGGGAAAAGAGCTTTGAAGAAGCGCTATGGCTTGATTGTGGTAATCATTTTCGGCTTTGGGGCGGCGAAGTTCAGCTTCGAGGAGCGCTTGGCGCGAGAACATGAGGCGGCATTTTTCAAGGGAGCGAAGTTAAACCTCGAACTCCGGCAGGAAATCGGTCAGCTAGCGTTTGTTGCTGCGTTGAGCGGATTCCGGGCACCGGTCGCCGACGCACTCTGGATTCAGGCGCACACCGCTTGGGAAAACACAGAGTGGGGCCGACTGACGCTGCTTTTGAATAACGTCGTAATGCTGCAACCGCAGTCGAAAATGTTTTGGGATACTGCGGCGTGGCACATGGCATGGAACGCGAGCGTAGCGGCCTTCAATAACCCCGATCAAAAGCGCAAGGCGCTGCGGGTGAGAGCGCAGCGGGAATACGTCGATCTCGGGAAGAATTTCGTCGAGCGCGGGATTCAGAATAATCCCGACAGTTATGAGCTCTACCAGCGCCTGGGGTTCTTGCAAAGAGACAAATACAAAGACCCCTGTGCAGCGGCCGAGGCGTTTCGAAAGGCCTCGGAGCTCGAGAATGCGCCAGCCTATCTCAAGCGTTTTGCAGCGTATGAGACTGCCAGATGCCCTCAGACTCAGCGGCAAGGTTACAGGATGCTCCGCGATCTTTATCTGCGAGGAAAGGAAGACCGATTGCCGACACTCCTTCGATTGCTCGGCGAATTAGAGGAAAAATTAAATGTTCCGAAAGAACAAAGAGTCTATAATCCAAATTCCGATGGCGGAATGAAGTAGAGTTCGATGAAGTTCGCGATCTTTGGAGATATTCACGCTAATCTCGAAGCACTGGAGGCTGTCCTTGCCGATGCCAAAAGGAATGAATGCACCGACTATATTTGTTTGGGTGATATCGTGGGATATAATGCAAACCCACACGAGTGCTGCCAGATTATTCGCAATCTCGAGTGTCCGGTCGTCAAGGGGAACCATGATGAGCAGGCTTCGGTTCCGGACGACGTTCACGGTTTCAATCCTCTTGCCGAAGCGGCTATGGCATGGACCCGGAATCAAATTACGGATGCTGACAAGCAGTGGCTTCGTGACTTGCAATTTACCCGTCAGGTGTACGGCTTCACGATCGTACACGCCACGCTCGATGCCCCGCAACGATGGGGCTACGTTTTCAATCAATTAGACGCTGCGAAAAGCTTCCTTTATCAGCGCACTCCAGTCTGCTTCCACGGACATACACACGCCCCGCGCGCCTACGTCCGAGATTCGTCGGTCCGAAGCGTTGCATTTAAGGAACTGCAGATCGAACCAGGAAAAAAATACTTTCTCAACGTCGGGAGCGTTGGTCAGCCTCGTGACGGGGACTGGCACGCGTCGTATGCCATCTATCACGCAGATCAACAGATCGTAGAATTGCGCCGCATTGAGTACGATATCTATCTTGCGCAGGACAAAATCGTCGAAGCTGGTCTCCCCCGGCGCCTCGCGGAAAGGCTGGCAGCAGGGAAGTGATTTTCGATTGGGAGGTTAGGAAGGCTTGACGTAGATTCCCACCAGCGGCCGCGGATAGGGGGTCCTGGAAATGAAGTCGCTCACAAATCCGTCCTTTGAGCGCAGTTCGACATGGCCGGCGTCCTGTCCGCCGTAGACGATCACCGCGCCGACGGGTGCTTTATAGGGATCCCGGAGTTTCAGTTTCTGAAATCCGTACTTTTCGCAAAGTTCTTCGCCGGCTTGCTTTGCCCAGGAACTCGTCGGATAGGAATCCACCAACCCGGCTGCGAGCAGAGCTTTCTTCACATAGCGCCAGCAGTACCACGTTTTTCTTGGTTCCGCCCGCCGCAAGGCGATCTCCGCCGCTCGGATCATCCGCGCGTCGTATTGTATCGATTCCGATTTTGGACCGAAGAACTTTTTGAGCGTCTCGCCAAGCGAAGATGCTCGATCAGGAGCATCGTATAGAGATTTCTCGTCGGCGCGAGCGACACCTGTAAAGCTGAGCAATAGTATCAGAGCGATGAGGCAGAACCGCATTGGTGCGGATGATAGCCATCCAAACGCATCCGTCAAGGTGTTGTGCTATCGTCCGGGCGCCATCTCGAGAAGTGCGCCTTTAAGATACTGGGTCTCGGGAATTGAAAGAAGAACAGGATGATCGGGGGCCTGCTGAAATCTACAGATCAGGCGGGCCGTCCGCTTTGCATCGACGAGCGCTCCCACAAGCATTTGATCGAAAAGATCGGTGGTGACGTGATGCGAACAGGAGAATGTCGCAAGCAGACCCTCGCGCGTCAGGAGTTTGAGGGCGCGAAGATGAATTTCCTTGTAACCCCGCATGGCGTCGTGAAGTTTGCCCTTCGACTTCGTGAACGAAGGGGGATCGAGGATGACGAGATCGTAGTGTGCACCACGGCTTTCCTCGGATTTGAGGAAGTCGAAGACGTTGGCGGTCACTACATCGATCCGCAGGTGGTTTCTTTTCGCATTTGCTTCGATCTGCGCAGTGAGATCTGCGGAAATCTCAACGGCCGTAACCTGTTCGGCTCCAGACCTCGCGCAGGTAAGTGCAAATGCACCTTGATTAGAAAAACAGTCCAGAACGCGCCGCCTTGTTGCCCACGACGCGAGAGCAGAATAATTCTCGATCTGGTCCAGATAGAAGCCCGTCTTTTGTCCTCGGAGGGGATCAATTTCGAAAACGAGCCCGCAAAGCGTGATCGGGATCCTTCCGGGCGCATTTCCCTTAAGAACCGCAGACCGAAGTTCCATTCCCTCGGCCCGGCGAATCGCCGCATCATTGCGCTCGATGATGCACTCGGGTGAGGTAACGTTTTCGATTGCCTCGACGATCAACGGAAGTCGTTGATCCATCGCGAGAGTCAGCGTCTGAAGCACGACGCAATCGCCGTAACGATCGACAATCAGACCCGGAACCCCGTCGCTCTCGCTCCAAACCAACCGACACGCCTGCGGATCCAACTTGCGGCGAATTCGGTAATCTAACGCCTGGGTAATCCGGCGTTCAAAAAAGTCGACGTCGAGATCCTGTCGTTTTCGCGAAAACCGGCGCGCTACAATCTGAGATTTGGAATTATAGATGGCGCTGCCAAGAAGGCGATCTTTCGAATCTTTGAGAGAAATCACACTGCCATCGACCGGTTCACCGAAAGACTTGAGAACGTCGGCAGTGTAGACCCAATCGTGGCCGTGCAGCAACCGGGACCGCGGTCTGATTACAAGCCCCGGCACGGAGAGAGAGTGGTCTTCCGGGTCAAAGCAAGACAGGAAAGGTTCATTTGCCGCAGCAGCAGTTGGAATCGGTGCATGGAGTGGCGTCTTCGGTTTTCGAGGGGTTCGCTGCCGTCTGTGGTTCGGAGGCAGGATAGATTTCCGGGTACTCGAAGATCTTGCCTTCGTAGTTTCGAATCACGATCTTTTCCTGATCGTGGTAGAGGATGTATCCGGGATTGATCGGAACTTTGCCTCCTCCGCCCGGTGCGTCGATCACATATTGTGGAACCGCATAGCCGGTCGTATGCCCCCGCAGGCCCTCAATGATCTCCAGACCTTTCCAGATCGGTGTGCGCAGGTGAGTCGAACCCCTGATAAGATCGCATTGGTAGATATAGTATGGACGCACCCGGCACATCAGCAGTTTTTGGACGAGTGCTTTCATGGTCTCCAAGTCGTCGTTGACTCCGGCGAGCAGCACAGACTGATTACCAAGCGGAATACCGTGATTTGAGAGACGTTCGAGTCCTTCTTTCACCTCCAGCGTCAGTTCCCGTGGATGATTCACATGAATGCTCATCCAAAGTGGGTGAAACTTCTGCAGCATCCGGCAAAGTTCCGGGGTGATTCGTTGCGGAAGGAAGATCGGCACGCGGGTTCCAATGCGAATAAACTCAATATGTGCGATCGAATGGAGACGGCTGAGGAGGTATTCGAGTTTATTGTCTGAAAACAGGAGAGCGTCACCTCCGGACAATAAAACATCCCGCACTTCGGTATGCTGTTCCAGGTACTGAAACGCTTCCTCGAAATTTGTGTGAAGTTCCTGTTCACCGACTCCGCTCACCACACGGCTGCGGGTGCAGTACCGGCAATATGAGGCGCAGCGGTCGGTGACGAGGAAAAGAACGCGGTCAGGGTAGCGATGCACAAGGCCTGGAACGGGCATGTGTGCATCCTCACCGCACGGATCCGACATTTCATACGGGGAGAGCCGCGATTCCTCCATCCGTGGAATCACTTGACGGCGTATGGGACAGTCCGGATTATCCTTTTCGATCAGGTTGAAAAAATGGGGGCTGACAGCGAGCGCAAGCTTGTTTCCCGAAAGCAGAACGCCGCTCCGCTCCTCGGCCGAGAGTTTCAGGTATCGTTCGAGTTGGGAGAGCGTAGTAACGCGGTTTTTGAGCTGCCACTTCCAATCCTTCCAATTTTCAGGATCGACTTCGGGCCAATAGCCTGGAAAACTAGAGGTGAATTTCTTTGCGGAATTCACTGAAAAACTATCCATTTGGTCGGAATGAAGGGTGAATCTTAGGACCGATGCTCTGGTTGTCAACGTGGGGTGGGAATGCGAAAGTTGCGACGTTGCTCAGCGCGGTCCATCATTCTTGGGGACCGACCTTTCATCTCATGAAAAAAAAACGTTTTTCGGCGAGAACTGGTTGTGTGGCGGCCATTTTGGCGGTTGCTTTAACTGCTTCCGCGGAAACTTCCTCTGTTGATCCTGTGCAGTTATTGCGGGCACTGGACCAGGGGTTCACAGCGATCTTTGAAAAAGTAGCTCCCGCAGTGGTCGTTATCGAGACGAGCAAATCTCCGGATTCTCAGGGGGTGGACCCCGCCAGAGCGCTCGAAATGTTTCTTCAGGATAGAGACGCAGCGACTGAGGAGCCTTTTGATGCTCCCGTGCCCAAAAATCCTCCGCCCTCGCTTCAGGAAAGCGAGGGCTCCGGGTTCGTGTTTCGTGAGGACGGATTTATTGTTACAAACTCTCACGTCATCGAAGGGGCGGTGGAGTTGCACGTGCGGATGAAGGACGGTCGGCGGATGCCAGCGACGATCGTCGGTCAGGACGACAAGACCGACATCGCGGTGATCAGGGTTGCCGCAAGCGGTCTCCCGACCGTGGAATTTGCTGACAGCGAGGAGGTGAAAGTGGGCCAGTTGGTCTGTTCAATTGGGATTCCTTTTAGTCTCGACTACAGCTTCTCCTGCGGATGGGTGAGTGGAAAGGGGCGTAGCAAACTCACACAAACGACGTATGAGGACTACATCCAGACCGATGCCTTCATTAATCCCGGAAACAGCGGCGGTCCCCTTCTCGATGTGAGTGGCCGCGTGATCGGCATGAACACGCTCATCAACGGCATCGGCCGCGGACTCGCCTTTGCTATTCCTTCGAACATGATCAAAGAGGTCAGTGCACAGCTGGCGGAGACTGGAAAAATCGAGCGGCCCTGGCTTGGCATTCGCATCGAGACACTAGACGACTCCTCGAGCTTTCGAACGGCGATTCAGGGCGTCGAAAACGGAGTCGTGGTCGCGACGGTGGTTTCTGGGGCCCCGGCCGCCAAAAGCGATCTCCGACAGGCTGACGTGATCACGGAAGTGGATCATGTGCGCGTGCAATCTGACATGGCCCTTCAAAAAGAGATCCTCCGCAAAAAAGTCGGGCAGAGTGTGGAACTTACGGTTTGGCGGAATGGAGCGTTCCTGAAAATTCCTGTAATAACAGGGAAGCAGCCGGATCGTGCGTCCTTATCGAGGCTTTGGAAAAAAAATTTAGATTCTAAAAAAAAAGAATGAACGGATAGAGCATCCGGGTGGTCTTTTATGCTAACACAGCGGCACGAAGTGGTTCGCTGAAAAGATTTCCAAATTCTCCTTGGTTGGGCGGCCGATACCGAATGGTATCGGCCGTTTTTTTTACAGAGTCTCATATTTTCCATATCAGACTTCGTTAGATCCTCCACCCAAACAGGTTGAACAGGGCGCGGCGCTCGGTAAAATCGCTTCGCGCTCGACGTGACCAAACCCATCCCGCTACTGTTCCGTCGCGGAGCCGGATTTCATGGCTGTCGAAGGGAATTCGTTTTCGATTCGGATCGTCCAGACGGATAATCACAAATCGACCAGGATCGATGGTGACGGGGACTTTTACTCGCTCTTCCTTTTCGGATTGAGCCAGGATGAAATAGCGCCCGGCCGGAATGAGAATTGTGAATGGAACCTCATCGGTCGGCGTAGTGCTATTTCTCACATAGCGATAAAAATTGCCATTCGCATGATAGATTGCGTAGCTGGTGTGTGGAAAATACAGAATATTTCCGCTGTTGTAGTTTTTCGTGCCAGTGTAAACTTCAAGTTTCCCGGCAAGAACTTTACCGTGCCCATCATCATCAGAACTTGCAGTCAGTGAACTGTGCGGAATGAAGACAACGAGCGAGGCGAGAAGAATCGCGGCTTTCGCATTCATGACTGCCAGCGTAGCCTGTAGTGGTCGCACGACAACGTTTTCCCAGCGTCTTTCCTCGGGGGGACCCGAAAGGGGAGGCGTTCGTTTCAGCGATCCGACATCACACGTTGCTTAGAAATGCCCTGCCGGTTACGGTGACACAAGAAATTCTCTGTGAATCAAAGGCTCATTTCCCAGATCGGCAAAAGCCAGCGGCTGCATATAATCAACGAACTGAAACGCAGTACCGGCCTCTCCGTTCGAGAACTTTCCGATCGCATTAAAATGAGCTACATGGGTGTGAAGCAGCACTGCCTTGATCTCGAAAAGGAGCGGTATCTTGACACCTGGCGTCGGCCGAAGGGCGTAGGACGGCCGGAAATGGTCTATCGCCTTACCATGCGAGCGAACGAATTGTTTCCGCAGACCAGCAACGCGATGACGATCGAGTTGCTGCACGTCGCTCGATCACTTTACGGTCCGGCGGCTGCAGAAAAACTGCTTTTCACCGTATTCCAGAGAAAGACCGAACACTATGCGGCCAAAATGAAAGGAGACACGCTTGCGACGCGGGCGAAATCGCTCGCGAAAATTCGTGATGCAGATGGATATATGTCCGACTTTCGCCAGGATGGCCAGGCGCGCATCGTGGAATGCCACACGCCTCTGTTGGACCTGCTCCACGAATTCCCGATCCTTGAGCGTTTCGAAACCGATATGATCCAGCGTCTTCTTCATACCAGCGTCCGCCGCGAGGAAAAGAGGGTGGGAGGGCTCTATGAATGCACGTTCTATCTGAGTTGAAAGCCCGGCGAAATAAGCGATCAATCGCGGATACCCGGAATGCTTGCATAGCCCACGAAGCGCGGTTGCAACGTTCTCGTGACGTCCGTCTTTCGCAGGCGGGGCATCCGGAAATCGAAGACACTGACGCCCCAGCGTCGCTTGCCCTTGTAGGTTCTGCCGTTGCTGGCTCCGACCATTACTCGTCTGCCGGTCTTTCTTTCCACGCCGAGATAGATCATTGCGTGAGTGATGGGCGGGTCCCTGTCGACCTCGTATGTGCCTGCCCAGAAGAGAAGATCACCGGGTTGAAGATCGTCAAATTCAAAGGAATTCTCTTTCCTGCTGAGGACAGCATGGAAGCGATCGAATTTCCGAAGCCACACATACTGCCCGGAAGACGAACGCGGGACGTCCTGCAAGCCGGCGGCGCCAAGCAGGTAGAAGATCATTCCAGAGCAGTCCATCCCTCCTTTTTTAGGGTCCGCTGAGCCATAGGTATATGTGAGATTGCGTTCCGCCAATTCCAGAGCTGCGCGAAGGAACTTTTGCACGGATTCCGGTTGTTGATCGAAGTCGCGGATTTCTGATGCACCGAGCGTGGCATTTGGCGCCGTACCGGGCGGTGCTCCCTCCCCAGTATTAGGGGAAGAATTTTTTTCAACAGAAGTCGAAATCGTATCCGGAGAAATATTACGACCGAGCGAAGTCGCCAGGGAAATGACAACAGTCGAAATGAGAATCCATGTTTTCATATGCAATTTTCGTGCAGTGTTCGATCTATATCGCGAAGCAAACACGCAATCGGACGTCTCCGCACGATCCCGGTTACCATGAAAAGCAAAGCAACTGTAGTTTGGCAGGGAGGTCTCAAAGACGGAAAAGGCGAAATTTCCACAGATTCCGGCGCGGTTTCCTCAGTTCCCTATAATTTCAGTCAACGGTTCGAAGGCGCTCCCGGCACGAATCCGGAAGAACTCATCGCGGCGGCCCACGCGAGCTGTTTCTCGATGGCCCTTTCAAAGGTTCTTGCTGATTCTGGCATGACCCCGGGGAAGATCGAGACGAAAGGCACGGTGACTCTCGACAAGCAGGGCGATGGTTTCGCGGTGACCTCCAGTCATCTCGACGTTGTTGTAACGAGCCCCGGCGCCGACGCGGACGCGTTCGCACAGGCGGCCGAAGCCGCAAAGGCGAACTGCCCGATCTCGAAGCTGTTGAACACTGAGATCTCCATGAACGCCTCGCTGGCCAGCTGAGGTTGATGCCGCAGACCGACCAATCACCGAGCGCCAGATCCCGAGTTGGGAATGGCACCCGGAGTGCTTGTTTCGGCACCTGTGGCATCGCATTATGGAGCTCATGGCTGTAACTCCCATCCTCGAAGTTCGCGGTGTTACCGTGGCGCGAGGAAAGATGACGATTCTCAACCGGGTAACATGGGCAGTGCGGCCGGGAGAGCACTGGGCGATCCTCGGGGCAAACGGTTCGGGAAAAACTTCGCTTCTTCGTGTTCTCAATGCCTATTTGAACCCGACTTCGGGCGAAATCCGGGTTTTTGGCCAGACCTACAGTCATACGGACTGGCGCGTCCTTCGCACAAAAATCGGAATCGTGAGTACCGCGATATCCAATGCAATGAGAGACGAGGAACCCGCTTTGGAATCCGTGATCAGTGGCAAGTTCGCGATGATTGATTTCTGGGGTGACGCCAGACCGGAGGACGTTCGCGAGGCGGACCAGATCCTGAAGCGCGTTGAGGCATCACATCTTGCGAAACGCGCTTGGGGATATTTGTCTCAGGGAGAACGCCAACGCGTTCTTATCGGAAGAGCGCTCATGGCAAAACCGCGGCTATTGATTCTCGATGAGCCCTGTGCCGGCCTCGATCCGGTCGCGCGCGAGCACTTTCTGCAGTTTCTCGACAGGATTGGACGGCAGCCGGACGCCCCCTCTGTCGTGCTTGTCACGCACCATGTCGAGGAGCTTGTTCCGGCGCTTTCGCATGTGCTGATCCTCCGACAGGGCCGCGCGTTCGCAGCGGGATCTCGCGCCAGTGTCCTCACGTCGAAGAACCTCTCGGCAGCATTCGGCGCGGGTGTCCGGCTCCGGCAGCGCAGAAGCCGTTATTCACTGGAAGTTGAATCCGCTTCACAATCTTCCGTACTTTAAAAGTTAGACAGCGCCGCGGAACGGTGAGCTCCGACACGTGGCTACCTTTACGTCCGGAACGACACATTTGACCGAACTTCATATACCTTCCTATGAGTCAGAAATACCTTGTCACAGGCAGTAATCGCGGAATTGGCCTCGCGCTCGTGCGACAACTTCTTACGGATGGTCACCACGTAATTGCCGCGGCGCGTCAGCCACAGGAGTCAGTGGCTCTGAAAGAATTGGAAATGATTCATCGCGAACAGATCTCGCTCGCGCAAATCGATGTGAATTCCGATAAATCCGTTGAGGGATGCGCGGCAATTCTGCGCGATCTCACCGGGTCGATCGACGTCCTTATCAACAACGCAGGGCTTTTTCCCGAAGAAGGTAACGAGACGCTGGCGGAGATGACTCCGCAGTTTTTCAGAGACGCTTTCGAGACAAACGTTTTGGGACCGTTTCGCATGGTGCGCGCTTTTCTACCGATGCTTGAAGGTGCGGAAAATCCGCGGATCGTGAATATCTCTTCCGGTGCCGGATCAATTGCGGAGAAGGAAGACCACAGCTACTACGCTTATTCCACATCGAAGGCAGCATTGAACATGCTTACGCGGGCGATCGCTGCCGAGCTGAAGCCGAAAGGAATCTGTGTCGTGGCACTGAGTCCTGGATGGGTGAAAACCGACATGGGCGGCCCAAACGCGCTGATCACGCCGGAGGAATCCGCGGCTGCGATCGCAAAGACGATTGCCCGGCTGACGATGGAGCGGACTTCGACCTTCATGGGACGTGATGGCAAAACGGAAGATTACCCGTGGTGATCTCGGTGGATTCTCGGTGGATTTATTGGGCCGATCATGAAAAAAGTCTTCCTGGAGGCTGAATGGCGCTATCTGGTAATGATCAACTACACCGTAGATCCCTCGATGTTGATGCCTCATGTTCCGCCTGGTACAGAGCTGGATTTTGAGAATAACCGGACATACGTGAGTCTCGTCGGCTTTCAGTTCCTCAATAGAGTGTTCGGGCTCAGATTTCCGTTGCACCGCAATTTTGAAGAGGTAAACCTCAGGTTCTATGTGCGGCGCAGGACCGACGACGGATGGCGTCGCGGTGTTGTTTTTATTTGTGAACTTGTGCCACGCTGGATGATCGCTTTCGTGGCTCGCGTTGTTTACAGCGAACCCTATTCCGCGCTGTCGATGCGACATGAGATCAGGCGATCAGACTCTCAAATTCACGTGCGGTATGCTTGGCTCAGGCGGGGAAGATGGGAATCGATCGTGGCAACAGGTTCCGGTTCGCCGGTCGAAATCGAATCGGGATCGCATGAGGAGTTCATCGCGGAACATTACTGGGGCTACAATGCGCACCGTGGTGGATGCGTGGAGTATGAAGTCGAGCACCCGCGATGGCGGATTTGGCACACTTCCGAGAGCCGCTGCGATGTAGATGTCGCGTCGCTCTACGGAGAGGAATTTGTGGAGAGTCTATCCGCGCGTCCATATTCGGCGTTCATTGCAAAGGGATCTTCGGTGTGTGTCCGCAAAAAAAGCTAATTACGTCTGATCCGCTTGAGCGTTGGCGTAGGAGAGGGTCGAGTGCCTGGGCGTCGCGCCCACACCGAGATGATTAAGGCGGCCCGCGACACTGGCAAGGTCCCCGAAATCTCGCGCATGCTGTGCGCCCGTCCAAGCTGACAGATTTGAAATCCCGGTATCTTGTGTTACGGGCCGCCGACCAACCAACACAACCAATCCTAGGAAAACCTTCACAATGAAAAAAATCCTATTTGTCGTCGCAGCGATTCTCGGGCTTGCGTTTGTCTCGCCTGATGGCGCCCGGGCCGGAGGTCCACATGTCTCCGTGTCTTTCGGAGTTCCGCTTCCGGTCGTCGTCGTTCCGTCGCGCGGTTATTACCTCTACTCTGTCATTTCGTCTGACATTTTTCTTGTCGGCTGGTTGGGGAGGAGCTAGAAAGAGAGCCATCGCCCCGATGGCCTCATAAAGATCCCTCTAAATCCAACACCACAACACACGCCGATGCCTCGCAAAGCCTCATGGGAGCAGCCGTGCGTCTGGTGGCCTTCGTGAAAACCTTCTCGCGCTTTTTCCATACGCGCAGCGAGTCCAACACCGTGGAGATTCGCGCCTACCTGTTCGGGCTCATGCAGGGCAAGCGCGGAGCCAAGAACATCGAGCGCATGGAGGAGCACGTCCCCGGATTCAAATACCAGAACGTGCATCACGCCATCAGCCATTCGCCGTGGGATCCCCGCGCGCTCATGGATGAGATCGCCCGGCGGGCCAGCGGATTGCTCGGCGGCGGCGCGCGGACGCGGCTGGTCGTCGACGACACGGGCATCCAGAAGAAGGGCGACGCCTCGGTGGGAGTCGCCCGCCAGTACATTGGGCGGCTGGGGAAGATCGAGAACTGCCAGATTGCGGTATGCACGAGCCTGGCCGCCGGGCAGCGATCGACCCTGAGCGACATCCGGCTCTACCTGCCCGAGGACTGGTGCTGGGACGGGACGCGCTGCGAGCGGGCCGGCATCCCCGAGGACGAGTGCGTCTTTCGCACGAAGGGCGAGCTGGCCCTGGAAAGCATCCGCCACCAGCGCGAACTGGGCGTCGAATTCGATGTCGTGAACATGGACAGCGGCTACGGCAGCGATCCGGGATTTCTTCATGCCCTCGATCGGGACGGGGAGACCTTCGTCGCCGAAGTCCATTGCAATCAGACGGTCTGGCGCGAGCACCCGTGGCCCCATTGCGAAGGCAAGCGGCCCGGGTCCACCCTCAAGCACCCGCGTCCGAGCCACCCCGGGCAGCGCGTGGACCAATGGGCGGGCGAGCAACCCGAGGGTGAATGGCGGCGGCTCAAGATCCGCGACAGTGATCGGGGGTGGGTGGAAGTCAGCTACCTGAGCGGGCGGGTCTGGGTGAACGAAGGAGAGCGGGTCCACTGCCGCTGGCTTCTGGTGTGGGAGAATCCCGACGAGAGCAGCAACGAGGGGCGCAGGGCCAAGGCCCCGCGGCGCCACTACGCGCTGAGCAACAGCTCGGCCGACACCGACTCGCGCCTCCTGATGCAGGACGCGGTGGGGCGCAACGTGGTCGAGCGCAACTTCCGAGATGGGAAGAGCGAGGTGGGCATGGCCGACTACCAGACCCGCGGCTGGCTTGCGTGGCAGCACCACATGTCGCTGGTCATGCTCGGCATGCTCTTCCTGATCCAGGAAAGAATGCACACTCTGACGCCCACGACGACGGAAGGCCCGGTCGGCATCACCAGCGGAGACATCGTTTTCGTGCTTGAGCGCCTGCTGCCGCAGAGAGTCTTTGGGGCGGCGGCTGCCGACGAGGTCGAACGAATGCTCCGGAAACGGATAGCGAAGCGAATCCGCGATCAAACGAGAAGGCGGGCCAAGACCCGAGCCGCCCGGCCACCCCTATGGCAAGACGAGACTGTTCCCATATGACAGAGTAGAGTTACTATGAAGCCGCGCCGGTCTATTATGAATACGATGAGTATGGGCCACGACGTTATTATCACCGCCCTGTTCGCACCGTGTATCGCGGGAGAGCCGTTGGCAGCGGTTACCGCGACTACTATCGCGGTGGGCGTTACTGCGATTAATCCAATCGCAATCCTGATTCGGATCAGTTTAGCCCGCTCCGCGATATTCGTGGAGCGGGCTTTCATTTGCCTGCTTTGTGTTTTAAATGGCAGGGGCGGGGCGAAAGATGTCGTGCCCTTCACCCCACTCCGGCGACGAGAGGCGGACAGTTTGATGTGGTATTCATCGGTCTTTACGAGGCGCCAATTTTGCCAAGCGTGGCTGGCTGACACCGATGGAGAATCTTCCAACTGAATACGACATCGAAGATGCTTTCAAGTCGCTGCGCGACACGCTCTCCTATAATGGAAAGCTGTATGCACTGCCTTCAACGGGGAAATTTTTATGTTGATGTATCGCAACGACTTCTTCGACGCCAAGGGGCGAAAGGTGCAGGAGCAACCGACCTATGCAGATATCAAGAAGTGGGCCGAGGCGCTCACCGACAAGGAAAAGGGGACCCATGGGATCACGCTGCGGGGTAAGCCGGGGTGGGGCGAGAACAATGGTGGTGATACGTCGCCTTCCAGTCCATGCCAACACGTCGCCCAAAGGCGTTCACCACAGCGAATAGACGCTGGTGGTGGCGCGTCACGGGCTTCGCGATTATCGACCCGGATGAAAGCGATCAGCGAAGAGCTCTGTATTCACGATTTTAGCGCGAGCGCAACCAGTATATTCCATCAGAAGCTGGACGAGGAGCTTGGCGCTGGCGGTCGAAAACTGCATCGGCTGCATTCATCGCTTTCTTTCCATGAACCAGGTTCGACCAAGGGCTCAAAGGGTGGAAAGATCGCCGCCATAGCGGCCGTTGTGGGCGCGATAATTGAATGAAACCATGTACAAACACCGCGAAATATACCAAACGCTTCTCAGAGAAATTCTAGATGGTCAATACGATGCGATTCAGCGGCTGCCGAGCGAAGCTCAACTGGTGCGCCGGTTTGGCGTTTCACGGCCAACCGCGTCACGGGCGCTTCGTGATCTCCAGTCTGAAGGATATATCGAACGCCGCGGCGGGTCCGGTTCGTTTCTCAAAGGTGTACAGCCCCCCAACACGGAAGCTTCTCGACATCTAGGAATTCTCCTGCCAGCGCTCGAAATATCTGAAATCCTGGATTTTGTTTGCCAAGAACTTGCAACTCTGACGAGGTCTAAAGATTACAGCCTGCTGTGGGCCAACAGCAAACCCCCGCCGGACTTGACCGTCAAAGATGCCGAGGAAGTTCGTGAACATTTCATACGACGCAATGTAAACGGAGTGTTCTTTGCTCCTTTCGAATTCGCCCCAGACAAGGACTATGTCAGTAAGCGAACAGCCGAGGAATTACGAAGGGCCGGCATAGCGGTTGTCCTGCTTGACCGGGATCTTGTTCCCTTCGCTTTTCGCAGCGATTTTGACCTCGTTGGCCTCGACAACGTTATGGCGGGCTACATTGCGAGTCAGCACATGGTTAAACTTGGTATGCGAAATCTCGCTTTTGTCGCGCGCCCTTATTCGGCTCCGACCATCCAGGCGCGTGTCGCCGGCGCGCGAGAAGCAATGCTTGAGAATGATGTGTTGCCATCAAAAGACTTTTACCGGGTCGGCGATCCAAGAGATCCCAGCTTTGTCAAAGAATTGCTTCGAAATCGAAAGATTGATGGAATAATTTGCGGTAACGACTACACCGCGGCGCTACTGATGCATTCCTTCGCTAAAGCAAAGGTTCGGGTTCCGGAGGATATGCGGCTGATGGGATTTGACGACCTGAAGAATGCGGAATTGCTGACAACACCATTGACGACTGTCGCACAACCCTACCGGGACATAGCCAGAAACGCGCTGCGCGCAATGTTCGATCGCCTTGCGGACCCAACGCTTCCGCCCACAGAGCTGCTCTCTAAACCTCAGCTGGTGGTAAGAACAAGTTGCGGTGCCGTCACACGTCACTGAATCAAAGCAGATCAAAGAAAAACCCTCTCCTTCCGCAACGACGAAGTATTTAGGTCGTGTCCATTCACACCATTTCCATTTCCAGCGCAATGGCCAGGTGCGCCGGCGAGACCTCCTCCGGATTGGCTGCTGCCACAATCAGGCACGCGTTGATGGCCCGCATCTGCGCCTCCGGCAGCCAGTGGGCACAATCCTGCAAGGTGCTCTTTCCCGGAACCCGCACCACGGCCAGTTCCCCAATCTGGCAGAACACCCGGAAGAGGGCACATTCGGCCAGCCGACGGCTCAAAGCTCGATAACTGCAACCAAGCGACTCCTTGAGCACCGTGCAGCGAAGCGCCTGGCGCGATGATGTTTGAGCAGCGCTCCAAACATGGGCTCCACGCCTGCTTCGCATGCATTGCGCTCAAACTGCTCCGCGCTCAGCGCTACGAAATTATTCTCCACTCGGCTGAGAATCAGCAGCTCATCAATCCGTTGCATTTCAAAACGTTAGTATAACGCAATTTACCGAGATGTAACAACAACTTAGGCATTGTAAATACAGGTTTTTGCTCGCGTCGTTACACATCAGTTTGAAGTGATTTCGCAGGTATGATTACTTCACTCAGCCAAAAGCTTCCCCCGCATATCTCGAAAGTGAAGACAGGACACAACCAATCGGCCGATTCCCTTAGCCCACGGGCTCCTTACGATAAGTCCATACGAGGATTATCGGGGCAGCCAATTGAACTCGGAATCCAAGTATTATGAGTTGCCTACTGGGCATAGATCTCGGCACATCAAGCGTGAAGGTGGTAGCATTCGGAGTTGATGGTACTCTGAAGGGCGCCGGATTTGCAGAGTACCCGATCCTAACGCCCCGCCTCGGTTATGCCGAGCAGGACCCTGAGCATTGGTGGAGGGCGACCGTCGCCGCGGTTCGCGAAGCGCTGGACAAGGCTGGGCACCCGGAAATTTTAGGCATCGGCTTCTCCGGCCAAATGCACGGCTTGGTGTTGCTGGACCAACGCAAGCGCCTTATGCGGCCGGCGATCATCTGGGCGGACCAGCGCAGCGCAGACCTGTTGCCCGAAATTGAAGGACACGTCGGGCTGTCCCTCGCACAACGATGCGGCACCGCACCCACGGCGGGCTTTGCGATCGCTTCGCTGGTACCTGGCTGCAAAAGTTTGAGCCTCAAACGCTCAAGGCAGCCGCAACCGTGATGCTACCCAAAGATTATCTCCGTCTCAAGCTGACCGGTGAACCGGGCACGGACGGGAGCGATGCCGCTTCAAGCGGTCTTTTCGATGTTTGGCGACGCGTCTGGGCCGACGAGGTGATCGAACGACTGGGGCTGTCGAGGTCCATATTTCCGAAAGTCCACGCCTCCGAGGACGTGGTCGGACCGCTGAGCCCATCGGCTGCGGCCGAACTGGGCTTGCCTCGCGGAATTCCAGTCTCGGCCGGGTGCGCAGATCAGCCTGCGCAGGCGGTGGGAAATGGACTCATTGATCCTCCTGTGGGTTCAGTCACGATCGGAACTGGCGGCCAAGTATTTGTTCCGCTGGCGCGGCCTGTAGTCGATTCCGAGCTTCGGATCCATACATTTTGTCACGCACCGCAAGCAAGGTGGTATCTCTTGGGAGCTATGTTATCCGCAGGCATGGCGCTGAGATGGCTTCGCGCGGTGCTGGGAAAGGAACAAGCCTCATATACAGAATTGGTTCAACTTGCTTCCGAAGTCGAACTGGGTTGTGAGGGGTTAGTATTCCTGCCTTACCTCGTGGGGGAGCGTTCGCCCCTGATGGATCCGAGAGCCAAGGCTGGATTTATTGGGTTAGCCCTCCGTCACGGGCCGGGGCACTTCGTTCGGGCGGTTTTGGAAGGAGTTGCTTTCGCACTACGTCAAATTGTCGATACCATGGTTGGGTGCGGCGCTGATTTGACAAGGCTGGTTGCATCCGGCAATGGATTGGGGAACGTTATCTGGCGTCAAATTGTTGCCGATGTTCTGGATCGACCTTTGTGCCAAGGGACCGGTGAGCAGGCTTCTGAAAGAGCTGGGGTAGGGGCTGCGATGATCGCCGGGATCGGCGTTGGCGTTTTCAATGGTTATCAGGATGTACAAAAACTAGCTCCTGTGTTCAACGTGGTGACCGAGCCAGACCGAGACCGAGTCGCTCTTTACGAATCGCATTACAAATCCTTTTTGGAGATCTATCCCAGACTGAAGAGTTTGAAACGGACTTGATTGGACGTCCTGAAAAGCATCACTGCCCATATGATAGTTCCTACATCAGACCTCTTTAAGCTCGCTTACGGCAAGTGCGTGCCTCAAGAAGAGGTAAGGCGAATTAACGCCGCTGGCGGCAAACTCGATCTCACTGCTCGGGGGGTTGACAAAAACGAGTATCTGCCGGCGGCCAAACTTGCTGTCACCAAGATAAATATCGATACTGACGGCCGCCTCGTATGGACTGAGGTGCATCGAAAATTTTTCCGAGATCACCCAGATCAATTTGATTTTCGCCCCCCCGGCAAGATTTTCATCGAAGAATACGCGAAGTTCATTGCGCACAAAAGTGAAAAACTTGGCTCTGCTGGCGAGCTGCCGATCGTTCGCCAAGCGCTATCCAAAAACTAGTGTGTGCACATCAGCAATTCCTGTCACTCATTTGGCAAGCACGACGAGAATGATCAATCCAGCCGACCTTGAGGTTCCGACTCTTGGGCCTTGCACGGTCGAATCACCATTGCAGCGGCGGGGGGGTGGAGCCGACGAAATGGAGATTTTCGTTCGGGACGAAGACAAGATTCTTGCCGATGACTCGTTGACAAGTGTTGCTGCTTCAATTGCGCACAACGAACCATTGGCGGCATTCGAGTTAGCCGGACCACGTCGAAAGCTTTTCTTCGATCCCGCGAACTCTTCGTGTGCGATTGTAACTTGTGGTGGATTATGCCCAGGTATCAACGACGTCATTCGTGGTTTGGTAATGCAGGCGCACGACAGATATGGCATTAAGAAGATCTACGGGATACGTTGTGGATACGAGGGCCTGATCAAGGACTATGGACATCCGGTGATTGAGCTGACGCCCGAGGCAGTGATAAATATTCACTGGCTCGGAGGGAGTATGTTAGGCACGTTGTTTATAATTGGTGGCGATGGCACGCTGCGAGGTGCGCACCGGATTGCCGCTGAATCGCAGCGCCGCAATCATGCCATTTCAATTGTGGGCATTCCTAAAACTATCGACAACGATATAATGTTCACGGATAGGAGCTTCGGCTACGACACCGCGTGTGCCGCCGCGGTCGAGGCTATCAGAGCGGCAAACGCAGAAGCGCGGACCGTTCGCAACGGTGTCGGCCTTGTTAAGCTGATGGGGCGCCATTCAGGATTTATTGCGTGCTCCGCCGCACTTGCGGCGAGTGAGGTTGACTTCGTGTTAATACCCGAAGTGCCATTTAGCCTGGAAGGCGAGAATGGCCTCCTGCAAGCTCTGAATTCCCGACTTCGGCGGACTGGGCATGCTTTAATCGTCGTCGCGGAGGGAGCCGGTCAGGAACTATTCGATGATTCCAATTGTGGTACCGATCTATCGGGCAACATCCAATTTAAAGACATTGGCTTATTACTCAAAAGAGAAATCGAACAGTATTCAAAGGAACACTGCATTGATATCAAGTTTAAATACATCGATCCAAGCTACATGATAAGAGGGGTGCCCGCCGCTCCTCAGGATGGGATTTATTGCGTGCGGCTCGCGCAAAATGCGGTCCACGCTGCGATGGCAGGAAAAACGGGAATGGCGATCAGCTGCTGGCATGGACATTATGTGCATGTGCCCATCAACCTCGCGATAGCAACTCGCAGACAAGTAGATCCAAAGGGCAATTTGTGGCGTTCGGTGATCGAGGCGACAGGTCAATCATTAGACGACACCCCGCGGGCGCAAAGTAGTCCCTAACATCCCACAACTCAAAGAATGAACTGTTAATCGATGAAAGCCCTAGTATGTGAATTCAAAAGTTGCGATATCCCAGAAAATAAATCCATGAAACACCAAAAATAGAAGGAGTAAGAGAAACAATGAAGAAGTTATTGCATGTATTAATGGTTGCAGCGTTAGGTCTCACAGTGACCGCAATTGAAGCAAAGGCAGGGAGCCTCGACGGAGTGAAAGTCGGAATGACCGTACAAGATCTGAGCAATCCGACATGGGCGGGCTATTGTCAGGCCATCCAGAAAAAGATCAAAGAAAAGGGTGGATCTATGAATTTTGTTGCCTGCGAAAGCAACGTGAGCAAGCAAATCGGTCAAATCGAAAACTTCGTCGCAAGCGGCGTCGATGTTCTGATTGTCCACCCCGCTGACCCCGCAGGTGTTGAAAACGCTTGTAAACAAGCACGGAATCAAGGGGTAAAAGTCCTGTCGTGGGATGACCCTCTTGAAAACGCCGATCTTTCCTGGCTGGTCGACAATCATGCGCTGGGTTACATGATTGGCGAATACGCTGCAAAGTGGATCAACGAAAAACTTGGGGGAACAGCAGAGGTGGCAATACTCAACTACCCGCAATTGCAGATCCTGCTTGAGCGGGGAAATGGTATCAAAGAGGCCATTACCGAGAAGGCGCCGGATGCAAAAATCGTTGCAGAAACAAGCGCCATCAATCCCCAGGAAGGTATTTCCAAGATGGAAACCATTTTCCAGTCCAACCCGAACGTAAAAGTTGTTGCATGCATCGGAGGCGGGGGCTCCATAGGTGCTAATGAAGCGGCAAAAGCAGCAGGAAAAATTACGGACGACTTCGGTATCTTCGCAGCGGATGCAACGCAACCCGAACTTGCCGCGATGAAGAACAATGAGGGCGTAAGAATGAGCGTTAAGAACACCGGCACCAATGACGTATTAGCTGAAAGAATCTCGGAGTTGGTTGCGAAATTAGCTTCGGGAGAACCGATAGAAAAGAAAGAGATCTACAGCCAATTGATTGCCGTAACCCCGGAGAACGTTGATGAGTTCTACGGCAAGTAATCTGCCAACATATGAATTCCAACCTCTTCAAAAACGGGGGATTGGAATAAACAAGGGGGGTACTCCGTAGGCCCGAGACCACCTTTGTCCAAACGACGCGAAGGGTTACGCGGAAAATTGAACGGGGAGTCGCCTGCCGGCAATTGGAGGTAATGAAAACTTCAATCCCAGACGAGGTGGCTCCCCGTAGTCGTGCGTCGTGCGACAACATGAACAACTCCCGAGCCGAGCCTCAACCAAACTTAGATGGAAGATTTTCATGAGCATTGTATTTGATCAAATAAGACAGTGGAGCGTAATCGTTGCCGACACAGGCGATTTCGACAGCATCCGGAAATATCAACCACGAGACGCCACGACGAATCCGAGCCTGATCCTCAAGGCAGCGCAGATGGAAGAATATCAACATGTCGTCGATCGCGCCCTTTCCACCGCGAAGCAGGAATGCGGCAGCTCGAGCGCGCTGGTAAGTACCGCGATGGATCAGTTGGCGGTCGATTTTGGAATCGAAATCCTGAAGATCGTTCCCAACCGCGTTTCGACTGAAGTCGATGCGCGGCTGAGCTTTAACCGCGGCAGCAGCATCGAGAAAGCCCATTCGCTGCTGCGCCGCTATGAACGTGCCGGCATTCCGCGCGAGCGAATTTTGATTAAGCTCGCCTCCACATGGGAAGGGATCAAGGCGGCGGAACAGCTCGTCAAAGAAGGGGTCAACTGCAACCTAACGCTCCTGTTTTCATTCGCCCAGGCGGTCGCCTGCGCGGAAGCGGGCGTGAAACTGATTTCACCCTTCGTGGGGCGTATTCTGGACTGGCACAAAAAAGCCACCGGTCGCGATTCCTACGCGCCGTCCGAAGATCCGGGGGTGATCTCCGTCGCCAATATCTACAATTACTACAAGCACTTCGGCTACGAGACCGAAGTCATGGCGGCCAGCTTCCGGAACATCGATGAGATCATCGAACTGGCCGGCTGCGACCTCTTGACGATCAGTCCGCAACTGCTCGGCGAGATGCAGAAAAAGGAGGTCGCCGTGGAGCGGAAGCTCGATCCGACGAGCGCGCAGGAACGCGTTCTGGAAAAGGTCAGCTACGACGAGCGGGCCTTCCGCTGGGAACTCAACGAGGATCAGATGGCGACGGAGAAACTCTCCGACGGCATCCGGCTTTTCGCCGCCGATTCGCGGAAGCTGGAGAAGTTCATTGCGCAGAAACTCGAAAACGTCGCAACAGCAGCTGCCGCCTGACGAAACGAAGAACCTATGGGCCTCCCAATTGATATTCTCTCCCAGGCAGCGACGATCTCCCGCGGCCTTGCGAGGGACGCGGTGCACAAGTGCAACTCCGGACACCTCGGTCTGCCGCTGGGATGCGCGGAGATAGGAGCCGTCCTGTTTGGTCATGACCTCGCGTATAATCCGATTGACCCCCGCTGGCTGAATCGCGACCGGTTCGTATTGTCGGCCGGCCATGGCAGCATGTTCCTATACGCTTGGCTGCATCTGGCGGGTTATCCGCGAATGACGCTGGACGAAGTGAAAAACTTTCGCCAGCTGGGCAGTCATACGCCGGGGCATCCGGAGCAGTTCGAAACGCTGGGCGTCGAGGCGACGACCGGTCCCCTCGGGCAGGGCATTGGCAATGCCGTCGGATTCGCGGTTTCGCAGAAGATGGCCGCTGCGCGCTTCAATACCGAAAAGCACAAAATCTTCGATAACCATGTGTTCTGTCTGACTGGAGACGGATGCATGCAGGAGGGCGTGGGGAGACGGGGTCAACTCTTGAAACGTGAAGCAAAGGTCTTTTTTCACCTCTCCATTTTGGGCTCCATCTCGCGTTTATTCCGCCCCTCTCCCTCCAAATGACGGAGCAGGTGCGTGATGGCGCTGCCGTCCCTGTAGCCGAGTTCCCTCGCGACATCCACTCTTCTGCGCCATTGGCCGAACCTCACCATCAGCCACGCCTTTCAACGGCGATCCGGCTCCCGCTTCATTACATCACGCACCCACCGCTGCGCTTCTTCGATGTCCACTTCCCGGTGAATCCAACGTAAATCCTCGTCTCCGCGTTTCCGCCAGAGTTGCCGCTCCGCGTCCCGTGCGAACACCGTTCGACGCTCGTTGCCGCGGGCCATTATGTGGTAGAGCGCTCCCGAAAACTCGACACGCAGGGGTCTCGCCATGCATTCAACTATTCCGCCCCGACGCCGTTCCGTCACCTTCCAAGAGTTGACCCCAACTACACGAACGCGCCCTCTATTGTGCTCGTGACGCATCATGTCGAGGAGCTTGTCCCGGTGCTATCGCATGTGCTGATCCTCCGGCAGGGACGTGCGCTCGCAGCGGGATCGCGAACCAGAATTCTCAATTCGAGAAATCTTTCCGAAGCGTTCGGCGCGAGCGTTCGGCTCCGGCAGCGCAGAAGCCGCTATTCTCTCGAAGTGGATTCCGCTTCACAATCTTCGGTGCTTTGAAGCTGAAAAACGCCGTGGGACCGACGAGCTCAGACAGGAGCCGCCCTTACGTCCGAAGCAGCACATCTGGCCGAATATGACATATCTTTCTATGAATCAGAAATACCTTGTTACAGGCACTAATCGTGGAATTGGCCTCGCGCTCGTGCGACAACTTCTTACGGATGGTCACAACGTAATTGCCGCGGCGCGTCAGCCACAGGAGTCGGTGGTTCTGAAAGAATTGGAAATGATTCATCGCGAACAGATCTCGCTCGCGCAAATCGATGTGAATTCCGATGAATCCGTTGAGGGATGCGCGGCAATTCTGCGCGATCTCACCGGGTCGATCGACGTCCTTATCAACAACGCAGGGCTTTTTCCCGAAGAAGGTAACGAGACGCTGGCGGAGATGACTCCGCAGTTTTTCAGAGACGCTTTCGAGACAAACGTTCTGGGACCGTTTCGCATGGTGCGCGCTTTTCTACCGATGCTTGAAGGTGCGGAAAATCCCCGGATCGTTAACATCTCATCCGGCGCTGGATCCATTTCGGAGAAGGAGGACGACAGTTACTACGCGTACTCAACATCGAAGGCAGCATTGAACATGCTTACGCGGGCGATCGCTGCCGAGCTGAAGCCGAAAGGAATCTGTGTCGTGGCACTGAGTCCTGGATGGGTGAAAACCGACATGGGCGGCCCAAACGCGCTGATCACGCCGGAGGAATCCGCGGCTGCGATCGCAAAGACGATTGCCCGGCTGACGATGGAGCGGACGTCGACCTTCATGGGACGTGACGGCAACACGGAAGATTACCCGTGGTGATCGAGGTGGATTCTCGGTGGATTTATTGGGCCGATCATGAAAAAAGTCTTCCTGGAGGCTGAATGGCGCTATCTGGTAATGATCAACTACACCGTAGATCCCTCGGTGTTGAAGCCTCATGTTCCGCCTGGTGCAGAGCTGGATTTTGAGAATAACCGGACATACGTGAGTCTCGTCGGCTTTCAGTTCCTCAATACGAGAGTGTTCGGGCTCAGATTTCCGTTTCATCGCAATTTTGAAGAGGTAAACCTCAGGTTCTATGTGCGGCGCAGGACCGACGACGGTTGGCGTCGCGGTGTCGTTTTTGTTCGTGAACTTGTGCCACGCTGGATGATCGCTTTCGTGGCTCGCGCGGTTTACAGCGAACCCTATTCCGCGCTGCCGATGCGACATGAGATCAGGCGATCAGACTCTCAAATTCACGTGCGGTATGCTTGGCTCAGGAGCGGAAGATCGGAATCGATCGCGGCAACAGGTTCCGGTTCGCCGGTCGAAATCGAATCGGGATCGCATGAGGAGTTCATCGCGGAACATTATTGGGGCTACAATGCGCACCGTGGTGGATGCGTGGAGTATGAAGTCGAGCACCCGCGCTGGCGGATTTGGCACACTCCCGAGAGCCGCTGCGATGTGGAGGTCGCGTCGCTCTACGGAGAGGAATTTGTGGAGAGTCTATCCGCGCGTCCATATTCGGCGTTCATTGCCGAGGGATCTCCGGTGTGTGTCCGCAAAAAAGCTAATTACGTCTGATCCGCTTGAGCGTTGGCGTAGGAGAGGGTCGAGTGCCTGGGCGTCGCGCCCACACCGAGATGATTGAGGCGGCCCGCGACACTGGCAAGGTCCCCGAAAATCTCGCGCATGCTGTGCGCCCGTCCAAGCTGACAGATTTGAAATCCCGGTGTCTTGTGTTATGGGCCGCCGACCAACCAACACAACCAATCAAAGGAAAACCTTCACAATGAAAAAAATCCTATTTGTCGTCGCAGCGATTCTCGGGCTTGCGTTTGTCTCGCCTGATGGCGCCCGGGCCGGAGGTCCACGTGTCTCCGTGTCTTTCAGAGTTCCGCTTCCGGTCGTCGTCGTTCCGTCACGCGGTTATTACTATGAAGCCGCGCCCGTCTATTATGAATACGATGAGTATGCGCCACGGCGTTATTATCACCGCCCTGTTCGCACCGTGTATCGCGGGAGAGTCGTTCGCAGCGGTTACCGCGACTACTATCGCGGTGGGCGTTACTGCGATTAATCCAATCGCAATCCGGATTCGGATCAGTTTAGCCCGCTCCGCGATATTCGTGGAGCGGGCTTTCATTTGCTTGCTTTGTGTTTTAAATGGCAGGGGCGGGGCGAAAGATGTCGTGCCTTTCACCCCACTCCATTCTCCAGGTCCAGGGGGCTTTTCGCTTCCTTCAACGTTCTGGACGGCACTGTTTGCAGATAAATCATCGTCGTCTTGATGTCACTGTGACCTAGCCGCTTCTGGATCGTCTGGACGTCGTAGCCGGCAATCAATAAATGACTCGCGAACGTGTGACGCAAGGTACGCGGCGAAACGCGCTTTGGAATACCGGCCCTCTCCGCAGCCTGCTTCACCGCAGCTTGCACGTGCGCATCGTGCCGATGATATCGCCGCCTCTCGTCTGTGCCGGCTATCCGCGTCAGGCTCACCGCCGGGAAAAACCATTGCCAGACGAATTCCCTCGGCGCGTTCCTGTATTTCTTTTCCAACTGCTTCTGCAGAAAGGTCCCTGCGTAGCCTGCCGCGAGGTCTCTCTTATGCAGCGCCTTGACCGCGCCCATTTGCTCGTGAATCTCAGGCAGCAGGCGCTTCGGCAAAGGCACCGTCCGATCCTTCTGTCCTTTGCCATCGTGAATCGAAGGAGGCGCGAGACAGACTAGCCGCAGGCTGCCCCGAAAGGGTGAGCGAGTGGGACGAGCGAATCATTCTGCGTCGAGCCCGCCACACTCCCTGGGCCACCGCGAGGTCTGTCAAAAAAGCTTTCACGTCCTCCGCCCCCAGGTCCTCCGCCGCTTTGCTGCGCATAAAAGCTTGAAACCTCGATACCCAGTGCCGGTAAGCCTCGTGGGTCCTGCCGGAATAGTTCCGCATCCTGATCGCCCCGCGCAGGGCCTCGAATTCGCGCTCCCAGGAGGCGGCAACGCCTAGAGAACTCTTCTGAGCTGAATTTGACGGGGCCCGGTGCGTTTCTTGAGGCTCTACTGGTGTGCAAGAAGGCGCTCCGCGGCGGAGAAGCAGCTTCACCGCGCCCGAGGCCTGTTCGCAGCGCGCTTCCGATTGGCCTTTGGACGCCAATTTCTCGAAAAACGGCCCGATGCTGGCCGCGTCCCGCGTCGAATGGCCGTACTTCCGGCAAAAATCGAGGTAAAACCGCACCCACTTCCGATAATCGGCCTGTTGTTCCGCGGGAATACCCGCCCGTTCCATCCGGCGATCGTAGGCCGTCATTGTTTCTGGCGGAATTGAAAACATAATGAAGTTTGCTGTATATCATCTTGAATCGCATAATATGCTACTACTTTTCGATCCGTCCCATGCAATCCCATCGAGCTTTTGCCTTCCTGCCCCGCCCAGGCTGCCCTAATACAATCTTTAACCCCCTTTCACGCCCTGCCGATTATCGGCATATCACCCCATCCGGGATGATAGACAGACTGGTCTAATTACTTGTTCTGCAAAAATAATTATGAGTAACGAGGAATCCAACCCAACTCCTTCAGAAGCTCCAAAGCCAAAGAAGGTAGCCACAAGAAAAAGAACGAGGAGTAGAAATCCTGCTGCCAAAAAAAAAGCGAACCCTAGTTCCGTACAGGCAAAATACCCTCGTCACAACCTAACGGAAGCTCTCCGGATTCCGAAAGCCATACTAGATCAGAATGCAGGCAAAGCCTGCACAGATAACCAAGCGGCTGGTTTTATAGGTCTAAAATCTGCAGCAGGACCCACTGGAGTGGAAATCAGTTCAGCTATAAAATATGGATTTCTCAAAAGACCAGGAAGCAAACAACTAGAAGTAACCGACCTAGGAAGACAAGTGCTACGTCCTACTTCCAGCGAGGATGTCCCGAGAGGTTATCAGCAAGCAGTTCTAAACGCCCCAGTATTCGCGGATGTTTATAAACACTACCGTGGAGAGAATCTGCCAGATCGACAGTTTTTCGACAACGCATTAGAAGATAGCTTCTCTGTACCCAAAGACAAAATAAGTGAATTCAAGGATATACTCCTCGCATCACTAAGAACAGCTTCGTTGATTGAGGAACACGACGGTCGGATTCGAATTTTAGATTCAGCTTCATCGGTTGAATCAGAAAAAGATTCTACAGAGTACATTGAAAAACTGAGTTCCGGTGTATCTGTTAAGTCCGGTGATTCTTGTTTCGTTATGATGCCTTTTGGATCTCCTATCGGTGAGTACTACGCCTCTGTCTATAAGCCTGCGATAGAAAAGGCAAACCTAACGCCAGTAAGAGCAGATAATGAAATATTCGGAGCTGGAAAAATAATGGATCAGGTTTGGTCTGGTAAAACGGTGTCCGGCTTTCGTTCATAGCAAAAGTAATTGTCTAGCTTGTTGGTTAGCCATGCCAGGCTCGAACGAAGTTGACGGGCAGAGTTCGTATGGGGGGTTGGAGAACTGCATGGACAGCGCCCAGAGAGCGTCGCGAGCGGGCAATGGCTATCGTCGGTCGCGGCGGCGGTGCAGCGATCCGTCTACGCGTCTTTGCCGGGTAGATGGGTGGAGTGGAAAATCGGTTTCCCGATTCCGTGCAATGCCCCTGGCGTTCGCAGAGGGGCGCCTGAAGCTGTCTTTGGAGCGCTTTCCTTCGGTTCACTCTCCGCGGAACCAGACGCAGCAGGAGGTGGCAACGCGCTTGATTGGAAGGGATCGCCCTCGTCCCTGTAACGCATCGTCTTTGCTAGCCATCGGTCCCGGGATGGCGCATACTTCGGAATGCTAATACCAGACACCGTCGAGAACCGCTTTTTCGCCCCACTGTCCGCCGCAATTCCGAGCGAAAGGAGCGGCCAGCGATTCTCCGATGGCGAGTTCGTGCGCGCGGGAATACTCAGAGTGGCGGCACAGAGCATCAGCGGGCGCGACTTCCTTCAGCTTAGCCATGGGATCCACGATCTGCCGATTGCCTCGAGCACCTACTTCGATGCCCTGAACTCCGGACGCCGACTCGGGATGCTCCGCCTGAGCGAGGCGAACCTCTCCGAAGCGGTCGTCGCCGAGCTTCGCCGGGGCGACGACAGGCTGGCGGGGATCGCGGAGCTTGCGGGCCGCGAAGTCTGGGCCGGTGACGGCCATTTCATCGAGCATGCCTGCCACGACGCCCGCATCCTGCACTCCGACGACACGATGCGCTACACGGCGCTCAACACCATCTATATGAAAGATCTGCGCACCGGTGCGGTGCGGCCTCTGGAGCTGTGCTGCGGCTCGGAGCACGAAGTCAGGGTCCTCCAGCGCCTCAATATCGGAGAGCTCAGGATGGGAGGCGGCAAGGGAGCGATCCTCGTCTACGACAGCGCCTCGGTGGATTTCGGACTGTGGTATAGGATGCGCCAGGGCAGCGGCGTCTATGTGGTCAGTCGCTGGAAAAGCAACCTGCGGCCCGTCGCGAGCGAACCCCTTGCCGTGGACCACAGCGATCCCCGCAACGACGGGATACTCTCCGACGAGCGCGTCGAATGGACTGGGCATGGGAAATTCCGCAAGATCACCTACCGTGATCCGGAGAGCAGCGCCATCCACGAGTATGCGACCTCCGACATGAAGCTGCCCCCCGGCGTGGTGGCCCTGCTCTACCGGCTCCGCTGGGATCTGGAGAAGACCTTCGACGAGTTCGAGAACAAGCTGCAGGAGAACAAGGCGTGGGCCTGCGGCGACGAGGCGAAGAGGGCGCAGGCCCTCTTCATCGCGATGTTCCACAATCTCATGCTGGTCTTCCTGCGCAGGCTGGCCGACGAGGAGGCAATCGAGGACACGAAGCTGGACCGGAAACATCGCAAGGCATTGGAACGCCGACGCAGGGAGTGCGGCCAATGGGGTGGCTACATCAACACCTGGGCTGCGGCCTTCCGCAGAGCCACGCAGTGCAGCCTCCAGTTCATCCGATGGTTGCGACACCAGTTCATCCGGAAGACTTCCTATAGACAAAGCCTGCCCCAGCTACGGCCGCTCATGGAAAGCTATCTCTAATACTTGCCGGACACCGTTTGTCTGGTATAAACGCAGCAAAGGTGTTGGTCGCAGAAATGACGACCAAGAATCCCAATGTATTCTATGAGCTTGGGATTGCGCACGCTTTTCGTAAACCCGTCGTCCTAATTTCCTCGAATGAGGACGATGTGCCATTCGATTTGAAGCATATCAGAGTTATTTACTACGATAAGAACGATCCATTCTGGGGTCAGAAGCTATTAAACAAAGTCGCAGAAAATATAATATCAGCGATCAAGAATCCAGAAGAAGCAGTTTTCAACATTGCGGAACTACAGAAAAAACAGTAAGCAGAACAAGCGGGTGCTACCAACAGGCTATCCGTCGCGAGTCGAAAGCCCCATGACAATTACAACCTTAACCTTGAAATCGAAGGGGCGCTGCCAGTAGCCTGCGGCAGACCCTTGACGATGGGCCTCGCTGCGCGAGTCCCATCGTCAAGGAGACATCATGACAGTCAAGCGTATGGACAACGTCGGCATCGTGGTGGAAGACATCGATGCCGCCATTGAGTTCTTCACCGAACTCGGCCTTACCCTCGAAGGCCGCATGCCCATCGAAGGTGAATGGGCCGGCCGCGTCACCGGAGTGCGCGGCCAGCGCGTCGAGATCGCCATGATGCGCACCCCCGACGGCTACAGCCGCCTCGAGCTCTCGCGCTTCGACGCCCCCGCCATCGCGTCTGATCACCGCGCAGCCCCCGTGAACTCGTTGGGATACCTGCGCGTCATGTTCACGGTCGAGGACATCGACGACACCCTCGCCCGGCTCAGCAAGCTCGGTGCGACGGTGGTCGATGAAGTCGTCAATTACGAAGACATCTACCGACTCTGCTACATCCGGGGTCCCGAAGGAGTTCTCGTCGGGCTCGCCCAAGAGCTCGGGCAGCAGACCTCCCGAGAGAATCCCATGGAACGTAAACGTTGAGAACGCAGGCGTTGGCGTCTAACAACCGGTTGCAGCGGACGGTCCGCTGCGCGGCCCGCCGCTGAACCGGCGCGTTCGCCAGACGCTGCATTGCCTCCAGGACGAAACCCACCTATCTTCCGGCTATGAGCAACGTGCCTGAGATTGAAGCAGCGGTGAAGGAACTGTCCCGGGAGGAACTCGCCAAGTTCCGCCGGTGGTTTCAGGAGTTCGACGCGGAAGCTTGGGATCGCCAATTCGAAGGGGACGCGCTCTCCGGCAAACTGGATGCTCTTGCCGATGAAGCTTTGGAAGATCTCCGCTCGGGTCGCTGCACCGATTTATGAGGCATCGTGCCAGCCGGAAGTTCTGGGCTTTTTATCATGCTCTCCCAGAAAACATCCGAAGGCTGGCGGATGAGAACTACGCCTTGCTCAAGGCCGATCCAAGGCACCCTTCCCTACACTTAAAGAAGGTGGGCAGGTACTGGTCAGCCAGAGTCGGCATACACTATCGCGCGGTGGCGGTCCAACAGGGCGACGATTTTGTCTGGTTCTGGATAGGCCACCACAGCGAATATGATCAACTGATCTCCTGAGCGATGAAATACGCGGCGAACAAACGCATGCAGCCAAGTGCCACAGCGGGAACACTAACCTTGGATCCAGTAGCCCAGGGCGCTGTGGTCCTGGCTGATGCTTGACGTTGATATGGGCATATGAGAAAGCCAGTTCCGGTGAACGAAAAACACGATTATTTATGAGCAAGCTTAATAATGGGAACCGAGATCACATTAGACGTTGGTGGACTAAATATTGATTGGTGCAAAAATTCACGCGGTGTAGACCACGGAATGCTGTTCCAGGATAAAGATCGAAAGCGCATCCGATCTGAACAAATTAATTACGATTACTTCGATGAAACCAACGAAGATCCAGGGCCGATGGAGATGGCCTTTTCTCGAAGCCTAAAGGAAACAATTCCTAGAATCGAACTGTTAGGCTTTTCCAGCGACCGGGTACATCGGGAATATAAGCGTAATGCAGAAGCATGGCTTGAAGAATCCCGAAGTATGGAAGATGAAGATGGGGATTCTGTTCCTGTAATAATGAACTTTGAGGAGTTCTGTTCGTTTGTCGCAGAGCATCCAGTTGAGGCGCTTGACGATACATTTATATCTTCACTTGGAGAAGAGGGGGAAGCAAAGATTCGGGGCAGGTTCAACGATAACGCATTCTTGCAACGATTACCATATTTCAGGGAATATGATGTGCATGCGCACTCGGAGCTAAGCTACTTTGGAGGATTGCTAAGCTTCCTTCACCCTTACTCAATCCTCCAATTGCTGGCTCAAACCGACCGTAACCTTGAATTAGATGTAGTTTGGCAGTACGGCCCGTTGGTTGAAGCTGGATGGGCAAACGAAAGCGAATTTGTCTGTGGTGCACGCAGAACCCAGACGTTTTTGGTCGCAACCGAGGGCAGTTCAGATGCCCACGTCTTGGATCACGCCCTGTCAATTCTAAGGTCAGATGTTTCAGATTTTTTTCGATTTATAGACATGAGCGATGGACATCCTTTTCCAGGAACCGGCAACTTGGTGAAGTTTGCAAAGGGCCTTGTCAAAATTGACGTTCAAAATAACATGATTTTCTTGTTCGATAACGATGCGGAAGGTGTCTATGCGTACCAGAAGTTGCAACTACTCAATATGCCGCCAAATATGCGGGCAATGATGTTGCCGAACTTGGAGGAATTCACGACCTTTAATACCCGCGGGCCAGAAGGGGTGTTTGCTGCTGATATCAATGGACGTGCAGCAGCGATTGAGTGCTATCTTGATCTCAATTTAAATGGGTACCCACCTGCTAGTGTAGTGTGGACCAATTATAAGAAGGATCTGGATGTTTACCATGGATCGTTGGAACACAAGGAGTCATACACTAAAGAGTTCTTAAGGCAAACTTCGGATACAGTATCGGCGGAGGGATATCGGGTTGATAAAATACATCTCGTGCTTAATGCGCTAATTAATGAATGCTGTGAGATTGTGAAAAGTGCGTAACTCCAAAGGTGTGCGTGATGTGAGGAAAATATTGCCCAACAATCACATGCACTCGGACAGCAAAAAGCGGCGCTCGTTCCTCGCTCTGCCTTTTGCTGCCGGTGATGTGTGGCGTTAGCTCACTTCCGAGGTACAATTGAAACCGCGCGTATTCATCTCCTACAGCTGGTCGTCTCCAGGACACCAAGCTCGTATCCGCCAGTGGGGTGAGCAGATGGTGAACGACGGCGTTGACGTTGTTCTCGATGTCTGGGACCTCAAGGAAGGCGACGACAAGTACGCCTTTATGGAGAAGATGGTCACAGACGAGTCTGTAACCCACGTGCTCGTTTTCTCCGATTCGGAGTATGCCGCCAAGGCGGACGAACGTAAGGCGGGCGTCGGCACTGAGTCACAGATCATCTCGCGCGAGGTGTACTCGAAGGTTCAGCAATCCAAGTTCATCCCGGTTGTGTGTGAATTCGACAAGGCCGGCGAGCCCTTCCTCCCCACTTTTCTTAAGACCCGCATCTGGATCCACTTCTCCAGCCCTGAGGCTGCGAACGACAACTGGGAGCAGCTCATCCGAGTCCTCTATGGCAAGCCGGCTCACGAGAAGCCGACTCTAGGGAACGTGCCTACCTACATCACAACTGATGTTACCGTGCCCGCAAGCCCAGCTGCTGCGAAATTCGCGGCGCTCAAGCAGGCCATCATTCAGGAGAAGCGAGGGCTGAAGCTTTATCGGCAGGACTTTCTCGACGCGTGCTGCGATTACGCGGATGCTCTGCGCATTCGAGAGCGGCCCGACGTCACGAATATGGGCCAGCGTGTTCTGGAGGACTGCGGCAAGCTCAAGCCCGTTCGCGACCAGATCGTGGATTGGGTCTTGCTCGAATCCGGGGTCAACCCTTCGGACGACTTTGGCGAAGCGCTAGTCTCCGTGCTGGAGCGGTTGCTGGAACTCAAATCACGGCGGCCGGAAGTAAATTCTTGGAATGACGTGTGGTTCGAGGCGCACCGTGTGTTCGTCTATGAAACGTTCCTCTACATCGTAGCCGCGCTCCTCAAGACTGACTCGTTTGGCAGTCTTCACCTTATCCTGACTAGTCACTATCTCCGACCTGAAACGGAGGCGTCCGGGATGAACCGGTTCGACACGTTCGATGCGTTCTATGGTTACTCCGAGTCGCTCCAGATTCTCGCGCCCGAAGGAAAGAAGCTCCACGCACCTGCGGCGGAGCTAATAAAGCGACAGGCGGATCGCACGGACCTACCTTTCGCCGCCGTAATGCAAGCAGAATTGCTCGTGTTGATGATGGCGTTCATCACTGATGGCTGTCAGTGGTATCCACAGACACTCCACTACTCTTCGCGTGCAGGTGCGTTTCCTTTCTTCGTGAGAGCGGCACGGCAGCGCAACTTTCAGAAGATTGCCAGTATCACGGGGATCGGCAGTGGAGACGAACTGCGTGCAGCAGTGAAGGCAGGACATGAGAAACTCGGCGTGGACCAGTGGCACAACTTCTGGATGAGTGACCGATCGTTCTGGGGCAAATTGAATATGGATGGCCTGGACACGCTGACGTGAGCTAACAACAGCATGCAGCGGACGGCGCTGCGCGCCACCGCTGATGCTGAACGTTCGGTATCGCGGTGGATTGAGCCGTACCTAGTTCACCTTGAACTCCTGGCAAATCTCAGCTCGATGATCTAAATTGCCACCACATCAATCGGGCGCCTATATTGTTCTGCATAGATGAGAATCGTTTTTTCAGCCAAGTGGACAAAGGTATTTCTCTGGACGATTGGGGGTGTCCTTCTCTTCGGGAGTCTTCTTGGCGCACTTTCAAACGCTATTTCGTTGATCTCTCCAGCGGGAACATATATTGCAACCGTTTTCGCACTGCTAGCCTACCTGCTTTGCTCTCTGTTTGCTCGCATCAAAGGATTTTACTACAGTACTTCCGATGGTAAAACTATCATAATTAAGGGCTTGGGGCCGAAGATCCATGCCTTTTTAGCCGGCTTCATATTATTGCTGTGGCTTCCCAGAATAATTCCAAAGTCTGACTCAATGGATGACAACAAGATCCTCCCAAAAATAGAATCGACGTCGAAAGCTCGAATTTCTTTTGTTGAGAAAAAGCTGACTCTTCCCGCTACCGATGGCCAGCCATTGCGAATTAGCTTTGGGCTCATAAACTACGGCAATGATGATGCCGTCGTCACATTAAAAGACGCGACATATTACCTAAGCGTCGATCCAACCCAGAAACTATTTAAATATCAATCGCACCCCCCGATGGAATTCCCGGTTCCGGCTATTCCAAACGCAGTGTGGCACGGTGAGCTTCGTTTTCCTTCCCATAGCCGGATGGAAAAGTGTTGAAGTGAGGCCCTGTTTCCTGCCACCCGGCAGGTTGTGAAGAATAAGAAGAACCCCACTCCAACGCCTTCGAAGCTGAGCGTATTGCGCCAGCTCTGCAATCTCATTCCCAACCATCTGGTGCCGAAGATCGCCAGGGAAACCGGTGTCGATGCGAAGGCGCGCAGCTATAGCCCCTGGAGTCACGTCGTCACTCTGATCTTCAGCCAGATCAGCCATTCGCTCGGACTGAATGACGTGTGCGACGCGCTCGGGCTTCACAGCGGGCCGCTCTCTGCCCTGCGTGGCGCCACGCCGCCGAGCCGCAACAACCTCAGCCATGCGAACAGGAATCGCGATGCCGCCATGGCCGAGCGACTCTTCTGGAGCATGCTCGAATACCTCCAGAACCTGTCGCCGGGGTTCGGGCGCGGCAGACGGGGCCGTGGGCAGACGCGACGCTTCCGCCGGGCCATCCACATCGTGGACTCGACGACTATTGCGCTGATCGCCCGTGTATGGACTGGGCGAAACATCGTCGCCGAAAGGCCGCGGCCAAATGCCATATGCGGCTGGATCTTCAGACGTTCCTGCCCCGCTTCGCCATCGTAGACACCGCGCGCCACACGACAGCAGGCGGGCACGCGAGGTCTGTGCGGGCATCCTTGCAGGCGAGATCGTCATCTTCGATAAGGCTTACGTGGACTTCCCGCATCTCCTCGACCTGGCGAAACGCGGTGTTTCTGGGTCACCCGCGCCAAAGGACAACATGAAATACAGGGTGCGGAAGCGGATGAAGAAGCGCGGGGACAAAAAGATTCTGCGCGACGATCTCATCGTGCTCACCACACCGAAGTCAAAGAAGGCCTATCCCGAAATAATGCGCCGCGTGGTGGCGCTGGTCGAAGTCGAGGGCAAGGAGGTCGAGATGGTGTTCCTGACCAACAACCTGGAATGGAGCGCGCGAAGCGTGGCCGATCTCTACCGCTGTCGCTGGTCGATCGAGGTGTTCTTCAAGCAGATCAAGCAGACTCTCCAGCTGGGCGACTTTCTGGGCAACAGCGCGAACGCGGTGCGCTGGCAGGTCTGGACCGCCCTGCTGGTCTATGTGCTGCTGCGCTATCTGGCATTCGTTTCGGACTGGTCGCATAGCTTCAACCGTCTCTTCACAGCGATACGAAGCGTGCTGTGGAGGAAACTCGACCTGCGTGCGCTGCTGGAACGCTATGGGACAGCCGGTGGGAGTTTCCGCATGCTGGGCATGCCGCAGGAAGCCTATCTACCAGGATTCTGAGGGATTTTCTATGGGACAGCAGCTTCGCATTATTAGCGATCCAGCCCTGAAAGGGAGCGGAAAAACCTCAACGCCCCTTCCGATTCAGTTTACACCAGAAAAACTGGAAGCGTTGAACCGGGGTGACGCTCGGTTGTTTTTCTTCGCACGCGCCGAGTACCAAGACTCAACAGGTGTTTATACCCTGCCGTTTGAAGAGATGTATGATGGGGCGTTTCCAGGGAACCTCCTTGCTCCGCCGAGCGACGTTGCTTTTAAGTAAGCTTGACCAACAAATTTGCCACGAACATTCCGCGAACGCAAACCACAATCATCTCAAATTTCGGCGGAGGGCCAACCTGCGCCAAACTAACTTCCGCTTCATGCTAACTCGCAATCAAATCGAAACGTGGTTTCGAGCGAATTCCCGACAAATTAAACTCGCAGGAGACGCCGTAAACTGCGATAACGCTGCTTGCCGAACCACGCAGATCCAGCAGGTAAAACTGCTGATCTGCCCGTTGCATGCGACCTGTCTGAACCGGAAAGAGATTGCAGCGTGTGTTGTGTCCGCTTAGCATGCGCTCGGCGGTCGCGCGTCGGTCAACCAAAGTTGGAACGAACGCGCGACCGCCGAGCGAGTATTAGACAATCCCACCCTGCGATGTTTGTTCGGCGCACACATTCGATGCAACCAGAAGATTCACCTGGCTCCGCTTCGCTCCGTAGGTGATCTTCAATCGTTGGCCACAAAATACGGAGAGAACAGGTACGGCATGATCCTCACCCTGAATGTCAGGTGCGTGCTCTAGCTGGGCTGACCAAATACTGCCTCCGAGTCATAGAGATAGAAAGCGAGGCTACTTTTTCCGACCTGCACGACGCAATTCAGGACGCCGTTCACTTTGACCGCGACGATCTCTACGGCTTCTTCCTAGCGCACAGCTATCGTGGAGATCGAAATTGGCTGTCAAAGCACGAGGAATGGGAGGATATGGACTCAGAATACATGGAGACACGCCTCGGCGATGCATTTCCTACGGGGCGCAAGCGACTGCACTTATTCGGATCGTTTCGGGGATCGGAGACTTCCTGCCCCGAAAGATCAACACTCTGAGCATTGGTTCGTCGTTCCAGCCGTTTCATGCGAGAGGCGTAGGCGACCGCTACGATGACGTGTTGTGGATTCAACTGCGGAATCTCGGGAAGTCGCCCCTCTTTGTTGTTCGTGCAGCGTTCAGGAACACAGGAAGACTTCCGATCTACGTCAACGCCAGTCGGTCACGGCGCAGCCCGGTATGAAACTGGTTTTTGAAGAAGCCCGCCGTCGAATCAAAGGCGCGCGGGGATGTTGTTAGCAAATTGCTTTTGGCCCTGCAGCTCATCCCCGACGTTCGCTGAAGGACCGTCTCGACAATCCGGCCGAAACCCGTAATTTTATGGAAAATGACCACCGAGGAAATTAAGCGCGAGGCGTTGCAACTACCCAAGGATCAGTGGCTTACTTTGGCACACAATCTCCTCAGCAGCATTGAGCCTGAGAAGGATGAGCGATGCATGAATGCTTGGGACGCGGAAATCCGCGATCGGATTCGAAGGTATGACGAGGGAAGCGTCGCTTCGATTCCGGCATTGGCGGTCGTCAAGGAATTGGATCGGCGCCTAGCGGAATGACGCTTGAGTTCTTGCCCGAAGCCCGGGAAGAGTTATTTGAGGCGGCGGAATATTACGAGGCCCACGAGCCCGGGCTTGGGATGCGTTTTCGAGATGAAATCGCACGGATTTTTGAACGGATTCTGGAAGATCCATTTCTGTGGCGAGAACGCCCGGGAGGATATCGTCGTGTCAACTGTCCGGTTTTCCCCTTCTACGTAGCGTTATAAAGAACAGAGGACCAACTGGGATCCGGAACTTACATTGCGAGTGACGGCGAATCGGGATGCAATCCAAAAGCCGCGGTTTCTGCATTTAAGGAATTAGCAGCCCGAGTTAAAGTGTGTTGTTTATGGCACCGGAGGAAATCAACACTCCCTCGCGTTACATCGTTGGAATCGATCTCGGAACGACGAATTGCGCCGTTGCTTTCGTCGATACAACGAAATCGCGATGGTATGCGGAAGTAGTCCCCGTGGCACAACTCGTGGCGCCGGGAGAGATTGAAGCACGAAACACTCTGCCATCGTTCCACTTCGAGCCGCCGGCATCCGATCAGCTTAACCTTCAGCTGCCCTGGAACGAATCCGCGCAAAATACCGCCGTCGGCGTGTACGCCCGGGACACCGGTGCAACTGCACCGTCGCGGCTGATCGCTTCGGCGAAATCCTGGCTCAGTCATTCGGGCGTCGATCGAACGGCTGCGTTGCTTCCATGGCATGGAGCGGAGGATGTGCGAAAATTGTCCCCGTCCGATGCCAGTGCGCAGTATTTGGCACACATTCGCGAAGCCTGGAATTACGCGCATCCTGAGTTTCCGCTCGAGTCGCAGGATGTCGTGGTGACGATTCCGGCATCGTTCGATGAAATCGCCCGTGAACTCACGGTGAATGCCGCGCGGAAGGCCGGACTTCAGCGCATCGTCGTTCTGGAGGAACCTCAAGCCGCTTTTTATGCGTGGGTTCATGCTCGCCATGAGGACTGGACTGAGAACCTGCAGCCCGGTCAGCGCATCCTCGTGTGCGATGTGGGAGGAGGCACCTCGGATTTCACGCTCATTCAAGTGCAACCGGGAAAAGAAGGTGAGGTGAAATTTCACCGTTTCGCCGTCGGCGAGCATTTGATTCTGGGCGGCGACAATCTTGATCTTGCTCTTGCGCACCACGTTGAGGCAAAGCTTGGAAAGGAACTGTCTCCGAAGCAATGGAGCGTCCTTGTCCGGCGTTGCCAAAAGGCGAAAGAAACCTTTTTGGGCCCGGAAGCACCGGAGGCACTGACTCTCAGCATCCCGATGGAAGGCGCGCGATTGATTGGTGGAGCGTTGCAGGTTGAGCTGACGCGCAAAGAAATTGAGACGCTCCTCATCGATGGTTTCCTCCCTTTTGCCACGTTGGCCGATAGGCCAGCCCGCCGCGCATCCGGATTCCAGGAGTTCGGATTGCCGTATGCCAGTGATGCCGCGATCACCAGGTATCTCGCGGCTTTTCTGACAGCCCATCGAGAGACAGTACCGGCTGCTGGAGATCATGATCCGGCGCGACCCGACATTCTCCTTTTCAATGGAGGAATGTTTGAATCTCCCGCCATGCGTGTTCGGCTCCTGGAAGTGCTTCGTTCCTGGTTTCCTGTGGGGGAATGGACGCCACACGTGCTGCAGAACGAACGGCTGGATCTGGCGGTTGCACTTGGAGCCGCCGATTACGGAATGGTCAGGCGCGGTCGCGGTGTAAGAATCTCCGGGGGGCTCGCTCGTTCGTATTATATTGGCGTCACTGACGCCGACGGCAATGAACGCGCGCTCTGCCTCGTGCCGGCCGGTCTCGAAGAAGGCCAGAGCGTCGATCTCAGCTCGCGTACTTTTGAACTGCTCGTGAAGGAACCTGCGGAGTTTCCGCTGTACGTCTCGAGTTCGCGGACGACCGACAAACCTGGCGATCTCATCGAACCCGACCCGATAGAATTGACTGCCCTTCCCCCAATTCGAACCGTGCTTCGTGTAAAGGGAGATGCGCGTGCTATTCGGGTCCAGCTCCATGCCGCGCTCAGCGAAATTGGCACGCTGGAACTCTGGTGCGCGGAACCGGAGGGAAAACGTCGTTGGAAATTGCAATTCGATGTGCGCTCTGCGAGCCGCACTGAAATTTCTGCGCACGAAGGCGAAGGAGAGCAGGCAGGATTTTTCGACGATGAATCACTGGAAGAATGGGCAGGAACCATTCGAAAGGCATTTGAAGGTCCTGAAAAATCTGGACCGGAGAGATTGATGAAAACGCTGGAGTCGCAAACCGGGTTGGGCCGGTTCGAATGGCCGCCCTCGCTTTTGCGGAGTTTCTGGGATGCCTTGCTGCCGCTGGAGCCTGTGCGGTCGCGCAGTCCGAATCATGAGGCGCGATGGCTGAATTTTCTGGGATTCTCGCTCCGCCCTGGTTTCGGCTTTGCCGTGGACGACTGGCGGGTTGCTCAAACGTGGAAACTGGCGGCTCGCCACGTGCACCACTCAGCGAACGAACTGTGTTGTGCCGAATGGTGGATTCTCTGGCGGCGCATCGCGGCAGGCCTCACTGCAGGACAGCAGATGGCGCTCGCCGAGCCGCTCATCTCCAAAATTCGGAAGGACCACGCGAAACCAAATGTCCGGGGCATTACGTCCACACGACATGAGGCCGCTGAGGTCTGGCGGCTACTCGGTTCTTTGGAATTGTTGCCGCACGTCGCAAAAACGGAACTCGGGGAAATCCTGGTTGAGGAGATGAGACGTCGCGGCTTCGACGCTTGGAGTGGGGCGGGACTCTGGGCGCTCGGCCGGCTCGGCGCCCGCGTTCCGATGCACGGTGCGTTGAACAGCGTTCTTCCGGCAGAGACGGCACAGAGTTGGGCTGAAACCGTCCTTGCCGAAGCCGGACCTGCGAAAGAAGCTCCATTCGCCATTGTCCAAATGACCCGCCTCACCGGCGACCGTTTCAGGGACGTCGGGCGGGAACTTCGTCAAACAACCGCTAAATGGCTCGAGAAATCGCCCGCCCCTAAACACTTCGCTAAATTGGTTCTGGAGGGTGGTGAGCTGAAATCCGAAGAACAGCAAAAGGTCTTCGGCGAAGCACTCCCTCACGGATTGCGACTTGGGTAATCGTTGGAACCCTATTTCCTGGGGCGTGGATACTTGCCGAGAACTTTGATGTTGTCGCTACATTCGAATGAGTTGTTGCCGGCAGTGCCAATCACCACAACTCTGACAGTTTCCCCGCTGATGGCGCCTTTCTTCGCGACATTTCTGGCCGGGCCAAAGTCAATGATGAGGTCCAGAAGCCCGTCGCGGTTATTATCCCGAACTGATGTCGAGTCGGTCTGCGCGAATCTCTGAACGGGTGGATCGGGATCCGACAGGGTGAAATGTCCTCCCGAGAACTTGGTTGCGTCGAAATTAAGCGTTGAGAAGACGGCTACCTTGAGGCGCTTGCTACTGTTGATGTTGTGAGGATTTGCGGCTTTCTCGTTGTTTTCCGGGGCGACCCCTATTGACAGGAGACGCGGGAGGGATGCTTCGGGGATCAGCTCTCGAACGCCGGCCGCACGGTTTCGGTGGGCACTTGACGTTTGGGTCCCCACGAACGCCAGCCTTCGCGTAGCTCGAGTATCCCCCATTTCGCGAGGACGAAAAGCAGTTTTAGGATACTCATACCGTTGAACTTGAATCCGTCCAGCAGGCAGCGATGTGAGGAATTCATTCGCATGCTTTCCGAGCGTTCCCGCCGCGCTGCGGCAATTTTGGCGAATCGTTCATTATAGAGCCTGGCGAGGAGGAACACCGACACGGACTTCTTCGTGGAGAAAGGTGGCTCCGTGAGTGCTGAGGGTCCGTTGCGAAATGGTTGTGAAACAAGCCCGAGATAGTAGAGGCCGAGATCCATCTGGAAAGCGAGCGATACGAGATCAAACTCCCCAATGTAATTGTACTTGCCGCGGTAGATCGCCTCGAACCATCTCCGGTAACTCGTGCTGAAAGCGCGGTTGTATTTTGCTATTTCCAAAGGAGCGAGTTCCCCTTCCACCTGCGAGGTGATCAATTCTACGCTCGAGGAAACTGTGTAAGAGATCCAATCCATGCCGGGACTGTAGAGCGGGTCGAGAAATCCGGCCGCATCGCCGACGATCGTGAATCCATCTCCTGCAAGAATCTCGCTGAAGTAGGCGAGGTTCTTTCGCCAATGCACATCGTCTTCGATGTAGTGCGCATCGGCGATCATTTCGCGGGAAACAGGATGCGTCTCGAGGAAAGCACGCATGCGGTCGCCGAGCCTTCCCTCCTGCGGCCAGTCCACCAGTCGCTGATCCATCACGATTCCTATGCTGTAATCACCGCCTTTTAGAGGAATCCACCAACTCCACCAGCCTTCCCCCACGACGTGATTGGTCCCCGTGGACCGGATGCCGTAAGGAGCGTTTGCCCATTCCGGATATTTCTCGGCGAGTTCCAGGCCGTCCCAGTCCTTGACGCCCCGCCATCTCGCCCAAACGGCCGCAGTCGGGTGTTCAGTGTTTGGATGCAACCAACCGTTCTGCCGCGCCAGCAGGGAAGCAATGCCGGATGCATCGACAACCCAACGTGACTTCACAATGCGGTCCTCTTCTTCCACGGAAACGAAAACACTCTGCAATCCACCCGGCTCAAGTTCTATCGCCCGAACATTGGCCGGACGCAATACTTCCGCTCCCGCCTCCCTTACGCGGCGCAGCATTTCCTCGTCGAAAACGGCCCTGTCGATCTGATAGGCTGGAAGGCGCACCTGAAAGCGGCCGCCGAGTTCACTCGCCTGAGAAAGATTTCCAGTATCTTTATTCGCGAACCAGAAGCGCATGCCCTGCTTCACGATGTGTGCATCGTTGAGGTGTTGCGTCATTCCCAGCATTCGGCCAAGGAAGTAAGTGCTCACCTCAACCGTCGCTTCCCCGACCCGCCGCGTAAAATGCGTCGATTTCTCGATGACTAAAACCCGGAGCGAAGGATGGCGGCGTTTCAGCAGGAATGCGGCCGACGCTCCTGAAAGCGAGCCGCCGACGATGATCACATCGTAGATATCGTTGGATTGGGTTTGGGTACTGTCCATCCGGTAAACAAGTTACGTTTCGTCTGCGGGAGCGGCTGCTGTCAATGGAAGGGTGAAATATAAACTCGCATGGCATTTACGCGCCCGCCGGTCCAGTACCAGCGTTTGGGAAAATCGAAGCTGCGCTCGTCTGCCCGGTAAAGCAGTGTCGAATCGCTGTCCTGGTAGTTGGGATCGTAGACGTTAAATTTTGTGTCGCCGTTCGGCAGGCGTTCGTAATTGTGGACGACCACAACATGATTCATCCAGGGGAGCCGGTATAGGTAAACTGCTCGTAATTTGCCTTTGTCGATCTTTTCGCAGAGCCATCTGGCTAACTGCCTCTGTCCGCCGCGCGGCGTGGGATGCACGATCCTCCAATTCCCGAATCGAAGATAAGTTGGAACCCATTCGCCGATGTTTTTCTTGATCAGATGCTCATAACGAGTCGAAAAAGAGCGAAGATCGGCGAATCCGGGGATCACGACGCGTTCTCCTTTACTCCGAGGACTCCACCACACGGGAATCCGGAATAAGTGGCGGATCCGCTCGCGGTACTCCTCTGTGGAAACCTTCGCCAGTTCCGGCGCAAATCTGGCGAATTGATAAAATTGCATTACTCCCCGGCACATTGGGAAACAACGATGCGAAAAGTCCGCTTTTTTCTCTTTTCGATACATGGTGAGACGTCCCGTTTCGTCCACGCCGTAATCCAAAACCGTGTCATTCGCGAAAAAGAAAGTGTCGCGTCGCCAATCGAAGTTCCCCGCAGTCGCTTGCGTTATTTCGCTGAGGCAAACGATGAGAATCGACAGAACAGCCGGGGAACGAATTCGCATGAGCGACCGAAGCTCCGCGCACAGGGGATGCTGCGCAAACGAGAATTTTTACAGTTGAAAAACAAACGACCCGGCAGAGACGTGTGGAGATATCCCATGAGATTCTCCAACCAATCCTTGTAGATATTTTCACAACGTTTTTCCTTGTCTCCCATAGAAATCGGCGTTTTCATGTTGGCGTTTCCCCAGAATGCTATGGTATTTCCGAAGTCCTCCCAACATGGTTCGACGTTCATTTCGAGTGAACCGTCTGGACATCGTTCGCTATGGTAACTGAATTCTCCATCTCATCCGTCACCGTTGTTGCGGCCGCTGGTTCGGCACACGAGTCTGCGGATGAGCATCTTGTCGAACCTATTGAGGGGCACGTCGAGGAACATGGTGGTGCCCATCATCGTGTGTCCATGGAAGCCGAAGGGTCTATTCCGGGCATTCCGTGGTTTACCAACTCGATGATGGTGACAATTCTGGTAACAGTGCTCCTTGTCATCTTCTGCCGTCGCGCGACAAAAACGCTTACACTGGTTCCGAAAGGTGCGCAGAATCTCTTTGAAGTCATGGTTGAGGGGCTTTACGAAACGTTCGAAGGCATTGTGGGTAAGCACATGATTGCCAAGTGCTTCACGCTTCTCGCGACGATCTTTACCTTCATACTTGCAGCCAACTGGTTTGGGCTGGTGCCTGGCGTGGGCACCGTGGGATTTGGCGAGGGAAGCGGTTTATTGAGTCTGAGTTCCGTCGAAACTCCGCTACTGAGGCCAGCGTCGGCGGACCTTAACATGACCCTCGCGATTGCTCTGCTGTTTATGGTTCTCTGGCTGCGCTGGACATTTCAGGAAATCGGCACTGGAGGTTTTATTGGCCACCTATTTGCCCCTAAGGGCGGGATCAAGGGCGCACTTGCATACGCACTTATGCCCATCTTTATTTTTGTGGGTCTGATCGAAATCATTTCGATCGCATTTCGACCTGTCTCCCTCTCTTTGCGACTCTTCGGCAACATTTTTGCCGGTGAGACGCTTCTTCACGAAATGGGTGGGTTGGGTGATGCAGCCGGGGCTCCGTGGGCCTTCATCTTGTCCGTGATTATTCCGCTGCCGTTCTATTTCCTGGAACTGCTGGTGGGATTATTACAGGCCCTCGTTTTTGCTCTGCTTTGCGCCGTATACATCCAGCTTTCCACGTCTCATGACGAGGAAGAAGAGCACCACGCTCCCGCACATTTACCACAGTAATCGAAGACCCTTTTCCCGTCGGGACCATGTCAAGAATGTGGGCGGCGGGGGAAAACAACTGAAACAGAGAAAGGCTAATCAATGATTGATATGTTACCCGTTTTGGAATCGCTGCCCGTCATCGCGCAGGTGGCGGAAGCTGCCGGAAGTGGAGTCGGCAACCTTACCCTTGGTATTGCAGGTGCGGGTGCTGGTATTGGCATCGGTATGATCGGTGCGAAGGCTGCCGAAGCCGTCGGGCGCAACCCTGGCGCATTTGGTAAGGTTCTCACTCTTGGCATCATTGCGATGGCGCTCGCGGAAGCGATCGCGATTTACGCTCTGATTATCGCGTTCCGCGGTTGATCCGCGTCGAACTTGCGGGCTGCTCCGTCCGAGCCGGCGGAGCAGCCTTCACCCTTCTCCCACCTCTCTAAACAGTTCATGGAAACGCTCTCACAGATTCTCGGCGACTTCGGGGTCACGTGGCCCAAGTTCCTCTCTCAGCTCATTCTTTTCGTCATTGTCTACATCGTGCTGAGCAAGTTTGCCTTTCCTCCGATCATTGCCATGCTTGAGGAGCGCCGGAAACGGATCGAACAGGCGCAGAAAGACGCGCTAGCGATCAGGAAGCAGCTAGCCGAAGCTGAGCAAAGGCATCAGGAGATTTTGGAAAAAGCGAACGCTGAGGCGCAGAAGATGATCGACGAAGCGCGAGCGAGCAGTTCCGCGCTTTCCGAGAAAAAACAACAGGAAGCAATTGCCCAGGCAGAGTCTATTGTTGCGAAGGCGCGCGAGGCGACGAATCGCGAGTACGAAAAAATGCTTGTCGATCTGAAGTCTGAAGTAGGCCGCCTGGTTGTCGACACGACCGCAAAAGTGACCGGCAAAGTGCTTACCCCTGAGGATCAGCGCCGTCTTTCTGAGGAAACTGCCCGTCAGGTTGCTTGAGTAGACCCTCAATGAAAGTTTCCAAAGAATCTCGCAGGATTGCCAAGGCGCTCTTCCGGAGCAGCTTCATAAAGGGCATGCTCGACGAAGCGAAAGTACGCAATATCTTGGAATCCATCATCAAGGTGAAGCCACGTCATTACTTTGAGATTTTGAAAGGGTATCAGCGGCTCGTGCGCCTCGAGATGCAAAAGCATCAGGCCGTGATCGAAAGCCCCGAAGTACTTTCTGACAGCGACCGAAAAAAAATGGAAGCCGATCTTCGCCAGAAACATGGTCGGGATCTGAATTTCGAATTTAAGATCAACCCCGCTCTGATTGCCGGCCTCCGCATCCAGATTGGAAGCAATGTCTGGGACGGAAGCATTCAAAACCGGCTTGCCAGACTCAAAGAACAACTCAATCAAGCTTAAACCATGAGTACCGTCACTTCAGGACCTCGAAAACCAGATCACCGGCCTTAAGACGGCCACAACCAAGTCGAACGTAGGTGTCGTTACCGAAGCCGGTGACGGCGTCGCAAAAGTGGAGGGGCTTAGTGACGTGATGCTGAACGAGATGGTGGAATTCCCCGGCGGAATCTACGGTCTCGCGCTGAACCTCGAAGAGACAGAGGTCGGCTGTATTATTCTCGGTGACTTTGGCTCGATCGGGGAAGGCGACGAAGTCAAAACTACCGGTCGCCTGCTTCAAGTGCCCGTCGGCATGGATCTGCTCGGCCGTGTCGTAAACACCCTCGGTCAGCCCATCGATGGCAAGGGCCCTGTCAAATCTGACGTGTCGTATCCGGTCGAAAAGATCGCTCCGGGCATTATTAAACGGAGAAGCGTGAACCAGCCGGTGCAGACCGGGATTATGGCGGTGGACGCGATGATTCCGATCGGGCGCGGCCAACGCGAACTCATCATCGGTGACCGTGCGACAGGCAAGACCACGATTGCTATTGACACGATCATCAATCAGGCCCGGATCAACAAGGCAAACAAGGACACGCCCGGATTCCGTCCGCTCTATTGCATCTATGTTGGGGTCGGACAAAAGAACGCGAACATAGCTCGCTCGGTGGCCGTTCTCGAAGCCGAAGGGGCCATGGAATACACAACTATTGTCAGCGCCAGTGCGTCTGACAGCGCTACGAACCAGTACCTCGCACCGTTTGCCGGAGCGGCGATGGGCGAGTGGTTCATGGACAACGGGATGGACGCGTTGATCGTTTTTGATGATCTTTCTAAACACGCGGTTGCCTATCGTCAGGTCTCGCTCGTGCTGAGACGTCCGTCCGGTCGCGAAGCGTATCCCGGTGATGTTTTTTATCTCCATTCCCGCCTTCTCGAGCGGAGCGCGCGGCTGAGCGAAGAAGCAGGAGGCGGTTCGCTTACTGCGTTGCCTATTATTGAGACACAGGCCGGTGACGTTTCGGCCTACATTCCGACCAACGTAATATCCATCACGGACGGTCAAATCTATCTCGAGACGGATCTTTTCTATCAAGGTGTTCGCCCTGCGATTTCGGTAGGTCTCTCGGTGAGCCGAGTCGGTTCTGCTGCGCAGATCAAGGCCATGAAGCAGGTCGCCGGAAAGATTAAGGGTGATCTGGCGCAGTTTCGTGAGCTGGCTGCATTCGCTCAGTTCGGATCCGACCTCGACGCAAAGACAAAGTCGCTACTCGATCGGGGTCACCGGATCGTGGAACTCTTCAAGCAGGTGCAGTATAATCCCCTGGCCACCGAAGTGCAGGCCGCAGTCTTGTACGCCATGCAGCAGGGTTACCTGGATGCCGTTCCCGCGGATCGGATTAAGGAGTATCAGGCGAAGCTGATTGATTTCCTCACCACGCGCAAGGACGAGACGCTCAAATCAATTCGTGATCAGGGCGAGTTCAATGAGTCCGTGAAAAAAGCCGTGAATGCAGACCTCGACGAATTCAATAGCGTTTGGCGCTGAGTCGCATTCCTCTAATTCCACATTTACTCCCTCATTCCATAAATGGCCAGTACACGAGACATTCGACGCCGGATCAAGTCAGTCAAGAACACTGGGCAGATTACGAAGGCGATGCAGATGGTCGCTTCCGCGAAAATGCGCAAGGCGCAGCAGATCGCGCTTGCCGGGCGGCCATTCGCGATATTGATGAACAAGGTGATCGTCTCAGTACGCGATCGTGTGGAACTCGAACTCCATGGTTTGCTGGAGCAACGGGATATCAATACGGAACTTGTCGTTCACGTCAGCACGAACAGGGGCCTGTGCGGTGCTCTTAATACGAACCTCAACCGGGAGGTCGCTAAACTGAGCGGCAAGAACGTTGAGTTCGTCACGGCGGGGCGGAAAGGAAAACAATTTCTCGCGCGCACGAAGCGGAACATCATCGCGGACTTTGATCTACCGGATTCGCCGACATTCAAGGACTCCAAGGTGATTTCTAAGTTCTGTATTGAGCGTTTTCTCGCGGGAGACGTCGATCGGGTGAGTGTAGCATTTTCATTCTTCAAAAATACTCTTACGCAGATTCCGACGATTCGGACGATCCTGCCGCTCACTCTTCTTCAGATCGAAGGTCTGAAGAGCGAAGCTGCGGAACGAGAAGAGGCGGTGGGAACCGACTATCTGTTCGAGCCCTCAGCCGGGGAGGTACTTACGGCGATCCTCCCTTACTACATCCATTATCACCTTTATCAAACCGTTCTTAACGCTCGTGCCTCAGAGCACAGCGCGCGGATGGTGGCAATGAAGAACGCCACCGAAAACGCCAAAGAGCTCGTGAAAGATCTCACACTGGAATACAACAAGATCCGCCAGGCAAGCATCACCACGGAGCTGCTCGAAATTACCACCGCCCAGATGGCAGTCAGTTAACAAATTCAACGAAAGTCACGCAATATGGTTACCACCGAAGAAGCACCTGTTACCTCTACCGCAAAGGGAACAATCGTTCAGATCATCGGCCCTGTGGTAGACGTCGAGTTCCCCAAAGGATCGCTGCCAGGTATTTACGAAGCGCTGCACGTTGAATTCAAAATAGGCGCTCAATCCAATAAATTGACGCTCGAAGTGCAGCAGCATTTGGGCGAGGGTTGGGTTCGCACGATTGCCATGTCCTCGACGGAGGGGCTCAAGCGCGGCGCCAGTGTTACGGCTACCGGGGACTCCATTTCGGTGCCTGTTGGTGAAGGCGTGCTGGGTCGTGTGTTCAACGTCACGGGTGATGCTGTCGATGAGCGTGGACCCGTCAACGCGACGAAGCGTTATTCAATCCACCGGAAGGCTCCACCTCTTGTGGATCAAGATACCAAGGCGGAGGTGCTCGAAACGGGTATTAAGGTGATCGACCTCATTTGTCCTTTCACGAAGGGCGGAAAAGTTGGAGCATTCGGTGGCGCGGGCGTGGGAAAGACGGTTGTTATCATGGAGCTCATCAACAATATCGCAAGGGGTCACGGCGGTTTCTCGCTGTTTGCTGGCGTGGGTGAGCGAACTCGTGAGGGAAACGATCTCTATAATGAGATGAGTGAAGCAGGGGTCATCGACCAGAAAGATCTCTCCAACTCGAAAGTGGCTCTGGTTTATGGTCAGATGAACGAGCCGCCGGGCGCGCGTCTTCGGGTGGCGCTGTCTGCGCTTTCGATGGCCGAGTATTTTCGAGACGAGAAGAATCAGGACGTTCTCCTGTTTGTAGACAACATATTCCGCTTTTCGCAGGCCGGCTCCGAAGTATCCGCACTCCTTGGCCGCACGCCGTCCGCGGTTGGTTATCAGCCCACGTTGGCCGCTGAAATGGGCGACCTGCAGGAGCGCATCACCTCGACGAATAAAGGCTCCATCACTTCGTTCCAGGCCGTTTATGTGCCGGCGGACGACCTGACTGACCCGGCTCCGGCAAACACGTTTGCCCACCTGGACTCCACAATCGTTCTGGAGCGCGCGATTGCGGAACTCGGCATCTATCCGGCGGTCGACCCTCTTGCTTCGACATCAAAGGCGCTCGCACCCGATGTGGTTGGTGAGGAGCACTACAAAGTGGCCCGCGGTGTCCAGAACGTGCTCCAGCGCTACAAGGATCTGCAGGACATCATTGCCATTCTGGGCATGGATGAGCTGAGCCCGGAAGACAAATTAAGTGTCTTTCGCGCCCGGAAGATTCAGCGATTTCTTAGCCAACCTTTTCACGTGGCGGAAGTATTCACCGGTACACCCGGGCAGTACGTCACGCTCGCGGAAACGATCAAGGGTTTCCAGGAAATCATCGATGGGAAGCATGACGAGGTGCCTGAGCAGAGCTTTTACATGAAGGGCTCGATCGATCAGATCAAAGAATAAGTCATCAATTTTCGGAAGTTTCCAGTTTGCGGAGTTCCATATGGCACTTTGTTTTCCTGGACACTGAAGACAGGCTTTTACAGAAATGACAATGCGACTCAAGATTGTAACCCCGGAAGGCGAGACCTTTTCGGATGAGGTCGATATGGTAGTGGTGCCCGCGGCGGAAGGAGAAATCGGAGTGTTGCCTCAGCACGCGCCGCTTCTCACTCAGATAAAACCGGGTGAGTTGCATGTGAAAAAGGGATTCGAAGACATTTGGATGGCGGTGGGCCAGGGCTTTGTGGACATCGGGCCGGACCATGTGTCAGTGTTAACTGACATGGCCGTGGAGGAGAAAGAAATCGACGAAGCCGCCGCCAGGGAGGCAATGGAGCGTGCTGAGAAGGCGAAGCACGACCAGCATTTGAATGACGAAGAGGTGGCCGCCGTCGAGGCTACGATTGAGCGCTCGATGGCACAGCTCCACGTTAAACGTCGTCGTCGCGGCGTCTGACGTGCGGAACAACCTGAAGGGTAGTCGGTTACGCCCTAATGCCGTTTAAGCCAAGTTATTGCCGGCTCTCTCAGATGGCGTCTACGGCCGCCGGGAAGATGTCTGTAACCTCACCCTCGATGCGAAGCGTGACTTGAGGAACCCCGTCGTGTTCTGTTTTTCCACGATTGATCACGACATAGGGAACACCACGTCTCGCTGCTAAAAGGGGAAACTCTGCAGCAGGATACACTGCCAGAGTTGATCCCATGGCGATTAGCAAATCGCAGCTCGTTACGGCGCGTTCCGCGCGCTCGAGCGTTCGTGGGTCGAGTGATTGCCCGAAGCTAATCGTCGCGGGTTTCAAGAATCCGCGGCAGACCTCGCAACGAGGTGGCTTTCGAGTTTGACGGAACTGCTCGAAGACGGGGTCGGGTGGAATCCTGCATTTGCAGGTCTGGCATTCGATCTGAGCATTCGTCCCGTGCAGCTCAATCAAACGGTCCGGGCTGGTTCCCGCTGCCTGATGCAGGCCATCGATATTCTGTGTAATTACCGCGTTTAGTTTTCCCGCCCTTTCCAGTCGAACAATTGCATTGTGGACCGCATTTGGTCTCGCATTGCGAAACTGCTCCCAACCCTCGAGTTTGTAATCCCAGTGTTCGATACGTGCGGCTTCGGATCTCATGAAGTCCTGGTAATAAACCGGTTTTCTTCGCGACCAGACGCCACCCGGTCCACGAAAGTCCGGGATTCCACTTGCTGTGGAAATCCCGGCACCGGTGAAAATGACGATGCTGCTGGCGTTTCGAAGGAGTTCGCCAAGATTTTCAATCGCGGCACGGATGGCAGGGTCAGAATTCATTGATTATTCACCCACAACCTGGACGTAGATTTTACGTTTACGCGCCCGGTTGTCGTGGTCGACTACGACGATTTGCTGCCACGTGCCAAGAATCAGTTTGCGGTCCTTGAATGGCAGCGCTACGCCGGGGCCCATCATCGACGCTCGAACGTGCGAGAAGCCATTGTCATCTCCCCAAGTCTTCGAATGAAGGCTTTCCCAGTCACGGGAGGCAAACTCTTCGAGTTTGTTCTTAAAATCCTGCACAAGGGCAGGCTCGAATTCGATCGTCGTGATGGAGGCCGTGGAACCGATTGACGAGACGCCGACGAGGCCCGCTCCCGCGCCTGACTCCTTGACGATCTCCTGCACTTGGGGTGTAATATCGTGAATGTCCGAGAATCCCTGCGAGAGGACTTTGATTTCCTTACCGTAGACCATGCGAGGATCTTGGATCGTTCTGCGGGCGTTGGCAACTGCGAGCAGACTCGCAGCTCTCGCCACGGTAGTCGAGCCGCCGAAATACGGTAATTAAACTGAACTCGATACGGTAGTTCTGCGGTCGCTGACATTTGGATGTCGTGGAAACCTGGTTGCGCTAACCATAAACAGAAAGGATACCAATGTGCACTTCATGCCAATTACCCGACCTGGAATCCCTGAGCTCTGATGCTTTCGGGGAACGGATTCTCGACATTATCAACAACGGAGCATTGACCCTAATGATTTCGATCGGCCATCGAACGGGTCTCTTCGACGCAATGAAGGATCTGCCGCCGTCGACGAGTGAACAGATCGCCTATGCCGCTGAACTGAACGAACGCTATGTGCGCGAATGGCTCGGAGCCATGGTGGTCGGGCGCATCATTCATTATGATTCGGAATCGGAGACTTATACGCTCCCTCAACCGCATGCCCAATGTCTTACCCGGGACGCCGCGCCGAATAATCTGGCGGCTTTTGCGCAGTATTTGTCGGTTCTCGGGTCAGTGGAGACCCGGATTGTCGAATGTTTTGAAAAGGGTGGCGGCGTTTCCTACTCCGAATTTCCTCGTTTCCAGAATGTGATGGCAGAGGACAGTGGCCAAACCGTGTTGCCTGCACTTTACGAACACATCCTTCCGCTCGTTCCAGGACTGAAAGAGCGCCTTGAAAATGGAATCAATGTGTTGGACGTCGGCTGTGGGTCAGGGCTCGCTCTTCTCTCGCTGGCCGGACGATTCCCTCGCAGTCGATTCAAGGGCTATGAGATCGATGGCACCTGCGTGCTCAATGCCAACGCCCGAGCAGCTGCGCAGGGTCTGCAGAACGTCGAGTTTCTGATACAGGATGCCGCAATGTTTTCTGACACGGAGACATTTGATCTGATTCTCACCTTTGACGCGGTGCATGATCAGGCGTCGCCGGATCGGTTGCTTGCGAATATTCACCGCGCTCTCAGACGGGGCGGCGTTTATTTGATGCAGGACATCGACGCGCAGTCGAACGTCGATGGCAATCTGGAACATCCGATGGGGCCGTTGCTTTACACGATATCGTGCATGCATTGCATGACCGTATCCCTGGCGGTCGGAGGCAAAGGCCTCGGTGCGATGTGGGGGGAAAGCGTTGCCCGTCAGTTGCTGGCCGAGGCCGGGTTCGACGAGATCGAACTCCATCGTTTGCCGCACGATGTTCAGAATGCGTATTATGTTTTGCGCAAATAACTCGGTTCAATCCACAAGTCCTAGATCAACCAGCTTGCGCACCGCTTCGGACCGCGTGTGACAATCCAGGCGGTCGAGCATGGAAGCCACATGCATATCTACCGTGCGGGGGCTCAGATGAAGTCGTTGGGCAATTTCCTTGTTCGTAAGTCCATCGGCGACGAGCTTCGCTACTTCCATCTGACGCCGTGTGAGATTTGCTTCGAGCGCGCGATGGGGCTTTCCCGTCGCGCGCTCTTCGCCTGCGGTGTAGCCCGCCTGCCGGAGCGAGCCGATTACGTCTTCGAGAAGAGGTCGCGCTCCAAGCGCTTTTGCGATTCGATAACTCTCGCGCCATTGTTTTACTGCGGCTGACACTGCTCCGGCCTGTCGGTGAGCTGCGCCCAGACGTTCCGCGCATTGAGCTACCTCGTACCGCGCCTCCATTTTCTCAAATTCCGTTTTTGCCAACTGAAACTGACGTGACGCCTCGACGGATTGATTTCGCAGCAATGCCGTTTCACCAAGGACGAATGCCAGAGTCCCAAGTGTTTCCGGGTTGCGATTCGCGCCTGTGAGAACTCTGGCTATCTCCGCGCACGCTCCGAGGTCGAGCACCGCTCCGGTTCGCGAAAAAAACTTTGCGGCCATCCGAAGACCCGGCAGAACGTCGAACGTGTCTTCCGTCTGACGCCAGAATGAGATCAGTTCCCGATAACGCAATGCGGCTCCGCCGTCGTTCTCGGACTGTTCCTCCAGCCAGGCTAATACCGGACGGGTCACGAGCTCTACGGGAAAAATTCCGAGTTTGCGCGCTGCTTCTTCTGCGTTGTTGAGCATCTTCCTCGCCTGACGCAATTGGCCGCGCGCGACCAGCAGTCCGCCGAGAACGGCTTCTGCAAGCATACGTCCACCGTTTCCCGGTTCACGGTTTTCGATGATCTCCCTGCAAAGCTCGGTCGCACGTTTCCATTCTCCCAGACGGAACATCGCGTAGCTCATGCATCCGATGCAGGCGACCCGCTCCTGCTCGAGTCCTTCACGCCGACAAAAATTGATCGCCGTGCCAAACGCGTCCTTTTGCCCTTTGAAGTCCGCCGCGTAGGCAAACACGTAAGACATGCGTTGATAGGCGACGGCGGCCGCATCCTTCAATCCGTGTGCGAGTGCGAGCTCGAGAGCGGTCTCGATGCGGTGTCGGGCGGCCGTTTTCTTTCCCTCCATCGCGAGCGCGAGTCCGATGGCACTCATTGCTCGTGACTCGAGGTCCGCCTTTTCAGCGCGTTTGGCCAGGGCCAGGGCGCGTTCACCCAGTTGTCTGCCGGCTGCAAGTTGGATCCGAAGAATTCCCGCCTCGGCCTGGGCGAGTGCCTCTTTGGCGGCTTCATCAATCAGACCGGCGCTTTCGTAGGCGCCGATAGCGGCATCGCGCGCCTCCAGTGCGGGACCGTCGGCTCCCATCAATTCATGGATCGTAGCGAGATTGCCCAGGGCCTGCGCACTGCGCCTGGGATTTGCCTTCACGGACGGTGTCGCGAGCAGCTCCCGCCACGCACGCGCCGATTCCTTTAAACAACCACCGGACTGGGCGCATCGTGCCATGCGTTCAAGGCAGGAAATCCTTTCCTCTTCTCGCTCACGATCCGGCCAGAGAGCTAGAGCCTCTCCGAACAGTCTTGAAGCTTCTCGATAGGCATGGACGTCGCAGGCTTCTTCAGCAGCCGAAAAAAAGGTTTCGCACGCTTCGCCATCCCGACCCGCGGCTGCGAGATGTGCAGCGACGGCTCGCAGTGGAACATTTGATTTGGCGAGGAGATCCGCTACCTGGCTGTTCAGTTGTCGGCGCCGCGACCATGAAATTTCCTCGAGCACAGCTTCCCGAAGCATGGCGTTTCGAAAATGCCCGATTCCGCCTTTTTCGACAAGAAGTCTGCGATTGAGCAACTCGTCCACCGCTTTCTCGTCCGCACCCAACCGCGGAAGCGCTGCTATCCGGAATTCGATTCCAAGTATGGCCGCACGTTCCAGTGCCTCCCGTGCCTGCGGCGAAAGGCTATTTACCTGAACGGAGATTAGATCGCAGACCGTCTCCGGCAGGGCGAGGTCTGCGGGGTCGATAAATCGCTGAGGGTCCGGTGAACCGCTGTATCTGGAATCGCTTTGGAGAACCTTGCAAAGTTCCTCCACGAATAGCGGCAGCCCGCCTGTCCTTTCGAAGACGGCTCGCGCGAACTGCGGGGGCGGTGCCTTTTGAAGAAGATGGGTCATCAATTCCGTGACTTCGCGTTCATTGAACGCGCCGACGGTAAGTTCCGTAACATTGCGTTCCCTACGCAGTTTTACTCTGAGGCGGCGCAGCGGGTGATCCGATGTGATTGCATCGTCTTGAAACGCGATGAATAAAGCGACAGGCATCTGCTCCAGGAAAGACGCGAGGCCCTGCAATATTTCCAACGAAGCACTGTCTGCCCATTGTGCATCATCGAGAAACAGGGCGAGAGGATTTTCTCGGCAAAGCCGCGACAGAATTGAGCGGAAAACTTCGCTTGCGTGAGCCCTGGAACGGATCGCAGAAATAAATTCGTTCACGAGGTCGGAAGTCGCGAGAAGGTTGCGCAAAATTACGAAATCCGGCTGGGAATGCTCCTCAACCGCCCGCGCGATGTGTATCTTCAAGCCAGAGCCTGTAAGCGCTTCATGGACAAGCGTGCTCTTTCCTGCTCCTGCCGCACCGCTGATGAGCGCGACGCCACCACGGTTCTGTCTGGCATCCCGTAGAATCTGCTCAAGCGCTTCGAGTTCAGACGTACGCCGGATGAAATTGGCGTTTTTCTGCATCAGGACGTTCAAGCAAAGTTGGCAGCGACGTTCCGCATTTCCGCGATCAGGACTTCGAGGGGTTTATTACCCTGTCGATCGGCGCGGATGCCGGCGGCGACGCAGACGGGTTTGGGTTGAGGCGAAAGCGGTTTCAACTGAACGCGACGAGGGAAGTGGTGCGCGGAGCGAGTCGTGGTGAGGGCAACTCCCAGTCCTGCCTCGACGGCTGCCATGAGGGTCTCTGAGCCGTCGTATTCTCCGGATACGGTCAATTGAAGCTTATGTTCTTTCAACCACGCCGAGACGACTTCCCAGTATTCGGGGTATTCGCTTCTAGAAAAGATGAGCAGCAACTGATCCTCAAGGTCAGCGGGCTTGAGGCGTTTGCGGGCTGATAACGGATGTTTATGATGTAACGCCAGCCGCCATTCTGCCCGAATAAGTGGAAGCCATTTTACGTGACGTGCGGCGACTCCCTGCCCCACTGTGAGGATCAAATCGAGTTTGTCTTCTTCGAGACCCCGGATCATTTCCTGCGTGGAGAGGTCGGATAGTTCGACTCTTGCGGAACGTTGGGTCTGCATGAAGCGCTCGACGGCCGCCGATAGAATGCCGCTTGCGAGAGAGGGCGCATATCCGACGCGTAGTCGCACCCCGTCTGCCGCCGAGCGAGTGCGCTCCAGCATTTCATCCGCATGGCGGATCAGATCGCGAGCTTCGACGAGAAATCGTTCCCCAATAGCAGTCAGCCGAATGGCGTGGGCGCTCCGTTCCAGCAGACAATGCCCGATTTCTTCTTCGAGCGCTTTGATCTGACGGCTTAGAGCCGGCTGCGTCAAAAACATCCTCTTCGCTGCCTGGCTGATATTTCCGGTCTCAGCGACGGCTACGAAGTAACGCAGTTGTCGGAGTTCCATTCTTAACGGCATAACGAAAAGGCAGTCTCAGGCAAAGAAGACGGCATTGGCCGAAAAAGTCGGCAGGGTGCAATCTCTATTCATGAAAACAACAATAGATGGTCTCAGTATCCTGCGGGCGGACGAACGTGGCCGGACCGATCTTGGCTGGCTTAAGTCGTCCCACACTTTTTCTTTCGGTGAATATTACGATCCGGCACACATGGGATTCCGGACTCTTCGTGTGATCAATGATGATCGCGTTGCTCCCGGGATGGGATTTGGTACGCACCCACATCGGGACATGGAAATATTCAGTTACGTGCTGGAGGGTGCACTGGAACATAAGGACAGCATGGGCAATGGGCGAAGCCTGAAGCCGGGAATGATCCAGCTCATGAGCGCTGGCAGAGGAGTATCGCATAGCGAGTTTAATCCTTCGCGCAGTGATTCGCTTCATTTCCTGCAGATCTGGATCACTCCACGCGAACGCGGGCTGACGCCAGGTTATACCGAATGGCACCCCAAACCGGAGCACACCGAACTGCCGAAGGTGCTCGTGATATCGCCAGACGGACGCGAAGACTCCGCAACGATCCATCAGGACGTGGACATCTATCGCATTCGGCTGAACCCTGGACAGATCGTTACTCACGATTTTGAATCGGGCCACGCCGCGTGGCTGCAGATCGCCGATGGAGAATTGACGCTGAATGATGTCACGCTCAGGTCCGGCGACGGGGCCAGCGCGGAAAAATCGGGGAAATTTGTTCTGACCGGAATCGAGAAGACCGAAGCGATCCTTTTCGATTTCTACTCATAATTCGCGCATTAAAAGCAAGTTATATAGTCGAAATACCATATTAACGTCTTCGATCCCTACTGTTCAATGTATGGTCGCGTCGAAACGCTCGCCGGGCGCCGTTGCCGACGGCGTCCGGTCGGTCGACGGCGCGGAGTTCATTTCTCGCCGGCATCAATGAGCTGAAAGGCGGTCCGCCATAGGGCGCAGCGACGATTGCGGGGCCTGACGTTTATCGATCGCCGAGCGAGAAAGAGCTCTCGCAGGCGCGTTTCCAAGGCAGGCACGTGGCGCCAAACGCGGCGCAATTGTCCAGTTCCATTATTGCAGGAATTTTCTTCTTCAGAGCTTCCTTGGCGTGTAGTTCGCGACAAATGCTTTTCGAAACTCCGCGAACTTGCCGGTCTCGATGGCGTCGCGAATCCGGCGCATGAGATTCAGATAGAAATGCAAGTTATGGAGAGAAACCATGCGCAGACCGAGTATTTCTTCGGCCTTGATTAGATGGCGAAGATATCCACGGCTGAAAGTGCGGCATGCCGGGCATTCGCAACCTTCTTCGATCGGGCCTCTGTCAGCGGCGAATGGCGCGTTTTTGACATTGATTGTTCCATACTCGGTGAACGCAGTTCCGTTTCGTGCGATACGAGTGGGAAGCACGCAGTCGAACATGTCCATGCCGCGAGCTACGAGTTCCACGAGTTGCGGAGGAGTTCCGAGACCCATGGCATAGCGTGGCTTGTGCTCAGGGAGATACGGTTCGCAGTATTCCACAGCGAGCATCATTTCCGTCTCAGGTTCACCTACGCTGACGCCACCGATCGCGTAACCTGGGAAATCCATCTCCGCCAATGCTTCGGCGCTATGGCGCCGCAAGTCGGCGTAGGAGGATCCCTGGGTGATGCCAAAAATAGCAGGTGATGTAGCCGGGTCACGATCCTTCGCCCAATCGCGGCATCGCCGAGCCCACCGAAGCGTGAGATCCAGGCTATTTGCAGCGTAATCGTATTCACAGGGGTGAGGCGGACACTCGTCGAAAGCCATTGCGATGTCTGAGTCAAGCGTCGCCTGAATATCCATCGCAACCTCAGGCCCGAGAAAACAGGGGCTGCCATCCAGGTGATTCTGGAAATATACGCCTTCGTCGGTGATCCGTCGGAGTTTCGCGAGCGAAAACACCTGGTAGCCCCCGCTGTCCGTGAGGATCGGACCGTCCCAGGCCATGAAGTTGTGCAGTCCGCGGAAGGACTTCATCACCTCCATTCCGGGGCGGACGAAGAGATGATACGTGTTCCCCAGAATGATCTGCGCCTCAAGCTCTCGTAGCTCGGCCGGACTAACCGCTTTCACCGTGCCCTGCGTCCCGACTGGCATGAAAATCGGCGTTTCGATGACGCCATGCCGGGTCGTCAACCGGCCCCGGCGGGCTTTCGAAGCCGGATCACGACCGAGCAGTTCGAACATATCGGGGTGATCAGGCTTTCAAAAGGCTGAGAATTGCCTTCTGCGCGTGGAGGCGATTCTCAGCCTGGTCGAAGATCGTCTGCGCATGGGCCTCCAGCGTACTTTCGTCGATCTCTTTGCCGCGATAAGCGGGAAGGCAATGCATCACCAGTGCACCTGGCCGGGCTTCGGCAACGAGCGCATCATCGATTTTGTAACCGCTGAGCTGCGCGAGGCGGTAGCTTGCCTCGTCCTCCTTGCCCATGCTTACCCAGACGTCGGTGTACAGGACTTCCGAGTGCTTCGCCGCTTCATGAATATCCTCAGTGACCGAGATATTTCCTTTGCTGGCAGATTCGATGAGTGCCCGGGAGGGTTGAAATTTGGGAGGAGCGGCGATGCAGAGTTCGAAGCCGAGTTTCGCGGCCGCCCAGATCCACGAGACTGCCACATTGCAGTCACCGTCACCGATGAAGCAGACTTTTCTGCCGTCCAGCCCGCCAAGCTTCTCCCGTATGGTGAAAAGGTCCGCCAGGATTTGGCACGGATGTTCTTCGTCGGTGAGTGCGTTGATCGTTGGGATGTTGCTATACCTCGCGAAGTCCACTACATCGCTCTGGGCAAACGTGCGAATAATCGCCCCGTGGATCATCCGTCCCATCACCCGGGCTGTGTCCTTGATCGGTTCGCCGCGTCCGAGCTGAATGTCGTTCGCGGAAAGAAACATCACGTCGCCGCCAAGTTCGCGCACGCCCACTTCGAAGCTGACCCGGGTGCGAGTGCTGGATTTGGCGAAAAGGATCGCCCATATCTGGCCCTCGAGGGGAAAAATCACGTGCTGGCCACGTGCGGCCTTCAACTTGGCGGTCAGACCTATGATCTCTTCGATCTCGTCGGGATTGAGCGCCTGAATGGAGAGCAGATCTTTCATGGGGAAAAAATAGACCGCGGTGAAGCTGGTCGCGCCGTCTTTCGGCTCCGATCCGCATCACACGCGGTTCGAAATCCTTTTTTCGTCGGATAAGCTCGAAATGTCAATTTTCAGAAGCCGACGCCGGTTGCTGGAGGTTGATTTGCTCTCGAAGAAGATTGGTTTTCGCTGATGTTGCCTTTATCGTGAAAGATCCCCCTATGAAACGGTCAGAAAAACGTTTTTTCCAGGCTATCTGTCTTTACATGGCCTGTATTTTTTTGGGATTGGCGCTCGCCTGCTGTTCTACCGGTCAATCCGAAGGAGCCTCTCAAAAGCCCGGTGCAATTATTCACCACGCGGCAGATTCGCATATTGAACCAATCGAAATCCCGCCTGCTTGCAGTCCAGCGTGGAATCAGCTTGTCGATTCACGTCTCGGCATCAGTGATGGTTCAGATCACGGACCCGACATTGGGAGCGATGAATGGATGTTTGCAGTGGGTCGCAAATCCGGTGTGGTCGACGAAGCCGGACACGGGCCCGATGCTGGAAGTAAAGAATGGTGTCGGGCCGTGGATGCTAAAGTCTTCGGGCGACGTTGAGCATCGCGGCAGGATTCTCAGCGATGAATTGCCTGGTCTGACGCCCTGGGGCTGGAAGTGGTTTTTATTCGCGTCAACCCCAGGACGGCTTTCCTTCGGGGAGCCAGCTCATGACACCCTGCCGGCTGCGTGCTACGCTGCCCGGATGGGATTTCAGCTTGCCTCTAAATACACGCCCCGCGGTGATCAGGCGCAGGCCATCGCGAAGCTCACGAAATCGATCGAGGCAGGCAATAAACACCAGACACTCCTTGGCGTAACCGGGTCGGGTAAGACGTTCACGATGGCGAACGTCATTCGCAATGTTGAACGGCCGACCCTCGTCATCTCTCACAACAAGACGCTCGCCGCGCAGCTCTATTCGGAGTTCAAGCAGTTTTTCCCGGAAAATGCGGTCGAATACTTCGTCAGCTATTTCGACTACTACCAGCCCGAGGCCTACATTCCCCGGACGGACACCTATATCGAGAAAGATTCTTCGATCAACGAGGAGATCGAGCGCTTGCGTCTTTCGGCGACGAGTTCATTGCTTTCACGCCGCGACGTGCTCGTCGTAGCAAGCGTCTCCTGCATCTATGGCCTCGGTTCGCCCGAGGACTATATGAACATGCTGCTCACATTGAAAATGGGGCAGCAGATCTCGCGGGAAGCCGTGCTTTCAAAGCTGGTCGACATGCTATACGAGCGAAATGACGTTGCATTCCAGCGTGGACGTTTCCGGGTGCGTGGTGATGTCGTAGAAATATATCCCGCGAACCTCGACGAGGAAGCGATTCGCCTGGAGTTTTTCGGGGACGAGATCGACAAGATCACGCGCGTCGATCCGCTTACGGGTCATCTTATCGAGGGAATCGCGATGGTAACTCTTTATCCCGCCAAACAATTTGTGACGCCCGCCGACAAGCTCAAGCGGGCGCTCGGCACGATTCGCGAGGAATTGGAAGGGCGGATCATCGAGTTCGAGAAACACGGCAAGCTGCTCGAGGCCCAGCGCCTGAAAATGCGCACGGAATACGATCTCGAGATGCTGCAGGAAATGGGGTTCTGCAGCGGAATCGAAAATTACTCACGTCACCTGAGCGGACGCCCACCTGGCTCGCGCCCTTTTACTCTGCTGGATTTTTTCCCAAAGGACTACCTCCTCGTCGTGGACGAATCGCACGCATCCATCCCGCAGATCGGCGGAATGTACGAGGGCGATCGCTCACGCAAATCCGTGCTGGTCGATTACGGATTCCGGCTTCCCAGCGCGATGGACAACCGGCCGCTGAACTTTTCCGAGTTCATGGAAATGACCAATCAACGCGTTTACGTGAGCGCCACGCCGGCCGAATTTGAGATGAAGAACAGCTTTGTTGGAAATGACGGCTACATTCCACACAACCGCACGAAGATCGGGCGGGAAGAAACTGTCCCCAGTGCATTGCCGCTCATTTCGAGGACCGACGACCCGATCGAGAAATTCGATGTCCACACGCCGAAGAAGAGGCTGATCGTCGAGCAGATCATCCGTCCTACGGGACTCCTCGATCCGAAAATCACACTGCGGCCGTTGAAGGATCAGATCGACGAAACGATGGAGCTGTGCCGTCAGCGCATCGAAAAAAACGAGCGGATCCTGATCACCACGCTCACCAAGCGCACCGCCGAAGATCTCTCCGATTATCTCCGTGATACCGGCCTCAAGGTTCGTTATCTCCACAGCGACATCGACACGATTGAACGTGTAGAAATTCTCCGCGCCTTGCGGGCCGCCGAGTTCGACGTTCTCGTTGGCATCAACCTTCTTCGCGAAGGACTGGATCTTCCGGAGGTAAGCCTCGTCTGTATTCTCGACGCCGACAAGGAAGGGTATCTCCGCAGCCAGACATCCCTTATCCAGACGGCAGGCCGTGCTGCCCGACACGTAAACGGTGAAGTTGTGCTCTTCGCGGACACCGTGACTCAGAGTATGGAGAAACTCATCGCCATCACCGAATACCGTCGCACCCGCCAGATTGCCTACAACGAAAAACACGGCATCACGCCGAAAAGCGTCGTCCGGGCCGTCCAGGAAAGTCTCCACACGATCCTGAAAGGACGGGAAGTTGAGAAGTCTGTAATCCGCGAAGGCGGCGGCGACTTTGACCTCACCGAAATGCTTCGTGAGTTGCAGCAGCAGATGGAGCACGCCTCTGCCAATCTCGAATTCGAGCGCGCCGCGCTCCTCCGTGACCAGATCAGCGAACTCAAATCCGGCGCCGGAATCGAGAAGATTGAGCCCAAACGCAAGCCCGTGAAATACGGGCATGGAAAGGGCGGGCAAAAAAAGCGCCGAACGGCGCGCGCGTAGGGCCGAAGAGCCGGGTTTTCCCGCCACGCTGGGAATTCGAGACCGGAGAGCGGGAAACCTCGAGACGCGAAGGGCATTATCTTTCCAGTCTTCTGATCGAGCCCTATGGCCACCGTGTCACCCGCGGTCTGCTTCTTTTTCTGGGCGTGCCGGATGGCCGCTGGCCACGTCACGAGCGCGCGGAAGCCGCTGTTCTCATGACCTCAAGCCAGGCCCGCGGGGTAAAGAGCATCGGAAGCAGCGCAACAGTGATTGGCATCGGGCACAACCCGGCATCCTCTGCGAAAGTGGACCGCTTCATCCATCTGGCAGAATTCACCCGCCGGCTTGAATCTCCGCCCTTGGTTCTTCGCGACAACTGGTCTAATCTCGCCCGCGATCTGCATGAATCACGTTTCGAGTCCTTCGAGCGGCTTTTGGCTTCTTACGAGATTTTCCATTCGGCGGCGGCAAAGACCCGCGATTTCATGAATCGCCTAGTGCCGCTCGGCAACTTATTCTGGGCACCTGTTTTCTTGACCGTGGGGGCGCTTACGTTGGGACGCGTGCGCCCACGTTTCGGCTACGGAGATCTGGCTCCGCACCCAGAGCGGCACGCGCATCGCAACCAGCGTCGCCTGTGCCGGCGATCTCTGAGGATCCATGCGACTATCCCAACTTCGGACTTCACCCGATAATCCTACCGAGGCTTGTTGCCAGACGCGGTCAGGCAGACACTGCAATGTCGGCAAACCCACCCGGCCACTCCGAGGTTGGAAGATCGACAGACAATTCTAAAATTGCATGACACGACCCGGCTCACACTGATCTGCATGGGTCTCCGTGCCCAGCCATCGATCGCCCGCGCATGAGCCATGGTGGCCGGAATTCGCAACTGCCCTCGTCCAAGTTCGTCACCAATCTTGTCATTGACGAGATCCATACTATGCAGGCGGGCATTCCCGGCGATCGTCGCTTTTCAACTTGGAATGCCAAAGTCTTTACCCATTGGCTTCAGGGTAAATATAAGACATTCGAGGGGAGACCGCTTGGACGGACAAAAATCCCCGCTGACGCACGAGTATGAACCTACAGGAAAAGATCCCCTTCCGCACGAAGCTCGCCTACGGGGCGGGCGAACTGGGTCCCGCCATGACGGGAAACGTTCTCATCTTTTTCCTGCTCTTTTTTTTGACCAACGTCGCCGGTCTTAATCCTGCCCTGGCCGGCAGCATCTACATGGTCGGCAAATTGTGGGATGCTATCAATGATCCGCTTATTGGTATTCTCAGCGACAAGACGAAGAGCCGATGGGGACGCCGATTGCCATGGCTGATTTTTGGCGCGCTGCCGTTCGGGCTCTTCTTTTTTCTGCAATGGCTTGTGCCGTTCCGTAGCCAGTGGCCGCTATTTTGGTACTATGTCGCTATCGCGTTGGGAGCCAACGTGTTTTACACCGTCGTCTCTTTGCCTTATTGCGCCCTGACGGCTGAGATGTCACGCGATTACGACGAGCGCACGAGCCTCAACAGCTTTCGTTTTGCCTTCTCGATTGGCGGTAGCATCGGTGCGCTACTGTTGGCGCAGGCCGTTTTCTCGGCAGTCGAGGACTCGGGTCGCCAGTTCCTCATGCTGGGTGCTACCGGTGCGATTCTATCTCTGGCGACGCTCGTATGGTGCATCATCGGCATCAAAGCGCGGGTGCTATCCTCCGAGTCGGACCGGCTGGAGAATGAAGTGCCGACTGCTCCCATCGCGCTGCGCGAGCAGATCGGCATCGCATTCCGCAATCGTCCTTTCCTCTATGTCATCGGCATTTTCCTTTTCTCATGGCTGGGCGTTCAACTCACCGCCAGCGTACTTCCGTTCTATGTCGTTACTTGGATGGGGCTCGAGAAAGGCGTTTTTGCTCAAGTGGCACTCACGGTTCAAGGAGTGGCTCTGGCGATGCTTTTCGTGTGGGGAAAACTGACCTACCGTTTTGGAAAACGACACGTATATTCCCTCGGCATGGCGATCTGGATCCTGGCACAGGGCGGTCTCTTTTTCCTTCAACCCGGCCAAACTGGAATTATGTATTTTCTTGCTGTGATGGCTGGATTTGGTGTCTCGACGGCCTATCTCATTCCATGGTCCATGATGCCTGACGTGATCGATCTGGATGAACTGGAAACCGGGCATCGACGCGAGGGTGTGTTTTACGGCTTTATGGTGCTCCTGCAGAAGATCGGGCTGGCAGGCGGTCTTTTCCTTGTTGGTCAGGCGCTCGCGCTCGCCGGCTTCCAGGAAAGCAGCCCGGATATGCCCGAACTGGCGCAACCTCCATCAGCTCTGCTCGCAATCCGCATTGCGATTGGTCCTCTTCCCACGCTCTTCCTCATCGTCGGTTTGATTCTCACGTGGCTTTACCCGATTACGCGTGAAAAGCATGCCGTCATTCTTGATCAACTGGTTCAACGTCGTTCTAGGCGAACGACCGCCGACTCGTGAGATTAAGCTAACGGCGTTATCGGCTTGTGACCCGACAAGCCAGGAGATGCTTAGGGGATGTGGCTGAAGAATGCCGGAAGCAGGGAACGAAACTATTTGTTCTTGCTTCCTCGGGAGATTAAAACACATCAAATTATGGCTGTAGAGTTCCGCGACTGGCTCGATGGGATGCAGGTAGATCTGCACTTGACGGGACGTTCTCAAGATGTGGCGCTCCGGGAAGCCTCGCAGCTTCTGCGCGATCATCCGGCCATGGTCGACATCGAAAAATTTAATGAGGACCTAATTGCTCGAGAGCGGCTTAGCAGCACGGCATCCGGGTCCGGGATCGCATTTCCGCATGCCCGTACCGACGCAGTGAGCGACATTGTAATTGCTGGCGCGCGCAGTCAGGAAGGCGTTCTCTTTAACGGCCGAAGCGAGCCGGTTCATTTGCTCTTCATCATGGGAACGCCGAAAGATCGCATTCCCGATCATCTTGCATGTGTGGCATCGCTCGCCCGCGTGCTGCGCCGGGAAGAACTGCGACGGAAACTGCTTTCCGTGAAGACCACCGAGGAGTTTATCGGGAGTTTGCGGGCCGCATTTTGAGGAAAATGCAATCAGGTCCCGACGTGTCAGGAGCTCCTGTAAAAGCGGCATTGCAGTGGCTTCGGGCACTTCTGAGAGTGCGCTTGTGGCTGGGCGAAGTGATTCGGCCCAGCGAGTTGCAGGCCACATTGTTCTGGGCGGGAGTTGTCGGCGTTCTCGGGGCGCTGGCCTCGGTCGCTTTTCGGGAAATGACCTCGTTGGTGCATTGGATGCTCACTGCGCAGAAAGGTGTGGGTTTTGCCGAAAGCTTCGCGCATCTTCCGCCGTGGCAACGCGTAATAACACCTGCAATCGGGGGAATGTTGGCAGGCCTGGTCATTCACTTCGGCAGTCGCATCGCACCGCGACAAAGCACGACCGATTACATGGAGGCAATCGTGGTCGGGGACGGCGTGATTTCATTCCGCCGAAGTATGATCAAGTCGCTTTCAGCGCTGTTTTCCGTTGCGTCCGGTGGATCAATCGGCCGCGAGGGTCCGCTGGTGCAGCTGTCCTCGATGCTCGCCTCGCTTGTGGGTCGATGGCGATGTTGGTCGACCTCGCGACTGCGACTGTTGGTGGCATGCGGTTCAGCAGCCGGCATAGCCGCCGCTTATAATGCTCCGATTGCCGGTGCCCTGTTCGTGAGCGAAATAATACTCGGCTCGATGGCGATGGAAATCTTCGGGCCGCTCGTCTTCTCGTCGGTCATTGCGACCCTCACTGTCCGGCAGTTCATTGGCACCGGCCCGATCTACGATATTCCAACGTTCCGACTCGGTTCGAATCTAGAAATCATCCCGCATCTATTCGTTGGTCTTCTGGCAGGGCTCCTCGCGCCGTGGTTCTTGCGGTTGCTGCGTGGAAGCGAGCACCTGTTTTCGCGACTCAATTGGCCGGTGTACGCGAAAATGACGCTCGGGGGACTTATTGTTGGCGCGTTGGCGATTCGTTATCCTGGCGTCTGCGGCAATGGGTACAACGCTGTCAATGCGATTCTCCACGGCGAATGGATCTGGCAGACGTTGGTTGGATTGCTGTTCTTCAAGATGATTGCCACGAGCGCGACGTTCGGGTCGGGAGCCGTAGGCGGTGTTTTTACTCCCACTCTTTTCGTTGGGGCCAGTTTTGGCTGGCTCTTTGGCGCACTGCTTCAACACTTTATATCCGCGGCTCCGAATCCGAGCGTGTTTGCGCTGGCGGGCATGGGTGCATTTCTCGCTGCTACGACGCACGCGCCTGTCATGGCGATTATGATGCTGTTCGAGACGACGCTCGATTATGAAATCATCCTGCCATTAATGCTGGCGTGCGTGGTCGCATACTACACTTCGATCAGTATTGAAAAGCGTTCCATCTATGCTGAATCGCTTGTGCGAAAAGGCTCCGGCAATTTCCGCGAACGGCTTGCCGGTATGCGCGTGGTCGACCTGATGAAGCCGAATCCGCCGTCAGTGTCAGAAGAGGCCCAGTTCCAGGAGATTGCACAGAATTTTGTCTCTAACAGATTCAATTTCCTGTACGTAGTCGGAGAGGCCGGCCGATTTCTCGGCGTGGTTGCGCTGCATGATATCAAAACCTATCTCAACCAGCCTGATCTCGCCGAACTGGTGATTGCGCGCGATATTCTGCGGGAGGAATTTCCGACGATCGGCCCGGAAGCAACCCTCACAGAAGCATTGGATACTTTCTCAGGCCATCGTGGCGAGCGGCTTCCAGTTGTCTCTGAAGACACCGGGCGGGAACTCATTGGAAGCATTTCCAAAAGCGATGTCATTTTGGCCGTGGCAGAACAGGCGAGGCAAAAGGATACGATTTTATGAAACGAGGCGTCGTTTTCTTAACTCTACTTTTACACGCGATGGCTTTGGCATTTGCGAACGACACGGATGCGGTTGTCATTGATCCGACTGAAAGCCGCGAGTTGATCCGTCGGGCAGTCCTCAGCCACACGCCGCCCGGATCGACAACCGATCACGTGCGAAGATTCATCAGGGAGCAACTCCGCGTCGAGAAGCCGGCTCTGCTGCGCGACCCGCCCGCGTCCGGTCCGGCTAACGCGGGTTCTTCAGAAAAAGGCATCAAAAGCATACAAATCTTACTTGGGCGGTATATCACCAACCCGCTCCTCCTTACGCTGCAGATCCCGTTGCCACTAGCTACAGATGTTTCGGTGCAATGGGCCTTCGATCGCGACGGGAAGTTAGTGGACGTTTTCGTTGAAAAGGTTTTGGAAGGTTCCTAGCCCATGTTTGTAAAATGGCTTTCGTTGAAGATCGCGAGGGATTTTCGGCGCTGGACGAGGTGCAACGAGCGTCGCTATTGAGGAAATAACGGAGCGAGGCGCAACGAAGGCCAGCGCAAACAGCACCGCGAGATTGGCGGAATGTATTTTATTAATACGCCCCAGGGCTTGGTGTGCCTAATAGGGCACCAATGGGCTTCGCCGTCTGTGGCGGCATTCCAAGGTGGCACGGTTTTTGTCAACGCATCGATCTCAGTGTTGAGATCGATTGCCTCCACCAAACAATTCCGCAATCCAAATTTGAGCGCAACTGTGATTTTTCTGCGAAATTTACTCTCATTATCGAGATGTTCGCCGGGTAGCAAGCAGCAGGGTTATAAAAAATGCTTGAAATTATGACAATTATGTAGTTTATAAACTCAATGTTTGGTGCTGAAGACTGACGAGAGAAGGTTACCACTTTGAATTAGTGCATAGAACGCCATGAAACAGCAGATCTGCTTTATTCAGCTCGCTGCGGAACTCGCCGTGCGACGGGGCGTCGATATGAAATTCGACGTCGAGAGAAACATCGAGATAGATGACATGGGATTTCAAACACGAGCCAGCAGCCCTGGGATGTCGCTGCTTAAGTAGTAATGAAACCGCAGTCTTTGGAATCATTCAAAACACTCACTGAAGATATGACCGACAAGTCCAATTGCACAAACTGGTTTACGCGCGGAGAGGGGGGAGCGACCAATATACTGATTCTTGAAGACGACTTCGAACTACAGTCTTCAATTCGAGATGTTCTTGTTTCGCGCGGTTACAGTGTTTACCTCGCGAAGGACGGAGCCGAAGGTATCCGGCAAGTGCTTGCGATGGATTTTGACATCATTATCTGCGACATGATCATGCCGGCATTTCCGGGCGACAAGTTCTACCTCGCAACAAGCAGAGTAAAATCTCACCTGTGTGAGAGATTTATCTTTATCACGGGACATCGCAGCAACTTTGGTGTCGCAGAATTCATCGATTCCGTGAATGGCACCGTTCTCTTCAAGCCGTTCCGAATCGACGATCTGGTGTTGGCTGTAGATCATATCCTCGACAAGCGTTCAGTTTGCCGCGTGAGCGACTCCGATACCGTTTCTAAGATGGAGATGATGCAGCCTCGGGAGGGAATGGAAAGACACTTTTTTGGGACGATTTGCTCCATTGACACAACCGCCCGACGATTCGTGCTCCATCAGGGGACCCACGATCGCGTCTGGAATTTGGAGTGCGCCTATCCGGAGAAACTTGGGAGCAAGGTGATGGAGAACCTTTATATGAGGGTGTGCGTTTTGGGAACTACCGAGAGTTTCGCGAATGGCAAGCGCCTCATTGTGAATATTCGAAGTCTCAGACTGGCGAACGGCCCTCAAAAGAGCCTCGTTTCACCTGATTCGGGCGTGGCTGTAATGTCCGCCGCGTGACCCTGGAATCCACGTGGGTGGTTCGCCGAAATGCATCGATAAACACCGCATCAAACAATCGATATCGTGTCCCAGGCCCGAGTCTGGAATAGCAAACGCGAAGATGCTCTCCTGCTGAGGCGCGGCGGTGAATCGCTCTCTCTTTTGAATCGGAGCGAGTTCGAGTGATTATGCCATCGCACATGTTATGCGAACCGAGGCTATATCCAGGGTGACATGCCGGTTTTTTCAGCCCAGCTCAAATGTTGTAACTCCGTAAATGGAAGACCAGGGAATTGGAGGGATCCGTCCCATTACCATTCGAGCGCATCCGAAAATCTCCTTCATGCCGTGCCGCGAGACCAGTTTCATCGCTTCCTCATTGATTTCTGGGACATCGAGGACAATCGGAGCGCCAACGGCATGGGTAGATAGCGCCAGGAAGAGACTCTCGGCCACTGGCGTCGTTTCCGCGAATAGCGGCCCGATTTTATAACCGGTCCTGCAGGGGCGGATAACTCCGTAACCTGCGAGGCGATTCGCCTCGATGAAGCCCAACGCTTTGCCTCCTTCCGGGTTGATCCATTTCTTGAGAAAAGCCCTTCGTGGAACCAGAAAGTAGCGGCGGTCAAACTCCTCCACTTCTGCGAAAGCCAACTCGCTTAGCGCCGTCAGCTCCGGCGCAAACGTTCCGGTCTTTCCGACTCCTTCCATTCGAAGGTTGCGATGCGTGAATTGGAATCCACCCTTGGCGTAAAAAGGCTGCATGGCGAAAACGCCATCCATCGCGATCCAGGCATCGCGTTGCAATCGGGAACGGAGTCTATCCCGACGGTAGTACCAGAATGCGCGGCCGAGACCTCGACTGCGCCACTCCGGTTTCATAATAAAAAGACCCATAAATCCTGCCTGCCCGGCGTAGTTCACGATAGCGCCGCCACCAATCAGCTCTCCTTCATGATCAACGCCCACGAACGCGGCGGGATCCGCTGCCCAGAAAGCCTCTGCATCGTGCAGTCCGGGATTCCAGCCTTCGGCTGCTGCCCACTCGATGAGTGTTTCAAGCTCCTTTCGGTCGAGCGGGCGGTATGTCGGCGAATTCATCTGGACTGTTTTTACCATCTGAGGGAAAAATGCACAGACAAGATCCAGCCGTGCAAACGTCAAGCGCACCTGTCCTGAGACTGACAAAGGCCGGCGGCGAAGGAGTGAGCCCGAATGTTGAAAATGTTTCCAGGCAAAGGAACAATTACGCAGCGCTATTCCGCACAATTCAGCTACCTCGGCGCGCCCAAATTCCTTGTCCTATGAACCGTCCTGCAAATACCTTCATTGCCTGAACAAAGTCGTGACCTCGTTCAAAAACCCTCTGATTGATGCGGAATGGATGGATCCGATAATTTGTCTTCGTAAAACGGTTCTCCCAATCCTTCAAAGTTGACAGGATCGGTGAGACCTACGGCCATCACTGGTTCGGTCAAGCCTTCAGGGATGGCCGGCTCAGGTTCTCCGGGCATGAGAGTGCTCGATTGCGCTAGGACATCCTCAACGTAATCGTTCCGAAATTCTTCAAGCTTCCCAGCATACTCTACGTACGCTACACCCACGCGACTGTGCAACGCCACTTTCAGCGCAAGCAACCGCATTCCCCGGTCGTTCGGTTGTTCACGCACTACAACTCTTTCGCCGGACTCGAATCGCTCAAGCCAGACCACTGGGGGCTCAGAATCATCAAAATCCGCCAGAAAATAGAGCTTGGAAAGTCTGTCGGCTTGAGTCGGGAGAATCGCGGCCAGCTCCGATGACAAATTCGGCAGTTCCGTTCTCTCTGAGGGTGCGGTGCTTGCGACTGTGGAATCAGACGGTAATATCAAATACATAATCGCAATCATTCCAACCACGACGACGGTTGCAGCGGCCCACGCCCAGATACGCTTTTTGTTCATGTTCTCAGAACCCTCACAAAGGATCGTTTCCACAGGAAAAGTTCACGATGCTCCAGAAAAATGGCTGCCATGCATAATCCGAGTCATGAATCGATGCGAATTCTCCATTCACGATCGATTTGTCCAAGTCCACGTCTCTCGAATTCGAGGCATACCAACGACCTTTCAATTCCTCCATTCTCAATGAGCGGCCGCAACCCACACTCCTCCCCGAAAATTTCTCGAGTAAGCGTAGAAACTTCCCATGCGCCCGGTAAGCTGACGTCCGTTGCGCCCGCTAAAAACTCTTACATGCGGCCCCCCACCCGGTCCTGCTCCAGTGACGATGTCGTCGAATCCGTCGTCATTTAAATCGCCGGAGGCTACGCTGATCCCTCCCCTAAACGTCTTCATGTAGGCAAAGAAGCTGCCCACGGGAGCGGGTAACTGCCTGCCCGTTTCACCGCTGAATACCCGTACATGGGGTCCACCACCACGGCCCGCCCCAGTAATGATGTCGTCGAATCCATCACCATTGACGTCCCCTGAAGCCACGTTCACCCCTCCCCGGAAGTTTTTCGAATAAGCGAAGAAACTTCCAATGCGTCCAGGGAGCCGGGCTCCGTTGCGCCCGCTGAATACCCGTACATGGGGTCCACCACCACGGCCCGCCCCAGTAATGATGTCGTCGAATCCATCACCGTTGACGTCCCCTGAAGCCACGTTCACCCCTCCCCGGAAGTTTTTCGAATAAGCGAAGAAACTTCCAATGCGTCCAGGGAGCCGGGCTCCGTTGCGCCCGCTGAAAACTTTTACATGCGGCTCCCCACCCAGACCCGGCGCGACAATGATGTCGTCGAATCCATCACCGTTGACGTCCCCTGAAGTCACGTTCACCCCTCTGCGAAAGTTTTTCGAGTAGGCGAAAAAACTTCCCATACGCCCAGCAAGCTGACTTCCGGTCTGCCCGCTGAAAACTTTTATGTGCGGCTCTGCTCCCGGACCCGCCCCGGTGATCAAGTCGAGATAGCCGTCGTTATTCACGTCCCCGATCGCTACGCGCACCCCCCCACGAAAGGATGAATTATAAGCAAAACGCTGAAAAATCACTTCCTTGGAAATCGCGTCAAAAAAACGCACAAGTGGAGCGCCCGTCACGGTCCCCACCGCAATCACCGGATCGATATCGAACGTCGAACTGGAAACGCTACTATTCTTCGTGCTTCCCGCGGTTTGACCTGAATGCACTTCTCCCGTGTCTTCTGACCGATTTCCCCCCTTTTTTTCCACAACTGGTGCCTGTGTGGGTGTGAAGGAGATTTCAGCCGATAGTGGTCCTTCGAGTCCAAAGGTGTTATAAGCGGAGATCGCGAAAAAATAGGTATTGCCACCGGAAAGGTTCGAAAAGGTGGCTGTCGTATTTTTCCCAACATCGAGCATCTGAGTGTAAACTCCGCTCTGGGTGCCGCTTTAGACGCGGTAGCCTACGATGTTTGGCTCGGGATTGCTTGCCCATGCAATGGTGACGGCCTCTGCGGTTTGCATAAGCAACTGTGACGCAAAAAGAAGAATCAAAAAGATGCGAAACGGTTGTGCAAAAAGCCTGGAGGGAAAACGAGGCTTAGAGGATTTAATGAGGGCAGCAATGTCCATGATGGCAAAAAGGCCACTGACCCCGTTAGGTTATAACACGCAATATTTGGATTCGCTAATCGGAAAATTTTACTGGAGCATTTTAGATGCCGTAGTTGCTTTATTTTACTTAAGACATTGGTAATAAACAACTTTTGTGACTCCGTATTGCAGTGTTCAATACAGCATTTTGAAAAATTCGTAAAGTAATCCGACACTTTTTGACTTGAACGAAATCTAAGCAAACGCACATGGCTTTAGCAGCCGGATCGTGCCCTGTTCATTTCTCCGTTGCCCAATTCATTTCGGATGAATGTGTTGAGATACCGCAGTAGATCGAATCAAACTCAGCGCTTCAACGGTCGCTTTCGCAAGCCGTTTGATCTTGAATGCATATTTGTTTCGTTACTTGTGTAAGCTTTTCCGACACCCCTTCGACCGTTTAGGCGAAAACGTCCGCTGGAAGTTGTGACCACTTTGGTTTCTGCTGCGACTCTACTTTTGATCTCTTTTACTGTTAGTGTCGATTTTCTAGAGTTCGATCCCGTTTGCTGTGAGTATCTACGGGGATCGTGCACATGGTCGGCAAAGATCACACCGTTGATATACGGGCCTGACGCAAATTCGTTTGCATCGACATTTAGCAACCTAGAGAAGTGGCAGTGGTGTCCGGGCTGGGTGGACTGATTGGGTTGATATTTTTCAATGAAAATCATGCGAGTTGGCGGCGGCGAGATGTTCTGTGATAAGCGGTTCGATGCGTTCTGATTGGATGTGGATGACGCCCTCGTGGATCTGGAGTTTGCCTTCAATGAGGAGATAGGCTTCTTCGGAGATCACTAAGCGGTTTTTCTCGAACATCGGGGGTCGGATAATTGCGTTGGCGACACCGGTTTCGTCCTCGAGACTGATGAAGACGAAACCCCTGGCAGAACCCGGGCGCTGGCGGCAGATGACGTTTCCGGCGATGCGGACGCGCTGACCGTTTTTTCCGTTAGCAAGCTCGCCGGCGCGCCAGACGTTGAGAGCATCCATCTGATGGCGGATCAGAGCCATTGGGTGTGGCCCTGTCGTGAGATCCATGCCGTGATAGTCGGCCTGGATGCGTTCCATTGGATTCATGGGGGAAAGAGGGCAGAGGGCAGAGGAAGAAGACGCGGGGAAGGGGAGACACGGAGACGCAGGGATTTCAGCATTCTTCCAGTTTCCTTGTCTCCCCGTCTCCGCGTCTTCCCACTCCTCATGCCTCGCGGCCTTCCAGAGCGCTTCGCGGCGGTGCGCTACGAAACAATTGAGAGCGCCCAGGGTGGCGAGTGCGCGGAGTTCGTGTTTGTTCAGTGAGGTGCGGCAGCGGAAGTCGTCGAGCGAATCGAACATGCGCTCCTGGCGGGCTTGCACGATTTGCTCGCCGTGGGCGGTGGAGAGACCGTTGACGACACAGAAACCGAGGCGGATGGAGGAATCGGGCTCGATGGTGCAGCGCCAACAGGATTTTTGCACACACACGGGACGGACGCGGACGCCGTGGCGTTTGGCGTCTTTCACGAGAGTGGAGGAGGCGTAGAAACCCATGGGCTGATTGTTCAGCAGGCTGGCGATGAATTCCGGAGCCCGGTGCACTTTCAGCCAGGCGCTGCCGTAAGCGAGGATGGCGAAGCTGATGGCGTGTGATTCCGGGAAGCCATAGACGGCGAAACTCGAAACGGATTTCACGATGCCATCGATTACGTCCGGAGCGAGTCCTTTGGCTTCCATCGCCGCGCGTAACTTGGCGGTTACTTTCTGCATGCGTTCCTGCGAACGGTGAAAGCTGAGCGCGCGCCGGAGTTCCTCGGCTTCGCTTCCGGTGAAATCCGCCATCACCATTGCCATTTTCAAGAGCTGCTCCTGAAAAAGCGGGATGCCGAGTGTGCGTTCGAGCACGGGTTTCAGGCGGTCGTCAAAATACGTTACCGGTTCCTTTCCAGCGCGGCGGGCGAGATAGGGGTGGACCATGTCGCCCTGGATGGGGCCGGGCCGGATGATGGCGACCTCGATGACAACGTCGTAAAAACAGCGTGGTTTCATGCGTGGCAGCGTTGCCATCTGGGCGCGGCTTTCGATCTGGAAAACGCCGATGGTGTCGGCCTTTTGCATGATCTCGTAGGTGGCCGGATCATCCTTGGGGATCTGGGCGAGATCGACAGGGCGCCCTCGCTCGGCGCAAAGCTCAATGGTGTCCTGCATTACGGACATCATGCCGAGGCCGAGGAGGTCCACCTTGATAATGCCAAGATCCTCGCAGTCATCCTTGTCCCACTGGGCGACGACGCGATCGGGCATGGAAGCGTTCTCGAGCGGCACAATCGAGCTGAGCTCCCCCTGGCAGATGATCATGCCCCCCGAGTGTTGGCCTAGATGCCGGGGCAGTCCGTAGATGCTTTTGTAAAGTGAGATGAACGCCGGGGCGCGCGCGTGATCTCGGGGCAGGCCGGCTTTCTCCATCTGATCGAGCAGTTCGATGGTGTGAGGATAATCGCCGTGCCCGAAGAGCTTAGAGAAACGGTCGAGGGTATCTTGCGCGAAGTTCAGGCATTTGCCGATCTCGCGCGCGGCGCTCTTGCCGCGATAGGTGATGACGTTGGCGGTCATGGCCGCGCCGTGTTTGCCATAGTGTTGGTAAACTTCCTGGATCACAGCCTCGCGCCGATCACCGCTGGGCAGGTCAAGATCGATGTCTGGCCAGCCTTTTCTCCCCTCGCTGAGGAAACGTTCGAAGAGCAGGTTGCTGCCCACGGGATCAACCGGGGTGATGCCGAGGCTGTAGCAAACCGCGCTGTTCGCCGCGCTGCCGCGTCCCTGCACCATGATGCCGCTTTGGGTGCAGAAATTGACGATATCCCACACAATGAGGAAATATCCGGAGAAGCCTAGTTTCCCAATCAACGCAAGTTCGTGCTCGATCTGAGCGTGGACTTTCGCGCTGAGGTGCGAGTAACGCGCGCGCGCGCCAGCCCAGGTGATTTTCCGCAGGAAGGATTCCATTGTCTCGCCCTCAGGCACGTTGTAGCGGGGGAATTCATAGCCGAGATTCTCCAGGGAAAATTGCAGGCGATCAGCGAGGCGTTTGGTGTTTTCAATGGCATCAGGCAGGTCCCGGAAGAGAGATGCCATTTCGCGAGTGGACTTCAGGTGGCGCTCGGAGTTCCGGCCGAGCAATTTCCCGGCGGCATCGAGGTGGGTGTGGTGGCGCAGGCAGGTGAAAACATCCGCCACCTGACGTCCGCAAGGCTTCGCGTAGCGCACGCCATTCGTGGCGAGCAAAGGGAGCCCATGGGCGCGGGCGAAATCGAGCAGAGGGCGGTTCCGGCGGTCGTCGGCGCGGAGGTGATGCCGCTGGAGTTCGATGTAGAGATTTTCCGACCCGAAGGCAGAGGAGAGGGAGTCGAAATTGGAAACGCGAAACCCCGAATCGATGAGAGCGACCAGTCCTTCGGAGAATTCCGGGAGTTCGTTCCAATGAACGGGGGATTCGGTCTTTGTGCCTCGGAGTTTAGCGCGGGTAATGAGTCGCGACAGGTTCCGGTAACCGGTGCGGGATTCCACCAGCACGGGCAGAACGGTGCCGTCCTCCATTGTGAGTTCTGCCCCGATGATGGGCCGGATTCCGCGCTCGCGGGAGGCGGCGTAGAATCGCGGAGCGCCGTAGAGTCCATCCCGGTCCAGCAGGGCCATGGCGGGCATATTCAATTCCGCGGCGCGTTCTGCAAGCTGTTCCGGGAGCGAGGCCCCGCGGAGGAAGCTGAAGGCACTGGTGGAGTGAAGTTCGATGTAGGGCATGTATGTGCATAAGAACACTAATGCATCGAAGGAAAATGTCACGCCCGGGAAAGTGCATTCCCACGCGACGCCGGAACGAACCAGCGATCGAAACAAGGAACGAGATCGCCTCTCGAAGGCAGTCCAGACGCAAGGCCAACCAGATGCTGCCAACGAGAAAACACATCCAACGGGTGTTGGATGTGTTTTCTCGTTTCAGAACGCGGCGGGATTTTCGCCGCGATCAATCCCTATTTCTCACTATACGAGTCGTTACTTGCAGCTTGTTCCACCGAGTTATCGCCAGTTGCGTCAAGACCGGGCGCAGACGAATTCTCTGGTCGATCCAGTTTTACCGTCGGCTCGACCGGAGCTTCCGGACGGCGGACGTCGCGATGCAGTTCGGCACGAACGCGCGGGAGGCACTCGGGGTAATTTTTCTGAATGAATTGCACGAGTCCCTCACGGATTTCGCATTTCAAATCCCAGCCTTTGGGTGCATCGCTGGACGTCATGAGACAACGGATTTCCATGGCCTGCGGGGTCGAGTCGGTGACCTGAAGCACCCACGCATTCTTATCCCAGAGCGGGTTCATTTCAAGCAATCTATGAAGTTCCTGACGAAGCGGTTCGATCGGCAGCGTGTAGTCCGCATAGAGGAATATACTGTTGAGGAGATCGGCTGATTTCCGGGTCCAGTTCTGGAACGGCTTTTCGATGAAGTAAGTGATCGGGAGCACAAGCCGTCGCAGATCCCAGATGACGACAGTCACAAAAGTCAGGGTGATGTCTTCGATGCGGCCCCATTCTCCCTCGACGATCACGACATCGTCGATCCGGATAGGCTGCGAGATAGCGATCTGGATTCCTGCGAAGAGGTTTCCCAGCGTTTTCTGGGCGGCAAGACCGAGCACGATGCCGGCGATGCCGGCTGAGGCGAGAATGCTGGTACCGAGCTGGCGCACTGGCTGGAAAAGCATGAGCATGCATGCAACCGCGAGGAAAATCGCGGAAGTCACGATGATTTTTCGGATCACCGAGACCTGCGTGTAGATCTCGCGCGCACGAAGATTATCCGCCACATCGAGCCGATTTGCCTGGAGCAGCACTTTTTCGGAGACCCTGGCAGCCCGAATGATCAGGTAGGCGACACTGCCAATGAAGAATATCGCAAGCAGCTTTGCGATCACTGAATTGTACGGCTCCGGAATTTCCACGGCAGAAATGACGATGAAAAGTCCCACAATTGGTACGAGCAACCGCAGCGCTGTTCCGATGACGGGCACCAGGACGTTGTCGAGCAGCCCCCCGGAGCGATCTGCCCAGATTTGCATCTTTCGCTCTGCGCCTTTGATGACGCGAAAGATCATCCAGTATGTCGCCACCGTGAGGCCAATATAGGTGAGCTCCGAGAGATGTTTCCCGTAGGCCGCGAGTTTGCTACCTTCTTGCAGAGCGGCGAAGAGAATGCCCAAGGCGAAGTAGACGCCGTAGATGCAGATGAGCAGCGCGATGGGCTTCCGAGCGGCCGAAATAAGCATCGCCGGCCAACTCTGCTCTGCACCAGATTTTATCCGGCCAGCTCGCTTCCGGACAAAGTGAACGAAGGATACGGAAAAAATCGCCACCAGGACTAGCAGCGACAGACTGGCGATGTAGCGCACGTTGCTGATTCCCAGAAAGGATCGCTTGCGCAGCCAGCTGGGACCAGTTTGAACCGCTTCATCGATCTGCTTACCCAGAGTCTCCGATTTCTCGGTGAGTTCGGTCATCACTTTTTCTGCCTGCTGCTTTGCTGCTTTCGCTGCGGTACTCGGCGGCGACGCTGCAGGTGCCGGAAAGCGCTCTCCTGGTTGCAGCGTCGGGGAGGGTGAAGATTCCTGCGCGAGTCCGTTGGAAAACGCCAGGATCAGAAAAACGAGGAGCGCTCTTATGAAGACGAAATGTTGATTTCTCTGGATTCGTTTCACGGGTGCGCACCTGACAAAGCTAACAGTGGTTTGTCAAATCGAAGTCTGGAACACAGGGGCTCTCCTTGACCGATGCTGTCGTTCCCGCTAAAAACACTGCCCATGAAATGGCTTTGCGTTCTTTTTCTCACTGCTTTTGCATTGGTTGGTTGTCAGACCGCTGATTCCGGGCCCAGAATGGGTGTCTCGTCCACGGGTGAGAGAGTTTCCTACGGAAAGCCGGTTCCCGGCAAAGAAGGTTACGTCTACAGTCCTTACTACAAGGAAACCGTTTGGATCGACGTGCGTGGTTTTAAGCGCGGAACGGAGGTAAAGGATCCCTGGACAGACAAGATTTTCCTCGTTCCGTAAAATCCCGCGGTCGGAATTTTTGGTTGAAGGTTTTTTAGCCTGTTGCCGCTCAAGCACGATATCGTTCTTGAAAGGGACGAACGGTCTCGAGACTTCCGGTATTGTGGTCACTTGGGGCGGGAAGCTTATTTTAGTTCCATGTCTGTTCTTTTCACGTGACACCGCTTTGATACATTCCGGTCCGTGCGACGGCAGCAGCTGCTTTTTTTAACGGCATTCATTCTCGGTAACCTTCTCTTGGGGGCACCGCGCAAGGCTGAGGGATTGACGGAAGCGGAGAAGCGAGAGCTTTTTCTAAAGGCACGTGAAGAAATGCGCACGGTGCCAGCTCCTCCTCCCACACACCGCGCCACAACACCGAGGCCAAAACCGAAGCCAAGACCCGGTCCTGCCCGCACTCCTAGACCGGCAAGTACACCATCTCCCACCCCTGAACCAAGGCCTGTTAGAACGGCACGACCGGCCCCGATTTCGACGCCCTCTCCTCTTCCAACAAAGACTCCGACGCCCACTCCAGCCCCGACGCCCACTCCAGCCCCGACGCCCACTCCCACTCCCGCACCAACGCCGATTCCCGGCCCGAGCGGGAAAGCAAACTGGCGAGATTCAGCGGCACCCATCACGGTCAAGAAGTCCGGTTTAGAAAAGGAGCGTGGGTTGAAGCCTCCCCCTGAGCGTAGGAAAGGAGGCTGGTTTGGATTCGGAGGTCCGCGTTACAAGTATCTTACCAGATCCGTTCTCAATGCGATCGACGATGCTCCCGTGAAGAAACGCCGCTGGCGTTACATTGTGGTGCATAACAGTGGGACGGCCCAGGGGAACGCGAAGATTTTTGATTATTACCATCGCAATACCCGAAAGATGCGGAACGGGATGGCGTATCATTTTGTGATCGGTAACGGAAGTTCCTCCGGAAACGGCCAGATCGAGGTTGGCAGCCGCTGGACCCGGCAGATCAATGGCGGGCATGTTCACAGCGATTACCTGAATAATATTGCTCTAGGCATCTGCCTTGTTGGCGACTTCAATCGGAAGCAGCCAACCAGAGCGCAATACGAAGCGCTGGAGGAATTGATCGATTACTTGCGCAAACGGGTCGGAAAGTACGACCGCAGAAACTATCCCGTCGTGAAGGCCCACAAGCGTATCAATCCTCCCCGCTGGCCCACCGATTGTCCGGGCAGTAAATTCGACTACCGTTGGCTTTCGAGAACATTCAAATAGTCGTGTTCCTGCCTCGCTAGAAATATGGATCAGGGTTTGATCGCAGCATCGCTCACTTGCAGCAACGTTTACCGCATAACCGACCGCGGGCGTGGGATTCGCTGACGCTGTGGTTACAAGCGATGCAAGTCGTCTGCGTCCAGTTCAATATCCGGTGGGAAGACAAAGCGGCGAACTTTGCCACAATCCAGCGGATGCTTGAAGCTTTCGCGCCTCCGGCCGGCTCGCTTGTGATGTTGCCGGAGATGTTTTCGACGGGGTTTAGCATGAACGTGCAGTCGATTGCGGAAGGGGAGCCTTCGGAGACAGTGGCATTTCTGACCCAATGTGCGCGAAGATTTGGTGTTTGGATGCTCGGTGGATTAGTGACAACGTTTCCGGGCGGTTGTGGGCGAAACGAAGCGGTCATCGTTAATCCGCATGGAACTGAAACCTTGCGTTATGCAAAGATTCATCCGTTCAGTTTTGGCAAGGAAGGAGAGTTCTATTCGGGAGGCAACGCGATCAAGACATTCAAGTGGCAGGGTTTTGTGGTGGCGCCGTTCATCTGCTATGACTTGCGATTCCCTGAAGTTTTCCGGCTTGCCGTGCAGCGGGGAGCTCAGCTTTTTCCCGTAATTGCGAATTGGCCGGCAGCCCGTGAAGAGCATTGGATCACTCTCCTTAAGGCCAGGGCGATCGAAAACCAAGCATACGTGGTGGGAGTGAACCGATGCGGTGCTGATCTTAAGCTGGAATATTCGGGGCGGAGCATTGTTCTCGACCCCCGAGGAGAGGTTCTCGCCGATGCTGGAAACGAACAGTGTGTCATTTCTGCGGACGTCAATGTGGAGGTTGTAAAGAAATGGCGCGCCGAGTTCCCTGCACTACACGATATGCGTTGTGAGGTTGGAAGGGTGCAGGAATGAGCCGGAACTCCTTCACATGTTGTTGCTCTCCTCAACTTGCAAATTCGAAAATGGATGGGGTGGGCGATCTGTCCTGACCGGTTGACTATTTTTCGATTCCGGCTCACCCGGGAGAGGATTGGACTGATGTTTCTCAACTTCTGCTTCTCTAGTTGCCCCCTGCAAGTTCGGCTTACGCCATCCCAACATAAAGATTCAATCGGTGACTGTTCACTCGTGGTTTCGGAGGTGTTCGTGATCCGAGGGGCTCGTCGTTTCAAGAGTGTTTCTATAATAGGAACAAAAAATGCATTTATTATATTATTTAAGTAGACTGTATAGACTCGGAGGACCGCAACATGCTCACGATTTCGTCACCAAAGCTAACGGCTGGAGAAGTTCATGTGTGGTTAATGTCACTCAATCCGTTTCCCGGAAGAATGATGGAATTTTTGGACGCGCTTGGGGAAGAGGAACGCAAACGGGCATCGAGGTTTCAGTTCGAGTGCGATCGCGGTCGATACGTCGCTGCTCATGGGCAGCTGCGGAAAATCCTTAGCCGGTATGTTGGTGAAGAACCTGATGCCCTTCGTTTCCGCCTAGGCATATGTGGCAAGCCAGCGCTCATCGATTCGCGGATTCTTTTCAATCTCTCCCATTCCCGCGATTTGGCAATGTGTGCTATTAGTTCGTGCATCCCTGTCGGGATCGACTTGGAATACATTCGTGAGGGCATCCACGTTCTGGAAATTTCGGAAGAGTTTTTCGCTCCCGGCGAATTTTCACGCATCGTGGCGCTGCGGGGTCGCGAGCAATCGGAGCAATTCTTTCGGATTTGGACGGCGAAAGAAGCTTACCTGAAGGCTACGGGAGAAGGGCTCTCACGCGCAGCAGATAGTTTCGAATTGAACTTTGATGAATATGGGTCTCCCTGCGGGGTGCGAAACCAGTTCGAGTGGTACCTGAGCGAGATCTCTGCACCGGGTGGTTTTAAAGCAGCGCTGGCGAGCTTCGGGTCGGCTCCGCGGGTGCGTTGCTTCTCCGCGTGACATCAATTTATGTGAGCCCGCGCTGCATAATCTCTCCCCTTAGAGACTAGGCCCAAAATAAGCGAAAAAAAAGCTTGAAGCCCGGCGACCGCGATTCGGTCGGCATTTCAGGACGCTATATCAGCTTATTTATTAGAACAGCTAATCGATGGCGCATTGTTACTAAATAATCACACTTCTCGGCCTGCTCGTTGTTGGCTTCATTGTGCTATCGCGTGGATTGGTGAGCGACCTGTACATAGTACGCCTGCGTGAAGTGCATGATCAGCGCTATTCTTTCCTTGCCAGGTTTTCTTTCAGGTAATACGAAGCCCTCGCAGGTGCTCCCATGCAGCAAAGAGTTCCTTCAACCAGACGTTGTAGTTCATGATGCGGTAGACGATCCGCCGGCCCGTGCGAACGATCTGCGTGGGTAGCAGAATGATGGAGTGCAAAAACCGCCGGAACTCCATCTTGACCAACTCCATTCCCCGTTCCTTGTTGGGCATCAGCAACCCAAACCATGCCTTCAGATTCCATGCCAGGGAAGTCATGACCATATAGGCCCAATTGCTAAGCAAATCGTCCACCGGCATACGCATAGCGTTCACTCCGTTCTTTAACTGCTCAATCACGTTCTCCTGATTGCAGCGTCCGTTGGCCAGACTCACGATTTCCGGCGGGGTGTAGTCGACGCGGTTGGTGATATAGAAGAAGTACCGTTCATCGTCGAAGAGCACTTGCTCGCCTTTCTTCACGCTGATGTTCTTACGTACGATGATCAGGCGGTAAGACCGCGAGCATTTATTCGGCTGATAGTCTATTTCGGCCACGCTCTCCCCCGTGAGCACCTTGTTCTCATACCCCTTGAAACGTACGATGCTCTCCTTGACCCGTTCACTCTTGCGTCGCGGGCGCGTGGCAATCTCATAGCGCGGCAGTCGCTCCAACGGCGTCCATGCCTCTTGCGGCAAGGCTTCGGCCAGTCCGACCACCTTCGGGTGCGCGTCCATACCGAAGAGGAACTGGACGCCTTCTTTATCCCATCGATCCAGCTCGCCAGTCAGTGTGAAGTCCGTGTCGCCGCGCAATGTGATCTTTCCGGCATGAGGGCGCACCAACTCGATGGCCCGATCGATCCACGGCACGCACCCCTCATGACTGACGACATTCCCGGGGCGGTTGACCAGATATAGCACTTCATTGGTATTAGCCAGTGAGACTGTCAACGGCGCATACCCCCAAATGCCTTTGTAGGAAAGAGACATCCCGCCTTTGCATTCGCCGAGCGTCGGCGCGATGGTGCCGTCGGTATCTATAAAAGCCTCTGCCATGAACTGCCCGGGCTGCTGCTCCCACACCCGCCGGCGCACCGTGTTGGTTATCTCCATGAGATTGACGATGTCCTCCTCAGCAAAGCGGCGCGTAAAGTCACCGCTCGTTGTCGGGTCGGGAATGCGCTGGGCACCCAGGCCGTCAAGGAAGGCTTCATCATTGCGACGAAGCTCGATGTCTTCGAGCCGCACGCCCTCGAGCAGCGCGTTGTAAGTCAGGTTGAGCACATGATCGCTCTCGTGGTAGGGAAGGTGTTTCTTAAGAAGATGCAGTCGCGAGTCAATCTCCTCGCGGAGGCCCAGCTTGTTAACCATCAGATGAATCGCTCCGATTCCTCCGCAGTTGATCGCCCGGCTCTTCTCGGCCATCTCATAGTGGATGTTGCGGGCGGTTATGATAGGCTCCGCCTGATTGCTCCACCCACGCTTCGCGTCGAGACGGCGTTGAATTCGGCGCTTGCGATTACGCAGGATCTTCGGATATGTTCTTTTCACTCGAAATGACCTTTCTCTTTGGATGGTTTTGGTTTTAGCACCGCCATCAAACCAAGGATTCAAGGGCATTTCGAGTTTTTTATGGCAATGAATTTATCCCCATCACGCTTGTTCAGGGACT
>CAWDWA010000018.1:0-11436 GCA_963805815.1 uncultured Verrucomicrobiae bacterium
AGTTGGGCAGGATCGCCAAGGAGCAAGCAAGTCCCAAGGCCGTCGGTTCCTCGCTTTGAGATAAATTTGACGTGTCGAGATCGCATTTCACCATTTTCGAACGCCCTAAGACGTCACATCGCGGCATTTTTGATCGAGTTCGATCCGTTGGACGAGATTCGGGGACAGGATCGGAGTTCCGGAGCGGAGCACGATTGATTCAATCCATTCCGGGGTGTCCAGCCATGCCGACGGCGGTTCATGCGCTTCAAATCGAGGACGCAGCTGTTTCGCAGCTTTTGGTCAGGAACACTCAAACAGTCGGTATAGAAACTTAATAATACGGGTATAAGAAGCCTTGTCTTCGATTACCGCATTGCCTACGGTTTCCGGCAATGATTACTACCATCGCTATCGTCGGACTTCGACTCAGACTCGAACCTGAATTCACTACGTCGCCAAAGGGCAGCACTGTCGCGGAACTCTCATCCCCAGTGATCGAGGCGCTGGAGTTCTATGGGTCCGCGGAAGTCGCAGCGCGTCTGAACGATCTGCATTCATGACCCATTGCCGTTATGTTAAGGAGAAACGGAAAACCGGCGGATCCTCACCAACTCAACCCTTCGATTACCGACCATCCCATGAGCACAATCTACCTGACCCGCTACGGCTTGATGGCCGAACGCCACTGGAGGGAGTTCCTTCCGAAAATGGTCGCGGAGCTGGAGGCTCAGGGGAGACTGGAAGAGGCGCTCTTCGAGGCACAGGAGACCACCAAGGACGAAATGATGGAGCTGACGCAGCGGCTGCAGAAGGAGCAGGGATTGACGCCGCAGCAGGCGCACGATCAAGCCTGGGAAATGATCCGGGAGAAATACATCTTGCTTCCGCCGGAGGACGAGTCCCGGAGCGACTGAATCTTGCCAACTACCGGATACGTCTTGAAGATCGGCTTGGCGAGGGATCGTTGAAACAGAAGTGCCACGACAATCTCGCCGCAATCGAGCTCGTCCGGCGTTTGGATTTCAGATCTCGATTCCAATATCGGTAGCCACCTGCAAAGCGAATGCGGGGACAGGTTCACCGAGGCGTTCGATCACCTCCTGCACAGATTTTCCGAGGGTGGCCCCGATTTCGTGGAGCCGCTGCACGACGAGTCCCTGATTGATCGAATAGAGGCCGGCAAGAAACTTGGACGGATGTTGCGCCTCGATCTGCCAGGCTTCCAGCGCATCCGGCGGAAAATCCTTCAGATTGAAGGTCACGATTACCTCGCATTTGGCTCGAATCGCGGCAGCGAGGACATGTCGGTCTTTCGGATCGTTGGTCACGCACCCCTCGATTGGCACAAATCCTTCGACCAGCGCTTCGGGGAAATGCGTCTCGATTTGTTCCCGCCGGTAACGAATCAGCTCCGCGGGCCAGCCAAGCTTTTCGAGCGTCTGGTCGGTCTCGTCGAGAATCGGCGCGCTCCAATGCGGCAGATAAAGGCGCGGAGTTTCCACAAGCCTCAAGAGCAGATCGGTCACACGCTGGTTCGCCAAAACGCATGCGTCAATCAGGACCGGGAAATCCGCATTTATCGAAAGTCCGCTACTCGACTCTCAGTAGAGCCCCGCCTCCTGTGCTTTCCGCGCGAGATCATCAAGCGCACGACGACGCTCCCGATCGCGCGCCTGCTGAAACTCGCTCAGGTCCTTCATTCGGATTCGGCGATGAGCGCCCACTTTGTGAAAGGCCAGCCTCCCGGACTCCAAAAGCTTGATCAGATGAGGACGCGACACGCCGAGGATGTTGGCAGCGGCCTGCGTGGTCAGCTCCTGCGTTTCGGGCACTAGGGAGATGACTTTGCCCTCCTGGAGAGAGGTCGCTACTCGTACCAGCAGTTCGTATATCGGCTTGGGCAATTCAATCCGATTGCCATGCTCATCGACGAGGGCCGGTGGCTGGATATCGCGACGAAACAGCTCGATCATGTGATGCATCGATTCGAGGTCATCCGCGGTAAAGTCCGAGGGATCAAACCGGGATGAGAGACGGGAACGGAGACGTGTGGTCATATATGCAATTGAAATAAACGAAACAAACGCAATATACGCAACAGAAATTAATGCACGTTTTGAGCTGGCTTCGGAAGGCGGCAAAGGTTGAACGATGGGGGTTACGAAGCGCTCAGCCAGGCAATTGGCCGTGCAGCTCATCAACTGAAAGTCGATGGACTGCTGTTCTTATCTGCGGTCGTCCCAGACGCACATAACCTCGTCGTTTTTCCAGACAATCTCCGTGCAAGAAGTATTTTTCGGATCGAAGACGAGCGCGCCTTACGCAAATAGGTGCATGAATAAGTGCATGGACCCGTGCTTGCGAGACACCGCATCTGACGTATGATAAACATTTATGGCGACCACAACTCTACACAAGCGACTCCCCGCCAAGCCAAAGCAGACCCTCGAACGGCAGTCTGCGCCAGGGTCGGACACTTCGTTGCGGGATTTCCGCGCAACCCTGGGAATGCCGCGACCACTGTTTTCGCGTCTAATGGGATGCTCAGAGCGAGCGTTGGCGAATTGGGAGGCGGGCCGATCCCTGCCCGACATTTACCGAAGTCGTTTTAACGAACTGAGGAAGGTTTATGCGGAGTTGTCCGAAGTCGTCGATCCCGACAGCATTGGCGACTGGCTCACAACCCCGAACGACGAATTCGACGGGCTGAAACCGCTCGAACTCATCGAACGCGGCGACACGTTCCGCCTCTGGAGAATGATTTTCTTCCTGAAGTCCGGGACTCCAGCCTGATTCCTTGGCGACACCCAGCTTCCTTGTCGGTAACAACTCGCTCGAGATCCCCTTTTGCGTAATGAAAGGCGTTTCGGTCCTTCTTGAAGCGGAGTTGGCCCGAGCTGTGTGCCATCCGTTGCTGACGAGTTCGCAACTCGTGTTCTGCAATCTCTCAACGCCCCCACACTGGGAACGCCAACTCGTTTTCAGTCTATGACGAATTGCGAGCAAAGCTCGTTGCGCGAGGCATCCCGCGTGAACTGATCGCGTTCATCCAGAACCACGAAAGTGACGCCGCCAAAGCCACGCTTTTCAAAGCGGTGCGGGAGGGCAAGGTGCGTATCCTTCTTGGAAGCACTCCGAAGATGGGGGAGGGCACCAACGTTCAGAAACGCCTCGTCGCGTTACACCACCTCGACGCCCCGTGGCGCCCGGCTGACATCCAGCAGCGCGAAGGCCGTCTCCGGCAGGGTAACCAGAACGAATACGTGAGCATCTATCGGTACATGACCGAGGGCAGTTTTGACGCCTACATTTGGCAAACATAGGAGAACAAAGCGTGCTTCACCGCGCAGGTGATGACCAGCACGACTACGTCCGCTTCGAGGATGAGCTGAGCTGAGTCGACCCTGCCACTCTTCCCCGACCAGAATGTCCTTCTCGTCCTGCAGGATCTCGTAGCCACGTGCGCCCAGTTCCTTCGCGAGAGAGCCGACGAACTCCCGATCCGTGTGGGCGTACGGGACGAAGATTCTGGTTCATCGCGCCATGAATGGGGAGTCTGGCAGGATTGGATCGCGATGAAAACGGCGTTTTAATGGAAGTCACGAGAATTCTCGTGACCGATATCTTTGTGCTGAGATAGATTCGGTTCAGACTGGGTAGAATGATGTGAAGTGTTCCTAGATGTAGAGAATTGCGTGCCGAGACTTTTACAGATCGATGACCGACAACGATGAACGTGCATCGAGCTCCGGGCCCAAAAAAGTGGCTTTTGTCGCGATGCCTTTTGGCACAAAGGCGACTGGTGTATTAGGCGGCAGCGGGCCCACACATGTCGATTTCGACGCCATCTGGGAGAGGGCTCTATTGCCGGCGCTGTCAAAGCTCGGATACCTGCCAATTCGGGCCGATAACCAGACGGGAAGCGTCATCATCAAGGACATGCTCGAGCAGCTCGTGCATGCCGATCTCGTTCTTGCCGACATCAGTATTCCGAATGGCAACGTCTACTACGAGGCTGGTGTCCGACACGGCGCCCGCGAGACCGGATGTGTCCTCCTGCGTGCATCATGGTCCAAGCCGCTATTCGACTTGGCACAGATTACGCATCTGCCATATCCCTTTCCTGCCAGAGAGCCAAAACAAGCCGATTACCGAGCGATTGAGGGGGAGCTTACGAAAAGGATTCCCGGCCTGGTCGACTCTGCCGGGCCTGTGTTTACACTCGCCCGTTTCGATCCCGGCGAACCCCAGGACTCGCGGAAACTAAAGGAGGTCTTCTCAGATGTTTTCGAGTTTCAGAAACGGCTGGCTGCGGCAAAGTTGAGCGCTTCAGCCAACCAGAAGTCTGACCTTCGCGGTCTCATCGACCCTGCGCTATTGGGCGAGCTGCCAGGTTACGCACTCCGGGATTTGACGGTAGCTGTCAGGGATGATTTGAACTGGGGTGAACTTTCCGCGCTGATCGATGCTTTGCCAAAGAATGCCTTCGACGATCCATTCTTCAACGAACAGAAGGCTCACGCTCTGGCCAAGCAGGGCAGCTACTACGACGCCATTGCCCTTCTCGAAACGTTGAACGAAATTCACGGACCGACGCCCGAACGCTGTGGCACCATCGGAAAAGAATTTCGCGAACTGGCAGGCGAGGAGCGCAACAAGGTGAAGAAGCGTCAATATGTTGGTAATGCGATTGACGCTTATCGACGTGGCATGGAGCTCGACCTCAACGAATCCTACTGCGCGCAAAATCTGCTGATTGTACTCGTGGAAAGGGGGCGCAAGGCCGATAAAGATGAGGCAAAGGAATGTGCGACCGTGGCCAAATTTGCCGCCCGTCGGGCCGCGGCATTAAATCCCGAGGAAGAGTGGGCCAATTCGACTTTGGCGGTGCTCGCTTTTTTCGAAGAGAACTCCGACGAGGCGCGTGCCCGAATCGATGCAATTCTTGACAAAGGTTGGACCAATTGGAAGTTCGTTGGCCTCGTTCAGGATCTCGAGACACTGTTGGCCGCGATCGATGAACAGAAGAGGGCACCATTTCGGGAGATGATTGATGAGATAAAGCAGTCGCTGCCGGTCGAACAGCCCGTCCTGATGGACGACGTGCTACCGAGAATACGCGATGCTGCGCAGAGATATCGGAAGTTCCAGCAAGTTCACGCGCGGCCGGCTCATTCCGGAGAGTTGATCGTATCAACGACCGCCGACGGGGAGGAAACGACCAATACTGCAGCGGACGGCGACTTCGTCGTCAAAAATCTGACTGAGGCGCAAGAGAACTATCTCGTTGGAAGGAACAAATTTGAAGCTCGCTATGTATATGTCGAGGACGTCGACGATGAATGGAAGCTCTACGATCCAAAGGGCGAAGTGCTGGGCGTTGAGATTTCACGCGATCTGACGGCGATGCTCGGTGTCGGCGAGGAGTTTTTCATCATGGCACCTTGGGGCAGCGAACAGCTTGCTCGCGAAGGTGACATGTTCGTCGCACCTTTGCCGGCTCTCGATGAGATCTATCGCGTCGCCCGCAAAGAATTCGACGAGACCTACAAGCTGGTTGAAGCAGAGTAGTGGCGCCAGGAAAATGCAGGTGGCTACTTTCATGCGCCACCGCTTTCTGCGGGCGCGAACTCTGGCGGAGTAGATTGGAGAACGGTGGCCGGAATCTGGCCAATGGCCATCAGCAAGAGCCAGCACGAATGCATTTACGGCGTACCAGACGCTACAGCGACCGAGTATTCTGCTTCAGGATGCCGCTTGTTGATTTCGCGGAAATGGGCTCGAAACTGCCGGAGAATACCCGAACAATTGGTGGGATCCTTCAGCGGCACATCGAGAACAGATACCGCGCAGGCGGGGGATTGCTTTCGGATCACGTCTGCTGTTGCCTCGGAGATGGTTGCGGTTTTCGGCGTGGAAAGCAGATAGACTCAAAGCTGTGCTCCGCCACAACCGTCAGAATTGGTCCGGCACGCATCTCACCCTCAATGCCGCTGGGCACGTAGGGGTCATGGAAGCCGGTAAAGGTCAACAGAACGCGCATTCGACCGTATCAATTGCTTCACATCTTGTGCCGCTATGCCATTCTTACCCGACTGTAGCAAATCGAGTTGGGAAATTTGCGTAGGGTGTCTTCGGCTCGCTCCGGCGAGCTTTCACTTTTAAGGGCTATGCACCTCCGGGTTTCTTGCCGGTAATTCCCCAGACCAATTTGTCCAGGGCCTGTGCTTCTTCCATGGATGACTCGAATTTCACCGCGTTCAACTCGCGGAGGAAAATGAGGTGAGCGGGGATTTCCCTCACTCCAGGGAGGAGAACCGGAATGACGGAAATGTTCCGCTCCACGCATTGGCTGACGAATGACGGAGTTCCACGGCTTGCAATTTGCCGGGACCTTGAGGGCCCAAGAAGATGACGGCGGAATTCACCTTTTGAATTGCCCCCTGCAGGGAATCCTGGAACCAGCGACCTGGTGGAATCTCCTCTACGTCCACCCACGGGCGCAGGCCGCGTCGTTTCAGAGCTTCGGCGACGATAAGGACGGTGAGTTTGTCGAGGCCGTGGTGTGCCATGAAGACGTCGTAATTCTCGAATGTGCTCGGGAAGCCTGTCTATGGAGGCGCATGTGGTGGAGATGAGAGGATGAGCGTCCTGTCAACGGCGCCCTGATCTGACGGAGCGAGAGCCGTCTCGCACTCAAGAATGCATAAACTCCCGCTTTCGTCACCGGCGACAATTACTCGATTTGAAACGAAAGCACAGCATTGGAGAACGGCATCTGTCCAGGCGATGTGCGTAGGTCTTCCACTCTCCAGATCCCACACCCGCAGCGTCTTGTCCCAGGATGCGGAAACCGCCCGCCGGCCGTCAGGCGTCACCGCCATCGCATACACCGGACCGGAATGGCCTTCGAGGGAGAAGAGGCTTGTTCCACTTTCCAAGTCCCATACCCGCAGCGTCCTGTCATCAGAAGCGGAAACGGCACGCCGGCCGTCAGACGTTACCGCTATCGCGTTCACCTCTCCGGAATGGCCTTTGAGGGAGAAGAGACTTCTTCCAGTTTCCAAGTCCCAGACTCGCAACGTCGTGTCATCAGAGGCGGAAACGGCGCGCCGACCATCGGGCGTTGCCGCCACCGCGTTCACTGCAAAGGAATGGCCTTCGAGAGAGAAGGCATGTTCCAGTTCCCAAGTCCCACACCCGCAGCGTCTTGTCAGCAGAAGCGGAAATGGCGCGCCGGCCATCAGGCGTCACTACCACCGCATCCACCGAAGAGGAATGGCCTTCGAGGGAAAATAGGTTGGTTCCACTTGCCAAATCCCATACCTCCAGCATCCCGTCAGCAGAAGCAGATACCGCGCGTCGGCCGTCGGACGTCACCGCCACCGCGGTCACCGAATCGAAATGACCTTCGAGGGATCGGAAGCTTGTTCCGCTCTCCAAATCCCATACCCGCAGCGTCTTATCAGAAGAGGCCGAAACGACGCGCCAGCCTTCGGGCGTCACCGCCAACGCATACACCGGACCGGAATGGCCTCCTAGAATTTGCCGCAAAGGGCCGCCCGGCGGCGAAAGAGTCGCCACTAGCGGACGCAGCCAATTAGCTCCCCGCCATTTAGCAATATGCGACAAAAAATCCTGGATCCGCCTGCGTTTCGCTCAGTCAATTGGTTGGCCAAGTGGCGCGGGTCCTGGGCCAGCACGTGCGCAGAAAGACGGATCGCTCCTTGCAGAAGGCGCGCGTTAGCATCCTCCGAAATGTGCTCAAAATCAGCAATGAGCGCGTCCGCATCTGTTGCTTCGAGCTTTGCGAGCAGCCAGTCAAAATCGAACAATAGCCGGCGAATTTCCTCGCAGCATTCCGCCTTCCTCAAGTGATACGCCGCCCAACGCCACGCATGCTCATCAGGCAAACGGAGGAAATCGTCCCATGCCGAGAGGAGTCGGCGATGGACACCGACCGGATACTGAAGCCTCAGAGCTGCATATGCGCGCATCACATCGTGGAGTGCTACGGTCCCGTTTTTTAGATCGAGTTCGAGCAGGGATAGATCGGCCAAGTGTTGTACAGCATCCTCAGTGTCTAACTGGTCGAAACTCCATAGTTGCTCCAGCGTCGTGAGTGGAATCGCGGTATCTTCGGGAAAGATCGCGAGTTCGAGAAATCTCACCCTGTCCTCTTCAGGTTTCAGGCGATCCATGCTGACCTCGATTGTTTTTGCCACTGATTCGTCTCGTTGTCCGTCGTCCTCTGGGTCAAACGCAAAGATTCCGTACTTGTCGAGAGCGCGATTGACGGACTCAAAGGCGCCCTTGAGTTCCTCTCCCCAGTCCATCTCCGCGCGTATTGCACCAGCCGCGAGACGCAGCAGGAGCGGGTACTCACCGAGGCGCCGGGCGAGTTCGACGAATGGGGCCGGATCCGCGGGACGCTCCGACTCCGGCACTCCCCGCAGAAGCATCTGAACAGACTCGTCCTTCGTCATCTCGTCGACGTTGACCCAACGCCCACGGGCTGCGTTAGCCACAGGAAAGAGACGGGTCGTAATCAACCGAGCGCATCCTTTGCCGCCACGAAGGAAGGGTTTCAGCAGATACTGCTTCCAAACATCGTCGATAACGATGAGGCAATTGAGGTTTTCAAGCTTTTGCGCGAGTTCCCTGGATGCCTCCTCCACATCGGCAAATGCGGGCCGCTCGTGGGTGAGGCCATAGTAGAGTTTCCCGAGTTCCCGCAGAACAGTGCTTTGATCGGCGTCCTCACCCAGAGTAGCCCAGAGGATTCCGTCGTCGAAGGCGTCGATGATCCGGTCGTCATGGCTGAGCGCTGTTGCCAGCGTCGTTTTTCCATAACCGCCTGCCCCACTCAACACGGTAGTGATCGCCACTGGGTTTTCGCGGTTCTTGTCGAGAAGCAAGGTGAGCAATTCATTAAACTGCGCGGGTCGATCGACGAAGCCGTCCGGAAGATTCGGAGCCATGAATGGGACGCGCGGCACCTCCCGGTCGCTCAGGAGATAATTCAAGAACGTTTCCCATTCGCGACTGATATCGAAGAAGTGCGCCTTGCTCATCCATGCGGGAAGCGCGTCGTAATCCAGTTCGATGTCGGGAAACCTTTGACGGGGTAAACTACCACGCCCTGCTGGCGAGCGTAACGCCATTCCCGGCGGATTACTTCGGACTTGATCGCCGCTGGGGTAATTACGAGGACCAGAAACTTTGAAGAATCGATCGCCTCTTCGATTTGTTTCCACCACCCTCTGCCACCCTCCATCTGCTCCCGGTCTCCAGGGCTTTTGGTTTTGATTCATAGTTTTGCGCGAAGGAGGGCAAGAGCGGAGGCTGGATCGGCGGCGAGACGTTCTTTTTTGGCCGGTAGCCAGTCGTCGCTATTCTCGCCCGAAAGCAGTCGCAGGTTCACGCTGCGAAGCAGGGCGAGGTTCATCAGGGCGTTGCCGTGATGCAGACGCGTGCTGTCTTCTCCGAGCGAGGCGTCGCGCCGCCAGTGATTGCGGTTTTCCACGCCCGCCCAGTGCGATCGACTCAAATTGATCCAGCCCTCCGCCGTACGCTCCCCCGGTTCCTGGCTGCTGAGGTAATAGCGATCTTCCACGCTGGCCTTCCCGCTCTTTTTATCAGTACGCGTGCTGTGAATGCGTACCAGCGCCCGGCTGCTGCAGAAGCCGGTGGCCATCGGTGTGGTTTCGCAAAGGCTTACAGCGCGCTCTTCGATTCGTCCGTGCCCGCAAGTGGTCTGAACAAAAGGGGGGAGCAGTTCGTTGCACTGCGGGCGTATTGAAACAGTGTGGGCTGGTTGGCTTTGATGTGCAGAAAGTAGTCACCCCCTTTGTCTACGATAATTCGCGCCGTCTCTTTCTGGCAGTGCAGCGGATCGGTGGTGATGGTCCTGCCATCGAGCGAGGGCATGTCGGAGAGGAGTTTCTGCGCAACCTTCTGTTCACAGCGTTGCGTGTTTTCCTTCTGATCCATTACGGCCATCGCCACCGGCGAGCCGTCCTCGACATCGACCAGACTGACCATGCCGATGATGTCACGGATCATCTTGCCATCGAGGGCCAGCGCGCCCGGCAGACTGCCTGCCTGCTCGCAGAGCCAGTCGCTCAGAAGCGCGGCGAAAGGTTCGGGGTCCATGCGGGTAAGCACGTCGTAGAAGACGTCATAGCTGGGCACTTCGTAAAAGCGTCGCGTGCCCTTCCTGATCGGCAGCCGCAGTTCGGCGCGCTGATTGGGTTTAAGACGGTTGGCAAAGCGGGCAATTTCGGAGATCTGCCGCGCTCCGCACAAGAGCGCCATGGCGGTGATGGTCAGCACCGGGCCGATGCGGAAGCGGGTGTTTTTCGCCCTCGGATCTGGGGCCTGTCGCAACAACTCGAGCAGACTGCGGCGTTGCTTTTGATCGACGGGCAGCACCCCGTGGGCGGCAGCCACCATCGCGCCCGCGTGTTCGGGGGCCAGCGGCACCGCGCACGCCTTCTTCCGGGCGCCGGCTTCGAGCTCTTTGAGCCAGAGCCGCTTCGGGCGACCATTGGGAACAAAATAATCGGCCCGGTGCCGGCTGTTTCCATCGCTCATTCCCACCGGTTGCCATCCCCCGGCCTTGTAGCACGTGCCGGCGTAGGCTTCCGGATCGGTAAAACTTTCTGCCAGAAGCGGCCGATAGCCAAAGCGCTCCTGCCACTGTGCCGGCAGGGCCCGGCAGGCCGCGGCCAGCGCCTGGCTGGCCAGATTCGGTTCCCGGCCCTTATCGTGGGGCAGCAGATAGCGACGGTTCTGCACTACCAACTTGAGGCGTTCGGCTGCCAGAGCCGGGTTCCAGCCGATCCACTTCTCACGGTCCTTGAGCTTGAGGGCGGCCGGCCCCCAGACCAGAAGGGCGACCCATTGCTTGTCACGCACGACCACCTGGCGCAGGAAATCGCCCACAGAGGGCGCCCGTCCGAGGTAATGCTTCGCCGCCAGCAATTCGTCGAAGCGTTCCCGCTCCAACGCTGTAACGACCTCGACTTTCAGTGATTGATCGGCCCGTAAAAGGCCGCTCCCGGCTTCTAAATCATCGACAAGAGATTTCATCCCAAGCCCACCACAACCCAAAACCACCAAATTGTCTAGTCCCGATTTCCGATCCTCAGGTTCAACCAACTACAAAATCACTATCAAGAGCCCTGTCCCGGTCTCGCCACGGTGGAAGATCAAGCTTGACTTCTGCCAGCCGCCGATGGAGGTCGCGCGCAAAATCCTCGCCGTCCTCTCTGGCGTAAGAAAGGAAGACCTGGCGTGTGGCGGGCATTTTTGGACTTGGGATATAGAGTTTCGGGCCGAATATGCGTTCCAGAGCGAAAGCTATTGAAAATTCTTGTGTCTTGGTTTTTTGGATTCAATGCGGATTCTGCTGAAATCCAACTTGTTTTTAGCAATGGGAGATTGACGCAC
>CAWDWA010000019.1:0-246786 GCA_963805815.1 uncultured Verrucomicrobiae bacterium
AGGGGACCTCTCAGCACCTCGTGCGTCCTTTTCATTTGACAGCCGCTCCCATTGACGCGTTGACGGGGAGTTTCCTCAATTGAAAACCCAGCAGATTGGAATAACCGAGGAAATCATTCGATGAAGAGAGGAAGTTGGAACGACCAGCGGGCTGAGCGCATTGAAAGTCGAAGAGAAATCACTATCCTCTAACACGAAACGCGACTATCCCCATGAATCTGCTTGTGACCGGCGGTGCCGGATTTATTGGATCAAATTTTGTAAGATCGGAGCTTCGAAACGGAACATCCGAAATCACAAGGCTTGTGAACCTCGACAAGCTTACTTACGCGGGTAATGAAGCGAGTCTTTCGGATCTTGACACGGAACCACGCTACGAATTTGTGGGCGGGGATATCGGTGACACGGAATTCGTGGCTTCCTTGCTTCGGGACCGGGCGATTGATGCAGTAGTAAATTTCGCTGCAGAGTCCCACGTTGATCGGTCGATCGACAGCCCTGAACCCTTTTTTCAGACGAATGTGATTGGCACGTTGCGACTTCTCGACGCGTCGCGAAAATACTGGAGATCTCTCCCTGGCGAGAAGCGCAGCAACTTCCGATTCCTTCACGTGTCGACTGATGAAGTCTACGGATCGCTGGAACCTGAGGATCCTGCGTTCAGCGAGACGACTCCCTACGGGCCAAACAGCCCCTATTCTGCTTCTAAAGCCGGAAGTGACCATATCATTCGTGCGTATTTTCACACATACGGAATGCCAGTTGTGACGACCAATTGTTCAAACAATTACGGGCCGTTCCAGTTTCCAGAAAAATTGATTCCGCTCATGATCCTGAATGCGCTCGATGGCAAAGCGCTGCCAATTTATGGAGATGGAGCAAATGTCCGTGATTGGCTTTATGTGCAGGATCACTGTCGTGCCATCGCGCTCGTTCTAATGAAAGGCAGGGTCGGCGAGACATACAACATCGGAGGGCTTAACGAGATGAAGAATATTGAAATCGTAGATACTATCTGCCGCCTTCTCGATGCGCGAGCGCCGCGCGAAGACGGCCGGTCGCATGCGGTCTTGAAAACGTTCGTGAAGGACCGACCGGGGCATGATCGACGCTATGCGATCGATTGCGCAAAGATTGCCCGCGAACTTGGATGGAAGCCTTTGGAAAGTTTCGAGACAGGAATCGTGAAAACGGTGGACTGGTATCTCTCAAATCGACCGTGGTGCGATAGCATCACGACTGGAAATTACGCTCGGGAAAGACTTGGCGTTGCGGGGTGACGACCGCCTGGTGAGATTTCCTTCGATTTCGACTTTGGCGAATTTTGCGTTGGATTCCGAAGATCCAAGTGTTTCGGGCCGCGCAGCTTCTGGTGCCGTGCTTTCAAACGAGTTGGTTTAGCGCGGTTTAGCGCGGAAATAAGATGCCGACTATCGGCCGTGATGCGAAGCAGGCGCCTGCGCATTGATGTCGGAAGGACTCCAGGAGTTCGCTAAATAGCAGAACTTATGAATCGGCCGGAACAACCGGCTTTTCTCGGACACAATACAGGATTTTTTTCCCCGGCATTACGACAAGAGAAGAAGTGTCGAAGGCTTGGAAAACTAAATGGGAGGCTCGCCGTTTGGGCAATATCTGATCTAGACTAGCGCTGTGAGTAATTTGTCAGTCAATCCTCCCCAGAGTACCGCTCCTCGATCTCAAACCGCAAAATCGCGAAATCGAGGCTGAATTGATTGCCGTTTTTGAAAGGGTGTTGAAATCGGGTATTTTCATCCTTGGCCAGGAAGTGGAGAATTTTGAGCAGCAGATCGCTGACCTTTCTGGCACGAAACACGGAATCGGAGTGTCGTCGGGTACTGATGCGCTCCTTCTTAGTCTGATGGCACTCGACGTAGGTCCGGGAGACGAAGTGATCTGTCCAACGTTTACATTTTTTGCAACCGCAGGTTGTATCGCTCGCCTCGGGGCAAAGCCGATTTTTACAGATGCCTGTCCCGTCTGTTTCAATATGGACGTGGCGGATTTCGAGCGGAAGATTACGGCCCGAACCAAGGCCGTAATCCCTGTTCACCTTTTTGGTCAGGCTGCCGAAATGGATGCGATTATGGAGGTTTCCCGCAGACACAACCTCGCAGTCATCGAGGATGCGGCACAGTCTATGGGTGCAGGATATCGGGGCAGGCGGGTTGGTAGCATTGGTGATTTTGGAACGTACAGTTTTTTCCCTTCTAAAAATCTCGGAGGCTTCGGGGATGCCGGCATGCTTGTAACGAATGACGATGCTTTGGCCAAGAAGGCGCGCGTGCTGCGGAATCACGGTATGGACCGAAAATATCACCACTTGTTGGTTGGCGGCAATTTTCGGATCGATGCCCTACAATCAGCCTTGCTTTCTGTGAAGTTGCCGCATTACCAGGCCTATTGCCGCAAGCGGGCGGAAAACGCTGCCTTCTACACACAGGAACTTTTGCGACTCGATGCAGTGGCGGTTGCGGACGTGAAGCAGTGTGGTTGTAAGATTGCTCCCGCAGAGGGAACGCCCGATCAGGTGAAGTTGATTCTCCCGACCGCATATCCGCACAATGAACACATCTGGAATCAGTATACGCTACGCGTTCGAGGGGCGGGCCGTAGGGACGCGTTGCGAGCCTTTCTGAGCGAGAATGGAATTGGATGCGAGATCTATTATCCTCGTCCGATGCATCGCCAAGAATGCTTTGCCGATCTCAGCTCCGATACGAGCACGTTGACCAATGCCGACATTCTCTCGCAGGAAGTGCTGAGCATTCCGATTTTCCCGGAACTCACGCGCGATATGCAGCAGAGGGTGATCGACATTCTCAGCGAATTCGCGTCTTGAGGCCAGCCCGCGGCGAGGCAGTCGGTTGTTTTTCTGAAACAGTGGTCAGGTTTGCTGGTTCAGCATCTTTTCTGCAATCGACGGCTCCTTTTCGTCGGCCTTCGTTTCGTTGCTTATGAATTCGAGCGACTCGTTCGAGATGAGACCGCTCTTCGCGGCGTGGCGTGCGGCTTCGAGGGTGTCCTCTGACAGAATCATTTCTATCCCCGTGTGAGCGATCTCGCGGCCGAGCGCCCGAACGGCTTCCGCTCGCGAAGGATCCTTCGTGACGTTGCGGATGTAAATGGCTCCAATGCGTTTCGGTTGTTCGTGGACGATCTGGCGGTAGATCTCGGGATCCTTCTGCCCACTGTCGCCGACCAGTATAAAGGGAAGGTCCGGATAAAGCGTGAGAATCTCACGAATGGCAGACAGCTTATGAGAACCGTGACTTGACTTGATAAATTTGGTTTCATCGAAACCATAATCTTTCATGAACAGCGGCCCCGCAGGGATGCCGTGCACTCGAAAAACCTCACAAATCACGTCGTAGATATTCCATGGACTGCTTGTAACGTAAAAAAATGAGTTCTCTCCTTTACCTGAGGCGCCGGCTTTGAGCGCCTTGTAGAAGGCCGCGACACCTTTGAATGCCAGTCTGGTCCTCGCATTGCCGAACATGACTACGCCCACCATTCGAATGAAGTTCGTCGCTCCCGTATGAATCACCGTGTCATCGATGTCGCTGATGATGCCGAAGGCAGCGTCTGCAGCCGGAAGTTGCACCGCGGCCTCAGCGCGAACTGCTTTTTGGTGGCGGCCGAGCGGCGAGATCAGCTTCAGATCCACAGTGTGCCAGCGAAAACGGGGGTTTAGAGGAGACTTCAGATGGAAATGGGCGTCGAAGTACCCTTCATGGTCGGTAATAAGCGTGAGCTCTTCGCCTGCGAGACGGGCCCGCACCTCTGCCCCGGGCCGCTCATCCGTGAAGTATCGCCGCAACATCATGCAAAAATTCCGCCACTTAGTATCCTGTTTTCCGGGGGGAGAAAGATGCTTCAGTTTCTGCACGCGTCCTTTCAGAAAAGCCTCCTTACCGCCCGCATAACCCATGTAATGCACAATCTGCATGGGCGGGCGGAGGCCGATCATGCGGCGAAACGCCCGCTGCGAGTCGCCTGTCAACCTTTCGAGGGTACCGCAGAAACGTCTGAATGCTCTGGCAGGATCGGGCACGATTGCGTTGAATTTGATGGCAGTCAGCCGCAATTATGACTGACGGCGAACCGATGCGGAAGCGGTAATCGTGAGATTGCCACCTCCTGCGTCCGATTTTTGCCATGCTGATCCTGAGAGCGCTTGGAAAGTCTCAACCGTGTGGGCGCTCTTCCACATTCGCTTTGGTTGCAACTCAGATGGCTCGCCATTCTCAGCCTGTGCCGGAGAAATCTTCTGGAAAATCAGCGTTATCTTCGTAATAAGCTTAGCGTTCGTAGGCCGCCGCTGCTTCTTGATGAAGCGCTCGATTCAACCTGCAAATTTCGAAAGTTTCGGCTGAATGACTATCGAGCAGTAAGGAGCAGCGGGGTTCCTTCGGAAATAGTTCTGATGTCGCTGCTCTGCAGGGTAGAACGCCTTTAGTGGAGCGACTTCCGTCGTTATCGGCATTGCGAAATCAGCTTGAGCGGACCTTCTTGATTCCTCTGCAACTCGCTTCTGCGTCTCGTCGTGATAGAGGATGATCGACCGGTATTCGGGGCCTACATCCGCGCCTTGACGATTCAAAGTGGTGGGGTCGTGAGCCCGCCAGAAAGACTTGAGCAAATCTTCGTATTTCACCACCTGAGGGTCGAACTCCACCTGAATGACTTCTGCATGGCCCGTGCCTCCTGAGCAAACTTGCTCATACGTCGGTCTCTCCGTCGTCCCGCCGGCGAATCCGGACGTCACCCTGAGGACTCCAGGGACGGACTGGAAAAGCGCTTCCGTGCACCAAAAGCAGCCTCCTCCGAACGTTGCAGACTCGGTCGCATCATTCATAGCGCAAATCTAGGCTTCGGATGACCGAGGCGCAAATGAGCCCGCGCGTGGCTACTCGACGATAAACCAGGGATTGAGGAGGTTCTCTTTGTTGTAGAGGAGGGGCTCGCGGGTCTCATAATTCAGAACGGAACGGCCTGCTCCAAGTGCGACCGCATGGGCGGCGGCGGTGTCCCATTCCATGGTGGGACCTAATCTAGGATAAACTGCAGCTTTGCCTTCGGCGACCAGACAGATTTTTAGAGAACTGCCTGCCGATCGAAATTCGACTTTCTTTCCGGAATTACGAAGATTTTCTACAAACTTTGTGACCTCGTCGGTGAGATGCGACCGGCTCCCGACGACCAGAACTTCGGTAAGATCTTCGTAGTGACGCGTATTATGCAGCTGTTTCAGGCGTCCATCGCTGGATCGCCTGTAACTGCCGAAATCCTTGCCACCATAATAAATTTCACCGTTGACAGGTCGACCCACGATGCCGAACGCGGGTGTTTCCTTTACGACCAGAGCAATGTTGATCGTGAACTCACCGTTTCGCTTGATGAATTCCTTCGTGCCATCAAGGGGGTCGACGAGCCAGAACGCCCCCCAATGCTTTCGCTCTTCGTAGGGAACCGTTCTGGTTTCTTCAGAGAGCACGGGTAATCCAGGAAATTCCCGCTCCAACCCCGTAACGATAGCCGCATTCGAACGCCGATCGGCCTCAGTGAGCGGAGAGCTGTCGGTTTTGGTCTCGACGGAAATGTTCGCCGATTCGTAAACGTCCAGGATCTCGTCCGCCGCCTTCTGAGTGATCGCCAGGAGTTTGGCAATGACATCCGGATTCGAGAAATCAGGAGTCATGATCCCCGTCAAATGGAATCATCAACTCCCGCTGGCGTGAACAATTTCTGCGAAACCACGAGGATCGAGACTTGCCCCTCCGACAAGCGCGCCGTCGATATCCGGCAGGCTCATCAACGCTTTCGCGTTGTTGGGCTTCACGCTTCCTCCATACTGGATTCGCACCTTGTCAGCGGTTGTGGTGTCCCAATTCTCGGCGACAGTGCGGCGAATGAAGGCATGTGCCTCCTGCGCCTGTTCGGGGGTTGCCGTACGACCAGTGCCGATTGCCCATACAGGCTCGTAGGCAATTACAGACTCGCCGAGTTCTTTTCCATCGAGCCCGGCCAGACTTCCTTTGATTTGCGTTTCCAAAACGGACTCGACCTTCCCTGCGTCTCTTTCCTCAAGTGTCTCTCCAATGCATACAATCGGTCGAAGTGTCGATTCGATTGCTGCGTGGACCTTCTTGTTCACGACCTCGTCGGATTCGCCGAAAAGGGATCGCCGTTCGCTATGACCGAGAACGACATAACGGACGTAGAGATCACGCAGCATAGGAGCGCTCACTTCCCCTGTGAAAGCGCCGCTTTTTTCCGCGTGCATGTTCTGAGCACCCACTTTCACATTGGGCACCTCAGAGAGGAGCTCCGTGACTTTTGGAATTGTGGTGAACGGAGGAATCAACACAATATCGACATCACTCCTGTCGCCGATCTCGCGAAGAAAGGTCTCAAGAAATCCCTCCGCTTCGCTCGCGGTCATGTGCATCTTCCAGTTTCCGGCAATGATTTTTTTTCTCATGAAGTTTTAAGATTATTTTTCGGTCAGCGCAGCCACGCCAGGCAGCTCCTTGCCTTCGATTAGTTCGAGTGAAGCGCCGCCACCGGTCGAGATGAAGGTCATTTTAGAGTCGAGACCGAAGAGTTTTACTGCGGTCACCGAATCACCACCGCCGACAATGCTGACGGCGTCGGAATTGCCGATTGCCTCGCCGATAGCGCGGGTGCCGGCTGCAAAATCGGGAATCTCGAAAATTCCGACGGGACCATTCCAGAGAATCGTCTTTGCGCTCGCAATCTCGTTTGAAAAAAGCTCGATGGTCTTCGGCCCAATATCGACGCCCTGCCAACCTTCCGTAATTCCGCTTTCTTTGGTGAGTTCGCTGGTAAATCGCGTATTGGCAGCGGCCTTGATTTCTTCAGCTTCCATTGAGTCAACAGGAATGAGGAATTTCACGCCCTTGCTCTTTGCGAGATCTAATATTTCGAGAGCGAGGTCCAACTTATCCGCCTCGACAAGACTCGAGCCGGTTGGGATTCCCTGAGCTTTATAAAAAGTATACGCCATCGCGCCGCCGATAAGAATGGTATCGGCCTTCTCCATAAGGGACTTAATCACCGTGATTTTCGTCGAGACTTTTGCGCCGCCTAAGATAACGACAAACGGTCGTGCCGGATTTGCGAGTTCTTCGTCTAAGTATTTCAGCTCCTTTTCCAGGAGAAAACCCATGGCCGACTGCGAGGCAAACTTCGTGATGCCTGCAGTCGAAGCATGGGCACGATGAGCGGTTCCGAAAGCGTCATTGACGTAAATGTCGGCCAATTCTGCCAGTGACTTGGCGAATTCGGGGTCGTTTGCTTCTTCCTCAGCGTGGAAGCGCAGGTTTTCGAGCAGCGCGACGTCCCCGTCTTTCATTGATGCGACGATTCTTTTCGGGACGTCACCAATGCATTCATTGCTAAAGAGAACTGGTTGGCCGATCAGTCCGCGCAGAGTCACGCCAACCGGGCGAAGTGAGTACTTATCGTTTGGTTTGCCCTTCGGACGGCCGAGATGCGACATCAAAATTACTTTTGCCCCGTTTTCGCGGAGGTAATTGATTGAGGGCAGGCTTTCACGGATTCGAGTGTCGTCTGAAATCACTCGAGTGCCGTCTTTTTCTTCGAGCGGAACGTTGAAATCGACTCGCATGATGACGCGTTTGCCTTTCACATCGAGATCGCGAATGGTGAGCTTGGCCATGACAGTATGGTGTTAGGGGGTTGGCGGGAAACGTATTAGCGGGTGCAGCAGCCTGCGCTCCGTATGGGTCGAAGCGCAGGTGCCGATTTTATTCTTTCTTGAGCGGGAGAACTTACTTGCTGGTGATATAACGAACGAGGTCTACGCATCGGTTCGAATATCCCCACTCGTTATCATACCAGCTGACGAGTTTGAAGAACGTGTCGCTGAGGCCCATGCCAGACCCGGCGTCGAAGATGCTCGACAATGGATCGTGGATGAAATCCGAGGAGACAACCTCATCGGTCGTGTAGCCCATGATTCCCTTCAGGTAGCTCTCGCTGGCATTTTTCATTGCTGCGCAGATCTCATCGTAGGACGTCGCCTTTGTCGTGCGTACCGTGAGGTCGACGACACTGACAGTTGGAGTAGGCACCCGGAATGCCATGCCGGTCAGCTTGCCCTTAACCTCGGGGATCGCAAGCCCCACGGCCTTTGCTGCTCCGGTTGTGGACGGAATGATGTTGATGGCGGCCGAACGACCTCCCTTCCAGTCTTTGCGAGAAGGACCGTCCACAGTCTTTTGCGTCGCGGTGTAGCTGTGAATCGTCGTCATGAGACCCTCTTCGATGCCGAAACCTTCCTTCAAAAGGACATGTACAACCGGGGCGAGGCAGTTCGTGGTGCAGCTCGCATTCGAGATGATGTTGTGAGCGCCTTCGTCATATTTTTCATGATTCACGCCCATGACTACGGTGATGTCGTCGCCCTTTCCGGGTGCGGAAATGACGACCTTCTTGGCGCCGGCATCGATGTGGCCCTTCGCCTTGCTCGCTTCCGTGAAAAGACCGGTGCATTCAAGTACGATGTCGACACCGAGATCAGCCCACGGGAGCGCCGCAGGACCCTCCTTGACGGCGAGACACTTGATTTCGTTGCCGTCGACGATCAGCAAATCGTCTTCAGCAGCGGAGTCGCTTGACTTTCCACTACTGACCTCGCCGGGAAAGCGGCCTTGGATCGAATCATATTTGACCAGGTAGGCGAGGTTGTCCGCGGGCACGAGGTCGTTGACAGCCACGACGTTGATCTCCTTGCCCAAAAGGCCTTGATCGCAGATTGCGCGGAAGACGAGACGTCCAATGCGGCCGAAGCCGTTAATGCCAATGTTTACCATAAGATGTTTCTAGGGGTTAGATTGTGAGTTAAGAGTTAAGAACGTATGAGCTTAGAGAGAGCGGTGCGCGAGCGTCAACAACCATTCGAGTGGCATGTGCTTACTTTCTTCATCAGCCGGGCTCTCTGCTGAGATCTCTGATCTGCTGTTTGAACGTCCGGGTTCGTTCTAAGGTCGAAAGTCGGATGCCAGGCCCAAAATTGTTGTTCTCGAAATTTTCAAGAAACGCACCCATTCAGCGTCGCTCAAACGAATCAAATGTAGCTACGTAACGACTGCAGGACTATAAAATGGCTGCGGAAACCACAGACTCGGGCATTAAAATCTACTTACGCGAGATCGGGCGGATTCCGCTCCTGACTCCGGAAGATGAGATCCGCCTTGCCGCTCGAATCAAGGTCGGCGATCAGGAAGCCCGCGGGCAGATGATCCGTGCGAATCTGCGCCTGGTAGTAAAGATCGCGCATGACTATTCGAATCTCGGACTGCCGCTTCTCGATCTCATCTCTGAGGGAAACATCGGTTTGATGAAGGCCGTGGAGCGCTTCGACCCCGAAAAAGGCGGCAAGTTGAGCACATACGCTGCCTGGTGGATCAAGCAGTCCATAAAACGGTCGCTGGCGAACCAGAGCAAGACGATTCGATTGCCTGTTCATCTTGTCGACAAGATTTCTAAGATCCGCAGGGTCTCGCTGCAGATGAGTGAAGAGTTGGGACGTGAACCTACCGATGATGAACTGGCGGAGGAAATTGGTCTCTCGGCAGCCAAAGTGGCTCAATTGAAGACTGTTTCCATTCGACCCGCTTCACTTGATGCCCCAATTAGCGAGGATGATTCCACGGAATTCGGCGAAATCGTCGGGGATGACGAGGCAATGACACCGTTTGAATTGCTCCGGGATAAGAACTTGCAGAGTGAGATCGGTCAACTTCTGTCGGGTACTCGACGATCGGGAGCGAAAAATCATCTTTTCGAGATTTGGGCTCGACGGCGGAAAGCCGAGAACGCTGGAGGATGTTGGAAAGAAGTTTGGCGTCACGCGGGAGCGGATTCGGCAATTGCAGAACATCGCACTGATGAAACTGCGGCGAGCGTTGCAAAAGAAGGAAAAGCCAATCGACCTTCTTTACAGTGCAAACTGAGGTAAGTGCACGCGAATAGTCGGCGCGCTTTTGTTCCTTTTGAGGTTGTTTTGCCTCAATTCTTTGCATATTAGCGCACCTGAATTATGAATCGAGTTTGCCTTCTTGCAGTCGCGGCGCTTTCCGGAGCTGCATTTTCAGCCTGTGAAACGACTCAGGAGAACACTTATGAGGTTGAACGCGAGCGTGCTAATCAATTCGGATATCGCGGAACTGGTGGCGAGACGGATTATCGCGTTGATGGGGAACCCGTCGTGCAGCCGGATGTGGTGCCTATCGCTCCTGAACCGACGCCGGAACCGGAGCCAACCATTACAACGCCGCCTCCAATCCAGGACCCGACTCGCAAGGATTACCAGTATGGAACGCCGGTTCCCGGAAAACCTGGTTTTGTAACTAGTCCGCATGCTCCGTATTCCGGATATGTGGATGTCCGTGGGTTTCCGCCCGGCACCGAAGTGAAAGATCCTTACACCGGCAAAATCTTTCTCGTTCCCTGAGCGTCGAATAGTCAAGCCATTGCCGGGGAACGAGTAGGGCGTCTTACCCTGGGTTGATGAATAGTTCTAGTTTACCCTCTCGCCTCGCTATTTTGGGGCCGGGCCTCCTTGGAGGTTCGATCGCCCTCGCGACCAGGAAGAAACATCCTGGGTGCGAGGTGTCGCTCTGGGCGCGGCGCCAGACGGCAGTGGACGAAATTTTGACCCGTTCCCCCGTCGTCCGGGCCTCGACGGATCTCCGGGAAATCGTTGGAGGTGCGGACTTAATCGTTCTAGCCGTTCCGATTGGAGTAATGGAGCATCTTGCGAAGAGGGTGCGACCACACCTTGCTCCGGGTGCTATCGTAACCGATGTCGGCAGTGTCAAAGGGCCGGTCGTCGAAGCCTTGGCGGATACACTTGGCACGAGGTTTATCGGGAGTCATCCGATGGCCGGGTCGGAACGGTCAGGGATTGGGGCTGCGGATGCAGAACTGTTCGAGAGGGCCGTTTGCATCGTCACGCCCACGGAAACAACCCCTGTCGATTCTCTGGTTCGAATCAGGTCTTTTTGGAAAATGCTGGGATGTCACGTGGAATTGATGGATCGATGGCGTCACGACGAAGTGGTTTCCTTGATTAGCCACCTTCCGCACGTTTTAGCCGCGGCTCTGGTGCAACTGGTTGGCAGTACCGATGCTGCGGCGCTGAAGTTCTGCGGGCCGGGTTTCCGTGACACGACTCGCGTGGCCGGAGGACCTGCAGAAATGTGGACGGAGATTCTGCGAAGCAACAGTGCTCAGGTAAAAAAGTCCCTTGAGGCAATGATTGAAAAGCTTAGGGAAGTTGTCATTCTCCTCGACGACTCCGATGGAGCATCCATGAAACAATTTCTCAATGAAGCCAAAGTCAGGCGCGATAGCCTACGACTTAGTAAGTAGGCGATGGCGAAGTGGAAAATCAAAAAGGGGCCGCGGATCATCAGCGAGATCAAAGTACCCGGCGACAAAAGCATTTCGCATCGCGCTGTGATCCTTGCTTCTCTCTCTAATGGCGTGTGTGTCATTCGGGGATTTCTGCCGAGCGAAGACTGTTTTCGCACTGTTGAAGCAATGCGATCGCTCGGCGTAAAAATTGAGGTGCCGGACGAAACGACGCTGATTGTTCATGGGACTCGAGGGAAGTTATTGGAGCCAGAGAGCGACATTGACTGTGGGAACTCCGGTACGACCATGCGGCTCCTTTCGGGTTTGTTGGCCGCCCAGCCGTTCCGAGCGCGACTAATTGGCGACGAATCGCTTTCCCGTCGTCCCATGCGGCGGGTTATGGACCCATTGCGACAGATGGGTGCGGTTCTCACGGCCGAGGGCGCGCAGTATAGGCCTCCGTTGGTTGTGGAGGGAAGGAGACTTACTCCGATCGACTATGCGAGCCCGGTAGCTAGTGCTCAGGTAAAAAGCGCCATCCTGCTTGCGGCGATGCAGACTCGCGGACGCACGACTGTTGCCGAACCTGCTCCGAGCCGGAATCATACCGAGCGCATGTTCGAGTATTTCTTCGTGAACGCGAACGAATCTGAGAACTCGGTTTCGATCATTGGACCGCAGACTCCCGAGTCGCGAGATTTCTTTGTTCCCGGTGATATTTCGAGTGCTGCTTTTTGGCTTGTGGCTGCTGCAGCGCAGAAGGGATCCCATCTCCTCGTTGAAGATGTAGGACTCAATGACACACGAACCGGGGTTCTTGCGGTCCTTGTGCGAATGGGCGCGCGCGTCCGGGAGGTTATCGAAGAGGAAGTCGAAGCCGGGGAGCCACGAGGAACAATCGAAATCCAGGGGGAGCGCCTGCGGGGAACTGTTATCCGCGGACAGGAAATTCCCAATGTAATCGACGAGATTCCAATTCTGGCAGTCGCGGGCGCACTCGCCGTGGGAACGACCGTTATTGCTGACGCTGGGGAACTCAGGGTAAAGGAAACAGACCGAATTGCGAAAGTTGCAGAAAATCTTCGAGCAATGGGCGCGATAATCGAGGAAACCGAGGATGGGATGAAAATTCACGGAGGGGCAAAGTTGCGGGGCGCTCGGTTGAATAGTTTCGGTGATCACCGGATCGCAATGGCGTTTGCGATTGCAGGTTTGTTTGCGGAGGGTGAAACCGTTATCGAAGGTGTGGAATGCGCAAACACTTCGTATCCCGGATTTCTTGAGGCCATGGATAAAATCATCAAAGAGTCTAGAAATCAACAGACGCGCGTTATCACGTCGCTTCCGAATCACGAGAAAAGCCAACGGGCAAACTGATGAGTAAGCACACGGTCATCGCAATAGACGGCCCGGCTGCGTCGGGCAAGAGCACGGTAGCCCGTGAAGTCGCTGCGAGGATCGGATTTGTTTTTGTGAATACTGGAGCGATGTATCGGGCTGTGTCATGGTGGGTCCTGAGAAATGGCATTTCGGTTGAGGATGAGTCGGCAATCCTGAAGCTGTTGGAGGAAACGAAGTTCGAGTGGGGGATCGACCGCATGGAATCCTCGATTCGCATCAATGAGATTGATCCGACACCGCATCTCATTGAAGAATCGGTGACAAAGAATGTTTCGGCTATTGCAAGTCTGCGAGGAGTCCGGGACAAGCTCGTCGAGGTGCAACGTGACTACGCTGACCGTTTCAACGTGGTGATGGAAGGGCGAGATATGGGTTCTGTCGTTTTTCCCGACACGAAATTCAAATTCTACATTGATGCGTCGCCGGAAGTCCGTGCAAAACGCCGTGCTGCCCAGGGGCTCCCGGACGAGATCGCCTCCCGTGACAGATTTGACAGTTCGCGCGAGCAATCACCCTTGCGACGCGCACCGGACGCTGAAGTGATTGACAGTTCAAGGCTCACCATCGAGGGAGTGGTCGGGGAAGTGATTGGGCGACTCAGGGAGAAACATAGCGCCCTTTTCAACCTGGAGGAGGATGGCGAATGAGCCGCTGCGTGATCTCTCCTCTCAGAATCCAAAAACGATGGGACTCGTTTACAGTATAGGCTACAATCTGTCCAAGGCACTCGCGAAGACGCTGTTTTCGTTTCAGGTGATTCATCGCGATCGGATCATTGAGGAAGGTGGGATGATTCTTGCCATGAATCACCAGAGTTATCTCGACCCACCTCTTGCGGGTATCTGCTGCAAGCGTGAGATTTCGTATCTTGCGCGAAAAACACTTCTAAATTGGCCGATCCTTGGGCCGTTATTTCCGAAGTTGAATGTCGTTCCGGTCGATCAGGAACGGGCCGACATGAGTGCTCTGAGAACGGTAATCCGTATTGTGAAGGAGGGAGGTTCTACGATCGTATTCCCCGAAGGCGGACGCACGCTCGATGGCAAGCTGCAGCCGGCCCAGCCCGGGCTCGGGCTCGTCATTGCGAAAACACTGGCTCCCGTAGTGCCAATGCGCATTTTCGGCGCCTACGAAGCATTTCCGCGCGGGGCGAAAAGAATCCGTCTCAACCCGATCACGATCGTTGTCGGCGAGCCCATGTATTTCACAAAGGAAGATTTCTCAGGTGGAGGAAAGGATGTGTATCAGCGCATCAGCCAGCGCGTTATGGATCGGATCGCCGTCATCGAAAACGAACGGAAAGGTCGATGACTTCAGCCGCGAATCTTCCCGGGCGCAAGTCCGCCCTGGTTCTCACGGCTCTGTTTCTGGCAGGATTCACCGTGCAGATTCTGCTCGTACGCGCCGATCGTCGAACTGCGCTCGAGGCAGTTGAGTTTCCAACGGCAGCCGGAGATACGAATTTTTTTCCGGTGCCGGAAGGTTTGGCTGTGGGTGATCCGGTGGTTCGGTTCGAGGATCGCGCGATGGTAGCTGCGGTTGACAAAATCGAGAATATGCCCGGGTTTCGTCTCGATCGGTTGGGCAAAGATGAGACGGGTAGATATTCGATTTATCGGTTGAGAGAAGGAGAAGATGGTGCAGAAAAGGGGTTTCTTTTTCTGAAAACGGGACCGAAGAAATTTCTCCCTGTTCGCGAGCAAACGTCTGCTTCTCCGTGAAACGCCTTCTGCCTTTGCTTTTTGCGGTGCTTGTTCTGGTGGCAGGGTGTGATTCCGAAAAGAAATCCTTACCATTCTACCTTACGGATGTGGAAGGGATGCGAAGACTTCCCAAGGAAGACCTTTTGCGGATGAAGGATGATATATTGGAGAAGAGTGCGGCGTTGCCCGAACGGACGGTTTTGGACGAGCCGCCTGCGAACTCCGAAGTGGTCGCCATCGGCGAGATTGTGGCGGAGCGGGATCAGGCGGAGGGGACGGCGATACTGGTGAGGACGCCAGACGATTCATTGTCACTTGCGCTCATTGATTTCGGCGTCCCGAACGCACCGGACCTACGCGTTGTGATTGCTGCCGATTCGAAGAGCATTGAACGACCGCTGCGCGGAAACGCCGGCACTCAGTTAGAACCGCTGCCTCCTGGGGATTATCGCTCCCTGGAGATCCGGTCTTCCTTATTCGACGAGGTATTTGCGAAAGCGAACTTGGCCGCGCCGTAGATGGACTCAAACGTCCACGAATTTTCCCGGATTTAACAATCCCCTCGGATCGAGAGCGGCCTTAAGCGCCCGATGTACGTCGCGGGTGGTTTTCGAAGCAGCAGCCGGCCACCAGCGTTCTTTTGCAATTCCGATTCCGTGTTCGCCGGTGATCACACCTCCCCATTCAAGGACTTTGGCAAAAAGTTCGTCCAGGGCGTCACGCACTTTTTTCTTCACAGCCTCGTCGGAGTAGTTCTCCGCCATGATATTGACATGAATATTTCCGTCCCCGGCGTGACCAAAGCATGCCACGGGGTAGTCATAGCGCTTGCTGAGATCGGCCGCGAAATCTGCAAGATCGACCAATCGGCCTCGTGGTACCGCGACGTCTTCGTTGAGCTTCGTAAGCCCAGTCGCCTTGAGCGAGTAGGAGAAGCCGCGGCGCAGTTCCCAGAGCTTCTCACAGTCCACTTCTCCCAAGGCGGTCTTGATCTCAAGCGCGCCCATTTTTGCAATCAGACTCTCAAGAGCTATTAATTCGGTTTGCACCGAATTGATCTGCCCGTCGAGGTCGACCAGGAGATGCGATTTTCCGACCGGTACAAATCCCTCGCCGAGATATTTACGAGCAGCTTCGAGCGTAAATGCGTCGGTGATCTCGAGCGCAGACGGAAGATATCCCGACGCAAAGATCTGTTGAACCGCAGCTGCCGATTGCCGGAGCGACGCAAAGCTGGCGGAAATTGTGGCGCGCCCCGGGGGGTGGGGCAGCAAGCGCAGGGTCGCTTCGGTCACGATACCGAGGAGCCCTTCGGAGCCTACGAAAAGACCGACAAGGTCGAAGCCCTGTTTGTTCTTATGCGTGCGACCTCCAGCCTTCAATACCCGCCCATCGGCGAGGACGACCGTCAGCCCGAGTACGTAGTTGCGTGTGACCCCGTATTTCAAACATCGCGGGCCGCCTGCGTTTGTCGCGATGTTTCCACCGATCGAGCATTCTTTCAGGCTTGCCGGATCTGGAGGGTAAAAGAGTCCTTGCGCCCGCGCCGCGGCCTGCAAATCGGCGGTGATCACCCCTGGCTCGACGACTGCCACCGCATCATCTGCACTGATCTCTTTGATTTTTTTCATGCGTGCGAGCGATAGCGCGATTCCGCCCTCGAGAGGAACGCAACCGCCGACGTAGCCGACGCCCGCGCCGCGGGGAGTGACAGGGATTTCGTAACGAGTCGCAAACTCTAACAATCGGCTCACCTGTTCAGTCGATTCTGCGAATACTACGACATCCGGTTCCCTGCTCGCCGTCCATTTGTCGATGGAGTGTTCCGCAAGCACGGCAGGTTCGGTGCTTACGACAGATACGCCAAACATCCGTATCAGGTGACGCTTTAAATCTGCGTTGGTCATGCAGTAGTGTACTCATACCTGCCGGAGTTTGTCGCGCGCATCATCGCTCCTTGAGATAAGCAGCGATCTCCGAGAGAAATGGTTCAGCGAATTGCAGGATCTTGGCTTCGCCCACGCCGCTGATCCGACCGAATTCCTCCGGTGTCCGTGGAAAATCGCGCGCCATCTCCCGCAGGGAGACGTCGGAAAATATGACGTAGGCCGGGACATCCTTTTCGTCCGCGATCGTGCGCCGAAGGGCGCGGAGTCGTGAAAACAGCGCCTCGTCACATTCGATCGCACCAGTCTTTTCTCTTCGGCGTGTTTCTGGCGTTTCCGCCGGCTTGGTGAGTGTGATTCGCGCCCGGGACTTGAGCACCTTTAAACCGTCCGCTGACAGTTCGATTGTTGAAAATCGTTCGGCGGATTGGCGAAGATATCCGAGTCGGACGAGTTCCCTTCCAATAGCCTGCCACTGGCTTTTCTTCAATTCATCACCCACACCATAGACGGATAGCTCCTGGTGATGCCATTTGCGGATCGCTACGGTGTCTGCGCCGGTGACGACGTCAATCATATGATTCAGTCCGAATCCGAATCGTGGATTTCTCTGATTTACCCGGTAAACCGTTGAAAGAAATTTCTGGGCGGCGATCGTTCCGTCGAAGGTCTCACGAGGAGAGAGGCAATTGTCGCAGGCGCCGCACTGCGTGTCCGGCCACTGTTCCCCGAAGTATTTGAGCAACGTCACCCGACGGCAATCCGCACTTTCCGCATAGTGAACCATCGTTTGCAATTGCTCCCGAGCCACTCGTTGCTCTTCGAGATCGGTCTTCTGATCGATGAAACTCGTTTGTTTGATCACATCCGCAGCGCTGAAAAGAAGGAGACATTCGCTCGGCAGTCCATCTCTCCCGGCGCGGCCGGTTTCCTGGTAATAGCCCTCAATATTCTTGGGCAAATCGTAGTGCACCACAAAGCGCACATTTGACTTATCGATGCCCATGCCGAAAGCGATCGTGGCGCAAATTACACGCACCTCGTCACGGATGAATTCTTCCTGGTGTCTGTTCCGCTCTTTCGGAGTCAGCCCTGCATGGTATGGTCTTGCGGGAATACCTGCCGCGCTGAGGCGTTCCGCAAGATTCTCGGCCGATTTGCGGCTCTGGCAGTAGACGATTCCGCTTTCCATTGACCGCGCTATCACAAAATGCCGAAGCTGGTCGAATGGCCTGTTTTTTCCAATGATCCTGTATGTGAGATTCGGTCGATTGAAGCTCGCGACATATCGGCGCGGGTCGCGGAGTCGAAGCTGCCGGACGATATCATCGCGCACCCGTTGTGTCGCAGTGGCCGTGAGCGCCATGATCGGGGTCGCCGGAAAATGATCCCGGAGTTCTGCGAGTTGGCGATATTCAGGCCGGAAATCGTGTCCCCACTCACTGATGCAGTGCGCCTCATCGACCGCGATAAGGCGGACGTTCCAGCGCTCGATCTCCTTTAGAAAACCAGAGAGCATCAACCGCTCCGGCGCGACGTAGAGCAGGCGGAATTCCCCCTGATGCAACCCGCGCAAACGTTTCCGACCTTCCCCCTGAGGAAGCGAACTGTTGAGATAAGTCGCAGCAATACCCGCAGATGCCAGCGTATCTACCTGATCCTTCATCAAGGCAATCAACGGAGATATTACAATCGTCAGCCCTTTATCGCATAGCGCCGGTAGTTGATAGCATAGGGACTTTCCGCCGCCGGTCGGCAGCAATGCGAAAACATCCCGTCCGGCCAGCGAATCGGTAATAATGTCCTCCTGCAGCGGCCGGAAACTGTCGAACCCGAAGTAACGCTTCAACAGTGAGCCGAGGTTCGGAGTTTCGCGGATTATTTCCATCGCGTGATCAAATACGGGACTGCGCGGATTTGCAAAGGGAGAAGCACCACATGCTGGGCCAGACGCACTCGAATAGCATGGTGCGGTCTCCCTTACATCCGGGTACGGCCAGAGAGAGCGCGGCCGAGGGTGAGTTCGTCCGCGGATTCCAATCCGACGCCTGCCGGCATGCCCTGCGCCAGTCTGGTGATTGAAACGGGAAATTCGCGGAGTAATTCAGCGATGAAACTGCTTGTTGCCTCACCCTCCACGTCGGCTCCAAGCGCAAGAATTACTTCTTCCGGTTTTTCGGTAGTTACTCGTTCTATCAGGATGCTGATACGCAGATCGTCCGGCCCGATGTGATCCAAGGGGGCGATCTTTCCTCCGAGCGAATGATATCGACCGCGAAAAATCCCCGTGCGCTCAATCGGAAGTATATCTGTCGGTTGCTCGACGACGCAGAGCGTCTCTGTCGAGCGCGATTCATCCGAGCAGATCTCGCACGTGTCTGTGGTCGTAAAGAAACCGCAGAGTCGACATCCACCCACGGTGTTGGCTGCGCTTTGAATGGCGCTTGAAATGTCCCCGGGACGGGCATCTCGCTTCTGCACCATCCAGAGAGCTATCCGTTCCGCGCTGCGTGGGCCGATGCCCGGCATCCGCTTGAGTTCCGCGATCAATTCACGGATTGCGGGTGGATAATTGATCCGCCTCACAGCATGGTATCAAAAACGGTCGCCGCTCCATTGCAGCGCTGGCGTGGCCCCACTTCGCATGTGTTCGATTCTCCGAACGTAAAATTGGGCGGGAAGATCATCAGGATCGCTGTCGATTACCGCCTCGAATTCGCCTAACGCCTCGTCCCACCGATTCTCGCGGAAATAAATGATCCCCTTCCAAAATCGATCCCTGCGTTCGATCTCCTCCCGGCTGAGGGACGATTTTAACTCGAGTAATTCGTAAATCTCTTCGCAGAGGCGGTTGTCGCGCCCACGCACAATTTCCATCGGCCGAACTTCGATGTTATTGGCAGCCAAATTGTAAGTCCGTGACCCGATTAGAATTCGGCTTCCGTATATGGTATTCGCCGCGCAGAGGCGCCGTGCAAATTCCACTGGTTCGCCGGCAACACTATACGTCGCAAGTCGTTCTGAACCGTAGGCAGCCGTAACAATTTCCCCGGAGTTTATGCCGATCCTTTGCTCCAAGATCTTGTTCCATCTTACTTCGCACTCACGATTGAGATTATCGAGGCGTCGCAGCAACTCCAGCGCAGCCTCGCTGGCCGTCGCAGCATGTTGCGGATCCCCCAGGGGTGCGCCGAAAATAACGCGCAGGCTCTCGCCGTCGCACTCGTCGAGGTATGCGCCTTTCTCCACCAGAAAATCCGAAGCGGTGCGTAGGAAAAGGTTCGTCATTGCGACGTAATCCGCCACCGTCAGCGACGACATGAGTTCATCATGATTGAAAATTTCGCACACAAGGACGGAGGCTTCGCATTCGTCGCCCTCGAAGTTTAGTTGCTGATTGGAGTTCAACAGCGCGTAGAACGATTTTCGAGAAAGCCGGTCGCCAAACATCAAGCGAAGCGTTTTCTTCCGCCGGCCTCCCTGGCTGCGTGAATAGCAAAAACCCATACCGAAACTGAGAGTGACGGCGAGTATCCCGGCGAAAGGCGAAAAGAATTGGTAGTAGAAGTTCAACACCCAGGTGGCGCTGACCAGGTTAAAAAGCGCACCCGCCGCGACGATCGTCTTCAGGGTCGCTTTATTGATGTCGATTGTGGTCCATGCGATGCCGAAGCCGAGAACGGCAATCACGGAATACTGGACAATCGGACGCGGCATCGGCGCGCTCGATAATTCGCCGAGGAATTCCCAAAGAAGCACATCCATTCGCGCAAGCACACCAGTCTCGTGGAGCGCTGCACAGATGAGCGTCGTCACCAAACCGATCAGGAGAGTGGCCTTGAGATAACGCACAGGGATCCGAGAAACAATGCGAGGGACGGAAATGCTCTAAGGTCAGGATGCAGAGGGACCTGGCATTGAAGTTGAGGCAGAGTCATTCATTCGGGGATATGGTATTTGAATGGCAGACGCACGCCTTTTCCGTTGTAACAGGCGCCCACTCAATCCGGCGATTCCGTCGGCTCCACATCGCCAACGTCACTGCGGTAATGTTTTACCAGCCAGTCGCTGAGAAACTTGTCGGGATCATCGATTGCACTTCCCGGTACTAGAAGCACCTTGCCTTGCGTCTTTTCCTGAACCAGTTTGAGCCCGAATTCGTAATCCTTGAAAAGCCGTTCGCAAAGATCACGCATATAGGTTTTTTCGAGCTCTGCCCGCGCCACGAGCTTCGAGACCGCCTCGTCTTCAAACTCGAGTTGCACCCGATGTTTCTCACTGAACCGCTGTGCGAATTCGTGTGCGATTGCAGCCTGAGCCTGCGCCCTTTCCTGGCTGCCCTCGCGGAGGAGTTGCGAGAGCGCCGCGACCGGTTCTTCGATCAGCACTCGGTTGACGGTGAATCGGCGTACTCCGGAGCCCGGAAGTTCGTATTTGAAATTGCGCAGAATGCGCTCGCAGACCGTTAGCAGGCCGCGGGCTCCGGTTTTTTCCTCGGCCGCGCTTTCAGCAATCAGATGGAGCGCCTCGTCCTCGAAGAAGACCTCCATTCCGTATGCCCGGAATGCCCGTTCATATTGTCGGATGATGCTGCCTTCCGAGCGTTTTAGGATTTCGAAAAGATCGTCGATTTCGAGCGGTTCACAAACCACGCGAACAGGGAGTCGTCCGACGAACTCGGGCTCGAATCCAAATTCGATGAAATCCCGTGTGCTGACCTGTGTGAAAAGTTCGGTGTCATCCGACGGCATCATCGGATCGGCGGCGAAGCCGATTGTGCTCTTTTGCACCCGGCGAGCGATGATGTCGCGAAGGCGGTCGAACGCACCGCTCACAATGAAAAGAATGTTGCCTGTATTGATCGTTTCCTTTCTCGGCTTGCCGCCGCGCTGCATTTCCATGGCCGCCTGAATCTGCGACTGGATGTCCATGGGGTTTCTCACAGGAACCTCAGTTTCTTCCATCAGCTTAAGCAGCGTGGTTTGCACGCCGCGCCCACTCACGTCGCGTCCGCCGTGGGTCGTAGTGGAAGCGATCTTATCGATCTCGTCGATATAAATGATCCCGTGCTCTGCCAACTGTACGTCCCCGTCGGACTTTTGCACGAGGTCTCGCACGAGATCCTCAACATCCCCGCCCACGTATCCCGTCTCGCTGAACTTTGTTGCGTCGGCTTTTGCAAAAGGCACGCCAATGAGCTCCGCGATATGCTTGATCAGGTAAGTCTTTCCAACGCCGGTAGGACCGATCAATACGACATTCTGCTTGGCATACTCGACTGCACCTGCGGCGATCGGGTCGCGCTCCTGCAGGTTGCGCATGTATTTTACATGGTTGTAATGATCGCAGACTGCGATCGAGAGCACCTTTTTCGCTTCGTCCTGCTGTATTACGAACCGATCCAGATGGGCCTTGATATCTCGTGGGAGATATTCGAATTCGAACGCGTCATGCTTGTCCTCGCCCCGCGGTTCCTCAACGGTACCGGATTCCGCCGCGTCAGGCTGGGTGAAAGTGCTGAACTGAACGTTATTCCCGAAGTTCGATTTCATGAACTCCGAGAGTTTTTTCTGAAGTTCTTCGGGACTCGGAATTTTCGGGTCACTCATACTGACCTCACCGTAGCACAAATTCCCATGATCGTCGGACGATGCATGCCAGATGCCGCAAGACTCTCCTCTCGAGTTGATCGATGCGGCGCTCCGCGCTCCTATTTCCGCGTCTCGCCTTTAAGCTTCGCTCTTTCTGATTCGGAGGGACAGGATTTTCATCGCCTCCGATGATCATTTACCGAGCGCCGTAGGCCCGGAGTATTGAAGTTTCGTCCAACATGGCTTCGGTTCCTGTGAATTCTAAGCTGATCGCAACAATTCGCAGTTGCGTTCGGTGGATGATGTCGGCGAAGCTTTTTGCTGGGAAGGACGACGTGCCACTAGCCTGGCCTCAACGAAAATGACTATGCCTGCGACGGATGCCAGATCAATCTGCCTGCTCGCGATCGTCGAGTGGGAGGATACGAGGCGATTCGCCGATGACATTCTGCACGACAAATTGAAAGATGGGCATCTCTCGCCCGTCGATCGCGCGTTCGTGACCCAAGCCTATTACGGAATCGTTCGGAAACGTCTCTGCCTCGACTGGATCATCGATCGTCTTCGCAAAGGCGACCTCGACATGAGGACACGGTGCGTAATTCGGCTCGGGCTTTATCAGATTTTCTGGATGCGCGTGCCGGATCATGCGGCGGTGAACGAAACGGTGCTGCTTGCGGGGCGTGCTCGTGGCCTGGTCAACGCCGTGCTCCGCCGCGCCGTCCGTGAACATGATGAGATTGAACAAGCGATTGAGTCTTCGGCGCCGCATATACGCCTTTCGCATCCGCGGTTTCTTTTCGACCGGTGGGTGAAGCGCTTTGGCTTTGAGCAAGCGGTCGAGCTTTGCGAATGGAATAACTCCCCGGCCCCTGTTTACGTCCGCGCAAACACTTTGAAGATCACCGCGGGAGAACTCGAACGGGCTGCGCCCGGAGCAGAGCGTTGCCAGTTTCATCCGCTCGCCCTGAAAGTCTCCCAAATTCCCTTCATCTGGATTGCGGGCGGTCTCTGTTACGTGCAGGATCCCAGGTACTCTCAGCGCCTGCGATCTGTTGGCTCCGGTCCCCGGTGAACGCGTCCTCGACGCCTGCGCGGCGCCCGGTGGCAAGACGAGTTACATCGCCGCCATGATGAATAATTCCGGTGAGCTCGTGGCTTGCGACATTTCGGCTCCGCGACTCGAGCGTTTGAAGGACAACCTCGATCGGCTGGGCGTCACAATTGTCACCACACTCCTGGTGGATTGGACGAAGCCCGGAAAGAAAGTGGAAACAGGGAGTTTCGACGCCATTCTTTTCGACGCGCCGTGTACGAACAGCGGGGTGTTGCGTCGCCGGGCAGACGCGCGCTGGCGGCTCACGGAATCGGATTTTTCCCGAATGCAGGAACGGCAGCTTTCCTTGCTGTCGAGTTTAGTGCCGTACCTCCGAAAAGGCGGACGGATTGTATACAGCACGTGCAGCATCGAGCCCGAGGAAAATGCTGAGCTGGTAAAGATCGCGGAGGGTCAAGTAACTGGATTACGCTGCGTGGAGCAAAGGGAAACTTTGCCATTCCGCGATGGTGTGGACGGAGCATTCGCGGCGAAGTTTGTGCTGAACGGTTGAGGCCTTTTTCTCGCGTCGAGCTCAAACGGCGGTGCGGCCAAATTTCACTCCGGTGAGGTCCATAGCGCCATGTTCCCCTTCCTGCTGCAATCCATGATGTGGGCATTGTGCCCGGTGCGCTTTTTATCCCGCGAACACCGTTTGCACTCTCATGGATTTACACGGCCTGAAAACGTGGCAATTTGGCTGCCTCGTGAACGCTGCTCTTTTATTCAAAGATGAACCTGTTGGAGCCGGAAGGAGAACTCCTCTTCGCGGTGAAGTTCCTCCTGAGGATACCTGGGATCTCTCCCATCTTTACACCACACAGCGTGCCTGGGATGCGGACTTCGTGCATGTGCAGAAAAGCCATGCGAAGGTTGCCGAGTTTCAGGGAAAAGTCGGCGAATCTGCGGAAATGCTGCGCGACTGCCTCGAGTTTCAAAAGGCTCTCGATCTGAAGATCGAACGGCTCTATCACTACGCGTCGTTGCGGGTTTCGGAGGACAGCGGATCCGCTGAGAATCTGAAACGCGAGGGGACGCTTCAGAATTTGCTTACGCGAGTCGCGGAAGCCTTTGCGTTTGTTTCGCCCGAGATTCAGGCGATCGATGATGCAACGTTCGGGCAGTTCATGGCATCGCCTGCATTGAAGGAGTGGCAGATCCCGCTGAAAAGATTGCGCCGACTGAAACCGCACACGCTTTCGAAAAACGGGGAGCGGCTGATGGCGCTCAGTTATTTGGCGCTCCGCGGCCACAAGGAGACGTTCTCGCAGCTCACAAATGTCGACATGAAATTTGGGGTGATCGCGGATGAAAAAGGGGAAGAACAGGAGCTCACTCAGAGTTCGTTTTCTTCATTCCTCATTAAACGCGATCCTGCCCTGCGCAAAAGAGCGTTTCACAAGTTTTATGACGAGTTCGAGGACCACAAGTTCACGCTCGCTTCTGCGTTTACGAGTTCGGTGAAAGCGGATGTTTTTTCCGCGAGAGCCCGGAATTACCAATCGGCCCTGGAGGCGGCGCTCTTCCAGGACGACGTACCGGTGAATGTCTACGAGAATCTTGTCTCGGCGGTTCATGCGCATCTCGAACCCTTGTATCGATATTATGAGCTGCGCAGAAAGGTGCTGAACCTTGTTGAGATTCACCATTACGACACTTACGTGCCGATGGTTGGTGAGATTAATGCGGACTACAGCTTCGAGGAGGCGATCGAGATGGTCCTTGCCTCCTTATCGCCGCTGGGAAATGAATATGTGGACGTCCTCGGAGCCGGTCTTCGCGGGCGCTGGTGCGATCGTTACGAGAGTAGGGGAAAGCGAAGTGGCGCATTCTCTTCGAGCAGTTACGGCAACCCACCTTACATACTCATGAATTACAAGCGTGATGTATTTTCGGACGTCTACACGCTTGCACATGAAGCGGGGCACTCGATGCATTCCTGGTATTCGCAGAACCATCAACCGTTTCAGACTTACGGCTCTCCGATCTTTACTGCCGAAGTCGCATCTACGTTCAATGAGGAGCTTCTTACGCATCATTTACTGAAAAACACGACCGATTCCAGAATGCGCGCTTATCTCATCAATCGCCAGATCGATGACATTCGGGGGACCGTCTATCGACAGACAATGTTCGCAGAATTTGAAAAGCTTGCTCACGCTATGGAAGAGGCCGGCGAGGCGCTTACTCTGGAGAGTTTCCGACGGACGTATCGGAGCCTACTGGAGGTATATTTTGGGCCTCATTTTGCGATCGACGAGGAACTTGAGCTCGAGTGCCTGCGCATTCCGCACTTTTACAACGCCTTCTACGTTTACAAGTACGCGACCGGCATGTCCGCCGCCGTGAGTCTTGCCCAAAAGGTTCTGACGGGAGGGGCGGGTGACGTGGAGGCCTATCTCGGTTTTCTGAAATCGGGCGGGTCTCAGTTTCCGCTTCCGACGCTTGCTGCGGCCGGGGTCGATATGTCGCGGTCGGAGCCGGTAGCGAAAACCCTTGAGCTTTTCGCCAAGCGCGTGGAAGAGCTCGAGGAACTCCTTGATTGAACGGTGTCGCACGGGTACGAACGCTGCATGCGTGCCGCTCAGGGCTACTGGGAGCTCGGGATGTGCAAAGACGCCCTGGTCGAGCTGGACGAGATTCCGTCCGATTTTCAGGATCGGCCGGATGTGCTCGAATTGCGGCTTGTCGTGCTAATGCACATTCAACGGTGGCATGAAGCTCTTAAAGTTAGTCTAAGGCTGATCGATGTGATGCCGAAAGCCGCTGCCGGATATATTCATCAAGCATTCTGCCTGCATGAGCTTGGCGAAACGAAACTGGCGAAGAAGACTCTTCTTGAGGGGCCAAAGTCGCTTTTGAAGGAGCCAACCTACCACTACAATCTTGCCTGTTATGAGTGTATTCTGGGCAATTTGGAATCGGCGAGACGTCACCTCGAGGCGAGCGTGATGATGGATACGCGATTCCGCGAATTTGCCCGCAAGGATCCTGATTTGAAAGAACTTCGCGAGTCATGAATGCTTCTGTCCTCGAGCGTGTCTCGACTATTTTTTACGAGAATTTTGAAGACAGGGGAGAACTCGGAGCATCGGTCTCGATCTGGCGCGACGGCGAGGAAGTCCTGAATCTCGCCCATGGATTTCGTGATCGTGAAAAGCGGGAACCGTGGGAACCGGAGACGCGAGTACTGGTATGGTCCGCGACGAAAGGTCCGGCGGCAGTCTGTGCTTTGGAGGCTTTGGAATCGCGGGGATTGGATCTCAATGCTTGTGTTTCTGATGTCTGGCGGGCTTTTGCGCAAGCGGGCAAGGAGCATGTGACCTTTGGGCAGGTGCTTTCGCATCAGGCAGGTCTCTCCGCTTTGGATGAGCATGTCGATGTGTTTGATCACGACGCCGTAGTGGCTGCGCTCGAGACGCAGAAACCAGCATGGAAACCCGGCAGTTTGCACGGTTACCATCCGCGAACATTCGGATTTCTCCTCGACGAGATCGTTCGCGCGCTTTCATTTGGTCAGACGCTCGGAATCTATTGGCGGGAGCATTTCGCCGAGCCACTCGGTTTGGATTTCTGGATGGGATTGCCCGACGAACTCGTCGAACACACTGCAACCGTCTTTGCCGCGCGCACCGACTCTCCGCAGACCAAGCCCTCGTCTTCGAGCGAGTTTCTACAGGCATTTACTGATGCCTCCTCCCTCACGGCGCGTTCGTTCGGCTCGCCAAAGGGTCTTTACGCTGTGTCTGCAATGAACACACCCGCAGCGCGCAAGGCCTCGCTTCCCGGTTTTGGTGGGGTCGGCACTGCAGCGAGCCTCGGAAGATTTTACGCCATGCTGGCAAACGGTGGCGAAATGGAAGGAAAGCGCTATGTGTCGCCTAGATTACTCGATTGGATGCAACAATCGCTCGTCGATGGTCCTGACGAAATCCTGCGCATGCGCACCTCGTTTTCGGCGGGCTTCATGAAGGATCCCGTCGATGACACCGGAAGAAAATCCCGCATTCTTTTCGGCCCGTCACAGTGCGCCTTCGGTCAGCCTGGGGCCGGCGGCAGCCTGGGTTTCGCCGACCCGGAAAACAGAATCGCCTTCGCCTACGTGATGAACCAGATGGAGCAGGGCGTCCTCCCGGGTGAGAAGTCACTTCGGATGGTGCGTGCTCTTTACGATAAGCCAAACCCATGATCGCAGAATACTGGCAGATGGTTGATGTCGTCTGCGGATCAATGTTTCTTCGGGACACCCGCATGAAATCATTCCACGGTGAATCGGGTCAAGATTCGCAGATCGAAGGCACTTCGACTGCCGGATCGACATCCGCAGCGTAGTCCACGTTGGGAAGGCCGAATCCAAAAAGCTTCAAAAACTCCGCGCGGTATCCCGCAATGTCCGATAATTCTTCCAGATTCTCTGTCGTCACCTGCGGCCAGAGTTTAGCCACGGCGGCTTGTATATCCTCTCGCATTTCCCAGTCGTCGATGCGGATGCGACCCTTCTCGTCGAGAGCAGGGGCACCGTCGTTATAGAGCCGGTCAGCGAAAAGCCGTTCGATCTGCTCTATGCAGCCCTCGTGCAAGCCCTTCGCTTTCATCACCTTGTATAGGAGTGAAATGTAGAGCGGAACGACCGGAATCGCGGAACTCGATTGCGTAACGAGTGCCTTATTGATCGAAACGAATGCTCTTCCGTTTTTCGATGCGAGTTGTTTGGAGATTTTGTGCGCCCTGTTTTCGAGATCGGTCTTGGCGGCGCCGATGGTCCCGTTGCGGTAGATTGGCCAGGTGATGTCGGGACCGATGTAGGAATAGGCGACCGTAGTGAATCCATTGGCAATCAAACCGGCAGCTTCGAGCGCGTCCATCCAAAACTTCCAGTCCTCGCCGCCCATCACTTGAACGGTATCTGCGATCTCCTGGTCGGTGGCGGGCCCGATTGAAATATCGCTGACGAGTCCTCTGTCTGTATCGACTGTCTTGGCCGTATACGCTTCGCCAATTGGTTTCAGAACGGATTTGTAGGTCTCGCCGTTTTTTGGATGCGTGCGGCGCGGCGAAGCGAGGCTGTATACGAACATGTCGATCTCGCCGAGGTCCGCTTTGATGAGATCGATAGTTTTCGTGCGGATGGCGTCGGAGAAGGCGTCTCCGTTGATGCTTTTTGCGTAGAGGCCCGCAGAATGCGCCTCCTTTTCAAACGCCGCGGAATTATACCACCCCGCCGAGCCTGGGCGGCCTTTCTCGGGCGCTTTCTCGAAAAAAACGCCGATTGTTGCAGCATCGCATGCGAACGCCGGAACGATTCGTGAAGCGAGGCCGTATCCGGTGGAAGCTCCGACGACCAACACACGCTTTGGTCCATTGGGGATATTGCCCTTGCTGAGAACAAATTGGATTTGTCCGTCGACATGCGCCGCACATCCGTCCGGGTGCGCAGTAGTACAAATGAATCCGCGTATTTTGGGCTGAATGATCATTGGGAAAATTTGAGCGGGTGTGTTCCAGCGGTCGAGAAATTTCCGGTCTGCATTTGATGCATTTACACGACCCTGAAGCGGAATTCGCACTCGGTTTGCAAAATTGAAGCGATTCCCGGCGGGCGATCTCACGCTGCCCGATCATTCCCTTGTGCGACAAGGACATCGAACCAACGCTGCAATCTTAAGTCCAAAGGCACCGCGAAAATAGGTCCGATTTGAACCTTCTCGGATAGCGTTGAAATGGCATCGCTTCAATGGCGCGTTATTCCCATTCGATCGTGCTGGGTGGCTTGCTCGAAATGTCGAAACACACGCGGTTTACTCCTTTCACCTCATTGATTACGCGGTTAGAGATCCGCGCGAGCAACTCGTAGGGCAACCGTACCCAGTCCGCGGTCATTCCATCCTGACTGTCCACAATTCGAATGGCAATCGTGTTCTCGTAGGTACGCTCGTCTCCCATCACTCCGACCGACCGGAGCGGCAGGAATACTGCGAAGGACTGCCAAACTCGATAGTACCAGTCGGATGCTTTCATTTCACTCACGACAATGCTGTCAGCGTCGCGCAGGATGCGCAGGTGTTCCTCAGTGACTTCGCCCAGAATCCGCACCGCAAGGCCCGGGCCCGGAAAGGGTTGGCGGTACACGATTTCTTTTGGGAGACCGAGCTGCAGCCCGACCTGCCGCACTTCGTCCTTAAAAAGCTGTCGCAGGGGCTCGATTAGCTGGAAACTCATTCGCTCAGGGAGACCTCCTACATTGTGATGGCTCTTGATCAGTGCTGCTGGATTGCCGGAGATCGACACACTTTCGATCACGTCAGGATAGAGAGTGCCTTGCGCAAGGTATCTGTAATGCACATTTGAACCGGACGCTTTGCGCAATTCGTTGGCAGCGGTTTCGAAAACGTTCACAAATTCGTTGCCGATAACCTTGCGCTTGGTTTCCGGATCCGTGACACCTTTCAGTTTGTCGAGGAACTGTTTGCTCGCGTCTACATACTTCAATTTGAGGTGGAAGTTCTCGACAAAGACGCGCTGAACGACCTCAGCTTCTTTTGCGCGGAGCACCCCGTTGTTGACGAAAATGCATGTGAGTTGGTCGCCGATCGCTTTTTGGATTAGTGCCGCGGCGACGGAAGAATCGACACCCCCACTCAAACCAAGAATTACATAGTCCTTGCCGACCTGCTGGCGGATTTCCTCACAGGACTGGTCGATGAATGACCCCATCGTCCAATCCATCTTGCAGCCGCAGACCCTATAGACGAAGTTCTGAATAATCTCTTTCCCACGTGGCGTGTGGGCAACTTCCGGGTGAAATTGGAGCCCGTAAAACTTCCGTTCCGGTTCCTCGATTGCAGCGAAATCCGAGTTGTCCGTATGCCCAATCGCCCGGAACCCATCCGGCAGTTTTGTGATCTTGTCTCCATGGCTGTTCCAGACGTCCAGTTGTTCCGGCAGGCTGTGGAACAGCGCACATGCGGAGTTTACATGAAGCATGCTGGCGCCATATTCCCGTTGTTCGGAATATTCGACATTGCCGCCGAGATGGAACGCCATGAGCTGCATTCCGTAACAAATCCCGAGGATGGGCAGCTCCAGTTCGAAGATCCCGCGATCAACTTGCGGCGCGCCTTTTGCGTAGACGCTGGCCGGTCCCCCGGAGAAAATCAACCCCCGGGCGCCGAGTCTTGAAATCTCCGCCGCAGTGGTGTCGAAACGAACAATCTGCGAATAGACCTGGCACTCTCGGATTCGCCGGGCAATGACCTGGGTGTATTGGGATCCAAAGTCGACAATGACGATCTTGGAGCCTTCGAAGGGTGCCTCTTGAGTCATAAACGGAGTTGCCAAAAGTAGATGTGCTTTGACAATGAAAAATTACCGCATGGGTTCTTGATAGGGCCTTTGCGGTCCGTTTATGATTTCGTCTGAAATACTGATCGCAGCCTACCAGCAGGGGGTGTTCCCCATGGCGATGAGCAATGGCGAAATCGGCTGGTTTTCACCGAATCCGCGGGGCATTGTTCCAATTGACGGATTTCATATTCCGCACGGGTTGCGTCGCGTTCTGAGAAAGAACCCGTTCGAGATCCGCTTGAACACGGCTTTTCGTGAGGTGATTGAATCGTGTGCGTCGCGGAAGGAAACCTGGATCAACGAAACGATTATCGAAAGTTATTGCCGCCTTCACGAGCTAGGTCACGCCTTTTCCGTGGAGACCTGGCAGAACACCCGACTGGTCGGCGGTCTGTACGGCGTGAGCCTGAATGCCGCATTCTTTGGTGAGTCCATGTTTCACGACGTGCGTGATGCGTCGAAGGTGGCTCTGTGGGCGCTCGTAATGCGGCTCAGGGAGCGCGGTTACCTGCTCCTCGACACGCAGTGGACGACCCCTCACCTCCAACAGTTTGGCGCAGTAGAGATTCCCCGAAGGCGCTACCTGAAAATCTTGCGCGAGAGCCAATCACGCCCCTGCGAGTTTCTTTAGACGGTTCGTCGATGCCATCTCGGCCGCGGTGCGGCTTTGATCTCCCTGTGGCCAGAGCTGCGCGACCTATTCCCCGTTGATTCCGTGTTGGCGCGGATTATTGCGGTATTGGTTTTGGCTCTTGTTGCGGATGGCCAGTCGCGGTTCCGGGAGTTTGGCTGATTCTAAAATTGCCGCTGGAACTCTCCGATGAATTGGTATTGTCTTTCATGCTCAACCCGAACGCGGAATTGACGATTCTGGCGCTCGGAGCCGAGGTGCACCGCGTGAAAAATCTGGAGTTTTAAGGGTCGAAGACTAACATAACGCCGCATATGCCCAACCGCCCCAATAAGGACGAAGGTTACCTGGAATTACCGGAGGAAGAACTTGATACGGAAGCTCTTGATTCCCAGGTGCAACGTGCTCACGAACAGCTTCTGACGTTAAAACGACAGCAGGACCAGATTGAGAAGCAGAAGCGCGAATTGGAGGAACTCAGCCGTCGTCAGGATCAGCTTGCGCAGGGCAAGGCGGAGATGATCGAAAAGCTCACCCGGGCAATGGTGGTTCTCGAACGCGAAACCTTCGATGCGGAAAAACGCGTCGAGCAACTCCGCCAGATTCAGGCCTCGTTCGCCGAACACATGAACACGCTCGAAGCGATCAATCCGAAAACTTGGGATAAGGTGGATATCAACAAGGAACTCAATCGCGCGTTGAGCGCCGTGGACGATGCCAACGCCGAATACACGAAGTGCCGGGCAAAAATCACGCCGGAGGTTACGGAGGAAATGATTGAAGCTGGTGTGGAACCCGATCCATTTCAGATCGATTACGGTGCCTCTGAAAAGGGTTTTGTTTACTGGCTCAAGGTGGGTGCCGCTTTCACATTGCCACTCGTCCTGGTTGCCTTGATTATTCTAATTACTCTCATTGCAATTTTCACTCAACCGGCCTGAACCCTGCTGCCGTATTTGAAACCAACCTAAATGCCGTCACGCTCTCTACGCAGAACAGCCCGCAAAGCGGAATCTACACCCCTCGACGATAGACAGAAAGCTCTCGCCGCGCAGGAGGAAAATCTCCGGCGTCAAATGCAACAACTGGAGACGCTCATCGAGGAAGCTCCACGGCGGGCCGAGGAAGCCCAGCGCCGTCGCCGAGAGGAACTGATGCAGCGATCGGCTTATGCAACGCGTGGTTTTGAGTCGCGACCCATGTCCCTGGTCGATAAACGCTTCGATGCGGTAGTCTCGGCGGCGCCAAGGCGTCGAAAGAGTCTAAAGGCGGAGCGACGTCAGGAACGATTCAAGTTCATAATGCTCTTCCTGTTGCTGCTTACCGTGCTGCTTATTCTTTATTCAGCATTTCCTTCCTGATCTGAAAGATCGCGTTCCGGCGATTCGGGTAGGCGATTTTTTTTGGTAGCCCTCATGCCAGGCTTCCGCTATTTCTCACCCGGTTGCTGGCAAGAAAAAGAAACGCAAAGGTGATTTGACCTGTTAGTCAACCTGTCTAAATCTACTCCGCTCATTGCGGCTTGGAGAACGAAACGATGTATTCGAAATCTCTGAATTCCGCTCGCCTCCAAGGAGGATTCGACCGGGGACATTCATTCATAATACTTTTACTGAGTGTCCTTACCACCGCTTGTGGCCCGGGGAAACAACCGCCCGCACCCTCGCCTCCGAAAGTCACGGTGCAGACACCGGAAGTTCAGGAGATTCTAGAATGGGACGAATACACTGGGCGGCTCACGGCGGTGGACCTTGTTGAAGTGAGAGCGCGGGTTAGCGGGTTTCTTGAGTCCGTACATTTTGAGGAGGGCGAGGACGTTGCGAAGGGAGCGCTACTCTTTGTGATTGACCCGCGCCCCTTTGCTGCCGAGGCCGCAGCCCGTTCAGCAGAACTCGACGAGGCGGAAGCAAAAGTGGAACTTGCGGAATTGAACCGGAATCGGGCCAAAGGTCTCGTTGCTTCGAAGGCAATCGCACAGGAGGAATTCGATACGCGAGTCAATGCCTACAGGCAGGCGGTTGCCGCGAAGGAGACTGCGCGAGCGGAATTGGAAATAGCGGAACTGCAGCTGGAATTCACCAAAGTCACTGCGCCCATATCTGGGATCATCGGCCAGAAACTTGTTACCGAAGGCAATCTTATTACCGGTGGTGCGGAAGGGTCCACGCTCCTCACCACCATTGTGCCGCATGATCCCATCTATGCGTATTTCAATGTCGATGAGCGCGCAGTATTGAAGTACGTGCGGCTCGCCATGGAGGGTAAGCTGCCTGCGCGTGGAGAGGAGGGAAGCCCTGTCGAAATGGGACTCGCCGACAGCAAAGGATTTCCATTCAAGGGAAAACTAGATTTTGTGGACAATCGGCTTGACGAAGCAACCGCCACATTGCGTGCTCGGGCGATATTTGAAAATGACGATCGATTCTTAACGCCCGGCCTCTTTGCTCGCGTCCGTGTACCGGCGGGGCCGAAACATGAGGCGGTATTGATTCAAGACAAGGCGATCGTATCGGATCAACGCGCAAAGCTGGTCTGGGTGGTGCAAGAGGATGACACTGTGGAGGCGCGGACCGTGCAACTCGGGCCTATGCACGAGGGTTTGCGTATCGTACGCTCCGGCCTCAGTGGCGAGGATCGGGTCGTCGTGAGCGGCTTGCAGCTGCTCCGGCCGGGTTCGAAGGTTAGCCCGGTCGCCTTGCAGAAAGCACAAAAAGGAAGCCCTTCACCTGACGAGGCTTCAACTTCTGGAGAGAAGTGAAGCTTTCCCATTTCTTCATCGATCGACCGCGATTCGCGATCGTCGTGTCGATTATCATCACGCTCATCGGAGCGATTGCGTATTTTACATTGCCGGTCGCGCAATATCCGGACATCGCTCCCCCGACTGTGGTCGTTACCGCGAGTTATCCCGGTGCGTCCTCCGATGTAATCGCAAAGACCGTTGCTACCCCGCTCGAGCAGGAAATTAACGGCGTTGAACGAATGCTCTACATGAGTTCGCAGAGCACATCGGACGGGCGGCTATCGATCACGATCTCTTTCGAGTTGGGCACGAACCTGGATACCGCGCAGGTGTTGGTGCAGAACCGCGTTGCTCTTGCCGAGCCACGACTTCCAGAAGAGGTTCGTCGCATCGGCGTTACGACGGAAAAGAGCAGCCCCGATCTGCTGATGGTTGTGCATATGCTGTCTCCAAACGGCGAGCGCGACCAACTATACCTTAGTAATTACTCTCTCCGAAACGTGCGCGACGAACTTCGCCGTCTCGACGGTGTGGGTGACGTGCCATTATTCGGCGCTCGCGAATACAGCATGCGCGTCTGGCTTGATCCCGCCCGCCTTGCGTTTCTCGATCTCACCGCATCCGACATCGTCGCTGCTCTCCGCGCTCAAAACATACAAGTTGCGGCCGGTATTATCGGTCAACAACCGATGGATAGGCCGGGTGCGTTCCAGGTAAATGTAAATGCGCTCGGCAGGCTTGAGGATGAGTCCCAGTTCGAGAACATTATTGTCAAGACAGGGGAGAACGGACGCGTTGTGCGACTTAAAGACGTTGCGCGTATCGAACTCGGTGCACTTGATTACGGTGTCAACAGTTACCTCGGTGAGACGAACGCCGTGGCCATGCCGATCCGCCAGCGGCCCGGATCCAACGCCCTTTCTACTGCCAAAGGCGTCAGAGAAGCGATGAAGCGTCTTAGTAAGGATTTTCCTTCCGGGGTGGAATATCGCGTTGTCTATGACCCGACTCGCTTCATCGAGCAATCCATCCGCGCGGTGCTTCATACAATTCTCGAAGCGGTTGTGCTCGTTGTGGTCGTGATTCTTGTCTTTCTACAGTCCTGGCGTGTCGCGATCATTCCTCTGCTCGCGATTCCGGTCTCCTTGATTGGCACGTTCGCTGCCATGGCCGGCTTTGGATACTCATTAAACAATCTGTCCCTCTTTGGACTCGTGCTGGCGATTGGTATCGTGGTCGACGACGCCATCGTCGTTGTTGAGAACATCGAACGAAACATCGCGCTTGGACTAAAGCCTCTTGCCGCCGCCAAGCGGGCGATGGACGAAGTCGGCAGCGCCATCATCGCCACGACGCTCGTGCTTGCCGCCGTGTTTGTGCCGACAGCGATTTTTCCCGGTATCTCAGGCCAGTTCTATCGACAGTTCGCGCTAACCGTAACCGTCTCGACCATCATTTCTTCCGTGGTATCTCTGACCCTGAGTCCCGCGCTTGCGGCGATCCTTATGAGGCCGGAGGGCGCCCGGAAAGACTGGTTCGGTCGCGTGCTGGACGGACTGCTTGGTTGGTTTTTCCGTTTCTTTAACCACCAGTTCGACCGGGGATCGCATCTGTACACGCGATTGGTAAAACGCGCTATCCGTTACTCGATCATCACGTTGCTCATCTACGGTGGATTCATGGCGATCACATGGCTTGGTTTTCGAAATGTGCCGACCGGATTCATTCCTCCGCAGGATCAGGGTTACGCGATCATTGCGGTGCAACTGCCCGAGGGAGCTTCGCTTACCCGTACTGACGCCGTGATAAAAAATGTCGCCGAAACGGCGAGCACCGTTCCGGGCGTACTGGATGCAGTTTCTTTCGCTGGATTTAATGGTGCGACATTTTCCAACGCGTCAAACGCGGGTGTGGTTTTCACGCCCTTCCTGTCCTTTGAGGAACGAATTCAGAAAGGACTTTCCGGCGACAAGATCATCGGTGAGTTGCGCCAAAAGCTTGCCGATATCGACGAAGCTTTCGTGATTGTTATTCCCCCGCCTCCTGTGCGGGGTCTTGGAAGTGGCGGCGGTTTTAAGATGATGCTCCAAGATCGTGCGGGTCTGGGATACGCTGCACTGGAACAAGCGGCCTTCAACATGATGTTTGCTTCCGCGACGGTGCCGCAGGTAACCCAGGTGTTTACGCCGTTTCGGGCTTCGTCTCCGCAATATTTCGTTGATGTCGACCGTGTGAAAGCTCAGATGCTCGATATCCCGGTGGAGAACATTTTTTCCACCATGGAGGTTTTTCTTGGTTCCACCTTTGTGAACGAATTCAACTTGCTCGGCCGCACCTACCGGGTTGTGGCGCAGGCTGAAAGCCAGTTCCGAGACGAAGCGGAGGACATTTCCGATCTCGAAACCCGCAATCGCCATGGCGATCGTGTTCCGCTCGGCACCATCGTCGAAGTCGAATCTATCACGGGTCCGAATCGGGTGCTGCGCTATAATCTTTATAATGCGGCGGATTTGAGTGGGGACACTGCGACGGGGTTCAGTTCGGGAGAAGCGCTGGATGCGATGGAGAAACTTGCCGCGAAGGTGTTGCCAGACGGGATTGACTTCGAGTGGACGGATATTGCTTATCAAGAGAAGCAGGCGGGGAATGTTGGCCTTCTGGTTTTTCCGCTTGCGATTCTCTTTGTCTTTCTTTTTCTCACGGCGCAATACGAAAGCTGGACGTTGCCGATCGTCGTTATTCTTACCGTGCCGATTTGTTTATTTGGGGCGATCATGGGTGTTTGGTTTCGCGGAATGGACAATAATATCCTTACCCAGATTGGCTTCGTTGTACTCGTTGGCCTCGCGAGTAAGAACGCCATTTTGATCGTAGACTTTGCGAGGCAGCGGGAAGCCATCGGTAAAGGAGTGTATGAGGCGGCGGTCGAAGCGGCGCACCTCCGGTTGCGTCCGATCATTATGACTTCGTTTGCCTTTATACTTGGCGTACTTCCAATGGTGATCGCCCAGGGTCCCGGAGCCGAAATGCGCCAGGCTCTTGGCACAACAGTATTCTTCGGCATGCTCTCCGTGACACTTATCGGCGTTTTCCTGGCGCCGGTGTTCTACGTTATGGTGCGAAACCGTTTGACAAGGAAGCCATCCGAGACCGGGCTCTGAACTGCTCGGACGGTTTCAACCTTGCAACAATCGCACTCGCTTCTCTGCCAGAGGAAGACGAATCGTCAGTGTTAGTCCCTTGCCTTCGTCGCTGACAATGTCGATTTCGCCGCCGTGCTCGCGCACGATACGGCGAACCACGAGAAGCCCCAGACCGGAGCCACTTTTCTTGGTCGTAAAATAGGGCTGAAATATCTGGCCCATCGCATCAGCGGGTATTCCCCCGCCAGTGTCGGTAAACGTGACGACAATTTGGTCATTCACGAGATCCGTCGCGATGTGAAGGATCCCGGCGGTCTTCATCGCCTGGAAGCTGTTCTTGATGACGTTGTAAAAAGCCTGCTTGATCTGATTTCGGTCGACCTCGATGGAGGGCAGATCTTTTCGCAGTTCCTTTTCGACAATGATGTCGCGGTCTGCGATCTCCGCTGCGAGAAAGCCGATCGATTCTTCGACGAGAGTATTGATGTTCTCCAACCGCATATCGAGCGGAGCGGGGCGTATCGCGCGGAGAAACTGGTTAATGATTGAGTCGAGTCGCTTAATCTCTTCCTTTGCTACGTCGAGCGAATTGGAAAGTTCCGTTCGTAATTCTTTCGGAAGTTTTCGTAGCTTCCTCTCCATGAGCTGCATATGAATGTGCAGCGAGTTGAGGGGGTTGCCGATTTCATGGGCTACCCCGGCGGCGAGGAGGGTAAGCGCAGAGAGTCGCTCGGATTCGATAGTTTCGGCGGTCGTGCGGCGGGTCTCGGTGATATCGCGCAGGATAACGGCATAACCGACCAGTTCCTGTTCGACGGCAGCGGGTTGACGACGCACCCCTTTTCGCGCGAGCCTCGCCGTTTTCTCGAGACTCAAAGGGACGACGTAGAAATTGATGAAGCGATTTTCGGGATAGTAGACTTCCATGTCGCGGCTGCTGATTCCGTCCGCCTTAGTGAGCGATTCCCAGTTGAGACCTTTGATACGCTCAGCGAGCAGCCGGCCCTCGCAATCCTTGCGTTCCAGTCCGAAAAACCGGCAGGCGGAATCGTTCACGTAGCTGATTAGTCCTTTTGCGTCAGTAACGATTACGCCTTCCTGAATGGCGTTGAAAATGGTCTCGAGAAAACCTCGCTCGTGTGCAAGCCGGAGAAGGTAATTCTGCACGTCTTCCGGACCGATCCGGCCGATGCGTTCGATGAGTTTGTCAAGGAAACCGGTTCTCATTCGGAAGAAAAAATGCCGGGGTCAATTCAGGCTAATTGAGGGCAAGCCCTGGAGAAGCGGAGGCGGTGTACGAATCCCGGTAACGCAATGATAGGAACGAGTTTTTGTTTGGTTTTGTTCAGTTGCTCCACGTCGGAAATTTGACAGGCACCGGAACGCCCCTGCGCGAGAGCGACCTCAACTTACTTAATGGACATTTTTGAACCTGCGAAAATGCACCCTCATTCACGTTGTTTGACCGCCTCCCAGATGGCATCTAGCTGATCGAGTGAAAAGCTATGTAAATCCTCGCCGCGAGCCAGAATTTCCCTTTCCATATTCCGGAAGCGCAATTCGAATTTTCTCGTTGCGTGCTGAAGCGCGATCTCGGGCTCTATATTAAGCTTGCGTGCTAAATTTACCACGGAGAAGAGAAGGTCACCGATCTCTTCGGCGAGGGCTACCTGGTCGCCTGAAGTGATCTCCCGGGACACCTCCTCGGTCTCTTCCTGTATTTTCGTCAGGACCGGATCGAGCTCAGACCAGTCGAATCCCACGCGGGCCGCTCGTTTCTGCACCTTTGCGGCTCGCATCAGAGCCGGAAGCGCCTGCGAGACATCATCCATCACGGACTTTTCAAATCCGCGCTCCTCCCGCTTGATCTCGTCCCACTGTTTTAATACAGACTCGCTGTCTGCAAGTTTGCTCTCACCAAATACGTGCGGATGCCGGCGAACCAGTTTATTCGCAATTAAGGTCGCGACCTCATCGAAGTCGAATCGTCCCTCTTCTGCCGCCATCTGGCTGTGCATCACGACTTGCAGCAAAAGATCGCCAAGTTCTTCGCGCAAGTGGGCGTCGTCGCCGGAATTAATCGTTTCGACCACTTCGTAAGCTTCCTCGAGAAGATCGGCACGGATGCTGGAATGCGTTTGCTCGCGATCCCAGGGGCAGCCGTCTGGTGCACGTAGTCGCGCCACGATGGCGCGAAGACGTTCAATGGGTACAATTTCGTCCATACAGGAAAATCCCTCGAATCCTCCTCAGATCCTCCAGAGCGCCCGATGCGTGCCGAACTCCCCGACCTCCCCGGCCGATTTTCTCGAGACGTACGCGCTGACCGACACGACCGATACGAATGTCAAAATAAATGCTGTCGCGGTCAGCCAGCTCGGAAATCCAGCCACTGAAAGCGCCCGGTAAAAGTCGTTCAAGTTTTCGATATGATCCTTTCCGATTACGATTTTCGCATGCAGGAAAATCTTCGCGACCCAGGCAACGAGGATGATGATGTACAGAAAAAGATAGTTGCGGTTCAGACGCCGACCGACCGCCTCAAATTTGCCGATCTTGAACGAGGGCAGAAACAGGTCTTCGCAGATAAGTTTCTTCCAATCACCCTGCAGCAACGAGGCATTCTGCATCACCATCGGCACCATGAAATGCGCCTCCAGCATTCGGACACGGGCGCGGAATGCATCGTAGAACCGGTATCGTCGTGCCTCGATCCAAAGCATTACCGTCACGACCGCCAAGTTGAAAATGAAAATGATGTGCGGCACCTGCGCGACCGTGAAGGCCACGGTAAAAATCGTCGTCGTGCTCGTGATTGCCCAGGTGGTTGTTGTGTCGAGCCGAGTTCGCCAGACCATGATCCGTCCGAGCTCGCCGCGATAGAAGTGGATCATCGCGTTGACGTATCCCGGATCGTAGAGCGATTTCGGCTGGGAGGGCGGCTTCGGTGGGGAAGACGTTTTCTGCGGATCTTCGGTGCTCATCGCGAAAGACTCATATCATTTTTGAAATGCTGCTGCTGAACGGGAAGCTCGTTCTCTTCGCACCAGAAATTCGATTTCGAACGACGAGAATACCACATGAGGATTCAATGGTGCCGATCCTTCGAACTCAATTTCTTGCTGGCGCGCTCGAGCAACGCGCGTTCGCGGCTTGTGAGACTTCCAATCCCCCGCTTGGAGATTTTATCCAGAATGGAATCCACGTTTTCGACCTCTTCTTCCTTACTCAGGGCCTTTTTCTTCGGCTTCTTTGTGCGGATCGGCTTTTGTTCGTGAAGCACATACGCGCCGTCATGGTCGCCACCAAGCCCGGGTATTCCAAGCCCTTCGAGGATAGGTTGTCCTCGAAGCCGTCGTATTCCGGCAAATGCGATGAACGCACTTGCCCAGAGAACGAGGATCCCCGTCCAATCTGTGGAAGCCATTATCTGGAGCGAATAAACGGCCAAAAGAGCGAGAGCGACCCATTTTACCACGAGCCCAAACATGAGCCGCACGTTTGGGTAAATCGTCGCAAACGCAATGAAGACGCAGAAGTTGACCGTTCCGGATCCGATCAGGCGGCTCGGTACGAAAAGACCGATCGCAGTGAGGAGGCACGCCGGCACGAGAACGAGGAGCGCATACAGCGAAAGAAATGCCCGTCGCCCAATGAATCGCTCGACCTCGCGGCCGAACGAAAACAAGAGATACATCTCGATAAGAAACCAGATCGATGGCGAGTTGATGAACGGATAGGTGACGAACTGCCAGAAGGCGAACCGCTGAAAAATTGCAGGGCTGCTGAAGGCCAGGGTATTCGCGAGCCAGGATCCAAACCCGGCCGAAAATGCGATCGCCGTGGCAATCATCGTGAGGACGTGCACGATCACGAGCAGCGTCGCCGCATGGATGGGATATTTTCCGATCCACCCGAGCGGCTGATAGTCGTCTGATATTTGAAATCCGTACATTGGTCGGTGGTTTGGCTCGCCTGAGTACAATGTGCCAAGTCTCCTCAAGATACGCAAGAGACGGCGCTGGTTTGCGGAGGTTGTGCGGTTCGAGAGCTCTGTTTCGATCAACTGGCCTGCGCTCGCCGCCGCTCCCGCCATGTTACGACGTCATCGAGGATCGAATAAAGACATGGGATCAATACCATGGTCAAGAGGGTTGCGAAGCTAAGCCCGAATACGACGGCTTGCGCCATTGGCGCGAGGAATTGCTCCTGCCCCGTCGTGGTGAAGGCGAGTCCAGTCAGCCCCACAACCGTTGTCGCCGTGGTAAGAAAGATCGGGCGAAAGCGGACCCTCCCCGATTGCAGGATCGACCGCCAACGAACGATGCCGACGTGCCGGGTCGGAGCTTCATGTGTATCGACGTCTTCGCGTGTGCGATCCAGCCGGTACTGGTTTATGAAATCCACAAATACCACCGAGTTGTTCACGACGATGCCGGCGAGTGCGATGGTACCCATGATGGACATGAGACCCAGGGGTTCCTGCATGACGATGAGGCCGATTACCACACCCACGATGCCGAATGGGATTACCGCCATGATCACGAAGGGCTGAAAGAACGAATTCGAAATCGTGGCAAGCAATGTGTAGATCAGGAACAAGGCGATCATCGCAGCGAACTTCATTGAGTTGACGCTATTTTCCGTGTCCTCGTTCTCGCCCGTCAAAGTCAGGTGATATCCTGGAAAGTCTTTTTCGATCTCCGGGATCGATTCCTTGAGTTGATTGTTGATTTCCGCCGAGGTGATTACCCGGTCATCCACGTCGCCAGAAACCGTTACCATCCTCTCCTGATTTTGCCGCTTGATTCGGGCGAGCCCACTTGTCCGCACAATGTCCGCCACGGAATCGAGTGACACCATTTGGCCCTGGCGATTCATTAACCGGAACCCGCGCAGCAGCTCCGGGTCGCGGGTATACCGGTCCTGCATCTTTACCCGGATCGTTACTTCGTCATTACCCCATCGAATTTTTGACGACTCGAGACCGAGAAAGGCCGCCTGCAGCGAACGCCCAATCGTCTGCACGTCAAGTCCCTGCCGGGCCGCTTGTGCCTGATCGACATTGATTTGATACTCCGTCTTTCCGCGCTCGAGATCATCGTCCACGTTGTAAACGCCTTCCACCTTCGAAAGCCTTGCTTCAACTACGGACGCAATTTCACGAAGTTTCTCGAACCGTTCACCCTGAATCTCGACGTTGATGGGGCGTCCTACGGGCGGTCCGCCCTCTTCGGCGGATGCCATGACTTTTGAAAATTGCGGGTATTTCCTCAGGACATTGTTTAAATCCCGCTCAATTACCGAGGGTTTGCGGCAGTCCGGATTCTGCTCGTCGATATCGACCGTGATCATTGCGACATTCGAGCCGTAAACGAGGAATTGATTGGTGGGATCGAGCCGTGCCCCGATCCGTGTCGTAATCCCGACAAGATCCGTCTCTGGAAGCCTCCGGACGATGTCGTTTTCGACCTGAGCAATAATGGGTTCCGACTGGTCGAGTGAATAATCAGCCGGTAAGTCGAGTTTTATGATGATCCGGTCCGCAAAATCCACGGCAAAAAGTTGAAAACGGACAACGCCCAGCGCGAGCGCGACACCAACGCAGACAAGACTGAGGATAAATCCGGCAATGATCCAGTAGCGCCGACGCAGCGAAATCGTGAGGAGGTGAAGATAGATATCCGTTACCGTGTTAAGGAAGTTACCCAGAAAAATTCGCATTTCGCGATAGATGATGTTCGCGCGGAGGGAGAAACGTTTTAGGAAACGCCTTTCCGTCGCCAACAACTCTTCCATTTCCTGCACCGTGCGTCCGCGTCGAACGAAGTCTGCAAAATGGCTTGGTAGAACGAGGAACGCCTGGACGAGCGAAAACGCCAGCGTGGAAATGACTACGACCGGGACGATAACGAGAAATTTCCCGATGAGGCCTTCCGCCAGAATGAGTGGCAGAAACGCGGCCACGGTTGTACTCACACTGCCGATCACGGGCCAGACTACTTCACTGGTTCCTTTCATCGCCGCCGCCGCTGGAGTGTAGCCTTCCTCCAGGTAACGAAACGAATTTTCCCCAATCACAACCGCATCGTCCACAACCATGCCCAGCGCCATGATCATGGCGAAAAGGGAGAGCAGGTTGATCGTGTATCCGCCAAAGAAGAGAATGGCGAAGGTGCCTGCAAAAGAAACCGGAATGCCGAAGGCAACTATGGCGCCGAGCCTCCAGTTCAGGAAGAGGATCAACAGGAGCGTTACCAGGATTAGCGCCTGGACACCGTTTTTCAGAACCGTCTCAATTCGGGTGTTGATATATTTGGTCGTGTCGCCCGTCACCGCTGTTTCGAAGCTCTTCGGCAAGCGAGCGGCTTCTTCTGCAAAGACCTTCCGAACTTCTTTCGCGACGTCGATGGCGTCGGCGCCTTTTTTCTTCACGATCGTGTAGGTTACAGAGGGTGCCATGTTGAATCGGCCACGCGTCTGCTCCTCCTCTGACGTTTCCTTGATCGTTGCGACGTCGCGAAGCAGGACGAGCTGATCGCCCTCTACTTTCACCGGGAGGGTCTCCAGTTCGTCTGCGCTCGTGACTTCTCCAAGAACGCGAATCACCCGCTCTCCAGCCTCCGCATCAAGACGGCCACCGACGGCATTGACATTCTTGCGGCTGACAGCATCGCTCACTTCCTGCAAAGACACGCTAAGCCCTTGAAGTTTGTAGGGATCCAACTCGACCCAGATTTCGCGGTCACTCAAACCATCAACCAGAACATCGGAAACCCCGGGAATGATCTTCAAGCGTCGTTCGAGCCGGTCGAGCGCGGAGCGTTCTTCGCGGATGTCGAAGTGCGGTGGAGACGCCACCACCAGGGTAATCAGCGGTGCCGGGATATCAAATTTTTCAACGATAGGCACTTCGGAAGAGTCTGGTAGTTCTGCGACTGCCTGGTCTACCGCCTGCCGGACCTCGTTCAATACAGGGTCGAGATGCGTGATCGACGGATCGACCTCGAGAAATATTTGGGAGATATTATCCTGTGAGTAGGAAGTCATCCGTGTCACGCCCTGCACATCGCTGAGTTCTTCCTCGATCGGAACCGTAATGGTTCGCTCAATATCGAGAGGCACGCTGGTGGTCGGATCGAGCGTCGTGATTCGAATGAAATTCGTCTGCACGTCGGGAAAAAGGGCCCTCGTCAGCTTGAAACCGGCTGAATAGTACCCGAGCACAAGAAGCACGAGAGTGAAAAGATTCACTGCGACGCGGTTCCTTACGCTCCATCGCGGCATTGCGTTCATGCTGCAAAGACCCTGGTTCTCATCAACGGACTACGATCTCTTCGCCTTCACCGAGCCCGGAAACGACCGGATAACTTCCATCCACTTCCTGTCCGATCTGAATTTCTTTTGCATGGATTGCTCCGTCCTCCGTGGCGACTTCGACCAGCGCCCGCCTTCCGCTCAAGTGCACAGCGGTTGCGGGGATGAACAATTCATCGGAGTAATTTGCCACTTCGGCGTCAACGATGCCCTGGGTACCTCCGAGAATTTCTTTCTGCGGGTTTTCGAGCTTTGCTTCAACCCGAAAAAGACGCGTCTGCGGGTCCGCGCTCCGGCTCACATTCATGATTTCCGGGGTAAATTTTTTTCCTTCCATACCCGCAATGGCAAGCTTAACGGTGTCGCCCGCGTTGAACGCTGGCACTTCAAACTCGCTCACAAAAAACACGACACGTAGGGGGTCTAATTTTACCAGATCTACGACGGGGTTGTTCACCGCCACAAAATCGCCTATGTCGACGGATCGAGACCGCACGATGCCGTCGAACGGCGCCCGGATCGTGTTCCGATCGAGCATTTCCGCGAGGCGGTCGCGCTCCGCCGCTAGGCGTTTCTGATCTGCCGCCGTCGCGTCGGCCGAAGCTTCCCTTGCTTCTTTCTCAGTTGAAGAAATGACATTCCGTCGGGCGAGTCGTTCCGCTTCTTCGAGGAGGCGCTTTGATTCCTTTGCCTGCACTTCTGCGCTAGCGAGCGCCGCGTTGGCTGAAGCGAGCTCGATAACCGCCATGCGTTCATCGAGCTTGACCAGTAGGTCGCCTTTTTCGACCTCCGACCCCGGATCGACAAAAACCTCTTCGACTTTTCCAGCGACCTCTGCAGAAACCTCCGCGTCGATCCAGGGAGCTACCCTCGCCGCATAACGGCGGGTGCGGACTCCATCCCGGCGTTCGGCCTTCACTGTGAATAGCTCGCGCGGCCTGATTTTCGCCCGCTCCTCTTCGTAACGGCGTTTGGCTTCGCGATTTGCGAAGTAACGCTGAATGGAGAAAAGAACCAGAACGATGAGAAGCAGCAGAAAGCTGAATCCGAGGGTGAGACGTTTGGCTCTTCGCGATATCATATAAGAACGGTTGCGCAATACCTTTGGCGTCCTGAAAACGTCAAATTCATTCGCGTCATTAATTATTTACGTGCTTAACGAATAGGAGGTCTCCCGGATACCGCAACTTTTTCGAACCGGAGCACGGACGTGCTATTTTGGACTCCGGGCTACGATGAAATGGAAAAGATGCAGACTGTGAAGCGCCACTTTTTAAACCGAAGCTTTTTCGAAAGAGATCCGCTCGCCTGCGCGCGGGGACTCATTGGTCGAGAACTGATCTGGGACGGCTCCGGAGGAATCGTCGTTGAGACGGAGGCATACAGCGTGAATTATGATGAGGCCTGCCACACGTTTCTGCGGCCCAGTGCGAGACAGTTTGTCGCGTCGTATCCTGCGGGGACTGCCTATGTTTACCTCAATTACGGCATGTATTGGCTGCTCAATGTGCTCATTAAGGGCGGCAGCGAGGATGGCTTCGTGTTAGTAAGGGCGATTGAACCTACTTCAGGATTCAATTCAATGCGCGCAAGGAGGGGCGTTGGAAAGCCAGATACTTCCCTGTGTTCAGGCCCTGGTAAACTCGCGCAGGCGCTCGGAATTACGGGGGCCGATCACGGACTCGACCTATGCGGTGGAACTGATCGAGGCTTCCGCACCGGACTTTCGAATGCTTCTGTGATTTCTGATGTGCGAGTTGGGATTTCGAAGGCGGCGCATTTACCTTGGCGATTCCTGCTCTCGGAGAGCCGCCATGTCAGCGTCCATCCAGGCTGCGTAAAACCTTTTCGTCGGAACACCCGCAAGGCGCTACGAGATGACGGATGATCTACGCTTCGCATTCCCGGCTTGGCGAATTTGCGTCCACGGACGACCAGAGGGTTTTCGCCCAGACGTCGATCGTCTTGAGAAGTTTCGCTCGTGCGTTCTTTGGGATCGACTGTCTAGTTGCACTTTCCGTACACATACGGTCAAGCAATTTGGAGTGAAAACGGGCGCGTGCTTCCTCCGGCGATTCCTCGAGTCCGTGATTCACATGAAAAGAATCGCAAGCGGGAGTTGAGAATTCGATAACGCACGTAATTCACCAGGTTCAAACGATGAAACGAGCGTGTCACTAGCCTGCAAAACGCCTTCTTGAATCAAACGATTGAAAAATTCGCCTACCGGAACCGCCGTTCCTTTTCCCTTGAGTTCGACGTTGATCATCTTGCCCCGCGGGATGAGTTTGACTATTTCCTCCAAAGTCGGAATCACTTCTCCAAGTCCCGCATCAAGAGCACGCAACTGCTCGAAAGTGAAGTTTGCGAGCCGTTCGTCGTTCGATCAACTGTGTCGTCATGAATAACTACGAAATGGCCATCCACAAAATGCACATCGACTTCAATTCCGTTTGCTCCGAATTCGAGTGCGCGCCGAGCGGAGAGGAGCGTATTTTCGGGAGCAAGTCCTGCAGCCCCACGATGACCAAAAATCAGCATGACGTTGAATTGCACATGATTTTGCGAACAAGAAAAAAACAATTTCCAGGTCGCAATTGAAAAACGCATCACAGCAACGCATATGCTGCTTTTCAATATGAAGGGAAAATGGTGACCAACGGCAGTCTTACATCGGCGCAGTTGGCAGGTCTCCTCCCGACGTTTCTGGAGAGCCTGCCATTCGATTGCTGGGCGATGAATTGCGATCGAGTGTACATCATGCAGAATCAGGTCTCGGTGCAGAGATGGGGGAATCTGATTGGCAAGCGCTCCGAAGACCTGAACTTGCCAGAGGAGATTGTCGACCGGTGGAACGAAAACCATCGGCGGGCGCTCGCCGGGGAAACCACAGCCGGAGAGGTCTTTCACCAGCCGGCTGCCGGAGAAGGCGAACCTCTTTATCTCTTTGAGATCGTCACACCAATATGGGATGGCGACCGGATTGTCGGAGTGTTCGGGTCGAATATCGACATTTCGAAGGACAAGCTGGCCGAAATGGCAAAGCGGAAGATGGAGGAGAAATTCCGTCTTCTCGTTGAGGGCTCGATTGATCATGCCATTGTCATCCTCGATACCGGAGGGTATGTGAACAGCTGGAATGTGGGCGCGGAAAAGCAACGCCTTTGCAAGGCAGAGAATGTGCTTGGGCGTCACTTTTCCTGCTTTTATCTGCCCTCGGATGTCGAGCAGGGGAAGCCGGACTTCGAACTGAAGTGTGCGCAAAAGGAGGGGGTGTTCGTCACCGAAGACTGGCGGCAGCGCCGCGATGGCAGCCGCTTCTGGGCCCGTGTGGTGCTTACGGCGCTGAGGGACGAGGATGGAAACCTTCACGGATTCTCGGAAGTGACACGCGACATATCTGCCGAGTACGAAGCGCGACAGAAATTGCTCGAGAGTGAGAATCGACTCACGGCGATCCTCAACACCGCCCAAGAAGCCATCATCACGGCCGATGCCGAGGAAAAGGTACTCTTTTTCAATCCGGCCGCGGTGGCAATGTTTGAATGCAACTCTGAGAAGGCCATTGGCCGGCCACTCAAGGAATTCCTCACGCAGCGCACGGGTGCTGAAGACAGCGCTAGCGACCGGGTGACTGGCATTCGCTACAGCGGCCGATTTCCGGCCGAAGCCTCAATTTCCCGGTTTGAGACGGGCGGCGAGTCTCTTTACAGCATCATTGTCCGCGACGTGACGAAACGTCTCGAGGTTGAGCAGGAGCGTCGCGAAATCGAGCGGAAAATGCAGGAGACCCAGCGTCTGGAGAGTCTGGGCGTTTTGGCTGGTGGAGTGGCTCATGATTTCAACAATTTGCTTACTGGCATTCTGGGAAATGCCAGTCTGGGGCGGCGGAGCATTCGATCCTATTCGCCCGTGCATGAATATTTTGAACAGATCGAGCTCGCGGCGACGCGGGCGGCCGAGCTCTGCAGGCAGATGCTCGCGTATTCCGGGAAGGGGCATTTCATCGTGCTCCCGCTGGATTTCAGTTCGCTGGTCCGCGACTCGGAGGAATTGCTACGCGCTTCCATCAGTAAGAAGGCCTCCCTTACGCTCGATCTTCCCGAGCATCTGCCGGCGGTTATGGCCGACATGGAACAGATTCGCCAGGTGATCGTGAATCTCGTCATGAATGCCTCCGAGTCCCTGGGAAACGACGAAGGCTATATTCGCATTTCAACTGGCATAGTCGAAACCGGCGCAGAAGAACTCAAAGGCGCCGTGACCTCGCCGGCACTTGCTGCGGGCCTTTATGTGTGGCTGGAAGTACAGGACACCGGATGTGGGATGTCGAAAAAGGCCATCGAAAAAATCTTTGAGCCCTTCTACAGTACTAAATTTGCCGGACGTGGCCTTGGTCTTGCAGCAGTGCATGGCATTGTCCGCGGGCACAAAGGCGTGCTACAGGTGCGCAGTCTTTTCGGCAAGGGTTCCACATTCAGGCTTCTTCTGCCAGCCACCGAAGGCACCGCCGAGGAATATGTCCCGGAACTCAAACTTACTCCAGAATGGCGCGGCTCCGGCAGCGTGCTTGTAGCGGACGACGAAGAAACGGTCCGCTTTGTCACTTCCCAGATGCTAGAAATTGTGGGATTCGATGTGGTTACCGCTTACGACGGCACGCAAGCACTGGAGCTCTTTCGCGAAGATCCGGATAAATGGGTACTCGTGTTGCTGGATCTCACGATGCCGCGTCTCGATGGCGTGGACACCCATCGCGAAATTCACAGGATCCGACCGGACCTGCGTGTTCTGGTCATGAGCGGTTTCAGCGAACAGGAAGTAATGGGACGCTTCGCTGGATCTGGATTCGCCGGATTCATCCATAAACCGTTCCGGACCGCAACGCTGATCGAAAAGGTCCAGGAAGTGATGGAATCTTGAAAAATATCGACCGCAGACTTCAATCCGCCATGTTTCATAATGCATCCGACTTTTCCACCGCCACTGAAGCGATTGCCACCAGCGCCCGCTCCGGTTCCGAGAGAACCCGTGGCGAAATCCACTTGCTCGAAAGCGAAGTGGAGCGCCTGCTTATGATTACTGAGGCGTTATGGTCGATTCTTCAGGAGAAATTCGAATACGATGATCAGGAACTCATCAAGCGGATAGTCATGATTGATATGCGGGATGGTAAACTTGACGGAAAAGTGGCGGCAGTCGCGCCGAAAACATGCCCGAAGTGCAATCGAACGCTTTTCAAGCATCGCCCTCGCTGTCTCTACTGCGGTGAACCCGTTGCTACGAATCCGTTCGACCGGTGACTGCCTCCGAGGTGTTCTCTCTCCGGCGGAATGCGTCTAGCACGTTTGTTTTGCGCCGATGAGTCACGATCATTCCCATACGCACGCACCGCCGAATTATAATTTCGCCTTCACGATCGGCATTGGGCTGAACGTCGTTTACATCGTCGTTGAACTGATCGTTGGTTTTTCAATCGATTCTATTGCGCTCATTGCTGATGCTGGTCACAACGTTAGCGATGTTCTGGCCCTTCTTCTCGCCTGGGGCGCAAATGCTCTTGCAGCGACGAAGCCGACAGCACGCCGAACGTACGGACTTCGCCGCACTACGATCCTTGCTTCCCTGACCAATGCTATCGTCTTGCTCATCGTCATGGGAGCGATTGCGTGGGAAGCAATTCGCCGGTTTTCACAACCCGAGGAAGTTCCGGGTGGCACCGTAATGTGGACGGCGGGAATCGGGATCCTGGTCAACTTTGGCACGGCGCTGCTTTTCATGAAGGGCCGCGAGCGGGACATCAACATCCGTGGGGCTTTTCTGCATATGGCCGCCGATGCCGCGGTGTCCGCAGGCGTGTTGCTGGCGGGTCTCGCCATTCTCCTCACCGGCGCGCAATGGATCGATCCTCTCACCAGTATATTGGTGGTCCTCGTCATCGCAATTGGCACTTTGGGCCTGCTTCGGGAATCGATCACGCTCGCCGTCGATGCCGTGCCCGAGAACATCAATCCGGAAAAGGTACGCGATTACCTGCTCACCTTGCCTGGTGTGGAAGACGTCCACGATCTCCACATCTGGGCGATGAGCACTACCGAAATTGCTCTTACGGCTCACCTCATGAAACCCGAGCCGAAAGGCGACGATGCGCTCCTTAGAGAAGCCGCGCAGGAATTACACCGCAAATTCGAAATTATTCATACGACGATTCAGTTCGAACGAAAGCCGGGTTGTCTCGGCTGCGAAATCGCTCAGAATACCATCTGAATTCCCGTCTGCGGTGGGGGGGAAGCTGGTTTGAGCGCGGGCTTGGAAGACGAGCAGCGCGAATGCATCGGAACACGGTGACAACGGCGCTCTATGCGTTCGGGTCAACCTGTCTGCGTCGGTTCAATCCAGTTCGAAATTGATCGCGATATCGTAGTGATCCCCGCCGAGCCCACGGGGAAGCGGGTCGATTTGACGAACCGAACGGGCGGCTTTCATCACGGACTCATCCATCACCGGATTTCCCGAGGGTCGAGTCATAGTGACGGCGGCGATCGTTCCGTCGCTGTTGATGCGGATCTTCACCGTCGCAACAAACTTCACGCTCAAGCTGATAACTGAAGTTGGCTGAACCCAGCGCGCGTAGAACCGGTCGTGAATCATCGCGTAATACCATCCGTAATCGGTATCCTCCGAGCCGCCTCCTTCGCGGCCGCCGGATCTTTCGGCCGTCCCGCTCTCGCGTGCGGGCTTCGAGGCTGGTCCGGGGGTGGATTTTGGGGCAGGGGCCGGAGTGCTTTTGGGGATTGTTCTCGGCGTAGGAGCGGGAGTTGGTGTTGCCTTCGGCTTTTGGGGTGAAGTTGGTTTTGGCTTTGGTGTGGGAGTCGGCTTCGGCTTGGGAGTCGGCGTTTTCTCAGGGGTTGGTTTCGGCGTCGGGCGTGGAGTGGATCTCTTCTTCGGCGTGGGTTTTGGCGTTGGTTTGGGAGTGGGCTTCGGGGTCGGTCTTGGGGTAGGGGTAGGTGTGGGTGTCGGAGTAGGTGTGGGTGTGGGTGTGGGAGTAGGTGTGGGCAAAGCGATCTCGCTTGGCTTGTGACGATCCGAAAAATCATGCCTTCGAAAACTCTCCGAGGCTCGTTCGTTCGTGATCTCGATCTTTTCATCCGTCTGCTCCTCGAGAGCTGCTTTGAGTGCAGGAATAGCAGCTGCATCCAGCCAGGTAATTTTCTCCGGAACGGGTGGTGGCGGCTTAAACGCGGCAAAGAAAAAAGGTGCGAGAAGCAGGAGGTGAATCACGGTAACGATGATCAAATTGCGCCTGAATCTCGACCGCTCCCGGAATCGTCGATCCTCGTGCCAGGCCATCGATCTCTCAATTCTTGGGCGTGGTGACGACTCCGATCCGCGTGATCGATGCCTTTTCAACTGCGTCCATTACATCGATAAGTTGTTGCACGGGCAGCGTTTTATCAGATCGAATCACGACTGCCGTTTGGGGCGATTTCATGCGGAGGTCGGTCAGCTGCATCTCAAGATCGACAAGTGTTGTTGGGTCCCCGTCGAGAGAAAGCTTTCCGTTTTTGTCAATTTCGACCACCCGCACTTTTGAAGGATCGACTGCGTTCTCCGCCGCCACACTGGTGGGCACGACGAGATCCATGCTGTTCTCCATCAGCGGTGTGGTGATGATGAAAATAACGAGCAACACGAAAGCAAGATCGAGCAGCGGCGTCACATTCAACTCCGAAAGCGTCGTGAGGCTCTGGCGTTCGGAAAAGCGTTTCATGAGTTAGTGCGAAAGAGAGCAGGTTTTTGCGACCCGTGATCGACGTAACGATGCTCGATCTCGGCAGCGAGTTCGGCAGCGAAGTTATCCATCTCCACGATCATTGCGCGGATGCTGGTGACCAGAAAATTGTAGCCAAACATCGCCGGAATTGCGACCAGCAGTCCGGTCACCGTCGTCAGCAAAGCTGCCGAGACGCCCGGCGCCATCGCCGTGAGCGATGCCGAGCCGGCCGCCGCGATATCGCTAAAGGTGTCCATCACACCCCAGACCGTTCCGAGCAATCCTAGAAACGGAGCGCCGCTCACTGCCGTGGCAAGGAGGATCATCTGCGATTCGAGCCGGAGGCCACTTTCTCCAACTGCGCGCTCCATCGCAGACGTTACGGCACGCATCTGCGCCGGATTAATTCGAGGCGCGCTCTCGAGTCGACCACGGAAGGTTTCATCGACTTCCGGCGAACCCAACATGTGAAGTGTCAGTTCCCGACAACCGGCCCGGTAAACGCGGAACAGCGGCGCACCTCGATACATGTCCTGTGCTTCGTAGATCTTCAGCGGCTGGCGATTCGAGCGAAACTGACTTAGAAATTCTCGGCTCTTCCGCCGGGCATACTGGATCATCCGAATTTTCGTAATCATCACCGACCAGCTGAAAATCGAGCCCACAAACAACAGCACGATGATGACCTTTCCTGGAAGAGTTGCTTCCTGAAGGGCGAAGACAATACCGCCGGATGCTAGGATTGAAAAAATGAAACCTGCCATGCGTGCTGAACCGACGTAGTAAATACGTGCTCCATTCGAACGCAAAAAGATAATGAAAGTGATCCTGCTTCCGATCGCGCTGATTACATTGGCGCTGCCCGCTTTTTCGTCCGCTCGCGCTGCTGGAAATCGATACGACGTATGGGCCCGCACGGTCGTTCCGATTCTGGAATTGTTCGTATCCTCAGGACTGAACAAAGCAGCACGCGCAGAGTTCACGCTCGAGGCGCTTACGGGTGCGCCTCCGGAATTTCTCGGCAAAAGGATGAACTTTGCCATTCAGCCACCGGATCGCCTGCGCGTCAGCGGCGAGATCTACGACGAGAAAATAACGCTCTGTCGCGATCAACAGCGGGTATGGGCTGCGCCCGGCCGGAGGCTTCAGGCGCTGCTTTCGTCTTTCGAGCCGCTTCCAGAACCCGAGACTGGATTTACCATGGGGAAGTTTCGAATTCCCTTTCCAACCGATCAGATTGCACTGCTCCCCGCACTATTTATCGTTCAGGAGAAAGCTGGCGAAGATGTCGACGGAGTTCCGTGTCGTGTCCTGGACTTGAGGTTGATGCCAGAAATCGCAAAAAATCTGAAGCTCGAAGTCTGGTCAGCGCAAGTGTGGGTTACGCCCGATTTCAAGCCGGCGCGGCTGCGCCTCACCCGGCCCGGCTGGCAAATCGAGCTTGGCATCCGCGACGTGAAATACCTGCCCGGAATTCCAGCTCCGGAGTGGCGGCCGCCCGTCGGCGAAACCGATGTTTTCTTCTTCAGCGCCGGTCGCCTCAGCCAATTCATGCAGGTAATCGAGCGGAATTTCATGAGAGGGGTGCGGTAGATTCTGAACTGCGGCCGCGAAATGGCAGAGATCCCCAAATCGCAACGAACGCCCCGCACGATTTGAAAAAGCGCACGGATCTAACGCGGCCTCCAATGGTAGTTCTAATGGTTAAACAGAAGCTCAACCTTTTTCGCCCGAGCGCCTTCTGCGCGCTTGCCCTCAGTCTCGCTCCGTCGTTTCTCACCGCCCAGTCACCCTCCAAAGATTTCGTTCATGTGGAAGAAGTCGTTCCGGGGCTTGTGATCGATCTCAAATACGAGACCGAAGACAATTTCGTTGGCAGACGGGTCGACGGTTATCTTTCGGACAAGCCTATGCTCACCCGGCGGGCTGCGGAGGCGCTCAAAGCGGTGCAGGCAGATCTGAAGCATTTCGGACTGGGGCTCAAGTTCTTCGACGCCTACCGGCCGCGTCGTGCGGTCATGGAATTTGTGCAATGGGCCAGAGACCTGAAAGACTTGAAAACCAAGACTGTCTACTATCCCAACGTGCCAAAAAGCGAACTCTTTCAACGCGAGTATATCGCCGACCACTCCAGCCACTCGAGAGGCAGCACCGTCGATGTTACAATTGTCGCGCTCTCAGACAAGCAGCCGCCCCGGGAACTCGATATGGGAACGGCGTTTGATTTCTTCGACGAACTTTCGTGGCCGGAAAATCTTACTTTGAGCGCCCAGCAACGCGCAAACCGTGCTCTGCTGCGGTTTGTGATGCAAAAGCACGGATTCAACACTTACGAACAGGAATGGTGGCACTTCACATTGAAAGATGAACCGTTTACTGACACGGAGTTTAATTTCCCCGTGAAGTGACGAGCCAGCGTTTTGAGATGTCTCCCCGACGATCTTGAGAGATCCGTGTGCCTGTGCCGAAATTTGTCAGCCGCTTCGCGGTAAGTTCATTCCTTAAATTCACTGGCGAGGTTGTGGACGCTCTGCTTCGCGTCGCCAAATAACATGCGGGTGTTCTCTTTGAAGAAAAGTGGATTCTCGATGCCGGCGAAACCCGAGGCCATCGAGCGTTTGAGAACGAACACGGTGCGTGCTTGATCAACGTTGATGATCGGCATGCCATAGATCGGGCTGGACTCCACTTCGCGAGCGGCAGGATTTACAACGTCATTGGCACCAATGACGATTGCTACGTCCATGGTCGGCATGATGGGATTGATGTCGTCCATCTCGACCAGTTGCTCGTACGGCACGTCGGCTTCTGCGAGCAGGACGTTCATATGGCCTGGCATACGGCCGGCCACAGGATGAATGGCGTAGCGCACTTCGGCCCCGTTTTCTTCCAAAAGATCACCGAGTTCCTTTACAACGTGCTGCGCTTGGGCAACGGCCATTCCATAACCTGGCACGATCACCACGGAGCGGGCGCCTTCTAGAACATAATACGCGTCTTCGGCTGTGATCGCTTTTGCTTCGCCGCCAGTTTCTACCCCTGCCAGCGTGCCGCTGGCCGAGCCAAATCCACTGAACAGCACGTTGGCGAGCGAACGGTTCATCGCCTTGCACATGATCTGCGTGAGGATGATTCCACTCGCGCCTACAAGTGATCCGGCGACGATGAGCACATTGTTCTGTATGACAAATCCTGCAGCCGCTGCCGCGATACCGGAGTAGCTGTTGAGCAGGGAAATGACGACCGGCATGTCCGCGCCGCCGATTGGAATTACGGCCAGCACCCCCAGCAGAAACGACAGAAGCACCGCGATGAAAAACACTGCATACATTTCGCCAGGATTCACTACGTAGAGGATGCAGAGAATAATACCGAGCAGCAGCAGCCCGCCATTCACAATCTTCTGGCCTTTGAACAGGAACGGCTTCGTAGCGATCTTCCCCGAAAGCTTTCCGAACGCCACAACGCTGCCGGTAAAAGTAATGCCGCCAATAAGCACCGCAAAGTAAACCGCAAGTGAGGTCACCAGAGGGTTAGCCTCGGGGACCGGATGCATGTGGTATTCTGCCCAGCCGACCAGCAGACTGGCGACACCGCCGAAGCCATTGAAGAGCGCCACCATTTCCGGCATCGCTGTCATTTGAACGCGGTATGCCGCGACAGCCCCAATGGCCGAACCAATCACCAAACCGATGATAATCCACGTGAAACTCAGCCCACCGGAAAGTAGCGTTGCGACGATTGCAAGCAGCATCGCGGCGCTGGAAACCATGTTGCCGCGTCGTGCGGTGTCGGCGCTTCCGAGCATCTTGAGCCCGAGTATGAAAAGCGCACTCGCGACGATGTAAGCCCAGTTGATCAACGTATCCATGTTTCGTTATTTTCCGATCTGCGGCTTCTTGGTGTCTTTCTTCTTAAACATGCCCAACATTCGATCGGTAACCAGATAACCGCCGACCACGTTGATCGTCGCGCAGGTCACGGCGAGCGTGCCGAGAATCGTGGAAAACGCGCTGTCGCCGCTCCCCGCCGCCACGAGCGCGCCAACGATAGTAATTCCAGAGATCGCGTTCGAACCGGACATGAGCGGCGTGTGCAACTGAGACGGAACTTTCGAAATCAGCTCGAAGCCGAGAAAAATCGCGAGGACGAAAATGAAGAAGAGAAGCGTCATGTCATGTGAAATTTAGGAATGAAGAATGTTGAGGGTTAGACTGACGCTTTAAAGGAATCGTGGATGATCGATCCGTTATGCGTGAGAAGACACCCTTTCTGAATTTCGTCGCTGGGATCGACCCGAAATGCATTCGTTTCCTTGTCCCAGAAATGCTCCACCAAATTCGCGAGGTTGTTCGCATACATCTCGCTCGCGGGAACGCAAACTCGCCCCGGCATGTTGGCAACGCCGATGATTTTCACACCGCCCACATCTACCACTTCATCGACTTTGGAACCCTCCACGTTTCCGCCCGATTCAACGGCCAGATCGACAATGAGTGACCCCGGTTTCATGCCTTTTACCATGTCCGCAGTAATGATGAGCGGTGCCTTTCGTCCGAAAACCTGCGCGGTCGTAATGACGATATCGGATTGTGCACAGTGTTTCGCCATGACTTCTCGCTGCTTCCGGAGTTGATCCTCGGTAAGCTGTTGCGCATAGCCTTGCGCAGTCTGCCCGGTTTCGCCGAGATCGACCTTTACGAACTTCGCGCCCAGCGATTGCACCTGCTCCTCGACGACCGGTCGTGTATCGAACGCCTCCACGCGGGCCCCAAGGCGTTTCGCAGTAGCAATTGCCTGCAGCCCCGCAACTCCGACGCCAATCACGAACACCCGGGCGGGAGGAATTGTCCCGGAAGGAGTCATCATCATCGGAAAGATTCGATCCAGATAATCTGCAGCGACGATGACGGACGCGTAGCCTGAAAGATTCGCCTGGGAGCTTAACGCGTCCATCTTCTGCGCAAGCGTGGACCTCGGAATCATCTCCATGCAGATTGCGCTTACTCCAGCCGCCGCAAGTTTCTCGAGCGTATCGCGGTCATTAAATGGATCCAGATAACTCACGTGGACCGAGCCTTTCTTAAGACTGCTGATTTCTTCCGCCGGAGGTTTTCGGAGTCTCAGCACCATGTCCGCATTGGAAAGCGAGGCTGCGCGGTCCTTAGAGATCGCCGCTCCGGCGCTCTTGAAATCGTCGTCAGTGGCATTGATTGAGTCGCCGACTCCGGATTCCACCTCGAGTTCGGCGCCCAGTTTCACCAGTTTCGCAGCGATGGTGGGGACCATCGGCGCGCGCGGCTCCGCCGGTTGAGTTTCTTTCGGAATGAAGATCCGCATAATGCGAATTTAATCGCTTAGGGGCGCGGGTAAGCAAGACGAACGTTATGAATCTCGCGATTTCTACGCCTGCGAAGCGGAATTTGGCAATAGACCGTTACATTTTAGCAACTTACAGTAGGTTCTTTCGCGCTGTTCCCCGGATTCCGCACCGGTGGAGTACGCATCGAATGCCAAATAAAAAAAGCGGCCTCGCAGATTTACGATCTTCGCCCGCGCTTTTCTTGGCAGATTTAGTGCCCGGCTGATTCCTGCGCCTTGCCGAGGACGTCGTTTTCCGGTACATGCACCCCGCGATGTGCGGACCATCGCCGGAGATGGCGAGCGAACAGCTTCATCACAATCATGTGAACGATCGCCTGGCTGTTCCGGTAGAGAAGCCAGGGAAGACTGGGGCGGAAATTGAAGATCGCTGCCATCACGCTTCTCCCATCCGGTGTTTCGCGGAATTCTAGTCGTGGCGGTGAGCGCCGGTGAGCCGGGACGGGTTCAGCGGCGAGACGACCTCCGGTAATGTAGTAAAGAGGACGGTCCGGTGTGGACCGCTCGGGTGAGAATTTCAGCTTAAGTAGTGGACCTGAAAGTCCGGAAAGGTGAAATTCGATGTTGAAATTTTCATCGGTGTGAACTTTCAGGATGAATTTGAGCATCCGCGGCAGCCATCGCGCATACTCTTCGGCGATCCAGCGGGCGTTACGGCCTGCGGGCAAGGGCAGACGCTGAATGGATACGACATATCCTGAAGAGTCCGGAGATGAACTGCGGGCGAGATGTGCCCGTGTTTCGTGTTTTCTCGCTGCGATCTCCTTCTCTCCTTCGAGTGCCAACTGAAGCGCTGAATCGAAGGACATTGTGCCGGCCGACAGCGGAGGAAGTGTTCTTTTGGGATTGACGCACATTGGATGCCGAAGACTCTGGACGAGCGGGCGGATAAGTTCCGCGTGTGCACCGGTAATTAAGCGTACCCAGAGCACGGAAAGGCCAGGCGAAAACAGAGGCACCGTGACAATGAAACGCCGTTTCCCAAGACTGGCCTGAGCGGTGCACTGCATCATTTCAAGGTAGGTCATAACCTCTCCGCCGCCGACGTCGTAGGAGTGCCCCATAGCCTCCTCGCGTCCCAGGCACCAGTCGATGCCGCGAACTAAATCGTTGAGAGCGATCGGCTGGGTGTTTGAAAGTGTCCATTTGGGAGAGATCATCGCCGGCAATCGCTCCACCAGACGCAGCATGATGCGGAATGAGGATCCTCCAGCGCCGATTACCAGGGCGGCACGCAGGCTCGTTAGAGGGACGTCGCGAGCACCTAGAACCTCTTCGACCTCCAGGCGGCTCGCGAGATGTCGCGAGAGGTCGCCGGTTTCCTCTGGAACAAGTCCTCCGAGGTAGATGATCTGGCGAATACCAGCCTTACTGGCTGCCCGTGCAAAATTGTCCGCAAGGATAAGATCCATGTCCTCGAAGTTTGCCTGGGTAAGCGCTGCGGGCAGCATCGAGTGCACGAGGTAGATCGCATAATCCGCATCGGCTAAGGCTCTTTCGCACTGCAGCAGAGAAAATAGATCACACGATCTCCATTCAATGCCCGGCTCGTCACTTTTCGTGGAACGGCTAAGGGCGACGATATCATAGCGGCCTTGGAGCGCCCTGATCACCGCGTGGCCGATAAAACCTGATGCCCCGGCAATGACAACCTTTGGCTTCGCGGCTTCTCCGGACTTATTGAGGCGATTGATCGTGCTCACGATAAGGTTTACGAATCGAACGTGGCATTGGGACGCGCATAAGATTTAGACCCGCTCTATTTCTTTGGAAGCAGGAAGCGTTTTTGCCTTCTTTACGACCCAGAGATCGCAGGGGATGACCTGGGTTACCCAGTCCATGCGAGGAGGGAGCAACGTGCCGTCGGGATAATGCGCGGTTGGGATAACAAGCAAATTCGCCTCCACGGATTTGATGAAATCCGCAGCGGCGACACCCGTTGCGGACTCGATTATACGGGGATCTACATTTACGGAGGTCTCCGATGCGATGGTCGCGAATTCTTCGAGCATCGCTTCCCCTGTTGGTCGGTTTTTTCCGCCGGGTTCCATGTCCTTGAGTGCCTCGCTGAGCTGTGAACGGATAGCGACGACATGCAAATGTTCCGCTTCATCCTGCTCCGCAATCCTTAATGCAGCACGGAAGGCATTTCGCGCGCCCTCGGAGAAATCGGTGACCATCACGATCTGCTTATATTGCCGTGGTTCCATGCTCGGCCTCGTGATAAGTAGCAGCGAGCATGAGCCTCGTTTCAGCAGTCCCTTGGCGACTCCGCCCAGGAAAAGGCCGCCGGACACTTCATATTCACGGATCAGTGCTCCCGCCACAAGCAGGTCGGTTCCAAGGGCCTCGGCGCCGTCGATGATGGCATCGACAGGATCGCCACTGCGCCATTCCATTGCCGTGTCAGCCGGGATGCCAAGATGTTCCAAGGCTTGCGCGAGAATCGACTCTTTCTCCTCCGTGCGTTCGCCGCCGGAAATAATCGAAAATTTTGAATCGAATCGGCGCGAAAATCGCCATGCCTCCGCCAGTCCCCACATGAAACGGGGTGAGAATGCGGTGGCCAACGTGACTTGCGAAAAATTTGGTGAGGTCATACGAGGCGGGCCGGAGCTAGAATGTTCGTCAGCAAAGCAGTATCTCTTATCATCGGGGCAGCTCTCAAATCCGTCGAGCGGGATTCTGCAATCCTTCGCGGAAAATGAACCGCTCATCGAAAGATTTACTGTGCGGTGGCTGCGCGTCTAGCTTGCAGAAATGGGTAACCCAACAGAACGACCAATCCCGGGCCAGCGCTGGGTGAGCGATACCGAACCGGAGCTTGGGCTCGGCATCATTCTCAAAGCGGAATTCGGTCGCGCTGAGCTTTTTTTTCCCGCAGCGGCAGAACATCGTCACTACGCGCTTCGCTCAGCGCCGCTGCGCCGCGTGCGTTTCGATGTGGGTGATCGGATCCGCACGCATTCGGGATCGGAACTCTTCGTCGAATCTGTGGTCTCTGAAGACGGCCTGCTCGTTTACCGCACATCGGGAGGATTGGTGACGGAAGCGGAGTTGGCGGATTCGATCAGTTTCAGCAAACCGGAAGATCGCCTGCTTGGTGGTCAGGTAGATGATTTACACACGTTCGATCTCCGGGTGCGGGCGTTGTATCATCGCAGCGAAATCCGAAAATCACCGGTTCGCGGTTTCGTTGGGGGCCGCGTGGACATGATTCCTCACCAGATGTATATCGCCGGTGAGGTTGCTTCGCGGTTGGTGCATCGAGTGCTCCTCGCGGATGAGGTGGGCCTGGGCAAGACGATTGAGGCCGGTCTGATCCTTCATCGGCTGCATCTCACCGGCCGTGCGGAGCGCGTGCTGGTCCTGGTGCCCGAGCCGTTGATTCACCAATGGTTTGTGGAAATGCTGCGCCGTTTCAATCTGCACTTTAGCATTTTCGATGAGGAACGGTGCGAGTCGATCGAGGCCAATGATCCGGAAGCGAATCCCTTTCTCGACAGCCAGCTTGTGCTTTGCAGCGTCGAGTTGCTCGCCCGGAACTCCAGCCGCGCAACGCAGGCAGTCAAAGCTTCCTGGGATCTCGTGATTGTCGATGAGGCACATCATCTCGAGTGGCACCCCAATCAACCAAGCCTCGAATATCAACTCGTAGACCACCTGGCACAGCACTCGGCCGGTCTGCTTCTGCTTACTGCAACGCCGCAGCAACTCGGGCCCGAAGGACATTTTGCGCGCTTGCGATTGCTCGATCCGGATCGCTACGCTTCGCTCGATCAGTTTTTGAAGGAGTCAGGGCATTACGCCGAAGTGGCGAAGGCAGTGGAGCGGCTTCTCACGGGGAAGCCATTGACGAAGAAGGAGAACACTTTGTTTGTCGAAAAGTCTGTCCGCATCCGACGTCACGCCGCGGCGCTGGAAAAGGGGAACGAGGGTGCGCGCGAAAATTTAGTCGCCGAACTGCTCGACGAATTCGGCACCGGCCGCGTGCTTTTCCGAAATACCCGCGCCGCAATAACTGGCTTCCCGGAGCGTCGCGCGAACATTGTGTCGCTATCAGCAGGCGATGCGAAAGAGCGAAAGGTCGAGTGGGTAGCGCATCTGCTGCGCGAACTAGGCGAACAAAAAGTGCTTCTCATTTGCCGTAATCGGGAGCTTGCAGAGGAGATTTCCGAAAGGCTCCAGCAGAAAATCAGCGTAAAAGGTGCGCTTTTTCACGAGGGACTTACGCTGATCCAGCGGGACCGAAATGCTGCGTATTTTTCGGAGCAGGATGGAGCGCGCATTCTGATCTGCTCGGAAATCGGTAGCGAGGGACGGAATTTTCAATTTGCCCATCACCTTGTGCTTTTCGATCTGCCGGGCAACCCGGAACTCCTCGAGCAGCGAATCGGACGTCTCGATCGTATTGGCCAAACTTCGACGATCACCATTCACGTTCCATTTCAGAAAAAGACAGCCTCCGAGGTGCTGGTCCGATGGTATCACGAAGGACTCAATGCTTTCGAGATAAGCCTCCACGGGGCGAACGAGATTGCACAGGCTTTCGCGGGTAAGGTTACTGAGGTCAGCGATGAACCTTCCGAACCACGAATCAAGAAGCTGATTGCGGCGACGCGTAAACACCGTGAAGCAGTTTCAGCACGGCTTTCCGGTGGCTATGATCGCTTGCTTGAACTCAGTTCATGCAAGCCGGACGAGGCGGCGGAAGTTATCGAGGCGATTCGTGGTGCTGACGAGGACAGGACGTTCGAAGCGTTTGTCGCGGATGTAATCGATTTCTTCGGAGTGAACATCGAGGAAATGGGTGAACGGTCGTATGTCTACCAGCCGGGGCATTTGCTTACCGATGCATTTCCGGCGCTGCCAGAGGAAGGGCTCTCCGGAACGTTCGACCGAAAGCGTGCGCTGAGCCGGGATGACTTGCAGTTCATGAGTTTCGATCATCCAATGGTGCGTGGAGCGATCGATTTATTGCTCGGGTCTGAGTCGGGAAATGCTGCGTTCGGCATCTGGAATACGCCGGGGCCGGACGCAATTCTTTTGGAACTCTATTGTGTGGCAGAATGCGTCGCACCCGCGTCGCTGCACACGGATCGGTTCCTTCCTGCGACGCCAATCCGTGTCGTTGTGGATCATTCTTTAAAGAATCAATCCGCCGACCGCACTTTGCTCAGGGCAAAGCTGGAGAAGGGTAACATCTATGCGCTCCTCGATAAGGCACCGGTGAGACGCGATCTGTTGCCGGCGATGATTAAAGGTGCCGAAGAGATCGCTTCCCTGGATATGGCGGATCTGATCGATTCTGCCAGCCGCATGATGCGATCGAAGTTGGAGGGGGAGATCGACCGACTGGAAGACCTGCGGATACTTAATGACCATGTGCGACCGGATGAAATCACCGGGCTCAAAAGACAGATGGCTGCGCTGGAAGAGGCGATCCGCGGGACACGACTTCGGCTCGACGCTATCCGGATGATCTGGAAAAAAGCCGGATGAACACGGGAAGTTTGCTGTGCCAGACCATCGTCCCATCTGTTTCGGCATTCAGTTTCTTCAGTTGCCGTTTGTCGAGGATTTCGACAGCCGTTCTTTCGACTGAATTTTGAGATAACACCTGCCGCGATGGATCCCGAGTCTGCGAGAGAGGTGGGGGCGACGTACAAGTGAGATTTCGAACGAAGTCGACGTGCTTCTGAGGTTGAGATGGGAGATGCTTCGTTCTTCTTCGCTTTCATAAATTCGTCGTATGGCTCTCGACAGCTGAAGATTTCGAGCGCCTACAGCAACTGTCCTCAAGCAGCGTCTGCACCGTCTTACTTCCGATGAGCTTGCGAAGTTTCGTCTGATCGTTCCGGAATACGGACTCGGTTTGGACGCAGTCCTGTAGACACTTGAGGTTTGCCTCGAGTTCCCTGGAGGGTGATTCCGGAATGGAATAAATGATCCATTGATGATATCTCTGCCCGGTGACGATTTCTCGTTCACGGAAGTAGGCGAGGTGTTGCGAGATCACAACCTGCGACTTGCCGAAGATCGACTGGAGATGACAGACGCAGAGCGGGGAGACCAAGAGGAGGTTCAGGATGCGGAGCCGGGTCTCGTCGCAGAGACATTTGTAGATCGCGATCAGCTTCACTAGATGGATATAAATAGAGAGTTGTATTATCCAGGACTTATTGCCCCGTCGAGGTCAGGGCATGGATGGATTCGAAAACCAACCGCTTCCTTCAGCGCAGACGCCGGTAACGAATGATCGGCGATCTCTGTCCCTCTGCCGTGAGATAGATTTCATTCCCGTCGCTGGAAAACGCGGTGTCTTCGCAGCCATTCAAACGATGCGGGGAGAGCAGGATGGGGGGACGTGAAAATGTGGTCGCCCAGGGTTCCCGATTTCTACGCCGGTAAAACAAGGCTCGCCGATAGGTTGCGAGGATGGCTGCTGATCCGTCGGCAGTGATGTCCAAGGCTGTCGGCTGCCAACGGTGGTCCCGTGCGCGCCGTTCCCCGGCAATCGAAGTTGGATTGTTGCTCATGGTAACGGATCCCTTCTTTTGCGCGACGAGGATCTCGCCTGTTTCGGGGAGCAACGGCAGTTCATAAAGCCCTGGAACCGGTTCACGTTTGCTAATGAGTATGATCCGCCGGGCGGCGACATCAACGGCAACGGATTCGCAATCTCTTGGGCCATCTTCGAACTTGAAATTGATCCGCCATGCGATCGGAATACCTACCCGTAATTTGAGACCTCTCGCGGGCGGGCGTGGCTCTTTTACCACGAAGAGCGAGCAGGTGTCGTGGATTGCGAGGTTGTCTCCGGTCTCGGCAATGAGGAGGTAAGATTCCCCATCCAGAGTGAACGATGCCAGGTCTTCCCAATCCCGATTTTGAACACCAATCGGCGTTGCGTAGCCCAAGTCGGCGCCGTCGATTCTTAACAGATGCAGCTGAGGTGCATTCCCGCTGTCATTGATCGCCCAAAGATTCCCAGAAGACCGTCGGGAAACCGCAATTCCGCTCGCCTCTTTGATGGCGGCCGATTGCAGTCTTCCGACGGGTTCGGGGCCTGAAAAGCGCGTCTGGCCGTAAGCGCCATGGACAGTCAATACCGCAATGGCGACGGTCAGAAGACAGAGCTTCATCCGAGCACGCCGGCTACATGAAGTAGTCGAAGTTCTGCTCGCGACTCACCCAACGGCGGACCCGGAAGATGTGTGCCGAATCGAGCTCCACGTAGTTTCTTCTACCGGTCCAAAGGTAACGGTCGTCGCTAAGCAGGTCATGCACCTGGTATGTGTCGCTTTCCGTCATGCCCATTTCTTCGAGCGGCACGTGAATGAATGCCGATTGCTTCTGGTAGGGGTCAAGATTCACCACCACGAGGATGATGTTGTCGAGCGACCGCGTCATCTTGCTGTAGAACAACACCTGTTCGTTTTCCGCGACGTGGAACCGAAGGTTTCGATATTCATGCAGTGCACGGTTTTCATGCCGCACCCGGTTAATGCGCGTGATGAAATCCTTGATATTCCCGGGCGCATTCCAGTCGCGGCCTTTAAACTGGTACTTCTCCGAATCGAGATATTCCTCCTTTCCGTGCACCGCCGCGTTTTCGCAAAGTTCGAATCCGCTGTACATCCCGTAAACCGATGACAATGTTGCCGCGAGCGCAAAACGGATCAGAAAGGCCTGTCGGCCGCCCGTCTGGAGGAAATAGGGGAGAATGTCCGGTGTGTTCGGCCACAGATTGCCGCGGAAATATTCGCTCATCTCCGTCTGTGTCAGTTCCGTGAAATACTGCTCCAGCTCCCACTTTGCATTGCGCCACGTGAAATAGGTATAGCCGTGCTGGAAACCGGCTTTTGCCAGAACCTTCATCATCTTCGGCCGCGTAAAGGCCTCGGAAAGAAAGATGACGTCGGGGTATTTTTCGTTGACCCGGGCAATAAGGTATTCCCAGAACGACACCGGCTTGGTGTGCGGATTGTCTACCCGGAAAATGCGCACACGCTTCTCCGCCCAGAAAAGGATGATATCCACCATTTCGTCCCAGAGCGTCCGCCAGTCTTCGCAGTAAAAATCGACGGGGTAGACATCCTCGTATTTCTTCGGGGGATTCTCTGCGTATTTGATCGTGCCATCGGGGCGCTTGAAATACCAGTCCGGGTGATCCCTCACGTACGGGTGGTCGGGCGAGCAGTTGATCGCGAAATCGAGGACAAGCTCCATCCCCCGGTCGTGAATCTGGTCCACGAGCCAGTCGAAATCCTCGAACGTGCCGAGCGATGGTTCAATGTCCTTGTGCCCGCCGCCGTTCTGCCCGAGCCGCCAGTTCCCGATCGCGTAGGGCACGCCGGGCTCTCCGGGCTTGCAGGTCACCGAGTTATTAGCACCTTTGCGTTTTGTCTCGCCGATTGGGTGGATAGGCGGGAAATAAATTACATCAAAGCCCATGGCTTTTGCGTCGTCGATCCGCGGCAGGCAGTCGCGAAACGTCGAACTGGAATCGGGTTTGCCTTCTGCCGACCGGGGAAAGAATTCATACCAGGACGCGAAGAGCGCTCTTTCCCGGTCTACCTGGACGCGCGGGTATGGCGTGTATTCGGTGGAGGCAGAACGGTCCGGCCAGGTCTCGAGCAAAGCCTCCAGCTCCGTCCAGAAGGCAATCTTGCGCACCTCTTCCGGAGTGCCTTTTGCCATCTTGGCCGCAATTTCTTCGAGTCGCGTCGCGTCGTCGGGATCGCCGGCTCGCGCGGCGCCGGCCTCGACGATGTGCACACCTTCGAGAGTCTCGCTTTCGAGATTCTGGACTCCACCGTCGAACTTTTTCCGGAATTCTAACTGCCAGGAGCGAAAAACGTTACACCATGCTTCAATCGTAAACTCGTAGACTGCGTTTTCGAAGAACGAGCAGATGCCTGTCCATCGGTCGTTCACGAGCGGCGTCATCTCCGCCTCATTCCAACGCTCTGCTCCGATCTCGCGCCACTTGAGAACAGCCGTGACTACGTCGTGACCCTCGCGGAATATATCCGCTTCGACCGTCATGTCTTCGCCGACGCTTCGTTTGACCGGGTAACGCCCTCCGTCTACAAGGGGGGAGACGTTTTCTATAATAACAGTGATTTGTCTGGGTTCGATCATGCGGGCGATTCTGCTCGAAAGGACGGCCTGCCCGCAAGAACGAGTTCGTATCAGATAAACGTTCAGGCTGTCATGGCCGACTCTTTGTCCGGACAAATTGTGAAGACCTGGTCGAGCCGAGCGACCTCAAAGATGTTGCGGACAGTGTCGTGCAGTCCAAAGAACAAAAGTTTTCCGCCATAGGACTGCACGCGGCGCAACGCGTCTATGAATATGGCGATGCCCGAGCTATCGATGTAGGAAAGCTTGCTGAGATCAACAACGATCTTTTGGACTTTCTCTTCGATTAGCGGCTCGAGTTTCTCACGAACATTTTCGGACTCGTGCAAGTCCAGTTCGCCTACAAGCTTGAGCACATTCGGCTCCGGTCGAGAAACAATCGCCATGGTATTTGGCATTTATCACGAAAGTTCCTCCGGCTCAAACGCGAACGCGAATGTTAATTTCGGCATACCAAGAATGAGAAGGTAGCCCGTACACCTGCGGGGCGCCGAAGATGTTGAAGCGCATGGCGTTGATTGGAATGGGAATCAGCAGAGTTGGGCTTCGTAGGCATTAACACGATCCCGGCATGCACTCCATCCTGGAGCGGTGCGTGCGGAAGCAAGAGACGGCTGGAATTGAGAGGTATCGCAGGTGACGTGATCGAACTACCGAAGTGGCACGGAAATCGGCCTCGCTACGTGGGAACCGGATGGTAAATCTTACGTTGCGACTTTTGATCGACGCTCCTTTGACGTATTTATTGCGCCTTTCTGCCCTTCGATGCGATTGCTTTTCCGCCCCGTAATTCATGTTCTTCAAGAAACAGGAAGTATTGTCTGGCTTCTGATTTACATGGTGCAGGAGGTGATGGTGCGGCTAGCGCGCGGGCGCGCACCGATGCGGATGAGCATGTTTTTTGCGCAGACTGAGCGCGCCGGTGTTGGTTCGGTGCCGATTGTCGCCATGGTATCGTTCTTTCTCGGACTGACGATGGCGCTTCTGACAGGATACCAACTGAAGCCGTATGGCACCGAACGGCTGGTGCCGGGGTTAATAGGCATTTCCTTTACACGGGAACTCGGCCCACTGCTTACGGGCATCATGGTGGCAGCCCGGATCGGCGCCGCCTATACGGCAGAGCTTGGCACCATGAAAGTATCTGACGAAGTTGAGGCACTCGAAGCAATGGGAATCGGGGCGCTGCGTTACCTTGTTTCGCCGCGGCTTCTATCGGTGACGCTATTGCTTCCCAGTCTTTTCGTGGTGTCCAGCGTCGCCGCGATTTTTGGGGCCGCGCTGATTTCGCGGTTCTCGCTGAACATTCCGTTCTCTTATTTCCACGACTTGTTGCTGACCAGCCTCTACGTGCGCGATATTATTTCGGGGATTCTCAAGAGTATCTTGTTCGGCCTCATCATCGGCTTGATTGCCTGCTACAAGGGGCTCACAGTGCGCGGGGGTGCGGAAGGGGTCGGAGAGTCGACCACCTCGAGTGTGGTTGTTGCAATCACGACGGTTATTGGGACGGACACATTATTGAACATGATCATGTTCTCGGGCGGCCCGCAATGAGTGATAAACCCGACATCGTTGTGCTCCAGGGCGTACGCCTGCAATTCGGCGAAAAGGTGGTGCTCCGGGATGTGGACCTCCGGGTGCAGCCTCAGGAGCGGCTTGTGGTGCTTGGTCAGAGCGGGACCGGAAAGAGTACGCTTCTGCGACTTGTGCTCGGAATTCTCCGTCCGAATGCGGGTACGGTGATGTTCCGTGGGCGCGAAATCAATCGGTTACGTCGAGGGCAGCTGGATCAAATCCGCACGCACATCGGCATGGTCTACCAGAATTCTGCACTTTTCAGTTCATTGAATGTGCGCGACAATCTCGCGCTGCCGCTCGAGGAACTCACGCGCAAATCGAAGGCGGAGATGGATCGTATCATCGATGAGAAACTCGAGATGGTCGGGATGCTCGACGCGAAAGGAGCACTTCCCTCTGAGCTTTCCGGCGGCATGCGCAAGAGAGTGGGACTGGCCCGCGCGCTCGTGTTGGACCCGGATCTGATTCTTTTCGATGAGCCCTCAGCCGGCCTCGACCCGGTGATTAGCGCCGTAATCGATAATTTGATCATCAGTCTTACCGAACAAATTAAAGCCACGTCGATCATCGTCACACACGAATTGGATAGCGCCTTTAAGATCGCGACGCGAATGGCGATGCTTTACCGTGGCGAGTTTATTGCCGACGGTTCTCCCGAGAGCTTCCGCCACTCGTCAAACCCGATTGTTGCGCAATTCGTAACCGGCGCGGCGTCCGGTCCAATTTGAGAAGGACACGAGAAAAAGCATGCAGATTAGAAGACAGGAAATCCTGACAGGACTGCTCGTTCTTGTTACCGTGGCTATCGTCGCGTTCGTCGTGATCCGTCTTGGCGCCCCGGGAGTTTTTACTCCGTTAAATACCTACTACATCATGTTCGACAACGCCTCGGGAATCCAACCCGGTGCTGCTGTGCTGCTTGCGGGTAGACGTGTTGGCCAGGTCACGAAACTTGAGTCGCCGATGCCGTACGACCAGCGGCCGCCGGATCATAAGGATTACGAGGTGCTCGTGACGGCTCAGGTAAAGGCTTCTGCGCAGATTTATAAAAAGGTGACGGTGCGAATGGTTCAGCCGAGTCTGCTTGCAGATTCCGTGATCGATTTTACTTCGGGCCAACAGAAAAGTGGATTGGCCCCTGATAAGACGGTATTCATCGGTGTTCGCGATCCTGGGATTGCGGAAAGTGTGAGTCTTGCATTGGCGCAGATTGGACCGATCGCAGAGAAAGCGGAGGTGGCGCTCAAGGAGGTGAAAGACACGGCGGAGAACCTCAAACGAATAACGTCGAAGGGTTCGGAGTTCGATCAGGCCATGGCGGGATTCCGGAATCTCGGGGAAAATCTGGCTGAGATGTCGCGCAAAGGAGGTCCACTTCACCATTCGATCGACAATTTCCAGGGCCTGACAGGAGAGATCGACGAGATCGTGGCGCGTTTGAATGAGGAAGATACGGTGCAAAATACGCTCGCCAGCTTCCGCGGCGTCGCCGACCGCATTGAAGCCGTGACCGTTTCGCTGGACAACACGCTCGATGGCCTGGATCCTCAGCTCGGCGTGATCCTGACGAACACAGAGCAGATGACTGATACTTTGAAACGCCAACCGTGGCGTCTCATCTGGCCGACGACTAAAAAGTATCCCGACGAAACAGAACCCCTATTCGATGCGACTAAACCACTTCGCGTCTACCGGACAGGATCCAACTGGCGGCGATCAGCGACCGGCCGGTAATAGATTGAACACCGCGGGACAATTGATTAGGGTTTCCCGCACACGAAATAATCGTTTCCCCTATAATGAATAATGATAAACCCAGAGTAGTAATCATCGGTGCAGGATTTGGAGGTCTCGCCGCAGCTCGCGAACTTTCAGGCAAGGATGTCGATGTGACGGTGATTGACCGCACGAACCATCATCTTTTCCAGCCGCTGCTGTATCAAGTTGCGACATCCGCGCTTTCTCCGGCGGACATCGCGCAGCCGATTCGTTCGATTCTGCGATCGGGGAAAAACGTTCGGGTTATAATGGGGGAGATCATTGCCATGGATCTCGCGGCGAAAACTGTGAGCACTGCGCACAGAACATTTCCTTACGACTACCTGGTCTTGGCTGCCGGTGCGCGCCATTCTTATTTCGGAAATCCGCAGTGGGAGAAATATGCTCCCGGACTGAAGCGGATCGAAGATGCAATCCTGCTCCGTCGGCGCTTGCTGATGGCGTTCGAGAACGCAGAAAAGATCGCGGACAAAGAATTGCATGACGCCCACCTCACATTCGTCGTTGTGGGAGCAGGTCCAACAGGGGTGGAAATGGCGGGTTCGATTTCTGAACTGGCGCGCCATACCTTGTCGCGAGACTTCCGACACATCGATCCGACTGAAGCGCACGTGATTCTCGTGGACGCAATGAAACGGGTCCTGCCGATGTTTCCCGAGAAGCTCTCCGCAAAGGCGCTAATACACCTGCATCAATTGCATATCGATGTGCGGTGCGGCGTGATGGTGAAAAACGTGACGGAAGAGGGGGTGCAGATCGACGATGAGTTCGTCAAGGCGCGCACGGTGATCTGGGCCGCGGGCAACGAAGCGTCGCCGCTCGGCAAACTCCTCGAGGGTGCGGAGCGCGACAGGGCGGGTCGGGTGCAGGTGGAGCCTGATCTTTCCATAAAGGGGCATCCCGAGGTGTTTGTGGTCGGCGATATGTCTTCGTACACACACCAGGGAGGTAAGCCGCTGCCGGGCGTCTCACCTGTGGCACTTCAGGGGGGGAGACACGCTGCCAGAAACATACTGCGTAAGATGGATTACGAACGCGAGACTCTTCCGTTCAAGTACTTAGACAAGGGCTCCATGGCCACGATCGGACGGAATAAAGCCGTGGCCGATCTCCACATCGCGAAGTTCAGCGGATTCCCCGCCTGGCTTGCGTGGCTCTTTGTTCACCTGCTTTTTCTGGTCGACTTCCGAAATCGAATATTCGTGTTTTTCCATTGGGTCTGGGGCTACCTCTCATACGGAAAAGGCGCGCGCCTGATTACAGGCTTGCCGACTATCGCGCCCGAGGAATCGACGAAAAAAACTGATCAAGTTGAAACGGAAGCTTCGAATGGAAGTGAATCTGAAGCTTCGAGGGGAACTGAGACCGCGGCTTCGAAAGAAAGCGGAACGGAGGCTTCGAAAGCAGGTTCATAGTATACGGTCCTGCAGGGAATTGAGACGAACATGAGTTGCGCGTGAGCAGGACGCTTTTGGCATTTGGGACTGCAGCAGACCGCCGCTTTCGAAGGATTGTTCGAATTCTTTGAAAGCGAGCTGCCATGAAGAACACAGAACTACCTCCCGGATTCGAGGATCTCCACAAGTTCGGACTTGTTGAAGCGCTGCTCGGGCGCCGCGCCCGGCGATTTTTCATGGGCGCGGAGATCCCGGATGGCGTGTTGGCATACAAATCTAGGCATGAACTTTTCCCGCTAACAGAACTGGAGAAGCTCCTGGTTGTCACAGCTTGCGGCGGAAACACGGGCTGGCATCACATGATCTACCGCGCCAAACTCTACGCGCCGCATCTGTCGAATTACGCGGCCGCGGCAGGCGGGCGCTCGTTCCCTTCAGCCGCCGGTTTTCACACGAGCCGAACGTTTTTCACGGATGACGACGGCGTTTATGTGCTGGACAATCGTGATGCCCCTGCGAGCTCTGATAGGAACCCGGATGGTTCGCTCGATTTCGAGAAAGTCCTCGAAGCGGTGAAAGCACGGGTGACCAAGCTGCAGGATGGGCGGCTTGCAGTTCCGCCTGAGGTACCCTACATCGAAGCACATAACACGTGGGTTGTGAATCGGCCCGGCACATTGCTGGTCATTCCTGTCGGCGATCTTGCTCAGCACCTCCTGCTGAGTCTCTGCTATTTCCTTCAGAATGGAGCTGTGATTTACGATGACATCAACGGGCGTGCGGTTCCTGGCATCGAGAAGTTCCGGAATATTGTGGATACCGAGAGCACATGGCCACTGACTTTCGTCGAGCAGTGGTCTCTCACCGAGATCACCGCGGAACTTTCCACAAGCTGTTATGCGGGGGTTCTGATGCTGCAGGGGATGGGTTTGGGGGGATGGATGTTCAATGGCATGGATCCATTCGCGGTTCTCGGCGCAAGCGGGAACGCCGATGTCCCCGGACTGAGATTCCGATTCGACTCAGACGATCGCTGGCCATATCCAAATCCCACCGGGCTGGAGGGAGTGATGGAAGGCTTCTGTCCCCCGCACTTTCCCAATATGCGTTTGGCGGTCGAAGCGCTGTGCGAACGGAAGTTCGGTCCCGGCGGGCCGTTCAATCCGGAAACACCGGGACCCTGGAAGGAGACGGCGAAAGTTCGCGGTGCCGCACAGGTCCACAGTGAGGAATTTCGCGAATGTGTGGCGCATCAGGCGCAATACATTTTCGACACCTTCGGCAAGTTTCCCGGTACGGTCCCTTCGATGATCGCCACCATCTATCTCGAGGCGCACCATCTCGATCTCGAGTTCTACGACGAATTCTACACCCCGGGCGCCTACCTTCATACCCACCGGGACCACATGGCCCGCTGGCACCCTTGAGAAAATCCTTATCTCCGGGACGTCGAGCGATTCTTTCACCTTTCGGAGTTTCTTTGGTGGGCACTCGGGCCAAGATCGGCTCACATCGGAGTTAGCTGACGACTTTATGCGCGACTCCTGGTTGTCCCGACACGGCGTTGATCGCATCTGGGACAGGTTTCGTGTCATCAATCATCGCCTCAAGAAGCTGCAGTGTGTTGGATATTGAGCTCTGATGGGTTTTTGCGCTGACGGTGACGATCAATATGATGCATTTCTGAGCTATGCCCATGCGGACGATGTCGCTCACAATGGGTGGGTCGCGGCATTTGAGTGCTATCTGGTAGAAAAGACAATTGCGCAACTTCAGTGTAGTGAAGGCGTGAAAGACCCCGAAGCGGAGAGATTCAGAAGCTGCCGCGATAAGACTGGTTTTCCCCAAGGGAGGCGCTTTGGATGCGGTCATCGAACGTGCGAAGATCACAGTTCCTTTTTCTTTTCCTGGGGAACGGATACCTCAAGTCGGAATATTGTCTGAAAGAGCTGGAAATATTCAGAGAAAATGTCGGCGGAACCATCGAAAGTGCACTGAACCATCTCTATGTGATCGTCATTGATCGCAAGGCATTAGAGAGGTTGCACGAACGTCAACCGGACAACCTGCCCCGGGACCGCAGGCACCTATGGCAGAGGTTGCGCGACCTGACCCAAAAGGGCATTCGAAAAGGCTACCCACCCCTTTTCGAGTTGCTGGGACTCCCGCAAGGCCACATTCCGCATGGAACGTTCGTGTTGGGTTAACCGGCTAAGCACACCCGAAAGCCGCTCGAAGTGACATGGCTTTGAGTGCAGTATTCTATGATCATCGACGAGGCCTTTGGGCGCACGGCTCAGACGGCATGAAGTGAAACGATTCAGAATGCAAAATAGAAGAGGAGAAGAACATGAAAGTCATCATTGTAGGCGGAGTGGCCGGCGGCGCGTCTGCGCCGTCTGGACGAGAAGGCGGAAATCCTGATGGTCGAGCGCGGGTCGTATGTCTCCTACGCGAACTGCGGGCTGCCATATCACGTCGGGAACGTGATCGAGAAGGAGTCGAGTCTGCTGGTCGCCACGGAACAGATGTTCCGTGCCGTGTTCGGGATCGATTGCCGAACGAACTGCGAGGTGGTCGCGATCGATCCGGAGAACAAGACCGTCGATCTGCGCGATGGGAAGACCGGGCATGTCACCACAGAATCCTACAACAAGCTCGTGCTTTCGCCGGGCGCGCCCTCCATCCATCCGCCGTTGCCGGGCATCGATCTGCCCGGCATCTTCCAGGTCCGCACCGTGCCGGACACACGGGCGATTCGCGAGTGGATCGAGAAGGGAACCGACTTCCTCGCGGGGATGAGCAACTACACCGGCATCCAGATGGTCAAGCCGGTGATCCGGGCTTTGGTGGTCGGCGGCGGTTTCATCGGGCTCGAAACGGCCGAAAACCTGGTTCATCGGGGCTTCGAGGTTACCTTGATTCAGAGCTTCCACAGGTGCTTGGACCGCTCGATCCTGAGATCGCCTGTCTCGTCTAGGGCCACATGCGGAAGCACGGCGTGCGCTTCCTGCTCAACGACGGCGTCACCGGTTTTAAGCAACTGGCGGGCGGTGCGATCGAAGTTCAAACGAACTCAGGCAAGACTCTTCCGGCAGACGTGGTCATCCTCGCCATCGGCGTGCGGCCCGATACCGCGTTGGCGAAAACCGCGGGACTGAAGATCGGCGAGCGCGGAGGCATCCTCGTGGACGAGCACATGCGCACCAGCAACCCTGACATCTTCGCAGTGGGCGACGCCATCGAGGTGAAGCACTTCGTGACAGAGGAACAGAGCCTGATTGCGCTCGCGGGCCCGGCCAACCGGCAGGGTCGCATCGCTGCAGAGTGATTTGCGGTCGCGATTCACGCTATCGCGGCACGCAAGGGACTTCGATCATCGGTCTCTTCGGCGGTGCTGCGGCGTGGACAGGAGTGAGCGAGAAAACCCTCGAGCACCGGGGCGACACTGACTACGAGAAGATTTATCTCTATCCGAACTCACACGCGGGCTATTACCCCGGTGCGAAGATGATCGGGCTCAAGGTGATCTTCCGCAAGTCGGACGGCAAGCTCCTCGGCGCCCAGGCGCTCGGCGACGATGGACCGGCAGTGGACAAGCGGATCAGCGCGCTGGCGGCATACCTCCAGATGGGGGCGACCGTCTACGACCTGGAAGAGGCGGAAGTTTGCTACGCCCCCCAGTTCGGCAGCGCCAAAGACCCGGTGAACTTCGCCGGGATGATCGCGGGCAATATCCTGCGCGGCGACATGCCGGTGAGCCAATGGGATTCCGTGGACGGAGCGTTCCTCCTCGACGTCCGCAATCCGGCCGAACTCGTCCTCGAGAACGTGCCGGGCGCGGTCAACATCCCGCTGCCCCAGCTTCGATCGCGCCTCGGCGAGTCGCCGAAGGACCGCGAGATCCGGGTCTTCTGCCGTTCCGCCCAGCGGGGGCACTATGCGACCCGCATCCTCGTCCAGCATGGCTTCAACGCGAGCAACCTCTCCGGCGGCATGCTGGCGCGCACGATGCAAGCCATCGCTGAATCGAAATGATGCATACCGTCCTTGAAGAGCTGAATCGGCATGTCGAGCAGCTGCTCGGACGGGCGAGTGGGCCTCTGAATTTCCGTCTGATAGTCACACCGATCGTAGTCACCATTCTGGCCATCCGCGCACACCTGAGGGATGTCCGGGAAGGAAAGCCGGTTTTCCTGGGAGCCTTTTTCACCAGCTCCACCGAGCGACGACGCCTTCTTCGCTCCGGGCTCTCCGGGCTATAGGATATCGGTAGGTTAGGCTGTTCTGTGCGGATGTTCCAGCGCTGACGTCTGGTGCGGCTGAGCATGAGATCCACGCAGCGATAATCTCTACCTGCTTCTTCTTCAAAACCTCAGGTTAGAGCCCCTCTAAAGTTCCGAAGCCCCTTGGGCGTGTTTATTAAATACATTCCGCCAATCTCGCGGTGCTTTTTGCGCCGCTGGCCTTCGTTGCGCCTCGCGCCGTGATTTCCTCAATAGCGACGCTCGTTGCGCCTCGTCCAGCGCAAAAATTCTTCGCGATCTTTAACGAAAGCCATTTTACAAACGCGCCCTGATGTGTAGTAGCGTTCGAAAGCCGGGGCCCTCAGCCCCTCGGTTTTTCGGCCACGTCCAGCTCGGCGGCCGGGTCGCCCGTCAGGTCGGCCATCAGGAACTCTTCCGTTGCGGGCAGCGCAATGTGAAATCCTGTCTCCAAGTGCAGGGACACCGTAAGGTCCTTCGCCTGAATATCGAACAAGTGTCCGCCGATCTTCCGATCGGAGGAGATAAAGTGCAGGTGATAACCTGGCACATTGAGTGTTCTCGCATAGGTCGGCGTCCAGAAGCCGACGATCGTGCCCTCGATGTTGGTCGCCATGAAGACGGACTGATGTTTCGTAGCCTCTATGAGGTCCTCTCCCGTATTCGCTTTGCAGACTGCCCGCATGTTCACGACGTCGTAGACTCCGTCTACACGCAGCCCGACGAAGATGTTCTGTGATGGCCTGAGCGGGGCGATCTGGCGCGTCAGATCGTCGAAGTCGGTCACTACCTCGAGCCGTTCGGTCCGATCCGCCGTGAAACGCGTCGCAACGCCGAACGGTAGCTGCCAGACGTCTCCGGCTTCGTTGATCTTGCCGTCAGCCACCGCCTGATAGCAGTGCCCGTCGATCATAATCATTTCACCATCAAGATCGCGAAACGTCCCCAGTCCGAAATCTCCATGACGCTTGAGATCGGCCACGCGGACGCATCCTTGAAACACGCCCTTCACCAGCGCACCGATCGTCGAGACCTGGAATAACGTATGTTGTTCGAAGCCGAGATACGCCGCGAGGGCGAGCTCGACGATATGGTCGGCATTCGTGCCGCTGCGCCGAACTTCTGACTCCAGCAAACGCCAAGTGCTGTTGGAAATCCGGCAGTTCAGTTCGTGGGTTATGGCTGATCTCCTTTCATGGACGACCGTCGCAAACGTGGGGAGCGCACCCGCCGGCCGTTTTGTTGTAGATCCTAAGGTTCCTCGCAATCACCACGATGTTCTTGTCCGGATCGGCGACGAGGTCGAGGTTATACAGCGGGTTGCCGTACGCCAGGATCGGTCGGCGACGTTTTCGGGAAGGACTTGAGCCAGGTAGAGCATCTCTTCAAACCGTTGTTTCCGTTTTCGGCGCTCGCAGACCGCCGCCACAGCACCTGTAGCGGCGGTCTATGACCGTCGGCCTTTCGGAAAATTGATTTGAGAACTGTTCCAGAGCGTGGGGAGAGCGATCCCGGTCGCGAAATTCGCAAATTTGCCAACGCACGCACAAAGTGGGCTGCCTCAAGCAGCCCTGCCAACCTGGAGATACGGGAGACTTCAACGAATCTGGCCATGGCAAGACGGGTCGTGATCGGTGGGCGGGACGTTGTACCGACAGAAACCACATTCATCATTCCAAATCAGGCGGCGGGATTTGATTTCAGCGCCAGCACCGCGGATTGAAGGCGGGTCGCTGTTTCGGCCCACCCGGTCCGGTCATTCGGAATTTCCTCAAGTCGAAGGGGTTCGCCGATTCGCAAATGAATGCGTGCCGGGTGAGGAAAGCGCCGGTGCGGAGGCAGCGCCTGCCATGTTCCCTCGAGATGGCAAGGCACGACCGGGACGGCAGAGCCGCAGACGATCTTGCCGATTCCCGGTTTGAAAGAGCCGATTTCGCCGGTGCGTGTGCGAGTGCCCTCGGGGAAGAGAATATACACGCAGCGTTCAGCAATCAGGCGTTTGCGGAGTTCCTCCAGCGAATGGCCGCCGCAGCGTTGGCGCCAGATGGGAAGGGCGTTCAGGCATGAGGCGGCAAAGGTGGAAACCAGGGGTTTTTCAAAGAAAGTATCTCCGGCGGCGATCGGAAATACATGCCCGAGCCAGCGCTGTGGCACGACCGCCGCGAGCACGATAGCGTCGAGATGACTTGTATGGTTGGCGACCATTATAAATGGGGGCACAGGAAGGTTTTCCCGGCCCTCGATCTCGAGCCCATGATAGAGGCGCAAATAGACCCTGGACAGATTCCCCCAGACGAACGATGCCAGCACAGAAACCAGTCCCGCCTCGCGACGAAGACTGCGCTCCCGTTCGTGGCGGGGCAATCCGAGATCGTGGGCAGGATCGTATTTCCAGTCGGTGGGCACGGGTCAATGGCCGGTGAAAATCCGCGTGGGTTGATCGAGACCAATACCGCGGAAATAGCCAATATAGTGGAAGGCGGCGGGCGCGACGAGCAGCAGGCTGTCGAACCGGTCGAGGAATCCCCCATGGCCGGGGATCAGCACGCCCATGTCCTTGATGCCAAGGTCGCGCTTTATCGAGGAAAGCATGAGATCGCCGAATTGGCCGGCGACGCTGACGATCATTCCGAGCCCGATGAGATGCGCCGGATGATCGAGAATCTCCCCGCGAAATACGAAATGGGCAAACGTCGCAACAAGCGCCGTTGTCAGAATGAGCGCGCCCAGCGCTCCGCCGATCGTCTTGTTCGGGCTGGTATTGGGCGCGAGCTTCCGTTTCCCGAAAAGCTTGCCGCTCGTGAATGCAAATACGTCGTTCAGCTCCACGGATAGCAGCAACATCAGGATCATAGTGCGGAACAGCCGGTCATTTGCCATGTAGCCGAGGTGACCGAGGCACGTTCCGAAGAAGAGGAAGCTGAAGATTCCCAGTGCCACCCGTTGCACGTAGCCGCTCGGCTGGTCGGCAAGAATGGCGATGATTACGATCAGGATAACCGTCAGCGGTGTGAGCGCGACAAAGAAGCCGTACCAATGATCAAACTCGGCAAATGCAAGTGCGAGGATTCCAAGCGCAACCATGGCGCTGATGCTTCGATTGCGGAACAAGCCGGTGGCTCTGGCGAATTCGCGGTGGCAGAAAAGCCCGAGCACGGCGACCGCCAGGATCGTCCAGAAGGCTCCGAGCAATATTGGCCCGATAAAAAAGGGGGCCATTATAGCCCAGGACTGCGTACGCTTTTTCAACTCACCCGCAAGTTGCGGCGTGATTCGTCCGGTGACACTGAGCATTCGAATCACGACCCAGGCGACCGCGATGGCTGCGAAAACAATCGAAGCAATGGTAGCCGTGACCGGATGCTCAAAAGCGTCACGTATCCCAAATAGCCGGGAAAATGAATTCGGATCCATGGGATTAGCGGCTTTCGAGCGTCCCGCGGATACGGCTTAGCCGGCGGATTGCGGTAAGGCCGCAGCCGATCAGAATCACGAGAAGCGCGAGATTCTGCACGGTGAGGCGGCCTATTGAATGCCACTCGACCGGGGTGAGACCGCACCAAAAAGCAGTCATGGTGACGAGAAACATCCGGTGTTGCTTGGCCATGGGACCGCAGAATTCCTGATTCGCTCCGGCAGCCTTTCCCATGGCGCGGACATAAGCAACGAAAACGGCCATGCACGCGGCGCCGTATCCGAGCGCCGCACTGGCGCCGGCCGCGTAGCCTAAGCCGATCAGCGTTGCGGCGTCCGTGACGCGGTCGGGCACTTCGTTGAAAAGCTCTCCTGTGGCAGACTTCGCGTATTTGCGGAGGGCGACCATTCCGTCGAACATGTTTGCCGCCAGCCGGAGTTGAATGCTCACAGCCGCAAGCAGCCACCACAGACCGGCCGCGGAAGGGAGTTGCGCGGTCGCGATGAGAAAGGCGCCCGCAAGCACTCCGGCGATCAGCCCGCCAATAGAGATCTGGTTCGGCGTGAGGGACGTTCTTGCAAGCTGGTCAGCGATCCGCTTTACGGCGGGAATCTCGCGGGTCGAAAGCGGACGGCGTTCCAGCGGCGTGTCCATCAGGATTTGCCCATTAGGAACATGCCGGTAACGAGCAGCGCCATCCCGGCAATGTTGATCGGACGAATCGGCGTGCCGTAGGCGTAAAGCCCGATCAATGCCGCCCAGATGAATGTGGAGGCATAGACCGGGTAAAGAACGGTGAGAGCTCCACCCTTCTTGAACGCAGCGACAAACAGCACCATGACTGCGACGTAACAGAGAACGCCGCCGACGAGCCGGAGATTGACGAGGTAGCTTCCCAGAGTTCCGTCCGTCGCATCAGCGCCGCTCTTGTAAAGAAACTGGCCCACCGCTCCTGCCAGCGCGGCAATAGCGAAAAAAGCAATGGAAACGGGAGGCGTGCCGGTCATGAAATCGTAATCGCAGAAAAAGTTGACGGCGGAAAGCTGGGTTATCGCGCGGCTTTTTCAAATGTAAAACAGAAGCTATCCGTCAGATGTGTAGAGTTGACTCCGTTGCCAACTGCGAGCAGCCGAATTGGAACCGCCCGCCACGGATCCGTGCGCCAGGTGAAGTGCGACGCGAGAATGAGTCACTCCCGCGGACCCGATCAGGAGGCACTTCGAATCGGCCGCTACTGGAAATCGGACCGAATCGATGCCCATGTGCTGGAAGTCGCACTCGACGGCGACGCCCTCCACACGACTCTGACGGAGCGCAGCTGAAGATGCCGGAGGAAAGCGCTGCGCGCGAAATCATTTCGAGTCCGACGGCTGCCGGACTCTTTCGGAGTGCGGCGCCAGCACTGGAAAGTCACCCCAACTTGCCAAGCGTTGCTGCGAGCGTCCAGGATCTGGTCGATCTGGTCGATGCGCGATTTCCTGTTCCAGCGCCTCAGCTGCTTCGTCCCCGGCGGCGAGCCGGTCGGCAAGTGGCTGGCTGGTGGCAAGGTCGCACCCAGCCGTAGGCATCCAACACGGCGGCGTCGAGGTCGTCGTGAATCTGCTTGAGCAAGGTCACGAGTCCGTTGTCGTGAATATTCCGCTCCTTGACGTTGAGCGCAGCCCCGCACCGGAGCTTTTCGAGGACGTCATACATCCCGTTGAGCGTGAGAGCGTGCTGGCGCTTGCGGTGCGCGTCTAGGCGTTCGCCGAGATCGCGGATGCTTTGCTTCAGCGGGGATTCGACCAGGGCGGGAACGGAAACTTGTTAAAGCAATCCGCATGATTGTAATTGAGGTCGTTTCCGACACCCCTATCTGTCGGCGAGTCAGCCGATGACGCTGGCTATCCGGGAGCACACGGGGATGTTGGTGGCTTTCAGCCCGGGCGCTGTGTTGTGGAAGTGGAAATCGAGCTGCACCTGTGGCCCGAAAACAAGACAGTGCGTTGAGCCATTAAGAGGATACCGGACGCCGATTCGCCCGGAAGTTATGGCGAAGGACGGTGGGCGGATGTACCTGTGCCTCCCTGGTTGCCAAAGACCAGGACGTGAAAAAAAAACAGGGCGGCAGCGCGCAACGGCGGTCGATCGCAGTTGGAGTCGGATCGAATCTACTTGAGGCATCGCCGGGCGGGGCCACCGAGAGTTGAGTGCCTGAGGTCAACCTCAGCGTCCATCTCAATGCAGTGCAGACGGCCTTTTTCAGTTTGGGAAAGCATGAGATGCCCGTTGGTGCGCAGCTCCATCGAAACAGCGAATGAGCAAAGTTCTCCAGCCTGGCTCTCTCCGTCAGGTTAACCTGCTGAGCGGGTTGCCTATGAATCGAAAAAACGATAAACCGGGAAAGCTGGTAAGCAGACACCAGCTGTCATTCTTCCTCGCACAGGGCCTTCAATTTGGCCAGAGCTTGATTGTACGACTCTACTGCTTCGGCGATTGCTTGGGCGGTTTGCGGACCGGATTCGGTGTACCGCTCTTCATACGTCAGCCTGGTGCCATCGCCTTCCGGAGCCAAAGCCCAGCGTTCCTGACATATATAAGTGGCATTGTCCGGTTCCCACAAAAAGCGCAGCGCAGTGTCGGACTTGGCGTAGCTAACAATTTCCGTGCCGGAATCTCCCGAAATTTTGAGCCGGATATTGTCGCCGACGTTTTCCAGCTTTCCGGCAGGGCCTTCGTGCTCATAGCCCAAGGCGCTGCCGCGTTTTTGGACATCCGTCAATACCGCCCAGACGGTTTGCGGGGTCGCGTTAATCGTCACCTCGCCCTTGAAACTCTGGCCGGTAATACTCTCGTTGGCGATTTGTGAAAAAAGCTGAGAGCTGAGCAATAAGAATCCAAGTGTGATTAACGCGATAATGCCACGGCGCATAACAACCTCCTGGGGAAAGGGTTCGTTTTGAATATAGGTAGCAAAGCAGACTCAATCGCCTGCTGGTAAAAGCAAACTGCGAAAAGAGCGGCTCGTAGTCAAGAGACTGATGGAGAAAATAGGGGGCATGCTCACCCCACGATCGCTGGATTTCTATTTATATGGGCCATGGCTGCTTTCTTTGCTGCTCTACCGCCAGATCCGGCAGTTCAAGAAGGGATTTTCCGAAAGGCGTGGCCTCCGAGAATGTATTAATGACGCGCTCGCCCGGAGGAGCGAGACCGTTGCCTTTGCCGCAACTCGTCATGGCAACGCCGATGTGTTCGTCACACCCGCGCCTCATCGACGAGGAGGTGCTGGCGAAGGCCGTGGATTTCCTTGAGCGGGCGAAGAAGGCCAACAAGCCGTTCTTCTGCTGGTTCAACTCCACGCGGATGCACAACTTCACCCACGTCAAGAAGGAGAACCTCGGCAAAACAGGACTCGGCTTTTCTGCCGACGGCATGTATGCCGCGGAAGGTCTGACTGCCGTGTGGGCCACAGAAAATACCCGTGGCGCGATCTTCGATGCCATGGAGCGCCGCGAGGCGTATGCAACCACGGGAACGCGTATCCGGGTCCGTTTTTTTGGTGGCTGGGAATTTACGAGGGATGACGAGAAACACCGCGACCTTGCTCAGATTGGCTACAGTAAAGGTTTGCGACCATTGGCGCTTCCGAGCTCGGCACCGTCTGGACCGACCCCGATTTCAACCCGGAACTCAAGTCCTTCTACTACGCCCGCGTCATCGAGATTCCCACTCCCCGCTGGCCCGCTTACGATGCCGCGCGGTTTGGTGTGAAGATGCCGGGTGACGTTACCATGAAGCTGCAATAACGGGCCTATACGAGCCCAATCTGGTATAACGCGTAGTTTGTATGACGGATAGGACATATGGGACCGATGGATTCATACCGGCGCATGGCGGGTACGAGGGGCTGCTTTCTTTTCAAAAGGCGCGGATTGTATACGATGGGACTGTGTGTTTCTGCGACCGGTTTGTGGATCGGCGTTCTCGGACGCACGATCAGATGGTGCAGGCGGCGCGGTCGGGGAAGTAGAATATCCTCGAGGGGAGCCAGGCGTCGGGAACTTCGAAGGAAGGGGAAATCAAGCTGGTGAACGTTGCGAGGGCGAGCCTTGAGGAGTTGCTGGAGGATTACCGGGATTTTCTGAGGGTGGGGAAGCATCCGCTGTGGGAAAAGGACTCGAGGGAGGCGCTCTTCGTGAGGCGGTTGGGGCGGGGGGACCATGGGTCCTATGAGACCTATAGGACCTATCTCGAGACCCGCTCCGCACCGGTCGTCGCCAACATCCTTATCTGCCTCATTCACCAGACCAATTACCTGCTCGACCGCCAGATCCGGCAGCTCGAGCGGGCTTTTCTCGAGGAGGGCGGCCTCCGGGAACGCATGACTCGCGCGCGGCTCGAGGCCCGCAGGAAATCGCAGCAGTGAACTCCACAGGACCTTTGAAAAAGACCATCGCTGTTTTGCTCGCAGCACTCCCGCTCATTGCAGCCGCCGAGCCCACCGCGGAGCAGCAGGAAGCAGCCGTTTCCGAAAACCCTCTCAAGAACGCTTGCTTCGGCGAGACCCACGTTCACACTTCCTATTCGCTCGACGCCTATATCGGGGGCGCGCGGATCACGCCCGACATGGCCTATCGCTTCGCGAAAGGCGAGACGATGGTCGTCAACGGCCAGAAGCACAACATTGCGAAACCGCTCGACTTCTGCGCGGTCTTGAAGTCTTTGAGGAACAGGGAGCATGGTTCGTAAAATACGTCGTCAAACCGAACCGATCCAGCCATGCCGACCATCCGTCATTCTATGCCGTGCCGGATACTACAAGGAGCGCCTGGCAACTGATTATCGAGGCGGCGAAAGATCATTGAAGCCGAGGAAAGTCATTCGCACGGCACCGAGGATACCGGCCACGGAGAGAGGACGCCAACCACGAGCATGAGCACGACCGGAGCGAGATCCCCGCGAGCGCCATTCGTGGCCACGATCTTGCGCTCGGCAGCGGTTCCGTCGATGGGCGTCGTTGGCGGTAGCTCCTGCGCGCGCTATCAGCGCGCCTTCCTCACCGGGGGAATTCAGTATGCAATTCGTGGCGATGGATCCTTCGATTACCGTTATGCCAATGACCTGAGTTTCGGCGTCGGTCGCGGCGTTTATGTCATTGACCGGCCCAATGCCACAGTCGCAATGCAGGTCATCTTTTCCGGTGAAACCAAGGGCAAGGACCACTTCCGCGGCGAAACTGTCGACGACACCGGGCTCACCTTTCTGTATTTCGGGCCGAAGTTCGCCGTCACCTGGAAGGACCGCCTCAGCATCGAAGTCTAGTTCGACCTGCGACAACTCATCCTCGCAAATCGATCCCGATTACCGGGTGCGAGCCGAGCTTAGCTGGGCCTTCTGACCCAGTAACTGCCTTTTCATTTCCCTTCGGGCGCGAACCGCTCGGAGAGTCGAGGACTTGCCCGAAATTTGTGATCTACAGAGCCCTTTCCGCGACCGTGCGACCGTTTTCAAAGGCAGTATGGAAGCTCGCTTTTCGGTGAGTTCGATGCGAAAAGGATCGTCACCCATGAAAATCAGAGACCTTATCGTCGTCGCGGCTTTGCCGGTGGTCGCTCTTTCGGCATGCGAGAAGAAGGAAAAAACCACGGAAAAAACCATCGGCGAGAAGATCGGCGAAAAAATCGATGACGCCCTGGATAGCCGCCCGGCTGAACGTATGCGAGACGCCGCCGAGGAAATCGCGGACGGCACCAAAAAAGCTGCGAAAGATGTTTCGGACGCCGTGAAAAAGGCGGCGGATAAAATGAAAGAGGATTCCAAGTAGCTCGCTCTGCACCCACAAATTCGTCCTGGGTCATCCGTACTCCAGTGGTGTGACGACGATGCGGTTGGTACCTGGACCGCCGCTTCCTCAGAAGTGGAACCCGATAAAAAACAAGGCACCGATTTGCAGAGAATGAAGCAACGGTTCTCGTAGCAAACTTTTGATTCGATTTGAACTTCTGTCAGCCTTCCTTAGCACTCATGAGATTTTAACCGATCTACATTATTTTTCGCCGTATACCAGATCGGCGAGGTGTAAGCTCGCTCCTGCTGCTTCCGGAGCTCCAGCTTTGGTGCCCGTATTCCAAAGGCTTTCTCGTCGTAGGCAATCCAGCTAGGTGTCGGGATTTCCAGTACGCGAATGTAGTAGAAGGCGGGTCGGGAGGGATCAAAATCCGGATCTTCCCAGAATCCAGGCAGGAAAGCGTCGCCAATAGTGTTGGCGTACGTAGCGTTCTTCACATCGGCCGTATCGCCAACGTGGAATAAGCAACCTGGACCAACACGATCGGCGATCCCGAACTGATCACCGTCTGGACCGACCCCAACTTCGATCCTGAACAACCTGCCTTCTACTACGCCCGAGTCCTCGAAATCCCGACATCTCGTCGGACTGCGTTTGATGCCGTCAAATACGGGATCAAAATTAGCGACGACGTCCCGATGATCCTGCAGGAGCGGGCTTGTACCAGCCCGATCTGGTATAATCCTTGAGGGTAACGTCGTCCTCGTTCTCCTCTTCGGCCTCGAAACGATTCACCCGCTCGAAATAATGTTGCACGACTGAAGGCTCAGGAGTCCCCGGCCTGGATTCAAAGAACCGTTTTCAGGACGGCCCTGTAAGCCATGACGTAAGCGATCGCCGCTGCGAACAGAGTCACGAAAACCGTGACCCAGCCGGTGGAGACCACTGTGTAGGTCGGCAGCAGGGCTCGAAGAACCAGCGAAATCGCAAGCACTACCAGGATGCCAAAGGCCGATCGCGTCAAACCGATCTTCAGAGTCTTTCCGACCCAGGGCGCACCGGCATCGATGGGAGCACGTAACTTTCCGGCCGCGTGGCTCCTGACCGTTGCCCACACTGTCATGAAGGTGACCAGCATGCTGATCAGCGCGGCCCTTGGGATGAGCGCGCCGACCAGAGACTGAGTCCAGTTTTCGGCTACGAGCGCGAAGATCGGAACTTTGGACAGTCCCGAGAGCGACAAATGAACAATAAGCGCGTTCAGCAGACCGGCTATGATCGCCGCCGTTGCCGCGCGCTTTTCGGCAAATCGTCGAATTGAGGTTCTGGACTCGCTCATCGTTTTCGTTTCCAGTCCGCCGGGCTCAGGGTTGGGTGCGTTTAATTTCCCGCTTCTTTTGAGCTGCCAGAGCTTAGCTGACAGCTTCTGTCGCTTCAATCGATGGATATGCATTCACGATTTCTGTACCGATGTAGAGTTTTGATACTCAACCTCGCTCAGGCGCGCGGAGTACGAAGAGGTCGACCTGTCTTGAGAACAACCCTGACTTTGGATCCCGATGTCGAGGCGATGCTCGCAGCTTATCGGAAACGGCATGACCTGCGCCTGAAAGAGGCAATCAATGAGGCGCTCCGGCAGGGCTTTATGGCAGTCGATCGGCACCGGACAGAACGCCCCGAGTTCGCTACTCAGGTGGTCGACCACTCGAGGAGCACTTCCTTTCTGCTCTGCCCCTTGCCTGGCTGTTGAAGGGCGGCCGAAATACGCACGCTCCAGAACGGATCAGGAATCATTGGCCGCCGGACTCGCGAACGTCTGGGCCGGAAGGTCCATTGTCCTGACTTCGCCGTACAAGGTTATCGGTTCGGCGTTCCCATGGGCGGCGACTTGAGCGCGGCGCCGGAAGCGGTTTCGGCGAAGTTCATGGTGTGGGCGCTTCACGATCCGGACGGGGCAAATCTCGATCGCATCCAGGTGATCAAGGGGTGGCTCGACAGCAGTGGCAAGGCTCGGGAAAAGATCTACGGTACCGCCGTGTCCAACGGTCGTGAGATCGGTGCCGACGGCCGTTGCAGGATTCCGGTTGGAGATACGGTGGACCTTTCGATTCCGAGATGGACCAATACCATCGGTGCGCCCGAGTTGGGCACCCCTCGATCGGCTCACCCGATTCCCGGCAGAAGCACGGTTACTCCGCGGCGTCCCCGACGCAGCGTTTCGGAAGGCAGCTCACCGAACAATCGCCGGTATTCTCCAGCGAACCGGCCGAACTCCGTAAAGCCCATTTCCATTGCCACCTGAGTGACACTGGCTTCGCCGGGACGGAGTTGCGACAGGGAGGAATGAGCCCGGTTGAGCCGCAGCCATCGGAGGTATCGCGCCGGAGGCATCTCCATGCAGGACCGGAAAGCCATTTCCAAGGTCCGAAGGCTGACGCCCAGGTCGAGTGCCAGCTCGACTGAACCTTTGGGCTCCCGACCGTCCATGCAACGTTCCATCGCTCTACGAAAGTGCTTTGCTGAAACTCCAGATCCCACACCTCGGCGAAGGACTCCGCATACTGCGTGATGTCCTGAAACGGCACTTCTCCACGGAACAAAGAAAATGCCCGCGATTGCTCATTCATTTGCGGAAATTGCATAGCTCCGCCCGCAGTATCGCGCAAACTAATCGAGGGTCCCGGGTGGGTGTCGGCCACGTGGCGTTCGAACCCCGGTGAATCCATGACCCTTCACGGGTTCGTATACAGCGGTAATAGACGTAGAAAACTCACCATGAAGACCAGGTGCCTCCTTCTCGCTGCATGTGCCCTCGCGGTTTCCGTGCTCATCTCGAGCACCCGCGCCGCTGACTGGCCCGACCGCACCACCCTGCCGATCCCGCTCGCGCCATTCGAGGGCAAGATCGTCAAGACCTACAAAGAATCCCAACCCGCCTGGCAGGAGCCGGTCACCGCCCCCGAGGGCGCGCCGAATGTGATCGTCATCCTGCTCGATGACGTCGGCTTCGGCCAACCCTCGACCTTCGGTGGCCTGATTCCGACTCCGAGTCTCGACAAGCTTGCGTCCGAGGGTCTGCGCTACAATCGATTCCACACCACGGCGATCTGCGGACCCTCTCGCGCCGCGTTGCTCACCGGACGCAACCACCACGACTCCGGCAATGGCTTTCTCATGGAATGGGCCACCGGATTTCCAAACTACTCGACCATGTTGCCCAAAGACACCGCCACCATCGGCGAGATCCTCAAGGGCAACGGCTACACCACCTGGTGGTATGGCAAGAACCACAACACGCCCGATTGGGAAACCACCGTTGCCGGACCCTTTGACCGCTGGCCCACGGGAATGGGATTCGACTACTTCTACGGTTTCAATGCGGGTGAGACCCACCAGTATTACCCGGTGATCTTCGAGAACACCGTCCCAGTCGAGCCCGACAAGACACCGGAGGAAGGCTACCATTTCATGACCGACATGACCGACCGTGCCGTTTCGCGGATGAAGTTCGCCAAGTCGGTTGCGCCGGACAAACCGTTCTTCATGTATTTCGCTCCCGGCGCGATGCATGCGCCGCACCACGTCACTCAGGAATGGCGGGACCAGTTCAAGGGCAAGTTCGACATGGGCTGGGACAAGTACCGCGAGATGGTCTTCGAGCAGCAGAAGAAGATGGGCATCATTCCGCCCGACACGAAGCTGACCCCGCGGCCCGACTGGGTGCCGGCCTGGGACAGCCTCAGCGACGAGCAGAAGAAGGTCTACACTGCCCTCTTCGAGAATTTTGCCGCTTACTTCGCCTTCACCGACAAGGAGGTTGGGCGCCTGCTCGATGCGGTGAAGGAACTCCCCGATGCCGAGAACACGCTCGTCATCTATATCGTCGGCGACAACGGCGCCTCCGCCGAGGGTGGACCCGACGGCACGCTGAACGAGATCATGAATCTCAACGGCATCACACCCTTCATCGAGGAGATCCGGGCGAATCTCGACAAGCTCGGTGGTCCTGAAAGCGAGCCGCACTATCCCGTCGGCTGGGCCTGGGCGGGCAATACGCCGTTCCAGTGGGTGAAGCAGGTCGCCTCGCACCTTGGAGGCACTCGGAATCCAATGGTTATTTCCTGGCCAGCGAAGATCAAACACGACGACAAGCCGCGCGACGCGTTCCTCCATCTCGTAGATGTCGTGCCCACGATACTCGAGGCGTCACGCATTCCCATGCCTGAGACCGTGAATGGCATCAAGCAGAAGCCGCTGGCCGGGGAATCGTTCCTTGCCAGCTTCAACAATCCGAATTTCGAGGGCCGGGACGAGCAGTATTTCGAGGTGTTCACCAACCGGTCGATCTATGAGGACGGCTGGAAGGCTAATGCTCAACATACCCTGCCGTGGCGTCAGGATCTCGCACCCGGTGACTGGGAAAAGGACACGTGGGAGCTCTACAACCTGGATGAGGATTTCTCTGAAGCCAAGGACCTCGCGAGCGAGAATCCGGAGAAGCTGGCTGCGCTGAAGACGAAGTTCGAGGAAGCGGCCGAGAAATACCATGTCTATCCCTTCGATGACCGGGGGGCCGCCCGGCTCGGATTGCCCAAGCCGCTCGTGCCCGGTGCGGATCGCGATTCGACGATCTATACCTATTACACCGGCGCGATTCGAATCGCCGAGCCGGCCGCGCCACCGATGAAGAACCGTTCGTGGACACTGACGGCTGTGGTGGACACCAAAGGAGCCGACACCGAGGGCGTGATCCTTGGCTTTGGCGGAGTCGCTGCGGGCCTGGCGCTCTACCTGGATGGAGGCGTGCCGGTATTCGACTACAACTACTTCGAGAAGCACACCGTCTTAAAGGGCGATGAACCGCTTCCCGACGGCAAATCCACCGTCACCGTTGACTTCGACTACAAAGGTGGTGAAGGCGAGATGGGCAAGGGTGCCGACATCAATCTCTCGGTGAACGGTCAGAAGGTGGCCGAAGGCACAATGGAGGCCACAGTCGGCGGCCGCTTTGGCATCGACACCTTCGGCATCGGCGAGGATAGTGGTCAGCCGGTTACCCACGACTACGAGCCTCCGAATAAGTTCAGCGGCGCGATCGAGAAGGTCGTCATCGAGGCGAAGTGACAAATTAACATTCAGTCGACCCAACCAGGGAACCGAGGCACCCTCTATGAAGATCAGGCATCTCTTCCTCGCCGCCCTATTCGGCGGTATAACCGTGCTGGTTTCTGCCCTGGGGAAGAAACCAAGGGCCGCGGCCCTGGACTTCAGTGCACTGATCGAGCAGCTGCAGACGGGCACGCAGTAGCGAACAGAAACGAAACATGAAGCCGATCCAATCTCATCTTCATCGCGTCACCGACTTCGCCGGGCCACCATCACCGAAACCTTCCAGGCTGCGGGACGCGATGAAGACGAAGCTGCCCCCGACGCTGATTCTGATTCTGACTCTGCTCGTAACAGGCGTATCGCTCCGCGCGGAGGTGGATACGGGGCGCCCCTGCGGCAGCACGGATTACGATAAGTATCTCGGCCCGGTCCGGCAGACCTTTGCGAAGTTCGGAGGCAATACGGCATCGGTCGGTGAAGTGCGCGCCAATCTGCGAACCGCCCGCTGGTTCCGCTACTATTTCAATCCCGCCCAACCTGTGCAGGGTGGAAAAACCTTCGAAATGTCCAACGTCGTCGACGAATTCATTAACACAGCCAAACAATGATAAACCGGGCAAGCTGGGCTGCGCGGTCCCTGGCCAGCTTGCCCAACCTCCTGCAAATATGAAAGCATTGTCCATCCATGCATCCCTCGTTCTTGCCTTTGCCATCGCGAGTTCCGTTAAGGCCCAGGAAACGGTCAACACCGACGGCGGCGTGATCGATGCCGAGAAGACCAAGCGTTTCTTCAAGGAAGACACCTATTCGCCCTACGCCGGACGGAACTTCCCCGACCGTCCGCTCTGGGGGGATCAGCACCTCCACACCTCGTGGTCGGGGGATGCCGTCGGTGGCGGAACCCGACTCGACCCCGCGGCGGCCTACCGTTTTGCCCGCGGCGAGGAGGTTGTCTCCTCCACCGGACAGAAAGTGCGCCTCGCCCGTCCGCTCGACTGGCTGGCGGTGAGCGATCACTCCGATGCCATGGGCGTCGTCGCCGACGTCATCGCGGGCAAGCCCGAACTGATGACCGACCCTACTTTGAAGAAATGGCATGAGATGACCAACGCCGGCCCGGACGAGGCGATGAAGGCAGTGATGGAGATGATCACGCTCCAGGGCCAGGGCAAGCTGCCCAGGGCGATGACCGATCCGCAGAACTTCAAGGACGTGTGGAGGCGCTACACCGCCATCGCCGAGGAATACAACGACCCCGGCCGTTTCACGGCGGTCATCGGCTACGAATGGACCTCCAACTACGGTGGTGGGAACAACCTGCACCGCAACATCCTCTACCGCGACGGCAAGGCGCTGGCCGATCAGGTCCTTCCGCTCACCACCTTCGAGACGGAGAACCCCGAGGAGCTCTGGAAATGGATGCAGGGTTACGAGGACAAGACCGGGGGCAACGTGCTCGCGATTCCGCACAACGGCAACCTGTCCAATGGCCTCATGTTTGCCGTGGAGACCTTCGAGGGCAAACCACTCACCAGGGAATGGGCGGAGACGCGGATGAAGTGGGAGCGGCTGTACGAAGTGACTCAGGGCAAGGGTACCAGCGAGCAACATCCTTCGCTCGCTCCGAATGACGAGTTCGCCAACTTCGAGATCTGGGACAAGGGCAACCTCAATGTCGTGCCCAAGAAGCCCGGGATGATCCAGTACGAGTATGCCCGCGAGGCGTACAAGCACGGGCTGGAGCAGGAGAAGAAGCTCGGCGCCAATCCCTTCAAGTTCGGCCTTGCCGGCGGCACCGATGCCCACACGGGCCTGACCGCTTCCGAGGAGAACAATTTCTTCGGCAAGTTCCCGTCCTCCGAGCCCAGTCCCGAGCGTTGGAATGAGGACGCCTTCAACTTCGAGGGCCGCATTATCAAGGGCTGGGAACTCGGCGCCTCCGGCCGCACCGCCGTCTGGGCCACCAAGAACACCCGCGAGGCGATCTGGGACGCCATGCACCGCAAGGAGACCTATGCCACGACCGGTCCCCGGATTCTTGTGCGGTTCTTCGGCGGATGGGATTTCACGGAGGACGATGCCACCAGCCGTCAGCCCGCCGAGGCCGGCTACGCCAGGGGCGTGCCCATGGGTGGCGATCTCCACACGGCGCCCGAGGGCAAGGCGCCGACTTTCCTCGCCGCCGCCCTCAAGGACAGCCTCAGCGGCAACCTCGACCGCATCCAGATCGTCAAGGGCTGGCTCGACAAGTACGGCAAGGCGCAGGAGGGCATCTACGACGTCGCGGTTTCCGATGAGCGGGAGATCAATGAGGATGGGCGTTGCACGACACCGGTGGGCAGCACGGTCAATGTGGAAAAGGCCACATGGACCAACACGATCGGGGATCCCGAGCTGATCAGCGTCTGGACCGATCCCGACTTCGATGCTAAGACCTCCGCTTTCTATTACGCCCGGGTGATCGAGATCCAGACCCCGCGCTGGACCGCTTTCGATGCCGTCAAATATGGTATCAAGATGGGCGACGAGGTTCCGATGACCGTCTTTTCTTCGAGTGTCGATTCCGCGAATGCAACCAGCGGCAGCAGGGTGACGAGGGCGAATAGCTTCATAGTTTTAGATAAAGAATTTGAACAGGAGGGAACAGAGGTAACGGACAGGAATCTACTTCATTAGATCGAAGTGAAAGCCGTCACCCAAGTTCTCCCGATCCACAAGGCTCAACTCCTGAGCTACATGAAGCTTCTCGAGGCGGAGGTCCACTCGTAGCCGACGATGGTGGTGAAACGGCCCGGATCGTAGTGGTCCACAGCCGCCTTGATCATCAACTCCACCATTTCGGACGTCCCCAAGCTGACGAGTTCGCCGATTTCGAAAACGCCGACAGCATCCAGAAGAGCAGCGGTCGCGAGTTCAAGAAGAGCTTCTTCGTCCGCGACGCCATCATCAAGGGACTCGTGCACGAGCAGCAACTCGGCGAGAATCCCTACAAGCTCGGCTTCGTCGGCGGCACCGACAACCACAACGGCACCCCCAGCGACGTCGTCGAGGACAACTACGCCGGCTCCCACGGCGGCGCCGACGGCCCTGTCGAGCGGCGGCTAACCGGGGACATCACCGGCTGGATCGATGGCAAGGATTCCAACGCCGGCGCCATCACTGGTGTCTGGGCCGAAAAGAACACCCGCGCCGCCATCTGGGATGCCATGCAGAAAAGGGAGACCTTCGCCACCTCCGGCACACGCATCAAACCCCGCTTCTTCGGCGGCCGCGACCTCCCGGCCGATCCGGCGGACCCGGTCACTCTGGTTAAGACCGGCTACGAGAAAGGCTACCCGATGGGCTCCACGCTGAGCAAGCTAGACAAGGCCCCGACCTTCTACGTTCATGCCACCAGGGACCCCGATGGCGCCAACCTCGACCGCATTCAGATCATCAAGGGCTGGGTCACGAAGGATGGCGAACCCATGGAGTGCATCTACGACGTCGCCGTATCCGATGGTCGCACCATTGGAGAGGACGGGCGTTGCAAGACCCCGGTCGGCAACACTGTCGAAATAAAGACCGCCGCCTACAAAAATTCCATCGGCGCCGCCGTACTGATGGGTAGTTGGACCGATCCGGATTTCGATCCCACCCAGTACGCTCTCTACTACACCCGCACCCTCGAAATTCCGACCCCGCGCTGGTCCACCTACGACGCCGTGAAATTCGACGTCTCCCTGCCGGAAAGAGTCCCTGTCGCGATCCAGGAGCGCGCATGGACCTCGCCCATCTGGTACAATCCCTGAACCGATCGGGCGTGGGCTGGTCGAACGGGAAGCGGGATCGGCATGGTCGGCAGCACGCTCGGGCCCGAGGATGCCTACCGCTTCGCGCGATGGGGAGACGGTCGTCTCCAGCACTGGGGTTCCCGGCCGTCTCAATCCGCCTCTCAATTTCCTGGTGGTCACCGATCACTCCGAAAACCACGGGCTGGCGGCAGTAGTGTTCGGCAGAGAATCTGCTCAGGTCGGCAGCCGCAGTCGTCACACGAATGAGACGCGGTTGTCACACAAACGTAACTTGTACCGATTGTACGGACTCGGATTGACTGAGGGCGTGGCCAGACGCGTCAAGTCCGCTCCGAAGGTATCCGCCGCCGATCTGCACAACTGGAAGCTGCTCGCAGCGTTTCGGGAGCGGATGGAGCCTCTGCTGGCGCAGGCTCCGGTCACTGCCACAGAGGCGGATCCCCGGCGCACGCTTCACATGGGCGACTACTTCGCGATGGTTCTCTTCGCGATGCTCAACCCGGTGATTGCAACCACGCGTTCGCTTTGCGCGTCGAGCAGCTTGGAGCGCATGCAGGCCGAGGTCTGTGGCGGGCCCGTCAGCCTGGGCAGCTTCTCAGAAATGTAGGCCGTGGCGGATCCCGAACTGCTCGCAGGACTGCTGCGCGAGCTTGGCGACATGGCCCTGCCGAGTTTCGGGGAGCGTTGCGAGCGCGAACGGGTCGGCGAACTGATCGCCAATGACGGCACAGTGCTGCCTGCGCTGCCCCGTATGGCGTGGGCGTTGTGGCAGGATTCCCGGCACCGCGCGGGCAAGCTCCATCTGGAGTTTTCCGTATGGCGGCAGGTGCCCGTGGAGTTCACCCTCACCGATGGCAACGCAAGCGAGCGCGCCGTGTGGAGGCAGAAGCTGCGTAAGGGCGTCTGCTATGTAAACGACCGCAACTATGGCCACGACTACCGGCTGATCGGCGAGGTGGAGAAGGCGGGAGCCCGCTTCGTGCTGCGGCTCCACAACAACGCGGTCTTCGAGCGGCTCGAAGCTGCCCGGGAACTGGACGCCGCTGACCGTGCGGCGGGCGTGGTCGAGGACGTGCGTGTGCGTCTGGGCAGGGAACCCGGCGGCCCGCTCGGGCGCTTGGTGCGTGTGGAGGCGGACGGGCACACGTTCCTTCTCTTCACCAACCTCGCCGCGGACATCGAAGCCGGGCTGGTCGGGCTGATCTACCGCTACCGCTGGCAGATCGAACTCTTCTTCAAGTGGATCAAGTGCATACTGGGCTGCCGCCACTGGCTGGCCGAATCCCAGCGGGGCGTCACCATCCAGATCTACTGCGCGCTGATCGCCTCGATTCTGCTGGTCCTCTGGACCGGCGCCCGGCCGACCAAACGGCAGTGGGAGGCCCTCCAACTCTACTGGATGGGATGGGCGAGCCTCGATGAACTCGAGGCCGCGCCGCGCAAAAAAACGAAACGCTGATCCAGCCTGCAGGCATTCGGACCATGCCAGCGGGAGGGCGGAGCGTCGGCGCCTACCACCCTCGGCCTGCATCCGCGATGCGAATCCGGCCTCCTGAAACCTACATCAATGCTTTGCCAGCACCGAAATTCCTACAAAGCAGAATTCCTACCGAACACTACTGGGCTGGCGCCGTCTATCGCGGAATCGAATCCCGAACTACTAGAGAACGAATGGCGCAAGATGGAACATGATCTGGTCAACTCGGGCCTGGAGGGTGCCCTGAGGGCCTACGACAACTTGATGGCCACGACCGCCAGGCGCGAGGATCCGCTCGCGGAAATGACCGCCCTGACGAAATCCATGTGGCAGAAGGAGACCGAGGCTGCGGAGAAATACAATGATCCCGATCAATTCACTGCGTTCATCGGCTTCGAATGGACCTCGATGCCCAACGGCAACAATCTCAGAGCTCCTGATCCACGGGAATTAGGATGAGCCGATGAACTGGAAAATCAGGCGCAGATCGGTGCCCGGAAATACGGTTTTGGTCGCGGTCAACCGCCATCCTCGACCGTCTCCTCCATCACGGCGAACTGCGTCGCCCCCGTCGCGACCGTTTCCAAAGACCTTACATCGAAAGTGCAGGCCGGAAAACTCATCCAGCAAATCGCCCCGATCGTCGGCGGCAAAGGCGGCGGCAAACCCGAAGGCGCCCGCGGCGGCGGCAAGGATCTGTCTTGTTGGCGCTCGCCGCGCGCGTATCGATTCTGGTTTTGGCCGGCGCGATGGCCTAACGACAGATGGGCCTCACGAGCGACATCATCAATCTTGCGTTCGGACTGCTTCTCGGCGCGATCGCCGTCGCAGCTGCACTGGCTTTCGGATTGGGCGGGCGCGAAGCCGCCGGACGCGAGGTGGATAACTGGTTGAACTCGCTGCGGCCATCGTCACGAAGCGGCAGCGGTCGCTCGAGCGAGCCATCGTCGCAGATGTAATCTCACTTGTGCGTAACAACTCAGGCGGATCGAAGCGGATCGAGCTTCGGTCCGCCTTGGCTTTGATCGAATCATTGCGTATACTCCGCTGACGATGAGTAACTTAACCATCAACATCCCGGATGTGATCGATGCTTTACATCTCGAACAACTGCGCATCGCTGCGGGCGAAGGCCCGGTGTTTATTCTCACGCACGACAATCCTGATCCCGATGCGCTCGCGTCAGGGAAAGCTTTGTCGACGTTACTCAAAGCGTGGAACGTCGATAGCCGATTGATCTACAGTGGCCTGGTTGCGCGCGCAGAAAATCGCGTCATGCTCGAACGCCTGACGCCCGAGTGGCAACATTCGCGGCGCGTGAGCAAGCTCGATCGATATTCTGCAGTGGCGTTGGTCGACACGCAACCGGGCGCAGGCAACAATCGATTGCCCGTCGATCACATGCCGCAGATCGTGATCGATCATCATCGACCGCTGCGCGAGGCGATCGCCCCAGTGCCTTACGCCGACGTGCGACCCGAGATCGGCGCAACGTCGACGATGTTGTTTCAATATCTCGAAGCAGCGGAAATCGAACTCGATCCGATCTTGGCGACGGCGATGTTCTACGGCTTGCAGACCGACACACGTGGATTGGCACGGTCGGCGACACCTGCGGATGAATTTGCTTACCTCAAGTTGGTATCGATGTTGGATCGCTCAGAGTTGGTGCAAGTCGAACAGGCTGGACTGCCACGACAATACTTCCGCGCATTCGCCGAGGGCTTGCAGGCCGCGCGTGTGTATGATGAAGCGATCGTCGCACGATTGGGTCGCATGCATCGTCCCGACCTCGCGGCCGAGATGGCCGACCTGTTGATTCGGCTCGATGTCGTACGCGCAGCGCTATGCCTGGGCGTCCACGACGATACCGTTCACCTGTCGCTGCGACTCAAGCCGCTGACGGATGGTGCCGGCGATTTGATTCAGAAGATCGTCGGGCCGAACGGCATGGGAGGCGGGCATCGATCGATCGCCGGGGGGCAGGTTCCGCTTGACGGTCGATCGGCGGACGAAGTGATGGGCGAGATCGAGCAGCGCTTCTTGAATGTGATCGGTGCACGCGATGAAGCTACTTCGCTCCTGTCCGACGACGTTACTGAATGAAGATCAACGCCACGCCGATCAGCGCAACGACTGTGCCTACAATACTGCGTGCAGTGACGCGCTCTTTGAAGAGCACGTAGCTCTATGGAATCAAGATGATCGGCGAGAGCGACATCAATGTGGACGCGTTGCCTAGGCGCGCGAGTTACTGCCTCCGGGAGCCGCTGGACCCGAGAGTCCATTGGCCCGATCCCGGAGGCAGGGATGCATCAAGGCATGCAAGCGCGTGGAGGTTTCGGGAGGGAAGCCAGCGGCACGTTTGAGTCGATAGTCGCGTTCGAGGGGGTTTCGCAGGCGCTGGCAGCGGCGGAAATCGCGCCAACCGATAAAGCCGCGCAGCCAGGACCACAAGCCTGAGACCGGCACGGGCAGATCGCTGCCGTAGATGAGACGCGAGGCAAGCGGCTCGGCGATGGCTTCGCGGGTGTGTTCGCCACGCATGGGCAGATTGAAAGCGCTGTTGTCGCCGTAAAGATTCGGGTAGCGGGTGGTCATCTCCGCGAAGACAGGGAACCAATCAGGATCGGTGAGGCCGGTGCGCGTGGCGCAATGGGCAGCAATCAGGGTGACGCCGCACTCGAGCGGCAGAGTCATGCGCCGGGGATCAGCCAGCGCGGGATCGAGAACCGGCACCGTGGCTTCGCCCCCGGTGTGCGCGAGCAGTGGCAGCCGCCCTTCGGCCATGTGCTCCCAAAAGCGGGTGTAGCGCCGATCGTTGCAATCTACGCCGAGGCAGTTTGGCAGCAGCTTGAGCAGCGCAGCGCCGCCATCGAGGCATCGCTGGAGTTCCTCAAGTGCGTCCTTGCGCGCGGGATGGATCGAGACGCCGGCATGAAACTCCGGATGCTCCCGCGCCAGCTTCAGAACGTAGGCGTTTGGCACGTGGAAGCTGCCGAATGGAATGCGTGCACCGTCCGGAGTGTAAGCTTCTTCCTGAGCGAGGATCACCGCCGAGCCGAGCGAGGATTCACGTACCATCTTAAGCAGCAGGTCGACGTAGCGTTTGTCGAAGTCTGCGGCCATCGGATCCTGCGGCAGTCCCATGGAATGCAGCATCCATGCGGCAAAACCGCGCCGCCAGCCGTTGAGCCTGAGCCAGCAGCCGCTGCCGCCCGCTCCGTTACCGACGATGTGGATGTGCGCGTCGACAGGGGACATGACTTCGCAAGGAATACCGAAAGCAACCCGATTGCAAAAATCTCAAATCAAAGCATTCCAGAAAGTAAAAGTGCCGGCTTGCGCACCCCTCAGAAGCGCGTCGCCGGGAAGGTCAAGAAAGCAAATTCGCGGAAGTTTCCCACTTGATGGGAGCGGAAGATCGTGGAGGTCACCCAGATCAAAGGAGACGGCGAATCCCATCCGCTGCTTTCGCCAAACGACGAGTTTGCAGACTATGAAACCTGGGACAAGTCGAACCTCAACGGGACCGAGGCCAAAAAGCAGGAGATGATTAAATACGAGTATGCCCGTGAGGCGCTTAAGACGGGACTCGCCCTCAAGAAGAAGCTTGGTGTGAACCCTTTTAAGTTCGGGATGATTGGCAGCACGGATGCCCACACCGCCATGGCTGCGGTCGAAGAGGAGAATTTCTTCGGGAAACATTCCGGCGTCGAGCCCGGGCCGCATCGCTGGGACCACATCGTCATCGAGGCCCCCGATCCGAAATTCACCATCTACGGCTGGGCAGGCCGCCGCGGGCTACGCCGGAGTCTGGGCCACGGAGAACACCCGCGAGGCGATCTTCGATGCGATGAAGCGCAAGGAAACCTACGCCACCACCGGCTCGCGCATGACGGTGCGCTTCTTCGGCGGATGGGATTTCCCCGAAGACGACACCGCAACTCGGCTCCCCGCTTCGATCGGTTACGCGAAAGGCGTGCCGATGGGTGGCGACCTGCACAAACGGCCCGAAGGCAAGTCGCCGACTTTTCTCGTCGCCGCGATGAAGGACGCCTACAGCGGCAATCTCGACCGCATCCAGATCATCAAGGGCTGGCTCAAACCCGACGGCTCGACCGAGGAGAAAATCTATGACGTCGCGTGGTCCGGCGATCGCAAGCCCGGCGAAGACGGGAAGCTGCCGCCAGTGGGCAACACCGTGGACGTGAAAAATGCGACATGGACGAACAGCATCGGCTCGCCCGAGTTGATCACGGTCTGGAAAGACCCCGACTTCGATACCGCCGAGCCCTCCTTTTACTACGCCCGCGTCATCGAAATCCCCACCCCGCGCTGGACCGCCTACGAGGCCAATCGCTTTGGCGTCAAGATGGACGACAAGGTGCCCATGATCACCACCGAGCGCGCCTACACCAGCCCGATTTGGTATACGCCCTGATTCGCCACACGTTCATTCTCTCACCAGCAGCTCGATTAGCTCCCTCGCCGCTGGTGCCAGGTTGCGGTGCCTTAACTTTACCACCACAGCCTGGGGCACCATCGTCTTCATCGTGGTCTTCAGCTCCTGCAGATCACCACGTTCCAGTTCATCCGCGACAAAGGGTAGTGCGGTGCCCCCTGGCCGCTTTGGCATCTTCACGCCCACCAGGGAGATGAACGATGAAGCATCGAGTGAAAAGGGCATTCTCACCGGGGGAGGATTCTGCGCGCCCAGTCAGGGACTTTTTTTATTGATCCTTCTTTCAGTTTTCCTGAGCGAAACTCCGCGACGAAACGATAGGGTTCATCATAGGTGCTGTTGTCGTAGACGCTTACGCGAGAAAGTCTTGCAATCGCGCGTTCCAGGTTCACCAGGGTTCGTTCGTAACGATCCAGGATCTTTTCACGTGGGACATCATGGCCACCCGCCCTAGCGCGGGACTCGACGCGTCTGGCCGACATCGCCGCATCCGTGATACCGATATAGATCAAGTGCACGTCGAAACCGCTCCCTTCCGCGTTCGCGAAGAATTCAACTTTCTCGCCCACCGGGTCGGAAAGTACGGTTTCTGTCACAAACCCGGTCCTATGCTCGACGAGGACTCTGCAAAGTCCCGCGATTCCTGCGGCCGCTTCATACGCTCCCATCCCGGTTTCCGAGGCCAGGCGATCGGCATTGAGAAAAGGAAGCCCCAGCTCGGAGAGGTAGGCTTCGAAAAAGGTGGACTTACCCGCACCGTTCGGCCCCGCAAGCACGATCAGCGGCGGATTCACAGTCAATCAATCGGAAACAATGTCCGCGGAGGTCTGCCGAATCACCGCCTGCGCGCGTTTGATTCCCTCGGGAGTTCCGACTTTCTTAAGCGCGGCCTCGATCTGCTCGGGGCCTACCGCGCGCGCGACTTTCTCCGTCGCGGGAAACGACAGGCCGGCCTCCATTACCCGCCCGATGGCGGCCCAGTGCTCAATCTGCTGAGGAGGGGAACGATGGAAGAGCCTGGCCTGGCGTTTGGCCGCATCGGCAAGTTCATCACTGATCCGGATCGACTCACTCATATTTTCAATTTGTGGCAAATTACCACAACTGTCAAACGGTGCGCATTCGCAGATATTTCATCCTTGAGTTGGCCAAGCGAGAAAGATGACAATGGGAGGCGTTTCCCGAAAAAGCCGCCGACATCACTGGCACACAGTCGCTCGCGGCGCAAAGCACATCGAATTTACTCAGACCAATCTGGGCGATCTCAGTGAGGCCGAACCTGGCGGCAGAGGAGGTCCCCGCCAGCCAAACACGATTCGGGGAATTTCTTTGCTCGACCCGCCAAGCTGACGCGTCCAATGTGCGCAAGGCGAAAACAAAAACAGAGCGCGCAAATGAGATCAAATAGGGAGAATCCTGCAGCGTTTATGAAATCAAAAGAACGTGTTCTCGATTTTCCACCCTCTGGGCGAGCCAAATGGGGGTGAAAAAAGCAAGTATCCGGCAGTAATGTGCAACTTGCCCTTACCAATCCCACCCACAGCCACCAGCACGCGTTCGGCATCGACGGGAACGACGACAGCGGCTGCAAGAGCGGCGGCTACTTCGCGCTCTTCAGCTGGCGCTCGGCTGCTTAATACCCGGGCCAGAGTGAACTTCCTGTCCGGCAAGACAGGCGCGATGTTGCAGCAGGAGCAAGGAGGCCGATGACGGAACCGTCCAGCGCCGACCATTATTTGTTGAGTGAAGAAAAGAGCGCGTTACGGCGCTATCGTCTGTTCAACGAGATCTATCAGCCGGCGACGTCGGAGCGGCTCGCCATGCTGCCCCTGACGCCCGACATGACTATCCTGGAAGTCGGTTGCGGGATAGGTGACACCGCGTGCTACATGGCCAGGGACATCGTTCCCGATGGCCACGTAACGGCAATCGATCAGAGCGCTGATCTGGTCGCCGCCGCACGACAGCAAGCGTCGGAAACGAGCGTCCGTAATGTCACCTTTCTTTGCGCCAGGGCTCAGGAGTTCGACTACGAGCCGTCCCGCTTTGATCTCGCGCACACGCGCTATGTCCTGTCTTATTCTCCCGATGCGCGGCGCATCGTGGCGCAGATCTACGGCGCTTTGAAGCCATCGGGCATCTTTTTCGGCGAAGAGATAGCTCAGATTTACATCAGGCATCAGCCACCGAAGTGGTTTGATGACCTGACGGGCTGGTTCGCGCGGCTGATCGAGGCAGGCGGAGGATTCGCGAATTATGGACTGGAACGGATGCCGTCCGACATGATAGCCGCCGGCTTCGAGGACATGAACGTCACCGCGCGCTGCCCGGTCGAGGATCAGGCAAGGATCGTCGAGATGCTCCGGCTTGCGCTGTCGCGGGAAATGCGTGACGCTCTGATCGATCACGAGATCGCGGGCGGGCGGGAAATCGACGCCGCGATATGCGCGATGCACGCTCGCGGCAACGTCTTTCTGATCAGCACCTCTATGGTCGCCCAGGTCATCGGGCGCAAGCCACGCCAATAATCTCGACGAAAGCGCAGAATGGAACTTCATGACAAAGTTGCGGTCATCACCGGTGCTGGCAGCGGCATTGGCCGAGGCCTGGCGAGGCGGCTGGCGGGTGCAGGGATGAAACTGGTGCTTTCCGGCTGCAATATCGGACCGCTGGAAGCGACGGCATCGGAGCTGGCGCCCTTCGATACCGAGATCATGTGTGTTCCGGCCGATGTGTCTCAATTGGCGGCGGTTCAGGCCTTGGCCGACGCCGCGATCGCTCGTTTCGGTGAGGTGCACCTCCTCTGCAACAATGCCGGAGTCGCGGTGCCGGGCCCCCTCGGAGAGATCTCCATGGAAGACTGGCGCTGGGTCCTGTCGATCAATCTGTGGGGACCGATCCACGGCGTTCAGGTGTTCCTGCCGATCATGGAGCGACAGGGGGTGGGTCACACAGTAATCCGCCGGCGGTTGCAGCAGAAGATGGAGTTCGTCTCCGACGATCTGGTCTCGGCCGGGGAACCGACGGAAACGGAGCTGGTAAGGTATTTAACGGAGCATCCGGACGAATTCCGGGAGGAGGATAGTGTCACGTTCCGGCAGGTCTTCCTCTTACGAGGCCATGCGATTCAATATTGAAATGAGCGATAATGTCCCGATGACCACCCAGGAACGCGCTTGCAATCCGCCGATCTGGTATGCGCCGCAGGATTAATGTCGAATTTGATGGGGAATGCCTGATTTATCCATGCGCGGATACCGCAGAGCATCTCTCCGGTACCGCTGTTCGCCCTGCGGGTCTGGCGTTGGGTGACCGATCAATTTCGCTTTCGCCACGAAAATTCTACACCGTCGAATTGGCCTCCGAATTCTATCGTTTGCATCGCGAAGTTTGTCCCGAAATCGTGCTGAATTCGGTGGCTTTGAGCGAAAAAGCGCAAGAATTCTCTGCTTTTTTATTCTTTTTGCAGCGGTGTCTAGCGGTGTCCCACTCCCCGGGGCGCAGGAGAGGAAATATCCGCGCGCTGGCATGGAAAGGGATGGCATTTCGTGTTTGCAGCCCGGGAGCTTTCCACCGGAATTGAAGAGGATTGGAATGGCGACGCCAAAAGTTCCCGCATTGACCACGCGGTGGGTGTTCACTTCAGCCTCAATCGGCATATTCCTTCGGTAGCTCGCTGACTGCCAGTAAGTTACGCGGAAAAGAAATCAAAGCCGCAGCCGAATCCGCGAAGTGGGAGTTTCGGCAAAGCAAAGACGCGAACACATCTTCTGCGTATCAATTCTCTTGCTTTGTGGGCCGCGGCATCTGAGGATCCGCTTCGGCTCACGCAGAGGGAAGTAGGGAGGACGCCGGGTAATGAAAACTCAACCTTGGTATCGCTACCATCGCGCCGTCAGCGCTTTGCTGGGGGAACACATTGTCGCGGCGGTGAGGCGTAGCGGAGTGAAGCTGGCGCCGGCGCAGATAAGCCCGCCGTTGGGAATGGGCCTTGTGCTGTTCGACCGCGTCGATTCCGAAGTGTGCGAGATGATCACCCGGGATAGCCGGCACGGTTTCGATCACGTGATTGCTTTGGGCATTTCCTCAGAGTCAATGGAGGAAGGCGCTGCATGGCGGCTGCTTGAGGCGGGCGCGGCGGACGTTTTCGGTTGGGATTCGATGCCCGATCCGGCTGCGACGATCGCGGCTCGCTTCGAGCGCTATGCAAGCGTCGATGAAATCATGCAATCATCGGCCGTGAGCGATGAGCTTACCGGGGAGAGCCCGACCTGGCTTACGGTCTTGCGGCAGGTTGTGGAATTCGCCGCTTTCAGCGATGTCTCGGTGTTGCTCACCGGCGAGAGCGGCACGGGCAAGGAACTGGTCGCGCGGTTGATCCATGCGCTGGATCGCCGGCCAGGCAAAGGCCCGTTTATCGGTACTGGATTGCACGACGGTATCCCCGGAACTGGCGGGGAGCGAGTTTTTCGGGCACGAGCGCGGTGCCTTCACGACGGCCGTTTCGGCACGCGAAGGCGCCTTTGCCCTGTCGGACCGCGGCACGCTATTTCTTGATGAGGTGGGCGAGCTGCCACTGCCTCTGCAGGCGGAGCTGCTGCGGGTGATTCAGGAACGAGTTTACAAGCGGGTGGGTAGCAATACGTGGAAGCAGGTGAACTTTCGACTGATTTGTGCCACCAATCGCAATCTGCTCGAGGAAGAGGCGCGAGGTGCGTTCCGGCGCGATTTTTACTACCGCATCGCAACTTGGAGCTGTTCATTGCCATCACTGAACTCACGCCGGGAGGACATCATTCCTTTGACCCGCCACTTCGTGCGGCAGATCTGCGGTAATGACATGGCGCTGGAGCCCGACCCGGCCGTCCGCGACTATCTGATGACTCGCGACTATCCGGGCAACGTGCGCGACCTGAGACAACTCGTGACCCGCATGCTGAGTCGCCACGTCGGACCGGGTCCGCTCACGGTCGGTGATTTGCCGCCCGAGGAGCGGCTGGCCGCCACGAAGTGCATTCAAAAGAATTGGCACGATGGCGCCTTTCAATGCGCGATTCGCCGCGCTCTGGCAATGGGGTTCGGCCTGAAAGAGATCAACAGCCAGACTGCCGATGTCGCCATCCAGACCGCGCTCGCGGATGAAGACGGCAACCTGCATCGCGCGGCGCGCAGGCTGGGTGTGACCGATCGTGCACTGCAAATGCGGCGCGCTTCGCGACGGCAGGATGGTGAACGGTTGTCGACCGGCGATGAAGACGAGACGGACCCGCTCAGCGGTCAACGAGCGCGGGCGACGCCCACGGATCGCGGAAACGGTCACCGAAAGTAGCCGCGGGCATCGGTCGGCGTCCGTGGGAGGTTGACGGGTTGAAACCCGATCCCTCTTTGCGCACGCGCCGGATAAGCCTGAGCAGATTGCCTCCGAGCACGAGCGCCTCTTCGTCCGGCGGTAATTCGAGCGCGCGAACCTTGGCCAACTCTACGCCGGGATGCAGCCACGGCCCATCGGAGCCGAAGAGAAACTTCCGCGCCCCGGCCCGCCGCACGGCCTGGGCGAGCAGATCGAAGCGGCGCACGCCCGAGGTGTCGGCAAAGACATTGGGATGGCGCACGAGCGGATCGATTAAGGCGAGTTGCGCGCGCCAGTCATCCGCGAAACTTCCGAGATGCGGAATCACGAAAGGCACGTTGGGATATTCGGTGGCGAGCAGCTCGACGGCGGAAACTTCACCCATCACATCGTAGAGGACCGGAAGCGCGTAGGCCTGCGCCGCTTCGCAGATCTCCCGCGTTATCCGCGCATCGTATCGATGCACCTTGATCCCGACGAACCCAAGTTTCTCAACCGCCTCACCTACCATCGCCGCGACGCGCCCGCGATCCCGCGCCGGATGGACAAAGGCAAAGCCGAAAAAGCGATCCGGCCGGCTCGCGACGATCCGCGCGACCTGGCGATTGGCGTGCGCGTAGTCCGAGTGAAACGCCGGGAATAGCACCGTGCGATCGATCCCCGCGGTCCGACTCCAGCGCAGAAAATCACGCAGCGGAGCATTTGTATCCCATGGTCCGGTTAGCCCGTTGCCCTTTCCCGCGTGGCAATGGCAGTCGATAATCATGGGAACGGCTCAACGCGGCTGTGCTGCAAGCTCCACGGGTGCGTCGCGAACGTCCGCGCGGCAGGCCGGCAATTTCCAACGCATTACCATCGGAAGGCGGCGTTTGTTGCGGTGGTGCGTGGTCGCTGCGGCGTCATCAACGGCCAGAACCGGCCGCAGATTTGCGGCCGGGACGAACCGGCCCTCAATCGAAACTGCCGCGAGCCGGAGACGACGACGTAGTGCAAGTGGGCGCCGGTGCTGAAGCCGACGCAATCCGCACCGACCTCGGCGATGATGCGGCCCGCACGCACGGTTTGGCCAGTCACGACGCGTCGGCCGCGAGCAAACTGCACGTGCGCGTAAATGGTATACACCGACTGTCCACGCGGCTGCGCTCCCGGCCCGCGGTTTGCGTGCTCGATGATCACCGCACGTCCGTAGCTCAAGGTGCCGCAGGCAGCGACGACCGCAGTGCCATTGGAACATCCGGTGGCGACAGCACAGGACTGGAGGGTGCCCACATCCCCCGCGTAAATGACGAGACCGTCCGCCACGGCGGGGATTGGAGTGCCGGCCACCACCCCAATATCAATGGCGGGATGCGTATGCAGTTCGCACAATCCGGCATTTGGAGTGGCATCGAAGCCTTGGTTCAGCGGCGCTCTGGGAAACGGATCGCGCTCGGCGCGAATGCTCTTCATCCGTGCCCAGGTGATCGGCCCGAGCATGCCATCGACATTGAGCCCCTGGTTGTGTTGGAAAAAAGCGACCGCTTGCGTGAAAGTTTCCGGCGTCAGCCGACCAGCCGCGCGCCGACATCGGAAGATGTTCACTTCGATTTGATCCACGAGATTGCCCCAAAACAGTGAGATCGCCGCTCGCGTGTTAAAGGCGCGCGCCCGTGCAATCGCCGATGCCGTGGTCAGGATGCGCCGCGCCGGAACGCACCGCGCTGGCCTTGCCGCTCGCGCCGGAAGCGGCCCCTCGTATTCTATCGACTCGACTTCATGGTCGTAACGCCCGCCACCGGGCGGCGTCGCCCCGATCGGGTCGGCCTCGGGCAGCTCGAAATACAATGTTTCCTCGTCGGCTGTCTCGCGTTGAAATCGGCCGCCGCCGGGCGGCACGCGCTCCACCGCGCCGAGCTCGTGTTCAAATATCTCCTCTTCGCCAATTTTGCGAGCCTCTCGGCACTCGGGACACTGGCAGGCCTCCTTGGGTTGTTCGCGCGTGGAGATTTCGAAGGGCTCGGCTTCGAAAGTGAGTGAATGGCTCATGGATTTCTTCTTCCTTCTGGATGTCGGGTTCAGGGTTGCGGATATTGCGCGCTAATTTCTGCAGCGCTGGCGGTAAAAAGTATCGACTGTTGGCTCAGCCACCCGGAATTCCCGGCACCAGGCGGTTATGTGGTCGATGACTTCGCACGTCACGCGCACGCCGCTATTTCTCCCCGCGACGGGAGTGACGGCGGCGCCGGTGGGGCGGCAGTTTCCGGAGGGATCGTTCGAGCAGCCGGCGGGACCGTTCGTGTGAATGCCGAGCAACAGGCGGATGGCGTTGTTGCCGAGCAGCCAGATCGGGCTGCCGCTGTGGCCGGGGCAGGTGTCGATGGTGTAGCGGAGGTGCGTGGCGGAGACGTCGGTAAGTTGGATTTTTTCCGAGTGGCCCCACATCGTGCCGCGCGGCTTGTCGCACGGGTAGCCGGCGATGGTGAGCAGCGTCGCGGTATTTGCGCCGCCGCGCGGCTGGAGGCGCATGAATTGTGTGGGCCGGCGAAACGCCTTCGGCAAAATAATTACGCCAAAGTCGAGCGTCGGATGCACGCGGAAGCGCGCGGATGGCGCAGTGATGCTCGCCGGATCGGCCGGACGCTGATTCCGCGCGGCGGAGAGATCGGCGCCGGGCGAGACGCGGATGTTGGTGAAGCGCGGGCCTTCCGCGGCGTTGCGCACGTCGAGCCGTGTAAGGCAATGTTTGGCCGTGAGCACGACTTGCGGCGCGATCAGCGTCCCAGTCACTCGACTGACGCCGCCGCCGATGGGGTTGCGCTCGAGCAAGCAGATCGTGTTGAAGGGAAACATCAGCGTCGACGGGCGCTTGCTGCGCGATGTAATTCGGAAGCGATCGTCGCCAGGTGAGGTCGGGCTCACCATGATACTGTATTGGAGTTCGTCCCCGGTCCATTCTAGCTGGCTCTTTGGTGCGGCGAACTCTGCCTCTGGTGATTCCTCCCACTCAAGATCCTCGGTCGTTTTCATCCTTCGTGACACGGTGGCAACGGGTTCCATTTGCTCAGGCTTCAGCGAAGGTGGTCCTTTTGGAAAGCGGCGGCTGCGCTGACATACCAGTCCAGCCATTCGCGCCGTCCCCATCGTTTCTGGTCGCTGCGGTAGGACTGGTTACCCATGCGCCGCCCGAGATCGCGCCAGAAGATGACATGCTGATTCGGACACAGCAGCCTGCCGTTCACATATCCGACCAACAGTCCGATCTTATAATTGGCGATTGCGACGCCGCGTTCCTGGAAGCAGGTGGGGTTCGGCGGGAAGTAATCATTGCCGAAGTAGTCCTTAAGTAACTTCGCCGAGCGCCGGTTTGCACCAATGACGACGCCGCGCGAGAATCCGGTGCGCGCCCATTGCTCCCCTTTTTCTCGGGCGGCCTCCATACAGGGAATTCCCAACATAAGGAAGTTTCCGGCCACTGCCAGAATCGGACTGGCAATGGCGAGCAGACCAACCAAGGCAGAGGCTTCGGCAATAATCTCGGCGGCGGTGATTCCGAGATGTACCATTTCGATCCAGAAGTGCGCCTTCTCGCCGCTTGATTTGATGTCCCTGGCCACGGCTGCGATGATCTTTCTGGCGTCCAATCGATAGTTAATAGGGACATGTTTCCTGTAGTCAGGATCGTTCGGGATCGCTCCCAGCAGGGGATAGGTGGCCGCCTGTGGCGGGCGAACGATGCAGCCCTTGACAACCTGCGGCGCGAAGTCCACCCGGCGTGTTGTCTCGATCAGAACGCTGCGATTTTTAGCCCGGCCCTCGATGGTAGCGTTGCTCGAAATGTAATCCCCCGCAGGCGCCGCATCGGTGAGTTTGATCCTCGACTTGAGGCTGTTCCACTGCAGGCCGTTGCCCAGCATCTGATTGAACAGCGCACGCACCCGGATCGCGCGACCTTTTCGTAAAAGACGGTTGTTCCGCTCGTTTCCGACGCAATCGCTAAACCCCAGAATTCGGATGGTCGTCTTCGGATTGGCTCGGATCACCTTTGTGATTGTCGCCAGCCAATCTTTCAGCATCTTTTCTCGCTTCAATGACGCTCGCGGGGTTCTCCAATCAACGACAAAATCTGCAATCAGCAAACCGCGCGCGTGGGCGATGACATCCGAGGTAAGGTGCCCTTGTGGTGTCCTGGACTTCTGAACCTCGCCTCTTTCGTAGTGGGCGCACCCGGCCGGCTGGATGGTGCGCCTGCTCGCGCCCTTTCTTGTCAAGGCGGGCGCCTCGGGTGCTTCGAAGAGCGAGAGACTGCCGTTGCGCTCTGCTTCAAACTCGAACGCATCCTCGGTCTGGTAGGTTTCCGGGTCGGCGAATGGATCGGACTCAATGGTGAACGGGCTCTTCATGGTGGGGCTCCTTTTTGATGAATGATGTTGTCGGACGCGGATAGCGGTACGCCGCGCCAATTGCCGAAACCGCGGCGTCTATCTGCTCGCGGGTGTGCTTCGCGCTGAGGAGAAAGCTCACACGCGAGCTGCCTTCCCCGGCGCGATGGAGCACTGCGCGAATGCCGCGTGCGGCCAGCCGCCGATACAGTGCCGGCGCGGGAATTCCCTGCGCGGAGCGAATGGCTTGGACTGGAAAGAGGCCCTGCGCCGTGATTAAACCGGCGGCGTTCACGCCACGGCGAAAGCGCCGCACGCGCTCGATCAACCGCGCTCGTAGTGCTTCGCCCTCGCGGCGATTGCAGAGGAGGGTTTGCTCAGCCGCGCGCAGCACCGCGATCGACGGTGGACTGCAATGTACCCGAGTGAGGCTTTTCTCTTCATAGTCTAGAACTCGTGCGCGGCTGCCGGCCAAAACGGCCAGCGGCACGCCGAAGCCTTTGGCCAGCGAGGCGAAGACGAGCGCCTCCGGCCCGTCGATCCCGCACCACCGGAGCGCGCCGCCGCCGCCGTTGCCATACGGCATCTGAGCGCTCGGCGAGTGGCCGAGAATGCCGAACGCCTGTGTGTCGTCCAGCACCAGACAACCGCGCCAGCGGCGCGCGAGCGCGAGATAATCGCGGAGCGGCGCGACGCGGCCGCAGCCTGGGCAAAACCCATCGGTCACGATGACGGGCATACGCCCGCGCGGTGCGTCGGCGAGCGCGCGTGCGAGCGTAGCGGCGTCGCGATGCGGAAAGATTCGCACCTTTGCCCCTAGCATCGCCGCGCGCTGCACGCCCCAGCGTGTTATCGGATAAGTTTCTACGTCCATAAAAACGGTGATTGGTTTTTCCGCGAGGAGTCCGAAAAGATCCCAGGCGAGATGCAGCGTGGAAGTGCCTAGCGTGGCGGCCTCACAGCCCGTCAGCCGAGCCAGGGCCTGGCCGATCGCCCGCGCTTCCGCGGGCTCGGCCAGCGCCGCGGGCGCGCCGGTCGTGAATTGCCGCCAGGGGCGGAGCGAGTGGCTGGGGTGTTGCAACCCAAGGTAGAGCGCGGAGGTAAAGTCGAGCACTGCCGATGTCTTTCATTTAGAACTCCTCGATGAACTCCATCTCTCGCGCGTTACCCGCCCGGCTCGCCGGCTTTCGCGCGCCGTTGCCATTGCCCGTTCGCCGACCGCCGCCGTTCCCATCGGCCGCGGGCCGTTGCGCGTGCTGGATTTCCAAACGCCGGCGCAGATGCACGGACGGTTGCAAGTCGCGATTGGCAACCTGCGCTCCGGTGGCTTCCGCCGTCACATCGACTCCCGTAGCCGCACGATACGAGTGAATGTAACTCTGGATTTCCGGTCTCCAATAGCGCGCCCAATTCGCGGCATGAGCCGGGTCGTGAATGTCGCTCCAGTGGCCCCAGCGTATCGAAAGCAGGAGTTGCTCGCCGAAAACTGCCAGATCGTGGAAGTCGGTGATGGTGGTGTCGGTCCAGCCCTCGAGCCGCTTGACTGTATCCACGCGGTCCATCCAGATCTCGGAATACGGCACCATAATCCGGCCGCCGAGAAACTCGCGCATCTCGGGTCGCGCCAGCAACCACTGCTCGATAAGCATCTCCTGGCGCGCGGTCGAAGGCAGGTCTCCGAACTGGTTGTGAGCGCCTTCGGACAGGAGGAGATGCGTTTCGCGAATAGCGTTCATCACCGGGAAGCCGTCGGCGATCACGGTGGTGTCGTCGTCAGCCTTGAAAAAGACCGAACAGAGGTGGAGGAGATTGTGGAAGGCCTCAAGAAACTTTGACCGGCTGTCCGCGGCGCGGAGCGGCGGCGCGGCCCGGCCCTGGAGCGTGATGCCGTAGTGGTGCGCGTATTCGTAGGCCCGCCGCGCGATCGTCAGCCTATGCTGCTCGTCCTGGATGTAGCCCCAGAGCAGGTTTCCGAGCGGCCGGAGGGGATCGACATCGAAGCGTGTCAGTGGATTGTTCTTTGCCCGGCCGCGTATGTTTTGGAAGCGCAGGCCGATCGCCTTCATCGTCTGCACGAGCATTCCCTCCTCGTGCCAGTAGGACCAGATGAGCTCGAGCAGGCAGGGATTTTCCAGCTTCTGCCGCAGGATGCCGAAGCAGTTCGCGACCTCCGCCCGACCATCGCCAATGCCATCCTTGAGGGGCACCTCGCCCAGCCGGCTGCGGATCAGCGCCAGATACGGCAGGGTCTTCACCGGAGTGCCGCCGTTTACTTCCACGAGATACTTGTCGGTAAAGATCTGGTTGATTTGATCACGCGTGACGTTGCGCCCGTAACGGGCCTGCTCTTCGTCCAACGTCTTCGCGTCGAGCGTGTTGAAATTCACAACCCCACAATGAGCCATTAGGAAGACTTCGGTGGCACACTTCACGAGGCTGTAGGCATCCACGCCGGGGTAAGGCAGCGACCGGTTCTCGCAAGGCCCAGTCAGACGTTTGTTTGGCTCCCTGCCGCACATGACGTCGTCCATGAACTTTAGGTAGTTGTTGAACGAGATGCCCGCTGTCGCGCTCCGAATGGCAGTCCACAGCGGCTGGTCGGGCGTCGGCGTGGTCGCCGTCCGCCGATTCGTCACGAATATGTCACCGCTGATGGGTTGCGCCGCCGGCTGCGTGATATTCAGGACTTCCGAGACGGTCATGCTGGAGCTGTTCAGTTCGCGGAGCGTGGCGCTGACCGTAATCGGACCGCTTAAACCCGTGGTGTCCAGCATCGCTTCGCGTTCGTCGGTCTTCGTGAACATGCCGCGGCTGCTGGCAAACAGCAGCTCCACCGGTTCGCGGAAGGCGTGGTGCTTCTTGTCGATCTCCGCGGTTCCCATGCGCACCCGGATCGGCGTGCCGGCGTAAATGATGTCGGGACAAGCCTGTGACGCGGCGTCCCGGCAGACGACCACTTCTGCGTCGAACCCCACCGGGATGTCGAATTGCAGGCAGGCGCAGTCGCACTTCTTCACCTGGACTCGCTGCGATTCCACGTCCACGAAGCTGTGGACGGTGACTTGGTAGTATCCCGGCTCCAGTTCGAATTTCGCATGGCCGTTTGTGTCCGTTTCAGCCCGGCTCAAAGGCTCGAACTCGGGCTCGGCGGTGGATTGTTTCGCCTTGGCCCCGGTGGCGGCAGCGGACACTAGCACCAGCGCGCCCGCAATTGGGGCTCGCCTGCCAGCGCCATCCTGCACAGTGACTTTGATTGTACCTTTGTCTTCTTTCATATGGGGTTTCTCCTGCGTTTGCGAATCAGAGTTCTTGGTTAGTTCGTGAGATTGAAGAGCTGAGAGGGAAGCCTGCCGGCGCACCTGCACGGCTCGCGCTTGGAGCAGGGGCTGGGAGCCGGGTCAGGGGGCGTGCGTTGGCTGCAAAGGGCGGACATATCGAGCGTGCCGCGCAGCGCCCAGTAAGTGAGCAGATCGGTTAGCAGCCGGCTTTCTTCCTCTGGGCTGACGGTGTTGTCCGCCCGCGCCTGGCCAATGACTGCGAAGACCAGCGACGGCGCAGCGTGGCGCATTTCCGCGGGTTTGCCGCCCCAGATGCGGTAGAGCTGCTGGAGCCGCGCAGGCTGGCGCTCGGCGACGCCCAGGACCTCGGGCAGGGTCTTCCCGCGCAGCGCGCGAGGACGATGATTCGCCAGCAGCGCTACGAAGGCGGGCACCGTCTTGAGCAAGATGTCCACGATCCGGCGGCGCGGTGCGTCGAGTCCGGCGAGTGGGTAAAAGGCATTCCACATGCGCTCAATTCGCGCCCACTGCGGATGTGGATAGAGCGCACGCCCCATTGCCGCGCTAAGCCGCACGCGAATCCACGGGAAGGGATGCGGATCATCCATGTTAATGCGAAAGACGAACGCGCGCGGCAGGCTCACCACGCCGATGAGGCCCGTGGTCGCGCAGATGCCGACCTTCGCCACTGCCCAGAAGTCCGCAAGGATTTCCGAGATGCAGCGCTCGAAGATCGTCCACGCGATCTGCTCGGCGCCGCCCTTGCGCTGGAGCGCCTGGAGGAGCGGACGCAGGGAATTGACCAGATCGAGCAGTGCCGCGCCCTGATGACCGACTTCGTGCACGAGCGATGAGGCGATCCCGTTGCCTACCATGCGCTCGCGCGGCACGCGGACGATCGCTACAGGATTTTCCCCGCCGCCCGGCAGCCGCGTACGCGCCCGGCGGATCGCAGCGCCATGACCTCGATCGAGATAACAGATCACCGGTGGCGGCTCGAAGTATCCGCCCGAAATGCTCAGCGCGTCCGCCGCCACCACATCGAGGCCCGCGAGCCGCACCCCGTTGTCGTGCTCGGTGCGCTGCACGAGAGCGTCGGCAAAGATGTCGAATTGCGAAAGCATAGCGTTGAAGCGCAGGCGCAAAAAAGTGAGCCGGGATTGCACCTGGGCAGGCGTAGACTCGTGCGCCTGTGGCCCGCGCAGCCAGTGGAGATAATCGAGCACCATTTTCCTCAAGCGCCGCCGCCCGCGGGCCATATGCGCCTCGACCGCCGTCTGCGCCGCGGGCGTCACCGCTGCCGCGAGCACCGACGGAATCTCGAGCGCAAAGGGTCGCACTCGCGCCAACCGCTGGAGGAGGGCGCGCGCTTCCCCGGCGAGGAAGTCTGAAGCTGGCGCGGTGCCGATCATATCAGGCTCCGAGAATGACGATCTTGTTGCCCCGGCGCACCCAGCGACCGCTCTCTCTCCTGTGACGGCGCCTGCCTTGCGCGCCACCCAATTGGTTCGCGGCTTTTTGCACCGCGGCGAGCGCCGCAGTGTTCAAATTGGCGCCCGGAGGCGTATTCGCGGCGTGGGCGGCGGCATTGCTCATGAGGCGCACAAAACGTCGCGCAAGCTCAAACTCCTGATCCTCCGGACTCATGCCTTCCAGGTCCACTTCGAGGAGCTTGCTCGCTGCTCCGCCCAGCGCCGATCCCAGCGCTGTGCCCACGCCAGGAATGGGGATGAAAGAGCCGAGCGCGCCACCGACGAACGGTAACGCTTTCTTCGCGATGCCCTTCAATATGCTGCCGAGTGGACGCGCGATCTTCTTGATCCCGCGCCACGCGCTCTTGAAGAACTTGCCGAGAAACTGATCCAGTTCCTCCTCGCTCCCGATCGCCAGCAGTTCGGCCGCCAGCTCCATTTCCTCAACCTCATCGATCGTTCCTTCGACTTCGCCCATTACGTCTTCGCTGGTTTCAGATTCGAATTCATCTGTCTCGAAATCAGCCTCAAATTCATCCTGCATAAATTCCTGGGATTGCATGGGGAATTTCCTTTCCTGGTAAATTTGCGCGCGCTGCGTCAGACGCCCACGAGCACGATTTTCCCGCCGCGCCGAAACCATCGTCCGCTTCTCGGACGCCGTCCCATCCCGCTCCCGCCGCTTTGCGACTGGAGAAGGCCCGGCACATGCGCCCGGGCCGCGGCAAGGATGGCAGAGCGCGCCGCGGCTTGCGGATCGCCCGCGTCCGCGCTCTGCGCGGCATTTTGCACGGCGGTGCCGGCCATGCGCACGAGGCGCTTGGCGACTTCAAACTCCTGGTCCTCCGGCGCGAGGCTCTCGAATTCGAGCCCCAGCAGGCTGCCCGCGCCTGATGCCAGCCGCGAGCCGATCTGTCCGCCGATTCCCGGCACAAACATATTGCCAAGCGCACTGCCGGCTATCGGGAGAGCTTTCTTGATGGCGCCCTTGATTAAGCCGCCGAGCGGTCGCAGCAGCGGCGATTGCAGCGCGCCACCCACGGCGCGCCGAGCTTTCTTTAGCAGGTTGCCGAGGAATTGGTCGAGCTCCGCTTCGTCGTTGATTTCGAGCAGTTCGGCGGCAAGTTCGGATTCCTCCTCTTCGTTGAATAGGCTCTCGCCCTCGCCGGCGTATTCGTATTCATCCTCGAATTCGAAGCTGTCCGCTTCGTCATTCATTTCCATGGTGGTGCGATCCAGATCGTGCATATCGGTTTCTTTCTGTGTTTGGGGTGGTGGTTCGGTGGAGTTTGCCGGCTCGTTGTCCGGCGGAGAATTGTCGCTATCACCGTGAGCTGTTCCGCCCGAGGCCGCGTCGCCCAGGGTGGTATCGCCTGCCGAGAGAGCTGGTTGTGGCGCGCCGCAGCAGTGGCACGTCACGGTGATCGGGAGCGGCGCGGCGTAGCGGTAATCCGGCCAGTCCGCCCATGGAGTGCCCACGCGCACGCCTCGCGGCCGCTGCGGCGGCCGCGGCCTGCGACGCCGGAGAAATCCCGGCGCGTGACGTCGCGCGGCGTCACGAAGCGCATGCCGGGCCGCGAACTTCGGTGAAGCTCCTCCACGAAAGCGCGCGGCATTCCTCGCCCCCGCGCCCGCGAAGCGCACGAAGCGCCGCGCCACTTCAAATTCCTGGTCCTCGGGACTCAGACCCTCAAGTTCGAGTCCGAAGAGGTTGCCAGCGGCGGCCGCGAGCTTGCTGCCGATCGGCACGCCGATCCCTGGCGCGATCAGATTGCCAGTCCCGGTTCCGATCAGGGGCAGCGCAGTCTTTGCCGCCTGGTGAAGCAGACCGCGCAAGGGCAGGGACGACGCTGCCCCGCGCGCCCCGCCGGTGGCCCGCGCAATCAAGGCGCCGATGAAACCTTCCAACTCGTTCTCGTCGGTGATCTCGAGAAGTCGCGCCGCGAGTTCCATCTCTTCGGTTTCGCCAAAGACATCCTCCTCCCCGCCAGACTCGGAGCGATCGACTTCGTCGTGTTCCGGCGTGCCTGCCTCGAATTGTTCGAGAGCGTCAATTTCGCGAAATGGGAACCGGCCTCGATTCCGCCGCACGCGGGCCAAGGCGGCCGCCCGAGCAGCTTGGCCGCGCTTAGCGGCCCGTGCGGCCAGTATCGATGGTGCCTTCGGAAAACGCCTGCGTGTCTTTGAAAATAGCGGTCCAGCCTTCCGTTCGATCCTGTTTAGAACATGGTTGCCCAAAGAGGACAGTGCGGCTCGCTGAATGTTCTGACCCGAGGCGACCTTTTTCACGAACGACAACGCATCCGCCGCGTAAGGTGACTTCGGCAGGAGGCGACCTGTCGCAGCAAACGCGGCATCCTGAAGGCTCTTGCCCTTTGCCAGCGTGATCGCAGCGTCGAAGGCCGCTTGCGCGGCCGGTCCGCCTGGCAGTCTGGACCGGGCGGAGTTGAGCAGTGCCTCTCCGAAGTTCTTGCCTCTGGCCAGATTCACCGCTGTGTCGAAGGCTAATTGAGCGATGGCTCCGCCGGGCACCGCACTGCGCGCTCCCGCAATCAGTGCGTCGGTGATCCGCTCTCCGTTAGCCAGTGCAGTCGCCGCCCCCAGCGCTGCCGCCACCCCGGTGCCGATACCCGGAATGAATGGAGCCACCATCGTCGCAAGCTGAAGACTCTTTCGGAAATCGCCAATTCCTGCCTTATACGCCTTCTCGGCCGCTTTCAGTATGTTCTGTCCGCGCGCCGCCGCCACGCCTGTATCGACATAGAATCGCGTGATGGGATCCCGAGCCAGGGAACGTAGCGCGCCCTGGAAGACATTCCGCCCCTCTCCCGCCGCCTGCACCGCGCCCAAACCGGCGCGTGCTGCCAACCCAAGCGGAGTCCAACTGAGACCACTCGTCAGCAGAGAGATAGGCACAACCTTATCGACTGCTGACAGACCCTTCCCAACCGTCTTTGCAACACCCCCGGCGGCTTTGCCAACACCCTTTGCAACGCTCCCAGCAGCTTTGCGCACGCTACGGAAAATCCTTCCGAGGAAATAGTCCAGTTCCTCGTCATCAGCGAGAAGAAACGAGTATTCGAGGTTCAATAGGTCCTCGTTGGGCTGCCTCGGCGCTTCATAAAGTTCCTGCAGTACCGCTGCTCCCACGGCCCGGCGGGCGGCGACAGCGGGTGGCGCGGAAGCCTGAAAGTGAGGGATATTTCTGGCGCTCTCCCCGGCAAACCGGACGAAGCGGCGGGCCACTTCAAATTCCTGATCCTCGGCGCCGACACCCTCAAGTTCGAAGCCGAGGAGATCTCCTGCCATGCCGGCTACGCTTCCCTCTGTCGGCGGATAAACGTTGCCGACTGAACCCCAGATTGCCGGAAGCGCACCTTTCGCTGCTCGCCGCAGAATGAGGCGTAATTGCTGCACCGCCGCCTGTCGATGGCTGCTACCCATGGAGCGTGCGATTAAGGTGCCGATCAACCGATCCAACGCGCGTTCGTCGCCGCACTCGAGGAGCTGCTCCGCAAGTTCCGTTTCTTCGGTCTCGTTGAAGAGGGCGTTATCCGCGCCAGCTTCAATGCGCCCAACTTCGCCGAATTCCGGAGACTCAACCTCGAATGCGTCGATGGATTCTATTTGGTAAGAAGGGTTGTCCATCGGGCTTGTTCAGTGGCGATTTGTGATTGAGGGGGAATCGCTTTCAGCGCTTCTCAGCATCAATGGCTGATGCGCTCTTTTCTTTGCAAACGCCGTGCCACGCACTTTTCTCTGAGAACGGCACGGAAAATGTGAACCGCGCTTCGTAAACACGCATCCTGAGCCGGAAGACTGCGAAGCCCTCTTCGCCTGCTGCGCTTTCCAAGAGCGTCCCGCTTATTGATGCGAGTTTGGCATCACGATAAGAACGCCGAAGTCCAAGGCTGCGCCCCGGTCAAAGCAGGAGTCGCTCTTCCTGGCGCAGCGTATTGTCAGTCGATCGCTAACGAGCCTCCGATAGGTCGCCAAAAAAATGCATTGGAAGCCCAACGTCTTGCGTCGCGCATGCGGAAGAATTTTGGGAAGACGCCACGGCAGAATCCGTACCGCTACCGACGATGCGCGCTATGACTTCGCAACCGGATCCCGCACTTGTGAGGGTTGCACCCTCGTCGTTTCGTTGCGATTCTCCCGCCGATCCTTTTCATTTTTCAATAAGGTAAAGCTGATTCTCTTCCGTCCCTCTTCACTCCATCTCGAGACGACGCAGCAACTCGGGGAACATCAGTCGGCGAACCATCCGATTTGGATTTTCGAAGCGCTTGTAAGGTGTTTCGTGGTTGGTACGATAAAATTTTGTGCGGTCCCCCCCATTGAAAGTTTCGCTCTTCATCCCGTGCTTTGTAGACCCCTGCTTTCCCGAGTCGGCATAAGCATAGTTGAAATTCAGGAGCGGCTGGGGCATAAGATTGACTTTCGCGAGGAGCAAACTTGCTGTGGACAACCGGCCTTCAACTTCGGGTACTGGAAGGAAGCCCGGGAAGTGGCGCTTCCCGTTCTGAAATTTTTCGCGGACGCTGAGGTGCCATGTTCATGCAGTTTAGTGTAAATAGGGATGGAATGGTCGCGGGCGCTTACAAGAACGTGTTGACCGGCGATGAACAGCCAATCATGGGGCAGCTCGACAAGGAATCGCAACGCATGGCCTGGCATGTCGGTGAGGCGACCCAGACAATTTATGAAACAGGCTTGTCGAGTTTCGAAAACGACGTGGCCAGCGTGTTCGTGCACTTCGGAGAAGATCAGCCTCAAACATGGCTGCTCGTACACCTGCCTTCACCAGAGTTGCCGCCAGGCACGGTAAAGTTGCCCGAGTTCTAGGGTGTGTGTATAAATACATTCCGCCAATCTCGCGGTGCTGTTTGCGCTGGCCTTCGTTGCGCCTCGCTCCGTTATTTCCTCAATAGCGACGCTCGTTCCGCCTCGTCCAGCGCCGAAAAACCCTCGCGATCCTTAACGAAAGCCATTTTACAAACACGCCCTAAACCCCATGAGTCGTGTGGTGTTTGGAATAGCGTCGTTTTTTCCGGCGATCGGTTCCCTCGTCGGGAATGCCATTGTTCTTGATGCACGTGCACCGCGCCTGAAGACACGACTCTGGCTACAACTTTTTCCATTAAAAAATGACGAGCAGCCAGTCGGTTGAGCAACCGAAATCTGCGGAGTGACGAATACATTGTTGAGCTATGGGTATATTATCTTGGATTCTGCTGGGCCTGGTTGCAGGCGCAATCGCGAAGTTCATTATGCCGGGGAAGGACCCGGGTGGCTTTATCGTCACTATCCTCATCGGAATTGCCGGCGCGGTCGTGGGCGGTTTCCTGGGTAGTTTCATCGGCCTTGGAGCAGTCCAATCGTTCGATATTGGCGGGATCTTTATCGCGACAATAGGGGCGATTTTGCTGCTGTTCGTTTACCGGCTCGTACGAACACGGATGGGCTGAACATTCCGCGGAGCGATCGGTACCGAATCGCGTGATGGAAGATTTGCAGGTTTGAAAAAGCGCGAGGAAAGCAGCGCGGATGCTCTTCGCACCCGCTAGTGGCGGCTACCGTTTCACCGTTCTTGCTTCTAAGGGGAAGCGTATGAAAGTTTTAGCTGCCTCTCCGCGGAATCGTGCGATTTCACGGCGGGACGTCCTGATTTCTTTCAAGGAGTCGAGACATCTCGGCCAGTGCTAGTTGGAAGTCTCTTTCAATGAGCACTGCGGCCGGTGCACCTTTCAAGGGCCGCCGGAACATAACGAAGCTGCTTTTACTCTCGTGGAGAGGCATATTCGTGCCCAGTGCAACTCTTTCCCCGATGAATCTTCTCAAAGACCCCTTTCTCCATTTTCTCCTCATCGGCGCAGCTTTGTTCGCGACCTATCGTCTGGTGAACCGTGAGTCTGCACCTGATCCTCAGCAGATCATTGTCAGCCCGGGGCAGATTGAACACATGACGACGACATTTGCGCGGACCTGGCAGCGGCCGCCGACTTCCAGGGAACTCAACGGATTGATCGATCAATATGTAAAAGAGGAAATTTTCAGTCGGGAGGCGGTGAAGCTGGGCCTTGATCGGAACGACACCGTCATTCGGCGGCGGCTTCAGCAGAAGATGGAGTTCATTACCGATGATTTGCTCTCGGCTGAGGAGCCGACGGATGCCACGCTGAACGAGTTTCTTGCGAAGCATCCGGATGCGTTCCGAACGGAGCCGCGTTACACGTTTCGCCAGGTTTTCTACAGCGCGGGCAGGCGCGGCGAAGCGCTTGAAAGCGACGTTTTGAAACTGCTGGCGGAATTAAAGGACAAGGGCGCCGAAGCGGATATTTCCGAACTGGGCGATCCCACCTTGCTCCCTCTTTCAATGACTAATGAAACCCGGCGGAGCGTGGAAAACACCTTCGGACGCGAATTTTCGGCGGCGCTTACCCGTGCCGCCGCGGGCGAATGGATCGGCCCGATCCGTTCGAATTTCGGTTTGCACCTTGTGCTGATCGAGCAACGCGAAGATGGGGGCGTGCCCGAACTGGCTGAGGTGCGCGAAGCGGTGCGGCGCGAGTGGGAGCACGCCCGGCGCGAGGAATCCGCGCGGAAATTTTTTGAAGATTTGCTGAACCAGTATCAGGTCGTGGTCGATTGGCCAAAACCCCAACCAGTGAAGAAGACAGCTTCCCTACGCTGATGCGTGCCCTGTTTGTCTGTCTCATTGCCTGGTGCGCTTTGCTTGAGGCGGGTTTTGCTCACGAAGTGCGTCCAGCCTACCTTGAACTGCGCGAAACCACGCCCGGGACATACGACGCGTTGTGGAAGGTGCCCGCCCGCGGCGACAACATGCGGCTTGCCCTCTACGTTAAACTTCCGGATGAAACTCGTCAGCTCACCGAGCCGCGCGGAAGATTCACCGATGACGCCTATGTCGAGCGCTGGCAATTCAAAAATGAAGGCGGCTTGAGCGGGCATAACATTGGGATCGACGGTCTGTCTGCCACCCGTGTCGATACACTTATCCGCATGACGTCGCTCGACGGTGTTACGCAAACGCTGCGCGCGACGCCAGATGCCCCTTACGTGACGGTCGCTGCAACCGCTTCGAACTGGAGCGTCGCCGGGACCTACACGGCCCTCGGCGTCGAGCATATCCTGCTTGGAATTGACCACCTGCTTTTCGTGCTTGCCCTAGTCCTGCTGGTTAAGGGCTGGCGAAAACTGCTTGGCACCATCACCGCTTTCACCGTCGCCCACAGCATCACGCTCGCTGCCGCGACGCTCGGATTCGTGCACGTGCCCGGGCCGCCTGTAGAAGCTTGCATTGCGCTGAGCATCGTGTTTGTCGCGACGGAAATTGTCCGGAGTCGTCAGGGGCGACAAGGACTTACGGAGCGTGCGCCCTGGGTTGTTGCCTTCACGTTTGGCCTCTTACATGGTCTTGGCTTTGCCGGGGCCTTGAGTGGGGTCGGGTTGCCACAGAACGCAATCCCAATTGCGCTGCTCTTCTTCAATGTGGGAGTGGAAATCGGCCAGCTTGCGTTTATCACTCTGGTCCTTGGAATTGCGGCTATTCTGCGCCAGTCGCCTGTTCAAGCGCCATCGTGGGGATGGCGGATTGCGCCATACGCGATTGGTTCCGTGGCGATGTTCTGGGTGATCGAGCGCACGGCCGCCTTCGGTTTCTAGTTGCTTCGATTCCGACTTGAACGTGAATTGACCCGACCGGAGCGTTGCGTGCCCTGCTCGAATCGTTTTTCCCCTCTGCATCGGTTGACGTGAGGCCACTTCGCTGCGAACCCTGTCGGATGCTCACGATTCGCGACCTCAAGAAAAGCCACGGCGGGCGGACGCTCTTCGAGAACGCCGCGATGCAGATCAATTACAGCGAACGCATTGCGCTCGTTGGTCCGAATGGATCCGGGAAAACGACCCTGTTCCAGATTATTCTGGGCAATGAAGCGCCGGATGCCGGCACGGTGGAGCGTGACGAGTGGACGATGACGGGATTTTTGCCTCAGGAGGCCGAACCGGTTGGAGAGGAGACATTGCTGGAAGTGGCGACGGGCCGCGCTGGTGTGGTTCAAGAACTGGAAGAGCAACTTCGGGAATTCGAGGCGAGGGGAGAAGTGACCGAGGCGGCCTATTTTGAAGCGCAGGCCCGCTATGACGCCTTGAACGACAATCAGGTCGAGGCCAAGGCCAAGCGAATGCTCAACGGGCTCGGTTTTAAAGAGAAGGATTTTGAACGACCCGCGAAGGAACTGAGCGGCGGCTGGAACATGCGCGCGCACCTCGCACGGTTGTTGGTGATGGAGCCTGATCTATTGATGCTCGACGAACCGACGAATCACCTGGACCTGAACGCATTGCTCTGGTTGCAAGAATATTTGAAGAATTACAGCGGGGCGATTCTGCTCATCTCGCATGACCGCGAGTTCATGGATCACATTGTGGAGGGGGTCTACTCGATCGAGGATCAGAAAATGGTCGCCTACAAGGGCAACTATTCATCATTCGAGAAGCAACGGGATCAAAATTTCGAACGGGGAATGGCGGCCTACAAGAATCAGCAGAAGGAGATCAAAGCGTTGAAGGATTTTGCTGAACGGTTTCTCTCGGTGGCTTCAAAGGCGGCGCAGGCGCAGAGCAAGCTCAAGCAGATCGAGAGGATGGAGATACTCGAAAAACCGAAGAAGCCGAAGAAGCCATTCCGTTTCCAGATCCCGCAACCTGAGCGTAGCGGACATCGCGTGATTTCTCTAGAAAGCGTGCACATGGCGTATGGGGATCATAAGGTTTACGAGGGGCTGGACCTTATGATCGAAAGGGAAGAGCGTACGGTGCTTGTTGGGCCAAACGGCGCCGGAAAGTCGACCCTGCTAAAGATTCTTGCGGGAGAAGTGGAGATACAAAAAGGAAACCGGCGGGAAGGTTATAATATGAAGCTTGGTTACTTCAGTCAGCATCGCGCCGACACGCTTGACCCCGAAAAGAGCGTGCTGAACGAAGTGATGGACAGTGGCCCAACGGTTAAAGAGGAGGAGGCGCGCGGGATTCTCGGGTCGTTCCTTTTCCGCAAGGAATCGATCTACAAGCCTACCAAGGTGCTCAGCGGAGGGGAAAAGAGCCGCCTCAATCTCATCAAATTTCTGGTCGATCCGCCTAACCTGCTTCTAATGGACGAGCCGACGACGCACCTGGATTTGCTCACGGTTGAGTCCCTGATTCTCGCGCTTTCAAAGTATGCCGGCACGCTGGTGTTCATTTCACACGATGTCCATTTTATCCGGAAACTCGCGACCAAGGTCCTCTACGTGAACGAGGGCAGAGTGATCCCTTATGTCGGAGGATACGATTATTACCTCGAGAAGACCGGGGCGCAGGACAGTGCCCGGGCGGCATTGTCGTTTTGATCGGCGCTGTCTGCGGAGGAGTAATAAACTGCCGGTTTGGGGATTGGACGATTTTTTGGATGCGCCCGGGGCGGCCCACTAGCTTGACGAAGGGATCATCCCGCTTTTGCGAGCGAAATTGAAGATCCCTCCCGCATCGATGACGGGTCCAACCTCGCCGAGCGGGTTCAGGTCGTAAACTTTGCCGCCGTGCGTGAGCGTGGATGCGTCGAAGTCGACGGTGACTTCATCTCCGGTTTTGAGGGTATCGGCGAGGCGCGCCGGTGTCTCAATCGGGTAAAGCTCACCGGTAGCCACACAGTTTCGAAAAAAGATCCTGGCGTAAGAATCAGCGACGACGGCCTCCACACCGGCGGCACCCATGGCGATCGGTGCGTGTTCCCGTGAACTGCCGCATCCGAAGTTGCGTCCGGCGATGACGATTTTGTAAGGGGTTTTCGTCTCTCCTTCCGGGACGAAACGCGCGGGGTAAAGCTTATCGGGCAATCCGATCAGCGCATAGGACCCCAGTTGTTCATACTCCTCCGGGATGGTCGGTACAAGGTTGAGATACTGCGCCGGAATAATCTGATCGGTGTCGATGTTGTCTTTGACGACAAACACCTTACTGGTGATGGTTTTGCCCATGGTGTGAAGGAGAATTAAAAATGACGCTCAATAGCGATATTTGGGTCGTAGCTCATCCGGGAGCGGGGTGGATTGAGGCTCGGGAATCGCGCGCTCTTCAGAATTCGTTTCAGAAGGCGTGTTAGAAGGATTGCTAATGTCTGCAGCGCTCCCAATCGGCTCGAGTTCAGAGTTCCATTCGACCGGTTGGAGATCGCTTGACGCCACCCATCCCTGCCCGTGGGTCTCTGAATCGATGTGACTGTAGTCAGAAGCGTATTTGATCATTTTTACTGTTGCGCCCATTTTCAGCATGCCGTCGGGGGCGTGGGCTGCCACCGGGCTCCGTTTGTAGAATCGAGCTGTTTTTGATTTCACCACGTAGCGGCCGGAAGGCGTATAGGCGAGCTTAGATCCAACCGTGGCGCACCCTCCACCCAAAGAGACGGTGAAGGCGACACAAAGCAGAATTGCGATGGGGTTCGCGGCGAGACCGGAGGCTTTTGGGAATCGGACAGGCATCGAGGATTTCAGGACATTTGTCACATCACCTCGCGCGGATCGGTGATGTGACCCGTGAGTGCGGACGCGCCAACGGTGTATGGGCTTGCGAGAAAGACCTTCGACTCTTTGCTACCCATGCGACCCGGGAAGTTCCGGTTCGTGGCGCTGATACAGTTCATCGGCTTGTTCATCCGGCCGAATGTATCGACCGGTCCACCAAGGCAGGCTGCGCAGGACGCGTTCTCGGTCATTGTAACACCGGCATCAACGAGGGCATCCCAGACACTGTGCCCATTGCGTTGTGTATTCTTCAAATCTTCAACAACCTGTGGGGTGGCTGGAACGCCGAACGTATCGATCTTGACCGATTTACCGCTAACGACCTCCGCGAATGCCAGGAAGTCGCTGGTTTTTCCTCCGGTGCATGAGCCGACATAGGCTCGGTCGAGCTTGATATGCCCGAGTTCTTTTGCCTTCGCGCGGTTACCCGGGTCGGGGTGCATCGCCACAGTGGGCTCGAGTGCAGAGAGATCAAAGGTCTTATCGTACATGAAGCTCTGCCCCTTATCCGGCGTTAATCCCTCGTATTCACTCTTCGTTCCATTGGCAGCGATCCGCTCGTTGACATAGTCGTAAGTGGTCTGGTCGGAAGCGAAGATTCCGTTCTTGCCACCCGCCTCGATCGCCATATTCGCGATTGTCATCCGATCGTCCATACCGAGGGAGGAAGCCCCCGGGCCCTCCCACTGCATAGCGCGATACGTGGCACCGTCGAAGCCGATCTCGCCGATCACGTGCAAGATGATGTCTTTCGCCATCACGCCCGGCTGCACCTCTCCCTCCAGGTAGAAACGCATCGTCGGCGGAACTTTGATCAGCAACTTGCCGGTGCCGAGAATGAATCCGGCATCCGTATTTCCGATGCCGGTAGCAAACTGACCGAATGCTCCGGCCATGCATGTGTGAGAGTCTGTTCCGAAAAGAATTTCGCCCGGCCGCGTGTGCCCCTTCAAAGGGAGCGCCGTGTGACAGACACCGGCGAATTTTGAACCATACTGCCGTTTCAGTTGGCCCTTGGACGGATCGAATTTCCAGTGACCGTCCATGTCGTCGATGACGTCATAGAAATACTCGATGCCCTGCTCCTTCACGAAATCGCGGAGAATATCCACGTTGCGATTGGAAAGACTATCGACGGTGAAAATGTAGTGGTCGGGGATGATGACAATCTTCTTGGGATCCCAGACTTTCGCGTCGGCGCCGAATTCTCGTTTAAAGACGCCAATTGTGCCGGGACCGCAAACGTCGTGCGTCAGCAGCACGTCGACCTTCACCCACACGTTGTCACCGGGAGAGACGCTCTTGTTGCCACTCGCGCGCGACAGTAATTTCTCGGTCAGAGTCATAAGTTCAGAAGTATCGCACCTGAGTTTCCGCGTTGGCAAATCGTTATTTGGACTGAAACGACGCCGCCTTTTGCGCTGTCGACGACGATCAGACCGCGAAGCCGAAAGTGAAATGTACGGCACCGCTGGACTCGTGCTCCTGCGGATCTGGATTCCAGCCGTAGTCGAGGCGGGTGCGAATCCGAGGCCATTCGCGAAATAATCCTGGTGCCCCAGGAATTCGTCAGCGATTCCTGCGTCGTTGATTCCGACAATCCGCGAAGCGAGAAAACCAGACGCTTTGAGGCGCGGCGTGATCGTCCAGGTGACTTCCGGCCGCAACCCGTATTCGCGCTTGGTGTAACCTTCCAGCTCTCGAGTCATGGCATACAGACGCACGTGCAGTGCGCGGTCATCACGCTCGAAGAACCACGGATCTTTCAGGAAGAGTTCGCCGCTGAGAGTGCGTTGGGTCAGCTCGACCGAAGCTCCGAACGGCCGTCCGTATCCGAATAGGATTCGCTCGAGGAAACGGACTCCCGCACTGGCTCCCTCGAATGTTCCGTATCCGACGGAGAATTCGATCTCCTTCGATCTGGCCTCCTCGACTTTGATCTTCAGGTCCACGTCTCCGGCACCTGCGATCTGAGTGACTCGAAATTGATCGTATAGACCGGTGCCAAGTAGCTCTTGAAACACTGCGTCGAGGAGCTCGGGATCGTACATTCTACCACTCAGTGTAGAAAGAAAACCGTTTTGTGACAAAGCTGGCCCGAAGCTTTTTCGCGCCGCGAACTGACACTTCGCCGAAAAACCGCTGTCCCGGCGTGACATTGATCTCAACCGGAATTTTTCCGTCGGGGGCCGCATCGCGCAGCCCGCCCGCTATCACCTCAGCCCGGTAAAAACCGTACCTCTGGTAAACGTAGGCCACTTTCTCCTCGATTAAACGCAGCCGATCCTCGCTGTAGGCTCCTGCAAGATCTCGGTAAGCGCTCCTTGCAAAATGTGGGGATCGACCTCGGCTTCCACCTCGAAGCGTACTTCTCCGAAATTGTATTTTCAGCCCTCACCGATCGAAACCTGGACACCCGCCGAGGCTCCGTTTCGGGAAAAGGTCACGGTCGGCTCCGGAATGCGCACGTCGAGGCAGCCCCTGGCGAGATATAGTCCCGCGAAAATGCACGGTCGCCGCCGTGAGCGAGGCAGCGATACCGATCCATACGATGCACGTAGCGAAAAACCGCGTCATTTCAGACGCAAGATGTAGCGGAGTTTCCCCCGGAAGTTCCCGTCCACGTCGAGATCACCGATCAGGTAAAATGTGGGCGTCAATCGGTAACGGGTTGAGAGCGATTGTTTGTCGGTTCTGGTATCGAGCGCACCGACGGTAAAATCCAGCTTGTCCCGCACTTCGTTTTCCGCGCCCGGGTGCGACGGCACAAGGCGCTGATAGAGCTGCTGCAGTATCAGCATGGCGCGCGGCCGGCCACCAACTCTCCGCTGCCGGTGAGTTCCCTGGCGGTGGCTCCGGTCGAGAGCAGCGCGACGATGTCCTCAGGTGGCAGGGGAGGCTGACTGGTCCTCCGCTTTGCCAGCCCGCTTCATGGGGATATTTTTTACCCACTCCGGCATCAGTTCCCCGGGCTTATAGTTGTCCAGCAGCTTCCCCCAGGCGGAATCGAATACTCTTTGCTTGAAAATCTCTTCCTTCTTTACTCTGTCGCGGTGCGCCTAGAGTCTCTGATCATGCGAAAAGCGGGTGAATGGGCGAATATATGTAGACGGATACTAACGGCTTTAGAAGCCCATAAGCGTTATTCCTTCAAGCTGAACGCTGAATAATCTTTGACGTTATCCGGCGTGATGAGAATACAGTTGAAGGCCTGTTTCTCGTCCTTCCCGGTCTTGCCAGTCTTAATGTACTGGTCGGCCTGTTCCACTGCCGATTCGGCGAGGAAAACGACGGGCTGAAGGACCGTCGCTTTGATTTCGCCGGCCTTGATCGACTCTGCGACGTCGGGGCTGCCATCGAAACCGACGACGATCACGTTGCCTTTGCCTGCTCCCTTGAGCGCGGCGTAGGCGCCTAGCGCCATCGTGTCATTCCCGGAGATGACGCCCTTAATGTTGGGGAACTGTTGAATGATTGTTTGCATCTTCTGGAATGCCTCGGTCTGGCTCCAGTTCGCGCTCTGTATCGCGACCTTCTTCATTTTGGGATACTGGCTGAGTATGTCGTTGTAACCCGTGGAACGTATACCGGCGTTGGTGTCTGTTTCCCGTCCGAGCAGCTCGACGTAATCGCCCTCTTCCTCCATCAGTCTCGCAAACTCTTCAGCGCCGAGCGTGGCACCCTGGTAGTTGTTGGAAACGAGCTGGGCTACCGCGACGCCAGTAACGTTAATTTCGCGGTCCACGAGAAAGGACGGGATCCCCGCGGTTTTCGCCTTCTTGACTGCGGCAATAGTGGCATCGGCGCCGGCGTTATCGACGATGATGGCGGCCGCCTTCTGCGCGATGGCGCTGTCGAAGAGTTGGTCTTGTTTCACCGCGTCGTCGTTGTGCACAAGTTTGAGCGTATCGTAACCGAGTGACTTCGCCTTGGCGTCCGCAGCGTCACCGAGTGCCTTAAAGAACGGATTCTCCGGCGACGGAATCATGATCGCAATGAGCTTATTATCCTGTGCGAGGGCAGGCTGGATCGTCACTCCGGCGCCGAGCAGGAGTGCGGAGATGGTCAGCAGCCTGACGAGCGATTTGCGTATGGAGAGGAAGTCTTGGAACATAGTGATGAGGTTTTGAGGTTTTGAGGTTTTGAGGTTTTGAGGTTTTGAGGTTTTGAGGTTTTGAGGTTTTGGATTGATGTTAGAGGAAAGGGAGGAACTTATCAATCAAGCACGCTTGAGGGCGAGGCGTTGCTGGAGCCGCTCCTGCATCTGATCGAGCACGACGGCCAAAATAATGACCATGCCGGTGATCACCTTTTTCCAAAATTCCTGAACTCCGAGTAGCACGAGGCCATTGGCGAGGACGCCTATGACGAGTGCGCCGATGATCGTTCCCCAGATCGTGCCGCGTCCGCCGGCCAGCGAAGTGCCGCCAAGCACGACGGCGGCGATCGCATTCAGCTCATAGGTTTCTCCGGTGGCGGGGTGCGCAGCAACCAGTTGGGAGGCGGTGATCAGGCCGGTCATGGCGGCGCACATGCCGCAGAGCATGTAAACCCACATTTTGATTCGCTTCACATAGATGCCGGAAAGCTCGGCCGCGCGCTCGTTGCCTCCGACAGCGTAGACTTGGCGTCCGAAGGGCATCTTGCTCGCTAATAACACCCCAGCTGCCGCGAAGAGCGCCATGATCCAGATCACGATGGGTATGCTTAGAAAGCTGCCGGCGCCAAGAATGGGGAAGCCGGTGTTTCCAAGCTCTGGGCTGCCAACTAGATTCGGAAAAGTCGCACCGTTGTTGCTCAACTGTGCAACGCCGCGGGCAACGTAAAGCGTTCCCAAGGTTGCGATGAACGGTGCAACGTTAAACCGCGTGATCAACAATCCGTTAAATGCTCCCACTAACATCCCAAGACAAAGGACAAGAATGACGATGGCGGGGACATTGAAATATATCGCTACCCCTAGCGGCGGGATCTCAACGCCGCGATCGATCAGCAAGCCCGAGGCCATCGCCGCAAGACCGACTGTGGAACCGACGGATAGGTCGATGCCGCCGGTCAGGATGACGAAGGTCATGCCCACCGCAATAATCGCGTTGATAGCGGTTTGGCCGACCAGAATAACCAGATTCTGCTGAGTGAAAAAAAATGGCGAGAGGACCGAAAAAATGCCGATGAGGATAAACAAGGCGATCAAGGCCCGTAAGCGGAAAAGAAGGACACCCAATGATAAGCCGGACGGCTTACTCAGCTTTACTGAAGTGGCGGGCGTGTCGGCGGACGGGTTCATTGGGCGATAGGTTAGATGATTATCTGGGCCGTTCGGCCGGGGCAGGGTGATTGGTTTGTTGCCGCGTCCCGGCAGCGAGCACGAGGGCTTCCTCGGTTATCTCTTCATGGGTGAACTCTCCGGCGACTCTTCCTCGGGAAAGAACGAGGACCCGATCCGGGACGGTAAGCATCTCAGCAAGCTCGGAAGAGACGAAAAGAACCGCGAGACCCTGATCCGCGAGCCCGTTCATGATCTCGAAAATCTCAGACTTGGCGCCGACATCGATGCCGCGAGTCGGCTCATCGAGCAGCAACACTTTGGGATTTGTGAGCAGACTCTTGGCGACGACCACCTTCTGCTGGTTGCCGCCGCTGAGCGACGTGATTGGGTCTTGAGGTGAGCGCGCCTTGATCGCAAGATCCTTGATGAGGGTCTTGATGGCTGCAATCTCCCGCCGCGCAGAAAGCCAGAACGATGTCACAAATCGCCTCAAATTCGCGAGCGTCATGTTCTGTCCCACAGACAGCGTCTGGACCAATCCCAGTCGCTGCCGATCCTCTGGAACAAGCATCAGACCGAGATCGATCCGTTGCCGGATCGTCTCATTTCGCAGCTTCAGATCGCCGAGCCAAATGTCGCCGCTGGCTTCCGGGTGGAGTCCCATGAGGCATTCGAAAAGCTCCGTCCTGCCTGCACCCATGAGACCAAAGACGGCCAGGATTTCACCGCCCCCGAGCTCAAACGAAACGTCCTTCAACGCGAAACCGCCACCGACGCGCGGTAGCGACAAGTTCTTCACTTGCAGCATCAGATTGTCGGTGCGGCCGTTGGGCGTCCGAGCACGATGGCGCGGGGCGGTCACATTTCGTCCCACCATTTTTCCGATGATCCAAGCGATGTTCACCGATCGCGCCGGGGCCGTCGCGGCGAGTTTGCCGTCGCGCAGCACCGTCAAGTAATCGCCGATAGTGAGGAGTTCCTCCAGCTTGTGAGAAATGTAAATGATTGCCACTCCATGTGACTTGAGGTCGGCGATGATGCGGAAAAGTGCCGCGGTCTCGGAAGACGTCAATGCCGAGGTCGGCTCGTCCATGATCAGGATCCGCACGTTGTGAGAGAGTGCCTTTGCGATCTCGACGATCTGCTGCTGTCCCATGCGCAAATCTCTCACCGCTGTGGCGGGCTCCAGAGGCTGTTCAAGCCGATTCAGTAGCTCGCGCGTGATCCTTTCCTGCTCCCGGTGCTGGACGATGCCGCCGCGCGTAAGCTCGCGAGCGACGAAGATGTTCTCGGAAATGCTGAGGTTTGGGAAGAGTTCAAGTTCCTGGTAAATGATGCCAACGCCTGCGTGCGCAGCTTCCCGCGTGGACTTGAACGTGACGGGAACTCCGTCGAGGAGCAAACGGCCGGAGGTGGGTGGTTGCGCGCCAGCGAGGATTTTCATCAACGTCGACTTGCCGGCCCCGTTTTCGCCAACCAGTACGTTGACCGCGCCCGAGTAGACGGTGAAATCGACCTGATCGAGTGCAACGGTTCCCGGATAATACTTTGTAATTTTCTCGGCGACCATCACGACCCTGGATCCGTTCGATCCGGCCTCGCTCTGCGCAACTGGTGTCGTCGCGTTCATATCAGCTGCTCGCCGGAGTCACGAGGATTTTGGTCGGCGTGATGAGCACAGGCCTTTTCGAGCGCGGATCGAAAGTAAATGCACCGAAAAACGTAATCGTCTTGCCGGGCACAGGGAAAAGGGCGGGATCGACGTTGCCGACGGACGCCTTGATCGCGCGGCTGTTCATCTCCTTCGAGACATCGGCGTATTCGAGCTGATTGGCGAACAGATTGAACGAAACGTAGCCGGTCGCATCACGCACAGCGGTTCCGCGGACCACCGGTCCGATTTGCAGTGTCACCTTTTCGGAGAGCCCGGGAACTTCGATGATGACGGTTCCGGCCTGGGACTTCGTATTGACCTCGAGCACCTTGCCGGTACCCTTGACCATGTAGTTGTAAGGGTTCGTGGCTTCGCGCCGACCGTATTTCTGCCCGGCGGTTTCGGGGTCAGCTCGGACTTCGGGTAACACTTTGGCGATATCCTCCGCTTTGGTCTCGATGGTCGGGAGCACTTTGCTTGACCAGATCGGCTCGACGAACTTCGCAGCCGCGTTCCGCTCCTGTGTCGCGGCGCCCGGTGCTGAAGAAGCGCCGCGGCCAGGGAGCGGCTTGACGACAAACGGTGGCTTGATCACGAGCAGCAGCAGCGCCACAACCGCTCCGGAGACCCAGAGCCAGCGCCTAAGAACGTGCGTTCGCTTTCCAGCCGATGAGACTGGATTACTCTGATTCATGCGTGTGAGTGCCGGCTCAGGATCGTTTTCACGAGCGGTTGAGAAAGAGGTCCAATACCAGCCGCTGCGTCGCAAGTGCGTCCTGCCGCCCTTGTGCGGCCTTTAGGGCTTTGAGATCCAATCGGTCGAGAAGCGCATCAAGCTGCCGCACGGTGCGGATGCTCTCTCGTGCGGCAGCGACCGGGTCCTCCCGGAACGGGAACTGATCAAGAAGAATTACCTCCTCCCACCCAATCGCGCGCAGGGCCAGGAGAAATTCGAGCGTCTCAATCAGGTGCACCGAGCCTACCGCCATATCGTCGTCCCAGTCACGCCAGTTGTCATTCACCTCGACACTCGTGAGGCGGCCATGCCGGGCAGCAAGCTGCACCGCCTCCGCAGGAGTCTCCTTCGCAAGAAAGGAGTGGCCCGAATCGAATACGATTCCCACGTTTTCGACTCCCATCGCCTGGATCGCGAGCAACGTGTTTGCGACATTGCTGAAGAACATGTGCGTCCGCGGCTCCTTGAACTTGCATTCGATTCCGAACTGCATTTCGGGGGCAGAAGCGGCGACTTCGCGCACGCCTTCGACCGAGTAGCGCCAGAGGTCCTCGTAGTCAGCTTGGAACGGATAGTCATAACCATCCTGCCCGGGCCAGAATTTGACGTACTTGGCACCGAGCTTTCGGGCGACCGGGATGGCGCGCTCGTAGAGCTCGATCGCCTCCCGACGCAACTGTGAATCGGGGTTCGTTAGCGCACCTTTTTGAAACTTGCCGCTGTAGCTGGCCGGTGTGATCGCATGGCAACGAAGCCGGTTGCGCTCGAGCGCCGCCTGAATCTGATCGACCGTCACCCCCTCGTCGAAGGGATAGTTGATGTCGAGAGCTACCAGGTCACCGACTCGTCCAGCTCTATTAATTGCTTCCAGCACGCCGACTGGAGGGCCATAGGCATCGGTTGCATAGCGATCGACGAACTGTCCGAACATCCACAGTCCTGCCCCAAAAGCAAGTGTCTTGCTGATGCTCACATTAGTTTGTGTTGTCCATTTGATATCGACGTTGGGATAGATTTTAACAAACTCGGCCAGGGGCTCTTTCCATGGTATTGTTGCGATCGCCTAAAACTTTACGGTGACCTTGCCATCTGGGGGGGCTTCGGTAAGGGTTCCGGCACCTGCGCGTTCCATACCGTTAGAATGATTATATACCCTGGTTAATATTCACACGAAGTTTAAAAGAGCAATGGCTTTTTCAGAAAACTCCTTTGTCGGCGAAAAAAGAGCGCAGGTGGCTGATTTGCCGGGCGTTTGGGCATTGCGATCCCCTCCTGGAGTGATCAGGAGGCTTCTTTTCGCAGGATCGGAAGGCGATGCCCTCGCAAAACTTCGTGCCAAAGTGCTCGAAGAACTCCTCGATGGTCTTCGGCGTGCGGTCCCGGCCCACCCAGAGCCGCCGGCGGGATCCCTCGTCGATCTGATAGACCAGGGTCCAGAACTTCTCCTTCCTGCTGCCCACGAAGATCTCGTCGACTCCAAGAGCTCGCACGCCCTCGAGACAGCGGTGGCGCAAGCGGTAGTCTACCGTCCACTGCACGGCTCCGTACACATCGGCCATCGGCCCAGGACACCGCGAAGATCTCCGTCACCTCCCGCCACGACAGGCGCCGGGCCCACTGCGCGAGAAAGAGCCGCATCACGTCGCACAGGCGCCGCTTGCCGCTTGCCCAGGGGATCCGCTCGCAGCACACCCCGCAGCGCGCGCAATCCACCCGCCGCGGCCGGTAGACCAGAAATTCGGAATTGCGTTTCAGCGAGATCCCCTCCGCGTGAAAATGCAGCGTCGAGCGGTTTGTTTCATAGATGTTGCGCACGAGGATTTCGAGCGATGCCGTCCCCCCGAAAAAATCGCCGAGAATGCCGAGCCCCAGCCGGCTTTCATTAAGCCGCGAGGCATCGAAGTTTAACCGCTCGATGCGGATCTCCGGCCCAATCTGGAGATTGGTGGAAAAAAAATTCCGATTCTCAAACGTTGTCTTCGCTGCGAGATTCTCGAACGTTGGCGAGCCTGGCGCCTGAAAACGCCCGACGCGGAGCGTTCCCGGGCGATCGGGAAGCATAAGCTGCGTGAAACCAGCCAAAGTCTCCCTCCGACCCGTGTGAGACGAGGCTGAAGTCCGCGATCTCCACCTGTTCCGGGAAGATCAGAGGAAAAGCGGAGTTCGCCTTGGGTACTTCCTTTGCGGTGGGTGCTGGAGTCAAAAAAAGCTTCTGGGGCGGGAGCGAGGTGCGGGCGATTCGCTATCTTTGACTGATCGATCTCTAGGTAAAAGTCCTTGAGGCGGACCGTCTTCAGCAGCCCTGGAAAACCGTTACGAACGAATCCGGGCAGGCTGTATTGCAGCTCGATTTCTCCGATTTCCAGCCGGCGCACCGGACTTTCCTGTTCCGGTTGCGCGACCAGCCCGGTCACTCGCAGCGTGGAAAAGATCGACCCGCCCAGCTCGTAGCGAATTTTCATCCGCTTTCCTTCCGCCGTTCGCTCCAGTAGCCGACGGGTGACTTCGAAAAAGACAGGTCAGTGAAAGATCAGGAGCGGCGCCAATGGGAGAAATCCGATCAGCGCCGCCCACTTAAATCGCCGCGCAATACTTCGAATTGGCGAAAGGTTGGCGGAGGTAAGAGCGGTCGGCTGATGAGGCACCGAGAGGCATCAAGGTGGAAAATGCGGGGCACTGGCTGCACCAATACTCTCACTCCTCCCAATACGCGATGCTCGATGCAGGTGGACGCGCTAAACTCACAGGAATATAAGGTGTAGCCAACTGGACCCGTGACGGTACGGTCACAGCCGACAGACCCAAAAAACGAATTGCCATTTTGACACGGGGTATTATTTTGCCGGCCCCATGCCAAAATCCATTTCACGCAGCAAGACGCGCAAATCCGTCGCAAAGCGTTTCAAGGTCACGGGCACTGGCAAGATTCTTCGCTCCCAGTCTACTAGAAGGCACTTGCTCGGTTCGAAGAGTGCGAAACGCAAGCGGCTCCTTGCCAAGTCCGCCCTTGTGGACAAGAGCGACGAGGGTCGCATCAAGGAAAACCTTCCTTTCAGCAACCGCAAATAAGCGGTCGCTGAGGAGATTGGATCCGTCCGCCTGTCCCGAAGTCGAGACTAATAAGCGAACGAGGTCGGGGGGATCCCATACTGAAGCAACAGTTCGCTTAGAGAAAGGGTCCGGCCAGAAACCGGACAACACAACCTATGCCAAGAGCAACCAACGCTCCAGCCAGCCGCGAACGTCGGAAGCGGATGGTCGATCGTGCGAAAGGATTTCGAGGACGTCGCTCCAAACTGTATCGTTACGCCAAGAACGCCTTGATGAAGGCGGACGTTTATGCGTATCGCGACCGCAAAACCCGGAAACGGAATTTTCGCCACCTCTGGATCCAGCGCATCAATGCAGCCGCTCGTGCCAACGGGATCACCTACAGTCGATTTACCGAAGGTCTCAAGGCGGCCGGAATTGAACTGGACCGAAAGATTCTCGCGGAGCTCGCCGTTAATGATGAATCGGCTTTCGCTGCCATCGTTGACAAGGCGAAGTCCGCTCTGGACTCCAAGCAGAAAACTGCCTGAGGAAATCTTCGGTCGCTGATACGGCGAGCAGCTCATTGCGGCCGGGAATGTGAAACTTTTTATCAAAGGCGGTCTTCGGGCCGCCGGTTTGCTTCGCTCTTGGATCAGCAACTCGAAGAACTCCGATCCGGCGCTTTAGCCGAACTCGAGCGGGCCTGCGATGAGGGTGCCTTAGAGACCCTGCGGGTCAAGTATATTGGTCGTACCGGTAGCATTTCCGTGCTAAGCCAGGGAATGAAGGCCGTCAGCAAGGTAGAAAGGCCGCGTATCGGTAAGCTTCTGAATGAAGTGCGAAACGAGGTCACCGCGGCGATCGAGGCGCGAAAATCGGCTCTCGCCGCGGAGCGCGATGCTGCGGCGCTGGCCGGTGTCGATGTCACACTTCCCGGGTACTCCGATTGCGGTCGGAGTCATGCATCCGATGACTCAACTCCTTGACCGGACGATCCAGATCTTTCGAAAAATGGGATTTGTGCTGGCCGACGGACCCGACATCGAAACGGAGTGGCATTGCTTTGATGCGCTGAATACGCCGCCTGATCACCCGGCGCGAAACGAGCAGGACACTTTTTATTTGCCGGACGGCCGACTTCTTCGCACGCACACTTCGTCAATTCAGATTCGGACCATGGAGCATTTAGCGCCTCCGGTGCGGATCATTGGTCCGGGAGCGGCATATCGGCGTGACGAAGTGGACGCCACGCATCTGGCGCAGTTCAATCAGATGGAAGGTCTGTATGTCGCCAACGATGTGACGGTTGCAGACCTGAAAGGCACCTGCGAGTTCTTTTTCCGCGAACTGTTTGGTCCGGACGCGGTCTGTCGATTCCGCCCCCACTTCTTCCCGTTCACCGAGCCGAGCTTCGAGATCGACATTCGGGCTGCAGCACTGGGGGGAGGTGGCAAGTGGCTGGAGCTCGCTGGATGCGGCATGGTAGACCCTGCCGTGTTCGAAGAGATCTGCTGTAAACGGGGGGACAATGCTTATGATCCGGAAATGGTTTCCGGGTTTGCGTTCGGTTTCGGCCTGGACCGCCTTGCGATGATCCTTTCCGGTGTCCGGGACATCCGAATGTTCACTGAAAATGATCTTCGATTTCTCCGGCAATTCCGCTGATGAAAGTCTCCCTCAACTGGTTGCGCGAATACGTCGAGCTGCCTGAATCAATCGAGCAGCTCACGGAAGTGCTCACCCTTGCCGGCGTAGAGGTGGAAGGCGTCGAAACCCGGGGAGTTTCACAGGAGAATGTCGTAGTGGCGCAGATCCTTGCCTCCCAGCAGCATCCCAACGCGGATCGCCTGAGCGTTTGCAAGGTGGACGACGCGTCCGGCCAGTTGCGCCAGATCGTGTGCGGGGCCAAAAATTACAGGGTCGGCGACAAAGTGCCGCTTGCATTGCCTGGCGCGGTGCTGCCTGGAAATTTCAGGATCAAGGTGGGAAAACTTCGTGGTGTCGAATCGGCCGGAATGCTCTGCAGCGCCAAAGAGCTGGAGCTCGCGGATGATGCGGCCGGGTTGTTGATCCTTTTGCCTGAAGCGGAATTGGGTGCCTCGATGTCCAGGATTTTTCCACCGGATACCATTCTCGATCTCGAGATCACGCCGAACCGTCCGGACTTGCTGAGTCACGTGGGTATGGCCCGGGAAGTGGCGACGTTGATTGGAAGACCGCCCGTCGAGACGCGTGGAGTCGATCCAGAGACGGCGCAGGCTGGAGATCCGGTTATCCTCAATGCTGGAGATAACTGTCCCTTTTACACGGTTCGACGAATGACCGGGGTAAAAGTCGGGCCAAGTCCTGATTGGCTCTGCCGTAAGCTGGAAGCTGTTGGGGTGCGGCCGATCAACAACGTCGTCGACATTACCAATTTCGTAATGTTGGAGACCGGCCAACCGCTGCACGCTTTCGATGCGGCCAGGTTGGACGGCGGATTGCAGGTGAGAATGGCTTTTCCCGGAGAAGAATTTTTAGCGCTCGACGGTTGTACCTATGCGCTGCGCAAGGAAGATGTCGTTATCGCCGATTCCTCGCGGGCTGTTGCGATTGCTGGCGTCATGGGTGGGGAGGAGAGCGGCGTCACTGAATCGACGACAGAGATATTGCTCGAGAGCGCTTATTTCAAACCGTCGAGTGTCCGCAGGACTGCGCGTGACCTTCAGCTGATGAGTGATTCCAGCTACCGCTTTGAACGCGGCGTCGATCCGATGGGCGTTCGCGTGGGCTCTCAAAGAGCAGCGGAACTGATTCGCGAGCTTGCGCACGCGGCCGAAGCTTCCTATTCCGAAGCAGGGGCGGCACCGGACTTTACACGAACGGTGCCGCTGCGGGAGAATCGCTGCAGTGGAGTTCTCGGGGTACAAGTCCCGCTTGATCGTGTAGAGGAGATCCTCAGCGGATTTGGGCTGGAAAAGACTCAGGAAGGATGGAGCATCCCGTCTTTCCGGCAGGATCTCACGCGCGAGATCGACCTCGTGGAGGAAGTGGCCAGGGTATTCGGGATCGACCGCGTTCCGGCACGCGAGATAGGCCGATTCGTCGAGACAACTGAAGCGGATCGTGTGCACGACCGCAATACGCGCCTGATTCACGCGCTGGTCGGTCAGGGTTTTTTTGAATCAAGAACGGTGTCGCTGATCTCTGAACCAGCTGCGGTGGCAACGCCGTTTGCAAAAGAATCCGTGCAGCGGGTGAAGAATCCGCTCGTCGAGGATCAGGTGATTCTGCGTCCCAGTCTTCTGCCTGGATTGTTGGGGGCTGCATCGCATAATATCCGCACAGGGAACAGGAATCTGCGTCTTTTCGAAATTGGTCGGGTGTTCTGCGCATCCGAACCAGAGGAACAGCTGCAGCTCGCGCTTGTGATGACAGGGGCGGTATCGACTGGATCATGGCGGAGGGATGAGATCAGAGAGCTCGATCTCTTTGACCTGAAGGGTGCAATTTCCGCGCTTGGACTTGGGAGGCTTGAGTTCGAACCTCTCGAGAATGCCGGAGATGGTATTGTTCTGGGTGTTTCCATAAAAGTCGCCGGTTTGGAAATTGGTCGTGCCGGACAGCTGTCGCCCAATCACGCACGGGAAATTGATTCGACAACTCCTGTTCTCCTGGCAGAGCTCGATCTTTCGACGTTTGGTCCCGCGGTGACCTCAAGAAAGACCTTTGGCGGCATCAACAAGTTTCCCGCGGTGTCGCGTGACGTTGCCATGTTGGTCCCTGTGGATCTCGCGCACGGACAGGTAGTGGCGGTGCTTGCGCGGGCAGACGAATCCCTTCTCGAAAACGTCGAGCTCTTCGATGTTTTCACCGACCCCACCGGCCAGAAAATCTCGGCGGACAAGAAGTCGATGGCTTACTCATTGACATACCGCGCTTCGAATCGGACACTGACTTCAGATGAGGTGAACGCGGCCCACGACCGCCTGAAGGAACTTCTGAAGGCGGAATTGCCGGTCGAGTTACGCGAGTAGTTCTTTGATTAATGGCAGGTCACTTTCAGGGCCAAGGAGTTTTGTTCCTGTAGTGTACTGCTGCCGATCCGTCGACCACGATGTCAGATTTACCCTGCGGTGTTCGGGATTGAGACGGAGTTACTCCCGAACCGATATGCACTATCCCAGGAGGCTTGTTTGGCACTGGATATGACACGCCTTGACTGGAAGTCAGACTCCGTGCCAATGGTCATCCGCCCTTTTACGAGGGAACGGGAAAACCGTCTGAACGACATTGTGGGGTGAAACCAGGCACCCTGGAACAAGATTGCTGTGATCTGACCGGGGTGCCTGTTTTTTTTGGGGGCGGACCCCTTCGCTTTTCGGATATGCCTTCTTGCGGGTGATCAGGCGATTCAGCGCAAGATTTCTCGGTTGCCGGGCTGGCCCGAAAACCCCTCGACACTGATTGCTTTGCGCGGTTATTGCTCGGTCGACATACCTTCCTTGGCACAATGAATTTATCCAACTACCAAAATCCTTATGTTGTCGCTGAAGCGGCTCCTTCGAGCCGCGCGGCTTTCCTGCGGCGCACCTATCTCCATCTTGCGGGTGCCATTGCGGCATTCGTCGGGCTCGAAGCACTTCTGATCAATTCGAGTTTCGGGATCGCGCTTGCTCAAAAGATGCTCGCAGGCAGCTGGCTGCTCGTTCTAGGTGCCTTCATGCTTGTTTCCTGGATCGCCGATCGTTGGGCGTCCTCCTCGAGCTCGAGAGGTATGCAGTATCTTGGTCTCGGGCTGTTTATTGTAGCCGAGGCGATCATTTTCCTGCCTATCCTCATCATCGCGGTTTTTAAATCATCTCCTCAGGTTCTGCCGATGTCCGTGATGGTGACTGCCCTTCTTTTTGCCGGGCTCACCACGGTCGCCTTCACATCAGGAGCGGATTTCTCGTTTCTGCGGGGCGCCCTTACCATCGGAGGATTCGTGGCACTCGGATTGATTGCCTGCAGTTTGATCTTCGGTTTCCAGCTCGGCCTGATCTTCTCCGGCGTAATGGTGATCTTTGCGGGGGCTGCAATCCTCTACAACACGTCGAATATCATGCATCACTACAATGAGGAGCAATATGTCGCGGCGTCGCTTTCGCTGTTCGCATCGGTGGCGCTTCTCTTCTGGTATGTGCTGCGGATATTCATGTCCCGCGACTGATTCCGCGAAGTCAATAACTCAAGAAGGGGTCGCCGGTTATCCAGCCGGCGACCCCTTTTCAATTCGTTTCATCGTTTCATCAACGCAATGGACCGGAGCAAATAGACGTATCGGCTGGTCGATGCCTTTGACAGGCCGGGGATCAAGCGCGCGAAGTTCGAGCGGGCTCTGAATCGCATCGCGCGTGGCTTTACTGCACAACACAGGTTCGCCGATAATTTTCGTCAGGCCCTCGATTCGCGACGCGAGATTCAACGTTGTGCCAATGGCCGTATATTCGAGACGTTCGGGTGAGCCGATGCATCCGACCACGGCGACGCCGGAATGAATCCCGATCCCGATGGCGATCGCTTCCTCGCCGCGGGCCAGGAGCTTGGCGTTCAATTCATTCAGGCTCGATAGCATCGCGCCGGCTGCGCTCAGGGCGTCTCCGGCGTGATCGGCGTTCTCCGTCCCAATGCCGAAAAGCGCCATGAAACCGTCGCCGAGGAATTTATTCACGATGCCCCGATGCTCCTTCTCGATAATTGTGACCATGAGACCAAAGAACTCGTTCAGTTGCAGGACGATCTCGCCGGGAGAAGCGTTCGCGGAACGTTTCGTAAAATCGCGAATATCCACGAACATCGCCGTGATTTCCTGTTCGGAGCCATTTAGGCCCGGATCGTGCGCGAGGATTTGTTCGGCGGCCCGGCGTCCTACATGAAGACCGAATGTTTTCCGAAGGCGTTCTTTTTCTCGAAGGTCTGAAACCATGCTGTTGAACTCCCCAATTAACACTCCGAATTCGTCAGCGCGCTCGAGCGGGATCTGCACATCATAGTTTCCTTCACCGACCGAACGCGCTGCGAGTCGCAACTGATCGACGGGATCTGCGACAAGACGACTCATGAGGAACGCCGAGCAGATTCCGAATGCAATCCCGATGAAACCCACGAAGAACTCAAAGTGCTCCCCCGCGATCGTCGGCACGGCGCTCAATAGGAGGAGAGATCCGATCGGACAGATTCCGGCGGAGATCGCCCACAGGAGACCACGCGTCCTGAGGGTGAGCGGATGACCCACGTTCAGCCGGTCCGGGCGTGTGCCTTGAAAGAAGACCGGGAATAAACCCCTGTGACTCGCGATTTCCACAAGAAACATTCCCTGCGTGACTGCAATGAATGCGGAGACGCCGAACGAAATTGGGAGGTGCACAAGAACTGCCGGATCGAGCGAACCTGGAACGAGGCTGAGTGCTCCGAGGAAAACCGGGATGCACAACATCCAGGCAGCGGCACTGGTAGCGGCGTAAATCCACGGCAGGTCTACAACCCGGCGTTGAGAACGCCGCAGAGTGTCGGGGGCAACTTCGAATCCTGCGCGGAGGCGCCTGTAGGTTGGGAGCAACCGACAGATGGCATAGATCCAGATGCCGACTGCCACCGGGTAAACAACGAGATTGTAGAGGATTACTGTATGCTGAAATCGTAACTTAAGCTCCTCGGTGTGAAGCAACGGATTGGTGACAACGGTATTGTACCAGATGTTAAACGCACTTCCCAGAATCTGCGGCAGCGCGGGCGCTATGACTGCGACCAGGAGCGCGTGATTTTTTCCGCGGGTGCCGCTATCGATTTTCATCGAATGGTCCACGGTTTGAAATAATCGAGAACCACGATCCGACCCGGAAGGTTCCTTCTTTGGTGCACGCGGAGCAGATAGCTGAAGTCCGTCATGAGGCCGAACGCAAACCCGCGATCAAGGGGGCGGAAGAAATCGTCCTGATGGCTGGGCAGGATGTAACGTGGACGAAGCGCTGTGACAGCCTCAGCATACCGTTTGCGGCTGTCCGGGAGGGCAGTGCCGAGAATCGCGAGATCCACCGGGCCAACATCATTGGGAGGTGGTTCTCCGGGACGACCGCCGGAATCGACGTAAATCCGCTGCCCGGCCGCTTCAATCACAAATGCCAACGGTTCGCCAAGAACCCAGTCACCTGCCCTCCTTGGCCGCGGCGGCACTGTGCGCCTTTCTCCATTGTAAGGTATGCGACAAAAAACCCGATCATGGGAAGCACGCAGGATGCGGATTTTCCACGGTCCGATTCGAATGCGATCTCCGGGGGCAACAACGAGATATCTGTGAGGGGCGCCCGCGGCCATTGCGAGATTTACAGCCGTCTCGCTCGCGACGAGCCTTGACCCCGTTGCGGTCATCACCAACGGCACATCCAGAAGATGATCGTAATGGGCATGGGTGACGAGCACGGCATCTGCCTTCGACTGAAGTTTCGCAAGCATTGTCGCTACCGTTTTCCGAGCTGGACGAACGGGGGCGTTGAACAGGGCGGTCAGGATTCCGGACCGGGAGAAAAATGGATCGATGAAGAGCGCGCGCCCTTGCGCTTCGAGCTGATATCCGTTCGTCCCGAGATACGTGACGCGCATTCCAACTGCAGGACCGTCCGTACGATCCGCGACAAGCAAGTCGGGGTAATCCTGCAGCCCTGCAAGAGCCACGGACTGGATCAGAAGCATTACTATTGGTAGCGCACTCAGACTCCTCATGACGCGATCGTGCCACAGCGCCCTGGAATGTCGAATCCCTGGGCGGCGAATAGACTCAACTTCTGCATCTACACCGATTAAGAAATTGCGATGGTGACAAGTATCCAGCATCTCGAGATGTTGCTTGAGTGGGCAGGAGTCAAGCCGCGCGTTCTCGACTTTCGGAGACAATTGGCAGTGGAGAATGCACAACCCTTTTGAGGTCAAAGACCTATGATGAATATTCAGCCCGCAGTCGAAGCCTTTCACCTGGGCGATGACGGATTGGTCCCGAACAATCGAATGCCGCTTCTATTATATTGTGGCGCGGTTGTAGCTGAGCCCGCTGAAATCGAGATGCTGTTCGAATCAAATGAATGGTCTGACACGTGGAGAAACGGAATCTATCCGTTTCACCACTACCACTCGGTGACACACGAGGTGCTGGGTTGCTATTCGGGGGAAGCGTTCGTCTGTTTTGGCGGAGAGAACGGCATCCGCGTAACCTTGTCGGCAGGAGATGTGGTGGTTATTCCGGCGGGTGTTGCTCACAAGAATCTAAGCTGCTCCGACGACTTCGGTGTTGTCGGAGCCTATCCGGTTGGCAGCCCATACGACATTCGCTACGGGCATCGAGACGAACGCCCCGCATCCGACGAACGAATCAAGGCAGTTCCCATGCCTTCAAAGGATCCGATTTTTGGGAACGAAGGCCCGCTTTTCGAGCACTGGGAGCTGTAACTCGATTTTTTGCGGAATCCTAAAACTTTGATCGGAACGTCCTTCTCGAATCAAAGCCAGATCGGCCTGCTTTGTTTACGTCGAGTTCAAGATGAACTGGCAACCTCGAAGCTGTCTCCGGCGCGAGATCAGGATTTCAACCTTGTTTGATCGTCTGATCGAAGTGCAGCAGCGTCTATTGGGTATCGTGTAGCTGTTCGAAACCGGGGGCGAAAGTAATAAGAAGAAGCGAAAGTGCGGGTTTTGGGTCTGCTTTTGAGGCCACGGATCCGACTTCAAACGGTTTGCTACCGCGCTCACGTTTCCGGTAGAGGAGGATTTTTGCCTGTAATCAAATTGACGATCAGGCGAGACTCTCAACGATCGAACTTGGAGTACGTTGCGAGATTAGAATTCCTTCCTCGAATAAATCCATGGATTACCTCCCACTCTACGAGCACCTGAAAGACCGTGTTTCCTTTGATGATGACCACATCATGCTGGACGTGGGGATGAGTGTGCATAATTTCCGCTTTCAATCCAACCATACCGACTTGCTGCCCCGTGGACAGGACACTTCATTCTCGGCGGGAACGGTGCTCGATGTGGCTGATACAGCGGTTTTGGAGAACCAGGCATTCCCGTATCACGTATTTCAGACCGATTCGCACCGGAAGTCTGAGAGCATGATCCTTCTCCTGCATGGATTCAATGAGAAGAACTGGAACAAGTACCTGCCGTGGGCTGCGAAGTTACTGGAAATAACGGGTAAAACGGTAGTCCTCTTTCCAATGGCCTTTCATATGAATCGTGCTCCGGCCGCGTGGAGTGATGCGCGACTCATGCGTGCGGTGAGCAATCGTCGAAAGGAGCAATTCCCGGAGATCATGCACTCTTCGCTCCTTAACGCAGCAATCAGCACCCGACTCCATGGCAATCCGCAGCGGTTTATCTTGTCCGGACTTCAGACCTTTGAGGATGTGCGAGATTTCGTGGTGAGTTGCCGGAATGGCGAGCACCCGCTGTTTGAGAGAAATCCTACGGTTGATTTCATGACCTATTCGATCGGCGGCTTTCTCTCGGAAGTCCTACTGCTTTGCAATCCGGACGAACTTTTTTCTGAATCCAGGCTCTTCATGTTTTGTGGAGGACCGGTTTTCAACAGAATCTCTCCTGTATCCAAATTCATCCTGGATAGCGAAGCCAATGTGCGACTCTACTCTTTTCTGGTAGAGCACCTTGAAAGCCACCTCAAACACGATGCCAAGCTGAATGAGCATCTAAGCGATTCGTCTGACTCCGGAGTCGCCTTTCGAAGCATGCTCGATTACAAGAAAATGGCAGATTTTCGCGAAGCGCGTTTTAGACGGCTTGGCAGCCGAATCTCCGCCATTGCTCTTGCGCGGGACGAGGTCATCGCCCCTTACGAGGTGGAAAACACCCTGAATGGCCGGAATCGCAAAATTCCCATCCAGGTTGAAACGATGGATTTTCCGTATCCATACAAGCACGAAGATCCGTTCCCCGCGTTGGCCGGCATCTCGAAGGAGGTGAACACCGCATTCAACGAGGTCTTTGATACGGTCGGAGCTTTCCTTAAGTAAGTCGAAGACCCGCCTTTCTACCTCCGTGGGAATGGCGACGAGGTCATGCACCCGGGAAACGGATCGAACCTCTGGATCGCTCATTTCTTTCTCGCCAGAAACGATAACTTTTTGAAGAGGCGATTGAACGATGCGCCAAAAGAATTGTCTGAAAGTGACAATGCCAAAATCGCAGGTCAAAGTTCCCTGGAAAGAGGGTTTGCATCTTCGACAGGCGGCCGGGGTTGTCCGTCTGGCACAACAATTTCGATCCACAATTTCCTTACGATTTTGTGGTCAACTGGCCGACGCTCGCAGCATCTTGAGCATCGTGATGCTATGCGCGTCGATGGGAGCTGTTCTTGAAATAGAAGCCCGGGGCGAGGATGCGTATGATGCTGTCCAAGCGTTGGAATTCGAGTTTTCGGGTGAGAATGTGGAAGCGCACCCGCCCGCCTGAGGGCTGGATCGCATGTTAGTTCCCTGCTCGTGACGCCTGCTGTTGTCGCGAATGATCGCAGGATAAACATACAGGGTATTAAAAGCAGGTTCTCGAAGTGAACGGACAGTAAGTCGTATCTGCGATGTGGGATTGGAAGCGGTTCGATTCTGCACTTCTTGAAACGCGGAAGAGGGAACGTTCCGGAAACGATCTTGAAAAAATGCTGCGAACTTTGCAGGGCGGTGCCGACAGAGGAATGCGCAGATATTGCGAAGGTTTGTGCGTGATTTGTCGTGCCGGGCGGATGCAGTTGACGTGGATGGCCGGGCAGGAAAAGAGGGAGGATGGAGAAACGGAGTTCTGTATGTGTTTAGCGCCAAAGGCGTCTTTCATGTTAGCCTGGGGCAACGCCCCAGGAATCCAAGCCCAGAAAGCCCTCAGCGCTGAAAGCGCGATTCAGTTGGTTCGTAATCAGGTAAATAACTTTTCAATCCCATACGTAGCGCTCGTCAAACTCAACGCCGTGCTTCTTCAGAAAATCCCGGTATTCCTCCTGAAAGCTTCGAACCCGGTGATGCTCTTCCTGATTGTCGACTTAAGCGAGGGCCGCATCGAGTTGGCTGTGGCTGACCGAAAACGCGCCATAACCACGTTGCCAGAAAAACCCGCGATATTCGGGCCCGAGGCTCTTGATCCATTTTGATGAGGTCTTCTTCACCTGCTCGACCATCTGCGCTTGTGAAAGTGTGCGCGGCAGAGTCGTGATGATGTGAACATGATCCGCTACGCCGCCGACACGGTGGGCTTGTGCACCTAGGTCGCGGCAAATGGTTGCCAGATACGCGTGAATACGCTGGCGGACTTTGCGGTCCAGCCACGATTCACGGTCCCTGGTGCTGAAGATAAGATGAACAATGACCTTGCTGAGCGACTGCGGCATAGACTTGATAATGCACCAAATTCGTGCCCGGATGAATCGCGCTTTCAGCGCTGGAGCGTCTTGTTCGACCTTCCCTGGGGCGTTGCCCCAGGCTCTAAATGCTAACCGCGCCTTCGGCGCTAAACAGATGCGGAGTTCTCCAGGGCCGGAAAGACCGGCCAAGTTCCAACTTATCCTTAGCCATGCAAAACATTGTAGAATCCACGAAGACCGAGACCCAGCAGCCTAAGAGCCGGAAGGCGCCGTGGCGGAGTTTCCAGGGCGGGGACTGGCAGCAGTCCATTAACGTTCGCGACTTTATCCAGAAGAACTACAAGCCTTACGATGGTGACTTCAGTTTCCTGAAAAGCCCCACTCCGAGAACCAGCGCGTTATGGGAGGAATTGAAGGTGCTGCTCAAGAAAGAACTCGATGCCGGTGGTGTGCTCGACGCCGACACCAAGGTGGTGGGTCGTATCGCCTCGCATGGTCCGGGCTACATCAACCGGGAGCTGGAACAGATCGTCGGAGTGCAGACCGACGCGCCGCTCAAGCGCGCGATGCTCCCCTACGGCGGCCTGCGGATCGCCCAGAAGGCGCTTCAAGCCCACGGAATGGAGATGGATCCGGAGGTGGCCAAGCTATTCGCCGAGCACCGCAAGACCCACAACGATGGAGTATTCGACGGCTATACCGAAGACATCCGCAAGGCGCGTTCGGCGGGCATTGTGACCGGCCTGCCGGACGGCTACGGCCGTGGCCGGATCATCGGAGATTATCGCAGGGTGGCTTTGTATGGTGTCGACCGCCTGATTGAGGACAAGCAGTTGCAACATGACGCCAGCGACCACGACGCCTTCAGTGAGGCCTGGGTGCGCGAACGCGAGGAACTTTGTGACCAGGTGTTGGCGCTGAAGGACCTGAAAAAGATGGCAGCCTCGTACGGCTTGAATATCTCGGGCCCGGCGAGCAATGGCCGCGAGGCCGTGCAATGGACCTATTTTGGCTATCTCGGCGCCGTGAAGGAACAAAACGGTGCGGCGATGTCGTTTGGACGGGCGAGCAACTTTTTCGACATCTATTTCGAGCGGGATCTAGCCGAAGGCGCGCTGACGGAGGACGAGATTCAGGAGATCATGGATCACCTGGTGATGAAGATGCGGATCGTCCGCTTTATCCGCACGTCGGACTACGACGCGCTGTTCTCCGGCGACCCGACCTGGGTTACGGAAAGCATCGGCGGCGTGGGCGAGGACGGCCGGCCGCTGGTCACCAAAACCAGCTTCCGCGTGCTGCACACCCTCTATAACCTCGGCCCGGCGCCGGAGCCAAACCTTACCGTGCTTTGGTCGGAAAAGCTGCCTGCCGCCTTTAAGGATTACAGCGCGAAGGTCTCGATCGAGACCAGCTCGATCCAGTACGAGAACGATGACCTGATGCGACCCTACTGGGGAGACGACTACGGCATCGCCTGCTGCGTCTCGGCGATGAGACTCGGCAAGCAGATGCAGTTCTTCGGTGCCCGCGCCAACCTGGCGAAGGCGATGCTCTACGCGATCAATGGCGGAAAGGACGAACTGACTGGTGCCCAGATCGCGCCGGTAAGCGAGCCCTTCACCGGCGATTACCTCGACTACGACGACCTGGTGGCGCGCTACGACAAGATGATGGACTGGCTCGCCGAGACCTACGTCAAGGCACTGAACATCATCCACTACATGCACGACAAGTATTCACCGGAGCACTTGATGTTCGCGCTGCATGACAGGGAAATCTTCCGTACGATGGCCTGTGGGATTGCCGGCCTCTCAGTAGCGACCGACTCGCTGTCCGCGGTCAAGCACGCCCGGGTGAAGGTGATCCGCAATGAGGACGGGCTCGCTGTGGACTACGAGGTCGAGGGCGACTACCCGGCTTACGGTAACAACGACGACGCTGCTGACCAGATTGCCTGCGACCTGGTCGCACAGTTCATGGCCAAGCTGCGGAAGCAGCCGACCTATCGTGGGTCAGTTCCGACTCAGTCAATCCTCACGATCACCTCGAACGTGGTCTACGGCAAGAAGACCGGACCCACGCCCGACGGACGCGAGGCTGGCGCGCCTTTCGCACCCGGGGCCAATCCGATGCACGGGCGAGATACCAAAGGCGCGGTCGCTTCGATGGCCTCCGTCGCGAAGCTGCCCTATGACGAGAGCCAGGACGGGATCTCTTACACGTTCTCGATTATCCCTCGCGCCCTCGGCAAGTCGCACGAGGAGCGGGTAAGCAACCTGGTGGATCTCCTCGACGGGTACTTCGAGGGCAGCGGGCACCACATCAACGTGAATGTCTTTGAGCGGCGCATGCTGCGGGACGCCATGGAGCATCCTGAGAAATACCCGCAGCTCACCGTGCGAGTCTCGGGTTACGCGGTCAACTTCGTGAAACTGACCCGTGAGCAGCAGATCGATTTGATAAACCGCACCTTCCATGGCTCCTTTTGAAGAACGGGCGCGACCCAGGATCGGATAGTAGCGCATGATCATGATCGCCACCGCTTGCGAATGCCTCGGGGACTCCGCCATTGGAGTCGCCGGGGCGCCGCCGTCGCCCGAGACCTCCGGAATCATTGAGACGGTGGAGACCTGCGGCGCAGTCGATGGTCCCGGGCTGCGCTATGTGGTTTTCACCTCCGGCTGCCCGCTACGCTGCCTTTACTGCCACAACCCCGAAACTCAGGGCCGGCCTCGTGGAAATCGAACCACGGCGGGGGCGGTGCTGGCCGATGTGCTGCGCTACAAGCGCTTCCTGCGCCACGGTGGGCTCACGATCAGCGGCGGAGAGCCGATGATGCAGCCGGACTTCGTTCACGCGATCTTCCGGGGGGCGAAAGAGGCCGGAATTCACACTGCTCTCGATACTTCCGGATTCCTGGGAGACCGGGCCAGCGACGAGTTTCTCGACCAGGTCGACCTGGTGCTGCTCGACATCAAGAGCGGCCTTTCCGAGACCTACAAGGAAGTCACGGGGGTGTCGCTCGCGCCGACGCTCAAGTTTGCCCGGCGGCTCGACGCGCGGGCGACGACGATGTGGATCCGCTTCGTCCTCGTGCCGGGGCTCACGGACGGCGAGGAGAACATCCGGCAGATCGCACGGTTCGTTTCCGGTCTCAGCCACGTAGACCGGGTCGAGATCCTGCCTTTCCACAAGATGGGGGAGGAGAAGGTACGCCCGGGCGGGGATCTCATACCGGCTGGCGCAAACTCCGCCGCCAAGCCCGCAACAGATCCGGCGAGCGGAGCAACTCTTCGCCTGCGAGGGCGTCAAAGCGCTCTGATCGAGTAGCCGGATGAAGATGGTATTGCCGGAGATGTTGGGATCGGAATGCTGAGAACCCGGACGGTCCGTTTTACTCGTTTGGTGGAGCGTTTGAGGACCAATTCATGATTGCCAGGGGGTAGAGCGGTGCGATCATCGCTGACAAGCTCTTCCTGAAGCTCCCCGCTCCGCCGGCGCAGGTTGGTTGGGCGGCAATTCCTGCGGCGACGGGGCGATCGAATCGTTCATTGGGATGATACTGGCGTCCCCGGATAAGGAAGACTCCTGCTCATTCGTTGAGATGATTATATGCATGGTGCTCCGGGCCCCTGTCAATGCGATTGGAAAATCGTTCGCAACGTTTGCGGAACGATTTGTCGATAGGAGACCGAATCGAGGTCGCTGACTTCTCGCATGCCGCAAGTTAGTCTTCTGCAAAAGAGCTTCGCAGGAATTCATTAGGAGAAATCCAGCTTCGCGGAGGCCTGAATCGCTTGAAGGCCGCACCCGCCTTTTTTGGACGCGTGCGGCCTTCGAATCCAATTCACTGTTCAGCCGAACGGTGCGTCAATTGCCCGCGCCTTGCGGGTCCATCATCGCTTGCATCACACGATCGAGATTGAAGCTGCCGGGCTTTTGACGCGGCGGGAACTCTTTGAAGCTCTCCAGCCACTTCGCGATATAGGCGCTGGCCGGCGCAAACACGAACATGTGGTCTACCCACCATTTGTCATAGCCGATGCTCTCGTCCCACGCCCGCTCGAAGGGGTCCATGCGAAGGTTCGCCAGCATCGGCGCTCGCAGTGTCTCGAAGGGCGTCGACCAGACTGCGATTCCATGGGCGTTCTGCCGCATGAACGTGAATTTCCAGTTTTTGTAGCGCAGAGCTGCGACGTTGCCGTCATCGGTCCAGTAGAGGAACTCATTGCGCGGCCATTCTCCCTCTCCCTTGAATGCCGGCAGCAGGTTGTAGCCGTCGAGGTGCACTTTGTAGTTCATGGCGCCGATCTTCTTGCCCTTGAGCAGCTCCTCCTTCACATCCGGCTCACCTGCCGCGGCCAGCAGCGTGGGAAGCATGTCCTCATGCGCGCCAATATCGTTGATGACGGTACCGGGCTTGATGACGCCCGGCCAGCGAATCGCCGTCGGCACACGGAAACCGCCCTCCCACTGCGTCGCCTTCTCGTTCCGGAACATCGTGGTGCCGCCGTCGGGCCACGAGAAGAACTCCGCGCCATTGTCGGTGGAATACATCACGATCGTGTTCTCCTCGAGCCCCAGTTCCTTGAGCTTGTCCAGCAACTGCCCGACCATCGCGTCGTGCTCGGCCATGCCGTCGGCATAGATGCCGAGACCTGTCCTGCCCTTGGACGCCTCCTTGAGGTGCGTCCAGATATGCATCCGGGTGCTGTTCCACCAGACGAAGAAGGGCTTGTCGGCCTTCTTTGCCCGCTCCATGAAATCCAGCGCCTTGGCCGTGACTTCCTCGTCTACGGTCTCCATGCGCTTTATTGTGAGGGGGCCGGTGTCTTCGATCTTGCCATCCGCCGTGCTCGAGATCACGCCGCGCGGTCCGAATTTCTTTTTGAACTCCGGATCCTTCGGGTAATCGGGATGTTCCGGTTCCTGCTCCGCATTCAGGTGGTAGAGGTTGCCGAAGAACTCGTCGAACCCGTGGGCTGTCGGAAGCATCTCATCGCGATCACCCAGGTGGTTCTTTCCGAACTGACCCGTCATGTAGCCCTGTGCCTTGAGTAGCGTAGCGATGGTCGGGTCTTCCTTTTTCATCCCCTCGGGCGCGCCAGGCAGACCCACCTTGGTGAGGCCGGTCCGCATGGGGGACTGGCCCGTGATGAAGGCAGCGCGACCGGCGGTGCAGCTCTGTTGGCCATACCAGTCCGTGAACAAAGCGCCCTCCTTGGCGATGCGGTCGATATTCGGCGTCCGGTAGCCCATCATGCCCATGTTGTAGGCACTGACGTTGAACTGGCCGATGTCGTCGCCCCAGATGACTAGAATATTGGGTTTGTCCGCCGCGAAGGCGAGTGCCGTGGTGAGTAGGCCGCACAGCGCGGCGAGAATCGTGGTTTTCATTTTACTGGATCTTGTTTGGCCGCTCGGGGGTGCACGAATTTCCGTGGAGAGAATGGAGCAGCAGGCATGATTATGTGTTAAGCAGAAATGTCGTGGCAATGGTGAAATCGATCACGATCTCGTTTTGATTGCGGGCCTTTTTCGGCTTCTTCTGATCGAGAAAGAACTTCGTCCGGACGCTCGTTTCATGGAATTGCGCAGGCGGGAAGCCCGCAGAGTTTATTTGATGCGGAGCGGTGGCGCTTAAACCCGGAAGGGGGAAAAGGCACTGATCTATAATCTATTTAAGGCGACTAAGGCGACAAAATGGATGCAGGCCGGTTCCTTTGCTTACGTTCTATGGTTGTAAAACGGCTCCACGGTGAACCCTTTCAATCCTGCAAGCTATCGCCTCAAGGACTTCGAGCCTGAGAATTCGATTCGCAGCAGTTTTCTTGACAAGATCGTCTAGAGGCAGCTGAATTTCGTAAGACTCTTGGGGGGGAGGAAAACGATTGAAGCGGTAAAGCAACCCATGGACGAAAAGGATCTCTTTCGAGCAGCCCGCAAGGCCCAGGAAAGTGGGCATCTGGCTCAAGCCGACGAAAAATACACGGCGCTCATCGAAGCGTTTCCCGATTCCGAGGAAGCAAAGATCGCCGTCGATCTTACGTCGATCATCAAGCGCAAGACGAAGGAGCTGAGCGGCGTTGATGCACTTCTGATGGTGGTGTTCGGATTGGGATTCTGGGGCCTCGTGGGTCTCGGTGTTACAGCGATCTGGCACCAGCCCTCGAGAGACCTCTTGAGCAATCCATGGTTTTGGATCGCAGTAACCTGCGTTGTTGGCGCGGCGCTTATTATCAAAAGAATCGATTCAAGACTCTCGCGCCTTTCCATAGCTGTGCGACGCGCCACCATCGCATTTGCAGCAATACCGTTCATCATCCTGGTCCTGACCGCAGTAGTCTTTCTGACCGTCGAATATCAGGCATTTGTCCTTGAGCTCGTGTTGATTATGGTAGCCTGCATACTTCCCGGGGCTGCCTACTATCTTTTTCTGGCGACCCGTCGACCCAGCATCCTCAACGAGTTTCTGGTCAATCTCACGCGCCTCGGGTTGCTCCATAAGGGCGCCTATGAATCGCCTGAAGAGCGCCGTGCCCGTCTCCACAGCTATTTCCAGCGCTTCGAGGCGATCTACGGCGTCCTGCGCTTCGATGCGGCTTCCGGCGAAGAGGTGAGCCGCTCCGTTTTCGTCGACTCGCTCATCGATTCCATCGATCGATCAGCACCCGAAGACCGATCAGGGCCGAATCTGCATACGCCGCAGGCGACCGTGCGCTTTGCAGATTTTTTTCGGGCGAATCTGATCATTCCGCTTGGGCTCGTGACCGTCCTGACCGCGATTGGGTGGGTGCTCGTCATGCAGCCGGAATGGATCCCGCTGGGTACAGCGAGGACCGAATCAATGAGTAAAATCGTTGTCCAACTTATGCCGAACTGGACACCGGTGAATTTTGCATTTCTCGGTGCTTATTTCTTCGGCATCCAAATGCTGTTCCGACGCTTCGTGCGCCGCGATCTCGGGCCGAATGCATACCTGGCATTCGCCAACCGAATCATCCTGGCGGTGATCGCCGTGTGGGTCGCTATGGTCTGCTATGTCGTGCTGGCGGACGAGGGCAACATGGGCACTGTCGACCTGCTGATGAGTACGCCCACGGGTGCGTCGAATCAATGGCCTGAGCTTTTGCTTGCCATCGCCTTTGTGGTCGGGGTCTTTCCGCGGATGCTGTGGCAATTCATCGCCACACTTTTTGTCAAGATTACGTTTGCCAAGCTGGTTATCCAAAGCATCGAGTCCAAACAGCCCTTGAGTGAGCTCGATGGCTTGACAGTGTGGCATGAGTCGCGACTGGAGGAGGAGGATGTGGAGAACGTTCCCAACATGGCGACTGTCGACCTTGTCGACATTATGCTGCACACGCAGATTCCGGCGGATCGCCTGATCGCGTGGGTCGATCAGGCGATCCTGTACAGCGCGCTCGGACCGGAGGGTGCGGAAAAAATCGATTCCAACCCCCGCCATAAACTGCGTGCTTTGGGGCTACGCAACGCCACGCAGGTCGTAGCGGCCTTCGATGCGGAAAAGAAGGAACGAACTGCGCTGGAAACCGCGCTTCGCACCGACGATGAACCGTCCATCGCAAGCACGCTGGTCGGCGCGCTTCGGATCGAGTCGAATTTCGATCTCGTGCACGCCTGGCGGCAGGCTGGCGCAGCCGGCAACGTGGCCCCCGAACATGGAGAGAGTCACGCAGTCTCCGGGGGAGATTGACATGCGTAGCTTTTTTCCATGACGATTCGAGCAGTTCCTCGAATCGCGTGTTCCGAAGAACTGCAAGTGCTGGAGGCGGCGGCCTGCTCAGACTCGAATGGAAAACAGGAGGGCCGGGCGGGGACTGCTTCCAATCTTGTACTGGCCGACCCGTGCCCCTCACCATCCCCCCGAAATACGTTTCGACCGGGAAGCAAGTACCTGAGTTTCTCGACGATCAAGACCCTCAGATCGAGAACGGTTTTTCCCGGTCGAAGGCGGTGTTGTGGATTCCGAATACCAGATGATTGGGGCTCTGAGAGGCAGGCATCCGCCGCAGGATCGAATTGTGAAACTTGGCGTAATCACCGCTAAACCGGCCGGAACTCCAGACGCGCAGGAGTTGCCCGGTAAACAAACCATTGAAGGTGCCATCCAGAGAAAGCTGGTTGTCCTGGCAACCCGAGATTAAGCGAACGGTGGTGACAATCGCAGGGAGCTCCTCCGGGATGTCCCTCTGGATTTCGTCATAAAAGTCGCGGTTGATTCGGTATGTTCGTGCAGCCGCGTCGTCCGGCATAAAGCGGTAACTGGCTCCCACCGTTCCGAGAACTTCTGCCAGTGGACCTCGAGTCAGGGTTTCGGCATCTCCCATACTGACGGGCGCCCGGGTGACTGAACCGCTATGGCAGCTGTCCGACAGCACCAATACGCGCGTGCCGGATGCAAACTCCGACCATAACACACGGAGCTCGTCGTCGACTAATTGGCCGTCGAAGAGACACCAGGTCTCATCCTGCAGATCCGCTTCGTCACCACTACGATCGGGCACCTGACCTCCGTGGCCCGAGTAGGTAAGCAGGAAAATATCGCCCTCTGCGAGCGTGGAGGCTGCAGATTTGATTCCCGCGATCACCGCGTCGCGGGTCGCTAGAGCGGTTTCCAGCAGCTTGGTTTCGAACCCCTGGCCCTTTGCGACCATCTCAAGATCCTGCGCATCCGCCTCACAAGCGTTGAGTGGGCCAGACCAACCTCCGTAATGGTTCGGATCTACCCGGTTCACGCCAATGTGCATCGATAATCCTTTAGCCATCGCAAGCTCCTTTTTGTTCAGATGAAACGCAAACCAAGTTAGAGCTGTTTCGAGGCACGCTTGTCAAGCGCTGATCGATGGGATTCAGCTTGCCCGCATCGTTATCCGCAGCGGTTTCGCGCAGCTGTTTTTTCCGGGGATCGGCGCAGTCTGGCATAGCTTTCCGGCCTCTCTAAAGAGACTTTCCTTCAGGCACTGTTCTGGCCTTTGGGGGGCGATAAATTCCTGCTTCAGATAGTTGGTCATTCTTTTACTGCCGGCGGTTTTCGTTGCCGCTGCCGTCACATCGGAGTAAAAGTCCCGGCTCACCCCTTCAGATTCAACGCGTAAATATCCAAGCCAGTCTATGCCTTACATTATCCAGGAACGTCGCGACGCGATTCTTGCAGGTGCTGATCCGAAAGATGCAGGAGAGTTGAATTTCGCAATTACGATTCTGGTGGACAAGTTCCTTCAAAACAAAGGGAGACTTCGATATGCTCATATCAACGAAGTCGTCGGAGCCATGGAATGCGCCAAACTGGAGTTGTACAGGAGAATAGCAATTCCTTACGAAGATCAGAAGATTGCGGAGTCGGGCGACGTATATCGGAGCAATTTGGTTGAGACAGTTTCGAGCGAGCAATCATCTGGATAAAAAACGGACCATCCGTTCGGCAAACTGTTTTGGGGAGTCGCTGAGCAGCAACGATCGGCGCACAAACAAACGACAGTTTTCGCTTGGTGCCTTTGCCGGCACCTCACACTGGAATTCAGCCACAATGAAACAAACGAAGAATTGTCTTTTTACATTCCTAATCATCTCGATGGTGTTTGGTCTTGCCAATTGCGGCACAGTTGATGAGAGCAGTACAACTTCCGGTGCCAGCGCATCCTTCGGCCAGCCGCTTAGGGCAGTGAATGGCATGTGGACCGTTTCAATTATGGAAGGCAATCGCCCGGTTTCCGTCTGCCACACTGGGGCTCCGTTTATCGAGGAAACTCGATTCATCACGAGCAGGAGCAAATCGTGGTTAAATCACGCGCCAGACACGGCCCGGCAACCGTTCAACTCTTCGACACCCGCAGTGGCGCGGAGCAGCGCAGAATCATGGCATACGAGATTCAAGAAGGGAAGCCCGCGTGGGCGGCCGGAATGGGGGAGTAGCAGTTTTACAGCCTTTAGGCTGGATGGAGTGGATAGCCTGAGTTCCGATCTTTTGGCGGCCAAAGGAATGTCGAATGAAGCGAGCTCCCGCATCGAAAACATGGGAAACGAAATATGAGCACCTTTCCCCGGTTCCCGCGGCAGCACAAAGCAAACGAACTTGCGGAACAATTCGCGACCTTTCCTGAGGTTGCCGCGGTGGCACTTGGCGGGTCCCAATCGAGCGGCTCTGCCGATGTTGGGTCGGACATCGATTTGTATGTCAATCATCGTGTGGCGGCGTTGCTCGCAAGCTACTTCGACATTGTGTTCGCGCTCAACCGTGTCCTGCACCCCGGCGAAAAACAACTCCTCGGTTTCGCCCACAATGAATGTCCCATGCTCCCGACTGCGATGGATGAAGATGTGAATGCGTTACTGTTGGCAACCGGAGCCGCGAAGGAAGACGTCGTTCAGGATATTAATAGGTTGCTCGATCGACTGGATGAATTGCTCGTTAGCGCGGATGCGTTTCCGTGCAGTTGAAAGTTTGCACTGCGGGTTTGCGTTGAAATTGTGCAGGGGGAAAAAGCAACCGTGAATTCTGAATCCGTGCACCTACCTGTTGAGGAGCGGTCCCTGAAGAGACTGGCAGAGACTTCCGTTGTTTCAATACTATTTGGCGAAACGCCCATAACGCGAATTCAAGGTCCGCTTCGAGTCGCAGAAACAAAGCAGCTGCGAATAAGAAGGCCCCGACATTCATCGCTTTCCATAAAACGTGATGATCTCACCCCGGGGTTTGGCAACAAGACGCGCAAGCTGGAGATCATCCTCGCCGATGCCGTCGCGAGGGGTGCGGATTGTATCATTACGGCGGGTGGCCCTCAATCAAATCATTGCAGACAGACAGCCCAATTTGCCCGGGATTTGGGTATCGAGGTTCATTTGGTGTTTGGAACCCGCACCGGGGAGAGAGACTTTCCGTTCTTGGGAAACCAGGTTCTAGACAGGCTTTTTGGGGCCGAAGTGCATGTCTGCAGGAAGGGTGAACACACGGCAACGATGGAGTCGATCGCTGGTTTGTTACGAAAGAAAGGAAAAAGCCCTTACATTATTCCGGTTGGGGGTTCGAATTCTCTGGGCGCCCTGGCATATGCAAAGGGCTTTCAGGAATTTCTCGAGCAATCCAAACGTGAAGGCAATGCCTTTGACCGGATTGTCGTTGCCACGAGTTCAGGTGGAACCCAGGCTGGACTGGTGATGGGTGCGAAACTGGCGGGGTGGCGAGGCGAGATTCTCGGTATCAGTATCGATCAAGTGCCGGATGCTGACGAACCCAATGAACCTCTGAAGTATGTTGAACACATGGTGCGCATTGCCAACGAGGCTCTGGTCTATCTTAGTTCTAGCACCCGACTTTCTGCTGCGGATTTCATAGTGAACTATGATTATCTTCAGAACGGATATGGTGTGGTCGGAGATTACGATAGAATTGGTGTGAGAACTCTCGCAAACCACGGCATCGTCGCGGGTCCTGTTTACAGTGGAAGAGCATTTGGTGCACTGGTTGATCTGATGGCCAAAGAGGTTATTCCGGCTGATGAGACAACCCTGTTCTGGCACACTGGTGGTGCCGGGGAACTCGATTTCTACAAGGACGATTTGTTTAGCTCGGCCTGAACAGGATGGCGCTTGGAGACTGTCCAAAAAGCAGGAAGGGGCGGCGCGAGAGTGCAACGGGGCGAATGGCGAGGCAGATAGGAATGGAGCTTGAACCGCCTTGAAATGCCGATTTGGATCCAATGCTGCAGCAAACTACCCACGCAGAATAGCGAGGAACCACTCAGTCATCCGCATCGTCCTCATGCGAGTGATGGTCCTGAACTTGAACACTCGAGGAAGTGCCCCTGAAATCCACTCTCCGGATCTTTCCTCCGGCATCGGCAATCCAGATTCCGGAACCGACAGAGACAAGACAGCTCAGGCAAATGAGCAAATGAAAAGTGAAAGGGGTCGCCCAACATTCCAATTCCATAAACACACGATGATGCCGAGCGTCGAAAGGACAGCTGTCGCGTAGATGGCTTTAGACCAGGTTTCGGCGCGTTCCTCGTGGATTTCCATGTAATGATCGAAATCTGCGTCCAGATAGGCGCGAACCGGACCTTCTTCATATCTCTCATAACTATCCTCCCCTGTTTCCATAACAAAGGGAATGAGCCAACTGGTTCCGGCTGCCAGAACCAGCCCGGTAATGAGGAGGCCCTTATTCTTGAGGAAGAACCCGGCGAGGATCGGAATGATTGCCAATCCTGTTCCAATGACCGGAATATGGTTAATCGCTAGGTGAATGTGTTCGGGTGTCATGTATCTGCGTGTCTTCTTCGAGGAAGGCAGTGCGGTCAACTTTTTCCGCGAGGTCTGCGGTGTGAAAAGGATAGAGGTGCGGCGATGCGCGCACCGCCCTCTACCTGGTGAGCGCCGACCGCATTCACGCTCACACCCTCGTCATCGAAGGCACCAGCTACCATATGAAAGACCGTATCGAGCGCTGAACAGAATGGCTCGAATGCATCACCTCCGCATTTTCTTTTCCCTCGGATTTTCAAACCGTTCAATCTATCCGATTTTCACGCCGCTGTCCGCAATGAACAAACTCAAGCGACCGCCCACTCCTCGAACGTGAACACTCTGAACACGGCAAAATCGTCAGGATTCGCCGTGGCGAGCCGCCGGATGCCGTTGACATGATACGTGGCAGCCAACGCCGCATCGAGGATGCGTTTTCTGCCAAGTCGATGGGAGGCCATCCAGGCAAAGAACGTTTCCATGGCCCGGTCATCCGGTGCGGAATGCGCCGTTTCCGCGGCATTCCACCAGAACGCAGCCCGGCGCGAGGCTTCCTCGAACGTAAGTGGCGTCTCGAACCTGCGCGGATCCGTCGCCACATGCAGAAACTCGTGGACTACCTGGGGCGCAATCGCAAACCGCGTTTCGCCGCTCGCTGCGGTCTTTGCAACGACCGCACGAACCCGCTCATGGTTAACCGTCCCGGAAAGCTCATGCACAACGAGAACGGTTGTGTCGAGCCCTACCATCAGCCCTCAAAATATTCGCCAAGAAGTTCTGCACGCCCTGTCCAGGTCCTGAGCACCTTGCCGACCGAAACCGGAGGTGGGGCGTCAACCAGGGATGTTCGCTCCTGGCGCTTGATATTCTCGTTGAAAACCATCATTGCCTCGCGGAGAAGGTCCGAAGTGGACCGACCAACTCGTCGCGCATTCCTCTGGAACTCAGCGTACTGCGTCTCATCGACGCGCACTGTAACGGTCCTCATATATCATGAAATAGGTCTATATTTCATGAAAAAACAAAGGAAGGGGACGAAATAGACGCGCCACAGCCCTGTCTGTAGTGCGTGATTGCCACTGCGACAGTGGATCGGCTACTCTGTCTTAGACTTGTGCAACGACTGGCTCTTTATCGGAAGGTCATAAGATGAATGCGTATCTTGAAGAATTCGCCGGCCAGTGTGCCCAACAAAGGCCACCGGACACGGACGAGAAATTTGTGGGATGGGAGGGATTGATATACATCCTGGTGGGAGTTGGATTGAAGGTGGCGTTGCCAGAGTTAAAGGAATGGATCAGGCTTGGTGCTCAGGTGTCGAGCGTTCTCCGGCAGAGGCTGACTACGAAGCTGATCGAGTATGCGACCGAACACGAGCTGGACTTCCCGGCTGCGGAGAAAGCTTCCGAATTGGTAGCGCAGCGCGTCAACGAGGATAACGTTGGGCCGTTGGTCGAAGCACTCGAAAGCGGCCAGGGGTAGCTCCAGCCTGTCAAGAACGAACAATTGGCTCGCCCGGGAGATCGCGGCGTTTAGGCAATGGAACATCACATCATCAAAGTCGCCAACGACGCTCTGAATGGCCAGCGTGCCTTATACATCGACGATCAGCTTTCCCATCAGCTGGATGAAACCAAACTGCAAGCGCTGCTGAAGTCCGCCCAACTACAGGCCTGGACATCAAACCCTTCCGAGGGACAACAACTGGGCACGGAGTTGTATGCTCTGTTCAATGGCAGCGGGCAGAAACTCAAGGAGCTGACGCAAAGTCGGGACAATCGTGGCCAGCCGCTATTTCTCTATTTCGATCTGCCCTTTGCATTGGATGCGCTACCCATCGAGCTACTCCACGATCAACATTTTCTGTCACTCCGTAGCGACACCTGCATCATCCGTCGTATCACCGATCGCAACCGCCTTGCGGATAAGCAGCCCGAGCAGCGGGCGTTATGCCTGCTGTTCATGGCGTGCTCGCCGCTAGACCTGGCAGACAGAACGCTGCAATTCGAAAAAGAGGAGGAGGCCATCTTCCGCGACGTGGCGAAGTTCCCGATCGACATTACGCCAGAAGACTCGGGAAGTATCCAGGGTTTGCAAGAAACGCTGATCCAAAACAACGGTTTCGACGTCGTCCATCTCACGGGCCATGCGGGCCACGACGCCGAGCTTGGCCCAGTGTTCTATATGGAGAACGAGATTGGCAATCTGCACAAGGTCACGCCGCGAGATCTTGCCAGGGCCTTGCGCGACTATCCACCGCGGCTATTGTTTCTATCCGGCTGCTCGACCGGTAAAAGCGACAACGTCAACGAGGCGGCTTCGTTTGCCCATCAGCTCATGGCCGAAGAGGAAGGGCCCGCGATGGTCCTGGGCTGGGCTTGCCAGTGGCGGACGTCGCCGCGACACAGCTCACTGCGGAACTCTACAAATACCTGGCACAAGGAATGGCGGTTGGTTTAGCCGTGCGGCGAGCGCGGCAATCCGTCGAGGAGCGATATCATCCCTGGCCATTGCTGCGGTTGTTCACCGATGGCTCGCCACTGGAGCCGCCGATCGCGCCGGGACAGGATCCACGTGGTCGCACGCAACGCCGCACACGTTACCGGGCGCTAGAAGATAGCTGGGTGCGGGTACTGGAGTATGGCTTTGTGGGCCGTCGCCGCCAGATCCAACAGGGCGTGCGGGTGCTCAAGGGATTGGATCCGGATCGCGTGGGCCTGCTGATCCGTGGTCCGGCGGGAGTCGGCAAGAGCTGCCTGGCCGGGAAATTGACCGAACGGGTCCAGGACAAGGAGCTGGTCGTCCTGCACGGTGTCCTCAATAAAGCCGAACTGCTGACCAAATTGCGGCGATTGTTCGACCGCGTGGGACTGCAGCCGGGCCTGGACGTGCTGCAAGCCGAACTGGAATACGCCGACAAGATCAAGGAGCTGTGCTGCGAGGCTTTTCAGGAGCTGCCCACGATTCTGGCGCTGGACGACCTGGAACAGAACCTGACTCGCCGCGGTGACAATTGGATACTGACGGAGGACGCCGTCGAGTTTCTCAAACCGATCATGGAAGCGCTACCCTGGTGCGAGGGCCGGAGCAACCTGCTGATCACCAGCCGCCATCCGTTCGCCATGGAAGTGGGCGGGCGAGATCTGCCGGCCGACGTGCTCTCGGATATCACGCTGACTTCCTTCCGTGGGCCAGACCTGGAGAAGAAGAAACAGGAACTGCCGCATATCTCCAAAAGCGACCACAGCGCGTTGTACCTGGAGTCCAGCCGCGGGAATCCACGGCTGCTGGACAGGCTGGAGAAGATCGCGGAGGAAGAAGCGAAGTATGACCTGGACGCCTTACGGCAACAGCTGCAGGGGAAGAGCGAGGAGTTTGTCCGCGAGTATCTGGCGAAGATCATGGCCGAGACCAAGGGAGAGGCGTTTCAGCGTTTCTTCCGGCAGGCGGCGGTTTATCGACAGCCCGTGCCAGCGTCGGCCTTCGCGACGCTGGGCGAGGCCAGTCAGCTGGAAGTGGGCGTTGACCTGACGTTGTTTGAAAAAGAACAGCTGGTTGGCCGGGAACCGGTGTACTGGGTGATGCCGGTGATCCGCGATCAGGCCTGGGGCACGCTGCCGGCGGACCAGCAGCTATCGCTGCATTCGTTGGCTTATGGCTGGTATGACGCGCAACTGGGCGAGCAAGAGGCAGCGAATCCGGAGTATCAAGCCGAAGCAGTACACCACGCGCTGGCTTCGTCGAACATCCGCGGCGCATGCAAACACGCGATCGATCTGGGCAATTACATGAAGAATCTCCTGCTCTACCGCGAGAGCGTCCAGCTGCAGCAGCAGGTGGCCGACCGAATCGACGAAAACGTGAAGCGGGAGGCGATTGCTGAAAAGGACGAAGTTGTCTCCGTCCTGCTCAATAACCTCGGCTTGGCGTGGCGTGATCTGGGAGACGCCAAGAAGGCGATCGGCTTCTATGAGCAAGCGCTGCAGATAGTTCGGGCGGTCTTCGGCGACCAGCATCCCAACGTGGCGCGCATTTACAACAACCTCGGCTTGGCGTGGAGTGCTCTGGGAGACGCCAAGAAGGCGATCGGCTTCTATGATCAAGCGCTGCAGATCGATCGGGCGGTCTTCGGAGACCAGCATCCCAAGGTGGCCATTCGTTACAATAACCTCGGCGCGGCGTGGAGTGCTCTGGGAGACGCCAAGAAGGCGATCGGCTTTTATGATCAAGCGCTGCAGATCGATCGGGCGGTCTTCGGAGACCAGCATCCCAAGGTGGCCATTCGTTACAACAACCTCGGCTTGGCGTGGAGTGCTCTGGGAGACGCCAAGAAGGCGATCGGCTTCCATGAGCAAGCGCTGCAGATCGCTCGGACTGTCTTCGGCGACCAGCATCCCAACGTGGCGCGCATTTACAACAACCTCGGCTTGGCGTGGAGTGCTCTGGGAGACGCCAAGAAGGCGATCGGCTTCTATGATCAAGCGCTGCAGATCGATCGGGCGGTCTTCGGCGACCAGCATCCCAACGTGGCCCGCAGTTACAACAACCTCGGCGTGGCATGCCGGGACCTTGGTGATGTGCCTAAGGCTCGCGACTATCGGGAAAAAGCGTTACGCATTTTGAAGGATGTCTGCGGCGATGATCATCCCAGCACACAAACCGTGCGCGCCCATCTCGAACAGCTGGAACAATAGGCGATGGACATTCACCTGCAGATTGCCGGCGAGATTGCCGATGGAAAGCGGGCGGTCTTTCTGAACCAGGAACTCTCCCATCATCTACTGGCAACGGATCTCGACGATGTCCTGGCGACGGCGCGTCGTCAGTCCTGGAAATCCAGCCGCGACGAGGGACGCGCCCTCGGTCAGCAGCTGTATGAGCTGCTCAATGGCAGCGGCGGGCAAATGCACGAGCTGATTCAGCGCTCGTATGATCGAGGGGAGCCACTCTGGCTGTATTTCCAGGTCCCCTTCGAGCTGGACGCCTTGCCGCTGGAGCTGCTGTATCGGCAGCAGTTTCTGCTGCTCAAGAGCGAAACGCATCTCATTCGCCGCGTCACCGATCGCAATCGCTTGCGCACGAGCCAACCGGAAAAACGTGCGCTCACGATGTTGTTCATGGCGTGTTCACCGCCGGACCTTGCAGACAGTACGCTGCAGTTTGAACGGCAAGAAGAGATGATCTTCCGGGAGGTCGAGCAATTCCAGGTCGAGATGCTGCTGGAGGATTCCGGCAGCCTCGATGGCCTCGAGGCTGCCCTGCAGGAAGCCAACGGCTTCGACGTCGTCTACCTGACCGGACACGCCGGCCATGATTCGAAGCTGGGCCCGGTGTTCTATATGGAGGATGAGATTGGTCGGCTGGATCCGGTAACTCCCCGGCGGCTGGCGGACAAGCTGCGTGATTTTCCGCCTTGCCTGCTGTTCTTGTCAGGCTGCTCCACGGGGAAGGCCGACAAGTTGCAGAAGGCGGAGTCGTTCGCACATCAAGTGGTGCAGGCGGGCGTCCCGATGGTGTTGGGCTGGGGCTTGCCTGTTTCAGATCTCGGCGCCACGCGTCTGACCACCGAACTCTACAAATACCTGGCGCTGGGCAAATCGGTCGATTTCGCCGTCCGTCGCGCCCGGCAACATGTCGAGCAGGAATACCATCCGTGGCCTCTATTGAGGCTCTTCACGGATGGCTCGCCACTGGAGCCGCTGATTGCACCCGGGCAACGAAAGTGGCCGAGGACGCAACGCCGCACGCGTTACCGGGCGCTAGAAGACAGCCGGGTGCGGGTGCTGGAATACGGCTTTGTGGGCCGTCGCCGCCAGATCCAACAGGGCGTGCGGGTGCTCAAGGGATTGGATCCAGATCGCGTGGGACTGCTGATCCGTGGTCCGGCGGGCGTCGGCAAGAGCTGCCTGGCGGGGAAATTGGCCGAACGGGTCCAGGACAAGGAGCTGGTCGTCCTGCACGGTGTGCTCAATAAAGCCGAACTGCTGACCAAATTGCGGCGATTGTTCGACCGCGTGGGACTGCAGCCGGGCCTGGACGTGCTGCAAGCCAAGTTGGAATACGCCGACAAGATCAAGGGGCTGTGCCGCGAGGCTTTTAAGAAGCGGCCGACGATCCTGGTGCTGGACGACCTGGAACAGAACCTGACTCGCCGCGGCGACAATTGGATACTCGCGGAGGACGCCGTCGAGTTTCTCAAACCGATCCTGGAAGCGCTACCCTGGTGCGAGGGCCGGAGCAACCTGCTGATCACCAGCCGCCATCCGTTTGCCATGGAAGTGGGTGGTCGAGATCTGCCGGCCGAGGTGCTCTCGGATATCACGCTGACTTCCTTCCGTGGGCCAGACCTGGAGAAGAAGAAACAGGAACTGCCGCATATCGCCAAAAGCGACCACAGCGCGTTGTACCTGGAGTCCAGCCGCGGGAATCCACTGCTGCTGGACTGGCTGGAGAAGATCGCGGAGGAAGAAGCGAAGTATGACCTGGACGACTTACGGAAACAGCTGCAGGGGGAGAGCGAGGAGTTTGTCCGCGAGTATCTGGCGAAGATCATGGCCGAGACCAGGGGCGAAGCGTTTCAGCGTTTCTTCCGGCAGGCGGCCGTCTATCGCCAGCTCGTGCCGGCGTCGGCCTTCGCGACGCTGGGCGAGGCCAGTCAGCTGGAAGTGGGCGTTGACCTTACGTTGTTTGAAAAAGAACAGTTGGCCGGCCGAGAACCGGTGTACTGGGTGATGCCAGTGATCCGCGATCAGGCCTGGGGCACGCTGCCAGCGGACCAGCAGCTATCGCTGCATTCGTTGGCTTATGGCTGGTATGACGCGCAACTGGGCGAGCAAGAGGCAGCGAATCCGGAGTATCAAGCCGAAGCGGTACACCACGCGCTGGCTTCGTCGAACATCCGCGGCGCATGCAAACACGCGATCTATCTGGGCGATTACTTGAAGAATCTCCTGCTCTACCGCGAGAGCGTCCAGCTGCAGCAGCAAGTGGCCGACCGGATCGACGAAAGCGTGAAGCAGGAGGCGATTGCTGAAAAGGACGAAAATGTCTCCGTTCTGCTCAACAACCTCGGCTTGACGTGGAGTGATCTGGGAGACGCCAAGAAGGCGATCGGCTTCTATGAGCAAGCGCTGCAGATAGTTCGGGCGGTCTTCGGCGACCAGCATCCCAACGTGGCCCGCAGTTACAACAACCTCGGCTTGGCGTGGAGTGCTCTGGGAGACGCCAAGAAGGCGATCGGCTTCTATGAGCAAGCGCTGCAGATAGTTCGGGCGGTCTTCGGCGACCAGCATCCCAACGTGGCCCGCAGTTACAACAACCTCGGCGCGGCGTGGCGTGATCTGGGAGACGCCAAGAAGGCGATCGGCTTCTATGAGCAAGCGCTGCAGATCATTTCGGGCGGTCTTCGGCGACCAGCATCCCAACGTGGCCATTCGTTACAACAACCTCGGCGCGGCGTGGCGTGCTCTGGGAGACGCCAAGAAGGCGATCGGCTTCTATGAGCAAGCGCTGCAGATATTTCGGGCAGTCTTCGGCGACCAGCATCCCAACGTGGCCCGCAGTTACAACAACCTCGGCTTGGCGTGGAGTGATCTGGGAGACGCCAATAAGGCGATCGGCTTCTTTGAGCAAGCGCTGCAGATCGATCGGGCGGTCTTCGGCGACCAGCATCCCAACGTGGCGCGCATTTACAACAACCTCGGCTTGGCGTGGAGTGCTCTGGGAGACGCCAAGAAGGCGATCGGCTTCTATGATCAAGCGCTGCAGATCGATCGGGCGGTCTTCGGCGACCAGCATCCCAACGTGGCCCGCAGTTACAACAACTTCGGCGCGGCGTGGAGTGCTCTGGGAGACGCCAAGAAGGCGATTGGCTTCTTTGAGCAAGCGCTGCAGATATTTCGGGCGGTCTTCGGCGACCAGCATCCTGAAACAGCCATCGATTACAACAACCTCGGCATGGCATGGCGGAACCTTGATGATGTGCCCAAGGCTCGCGACTATCTCGAAAAAGCGTTGCGCAATTTGAAGGATGTCTACGGCAATGACCATCCCAGCACCCAAACCGTGCGCGCCAATCTCGAACAGCTGGAACCCTAGCCGATGGACATTCACCCGTAGATTGCCGACGAGGTTGCCGATGGAAAGCGGGAATGCTGCCGAACTGACGAGGACAAGATTACCGTGAAGGACTACTTCTGCCATAGCCGCACAGCATTGCACACCTGTATATCCTGCGCCTGATCTTTGAGAAGGACGAGCTTGGAAGGCAGTTGCTCGAGTGGCCCGAGGATTTCATTTCCTATACGAGCGATTTGCGACTCCCGCTGAATAACGCGTTCAGATTCTCGATCCGATCCCGATCGGGACGCGTGCGATGGATACCCAGGTGTGGATGTGCGGGATCGGCGCCGCGTACGAAGACGTAGAAGACGCCGCCAAAATTTTCGTCGTCGCGTGGGAGTATTTTGGTCTTCGGACTCGATTTCGTGGCGGCCAGCACTCCGGGCTTCGAGAAGCGCGCCTCCGGCAATGCGGCGGCCATCCACTCCGAGCTGCTCGACAAGGTGCGCCTGGAGCCGGTCGTCCACGCCGACGAGACTCACTGGCTCGAGGACGGCCACCGCACTGCTTGGAGAGAAGCTCCCTGGATTGCTGGTCACCGATGCTTATGCCGCCCGCGCAATGGACCGACGGTTAATGCCATCCATGTCTGACCGCTTTTATTGCAATTTGAGCATGCAATCAAAACACGGCCAACTTACGTATCGCCGTTGTAATGATGCGGAACGACCCATCCGGCATGAAATGGCCTTGCAGGTGTCGGAGCGAATATCTGCGAGCAGGGTGCCGCGGTGCCAGCCCTTTCGCTTCGCGTTTGTTGGGGGCAGGTTGCTCCGCGCAACCTTCAAGGGTCGACCGATGAGCTTTGAACGGCCTCCCGAACTGCGTGGAAGATTGTACTTTCTGGACGCGCTCCGGGGCATTGCCGCGCTCGCGGTGATGATCTTCCACTTTTACGCGGAAGGCGTTTTCCCTTTGCATGAGGAACTTTCGTCCGTGCTCCCTGGCTGGGTGGACGGATTGCTCGGAAACTTCTGGATCGGGGTGGAGGTGTTTTTCGTGTTGAGCGGCTTCGTGATCGCGAGCTCGATGGACGGACAGGAGATCAACCTCAGTTTTGCCGGTAACTTCATTCTGCGCCGGAGCCTGCGTCTCGATCCGCCTTATTGGACGGCGATGTTTTTGAGCCTTTTTTACCTCCTATGCCTCTGGCCAACTCAGTGGCGCGATCTTTACTTGGAGTTCGGCGGAGTAAAGGGCCTGCTGGCCAATATGTTCTATGTCCAGAACATCAAGTGGATTTATCCGGCGAAGTCGGTCCTGGATGTCTCGTGGACCCTGTGTCTGGAGGTTCAGTTCTATTTAACTTTCCTGCTAATCGTGATCGTCTGGTCCTATGTAGCGCGGGAGGCGGCAACGGAATGTCGACGTCGAGAGGTGTTCCTCGCCGGAACGGGATTGATGGTATTGGGAATCGCAATCTGGTCGTTGTCCGTCGACCTGATGCATCACAGCTTCGGATTCTCGGGCCGGTCCTGGAGTTTTTTTCTTGGGGTGCTCGTCTACGGTGCCATCAGACAGCAGGTTAGGGCACTGCCCGTGATCGCGGTCCTCGTGATACTCCTGGCCGGTTTCATTTTTACGAAACACGCGCGTGCTATTGGGACCGCGTGCACTGCCCTGACCATTTATCTCGTGGCGTCCAGCGGTCGGCTGCACTCTTTACTGGCCTGGCGGTGGCTGCTCTATTTTGGACACATCAGCTACAGCATCTACCTCATCCATAACTTAGTTGGAATGGCCATCCTCGGCCTGTTCGGCAGAGAGGGTGACGGCAGTGTGGCATCCGCGTGGTTGACGTTCGCCGTGGCCATCGCGGTGACGATTCTGGCCGCCGATCGTCTTCATCACTTCGTCGAGGGTCCGTCTAATCGCATCTCGGCGAAATTCAAACGCAAGCGACACGCGGAGCGCCTGTTAGCCAAGCCATCGACGTCATAGGCGCGGCCTGCAAACGGCAACGGGCGGTAAAGGGGCAAATGCGTCCTGCCTGAAGAGTATGGCGCAATTCACTGCCAGAGTTCACGTGATCCTCGCTCGGTAGGCGGACTACGGAATCATCATTCGCCGTGGTCCATCAAAGTCCGTTTGCATCATGGGCTGGGGATTGGAAGCGGGATTACTTTCAGATTGGGCAGTGGCTGCGCGGAAGAATTTACGAGCGGCGGTGCGATTTGTCACCGGACGGCAGGTATTTGATTCACTTCGCCATGAATGGCGGGTGGTCGAGCAAAGTGAAGAGATTATGGATAGCCATTTCTCGCGTCCGTAACTTAAGGCGATTGGGCTCTGGCCGAACAGGAGCTGCTGGAACGGAGGCGGATTATTCATGAGCAATTCCTCATACTGGCTAAACTCTTTCATGTTCGGACGCGAAGAGCTGCAGTCAGTTGGAGGTCTAAGAGAGCACAACGGGAAACTGAGTCAGTGTGCAAATCTCAATGGCGCTCGTCCTCAAGCTCTTCGATAAACTGTCGCAGACGCGCTGAAGGGCGTCTCTTCGTTTGCTCGAGAAGGGGGGCACGGGGCCATCCATGAAAAATAGATATGCGATCGATTGCTGCCATCGTCTCGCGAAGGTCGGGGTCCTTTTACGGACGCCTTCGGGCTTACTCATAGGAATTTGCTTTTTCACGCTCAGCGTCGATCCGCCGAGGACTGGCGGGTTGGAGAGGGTTCAGTCCGCGGATTTGAGCGCGGGAATGGTCGAGCTTCTCGCCGACCAGAATGGGCTGGAATCCATGGCGGCAAAGTGCCGCGTGCCCCGTTTTGTCCTGAGGTGTTCTCACCGGGATTTTTATATGGGGAGAATGTCGATAATACGTGATTCCGCCACTGATCGGGTTATGCTCATCGAGTCGCCCCATGTTGTTCGCTAATGCACGGGACAATTCCAGAATTCCCCCCTGAGATGACCCTTTGCACCCATCATTCCCAAAGACCGCATCCAGTTTCTACAAACTTCGTGCCAAAGTCGCATCAAGTCCGGGACGGTTCATGATGGTGTCCACCATTCCAGCATCCCGGCGGCAGGGCTCGGTTTTGACCAGCCTGACAGGGTTTGACAGGTTGATTTCAGCAGCAACTTGCCGTTGGCGATCGACCTCTGCATTCGAAACTCCGCTCTTCCCTGCGATCGGGCTTCATCAAGCTCCTTGAGCCTTTCGCAAATCGATCTCCCCGACTTGAATCCCCTCGAATCATGAAAGTGACGAATGTGTTTTCCCGTCTCCTGTCTGTCATGCTGATCCCATGCTGGGTCGCATTGGTCTCCGTGGCGCTGGGCCAACCGGCTGTCCGAATCATGCCGCTCGGCGATTCGATCACGAAAGGGTTCGACGTCGATTCTACGGCAGAGGGTGGATACCGGAACTCACTCTACACGCAGCTGACAGGCCTCGGATTCAATCTCGATTTTGTTGGAACGCTGGCGGATCATGCCAATCCGGGCCTGGCGGACACGGACCACGAGGGCCACGCAGGCTTTACGATCAATCAACTTCGAACCCCGCTGGCGTTCTATCTGAAGAGCAGCGATGATCCGGATGTCATTCTACTGCATATTGGAACCAATGACTTCTGGAACGGCAGCACGCTTGCAGTCATCCAGGATCGCTTTAGAAGCCTGCTTGCCGAACTTTCCGAACTGCGCCCGCATGCGAAAATCATCGTCTCAAGCCTGATCCCGAGAACCGATTCTTTTGAAACCGTTCAGGACCAGTTCAATCAGTCCCTTCCGGGGATTGTTGCGGTTCAAGCGTCATTGGGTCGCAAGGTGTCATTTGTGGATTTGCACGCCGCCCTTGACACCATTCCGGCGGATCTCGGTTCGGACGGGGTGCACCCGTCTCTCAATGGCTACGCGAAGATGGCCGACGGGTGGCTGCCCGCCATTCAGAGTGTGATTACTCCATCGGGGACAGCCGATCTCCCGGCGATCTCCAGAGTGGATGCCCGCGGGGATTTGCAAAGCTTGAAGGTGATATTCAGCAAGCCGATCAAGGATGCGGATGTGACCTCAGGAAACTTTGCCTTGACCGGGGGTGTCACTGTTTCGACCGCTTCACTCGACGCATCCAAGCGTGTTGTCATGCTGGGGACCTCCACCCAGTCTGCAAATACGATCTACACATTGACGGTGAGCGGTGTGCATGACCGGATGGTGCCGGAAAACCTGATCACACCAGGAAGTCAGATGTCGTTCACTTCACGGACCCTTGTGGATGGTAGCTTCGAGGACGATGATGTCGCGTGGGTGAAGACTGGCAACGCGATTATTTCCGGACTTGGTGGCCCAGCGGCTTCTGACGGTAAACAACTGGCGGTTTTCAATGACAATGATTCGACAAACGACGGGGAAATCGCCCAGAACATTGTAACTGTTCCTGGCACGAAGTATCGGTTGCAATTCGACATGGGCGTGTCGGCTTCCGGAACTCAGGCTCAAAGCTTGCAGGTCAAGGCGGAGGACGCATTCGCCACTCCGGGCACGACGGTGTTTTTCACTGATTCCTGGACGATGAACGGGATTGGTGGTGGGGCCACCACCTGGGCAATCCGGAGCGTGGAGTTTGAAGCCGTCAGCACGATGACCACCGTGACATTTTCGGACTTATCTTCTGTGACGGCGAGCGTGGACCTGCTGCTCGACGATGTGCGGCTTGAGGCCGTGATCGTGTGGCTGTCAATGACGGCGGAATCGGAGCGCCATTCGCGTCAGTAACCCAAGGTGCCGGGTCCTTGCTCTCGATAGACGTTCTTGCGAAAGACAATGATCCGAATCATGGAGCCCCCCTTACGGTCACGGCGGCAGCCTCTCCTGATGGCAGCAGGGGTTTGTCAACAAAAGTTGACGGGAGCTCGTTTCCCGGCAAAAGAGGAGGAATGGCGCGACAGCTTTGCGCTGAATTTCCCGGAGCATGGTATCGCGTCATGGCACGTGGCGACTGGCGGGAACCGATCTTTCTTTGCGAATAGGATCGCTGCCTTTTTTAGGCGACGCTGGGCGAGGCGTGCAGAAAAAACGGCTACTAGTGCGTGCATGCCTGGGCGTTGATGACCAATTACGATCACTGGATTCTGGAGACGCGGGAGGCGAATCTCGTGCATGGAATGGGCTGGTTTCAAAACACCTACACTCGCAGATTCAATCACGGGCACCGGCTCTGGGACCGTTTGTTCGGAAGGTGCTGAGGAAAGCAAACATTTTCCGTATTCCCCCAAGTTCTCCCTTACAGATGGGTTTCGTGGCTCCATTTCTGTGCTCAGAATTTGTGTTTCGATCGCTCCACCGTCACCATCCGGTGAGATTTGAAAGTTTGGAGCGAGGAATTGATCAGGGATGACGGCTACTTAAGATCTCCTTTCAAATAACGCGTTCAGATTCTCGATCCGATCCCGATCGGGACGCGTGCGATGGATACCCAGGTGTGGATTTGCGGGATCGGCGCCGCGTACAAAGACGTAGAAGACGCCGCCAATATTTTCGTCGTAGCTGCAACCGGGGAGTCGTGTCATCAGGTAGCGATGGAGGGCGACGGTGTACAGATGGAGTTGGAGGTCGTAATGTTTACGTTGCATTTCTGCTTTCATGGCCGCATGGCTGTAGGATTCCGCGGTCGGACCGAGCCAGTTGGATTTCCAGTCGACGATGTAAAACTTTCCCTCCCGCTCGAATGCGAGGTCGATGTAGCCCTTCAAAAAGCCGCTAACGGTGTGGAAAGACATCATTCGTGTTTCGCTGAAGAGTGCATTGAGGCGTTCGGCGGAAAGTTCATTGATCGGGAAATGAAACTCCAATTCCGTCAGCCGGGCAGTCGATGGGAGCGCTGATAGGGTAAAGTCTGGCGAGCCCGGTTCCAGTGGCACCCTGAGGGTGCGTTGAATCGCGGCGCACACTGCGTCGTCGTGACCGTGGATGTTGAATGCCCGGAGTTTGCTTTGAACACTCGGAATGATGGCCGCGTCGTCGGTGAAATCGAGCGCCGGGGGCCGAATCGCCGAGCATTTGAGCGTCGGGGTTCTGGCCCGCACCTATCCGCGGGAGCGGATACGCGATATCCTCGAAAGGATGGGATTGCAGAGCAAAAGGAGATCTGCCTGCCGAAGCTCTGGTTTACTACGTGATCGCACTGGGATTTCTTTCCAAAGCGGCGGTGGCCGGGCAACTGGGAGTGCCCCGGGACACGTTGCGACGGGCGGTGTGGGATGGCCGCTTGCGCGAAAAGGAGGACGGGGGGCAGAGCGCGAGCGGCCCGGCTCTGGACAAGTCGCAGCGCAGCATTGAGGATGCGTGCGCGGGCGAAGGACTCGGCACCGGCTGCACCCGCGCTGGCGAAAGGATGCTGGCGGCACTCGGGGCAGTGGATGGGGCGGCGATCCGCTTCGAGCACTGCCGGCACGTGCCTTACGGCGGGGTGCTCTGCGGTCTGGGAGCCTTGCTGGCTAACGGACTTTTAAGTCCCGCACGAGAGTGCCCGGGCAAAATCAGCGGTTACTATCGTCACCCTGCACATCCTCTTGCTTCTGGCTTTTATGAGCTTGTGCCGGATCAAGACTATCGAGCAATTGCGCGGCAAAGCCCCCGGCGAACTCGGTAAACTCATGGGGCTGGACCGGGTGCCCGAGGTGCGTTGCCTGCGCAGGAAGCTCGACGCCAAGAGCCGGGACGAAGCGGCCGAAAAATGGGCGGCGGCCGTTTCCCTCCAGTGGATGGAAGCCGACCCGGAGGCCGTCGGGACCCTGTACGTCGATGGGCATGTGCGCATTTATCACGGCAGCAAAACCAGGCTTCCGCGCAAATACGTCTCGCGGCAGCGGCTTTGCCTGCGAGGCACGACCGATTACTGGGTCAACGACCAGAGTGGCCGTCCCTTCTTTGTCATCGACAAAGTGGCAACTCACAGCACGTCGGATTCTGAACAAACTTGAGCATTGGGTGGAAGAGATGGTTTTTTACGACGGTTTCGGTGGGATCGTTGTCTGGAGATCTTGGAGCAGAAGACGGTCATGATCTCGACGAGGTCCTGGCAAAAACGCTGGGTGGGGTCGATGGGTGGATCTTCGTAGAGGATGGTGATCTTTACGTCGAAGGCCCCTTGAAGATGATCTCGCTGCCGAAACGGAGTAAGCGGTCTTTGTGGGCAATGATGATTTTTGAGACCTTGCCCGCGAGGATGGCCACCCATCCGCGCTTGACTAGGGCGAGATACCAGCCCCGGATGAAGAGGTCGGTCTGTTCCGGTTCGAATTCGGCCAGAGAATACCGGGCGAGCATTACGGACAACAGCGCGCCAAAGGCGGCCTTCTCGTCGCGCAACGCCGCCGGGCAGTGTTCGTCCTTCTGGCTCTGCTCCATCTCTTCCCACGCGTAGGGGGCGCGAGGTCAGGAGAAAACGGCACTTGTCGCCGCTCGTCCGCACAAACTCCGCCACCGCCTCGCAGACGTGCGCGCACGGCGGGATCTCTCGTCTCGTCGAGTCCGTCCAGAAGGAACAAGGCGCCGAACTTCTGCGATTCCGCCTTGAGCAACTCGCCGGCATCGTCGCCGATTCCGGCTCCGGCCAGTTCGGAGGCGATGAAGTCCCAAAGATCTTTCGCACGTGCCGAGGTCCTTCTTGCGCCTCCTTCGCTTAAAGCGGCTGCAAACTTCCGCAGCTCCACGCGGATAGGCAACAACGCGCCGAAGGTCCACCATTCGCCGAGATGACCAAGGGCTTTCTTTTTGCCAAGGCGCGAATCGGCAAGGCTCAGCGCCACGAACCGGCCAAAAGTGGACTTACCCGACCCGGGCGCGCTTCGATACGCCGCGGGATCGAGATTCTGGCGTGCGTGACCAGGATGGGCTCGCCCACGGCGGGCGGGTGAATGGCAATCTTTTAGTATACAGGGGCTTGGGTAGATTTCAGTTTTCCCTGGGTGCATTTCATCGGCTATCGGAGTTTTCGCGTTCCGCAGAGATTTTCGCACAAATTGATCCGATCGACAAAGGCGTTTCACTGGGAGGCGCTCCACTAATCGATGTGAAAAGCGGCTGGGAACTCGTGGCCTCCCGACGGTTCTTCGTCATTCTGAAGCCGGATACGCATCTCCGGCGGGATGCTGATTAGTCCAATGGGAAACCCTCCAGCTTTGCTGGAGCAGAGCTACGAGAGCCTGCGGCACACGAGCTGGGAATGGCAAATACCACGTGGTGTTTATTCCGAAGTGCCGCAGGAAGAAGCTATATGGGCAGATTCGAAGGGAACTGGGAGGGATTTTTCGGGAGCTGGCCCGACAGAAGGAAAGTAAGGTGGAGGAGGGGCATCTGATGCCGGATCACGTGCACATGCTGATCTCGGTGCCGCCGAAGTATGCGGTGGCGCAAGTATTGGGCTACATCAAGGGAAAGAGCGCGATTCACACTGCACGGGTGTATGCGGGGCGAAGGCGTAACTTTGTCGGGCAGCACTTTTGGGCAAGAGGCTACTGGGTGTCGACGGTGGGCAAAAACGAGGCTGCCGGGCGTCGCTACATTCAGGAGCAGGAAAGGGAAGATAAACGCCTCGAGCAGATGGAGCTGACGGCGCTTTGAGCGCCTCACGATAACAATCAACCGCTTTGAGCGGTTCACGCTATCTCAAGCCCCCGGCTTTGCCGGAGGTCTCTGACTTAGGGGGGTTCGCGGACGCGACCGATTTCGCGGAAACTGTGGTTTGGTGGCGTTGAACTTCACTGCCCGCCATTATCTTCTCTGTTTGTTGTTTGTAGAAGCCTGGCAGCGGTATCGGCGGTTCCAAAAAGTCGGCAAATGGTAGATGCGCCCGAGAACTGTTGTGAGTCCCGCTTGATTCACGCACTCTGTAATCATTCGGAAAGGCTATCCTAGAGGTCGCCGAAATCCTCCGAATCATAACCTGCTGCCGCGCCGGCATCTCACAAGCGATCGTGTATCTGCGCTTCCGAAAAATTCATTTCTGCGAGGAGTGTTGAGTAATTTTCGGATGCCGCCCGCAGATGGGGGTGCGGATGCCCCGTACAGCGGGTGAATTTCAGAAGGATCACAAGATGCCGCCTCGACGACGGCTCGGCCTCCGCCACCCGGTTCGTGGCCTGCAACAACTGCGCGAGGTTGTTAAGGTCTATGGCGACCGTGAAATGTTCCTGCCCCAAGGTCTTCTCATCGATTTTAAGCGCCCGCCTTATCAACGGCTTGGCCTCTGCCAGCCGATTCGTGCTTCCCAACAACTGTGCGAGATTGCACTTGCAACCATCGTGATCTCTACAGCCTCCGTGTCAGACTTATTTAGGCCGTTAGCTTTCGTCGGACAGTCGAGGATCCTCGTTAAGTCAGGCTCCTGGCCTGGCTGAGTAAGCCGCGCCGCCTGCTCGGAGCAGGGCGCTCGCCTGTTTAGACTAGACTAGACTAGACTTTAATGAGGCCCTTGAGTGCCTTTAACGGATAGCGAATTTCTGCTCCGCTCCTATAAGGCCATCTCTTCGACTATTGCGATGGAAGAGAATCTGCGGGGAAGAGAAACGAGCTTCATGGATTAAACAAGTGTAACGCCCATGCGATGCGGCTAGAGGTCGCAAATCACATCCGGACGCGGGCGACGCGCGGGACTGGTCTGCGTGACTGGTGCCATCAAACGCTGTGTTTCGGCACTTGCCACCTGCGCATCCTGAGCGGAGCGCCCTTCCTGCCTGCATTTCAGTCGCAACGGCCACCATCAGCTCAGGTGCCGGATGAAGCAGGCGGGAATTGGCTTCAAGAAAGTTGATAATTGCTTTGCCCGTCTGAACAATCTTGCGGCAGCGCAGGTGCTGGTAAAAACTTTGATCCACGACCCCTCCACGGGATGTTCGATTCGATAGCCGCGCGCTTGGTTGCGGTGCATGCCAGGATTGCTCACAGCCTCCTAAAACACACTTTTGGGACGACTTCCCGCAAAACATGTGACAAATCCGGATCCTGTTCGCGCATCGGGCTCACTAATTAGTGACGTCACCACGTCTAAACACCGTCGCGAGAATACTAGTTTCTTTTCTGCGTGGCCAAAGCCTCATCGTCCCCGCCCTCCAACTCACTGAGCGCGTCATCATACCCGCTCTCTCTTCCAGGCATTATCCGCGGAAGCGTGTTGGTTGTTTGGAAACGAGGCACTAAGAGCCCCAAGCTTACCGATGTAGAATGGGGTGATCGACGGGACTCGAACCCGCAACAACCAGAACCACAATCTGGGGCTCTACCATTGAGCTACGATCACCATTTTGAATGGCGAGCCGAGGAAGCTACGCGGATTTCCTGCGTTGGCCAATTGAAAAATTTCGCTTACGGCGAAATCATAGGATGGATTTTTTCGGAGAGAGAAGTTGCTGAAATTGTAATGGATCAGATTTTGTGCGGAAATTTTCCGGCTTCGTTATTTGGAAAGAGGGTCAACGTAAGAAGCCAATCACGATTTCGGCGTCCGGATGCGGACGAACAGCATGTTCTCGCAAACTTTACGGTACGTTTTGTGGAAGCAACAGAAAAGGCGCGTTTCTGCGCGCCGTTTGTCGAACATCATCATCTGCATTCTCCGGCAGTTGTGGGCGAGCAACTACGATATGTGGCCATCTCTCGTCGCCAGTGGCTGGGCTTGGTGCTCAGGGTTGTTTAAGCGCTGCATTAGCGTGCGCGCGACCGATTCATCGACTGGAGTGACGAGCAGCGCGAAGGCGTCTGGGGCTGATCAGTGGCAACCCCGGTTGTTGATCTTTCCGCAGTGCAATTACCCCAATTTGATTATCTGTTTCATGAAGCAGATGCTCGGGCGCTTAAGCGAGGATTGGCAGCGGCGTTGGGGACACCGTTCATGATGGTGGAAAGCTTTGTCGATACGCGGCTCTTCCTGGGCACCGCCTACAACTGCAACTCGGGTTGAGACAGCCCGACAGATTGTCTTCGAGGGCGGAAGCGACCAGATATTCACGTTCAGCGACAACTTCTACAAAGGTGCTGGATGAAGACAAGAGCCGCGTGCGCACTCCGAAAGACGTGCACGCGCTCCTCCGCCTGCGACTTCCACGACCACATCCGGCCAGTCCATGGTCGTAAATCGCATCTCCTGGTTCCCGCCGACGTCCCAAGCTCATGCTTGCCGTGGAAAAATCACTCTTGACGAAATTATCGGCTGTCGCTTTTTCAAGTTCGTTGGCCCGAACGCAGCGTAATGCTACAGTAGTGGGCAGAATTCTGTATGTTCGAAATCAGAGAAAAGCCGGGTATGGTCGAGCGCTCTCTGCTCATAGGAGCCTATTCCGGCGCAGAGAAAGAGAGTCAAGCGGTCAGCCTTCTTGAAGAACTCGAGGAACTCGTCAACACGCTTGGAGTGCCCGTGATCGAACGGATGCTCGTGCATTATCGGGAGCCAAATGCCCGCTATCTCATTGGTAGGGGAAAGGCTCAGGAAATACTTGATCTGGTTAAGGAAGCGAATCTCGACTGCATTATTTTCGATAACGAGCTGACACCGGCGCAACAAAGGAACTGGGAGGCGCTGACCGAGATGTGCGTGATCGATCGGCAGGAGGTGATTCTTGAAATTTTTGCCCGGCGTGCACACACACGGGAGGCAACGTTGCAGGTCGAAGTGGCTCGTTTGGAGTATTCCCTGCCACGGCTGACGCGCGCCTGGGGGCATCTCAGCAAGCAGGGCGGAGGTATCGGCTCCAGGGGTGAAGGCGAATCCCAGCTCGAGCAGGATAAGCGGATGGTTCGCAAGCAACTCGATCGACTCAAAGCCGATCTTGCACAAGTGCGCAAACAAAGGGCGACACAGCGCAAGGATCGTAAGCGCACGCCAGTCCCGACCGCGGCGATTGTCGGCTACACGAACGCCGGCAAATCGAGCTTGCTTCGCCGACTCACCGCGGCGGACGTGCTCGTGGAAGACAAACTCTTCGCTACGCTCGACACGACGACTCGGAAAGTTATGCTGCCAAACAATCAGTTGCTATTATTGACGGACACAGTGGGTTTTGTTCGGAAATTGCCGCATCAGCTTGTTGAGGCGTTCAATGCAACGCTTGAGGAAACGGTCCTGTCGGATTTTCTCATCCACCTGATCGACGCCAGTCATCCCGAGGCAATACTGTTCTATAATACCACGATGAACGTGCTGGAGGAACTTGGCGCCGATACCAGACGGATGCTGGTCGTTTTCAACAAGATTGACAAGATAACCGACCCAAGCGTTCTTCCGTCGCTTCGATTGCACTATCCAGCTGCCCATTTCATCTCGGTGAAGTCCGGGGAGGGTGTCGACAAGCTCTTGGAGCGCCTCACGGCGTTCCTTGCAGAAGACCTGGAGACGCTGCAACTGCGCATCCCGCAGTGTCGGGCGGATCTTGTTGCGCGGGCATACAGGGAGGGCGAAGTGCTCGAGCTTGTCTATGAAAGTGATAACTTGCGGCTAAAAGTCACCATTCCGCACCGGCTGGCGGCGGCGTTCGAGGAATACCTTGACAATCCTTCGGCAGCCGAAGTCGTTCCTGAGATTTCCGTTCAATGAAGAAGCTTCAATATTTTGTCATTCTTTGGTTGCTGACATTAGTGCCTGCGACAGCTCAGCTTGCTTTCCAGAACCAGGAACTGACGCTTCGAAAGAAAGCGGCAGATGAGAAGGTCGACGTGACATTTCAATTCAAAAATACGACAGATCACGTGATCGAGATTAAGTCGGTGACCAGTTCGTGTGGATGTACGACTCCGGCTCTTCAAAAGAAGATCTATGAAGCTGGAGAGAGCGGTGAAATCAGGGCAATATTCAAATTTGGCCAGCGCACAGGTCGGCAGGTGAAATACATTACGATCGCGTATGCAATCCCAGAGCATGTCCCGGACGATCGCTTGAAACTCGAGGTAATCATCGTTGCGCCGGTGCTGATCCAGCCGACTTTGGTCTTTTGGAAACGAGATTCTGAACTCGCGCCTCGCAAGATCTCGATACGACTGGATCCGGACCTTGACCTTAAAATTAGCAAAGTAAGTAATTCGAACGATGATTTTCGGACTGACCTTTCGGAGACAAACGCCGGGCAATACGAGCTGAGCGTGACACCTCGTACGACAGCAGAAAGGCAGTCGACGATCATCAAGATTGAAACCGTTTCCGCTGATGGACACGTTAATGACACCGTCTCTGCATACGCGCGCGTTCAGTAGCCGATGACAGTGGCGAGGCAGTTCGTGGTATTGTGGGGCGTTGCACTGATCCCCGCGTTGATCACTGGCTTGCAGACTCTGAAGTGGGGAGAGGATCCGAATCGTGTGGATCTTGCCACGATTCTGTCATGGCAAGAACCCGTGATCTGGGTGGACGCGCGCTCGAGGGAAGATTACGAAGCGGCACACTGGCCGGGAGCTGTTCTGCTGAATCTCGACGAATGGGATGATCTCGTTCCCGGTTTTCTAGAAGTTTGGGATCCGGAAAAAAAGGTTGTGGTTTACTGCGATGGCGGAGCCTGCAGAGCGAGTGAGGAGGTCGCCGGAAGAATTCGCGCGGATTTCGGCCACGAACACGTCTTTGTGCTAAACCGGGGTTGGGATGCCCTGAGAGACGTATCGCCATGACAGGGCGAGTCGTCGATTGGGTGTTCCGGGCTGCCCTGGCGGGCCTTTTTCTCTACGCCGGAGTCGGTAAGCTTGGCGATCTGCAGCAATTTGCGATCGACGTCCACAACTACCGACTCACGCCCTGGTCAATGTCTGTCGTGATTGCGGCCTACCTTCCCTGGCTTGAAATTGTCTCGGCTATCGGTTTGCTCTTTGGGCGCCTCTATTCGGGCGCTTTAGCGACGCTTGGAATGCTTTCCATCCTTTTCACTGTCGTTCTTAGTATAGCATGGATGAGGGGACTCGATATCTCGTGCGGATGCCTCGGAAAGGGCGGTGCAACGACCGTGTCGGAGGCTCTGATTCGTGCCTTGGCTATTCTCGGAGTCGTCGGATATCTGGGGTGGCGACATTTTCGGAGACGTGGCTTTGAAACTTGAAATCGTAATTAACGCGAACAGAGAATGAGAAGGGCCGTTCGGTGATGAGCGACCCTTTCGCGGTGAATGCGTTGCAGTGTTATGGTCAGGTCTCTTCCTGATTCGGCTTCAGCACAACGAAACGGCTTCGTCCCATACTTACGATGCGCAGCAAGACGGTCTCGTCCTTCTCGATTTCGTTGCTTAGATTCACGGCCTGTTCCGCGTCGGTGAGTTCCTTATGGTTCATTTCCTGAATCACGTCTCCGACACGAAGGCCTGCTTCAGCTCCGATCGATTCCGGATCGAGTTGCGTAACGACGACGCCGGAAATGTTTTCGGGTAGATTCAACTGGCGACGCGTAGAAGGATCGATATCGCCGATAGTGATTCCGTCCAGTACGTTTGATTTGCCTGCTGTTTCAGTTTGCGCGATCTGGACTCCTTTCGAGGGCAGTTCACCAAGCCGAACTTCAACCTTCTGCTCTTTGCCATCGCGAACAATGGTCACTGTGACGGTGGTCTCTGGAGCAATAGCGGCAACGGTGAGTTGCAGATCCTGGGGATCGGTGATGTCCTCATCGTTCAACCGAATGATCACGTCTCCGTTGCGAATTCCGGCTGTGTCGGCCGGTCCGTCCGGTTCAACGTCTGCCACGAGCGCACCTGCTTCATTTTCGATTTTGAACGCTTCGGCCAGTTCCTGGGAAAGAGGTTGGACAACTATTCCAATAAACCCACGAACGACTCGACCTTTCTCGAGAATGCTTTTCATCACGGTGCGGGCCAGATTCGAAGGGACGGCAAAACCGATGCCCTGATTGCCGCCGCTGCGACTGAAAATAGCCGTGTTTACGCCGATCAGCCTTCCACTTATGTCCACGAGTGCGCCTCCGGAGTTGCCCATGTTGATGGCGGCATCCGTCTGGATGAAGTTCTCATAGTCGGCGATTCCCATTCCGCCACGGCCCACTGCGCTTACGATGCCCATGCTCACGCTCTGAGTAAGGCCAAACGGATTGCCAATCGCGAGCGCGATATCGCCAGCTTTCACCGTGGAGGAATCCGCAAAAACGATCGGAGTAATGATTTCGTCGTTCGTATCGATCTTCAAAACGGCCAAGTCCGTGGCCGGGTCGGTGCCGATCTTTTCGGCGCGATACTCACGCTTTTCCATTCCGACTCTAACCATTACCTCGTCTGCACCGTCGATGACGTGATTGTTTGTCAGGATATGTCCGTTTTCACTGACGATAATGCCCGAACCTAGGCCTTGGACCTTGCCACCACGATGATTTTCGTCATCTGGAATGCCGAAAAACCTCCGAAGCTGCGGGTTATTCAGGAGGGGATTCAACCGCGAGTCGCCCTTCACGCTTTTCGTGGAGTATATCGTGACTACGCTCGGCGTTACTTTTTCGATTACCGGTGCAAAACTCGTGACTGCTCCCGAGGAGCGGCTGACCTGTTGCTGATCGACTTTGAGTCCGGGATCTTCTTGGGAAGTCGAATTTATGACCTCCTGTGCCGTGAGTGGTTGGAGCAGGAGAAGTGACGTCGTAATCGCGATTGTGATGAGTGAAAGCTTTTTTGGTATCTTCATTCGCTAATGAATCTCAGGGATTGTTCTTGCGTGTCAGACAGGCGGATGGCTGTTTCGTTCAGCTTGAATCGACGGCATGCGCGGGCGCCAGCAATGAAAATTGTCGAATCAACGACCAATCAGCAGATCGATTCCGATGCTTCGTGTGAAGAAGTTCCTCACGAGGCCAAGCATTATGAGTTTTGAACAGAATCGCCTTATAGTCGTATCGAATCGCCTGCCACTTTCCGTTTCAAAGAGCGGTGATTCATGGACCGCGAAACCTTCATCGGGAGGGCTCGTCTCTGCGATGGACCCCATATTGCGACGAAGAGGCGGAATCTGGATTGGGTGGCCGGGCACGACGGAGGACATTCCCGAACTACACCGTCTCCTAGACAAAACTACTGCAGATTACGGCTACGAAGTTATACCGGTGGCGCTTAGCGAGGCCGAGCGAGACGAGTTTTACTACGGGTTTTCGAATGAGGTTGTTTGGCCGCTGTTTCACGACTTGCAGACGCTATGCAATTTCGATCCGGCCTACTGGGGCGCCTACGTTAAGATCAATAATCGCTTTGCGGACGCGCTGGCGGAGCGCTGCCTGCCGGATGATTTCGTCTGGGTGCACGACTATCAGCTAATGCATGTAGGCCAGTCGCTGCGCGAACGGGGTGTGAGCGGTCGGTTTGCATTCTTTCTCCACATCCCGTTTCCTTCACTGGACATTTTCATAAAGTTGCCGCAGCAGCAGCGCATCCTGCAGGACCTCCTGCAGTATGAACTCATCGGTTTTCAAACCCGACGCGACGAGCGAAATTTTGTGGAATGTGTCCGCCGCTTGATTCCTGATGCGCAGATTAAGGCGCAAGGGCACTTTTATCACATTCGACTCGGCCAACCGCAGCGAGAAGTGACGGTGGGAAGTTTCCCAATCGGAATCGATTTCGATAAGTATGCGAGGGAGGCCGAGTCGCCGGAAGTATCTCGTCGAGCATGGAATATCCATGCCGGTTTTCCGGATCGACACTTGATTCTCGGCGTCGATCGCCTGGACTACACGAAGGGTATTCCCGATCGGCTCAACGCTTTTCGAAATGCGCTTCAGCGTTATCCGGAGTTATGCGAAAAGCTTACATTTATTCAGGTTGTCGTTCCGAGCCGGACAGACATTCCGAAATACAACGACCTCAAGATTCGGATCGAGCGGTTGGTTGGCGAGATCAATGGCCAGTTCTCTTCGGGTAACTGGGTGCCGATTCAATATATCTTTCGTAGCCTCGAGTTCGAGGAACTCCTGGCGTACTATCGAACCGCGGAAATTGCTTTGATCACTCCGCACAAGGACGGTATGAACCTCGTCGCGAAAGAATATTGTGCGTGTAGTTTGGAGGAGGTCTCGGTGCTGATTCTCAGCCAGTTCGCTGGGTCTGCCGATCAGCTCAGACGCGGTGCAATTTTGGTGAATCCCTACGATGTCGAGCAGGTTGCCGACGCAATTTATCAGGCGGTCAAGATGCCGAATGCCGAGCGAAAGGCGCGGATGCAGCGGCTCCGTCGCAATGTGAAAAGAGAAAACATTTTCTGGTGGGTGGATTCCTTCTTTCGCGCGGCGGAAATCGACGTTTCGCCAGTGAGTTGAAGGAGTCGGGGATCAGCTCAGCCGTAGTGCCCGCTTTTTGTCTAGCCGCAGAACATCTCCCACTCGGAAAATAGGAGTACCCTTCGGATCCGTGATCTTTTCTCCCCCGAGCTGCACGCTTCCCTGCTCCACAAGACGTCGAATTTGACTTCGGGTTCTGGATTGTCCGAGGGCACGGTAGGCAGTTTCAGCGGCGGTAATGATGTCGGTGCCGATCGAGGGTGCTGCTAATGTCGGCAGATCAGCTTCCGCGAGATTCTTTCGACTGAAACGCGTGTTGAAATCTTCGAGGGCGACTTTTGCTGCGGCAGTGCTGTGGTACCGTTCGACAATTTCGAATGCTAGCTGCTTCTTCGCATCCATTGGATGTCTATCGGCCGGCATATCCTTGCCAAGCAGTAACAGGTAGTATCGCTCCATTAGCTCGTCGGAGATACTCATCAGCTTTCCAAACATTTCCCCTGGTGGTTCATTGATTCCGACATAATTTCCCAAGCTCTTGCTCATCTTCTGAACGCCGTCCAAGCCCTCCAATAACGGCATCAGAAAAACGACTTGCTGCGGCAGACCTTCCTCCTTCTGAAGGTCGCGCCCGACAAGAATGTTGAAAAGTTGGTCGGTTCCACCGATTTCCACATCCGCTTTCACTTTCACCGAATCCCAGCCCTGCATAATGGGATACTGAATTTCGTGGGCGTGGATAGCGTGACCGGCCTCAAGGCGATTCTTGAAATCCTCTCGTTGCATCATCTGCTGCAGGGTCACCCGCGAATTAAGCCGGTACTACGTCTTCGAAAGTCATAACTTCGAACCACTCGCCATTGAAGACTGTCGTGGTTTTCGCGGGATCCAGGATCTTCAAGGCCTGTTCCTTGAAACTGGTGGCGTTGGTCATCACCTGATCGTGTGTCAGTTGTGGGCGTGTCGCAGATCGACCGCTCGGATCTCCGATCATCGCTGTGAAGTCGCCGATGATTAGAATTGCCCGGTGGCCGAGGTCCTGAAACTGCCGCAATTTCTGAAGAGCCACCGTAAAGCCGAGATGAATATCCGGCGCGGTGGGGTCGACTCCCAGTTTTACGTTCAAGGGTCGATTCGTCCGGAGTTTCTCTAGCAGGTCGGTCTCGTTGATGATCTGGGCAGCGCCCTTACGAAGTATTTCAAGGCTTTTTTCCGGCGTGAACATAGGCAGATATTCCTCTGCTTACATTTCGAACGTGTCGTAATGCCAGAGAAAAGCCGGCCAAGATTTTCGATGCCCTGCTAAAGAGCGACGGTTCGAGGTTGTTGATCCGGAAGCTGGTGAGTGAGATTTTTTACCTTACAAGCCGCGTGACCTTGCCTTCCATGGTCACTTTGAGGCCGATTTCTACTTTCTGCATTCCGTCAACGCGCCGTGGAGCATCCCACTTTACGAACCAGTGTCGTTCCGGCCTCAGTAGTCCTGCTTTTTCAAGGGTGATACTTTCGATAAAGGTAGAATCGAGAAGTGCCCGATCCTTAAGGTAATTATCCGCAATTGTCGCGGCTTCCAGCGCTGTAATTGGAGGCGGGTCTCCGGCGCGGGCGAAGGTGAGCAAAGCGATGAAGAGAGAGAACAGGCAGACGAGTTTCGTCATAACGCTCGATTTTGATAAGGTCAGAAGCGTTGAGTGGCAAGGATTCGAGATAGATGCATCAATTGGAGTTTCGATCCATTATGTTCACAGGAGCGCTTTCAGACCAAGCTCGCGAATTTTGAATGGCCCGGCGACAAAGTTGTGCCCACCGCGGACCATCAATCGCACCCCGCTCTCGGTCTTTTCCATTTGCATCATGAAAATGATAAAATTCTCGTGCCCCGGGAGTTTGCTATTGCCTTCGAACGGGATCTCACCCCACGAGCTGTGGCCGTGATTAGGAGTTTGGGCATTTCAGTGTGGGGGCTCCAAAGATATAATTAAATTGTGCGTCCGCCCATTTCCCCCGTTTTGGAATTTACCTTCCACAATCACGTATCCGTCCGATAGCGTTTCTACTTCAAATGAAGATTCAGCGCGCTTTGATTTCTGTCTCGGACAAAACGGGTTTGGTGGAGTTTGCCCGAATCCTTTCGGAGATGGGAGTGGAGATTATTTCCACCGGAGGAACTGCCAGTCTGCTAAGGAGAGAGGGAATTCCTTCGATCGAGGTCTCGGATTTCACGGGATCGCCGGAAATCATGGATGGTCGGGTAAAAACGCTGCATCCGAAGGTACATGGAGGTCTGCTTTACGTTCGTGACAATGCCATCCACGAGGAAGAGGCCAGGGAAAACGGCATCCTGCCCATCGACCTTGTGGTCGTGAATCTCTATCAGTTTGAGCAGACTGTGGCGAAACCCTCCGTCACCCTTGAAGAAGCCATCGAGAAAATCGACATCGGGGGGCCGGCGATGCTTCGCAGTGCCGCAAAGAATTATCGTTTTGTGACCGCGGTAGTCGATCCCGAGGACTACGCGGACATCGTCGAGTCCATGCAATTCAACGATGGAGAGACAACGTTGAAGCTGCGTGAACGCCTGGCAATCAAAGTATTCGTGAAGACATCGGACTACGATCGCGCGATAGCAAACTTCCTGAACAGGGAAAAGGAAACTACATGCTCCTATTCGCTATCACTACCGGTGGCTGCGCGGCTGCGCTATGGGGAGAATCCCCATCAGGCGGCGGATCTCTACGGCAACTTTGACGATTACTTTCAGAAGCTTCAAGGCAAGGAGCTTTCTTTCAATAACATCCTTGATATCTCGGCGGCGTCGAACCTGATCGATGAATTTATTGAGCCCACGGTGGCGATCCTGAAGCACACGAATCCGTGCGGCGTCGGGAGCGATCCGGATCTGCGCGAGGCATGGATAAAGGCGTTCGCAACGGACAAGCAGGCGCCTTTCGGGGGTATTATCATATGCAACCGCCCGATCACGGAGCCGTTAGCGCGGGCGATCAGCGAAATTTTCAGCGAAGTGATCATTGCTCCGGACTTCGAACCGGACGCCAGAGTGCTATTGCAGAAGAAAAAAAACCTGCGCCTGATGAAAAAGCTTACGCCGCCCTCCGGTCCAGACGCGTTGAGAGACGATGTGCAATCTGTGGTCGGAGGAATTCTCGTTCAGGAACGTGATACGAAAAAAATTGGTGATCTCGCGGAAATGGTTGTGACAGATCGCCCGCCGACCAAGGATGAAATGGCTGCGATGCTGTTCGGCTGGAAAGTCGTCAAGCACGTGAAATCGAACGCGATTGTGTTTGCTGGAACAGATCGCACGCTTGGAATCGGTGCCGGCCAGATGTCGCGGGTAGATGCCTCCCGGATCGCGATCTGGAAGGCAAAGGACGCCGGCCTGTCCCTGGAAGGAAGTGTGGTAGCAAGCGACGCATTTTTTCCGTTCCCGGATGGTCTCACGGCGGCCGCGGAGGCTGGTGCAACGGCTGCGATTCAGCCGGGCGGCTCCGTACGGGACAAAGACGTAATCGCCGCAGCCAACGCCGCCGGGGTCGCGATGGTGTTCACGGGCGTCCGGCACTTCCGACATTGACTGGACGGAAAACGGGGGGGCGCACCCTTGAAGTGAATGCGGATGCCAAGGTGGAGGGATAGAATTGCTGATGAAAGCTTTCTTGAGGGGGTTGTCGGTTCACGTTTCCCGCAGATTGCAGCTCGCCCGAGTCCCTAATCGCTCCATGGCCGCGTTTGGACTATCAGTTCTCGAGCCGCGAGTGGAGCATCGGTTATTTCCGGTTAGAACCTATCCGTCTGGGACAGCATCGTGCGACGGTTGCGCGATTTCGCTTACGCGATGCGGTACTGCTCAGCCGCGAATGATGTGATCATGCAGGGCACCCAGAAATCTTGCTACCTCAGCGGGGGTCTCCAGCGCATACCGGGCGAAAGTATCGCGCGGCTCCTCTCGTACAATGATGCCAATCCCATCATCCTGAATCGCTTCGAAGGCGTCCTCGTCCGTAATATCGTCACCGATGAAAATCGGAATGATGTCCGGGGCATCCAGCTTCAGCGTTTTGCGCAGCCAATGGAGTGCCTTTCCCTTATGCCAGTCGAGCTTGGGCTGAAGTTCGAAGACTTTCTTCCCGGTGGTCTTTCGCAGATTGTCATGCAGAGCCAGGACCTCGTCCACTGCTTTGGCGACTGCCTCGCTCTCTGCCTCAGCCACATTCCGGTAATGCGCCGCGACGGAGTATTTCTTGCGGTCGACCAGAGCGCCGACGATCGGATCCATACGCTCATGCAACTCCTTTTCCGCAGCGTCAAGTGCCGGAACGAATTCCGTTTCGAGGCGCCCGGCGAGTTCGGAATCGGCTGTTCCATCCGGAGCCGCGACATCAAATCCGTGACTCCCTGCGTAGATGATGGAATCGATGCCAATCTTGGATTGCACATCAGCGAGATCCCTTCCGGAAATGACCGCGACCGGGCAGACCTTTCCCAGCTTGGTCACCAGTTCGCGCGTTTCTTCAGAAAGAATGGCTTGATCGGGGTCATTCACGATTGGCGTCAGCGTTCCGTCGTAGTCGAGAAAGATGGCCAATTTTCGTGAGGCAATTTCAGCAACAGCGTCCAATGCGGAGGGTAGGGAAGTAGCGTCGGTCTTCATAGGATATGATTCTTGAAGGATTCTGGAGAATCTCACTTTCAAAGACGTAACGTTGTTCGGCAAGGACCGAATCTACAAAGGTGAGCGCAGTGGTTCGATCACGAGTGTCAACCAACCACCGAGCAGGCAAAGGCCGCCAATCGGTGTGATCGCTCCGAGCCACTTGATGCCGGTGATGGCCAGAAGATAGAGCGATCCGGAAAAGACCGCCACCCCGAAAAGAAACAACCAGATAGCGACGTTTGGCAGCGGTGCACGTGACGCGAGAAACAGCAAGACCACCGCGTGAATGATATGATAAAAAACAGCTTTTTCCCAGATCGACAGCGTACCGTTGCGCATGAGCAGATCCTTCAAACCGTGCGCCCCAAAGGCACCCAGCGCCACGGCGAGAAATCCGAGGATTGCAGCAAGTCGGAAAGCGGTTGCAGTATTCATTTTGAAAGTTCGTATCGGAAATTTGGTCATTTTCACCTACAAATTCTCAATGCAATGGGAAAATTGGATACCCCGTGAACGGGCAAATCTATGTTTCATTCGCCGCGGGGGCAAAGTATTGCTGATCCAGAAAAAACGGGGACTCGGAGCAGGCAAAGTGAATGCGCCGGGAGGTAAGATCGAACCAGGTGAGACAGCGCTGGAGGCGGCAATCCGGGAAACCCGCGAGGAAGTCGGTGTGACCCCGCATTTTCCCAGGAAACATGGCGAACTGCGGTTTCAATTCACCGACGGTTACAGTCTGCATTGCACCGTATTCGTGGCGCACGGGTGTGAAGGGGAACCTTATGAGACGGACGAGGCCACACCTTTCTGGGTGCCGGTGCACGCGGTCCCCTACGAAAGAATGTGGGCCGACGACGAAAAATGGTTGCCGCAAGTGCTGGAGGGACAGTGTCTTCTCGGTCACTTTACCTTTGACGGGGACCAGATGCTCACTGATTCTGTGATGATTGTAGACGGATTCGAAAACGGGATTGCAGTCGGGCAATGAAGCAAGCGCTTGTTGCAGGATGCGGTTTTTTGGGGCTGGAAGTGGCACGACTCCTCACTCGCGGCAACTGGCAGGTGACTGGCGTCGTTTATTCTTCGAAATCCGCGCAGGCGCTTTCCCCAGAGCCGTTTGTGGTTCGTGTCTGTGATATTTCGAACCGAAGTATGGTTCGGGAAAAGCTCGGGGATCTCCGAGGGCTCGACGCTGTCGTGCAATGCGTAAGCTCGGGTCGGGGAGGGGCAGAGCAGTATCGTCGGGCGTATTTGGAAGGCACAGGTAGTTTGTTAGATGTCTTGGCGCCTGGGCGCGTCGTATTCACGAGCAGCACCTCTGTGTACGCTCAGGTTGATGGTTCAATCGTCACAGAGGAGAGTGAGACTGTTCCTCAACGCGAAACGGGGAAGGTGCTTCTCGAGGCAGAAGTATTAACATTAAACGCGGGAGGTGTGGCGGCTCGGGTGGCCGGACTCTACGGTCCTGGGAGATCCGTGTTGCTGAGGAAATTTTTCGACGGGTCAGCAATAATCGAGGGTGACGGGGGTAGGACGGTGAATCAGGTGCATCGCGATGATGCAGCAACGGCGCTCGCGATGATGGCGTCGCAAACATTCCCTGGTGGGATCTGTAACGTGGTCGACGACAAACCCCAGCGGCAGGCCGAGGTTTATGAATGGCTCGCTCGTCATTTCGACCGTCCGATCCCAGCGCGCGGATCTGTCGACTTGAATCGCAAACGGGGATGGACAAATAAGCGCGTCAGCAACGCCAAACTGTGTTCATTGGGATGGGTTCCACGGTATCCCTCTTTCGAGGATGCAGTTCGAGAGGACAAAAGACTTCTCGACGGCCTGGTGGTGTGCTGACAAATTTCCTCTGCGATATACGCTCAAGGGAGCGTCAGCCCTTTACAGCCCGCGGGTGGAAGCGGTGATGAACGAGCTTCAAGCGGTTTTGATCGACATGGGTGTAGATCTGGGTAGTCGAGATGTCTGCGTGCCCAAGCATTTCCTGGATGACTCGCAGATCGGCGCCGTTACTGAGGAGGTGCGTTGCAAACGAGTGGCGTAAGAGGTGGGGATAGACGTTTGTCTCCAGCCCGGCCGTTTTCGCTGCACCTTTGATAATCTGCCACGCTCGAACAGAGGTCATACCCCTCCCGCGCGCACTCAGGAAGATCTCACTGCCGGTGCGACGATTAACGAGACCCGGCCGCTCGTGATCGAGGTAGGATCTGATTGCTTCGCAGGCTTTCGATCCTACGGGCACAAGTCTCGTTTTGTTGCCTTTGCCGGTTACGCGAATAATGCCCTCTTCGAGATTCAGATTCTCCAGTCGCGCCCCAACGAGTTCTGAAACGCGAAGACCAGATGCATAGATCAATTCGATAATCGCGCGATTCCGCCTTCCAAAGGGCTGATCGGGTGACACGCTGTCCAGTAAACGTTCGACCTGGACCTCATTCAGGGTTTCAGGAAGATAGCGCTCCACTCGGGGCAGGGGGAGTAACTCCGCGACATCGTTCGGGATGTGCCCTCGTATTTGGAGGAAGCGAAAGAAAACCTTCAATGCGACCACGATCAGTTTGATGGAAGCGGCCGCCAGCCCCGCCTTTTTTCGGAGGGCAAGATAATCCGTGATGTGATCCAATGTAACTTCGCAAGGATCGGTGATCTGTCTGGCGCGACTGATCCACTCTCCGAAATCTTCGAGCGATCGACGGGTCGAAAGTTGGTAGTTCTGAGAAAGCCCGCGCTCGGTCGCGAGATGAAGAATGAAATCGTCGATCGAAGATTCTATGGTCATTCCCGATCAGAAATTCGGCAGTTTTCCGCCTGTTATACGAGTGAATGCTTCTCGATATTTCTCGCTCGTTTTCAGCACAACATCTTCAGGCAACTTGGGTGCAGGCGGTGTCTTATCCCAGTTGAGCGTTTCGAGGTAGTCGCGCACGAATTGTTTGTCGAAGCTTGGTGGACTCACTCCCACCATGTATTCGTTAGCGGGCCAGAAGCGCGACGAATCCGGTGTAAGGCATTCATCAATAATGATCAGCTCGTCATCGATGGTACCAAACTCGAATTTCGTATCTGCCACGATGATTCCATGTTCTGCGGCATGGCGGCGTCCCTCCTCGTAAATGTGGAGACTGTAGTCACGCGCCTTGATCGCAATCCTTTCACCGACGAGAGAGACACATTCCTTCCACCCAATGTTGAGGTCGTGTCCGCTGGCAGCCTTTGTCGCGGGCGTGAAGAGTGTTTCTGGCAACTTGTCAGCCTGATTCAGTCCTTTCGGAAGAGGATAGCCGCAAATGCTGCAATCCTCCTGATATTCCCTCCATCCGGATCCGGCGAGGTAACCGCGAACGACGCATTCGATCGGAAGCGGCTTTGCCTTTCTCACGATCATCGAACGCCCCCCGATCTGCGTCTCGAAAGGCTTCAAAATTTTGGGGAAGTCGGCGAAGTCAATTGCGACCAAATGGTTAGGCACGAAGTCAAAGCGGCGAAACCAGAAGTCGGATAGTTGGGTGAGCACAACACCCTTGCCCGGGATGGGGTTCGGCAAAATGCAGTCGAAGGCGGAAATACGGTCGGTTGCGACGATGAGCAAATGCTCGCCGAGATCGAATATCTCGCGCACCTTTCCGCTGGCGACCTTTCGAATGCCCGGTAATTCGCAACGGGTGAGTTCCATGGTGAAACCGTAACGAGCTCGTGAAGCTTTTGCCATAGCGGGTTTCGTTCAAGCACTCCGATCATTTTCAACAGTTCCGTCGTTGGATGTGTCATTGATTCCGAAGATCGAGATCAAAGTTTCTCATTGCGGCAGCTGTGCCAAGAAACATCTGCCAATAAATGAGCGATCTTACCCTGGCTTTCGACTTGCTGTCCCGCGATGCTCTCTACGACAATCCGGAACATGCAACCCGAAGATCTTCAGAGACTGCGCGCCGCAATCCGCGATATTGCCGACTTCCCGAAACCCGGCATCATGTTCAAGGATATCACGCCGGTGCTGGCTGATGCGGCTGTCTTTCGGCTCGCTATTCAGGGTTTTGCCTCCGCCTGCAAGAATTTGGGTGCTGAGAAAATTGTGGGAATTGACGCCAGGGGGTTTATCTTTGGAGCTGCCGTTGCTTATGAACTCGGTATCGGGTTCGTGCCCGTTCGAAAAAAAGGAAAGTTGCCCTATGAAACGGTGTCGCAAGCTTACACGCTTGAATATGGCGAGGCGGTCGTGGAAATGCATGTCGACGCGGTGTGCGAAGGGGAACCAGTCGTGATCGTCGACGATTTGCTGGCAACCGGTGGCACGGCCTCAGCTGCAACGAAGTTACTCATCAAAAAGGGAGCAAATGTGCTCGAAGCCCAATTTCTGGTCGAACTCGGTTTTCTCGAGGGCCGCCGGAAACTGGAGACACCCGTCCGAAGCTTTCTCATTTACTAAATACAAACGGCAGGCTACATACGGCAGGCCATTTTAGAGCCTTCTTCCCGCTGCAGTGCCAAGGTCGAATACAATTTTCGCTGCGAAGTTGGAATCAAGAGGGATGGGTTTTATTAATGGATTTTTTCCTGGGTAGTCTCCAAGGCAGCCGATCGACTGAAACTCTCGTTCCCGGGGGACGCTAAACTTTAGCAAAATACGCATTGATCGATCACAGCAGCCATTCCACCGCGACGCTTTTCCGTTGCTGAAACCGATCCTCGTATAATACTTCGCCGTTTTTGCAGCCAAATTCATGCACGAGTTTGGTGACCTTGACATCAAAACAGCAGTATTCAGCGATTTCCATCAACTTGCCCTCGCGCCACCATCGGATTGCGTCCAAGCCATCTCCCGTCTTACCGACGCGGAGACTCGCCTGTGCAATCGCGTCCAATCCCAAACGATGCCCAAGTTTCGCTTCGATGTCGGCCATCATGTCAAGTGTTGGGATCTGTGACTTGAGATCAAGAATGGTGTAGCCCGCCAAGACTTCGTAATCGAAGTTCAGGACGTTGAATCCGACCACGAGATCGGCCCGCATGAGTTGATTGACCAGATCGTTTACACGTTTCTCGCTAAAGATCTGATACTTGCGTTGCTTCGTGCTGTAGGTTACTCCCAGAGACATCCCCATTTTGGACTTTCTGGCCCAACCGCCGGCGTCATTGGCAGTTCGTTGCGTTTCGAGATCAAAATAAACGATGTCGCGTCCCATAGCTCTGTTCTAACCCGGCGAAGATGTGGATCTGCAATGATGCCCGCAAGTTCCTAGTGACAATCGGGGGGAGAATAGTCTATCGGTAGGCCATGTTCTGTAGATTTTGCATAGTCTTGGCGACGGTATTTCTTCTGGGAGATGCCGCGAGGACTTATGCCCAGGCCGAAGGGGATGCAAAACCGGAATCCGGATCGTCCCCCGCCAAAACACCGGAGGCGACCTCTCAAGATTCGGAGACGCTCTCGGAGGAAAGCCGGAACCAGGCGCAACGTCTGGATAGTCTGACCATTCCAACGCCGGGGGAGCTTCTTGCCGGCATAACCAAGACCGGAAAGCCCGATTGGCAAGCGGGTTACCGCGAACCAATTCCCACCAGCTACACAAGCCGCCCGCAACTCGCGTTAAACCTCGGTGGGTTGATCGCCGATGGGTTTCTCGCGGTGGAAGCAGCTGATAGCCAACGAGTAAAAAACACAGGAAAAGATATCATTGAACTCGCAAAGTCTCTCGCGGTCAGTCAGGACGTTCTCAGCAGGGCAAACAGCATCGCTGATTTTGCGGAGCAGAATGAATGGAGCACGCTCAAGGAGGAGTTGGAAGCCACGCAGAATGAGGTGAAAATGGCGATGGAAAACCAAGGCGACCACGACCTTGTGATCCTTGTCAGCCTTGGAGGGTGGATTCGCGGTATGGAGATTGTGACCGACTGGATTTCGCAGAATTACACGCCGGAATCCGCCCGGTTACTGCGGCAGCCCGCGATTGTGGAATTTATGCAGGGAAAAATTTCTGAGCTTCCCGAAAGGGTCCAGGAAGACAGACTCGTAACGACCGTATCCGGCCGCCTTGAAGACATCCAGGAAATGGTATCATTCCCGGCGGATTCTGTGCCGACACTTGAAGACGTGCAAAAACTCGGATCCGTTTCGTCCGGGCTCGTGTCAGAGATTTCTAAGAAAGAATGAATTCGAAACTGATTACAGGCGCGATTTTGATTGGCTTCGCACTTGCTGGATTCACTATCCAGGCGGCCGAGACCGATGAGCAGGTCGCCGCGCGGAATGCCGCGCTGGAACTCGCTGGAGCCTTTTCCAATGCCGGTTTCAAGATTCGCGACGGACACTGGAGCGCGGATATTCGGTCTGGGGAGGCCAGGATTCTGCAGGTTAATCTTTTCGCAGGGAACCAGTATTGGTTCTCTGTCGGAGCGACTCAAAATGCTCGCAAGATGAAAGTGACCGTTTTTGACGAGAACGGTAAAATGGTCGAAAGCCAAAGTTACGCTAACGGTCCAATGGCCGCAGCGGGCTTTGCGCCATCTGCGAGCGGGCCATATTATGTTCGTGTCGAAGAGATCGAGGGTGAACCCACGACGTTCTGCCTTCTATATTCCTACCAGTAAGGTTGCCGAGAATGGCTGAATCGAGGACGACGGAGGGTCTCGAGGGCCCCGCGGTTAAACAATTCTCAATATTTCTTGAGAACCGCGTTGGTGCGTTGCTTGAGGTCGTAAAGTTACTTAATGAGCACAGTGTTGAAGTGCTTGCGCTGAATATTCAGGATTCGGCTGATTCTGCGATCGTGCGGGTCGTGGTCAGCGATCCAGATAGAGTGCACGAGCTCTTTGAAATTCACGATATCCCTTACGCGACAACTGACTTTGTTGTGGTTGAGCTTAAAGAAGGCGCGAACCAGCTTGGAAGGCTTCTCGCCGCGCTTCTTATGGCCGAAGTCAATATCCATGGCAGCTATGCGCTTCTAAATCGACCATCCGGTAATACTGCCCTGGCGATTCACGTCGAGGACAATGAATGTGCGTGTGCTGTCCTCGCCAGCCACGGATTCCGTTTGCTGAGTCAATCGGACATTTCGCGCTGAACGCTCCGGTCATTCATCCACCCGGAAACGAGCGCCCCGGTTAGGACTTTTCAGAGATTTCAGTCATCGAGTGGTGCGGCCAGATCGGGATAAAACAGGAGGCCGGCAGAGCGTGATGAGCAAGGGCCTCGATCGCGATCATCAAAAGTCGACCTTGATCCTGGCATCCTCCGAGTAGTGAATGGTCGAAAGAATAAAAATAAGATGTGCTTATATAATCATTCGGCGATGGATCCAGACGCTGTTCACTATTCCCAATCCGAACATCACCACGACGGCGAATGACCCTGAATAACTGATGAGCGGCAACGGAAGACCCGTGATAGGCATGATGGAGATGGTCATGCCAATATTCTGATACACGTGAAAGAAGAGGAGCGCTGCAATCCCTACGGCAACTAAAAGTCCAAGGTCGTCAGATGCCTGGTGAGCAGTCACAAGGCAGACGATGAGGAGTACCGCGAACGCGCTGATGAGAATGACTCCCCCAAGAAAGCCGAACTGTTCCCCGATCGCGGAGAAAATGTAGTCGTTGTGCACGGCCGTCGAAGGGAGAAAGCCGAGTTCGATCTGGGTGTTGGGAGCCTTGTATCCCTTGCCTGACCAGCCGCCCGAACCGATAGCAATCATTGACTGGTTGATTGCCCATGCGGAACCCTGGGGATCGATTTCTGGATCGAGAAAAGCGGTAATTCGTGCGCGCTGATAATCCTTCAACCCGAAAACGTAAACGAGTGGCATCATCGCAATACCAACCAAGAGAATTGAAATCAAATAACGCATTGGGAGTCCGCCGGCGAAAAGCATCGCAAGAACGATGGGGATCCAAACCATCGTCATCCCGAAATCGGGTTGTTTCAGGATCATGATCATCGGGCCACCAACAATCGCCCCGGTGAAAACGAGTCGAAGCATTGGGTGAAGGTTTCTGAACTGACTTAAGAATAACGCCAGCACGAGAATCCCTGAGAGAACTGCAAGCTGAGAAGGTTGAAAATTGATCGGACCAAGAACCAGCCAGCTTTTTGCTCCATAGACCCGCTTGCCCATGAATATCGTGAGTACCAGGAAGAATATCCCGGCCAGATACATCGGGAGAGCACCCCACTTGATCCATCGATAATCGATAAGGCTCGTTACGATGAAGATAACGAATCCACCCCCCACCCAGATGGCTTGTCGGCGCCAGAACTCTTGCACGGCCACATCGTCGCGCATGTAAACTACACTGTGAATGGCTATGATCCCGAAGACGGCCAGCGCAAGCATGACTGCCACGAGAATCCAGTTCATGCCGAGAAACTTTCGGAGAAGCGGTGTCATGGGAACAAATAGGGTCTGAAATCAGCCAAACGTTGGCACCGCTGCAAGCAGTCGCTTCGTGTAATCGTGCTGCGGATTTTCGTAGATGGCCTCTGCACTGGCAGCCTCTACGATTTTTCCACGATACATTACGAGGACGTAATCGCTGATGTGCTCCACGATCGCGAGATCATGTGCGATGAACAGGTAAGTAAGACCAAGCTCTTCCTGAAGATCCTGCAGCAGATTTACGATTTGCGCCTGCACGCTCACATCCAGCGCGCTCACAGGTTCGTCGCAGACGATGAAATCGGGCTCAACCGCAAGCGCTCGAGCGATCCCAATTCGCTGCCGCTGCCCGCCGCTGAACTCGTGTGGATAACGGTTCATCATATCCGGATCGAGGCCAACCTGTTTTATTAATGCAGCGATGCGGTCCCGGCGTCCCGCCGGTGACATGTCTTTGAAATGAATCTCTAAAGGCTCACCGATGATCTTTCTAATGGTCATTCTGGGATTCAGAGAACCGAACGGATCCTGGAAGATCATCTGCATCTTTCGACGGTAGGGTCGAAATCGGTTTTCGGGGATCCCCAGGACATTGGTTCCTTCGTAAAGCACCTCTCCTCCTGTCGCCGGAATAAGATTCAGAATTGTACGTCCCACAGTGGTTTTCCCGCTGCCACTTTCTCCGACCAGTCCGACCGTTGTTCCTTTATCAACTTCAAAACTGACATTGTCCACGGCCTTTACATCATCAATGTGGCGACGGAATACGCCGCCACGCACCGGAAACCAGGTTTTGAGATTCTTGACCTCTAACAGTGACATTTGATTAGGCCGAAACAGGGTCAAGGAATGCCGTAAGCGGGCTGGTGGCAGAAGCGCTGTCCAGGGGAGATGCAAGCCCGATCTCGTATGCCGCTCGCCCTGCTTCCACCGCCATTTTGAAAGCACGCGCCATTCGGGCTGGGTCAGGTGCAACGGCAATCGCCGTGTTGACGAGAACGGCATCGGCGCCCATCTCGAGGGCCTCAGCGGCCTGACTCGGAGCGCCGAGGCCTGCATCCACCACCACCGGTACCGTCGCCTGCTCGATAATTATTTCGATCTGCGCGCGCGTTTCAATTCCACGATTACTCCCGATCGGTGAACCAAGTGGCATTACAGTCGCCGTGCCGACTTCCTGCAAGCGCTTCGCCAGCACCGGGTCGGCATTTATATAGGGCAGAACGGTAAAGCCCTCTTTTACAAGAAGTTCCGCGGCAATTAACGTCTCTACCGGATCAGGAAGCAAAAAACGGGGATCCGGATGGATCTCCAGCTTTATCCATTTCGGCAGGCCGGCGACCGCAGCGAGACGCGCGAGCCTGACGGCCTCTTGCGCGTTCATTGCACCGCTGGTGTTCGGAAGAAGGAGATATTTCTGTGGATCGATGAACTCGAGAATGTTTGCGTAGGGATCGCGGGCACCGCTCAGGTCGGCACGCCGGAGAGCCACAGTCACGATCTCCGTTCCACTGGCTTCCAACGCGGCTGCCATCGATTGGTTCGAGGAGAATTTTCCCGTCCCAAGCAATAGGCGCGAGTGAAATTCGCGGCCGGCAATTACGAGTTTGAGGGTGTCGTCGCACATCCGAAGGGTCAAGTTATCAAAAGGAATGAAAGTTTCCACTTCGGAGCATGGAGGTTTTGCGGAACCGAGGGCATGAACAAATACCTAAACCATGATTGGAACCACGCGTTCTGCTCCTGGCCCGCGAAATTGCAAAACTATTCTGCCACAACCGCCCGCGAAAGCTGTAAATTCAGCGGCGACGAACGTGGCGCTAGGAAAGCAGGAAGGCAATGGATATCTGCGTCTCTTGACGCCCGTTTCTTGATTGTGTACCGTGCCAAGCTTATGAAACGACTCTCCCCGGTGTTTCTGGGAATTCTAATTGCAATGGCGCCGTTGCTTCCGACTGAGGCGGCAATTGAGTACCGCCCCGGCGATCCCCTTAGCACCGCGAAAGAGGAGTCGGATCCCGGGCCTGTTGAGAAAGATCCCCTCTTACAGATGGACAAGGCCGAAGCTTTCGAGCGGGACGGCGAGAACTTGCGGGCTTTGAACGCCTATCGGCAATTCTTACGGGCGTATCCAAGTTCGCTGCTGGCCCCGAGAGCACAGATTAAATTGGCAGAACTGTACGAGCGGGAAGGTGAGTATGAGCGCGCCTATAATGAATACGGGGAATATATCAGGAGATATAAGAGCGGGGCGGAATTCGAAAAGGCTGTCGAATCACAGTATGAAATCGCCCGGCTTTTTCTCGAAGGAGAGCGCATAAAATTTCTCGGTGTGAGAATATTTCCCGCTACGGCGCGCGCTCAAGAGATGTTCGAGGAAATTGTAAAAGTGGCGCCCTATAGCAAGGTCGCCACGAAAGCGCAATTCAGCGCGGGCCTTGCGCTGGAAAAGCAGGGTAAGCGCGACAAGGCCATTAAGACCTACGAGGAGATGTTGTTGAAATATCCGAATGATCCGATTGCCGCGGACGCTCAATACCAGATCGGCTATGTGTATCTCCGCGAAGCGCGCTCGGGTTACGATCCCAAGGCGTCCAACCGTGCTCGGCTGGCCTTCGAGGATTTCATTGCGCGTTTCCCGGACAGTGAGAAGGTGCCTCAGGCAAAGGAAAATATCGCGTCGCTTTCCGGCGAACGGACGTCGGATTCGCTGAAGATTGCGCAATTCTATGACAAGCAAAAAAATTACAAAGCGGCCGTCATATACTACAACGAAGTAATTCGCCTTGATCCCGACTCGGAGCAGAGCGAAATCGCAAAGGCCCGTATTGAGCAGCTGCGCGACCAATTGGGTGACGATCAGTTGCGAATTGGTCCTGAGCGTGCCGAGACTGGAGAGCGGGCAGCTCAGCGTCGCAAGCTCGCAGCCGAAGTCGATACTGTCTCGCGCCCTGATTATGTGGGGCCGGAGATCATCGTTCCGGATCAAACCCCAGCATCGCGCCCTCGACTCCGTACCACTCCCGAGGATGTTGGCCCGATCCCTGCCGTCGAGCCTCCACTTCCCACGGAATGAGACAGGGATTACTCCTCCTGACTGCTGCGCTGCTTGTCGGCTGCATGGGCTACACGATTGGTCCCGTCAAGCCGACGAAAATGCAGGGGATTTCGTCGATCGCTGTTCCGAGTTTCGAATCCGATGTCCTGGTTCCACGCGTGGAGGTTCTCGCCGCGGACTCAGTGATCAAACAGATTCAGCTGGATGGTACTTACCGTGTCGGGCGCGTCGACGCTGCGGACGCAATCCTCGAAGGAGTCGTAAAGTCAATTACCCGCAGCCCTGCACGCTCGGTTCGCAATAACGTCCTTGCTACCAGCGAATTTGTGCTAAATGTCAGATTCAGTTACAAATTGTCCAATCAGCTGACTGGTGTTGTTCTTATGGAGGGAACGGTGAGTGGAGAAACCAGCTTCTTTGTGAGTGATGACGTGAATCAGGATGAGCGCCAGGCCCTACCCTTAGCCTTCGGGAACGCCGCGACTCGACTCGTCTCGAGAATCTCGGAAGGGTTCTAGAGCATCTTGCTTACGCTTGTCCCGACCCCAATTGGCAATCTTGGAGACATTACGCTTAGGGCGCTCCAAGTCTTGAAGACAGCCGATCTCGTTGCCGCTGAGGACACTCGCCATTCCGGTATCCTCCTTCGTCACTACGATATCCGGAAGCCACTTCTCAGCTACCATGAGCATAACGAGGCTCGCCGGACCGCCGAACTGCTCGAGCGGTTGAAGGCGGGAGAACACGTCGTGGTGATTACGGACGCCGGTATGCCTTCGATTTCAGATCCAGGATTGCGTCTTCTGCGCGCTTGCCAACACGAAGGAATTGATTACACGGTGTTACCCGGTCCATCCTCTTTGCTCACCGCACTTGTCGGGTCGGGATTTCCGACCGATGCGTTCTATTTCGGCGGGTTCCTTCCGCAAAAAAGCGGCGGTAGAGAACGCGCGCTGATCGAAGCGGGCACCCGTGAGGTAACTAATATTTTTTTCGAATCGCCTTACCGACTCGTCCGAACGCTCGAGGCTCTCGCGAGACTTCTGCCTGATCGGGAAGTCTGCGTTGCCAGGGAATTGACGAAGCAATTCGAGGAGTATCGGCGCGGCACCGGAGCTGAACTTGCTGAACACTTTACTCGGGTACCGCCAAAAGGCGAGATCGTGCTCTTGCTGAGGCCTCTCACGAGAAAGGAACGGCGCGAAATCTCAGAGCGGTAATCTTTTGAATAATATCGCGGCCCCCAGGTATTTACATTGTAACACTTCCGTAACCTTTTTTAGTTTGTTCGCCCTCGGTGGAAGCGACAGGGTTTCGAACTTTCGAAAGCCCATGAAAACCACTATCCTGGTAGCAGACGATGAAGAAGATGTTCTCAATCTTGTCTCGTCCAATTTGAAGAATGTCGGGTATGATGTGATCGAGGCGAAGAACGGTGAGTCCGCTCTGAATGCGGCACGAGGGGAGGCACCCTCCTTGATCGTGCTCGATCTCCTGCTGCCCGGCATGTCCGGTCTGGAAGTTTGCAAAGTGCTCAAGGGTGATCCGGCCACATCGAATATTCCAATTATCATGCTGACAGCAAAAGCTGAAGAAGTAGACCGTGTCCTAGGGCTTGAACTCGGCGCTGACGACTACATCACGAAACCTTTCAGCCCACGGGAGCTGGTCCTCCGCGTAAAATCCGTAGTTCGGCGGAGTCTTGGATTCGCCGATTTAGGTAAGATCCTGAATGTAGGAAAGATATCCCTCGACCGCGCACATCATGAGGTGAAGGTGAGGAGTAATTCGCTCGATCTTACGCCGACCGAATTCAAGCTTCTCATGATTCTCATGGAGCGCAAAGGACGGGTGCAAAGCCGCGAGCGACTGCTGAACGACGTTTGGGGATACGAAAATCTTATCGATACGCGTACTGTTGACACGCACGTCCGGCGACTGCGCGAAAAGCTGGGTCCAGAGGCGCAGTGGATAGAAACGGTTCGAGGTTTCGGGTATCGTGTCAGCGCGGCCGATATGTGATGTGGCAACGGCCGGTCCTCCTCTCGGGCTTCGGATTCCATTAAAGTTTCGATGACATGGATTCTCGGTTTCGCGCTTGCGACCGTCTTGCTGGTCGCAGTGGTCTACATCGTTTGCGAGCATCTTCGATGGAAGCGGGTGTTTGTTCACTGCCGTAGAATTTACGACGGAAATTCCGCGCTTCTCAGACATAGTCGTCGGTCAACGGCGCAGTATGAAATCATCGCCTTATTCGGTCGGATTGCCGAAGAACGAGACCGGTTGCGTCAGCAGATTGACGAGGACGCGTTCAACCTCGATGCTATTCTCTCGAGCATGACCGAGGGGGTGATGGTGGTGGATCGGGATCGCAGGATTCAACTCGTGAACAAGTCTTTCAACGAACTGTTCAATCTGAATTCCAACCCTGTGGGTAAGACGATTCTCATGTCTTTGCGCCAGGCAGCCATAGAGGACGTTGTGCGCTCGACCATCGAGACCTCTTTGATGCAGTCACGGGAGATCATCCTGCCGGGCCAATCAGAAGCTGCGACACGGTATTTTGAGATCAACGCTGTCCCCGTGCCGGATAGGGCGGGGCAAACGACAGGCGCGGTGACGGTCCTGCATGAGATCACCCAGCTGCGGCAAGTTGAAACGATCCGGCGCGAGTTCGTCTCAAATGTTTCCCACGAACTTCGGACGCCTCTTTCGATCTTCCACGGATACCTGGAGAATCTCATGGATGATCCTGAGCTTCCTAAGGCCCAAGTATCCAACGCCCTGCGCGTGATGCATAAGCACTCTCAACGGTTGAATGCACTCCTTGAAGATCTTCTGACGCTGGCTCGCCTGGAATCACGCCGCGTGAGAATCGAGCCAGTGTCGATACGGGTCGTTCCATTTCTTCGTAAAATGGTCGAGGAGTGGGCGCCAGCGATCTGCGAAAAGAAAAGGGTAATCCGCTACGAAGGAGATGACGAGGTTCCGCCGATCAGCGCCGATATGATTCGGATGGAGCAGGTGCTTAATAACTTGATCGACAACTCAGTGAAATATACCTCGGAAGGTGGCGAAATTGTTGTGGGTGCCCGCTCTCTGGAGAGGGAGGTTGAGATATTTGTTTCAGATAATGGAATCGGCATTCCTCCGCCCGATCTTGCACATATATTTGAGCGCTTTTTTCGTGTGGATAAGGCGCGGAGCCGTGAAGCGGGCGGCACAGGACTTGGCCTATCGATCGTGAAGCACATTGTAGCGTTGCACGGAGGGACCGTTCACGCAGAGAGCGAATATTCGAAGGGTACTCGGATCAGCATGCGGTTCGTCGCTGACGAAGACCAGGACTGGTAGGTCGGTTCGTGTGGGGCTCCTTGTGGAGAGAGTATTTGAGCTGCCTTTTCCACGCGTGCGTTCCGGCGAGTGCGATCTTCTGAAGAAGTGCAAGTCTCGCTGCGTCGGAAGCATCGTGCCGCGTCGGTTTGCGCATAAGAGCGAGTCCCTTACCCCGCTGCTCCAGAATACCCCAACCGTCCGGCCACTCATGTGCCCCAAGAATACCTTCCTTCACCACAAGATAGTAGAAATTGGCACACGGATATTTTATCAGACGCTCAAACTTGGTCTGCTTCATGACACGGGACTGGAGCTGCCGTATTTCCCGAATCGTTTGTTGATAGCCTCGATGACGGAGCGTCGAGAAATCGAAGTTTTCAAATTCCGGGAACAACGAGTCTCCGCAAGCGAGCGTTGGATAATGAGGTCGGAGTAGTTGCTCGAGACGCTTTCTGCGCACGTGCAGATATGCGAGTCGTGCTAACGCCGGAGCTGCTGCCGCTGAATCACGCAGCAGGTCAGTGCGCGACTGTTTGCATTCGAATATTGCCGTCTCGCCCGGCGCTTCGGAAAAGAACGAGGTTTTAGGCCGGCATGCTGCCACGTCGGCGCGAAACTTTGATAAAGGAACGCGCACTTCCAACGCAGCACATCGGAATCTCATCTCTTGTGCCCAAATGAGCGCAAACATTTTAAGCTCGAGATGTGCGTTTGATTCCGACGCAGACATTGGAGCGCATTTGGATAGTATTCAAAGTCAGGCAACCTGCGCGCCGTGATGAGCAAGAAATCTTTCATTGTCCAGGAGATAAAATCTCGCGAGCCCCGGGGAGCAACGCACCAGCTCAATGCCTCGACGATGCAACAAGGATTGAGGATGCTGGCAGGTGTCGAGAATGGACACGGATTTGCCTGGGAGGACTTTCGTCAGTCGAAGTGCTGGACCTGCGTTTCGTGAAATGTTGCCGTAATGCGTAGCTTTAAGCCGGGAGGGCGACGAAGGGATGACGAGCTGGAGCGAGATTTTTTGGAGGACGAGGCGTCCGCATATTGAACCGCCTCGGGAGCTTCGAATGTGTTCAGAGCGACTTTGGTCGTGCCATCCTGGCCGGGAAGCGCGCGCCTTTTCGCGATGAAGTTTGTAGGATCGCAGTAATTTTCCAGATCTTTTGGAAACGCAGAACGATTCATTCCGATTGCGAGATTCTTCCGAATTTCGAAGTGGAGATGCGCATGGTACATTCCACGATTATTTCCAATGGTGCCGATCTGTCGTCTCCGCGAAACATTCTGTCCCTCGCGGACATTGATTTTATCCAGGTGCGCATAGAGCGAATCGATATAATCCATCCTGTCGTCATGATAATAGGCGTGCCGGATGATTACCACGTTTCCCCAGCCGCCCCGAACGTCACGTGAGAGCACCACAATTCCATTTCCAATGGCGTAGACAGGATCTCCAAGATCCGTGTTGCCGCCCGCCGGACCATTCCAGTCTTCTCCGGGATGTCCGCCATGCTGAAAGCCGCGGGCTTTGTGATAACCGTTGGCGTCGCGGTCGCCAATGGGGAAGTCGAAACCATCAGCGACGCGCGCGAGAGCGTATCTGGATTCGGCGACGCCCAACATCGCAGAAGCAAGTAAAATGGTTGTTCCAAACAAAAGACTGCGCATGCGCGCGATGTGTAGGGGCAGCAATCACTTCAGGCAAGTTTTATCAGTCTTTTCCGGAGTTGGTAATCGATATGAAAACGTAAAATAGAACTGCGGCTGACGGAAAAGGTCTATCGCGTCTCTGTACCTGTGGCCCTTTTTTCGGCCCATCGAATTCAGCGAACCCTGGTTGGGCCTTGACGAGTCGTCCGGGAATCGATGAGAGCAATAAACCTGGGAATCGTTTCAGGACCGAAACGGTGTTTCCTTCGCGTCACATAAGAACGAGTAAGAGAACGACCGCCAGGACAATCCTGTAAACTCCGAACGAATTAAACGTGTGTCCCTGAACGTAGTGCAACAGCCATTTTACAGCGATGAAGGATACGACGGCAGAAACAATGCATCCCAAAGCCAAAAAGCTCCAGTTTTCGGCCGGTGCGGTTGGTTCGCGGATCTGATGGAAGATCTTGAGTGCACCTGCGGCAAGCATTGTTGGAATTCCAACGAGAAACGAAAACTCAGTGGCGGCGGGCCGACTGAGTCCGAGAATCATTGCAACAATGATCGTGGTTCCTGAGCGCGAAGCACCAGGAAATACTGCAGCGACAAGTTGAGCGGCCCCGATGGCAATTGCCACGCTCCATGTAATATCTTCGACCTTCGGCTTTCCTGCGACAATGCGCTCCACAACAAGGAAAAGGATACCGCCAACCAAAAGGGCGGCAGCGACTGGAACGACAGTCTCCGGGAGCTCAAAGCCAGCACGATCCAGGAGAAGGCCTCCGACCCCGGTAATGAAAAACGCGGCTGCAATCTTAAGAATGAACTGCTGCGTTGCAGTTTCCTTCCAGTGAAAGAGCACCTGATTGACGCGGTCTCGAAATAGCGGAATGACAGCAATCACCGCAGCGCTCTGGATTACAATATTAAATAAGTCAGTCTGTCTGGGTAACCAATTCTCTGCAATCAGAAGGTGCCCGGTCGAGGAGATCGGCAGAAATTCTGTGATCCCTTCGATGATTCCCAGCAGGACCACAGTGAGCCATTCTGGCATCGCGGAAATTTAGAATTCGGGACGAAGCGACTCCGAAGCCACCAGTTTTGTCGGAAACACTGCGTTCTCAGATCGCGGCGTCGCCGGTTTCGGAGGTTCGAATACGAGTCACTTCAGTCATCGGCAATACAAAAACTTTCCCGTCGCCGATCTTGCCGGTTCTAGCGGCGCTCACTATAGCTTTCACCGCCTTTTCAACAGTTTCATCCGGAAGGACGATTTCGAACTTCATCTTCGGTAGAAAATCTACCGTGTACTCACTTCCGCGGTAGATCTCGGTATGTCCCTTCTGACGGCCAAACCCCTTCACCTCGCTGACTGTCATCCCCTCAATTCCGATTTCGGTGAGCGCCTCCTTTACATCTTCCATCTTGAACGGTTTAACGATGGCCTCAATCTTCTTCATAAGTTGGGTATCGAAATAGTCGGCTGCAGGAGGGATGGCAAGGACGAAAAAGGAATTCTGAGACACTGTCCAAAAAGTAGGGAGAAGTCGCGCGAGAGCGCATTGGAATGAGTCGCTTTTGGTGCTGGCCTCCACAGCTTGCTTGTCCAAGGTCGCTGCGCATTCGGCGCTGCACTCGCGCCTTGACAAGCGCCAAAATCGAGAGCAATGCGACCGCCCTCCCTGCTTTTGCCCAATCTCTAAGGCAGATCAACCGTGCGAGTGAGCTTGAGGCGTTCATCCTCGGCGAGAAGTTCTTCGAGGGTGCGCCAGCCGCCTTCCTGATCCATGGCCTGAAACGCGTTTAGATATATTGCCACTATGCCGGGTGCGTGGTTTGTCAGCATTCCGTCCACGGCCTTCTTCAGTTCATTCTTTGAAGGAGCCTCCGGTAAGACTTCTACCGTGCCATTCTCGTCGTGTTGAATGCCGAGGGTGTCCAGAAAATCACAGAGAAGATCGGAGTGTGCACCGACCAGCCATATCTGCAGAAGATGGGCTGCAATGTCCTCGTTCGCCTTCCGCCCCAGCGAGGTCTGTATCCACGCAAAACGTTTATTGCGAGGTTTGCGTTCCACGAATACCGGTCGTAGCCGGCGTTGTTTTGCCAAGTTCTCGATCGCGGCTTTGTACAGCGGTTTTTCCTTTTCCAAAAGGTATCCAAAAATCTCGGACGCCTGGTCGCGGCTGATTGAGGAGAAGATTTCGTGTGGGCTCATGGAAATCAAAAAAGGGCAGCAGAATGTAGGTGAGGCAACGGATTGTCAACAGGCCGTCATTCGCCCGGTCTTTCAGAATTTCGCTTGAGCTTCTGAGAAATCAGTCCTTTTCTGGCGCGGCGCATGATTTATCCATCTTTGAGCTTGTCTGGTGTTGGACTTGTTGTCGGCCTCTTCCTCGCGGTTTTCTCAGGTTTTTGTCTTCGCAAGCCGGAGCAAATGAAGCGCTGGATGACGGCAACGCCTCGATCACGTTCGCTCGGTATCTCGTTACTTACGGTAGCAGCTGTCTGGTCATTTTATCTCGTGCGTACCATGGACCTTGGGGAATTCAGCTCATACAGGACGGTGTTCACTATCATAGTTCCGATAGCTTACTATCTCACGCTCACCTATGTGGACGAGTTTCTTGCAGCGCGCGCGCTCGGAATCCTTCTTTTGCTTATTTCCGAACCTCTCATTGAGGCCGCCTTCTTGAAGCCGCAAATTAGCAGGCTGTTGATCGTTGTGATCGCTTATTTGGCAATCATCAAAGGCGTGCTTTTCGTCGGAATGCCTTATTTGATGCGAGACGGGATCCAGTGGCTTACCAGATCGGATTTTCGCTGGAGAGCCAGCCTTTGGGTTGGTTTCGCTTACGGGATGATTGTGATCGCGGCTAGCTTGACACTATTTCGTTTAGCTTGAAGATCGGAAGGAACATCGCGATGACGATGCCGCCGACGACTACGCCGAGAAACACGATCAGTATCGGCTCGATTAAGGAGGTAAGGGCGTCAAGCATCGCCTCGACCTCTTCGTCCCAGAAGTCCGCCATCTTTTCGAGCATGGCATCGATCTTACCTGTGGATTCGCCGGCTGCGATCATGCGCATGAGCATCGGGGGAAAGATTGCTTCCTTTGTCATTGCGTTCGTTAGATTGGATCCTGTTTCCACATCGACACTGACTCGTTTGATGGCGTGTGTGATGATTACGTTTCCCGATGTCTGGCCAACGATGTCCATCACTTCCAGAATGGGAACACCGCTTCGAATGAGTTGCGCGAAAGTGCGCGCGAAACGGGTCATGGCGATTTTATGAAGCAGTGGGCCGAAAACTGGCAGCTTCAGTTTCAAGCGATCCCAGATCTCTTCACCACTTTTCGTTTTTACAAAAGCCCGTAAGCCGTAAATCAACCCTCCGATCGTCAGTACGAGCCAATACCAGGAACCTCGAATGAATTCACTCAGGTCGATAAGAAACTGAGTCGGGGCAGGGAGTTTGGCGCCAAAGTCGGCGAAGATTTCTCCGAAAACCGGCACTACGCGGACGATTAGAAATGTCGTGATCGCAACGGCAATAAAAACCACTATTACCGGGTAGGTCATTGCGGATTTTACTTTCTTTCTCAGACGCGCCGATGCTTCCAGGAACGTGGCCAGCCGATCCATAATCTCAGCGAGCAAGCCGCCGGATTCACCCGCCTTGACCATTGCGTGATAAAGGCGATTGAAGACTTTCGGGTGGTGCGCGATTGCCTCGGAGAAAGACTCGCCCTGTTGCACCCGAGCGGTAAGATCGCCGATTACTGAGCGAAGCGCGGCCTGACGCTTTGGATCGCATTGCTCATAGAGCGCGGTGAGGCCGGATACGAGGGGAAGTCCCGCGTCGATCATCGTCGCGAGCTGCCGCGTGAAGAGCACGAGGTCGGTCTCCTTCACATGTTTGGCCTTTCTCCGTGTCTTGGAAGCCGACTTTTGCTGGATGGAGAGAACCAGCAGCCCTCGGGTCATCAGAGTGTTGATGGCATTGTCTTCGTTGAGCGCTTCTTGAACTCCGGATATAACTTTTCCGGAAGTGTCACGAGCCTGATAAGCGAAAGTCAACATATGTGCCCTTTCAATCAAGCACGACGAATGCCATCGGGCGATTGCAACGTTAACCGCATTTTACCGTTATATTGACTGAGCACGGACCCTGCTGTAATAGGCGAAAAACATGTCTTTGATACGCAAACTTTTCTGGCTCGCCCTTTTCTTTGTGGCGACGTTCGGCTTTGTCGTTCTGTTTGAACACGGGACGGATAATTACTTGCAGAATGCGCAATCGGAGTTTGAGGCTCTCAGCGATTGGGCGCAGCCTTTGGTGCGTCCGGAGGATAAAAGCGACGCGGTTGCGCGTTGAGCATCATCCAGACTTGTCTGGCGCCGCTCGATCGGGCAACGATCGGGCATGAAATCTATTGCCCCGACTGTTCCGGGCAGGCATTCCCTCAATTCACTCACCGGCAAACCTTTCAGTTTTCATCCTCCTGGTCGTCTGCTCGATTTCATGCGGGAAGCCGGGGATCCGCGGCTGATTAATCTCGCGGCGGGAGTCCCGTCACCAGGATTGTTGCCGGCATCACAGCTCGCAGACGCTTTCTCACAGGGACTCCGAAACGATGGAGGCGCCATGTTCGCCTACCACGAGCCGGAGGGTGATCCGGAGTTACGCGAGATACTTGCGATTCGCGCCGGCCTGCGCGGTATCGATGTCAAAAGCGGCGGGATCGTGATAACCACAGGGTGCACGCAGGCGCTTCAGCTCGCATTGGCCCTGCTTTGCAAGCCCGGCGACGTGGTCGCGTGCGAGTGCCCGGTTTACTACGGACTTCTCGAGCTGCTTAGTCATTTTGAGTTAGAGGTCTTGCCTCTGCCGTTGCATGGGGACGAAGGAATCGACATCGACGAAATGGAAGCGCTCCTGCACGAACATCATCCGCGTTGCCTCGTGGTATGCTCAACGCTTTCCAATCCAAGCGGTGCCACGATCCCGGAGTCAAGTCGCGAGCGATTCGTTGAAATCTGCAGGAAAGCAGGGGTGAAAGTGATCGAAGATGAGGTGTATGCCGAGCTTTGCGACGGCGTGCCACCAAAGCCGCTCCGCAGTTATGACGATGGGAATACCGTGTTCTACATAACCAGCTTTTCGAAAACGATTGCTCCGGGGTTACGTGTGGGATTTGCCGTGCCAGGGCCTCATTTTGAGGAATTCGCCGAGCTCAAGTGCAAGCAGGACATGCATAGCTGCGTGATTTCCGAGGTCATGTTGCGCGAATACCTCCGAGGACCGGCGGATCAGACCCTGGATTTGCTCAAGCGGACGTTCGCGCGCCGGCGGGCTCTGGCCCAGGAAGCGATCGCCGAAGCATTTCCCGCGGATGCCTGCGTTTCCAAACCACGCGGTGGCTTTATGTTTTGGGTTCAGCTTGCAAGGGAGGCCGATCTGCGTGGAATGCAGAACGAACTGCGGAAACAGCGAATTGCGGTTGCGCACGGACAGGTGTTTTTCCCAAGGCAGGAACAGCAGCGATTTATGCGTCTCAACTGTGCTAAGGCTTCCGAACAGGACCTTGTCTCTGGTCTGAGAGAGGTGGGGCGTCTCTTGCAGGAAAGCGGTTAAAGGAGACAGTGCGTTCTCCGGCCGTATCCGATCGTAAGTGGCTTGAACGTCCGACTCGTTGGCGCGACCATGGACATGCATGGCAGAAATAGTCGGTATCGATCTCGGCACAACCAACTCGCTTCTCGGTGTCATGGACGCCGGATTTCCAATCTTGATTGCGGACTCGAACGGAGAGCGACTTACTCCTTCCGTGGTGCATTATCCTAAGGATGGTGAGCCTCTTGTGGGACGCGCAGCGCAGCGGATGAGAACCCTTGCCGCAGCAGAGACTATAACGTCTGTGAAACGATTCATGGGCCGCAGAGGGGGGAGGCAAACGACGATCTTGATACGGCATTCGAGGTGATTGGGTCGAGCAACGTGCCAGTCCGACTCAAGATCCGAGATGAGCTGTTTTCGCCAGAACAAGTATCCGCAAGCATTCTTGCGAAGCTGAAAGCTGATGCTGAGCATTCACTCGAACATCCAATCGAAAGGGCAGTAATTACGGTCCCCGCATATTTCAACGATGCGCAACGCCATGCGACCAAAGCGGCAGGAGAGTTGGCAGGTTTTATCGTTGAGAGAATTATCAATGAACCGACCGCCGCAGCTTTGGCCTATGGGCTGGATAAGCTAAAGGAGCGCTCGAAAATTGCCGTCTACGATTTTGGCGGTGGCACATTCGATATCTCGATTCTCGAACTTAGCGAAGGCATTTTTGAGGTCATATCCACGAACGGAAATACGCGTCTGGGGGGTGACGATATCGACCGTTCGCTCGTGAATCTGTTATGTGGACGACTCGATTCAGAGCAGCGCGCAGGTCTGAACGCTGCAAATCGGGCACGACTCCGCGAAGCGGCGATTGCGGCAAAGCATCGTCTCTCAGAATCAGAGGAGACTGTGGTTGAAATTCCGTTCATGGTGGGCGGCAGAAGTTTTACGACGACTGTTACACGCGCTGAATTGGAGTCGGTCGCTTACCCGATCGTGGATCGGACGAGGGAGAACTGCATTCGAGTGCTTCTGGACGCGAATATGAAGCCGGCGGATCTCGATGAAGTGATTCTCGTTGGCGGATCGACCCGCATGCCGTTGGTGCGTAAACTTGTTGCGGAGATTTTCGGCCGCGAACCTAATTATTCCCAGAATCCTGATGAAGCCGTTGCGATCGGAGCGACGATCCAGGCGGGAATTCTCAGCGGCGCTCTTAAGAATATGGTTCTACTCGATGTAACGCCGCTCTCGCTCGGAATAGAAACGTTCGGTGGGCTCATGAACGTAATCATTCCACGTAATTCTACGATTCCTGTGAAAATGGGCGAAATGTTCACGAATGCCGTTGCCAACCAGTCTGGAATGCAGATCAACGTTCTGCAGGGTGAGCGCGAGATGGCCAGGGACAACTGGCTTCTCGGCAAGTTCGACATTGCATTCGAAACCGCTCCCAAGGGCCAGGCGCGGGTGGGTGTGCAGTTCTCTATCGATGCGGATGGCATTCTCGAAGTCCTCGCTCGTGATACGGTAAGCGGTCGGCAGCACGTGGTTGAAATTCGGAGCGCCGTGGATGTTTCCGATGAGGCGGTGGAGCAAATGATCGCAGAGTCTGTCGAGCACGCGTTCGACGATATGAGTGAGCGAATTTTCACCGAGGCGAAATTGAAGAGCGAAGAGATGCTTCCAGCCGTGCAAAATGCGCTGGTAGTCGTGGGTGATCAAATTGACCAATGCGATCGGAATCGCATCGAACAGTTGATGGGAAGTGTTCAGAACGCGATGGCGGCTGAAGATGCGCAGCAGTTGAAGAAGGCAAACGCTGCGCTCGACGAGGCGACGCAGAATCTGGCGACCATTCTGATCGAACACACGATGGAATCTGCGATGCGCGACAAAGGGCTCCTGTAGGATTCTACGTCGAACCGAAACCGACCCATGGAATGACGCGCGGACACGCCAGAAGGAACGTCGGCATCCCGTTCACGGTGCTGGTGGTCGGAATCGTCGTTACAGCCCTGGTCGCATTTTATTTGCACGAAACGATCCGCGAACGCCTTCGGGTCCGATTCGAACGTTCCGCGGCAGTGGTCGAGCAGAGCCTCGAAAGTCATGTGAATGCCTACGTGGCATTACTGAACGCCGCGCGCGGAATTCTTTCCGGGAGCGAGCCATTAACCCGCGAACGATTCAAACGTTTTGCCGAAGTGCTTGACATGGAGGAGCAATACCCCGGGATTCAAGGAATTGGATTCTCCGCTGTGGTCCGACCGGACGACCGAGCCTCGCTTGAAGCAAAAATGCGTGCACAGGGTCACGAAGACTTCCGGATCTCGCCCGAGGGTCAGCGCTCGGAATATCATTCGATCCTCTTTCTGGAGCCTGAGGATCGGCGGAATAAGGTCGCGATTGGCTATGATATGTTTTCGAATGAGGTGCGCCGCGAGGCAATGATCAAGGCGCGCGATTCGGGTGTGGCAGCCGCCAGTGGTCGCGTGATTCTCGTTCAGGAGATCGACGAGAAGAAATTACCAGGGTTTCTCATCTATCTTCCTGTCTACGGCGGAGGTATCACTCCTGATACGCTTGCAGAGCGGCGCTCGAAGCTGATCGGTTTTGTGTATAGCCCGTTCCGCGCCCCAGATGTATTGGAAACGGTGACGAATAATCGTGGCTTCAGTGAGATGGCTATTCGAGTGTTCGACGGTGGTCAGACGACGCCCGATCACCTGTTATATGATAGCCATCCCGGATTGACCATTACCGAACCGCATTTCGAATTTATCGACTATCCTGTCGTTGCGAGGCGTACGTGGACGATGGTTGCGCAATCTCTTCCGGGACTCGAGGCCGGCCAGGAATCAGCATGGGTATGGCTCGCCATGGCAGGCGGAGGACTGGTCACCGTTCTCCTTTTTGCTCTCTCCTGGTCCCAGATGCGCTCGCGACAATCTGCGGAAATCTATGCCGCTCAACTTCGTGACTCGCAGAAGAAATTCGCGGCGGAAACGAGTGAAGCGCGTCGGGTTCGATCGGAGGCGGAAAATGCAAACCGCTTGAAAGACCAGTTTCTTGCAACCGTATCTCACGAACTGCGCACCCCGTTGAATGCTATCATGGGATGGACCGATCTTCTGATCTCTGAGGCCGGCGAGAATGCGGATCTGAGATATGGACTGGAAGTGATCCGACGCAACGTGAAGGCTCAAAGCCAGCTCGTTCATGACCTGCTGGATATTTCCAGAATTACTTCTGGCCGGTTGAGACTCGATATTCATCCGATCGACCCGCGCGAGGCCCTCGAAGCGGCGATCGAAAGTGTGCGTCCACTGGCCGAGATGCGTGGTATCGATCTTCGGGAGAACTACTGCCCGGAGGCGCCGGTCATTACCGTCGATCCCGCGCGCCTGCAGCAAATCGTCTGGAATCTTCTCTCCAATGCAATTAAATTCAGTAGGAAAGGCGGCGAAGTTGTCCTTGATCTCGAGATGCAAGGAAACAAGGTTTTAATACGCGTCACCGATCATGGTGAGGGAATCGCTTCGGAATTTCTTCCGCACATTTTTGACGCATTTCGTCAGGCTGATGCGTCATTTACGCGCCGGCACGGAGGACTGGGGCTCGGTCTCGCCATTGTGAAGCACCTTGTTGAAATGCACGGAGGCAAAATCGAGGTGAAGAGCGAAGGGCGAGGGAAGGGGGCCGTTTTCACGGTCGAGCTTCCCTTCAGCGCGGCACGATTTGCGTTTACACCCGAACCGAGAGTCGAAACTGCCCAGCATTCGCCGAAAAAGGATCCAGGCGCAGAATTGGAAGGAGTGCGTGTATTGGTCGTCGACGATGAGTCGGATGCCCGTGAACTCCTGAGAAATGTGATCGTACGCTATCGCGGAGAAGCGCTGACAGCAAGTTCCGCGGAAGAAGCCGTCCGACTTTTCGCCAGCGAAAAGCCGCAAGCCATAGTGAGCGACATAGGGATGCCTACACGGAACGGGTATCAACTCATTCGTGAAATTCGCGCATTGGAAGGCGATTCATCGCATACCATCGCGGTGGCGCTAACAGCATTCGCTTCAGCCCGCGATCGCGAGGCGGCTTTGAGCGCCGGCTTCGATGCGCACATCCCGAAACCGGTTCGTGTCCCTGACCTTGTGGAGACACTGGTCCATCTTATGAGAATCACATCCGGAAGCCAGACGAAGTAAATTCTGGCCGGGACGTTTCAGCCCATTTTCCGTTGCCAAGCAGGCTAGAGCGTGCTTCTTAATCTCTCCACTTTTTACCCCGTGGTGTAACGGTAACACAGCGCCCTTTGGAGGCGTTATTCAAGGTTCGAATCCTTGCGGGGTAGCCACTCAAAATCTCTGTGCAAGTGCCTTATATGCAGGAACTTACATCCTTTAGAAGCGGCATCCCCTCCTCGCGCATACGAGCCGATAAATGCGTCAAAAAACGCGTATTGGCTTGAAAAAGTGGCAACGGTTGCCGTTTTTCTTGGGCGTACCGAAATCTCTCAGCGTCCGCCGTTACAAGGACCCGAACCGTCCGGCTCTCAAATTCGTGGTCAACGTGCACGGGAACGGGAAACGGATTCGCAAGTTTTTCACGACAAAGGTCGAGGCTCAGACGTTCGTTCAGCAGAAAAATTTCGAGTTGCTCAACCAGGGGCGCGAGGGCATCGCTGTCCCGTCCTGGCTTCGAATCATGGCGCAGCGCGAACACGAGCGGTTGCAGCCCCATGGCAAGACGATTACCGACGCGGTCAGATTTCTATCTGAAACACCTTGAGGCGACGGCGCGTTCCGCTTCGTTGCCCCAGGCAATGGCGGAATTGATCGAAAACCGCAGGGCGAGTGACGCGAGTAAGCGCTACTGCTATGACATCGGGCTGAGGCTTGCCAGGTTCTGCGACGATTTTCCGAATCGAATGGCCGCGGAAATCACGACGACGGATGTGGACGATTGGCTGGTGCGTCTGCCTCTTTCTCCGGTTACGCGCAATACGTTCCAGCGCGATATCCGAACGCTGTTCTCCTTTTGTGTTACGCGACGTTACTGCACGTCGAATCCAGTCGTTGAAACAAGGAAGGCAAAGGAAATCGACGGGGTGATCGAAATTCTGAAAGTGTCCGAAACGGTCCGGTTGTTAGAAGCCGCAAGTTTCGAAACGCTTCCTTATTGGGCGATCGGCTGCTTGGCGGGGCTGAGACGCTCCGAAGTGGAGCGGCTCGAATGGGGTGAAATCGACCTGGATTCCGGGCTGATCGAAGTGAAAGCCGCAAAAAGCAAGACGGCGACGAGGCGACTCGTAACAATCCAACCGAATCTCAGCAAATGGCTGGTGCCCTATCGCGCACATCGCGGCCGCGTCTGTCCTGTGAATTTTCAAAAAAAAATCAACGAGGATCGAGAACGGGCCGGATTACTTGAGAAATGGCCGCAGAACGCTTTGAGGCATTCCTTCGGATCATACCATCTTGCACAATTCAAAGACGCAGCAGCGCTGGCGCTGCAAATGGGGAACTCCCCCGCGATGATCTTCCGCCACTATCGCGAACTCGTGAAACCAAAGGACGCGGCCCGGTTTTGGAACATTACTCCGGCCGCAGAGGCGGAGAAGGTGGTGCATTCCGTGCTACCTGAGGCAGCTGCCAACCTTGCCTTCATCGACGGTCTTCACCGCCTCTGTGTTCAGAGGGGAGGCGTGAAAATCGGATAAAGCAAACGATTTAAATGGCTGAGAGAGAAAATGCTACGTTGTCTGTCTCGGAATCTTGAATTTCCACATCTCCGGATGGTGGCGTGGCAAGTGCTTTCATAGAGCAAGCAAAAATCTGAAGTTTCGATCCTCCCGTCTGATGGCCACCGTCGCTGAACCTGGGCCGCTGACAACTACCAAAACCGGCTGATGGCAAACCAGGCTCCCGAGAAACTAGCTGTCCTTATCGATGCAGACAATGCGCAAGCGAAGATCGCGGCAGACATTCTCGGCGAAATTGCGCGTTACGGCACGGCTTCTGTCAAGAGAGCCTACGGAGATTGGACGACGCCAAATCTCGGATCTTGGAGGGAAGTGCTTCATGACCAGGCGATCCAGCCTGTGGACTCCTTACCCCTGAGAATTGGTAGCGACACTTTCTTTTGGATTGCCGGGGGAAGATTGCCCGACCAATTGGTAGTGCAGGGTCAGTTCGGTTCCCGGGAAAATGAAGGCCATCTCGTTGAGGTGTTCGAAAAGACTTTCCAGTGCTCGTTCCACCGCTGGCCGCGATCCGCGATGGACTTCGATGTGGAGTTGGCCCGCATCGGCGTCGGGCCGGATGTCGGCCTCAGTGACAAAGAGGTCCTGCAGCAGGCGACGGGCTGCGGTGTTCTCCCTGCCCGGAGGCCGCAGCAGGGCGCACATCGCCGTTTCGGCCCGATAGGCAAAGTGTTCCATCATGTAGCGAAAGAAGTTCTCTTGACACCAGCGGCTGAAGAGACCCGCGGCCAGCCCCTCGGGCGCCAGTGCGTAAGCGGTGCTGATCAAGCTAACTTGATGGCCGCTTTCGGTGAGCTTGCGGACCTCTTTCATCCAGATCGCATCCTCTCCGGTGCCCACCAGGGAACCACGCTCGGCCAGGCGCATCGTGACCTTCTCGCCTTCGGGCAGCAGAACGCTCTGCCGGCAAAATTCCACCTCCGGCCACTGCGCAGCGGGATGCTTGTGATAGGTGATGGAGCCGATGCGGTGCTTTTGCCACATCTCTTTGAAAAACCCGGGACTGTAGCCTTCGCGGTCAAAGACGAGCACGAAGCGGCACAAAGAGGGGTTCTCGCGCAGTTGCTCCGGGGTGGGTTGCCCGGGCACTTCGCGCAGCAGCCGCGGCACGATATCCTCCCGCAGAGCGGCGATGAGGCCGGAGTCAACCACTTTGTCGATGACAAAGAAGGGACGGCCACTCTGGTCGTTGACCCGGTAATCGGTTGTGCCCCGCAGACAAAGCCGCTGCCGCGAGACGTATTTGCGCGGAAGCCTGGTTTTGCTGCCGTGATAAATGCGCACATGCCCATCGACGTACAGGGTCCCGACGGCCTCCGGGTCGGCTTCCATCCACTGGCGGCAAAGGGCCGCCGCCCATTTTTCGGCCGCTTCGTCCCGGCTCATGGCATCGAGCTTCCTGCGCAGGCAACGCACCTCGGGCACCCGGTCCAGCCCCATGAGTTTGCCGAGTTCGCCGGGGGCTTTGCCACGCAATTGCTCGATGGTCTTGATCCGGCACAAGCTCATAAAAGCCAGAAGCCGGAGGATGTGCAGGGCACTGTAGTAACCGCTGATTTTGCCCAGACACTCCCGTGCGGGACTCAAAAGTCCGTTAGCCAGCAAGGCTCCCAGGGCGCAGAGCACCCCGCCGTAAGGCACGTGCCGGAAGTGCTCGAAGCGGATTACCGCCCCATCCAGTGCCCCGAGTGCTGCCAGCATCCTTTCGCCAGCGCGGGTGCAGCCGGTGCCGAGTCCTTCGCCCGCGCACGCATCTTCAATGCTGCGCTGCGACTTGTCCAGAGCCGGGTGGGTCGCGCTCTGCCCCCCGTCCTCCTTTTCGTGCAAGCGCCCATCCCACATCGCCCGTCGCAACGTGTCCCGGGGCACACCGAGTTGCTCTGCCGCCGCCGCTTTGGAAAGACCTTCATCGAGAAGTTCCTGCGCACGAGCCAGCAGGCAGTGAGCACGCGTCCGCGATCACGCGCCGGTGCGTTGCGCTTGAAAAACGACTCGATTCCACCAGCCAGGTACTGCCGCAGCGTGCGGTCCACGTTGCTCTTGGATATCCCAAAAGCTTTGATCGCTTCCGAGGAGCGGCAGGCCCCCGAATCGACCAGTTGGGCGAGGGTCAGCCTGAAGGAACGCAGATCCCCGGCCCGATGCCGGTAAACCGGATGCATTCCCAGCAGATAACTCCAATGAGTTCCATCGTTGAAAACCCCTACGTGATTGTTGATTGAAGTTGCCCCTTGCGGGATGAGCGGCAATATCGTATGCTTAATGGCACCTTCCTCCGGCTTCGGGCTTCCGCCCGGTTCCTATGACAAGGGGAAGGTGTCATTTTTCATTTCCCGGGGAAACCTCCTTCGCAAGACCACCCCAATTCCTGTAAGTCCCTGCTAATCCGCCATTCCAGCAGTTCAGGCGCTCCCGTTCTTAACGACCGGGATCAAGATTTCTGAGCCTGTACAGCAGTTCCGATTTACGACTGGAAAGAACGCCACTGATTCAGCGCTAATCATTGATGCGATGGATCTGCTCCACGGTGGAGCACTGGATGGCTTCTGTCTTGTCTCCTCCGATAGCGATTTTACCCGATTGGCGACGCGGATCAGAGAGGCCGGTCTTTCGGTCTATGGCTTCGGAGAGCGGAAAACTCCGAAACCGTTCGTCGCAGCCTGCGACAAGTTCATTTTCACCGAGATTCTCCAGGCTCCGCTTGCAGGCTCGGTGCAGCTGCCTGCTACGGGTAAAGGGACCGTGATCATCATCATCGAGGAAGGACTCTCGTATGAGCAATACACGCAGACCGTCGAGCCGAATGCGCGTCCGATCATCCTTCAGCCTGACGACGACCTGACAATCAACTATCTCGAGACGCATGGGCTCCCGCTGACTGCGGAACATCTCTTCAGCGACGGCGCTCGTCGCTACGATCGTTGGAGTCATTAGAGACGAGGACAAACAGCTCGCCCGCGAAGCGCAGATCGTGAAATATCTCACGCTCCTATACGAAGATGTTTTTGAGGAATGGAGCCGGAGAAACGAGCCGCGATTGCTCGAAATCGCGCGCCACGCATGCGGGCTCTCGCGGTTGCGTCGAACGCGAGCCGGTTCGACCAGCCTCGATGTGTCCGTCGACTTCTGCGACCGACTCCGGACAGCACCTCAAGCCGCTGATGCGCTCCTCGCCGAAATTGGAGAAGAGGAAGTGCTCCGGTTTTTGAAGGAGCCCGCCACACGCCGGGAAATTCGCAGCCTTCACGTATCTACACTCCGACGCGCAGAATCCCGTCTGCGGCACCGTGCATAACGTCGCGTCTCCCGGATGCGCCACATCAGCAGCAGCACTGGCAAGAACCTTGATGACCGCGCAGAACGTGTGCTCGATGCGACTCTGCCATCAGCCCCACGATGAAAACGGGCGCAGTTGCCGGCGTACCGCCAGCATACGAGTAGCCTGCCGCCCGGATTGCACAGAGATCTCTTCGCCCGACGTGCGCGGCAGCCAGCGTGGACACAGCATCGTTGCACCGCGAACGCCGAAACCGAAACCGCAGCCGCAGAACCCGGACTTGCGCCTCTTCGCCGCTGAAGGCTTGACACAATCGGCTCGAGAGATCAGGAAACGCCCACGATGAACCCCGTTCCTCCCCCTGGCCACCCTCCAACCCGGCGGTCCCTCGGCGGATCGACGCCGAACGTGGAAAAGCAATTTCCTGGCAATAACCTCCTGCTGTTTTAGACGCCCATTTTCCCGGCTGACACATGACAAGTGCGATTTTCGAAAACGCACGGAGGTCTCTGTGCGAGGCCTTCCGAAATCAGAACCTGTGCCTCTACCTCGGCGCCGGCGTGTCCGCCGGCAGCCAATTGCCGACCTGGGAAAAGCTGGTCGTGTCGATGTCACTTCGCGATCGTCGCCGAACAGAAGATGGGGGGCTGGCGGCCGTTTCCGAACTATCTCTTCGCAATCTCGGAGTGGTATCTGAGGAAACTGCACGAGCCCCTCGAGGTCGCGGCCCGCAAGACCCGGGGCCTTTACAAGGACGACGCGCGCGCAGGGCGAGAAGCAGTTTCGCGCTGCGGTGCAACAGGCCATACGGGATCGATCCGACGAACGACGCTCTGTCGGTGCCGATAACGGGCGCGAACAAAACGCTTTCGGCTGTTGCCGAGCTTTGCGACCGGAAGTACCATGGCCGCTTCGGCGTGCGGTCGGTCATCACGTACAATTACGACAATCTGCTGGAACTTGCGCTGAATGGCCGTCGCTCTGCCGAGCCGGTCTATTCCATGGAACGCCAGGACCAGCAGAGTCTGCCGGTGTTCCATGTCCACGGCTTCATCCCGCATCCCTATACCGTCGACATTGAACCGAGCGACATCGTCTTCACGGAAGAGGAATACAACCGCGCCGCTATCGATCCCTACAGCTGGTCGAATATCGTGCAGCTTAGAGAGATGTCGAACTCAGTAGGTCTAATGGTCGGCCTGTCCCTGGCCGACCGGAACATCAGGCGGCTTCTCGACGCTCTACGGTACTCGCCGGTTCGGCCGAACATCTTCGCCCTCATGCAGAAGCCGAAGCCCGTCGCCGTCACCGATGACGATACCGAAGCGATCCACAGCCGGGCAAAGGCCATGGTCCACGACTTCGAAGACGCGGGAATCAAGTTCGAGGGCTACTATGGAACCGAGTCCGTCGGCGCCAGGCGTCAGGGCGGACAAAGTCAGGGCCTCAAACGGGCCGTGTTCGATCCGTCCAGCGCCGATCCACGCCCGGGCGTGAAGGGGCAGACGCGCTATGCCTACCAGATCCGTAAGATCATTGCCCATGTAGACCGGCTGGAGCAGAGCTTTCAGACCGAGGTGTTGAACTCACTCGGAGTGGCGCCGATCTGGTACGACTCTCATGACGAAATACCCGGTATTCTTGCGATGATCACCTGATCGGGGGCAGCCGGATGGATTGCGTTTCTCCTTTGTCCTAAGAAGGCCGGCCGGCGAGACTGGGCACAGATGCCAGAGCCCGAGATCATTGAAGAATCGTTTGCGGCGCACGGCCTGAAGCCAGAGGAATACGCAAAAATCCTGTGGCTTTACTGGTAGGTATTTGCTTTTTTAGGCTCGCCGTCGATCCGGCGAGAGACGGTGGGTGCAAAAACGCCTCCGCAGATAGTCTCGGAGGACGTCGGCGCGAACATTCCTGCCGAAACTCAAGCTCAATTCCTTGCTCCTAAACCTCCGGCGGGCCGCGACAAGGGCAATCCGCAGCATCGGTCCGTGAAATGTGATCACGGGCAAATTAAAGGAAGGGACTGGCGTTTGTTCCGGCGATAGACCCGAAAATCGGAGTCGAGGGTGAAAACCGGCGCTTCGGGCCAGAGCTCGGACGTGAGAACGAGGCAGGCGTCGGCGAAGGACGACGGGACATTGGCGTATCGGACCATGAGTTCGTGAATGAGGCTGTGGTGCTCGCGCACGGCGAAGGGCAATTCCAGCCAACCGTCGGCCAGCCAGCCTTCGATGTGGTCTTTCGCGCGAAGTAGCTCGGGGGCATCGTTTCACCGGCCCTCCCGCTTGACGTTATAACGAACGTATCTACAATGATCCCATGACGGTCGAACTCAAGATCCGCAAGATTGGCAATTCCCTCGGAGTCGTGCTGCCGAAGGAAGTCCTCATGCACTTGAACGTGGCGGAGGGGGATACGCTGACGATTTCTGAAGCGCAGGACGGAGTGCGACTGACTTCCAGCAACCCGGATTTCGCAAAGTCGATGGCCGTGTTTGAATCCTTGAATCGCCGGTATCGGAATGCGCTGCGTGAGTTGGCGAAATGACCGAGCCCTACTGGCTCTCGTGCGAAGAATGCCTCGCGCTGCACGATATGATGCTCTCCTTTTACGGCGGCATTGCGGGCCTGCGTGATTCCAAGCTGCTCGAATCGGCCCTGGCGCGGCCAAGGCAGCTCTTCAGCTGCGGCCAACCTGAGATGGCCGATCTCGCTGCGGCCTATGTGGTGGGCATCGTAAAGAATCATCCGTTTCTCGATGGCAACAAACGGACCGGGTTCATGATGGGGGCCGGTTTTCTCGAGCGGAACAACCACGAGTTTTTCGCTGCCGAAACGGAAGTGGTTCTGCATACCCTCGCCATCGCGGCCGGGGAGTTGTCGGAGGCCGACTATGCCGCCTGGATGAAGGCGAATTCGCGACCGGGGAAGTGACGGAATCCGTGCTGGCTGCAACCCTGCCGCGGTCGTCCTGACAGCTTCGCAGACGCCGCAGGAATTGCTTAAGGTCCATTCCGAAACTCCGTCGGCGTGGCGCCTGCCACGGCCGGAAGACCTGTGCGAAGTGGCTCGGGGGGGGCGATCGATTTTGAGCGCGATCTCGATGAGGATGCGCGAGGTGTTGGCAGCCGGGGCCAAAGGAGCCAGGTTCGGCCATACTTGATTGGTAATGCCTTGCCGTCGAACGCGCCGAAGGAAACCTGAGTGTGCGTGGCTCTTTCACGGGACGCGTGGGCCGGTAAAGGCGCTTTTCGAGAATCTCGAGGACGGTGGACAACTTTCCGGCCAATCACCAAATCCGTTCATTGGGAGCCGGAGAGGCTCCAAATCACAAGCCAATCGGTCGCGCCAACTGGCTTTTTATTCGTCGAACGCTTCGTTTCGATGGCTGAGCCAGAAGCGGAGCACTTCGACAACGCCGTCCGGTTCCCTCACAAGGTAGATGGTGCGATAGGAGCGTTTGAATGCGGGAAATTCCTGTGCTTCCGGAAACTCGGTGTGCCGCAGATAACGACCGGTTTGTGCTGTGGTGGGATCGCTGAGTTGGCGAATGGCTTCTAAGGGGAGATCGTGTGCATATTTCTGGCCGCGCTCCGGCTCATTGCGCTCAGTCCAGTAGGCGACGATCTCGTCCAGGTCAGCCCATGCGCTTTGGGTGAAAACTACGCGGAAGCTTTGCGCGGCCATCGGTCGTGCACTTTCGCCATGAACTCCTCGGCACTGTAGGTCCGGCCTTCCCGCACATCAGCGAGAGCTTCGCCGAGCGCGCGCTTCATCCGTAGCGTTTCGCGGACTTCCACGAGCAGCGGAGAGTCATCCGGCAGTTCATCGACCAGATTGTGAATCTGTTGCTTCAACGTCATTTTCGAAAAAATAGCACGATCTCCAATTCTTCCCCAACGACGATATTCAAGAGAAAAGAACAAACACCGCTGCTGCACGAAGCGCGTACTTTTGCAACGGAAAGAAGAATGAACACCAGAGATGAGCGCTTCTGGAGGAAGTCGACTTGTGTCTCCGCAAGCCGCCGGCCTGCGCCAGCTCCCTGCCGACTGGCAACGCCTCTTCCTCGCCCGCGCTACCCGCCGGGTGCGCCTCGACGCCACCATCTCTCTCGAAGGCAGGCTCTGGGAAGTCCCAGTCCAAAAGCAAATCCGTGCCGGACGCCGCAACGTCGGTGCGCTCAAGCTCTCCAACCTCCTTCAACTAGACCGCTTCGAAGAAGACCTCAATCTCATCCACATCAGACTCCAGCCCCCGGCTCCCCGTCCCGCAAAGACAAGAAATCCAACCCCCGCTTTCCCCCGCCGAAGAACAATGCCTGCGTCGAAAGGCTACAGCCGCCCTCCGGCGCTTTTCGTCAGGGGATTTGCGGAATTTCAGCAATTTACGCAGCAAAAAAAGTTGGAACGGCACTCGAATCCGCGAGGTCGGGGTAGGAGTTCTGTGTCCGAAATGTTCACGATAAATGGCAAAAATTGTGAACGGACGGTCGCGTGAGGCCTTTTCTGCAAAAGCCTCCTGTTTTCGGTACGACTCTCGCTTGGAAACGGGAAAATGAGTTCGAAAAGTCTATCAAGACTTCGGGTGATTGCCTGGTGAGGAGTTGGATTGTAATTTTTCTAGCAGCTCTTTCGGGATCGGCATTGGGTTGCGATCTTTATCCGTTGGGCATTCCGAAGTCGCGCGTGGTTGGGGGAGTATGGTATGGAAAGGTTCTCGGAGACATCTTCGAAGGCACGCAGCCCGGCAACTTCGGATGGCTGACGTGGTCAGGAAACCCGGGTTCGAATGCGCTCGCGGCGAGCTTGGCACTGCCGGGAAACAGCGATACGCATTACGTAAACCCTGTCGATTCATCAGATCGCCTCATCTCAAATGGAGATTGGGTCAGGGGGAAGCCCGGCGTGAGCAACAGCAGGAAGATCAGGAATGCTTTGGCTCTGCTCAAGTCCATGGAAATCGTGTTGCCGATCTGGGATCAGGCAGCAGGGCAGGGTGCCAATACAAAATACCGCATTTGGGCTTTCGCGAGGTTTCGTCTTCTCGATTTTGCTCTACCGAAAAAGAAGATCCGGGTCGAATTTCTATGGTTTGAGAGTTGCGGAGAGGGTAACGACGCGCCGCTGGTTGATGCTGGATTGGATCAGACAATTACTACTGAGTCCGCCGCTGTTCTTTCGGGCAGAGTAGAGGACGATGGTAAACCGGTCTGGGGCGAACTTTCTGTGGCATGGGCAAAGGTCGATGGCCCCGGAGACGTAACGTTCGCGGATACCAAATCACCCTCCACTGAAGTATCATTCGGCACTCCGGGTAAATATCGGCTTCGTTTAACGGCGAATGACGGTGAGGGATCGGTATACGACGAAGTTACAGTGACCGTCGAAGATCCCAATCGCGTTCCGAGCGCCACTGCTCAGAGCGTGTCGTTGGCTGAAGACGAATCGGTCCCCATTGTACTCGCCGGGTTGGATCCGGATGGAGACGATTTGCGTTTCCGGATCACGGACGGGCCCGAATTTGGCAATCTGACGGGCACCGCCCCGAATCTCATTTATACCCCGCACGTAGATTACAATGGGAGCGATGAGTTCTTTTTCGCTGTCAGTGATGGCAAGTTGGAATCCGGTCAAACTCGGGTTTCGATTGCCATAGCACCTGTGAATGACCCGCCGGTTGCTGATCCGTTGGAATTTTTAACCACTGAAGATGTTCCGGTCGAGATCACGCTTTCGGGCTCTGACAGGGATGGCGATCTTCTCGCTTTTGAGATCGAGACACCGCCCGTGCACGGTGTTCTCTCCGGAGCGGTGCCGAATCTCGTCTATACTCCATTGACCGACTTGAACGGATCGGACGAGTTCACATTCAAGGTTTCTGACGAAAATGGTGGTGAATCTCTCGGGACGGTTTCTATAAGCATTCTTCCGGTCAACGATGTACCCGTCGCCTCTCGACGGAGCGTTTCGGTGGAGGAGGACGGACGCCTTGACATCATTCTCGGCGCCACTGATGCGGACGAAGATCCCCTTGCCTTCGAAATCGTTGATCAGCCGGCTCATGGCACCTTGGTCGGACAAGGGACGAATTTCGTCTATATCCCCAGTGACGATTACAATGGACCAGACAGTTTCGTGTTTCAGGTTTCGGATGCGAACGGTGGTACGGCCACGGCAGGAATAAATATCACTGTCACACCCGTCAATGACCCCCCGATTGCAGAATCGGCACAAGTCGAGGTTCTTGTCGGGAAGACCGTCGAGATTGTTTTTTCTGCAACCGATTTGGATGGTGATGAGATTAGCTACGAAATGACCGGCCAGCCGGCACATGGAACACTTTCCGGCGAGGCGCCTCACCTCACGTTTACACCGGAATTCGGCTACTCCGGCGATGATTTCCTGACGTTTGTAGCTCGAGATCCCAGTTCAAGCTCCGAGTCGGCCACAGTCGCCATCAAAGTTGGCTATTTTCCGAGTTCAAAAACTTGGACTACCACGGAAGATTTTGAGGAAGGACGAGCGCTTAACCTCAGTCTGGAAACTCCTGACGAACTACGGACGACGACGGAGCCTTCTGCGGTGGACGCGGTGTGGATACCCATTTTCAGCAAAGGTACTGTCGTTCGGATCGATTCGGAGTCGGGTCAGGTCATCGGTGAATATCGCACCGCGCCGGATGATGTTTCGACTCCGTATCCGTCGAGAACAACGATCGATCGTGAGGGCAACCTGTGGGTGGCGAATAAAGGGGACAATAGTGTGACGATGATTGCGGCGCCAGGTAGCGGGCGATGGGTGGACCGTAATGGTAACGGGATACTTGATACGTCAGCTGGGATTGGCGATGTGCGTCCGTGGAACGGCGGCGGCCAAAGCGCGAACGTTGCGGAGGATGAACTGATCATCGGTACACACACCGGTCAACTCGACCAATACGCAGCACGTTTCCGCGACTCAGGATGGCTATGTGTGGGTTGGTGGGACCAGCAACCAGGTTTGGGACAAAATCGATATTGCGTCCGGCGCTATAGTTAAGATGGAGCCTTCGATTGGCCGAGGTGGCTTTGGTGGTTTTGTCGATGTCGATAACGTCCTGTGGTCGACCGGGAACTTCCTTCGCTGGGATACAGATACATCGGTAGCGTCTGTTTCGCCTTCGGAGTGGGATCTTCAGCCGGATGGTTGGTGGGCTGTTGCGCATGATAGCCAGAGAAATATCTGGGTAACCCGGGATTGGCATCCGTACGTTTATAAATACTCACCGCAGGGAGATCTGCTTGGTCAATTCACCCACGGCAGTAAGTGGGCACAGGGCATTGTCATCGATCATAATGATCACGTTTGGATTGCCCATTCCCACTGCGGAGCGGACGTTGGTCATTTGCTTCCCGACGGTACATTTGTGGGAAACGTGCCGGTCGTAAGGCACGGCCCTACTGCAGTCGACGTCGACCGGAAGGGAAGAATATGGGTCAGCGGCACTGGCGGTATCATTCAACGCATCAATCCCCTCGGCGGTCCAATCGGTGCGGACGGGAAGACGCCCGTCGGTGCAGTCGATCTCTCCACTTCTTATATTGGAGGGACACCATGGACTTACTCCGACTTTACCGGCGGAGGAATGGGGGACCACGGACTGCAGGGGTGCTGGGAGGTGGTGTTCGACGGCAGATTTGAAGGTGCTCATTGGGGCGCAGTCAAATGGAATGGAGAAATTTGTGACGATGGCATCATTGCGGTTAGCGCCGCAACCAGTAAGGATGGGGTGCATTTTGGACCGTTCGAGACGCTGCAATACTCCAATGACGGTCCAAAGTCGATCGGACGTTTCATTAAGGTCCGAGTGATATTAGACCCTAGGACAAGCGCGCTCTCCCCTGTGCTGCATAACATCACTGTGGGCACGGTGGACTATGACGAACCGGAACAGATAGAGGATTGGTCGGTCATCACAGTCGAACGGATCGACGCACTGTGGCCCGATCCAATCGCGCTAAAAGGCGGTTTTTGCCGAACTGCCGGTTTGGTGGGCCTTGAGCCTGAAATTTCATGGTCAGTGGTTAGTGGCCCCGGAATTGTGACGTTCGTAGATGTTAGCAATCCCGGAACTGTCGCAAATTTTTCACAAGAAGGCGAATACGTCCTCCGTCTGACCGGGCAGCTAAACGGAGATACCCGGATCGCCGATCTGCATGTCTTTCTTACTCCGCACAACAAATCCCCATGGGTGACAGCCGGTGAAACCCGTTTCGTAACTGAGGGTACTTATACAGTTAGTCTCGAAGGCGAGGTTCGCGATGATGGAATGCCTGAGGGTATACCAGTTACGACGAATTGGGCCAAACTGTTCGGTCCTGGAGAAGTGATATTCGCCGATCCGCATGACCCGAAGACGGAAGTGACTTTTTCAGAAGAGGGTATCTACATTCTTCAGCTATCCGCGACTGACACGGAATACGAGTTCTCCAACTCAGTAGAAATTCGGGTGGGCGCTGTTTGCTCTTCGGAGGCGCCGTCGGGGCTCGTTTCCTGGTGGCAGGTTAATGGCGATGGCGCGGATCATATTTCGGGTAATCAGCTTTTCCTCGAAGGGGGTGCTAATTTCAGCGAAGGAAAGGTATCAGCGGCTTTGGATTTTGACGGAAAAGGTGGTACAGCTCATGTATTCGCGAGCCCGACCCTGGATTTGAAAGGTGCAAGTGGGCTTTCCGTCGAGTTCTGGGCACGGCCGGATACTTACACCGGGACAGGAGTGGTGGTGGGTTGGAACGATGGGACAGGGGGAGTGGAGGTGGAACAGCGTTATGAAGGGAGCGGAGCGCAGAATTTCTATTTGCATCTGACTGACACAGAGGGAGGCGCGCATTCTGTGAGTTTTCACGATGGATTCAATTGGCTGAATGTCTGGCAGCACTTCGCGGTGAGCTATGACAGAGCCAGCGGGGTGGCGCGGATCTACCGCAATGGAGTGCTTCAGGAGGAGAAGAACGCGGGGAACTTTGCCCCGAAAACGAGCGGGGATCTCTACTTCGGATCGCGTAAAGGAACGGAGGCATTCTTTGAGGGAGGACTCGATGAAGTCAGTATCTATAACCGTGCGCTGGATGCTTCAGAGATATGGTCAATCTATTCGGCGGACTGGAAGGGTAAATGTCCGCCGGATGAAAATCAGGCGCCGGGGGTGGATGCAGGGCCGAATCTGTATGTGAGCACGGCGGGAGGGTCGGTGACGTTATCTGGAGTCGTTAATGACGATGGGCTGCCGGTTGGTGCGGGTCTGCGCAGCAGATGGAAGGTTCTGGCGGGGCCCGGGACGGTGACGATCGCCGATGCGGGCGCTGCAGTGACGACGGCAAGCTTTGATACCGAGGGGCTATATCTTCTGGCACTGGAGGCCGAAGATGGAGCGTCATTAAGCCGGGATCAGATTGAGGTTCGGGTCGGAGCTTTGTGCCAGGCGGAAGTGCGTGAGGGATTGGTGGGCTGGTGGCCGTGCAACGGGTTGCCAGTGGACCTGATCAACGGCAATGATGCGCTGCTTAGCAGCGGAGCGAGGTATACGGACGCGCGTGTCTCTCAGGGATTTGAGTTTGCCGGATCGCGGGGGACCGCCCGAGTTCCCGGAACATCGGTTCTCGATGTGGGGACGGGTGAGGGATTAAGTATCGAGTTCTGGGCACGGCCGGATACTTACTCCGGGACAGGAGTTGTGGTGGGTTGGAACGATGGGACAGGGGGAGTGGAAGTGGAACAGCGTTATGAAGGGAGCGGAGCGCAGAATTTCTATTTGCATCTGACTGACACAGAGGGTGGCGCGCATGCTGTAAGTTATTACGATGGATTCAATTGGCTGAATGTCTGGCAGCACTTTGCGGTGACCTATGATAGGGCCAGCGGAGTGGCCCGGATCTACCGCAATGGGGTGCTGCAAGTGGAGAAGAATGTGGAGAGCTTTACTCCAGAGACGGGCGGAGATCTCTATTTCGGATCCCGCAAAGGAACGGAGGCATTCTTTGAGGGAGGACTCGATGAAGTCAGTATCTATAACCGTGCGCTGGATGCTTCAGAGATATGGTCAATCTATTCGGCGGACTGGAAGGGTAAATGTCCGCCGGATGAAAATCAGGCGCCGGGGGTGGATGCAGGGCCGAATCTGTATGTGAGCACGGCGGGAGGGTCGGTGACGTTATCTGGAGTCGTTAATGACGATGGGCTGCCGGTTGGTGCGGGTCTGCGCAGCAGATGGAAGGTTCTGGCGGGGCCCGGGACGGTGACGATCGATGACGAGGACGCTTTGGTCACAACAGCAAGATTTGATACCGAGGGGCTATATCTTCTGGCACTGGAGGCTGAAGACGGAGCCTCGTTGAACCGGGATCAGATTGAGGTTCGGGTCGGAGCTTTGTGCCAGGCGGAAGTGCGTGAGGGATTGGTGGGCTGGTGGCCGGGCAACGGGTTGCCAGTGGACCTGATCAACGGCAATGATGCGCTGCTTAGCAGCGGAGCGAGGTATACGGACGCGCGCGTCTCTCAGGGATTTGAGTTTGCCGGATCGCGGGGGACCGCCCGAGTTCCCGGAGCATCGGTTCTCGATGTGGGGACGGGTGAGGGATTAAGTATCGAGTTCTGGGCACGGCCGGATACTTACTCCGGGACAGGAGTTGTGGTGGGTTGGAACGATGGGACAGGGGGAGTGGAAGTGGAACAGCGCTATGAAGGGAGCGGAGCGCAGAATTTCTATTTGCATCTGACTGACACAGAGGGCGGCGCGCATGCTGTAAGTTATTACGATGGATTCAATTGGCTGAATGTCTGGCAGCACTTTGCGGTGACCTATGATAGGGCCAGCGGAGTGGCCCGGATCTACCGCAACGGGGTGCTGCAAGTGGAGAAGAATGTGGGGAGCTTTACTCCAGAGACGGGCGAAGATCTCTATTTCGGATCCCGCAAAGGAACGGAGGCATTCTTTGAGGGAGGACTCGATGAAGTCAGTATCTATAACCGTGCGCTGGACGGTTCGGAGATATGGGCGATCTATTCGTCGGACTGGAAGGGGAAATGTCCGCCGGATAATAATCAGGCGCCGGAGGTGGATGCGGGATCGGATCTGTATGTGAACGTGGCTGGAGGGACGGTGACGTTGTCTGGAGTAGTTAATGACGATGGGCTGCCGGTTGGTCCTGGTCTGCGCAGCAGTTGGAAGGTTCTGGCGGGACCCGGGACTGCGACGATCGATGACGAGGACGCTTTGGTCACAACAGCAAGATTTGATACCGAGGGGCTATATCTTCTGGCACTGGAGGCTGAAGACGGAGCCTCGTTGAACCGGGATCAGATTGAGGTCCGGGTGGGAGCTTTGTGCCGGGCGGAAGTGCATGAGGGATTGGTGGGTTGGTGGCCGGGCAACGGGTTGCCAGTGGACCTGATCAACGGCAATGATGCGCTGCTTAGCAGCGGAGCGAGGTATACGGACGCGCGTGTCTCTCAGGGATTTGAGTTTGCCGGATCGCGGGGGACCGCCCGAGTTCCCGGAACATCGGTTCTCGATGTGGGGACGGGTGAGGGATTAAGTATCGAGTTCTGGGCACGGCCGGATACTTACTCCGGGACAGGAGTTGTGGTGGGTTGGAACGATGGGACAGGGGGAGTGGAAGTGGAACAGCGTTATGAAGGGAGCGGAGCGCAGAATTTCTATTTGCATCTGACTGACACAGAGGGTGGCGCGCATGCTGTAAGTTATTACGATGGATTCAATTGGCTGAATGTCTGGCAGCACTTTGCGGTGACCTATGATAGGGCCAGCGGAGTGGCCCGGATCTACCGCAATGGGGTGCTGCAAGTGGAGAAGAATGTGGGGAGCTTTACTCCAGAGACGGGCGGAGATCTCTTCTTCGGATCGAGGAAAGGCACCGGAGAGTTCTTTGATGGGGGACTTGACGAAGTCAGTGTGTATAACCGAGCGCTGGATGGTTCGGAGCTATGGGCGATCTATTCATCGGACTGGATGGGGAAGTGTCCGCCGGATGACAATAATGCGCCGGAGGTGGATGCGGGTCCGGACCTGTATGCGAATATGACGGGAGGGACGGTGACGTTGTCTGGAGTCGTTAATGACGATGGGTTGCCGGTTGGTTCGGGCCTACGCAGCAAATGGAAAGTGCTGGCGGGACCCGGGACGGTGGCGATTGATGCCGAGGACGCTTTGGTCACAACAGCAAGCTTTGATACCGAGGGGCTCTATCTTCTGGCTCTGGAGGCTGAAGATGGAGCGTCATTAAGTCGGGATCAGATTGAGGTCCGGGTGGGAGCTCTTTGTCGGGCGGAAGTGCATGAGGGACTGGTAGGCTGGTGGCCGGGCAACGGGTTGCCGGTGGATTTGATCAATGGCAACGATGCACTGCTTAGCAGTGGGGCGGGGTATGTGGATGCGCATGTCTCGCAGGGATTTGAGTTTGATGGATCCCGTGCGACGGCGCGCGTTCCAGGGAAATCGATTCTGGATGTGGGAATGGGAGAGGGATTGACTGTCGAGTTCTGGGCGAGGCCGGATTCTTACACCGGCACCGGAGTGCTGGTGGGCTGGAACGATGGGACAGCGGGAGTGGAGGTGGAACAGCGCTATGTATCAAGCGGAGTGCAGAGTTTTTATCTGAATCTGACCGATTCAGAGGGCGGCGCCCACCCTGTGGGTTATTACGACGGTTTCAATGAGCTGAATGTCTGGCAGCACTTTGCGGTAACTTATGACAAGTCCAGCGGGGTAGTCCGGATCTACCGCAATGGAGTGCTTCAGGTGGAGAAGAACGTCGGACGCTTTACACCAAAAACAATCGGGGATCTCTACTTCGGGTCTCGCAAGGCAACGGAGGTATTTTTCGATGGGGGCCTCGATGAAGTCAGTATCTATAGTCGGGCGCTGGGCAGTTCGGAAATCCAGGAGATTTTCGACTCCGGAAGTTGTGGTAAATCCCAGATCAACAAAGGCCCTTTGGTGGACGCTGGTCCTGATGCCGGAGTGGCACTTCCGAATACACTGACGCTCAGTGGAAATGTCGAGGACGATGGTTTGCCATACGACATCGGTCTCACTGCTGCCTGGAGCGTCGTCGAGGGCCCGGGCGCTGTGACTTTCGATCCCGTCGATGAGGCAATTACGACGGTTTCCTTCGAAGAGTCGGGTGACTATGTGCTTCGTCTCGAAGCCACTGATGGCAGCGCGACTTCAGAAGATACCGTGGCCGTAGTCGTGCGGCCCATGCCGATTGCACCGACCGTGGCGATAGCGAATCCCACGGACGGCGAAACTCTGCCTGCTCCCGCCAGCTTGAAAATAGAGGCACTGGCGCGAGACGAAGATGGCGCAGTCGTCCGTGTTGATTTTTTTGAGAATGGCGAACTCATTGCCAGCGATACGACGGTTCCATTCACACATTCAATTTCGGGAAAACTGGCCGGCACGTATCGATTCAAAGCGGTTGCATCCGATGATACAGGACTGACCGGAAGCTCCGAAGAGATCGTTTTCACGGTAGGAGCGGCGGCTCCGGTCGTTTCCATTGACTCACCTACGGACGGTCAGAAGGTCTCACTGGGGCGGAATGTGGAGGTCAGCGCCACCGCGACAGACGCCGACGGATCGATCGTTCGGGTCGACTTCTTCGACCGAGAGGCGCGAATTGGCACATCCACAGCGCCACCCCATTCCATAACCTTGACTAACCTCGCCGCAGGAGTGCACTCGCTCACTGCGATCGCTACTGACAACGACGAACTCTCCGCTGCCTCCGCCTCCGTGACGATTGAAGTTGTCGACCTCGGTGGGAACGAACGCCCCATTTTGGAGATCTTGTCACCAATCGATGGCGATGTTGTAACGGAGCCGACGGATATCGTTGGTATGGCTGCAGGCAACTCCCTCGATTCCTATTGGCTCGAATATCGCCACCTCGGATCGGACTGCGCGGAATGGATCACATTTTCCGGCGGTAGCAGCCCGGTTTTCAAAGACTCGCTCGGCACGCTGGATCCGACACTACTCGTCAATGGCAACTACCAAATCCGTCTCGTAGCAAGGGATATCAATGGCGGACTTTCCGCGGTTCAGCGAACCATTGCGGTTGATGGCGGCATGAAGGTTGGTCATTTCACTCTGGCCTTAAACGATCTCACCATCCCGCTGGCGGGCATTCCGATCACCATTAATCGGATCTATGATAGCAGAGATCCGTGTTCTGGCGATTTCGGCTATGGCTGGAATCTGGATCTTGACACGATCCGTCTCGAGCTGTCCCGGACTATGGGTGAGGGCTGGAACTACTTTGTGCACGAGGGCAGCGAGACGGATCCCTCCTTCTACCGAATCGATGATGAGGGGCCACACCTTGCAATGGTCAGGATGCCGGGCGATGAGACGCTGCGTTTCCGCCCGAAGGCCGTCCTCAAGCGTTCCCCAAATGCGACAGGCTCAATCGTCGACGCAGATGGCGACGTAATTGGCCTCGCATTCGCACCGATCAGCTACAGCATGCCGCTTGGCATAGTATATCGGGTGACTGGCGGATCGCGCGGCGCCACTCTTTCAGTCAAAGGATACAAGGCTCGTGATCCGTGGTTCGGATCAACCGTGACTGTCGGTCCCGATGCCCCCTTCTACGTGCAGTATCCCCTTGTCGGGCCGATGGGCCTGGCAACACACGAAAACTCCGCCCAGGACGCCCCCTTGGTGGAAGATGCTACTGGCTGGTTTCTAACGATGCAGGACGGTCGGTCTTTCGAGTTCGATGTCGAAGGCGATCTGGTGGCGATGTCCGACGGCTTGGGAAATAAACTGACGATCAATCGCGACGGCAGCGGCCGGATCAGATCGGTCACCCATTCCTCCGGTGAAAGCATCAATTTTAATCGCGATTCCGAGGGCAGGATCACCTCGATCACTGATCCGCGCGGTAACCAGTTGCACTACGTGTATGCGTCTAACGGCGATCTTGATTGCTCCTGGGAGCGCACGACTCCGTTCCCGGGCCCACCCACAGTTCGCTATTACTACAAAGGTGAAACCCATCTTCTCGACCGTATCGTCGATGCTGGAGGCAAACAGGCAGTACGCAATGAATACGACAACGATGGGCGCCTTCTTAAGACGATCGATGCCGATAGCAACGAAACGATATTCACGCACGACATCGCCGGCCGTACCGAGAACATTCGCAACCGCGATGGTCACACCACGTTCCATCGTTACGACGAGCGTGGCAACGTGGTGGAAACGGTGACACCGGATGGGACGCGGACCGTCACCGCCTATCAGACGTGGAGCGACGGTTCGAAGAGCGATCTCAAGACTTCCGAAAGTGTCACGGGACTCTTCTCAGACGGAAGTGGCAGGCTGATAACGAAGACTCTGACGACCTCCTATGTATACGAGGACGATGATCCGCTAACTCCTCCCGCGGAGGACGGGCTCTTACGCAAGATCGTCGATCCGCTCGGGCACGCAACGCGGTTTAGCTACGATGATCGTGGCAACGTTCTTGCCATTACCGATCCCACTGGTCGGAAGACGGTGAATACCTATTACCCCGGTTCGGCACTGCTGCACACCGCCATCGACGCCGCTGGAAACGTTACTACCTTCACATATGACGCCAATGGCAACGCGGATACCGAGACGCGCACCGTTACTGTGGTAGATGCTGCTGGAGTCTCCTTCACCGAGACCCTGGTGACGGATTACGACTACGATGGGCCCGGTCGTCTCGTCAGAATGACCAATCCTGCCGGTCATGTCACGGCCTACGAATACGACGCCAACGGCAACCGGACCTTCGTGCGCACAACTCGCACCGATGCCGACGGGAATGTCCATGAGGTAGTCACCGAACACGAATATGACGCCAATGACCGGTTGGTGAAAACGTGGGACGCCGAGCATTCCCGTAGCGAGAATCCGACAGCCACGAGCGAGGTCGTTTACAACGGCATCGGCAAGGTGTGGAAGACCTACGACGCGCTCCGGCGGGTCGCTGAGCGGCTCTATAATGACCGGGGTGAGCTTTGGAAAACGATCTATCCAGACGGAACGGTAGAGGAAATCCGTTACGATGTCTCCGGGCGTCGGGAGTTCAACATCGACCGGCGTGGTTACGCCACGCAGTTCCTCTATGACTCCGGAGGTCGGTTGACTGAAACCCGCTTCCACGGCGTCGACGGCATCGTTACGCTGTCCTCGAATCAGTACGACGCTTCGGGCCGGGTCTGGAAGAGCATCGATCCGCGTGGGAACACCACAACTTACATCTATGACGATGCCGGGCGTCGGGTGGCCATCGTTGACGCACTTGGCCAACGGGTTGATTATGAGTACGACGACAGCGGAAACCTCCGGTTCTTCACCGACGCCAAGGGCCAAACTACCGAACATCGTTACGACGCGCTCAACCGGAGGGTGCAGACGATCTATCCGGTCTCGAAAGTTTGGACGGGATATGGATACCAGACAATTGCGACGCAGACACAATCCGCTTACGACGGACTGGGACGGCAGTTGAGCGAGACAGACCAGAGCGGCCGCACGACGCGATACGTGTATGATGCGCTCGGACGTCTGAGTGCCGTCGTGAAGCCAGCGCCAGAGGCGGGTGGTCAACCCGTCATCACCCGCTACACGTACGACGAGCTGGGAAATAAACTCACGCAAACCGACGCAAAAGGCCGCACCACCGATTACAGCTACGACAATTTGGGCCGTCGGGTCACGCGGGTCCTGCCCCTTGGTCAGAAGGAGACGATAGAATACGACGCCGTAGGGAACATCCGTTATCGGACGGACTTCAATGGACGGACCACAGAATATCAATACGACACCATGAACCGCCCGCGGTTCCGGATTCCCGACAGCAGCTTCGGGGAGACGCCGGTTGAGTTGACCTACACGGCGAGCGGTCAACGCTCGATGATGAGCGACGGCAGCGGCACGACGTTGTATTTTTACGATGCCCGTGACCGGCTCGAAGCCGTCCAACGCCCGGAAGGCACTCTTAGCTATGCCTATGATGAAGCAGGGGATCTCCGATTGATTGTAAGCTCAACGCCCGAGGGCGCAGCGATGGGTTACACCTACGATGCGCTCAACCGCCTCGACACGGTTACGGACGCGAATAATGAGCTGACCGATTACGGCTACGACGCTAACGGCAATCTCCGAACCGTTGCGCTGCCCTCGGGCGCAACCGCAACCTACAGTCACAACAGCGTCAACCAGCTCGTCTCGCTCTACCACACAGAAAATCTCCTCAATGTAGCGAGTTACACTTACGGCCTTTACCCAACCGGCCACCGGCGTGAGGTTCAGGAGGGCGCTATTCCGTCAGCGCAAACACGCAACGTCCACTACGAGTACGACGCCTTGTGGCGCCTGAAAACCGAGACGATCACAGGCGACCCCGATTGGAAGAACGGGGTCGTCAACTATGCGCTGGACGCCGTAGGCAACCGGAACAGCCGCGCCAGCAGCATTCCCGGCCTGACCAGCCAAAGCTTCAGCTACGACGCCAACGACCATGTCAACGGCGACACGCATGACGCGAACGGTAATACGCTGACAGGGATGGTTTCTCAGCCACCCGATTCCGGAACCAGTGGAACGGACGCTTACGACAGCCAGAACCGCCTCATCCGCCGCGTCGGCCTTATCGACGGCAGGTCCTCGACGATCGCAATTACTTATAATGGCGACGGTCATAAGGTCCGGGAAGCGGTCACCTCTGGCGGAGTTACCACGACGACCACCTGCCTTGTCGATGAGCTGAACCCAACCGGCTACGCCCAGGTGGTTGAGGAGCACACCAACGGCACGCTCACTCGTGTCTACACGTACGGCCACGACCTGATCTCGATGGATCAGTCGGACGGGAACGGCGCTGGCTGGAGCCTGACCTATTACGGCTACGATGGTCATGGCAACGTCCGCTTTCTGACCGATGAGCAGGGCCAGATCACCGACACCTATACGTATGACGCTTTCGGGGAACTCCTGAGTTCGGCCGGCACAACCGCGAACCCGTATCGCTACTGCGGAGAACAATTCGACGTCGCACTGGGCCTCTATTATCTCCGCGCGAGGATGATGAACCCGCTTACCGGCAGGTTCTGGACGATGGACAGCTACGAAGGGCAGAGGAGCGAGCCGGAAAGCCTCCACAAGTATCTGTATGCGAGTGCGGATGGCGTAAACGGCACCGATCCGGGCGGATACATGACGCTGGCGAGCGTATCTGCAGGAGCCGCGATCGCATCGGGGATTCGGCTCGAGGGTCTGGCGGTAACCCTGCAGCAAGGAAGCGTCGCTTATGCCAAGGCAAGCGCCTTGCAGATCCAGGGGAATCTACGTTCTGCCGCGCTGGATGCGATTCTGGGAGACGACTGGGAAACCGCCGATGGCCTCCTGAGTTGGTCATATCTTGTGAGCGCTTCGTTAAGCGCGTCAGACGGCTTCGACGACATTGTCCAGACGGCGGTCGGGGGAGCCGCGCTCTACACATTAATCAGGGCACTCCCGGCAGCAATCCGCGCCGCACCCGAGATCACGCAATGGATCCGCAATCTGCCGAAATTGCTGAGCAGAGTTGAAACTCCAAGGAATATACCGTTAACGCCTCTTCCGTACGCTGGGGTTCGTGAGGCTTCCGCATATCTCAAGTCTCAAAGTATTCCTCGCAGTTTCCGAAAACAAATCCTTCAGTCTTTCGAAATCAACACACTTCGGCAGAGGCAAGCCGGTCCATCAGAGTATGGGCTCAGATATTTTGATGGTGTCAATGCTTTCGCAGAGGGTCGCTATCTTTTCGAGACCTTTCCGGCTTCTCGAAGTAGTCTCGCACTGAAACCTGAATGGAACCAAATGACTTTCTTAAAACAGTTCCAGATTCGTCCGGGAACACCACTACTCGAAGGACGCGCTGCATCGATGGGTTTGGGAGTAGGGGGCGGTCAAGTGCAGAAATATATTTTAGATACGTCAAACCTTTTGAGCCATGAATATTAGTAGAGCTAAGCAGTTATTGCAGTCAGCAATTGATGCGATAGACGACGAGCTTGCAAAGCATAGAGAAGGTAAGGGGGGAGAAGGTCGTCCTGAGCAATTGGAAGTTTTCCGAAACTGCTTCGTAGACGCAATGAGAAGACTTGAGAATGACGTTTTACCACCAAAATCACGCCGTCACTTGGGGATCGCCCGTGTGATTGCTGATTCATGGCCTCTAAATTCGAGACTTGGCGGACTTCTTATTGAGGCCGAGCTTGCTTATGAATCAGCATAGAAGAAGTTGGACTGCGATGCGGGTTTGCGAGGTGGCCCCGCGGGTTCAGCCGGACCAAATGCCATAAGACGTACAGTTGAGGTTTCCTCTGGATTGCCCTTATCAATAATGTCAAGAATTGTTGACTGATAAGCATCTAGGACAGAGTGCAAAGGGGAGCCTCCTCGCAGTATGCTGAGCATGCCGGCTCCGCCGGTTTTGCAGTCTAAACACGAACGCAACTCATCCACGCAAAGGAGACTCCCAAAGTGAAGAAAACTCATCCTTATTATGCCGCAATCGATCTGCACAGCAACAACCTCGTCATAGCCGTCGTGGACTCCCATGGCCGCCGCATCAAGAGCGCCCGGCTCTTCTGCGAGCTCTATGATGTGGAGAAGTTCCTGCACCCCTATCGTGCCAGGATCGTCACCATCGCCGTGGAAAGCACCTTCAACTGGTATTGGCTCGTCGATGGCCTCCAGGATCTCGGTTTCCACGTCGTGCTGGCCAATCCCGCCGCGCTCACTCAATACGATGGGCTCAAACATGCCGACGACCAGAGCGACGCATTCTTCCTCGCGGAAGTGCTCCGCCTGGGCATTCTTCCGGAAGGTTACATAGGAGAGCGCAAGCAGCGCGCCGTCCGCGGCCTGCTCCGGCGCCGTGCCTCCCTTGTCGCCAAGCGCACCTCGCTCATCCTGAGTCTGCGCAATCTGCAAATGCGCACCATGGGCTGCTGCCCGATTTCCACCAGCGAGCTGCAGAAGAAGGCGGATGCACGGCAATTCGTTGATCTTTTCGAAGATCCAGCCGAGAAGCTGACGGCCGAAATCCAGAAGTCGCACATCGATGCCTTCGCCCGCAGCATCGCCCGGATCGAGAAGCATGTGCTGGCAACCGTGCAAACCCAGTCCGGCTTCAAGGCACTAAACAGCGTGCCGGGCATCGGCAGGATCCTGGCCATGACCATTCTGCTCGAAGTTGGCGACATCCGCCGCTTTGCCAGCCCGGAGGACTTCGCCAGCTATGCGCGCATGGTCAACGCCTCCCGCAGGAGCAACAGCAAGAAGAAGGGCGAGAACAACAGCAAATGCGGCAACCGCTATCTGGCATGGAGCTTCATCGAAGCCGCCAATTTCATCCGGCGCTACGACGCGAGAGCGCAGCGCTGGCACGATCGCAAAGTGGCGAAGACCAGCCCCATCATCGCCCGCAAGGCGCTCGGCTGCAAAGTAGCCAAACCCGTGTGGCACATCCTCACGCACGGCTGCCAATACGACGGCGACCGCCTCTTCGGGACAGGCAACCGGACGGCGGGCGCCGGTCGCCGCACGCGCCGACGAAGCCAAAACGACACTTCGGAGAGCATCCGCCAGCCAGAGAATGGGGTTGAAAACTAACTCATCTGACTGATTGGAGGCGGGTGCTCTCCCGCTTCATTTGCATGGACGCGAAGGAAAGCGAAAGAACGAGCTTCACAGACGATTCGACGAGGGGCCGTGAGTCACCATAGGGTTGGACGGAAAGCCTGCCTGCCGCCTGAAACAAGGCGCTGAGGGCATTCCGGAACCACGAGTTATATCCCCACTGAATGAACACGGACCCTGGCACAGACGTTTTTCTGGATTCGCCTTCGAGGCGGATTGGACCCCGGTCTTACAAAGACCGGCGTTAGAACCAGATGGGTGACTGAACGGATCGCTCTTTTCTTGAAAGGGCTGAATATCCGAAATCAAACCCGCAGAAAAACCTATGGTTCGGATCGGACCTTCGAAGCGGGCAACTTCTCCAACGTAAGTCCGGGGGAATGCGATGTTCGCAAAGATATTCGCAGAAGAGATCCTTTTGCCACTTGACCCTTGTCCTAATGGGTGAACACGGACCCTGGCACAGACGTTTTTCTGGATTCGCCTTCGAGGCGGATTGGACCCCGGTCTTACAAAGACCGGCGTTAGAACCAGATGGGTGACTGAACGGATCGCTCTTTTCTTGAAAGGGCTGAATATCCGAAATCAAACCCGCAGAAAAACCTATGGTTCGGATCGGACCTTCGAAGCAGGCAACTTCTCCAACGTAAGTCCGGGGGAATGCGATGTTCGCAAAGATATTCGCAGAAGAGATCCTTTTGCCACTTGACCCTTGTCCTAATGGGTGAAGATCAATCAGTAGAACGAAAAAAGCTCCCTCCCATTCTCGACGAGTTCCGGACGGCTCTCGAGGAAGAAATAGAAGCGGCGTCCCGAAATTCCGCTTTATCGGCGATCCCCTTAATCGATGGGAAACTGATTAGAAAGGCGGCTAAGTCATTCCAATACGCCTTCAAGCTCGAGACTGTCTTGAACACTCCGGGGGATACTCCTGGTGAACTGGTGGTTCCAGATCGGCCTCGGATTCCGGTCACCATCGTCTCGATCGAAGGCCTTCGAGTTGTTGTCAGTGTTGAGGAGAATTTGACCGATTTCGTGCCCAAAGCATGGCTCCGGACAGACCTCTCCTATCTCATGAAAAAGCTCGTCCAGCGGATTGAAGACAAGAAACGGTGTCCGGAAAGTATTAGAGATAGCTTTCCATGAGCGGCCGTAGCTGGGTCAGGCTTTGTCTATAGGAAGTCTTCCGGATGAACTGGTGTCGCAACCATCGGATGAATTGGAGGCTGCACTGCGTGGCTCTGCGGAAGGCCGCAGCCCAGGTGTTGATGTAGCCACCCCATTGGCCGCACTCCTTGCGTCGGCGTTCCAATGCCTTCCGATGTTTGCGGTCCAGCTTCGTGTCCTCGATTGCCTCCTCGTCGGCCAGCCTGCGCAGGAAGACTAGCATGAGATTGTGGAACATTGCGATGAAGAGGGCCTGGGCCCTCTTCGCCTCGTCGCCGCAGGCCCACGCCTTGTTCTCCTGCAGCTTGTTCTCAAACTCGTCGAAGGTCTTCTCCAGATCCCAGCGGAGCCGGTAGAGCAGGGCCACCACGCCGGGGGGCAGCTTCATGTCGGAGGTCGCATACTCGTGGATGGCGCCGCTCTCCGGATCACGGTAGGTGATCTTGCGAAATTTCCCATGCCCAGTCCATTCGACGCGCTCGTCGGAGAGTACCCCGTCGTTGCGGGGATCGCTGTGGTCCACGGCAAGGGGTTCGCTCGCGACGGGCCGCAGGTTGCTTTTCCAGCGACTGACCACATAGACGCCGCTGCCCTGGCGCATCCTGTACCACAGTCCGAAATCCACCGAGGCGCTGTCGTAGACGAGGATGGCTCCCTTGCTGCCTCCCATCCTGAGCTCTCCGATATTGAGGCGCTGGAGGACCCGGACTTCGTGCTCCGAGCCGCAGCACAGCTCCAGAGGCCGCACCGCACCGGTGCGCAGATCTTTCATATAGATGGTGTTGAGCGCCGTGTAGCGCATCGTGTCGTCGGAGTGCAGGATGCGGGCGTCGTGGCAGGCATGCTCGATGAAATGGCCGTCACCGGCCCAGACTTCGCGGCCCGCAAGCTCCGCGATCCCCGCCAGCCGGTCGTCGCCCCGGCGGAGCTCGGCGACGACCGCTTCGGAGAGGTTCGCCTCGCTCAGGCGGAGCATCTCGAGTCGGCGTCCGGAGTTCAGGGCATCGAAGTAGGTGCTCGAGGCAATCGGAAGATCGTGGATCCCATGGCTAAGCTGAAGGAAGTCGCGCCCGCTGATGCTCTGTGCCGCCACTCTGAGTATTCCCGCGCGCACGTACTCGCCATCGGAGAACCGCTGGCCGCTTCTTTCGCTCGGAATTGCGGCGGACAGCGGAGCAAAGAAGCGGTTCTCGACGGTGTCTGGTATTAGCATTCCGAAGTATGCGCCATCCCGGGACCGATGGCTAGCAAAGACGATGCATTACAGGGACGAGGATGATCCCTTCCAATCAAGCGCGTTGCCGCCTTCTGCTGCGTCTGGTTGCGCGGAGAGTGAACCGAAGGAAAGCGCTCCAAAGACAGCTTCAAGCGCCCCTCTGCGAGCGCCAGGGCCATTGCACGGAATCGGAAACCGATTTTCAACTCTACCCATCTACCGGGCGGAGACGCGTAGGCGGATCGCTGCACCGCCGCTGCGACGACGATAGCCATTGCCCGCTCGCAGCGCTCCCTGCGCGTTGTCCATGCAGTTCGCCAATCCCCCCATACGAACTCTGCCCGTCACCTTCATCCAAGCCTGGCATGGCTAACCAACAAGCTAGACAATGACTTTTGCTATGAAAGCAAGCCGGACACCGTTTAGACAAGGCAGAGAGAGATAATCCCTCCGCGGATCGGATGCTGGGTCGGATATCGGTTTCTGGGTCTCCCATTCCCCGCCGCGGCAACGAGGGACCCGCTCTGAACGACGGGCAATCTGCGGCCGTCGCCAGCTCGATCGGGCATGACCTCACTGCAATATGGGGGCCGCCTGGGACGGGGAAGACCACGACCATCGGCGAGATAGTGATGAATCTCTTCTGGGCCGATCGCTCGGTTCTGATCGTTTTCCACACCAATACCGCGGTGGATCAGGCAATTCTCAAGGCGGCTAAAGCCAAAGGAATGGAGGAACATCTCCCAAGTGGAGCGGTGGTTCGAGTGGGTCAGGTTTTAAACAAAGAACTCACCAACCAATACCCTGATGTCCTCATTAAAACCCAGATCGATCACAAGTCAGAAGGACTGCTCGCTGAGCGGGAAACACTGGCTGGGGAGAAAAGTCAACTTGAGATCGAGGTTCACCACCGGAGAGCCAGGATCGAGATGTGCGAATGGGTCCCGACCGGACGGGCGGACCTCAATCGATTGGAGTCGGTTTGGGCGCAGGCCGACCAAGCGGACTTGGACGTTGACACCCTTCTCGCTGAAGATGACTCCAGCGCGGATAAGCGGGCCGAACTGAAAGAGGAGCATCGCCGGCTAACTCGGCTCTTGGAACTTCGCAAAGCGCTCGAGTCCGAAACGTCAAACATCGATCCCCTTCGATACGAAGTAAGACATCTCACCTCTTGGATCCCTGTGCTCGAGCACACCATCGAAGTCCATGCTGAGCGCATGGAGACGGCAGAACGGATTGATCCACTCCGAAAAGAACGCCTCACCTACTCCTCCCCTGCGGAGCAGAAACGCATCATCAGCGAGCTAAACCAATCCAATGCCACCCGAGAGCGAGAATTGCGTGAGTTCCAAACCGAGCTTACTGCGCAGCAATCGATTCTGGCAGAGGCGAATATGCGCAGTGGTATCGTCCGCGTATTCAAGCGACTGCCTGATAAGCATCTAGTCCCAAAATAAGCGAAAAAAAAGCTTGAAGCCCGGCGACCGCGATTCGGTCGGCATTTCAGGACGCTATATCAGCTTATTTATTAGAACAGCTAATCGATGGCGCATTGTTACTAAATAATCACACTTCTCGGCCTGCTCGTTGTTGGCTTCATTGTGCTATCGCGTGGATTGGTGAGCGACCTGTACATAGTACGCCTGCGTGAAGTGCATGATCAGCGCTATTCTTTCCTTGCCAGGTTTTCTTTCAGGTAATACGAAGCCCTCGCAGGTGCTCCCATGCAGCAAAGAGTTCCTTCAACCAGACGTTGTAGTTCATGATGCGGTAGATGATCCGCCGACCCGTGCGAACGATCTGCGTGGGTAGCAGAATGATTGAGTGCAAAAACCGCCGGAACTCCATCTTGACCAAATCCATCCCCCGTTCCTTGTTGGGCATCAGCAACCCAAACCATGCCTTCAGATTCCATGCCAGGGAAGTCATGACCATATAGGCCCAATTGCTAAGCAAATCGTCCACCGGCATACGCATAGCGTTCACTCCGTTCTTTAACTGCTCAATCACGTTCTCCTGATTGCAGCGTCCGTTGGCCAGACTCACGATTTCCGGCGGGGTGTAGTCGACGCGGTTGGTGATATAGAAGAAGTACCGTTCATCGTCGAAGAGCACTTGCTCGCCTTTCTTCACGCTGATGTTCTTACGTACGATGATCAGGCGGTAAGACCGCGAGCATTTATTCGGCTGATAGTCTATTTCGGCCACGCTCTCCCCCGTGAGCACCTTGTTCTCATACCCCTTGAAACGTACGATGCTCTCCTTGACCCGTTCACTCTTGCGTCGCGGGCGCGTGGCAATCTCATAGCGCGGCAGTCGCTCCAACGGCGTCCATGCCTCTTGCGGCAAGGCTTCGGCCAGTCCGACCACCTTCGGGTGCGCGTCCATACCGAAGAGGAACTGGACGCCTTCTTTATCCCATCGATCCAGCTCGCCAGTCAGTGTGAAGTCCGTGTCGCCGCGCAATGTGATCTTTCCGGCATGAGGGCGCACCAACTCGATGGCCCGATCGATCCACGGCACGCACCCCTCATGACTGACGACATTCCCGGGGCGGTTGACCAGATATAGCACTTCATTGGTATTAGCCAGTGAGACTGTCAACGGCGCATACCCCCAAATGCCTTTGTAGGAAAGAGACATCCCGCCTTTGCATTCGCCGAGCGTCGGCGCGATGGTGCCGTCGGTATCTATAAAAGCCTCTGCCATGAACTGCCCGGGCTGCTGCTCCCACACCCGCCGGCGCACCGTGTTGGTTATCTCCATGAGATTGACGATGTCCTCCTCAGCAAAGCGGCGCGTAAAGTCACCGCTCGTTGTCGGGTCGGGAATGCGCTGGGCACCCAGGCCGTCAAGGAAGGCTTCATCATTGCGACGAAGCTCGATGTCTTCGAGCCGCACGCCCTCGAGCAGCGCGTTGTAAGTCAGGTTGAGCACATGATCGCTCTCGTGGTAGGGAAGGTGTTTCTTAAGAAGATGCAGTCGCGAGTCAATCTCCTCGCGGAGGCCCAGCTTGTTAACCATCAGATGAATCGCTCCGATTCCTCCGCAGTTGATCGCCCGGCTCTTCTCGGCCATCTCATAGTGGATGTTGCGGGCGGTTATGATAGGCTCCGCCTGATTGCTCCACCCACGCTTCGCGTCGAGACGGCGTTGAATTCGGCGCTTGCGATTACGCAGGATCTTCGGATATGTTCTTTTCACTCGAAATGACCTTTCTCTTTGGATGGTTTTGGTTTTAGCACCGCCATCAAACCAAGGATTCAAGGGCATTTCGAGTTTTTTATGGCAATGAATTTATCCCCATCACGCTTGTTCAGGGCCTAGGGCAAAGTGCTATCGGGGCCTCCTCACAGTATGCTGAGTTAGCCGGCTTCGCCGGTCTTTGCAGTTACTAACTAACACTGAACTCATCACCGCAAGGAAGACCCCATAATGAAGAAAGCACTTTCCTACTATGCAGCAATCGATCTACACAGCAACAACCTTGTTATTGCCATCGTGGATGCCCAGGGCCGACGTATCAAGGACGCCCGGCTCTTCTGCGAGCTATACGAAGTCGAAAA
>CAWDWA010000020.1:0-59705 GCA_963805815.1 uncultured Verrucomicrobiae bacterium
AGGGCTCTTGATAGTGATTTTGTAGTTGGTTGAACCTGAGGATCGGAAATGGGGACTAGACAATTTGGTGGTTTTGGGTTGTGGTGGGCTTGGGATGAAATCTCTTGTCGATGATTTAGAAGCCGGGAGCGGCCTTTTACGGGCCGATCAATCACTGAAAGTCGAGGTCGTTACAGCGTTGGAGCGGGAACGCTTCGACGAATTGCTGGCGGCGAGAGCATTACCTCGGACGGGCGCCCTCTGTGGGCGATTTCCTGCGCCAGGTGGTCGTGCGTGACAAGCGATGGGTCGCCCTTCTGGTCTGGGGGCCGGCCGCCCTCAAGCTCAAGGACCGTGAGAAGTGGATCGGCTGGAACCCGGCTCTGGCAGCCGAACGCCTCAAGTTGGTCAGTGCAGAACCGTCGCTATCTGCTGCCCCACGATAAGGGCCGGGAACCGAATCTGGCCGGCCAGGCGCTGGCCGCGGCCTGCCGGGCCCTGCCGGCACAGTGGCAGGAAGCGCTTTGGCTATCGGCCGCTTCTGGCAGAAAGCTTTACCGATCCGGAAGCCTACGCCGGCACGTGCTACAAGGCCGGGGGATGGCAACCGGTGGGAATGAGCGATGGAAACAGCCGGCACCGGGCCGATTATTTTGTTCCCAATGGTCGCCCGAAGCGGCTCTGGCTCAAAGAGCTCGAAGCCGGCGCCCGGAAGAAGGCGTGCGCGGTGCCGCTGGCCCCCGAACACGCGGGCGCGATGGTGGCTGCCGCCCACGGGGTGCTGCCCGTCGATCAAAAGCAACGCCGCAGTCTGCTCGAGTTGTTGCGACAGGCCCCAGATCCGAGGGCGAAAAACACCCGCTTCCGCATCGGCCCGGTGCTGACCATCACCGCCATGGCGCTCTTGTGCGGAGCGCGGCAGATCTCCGAAATTGCCCGCTTTGCCAACCGTCTTAAACCCAATCAGCGCGCCGAACTGCGGCTGCCGATCAGGAAGGGCACGCGACGCTTTTACGAAGTGCCCAGCTATGACGTCTTCTACGACGTGCTTACCCGCATGGACCCCGAACCTTTCGCCGCGCTTCTGAGCGACTGGCTCTGCGAGCAGGCAGGCAGTCTGCCGGGCGCGCTGGCCCTCGATGGCAAGATGATCCGTGACATCATCGGCATGGTCAGTCTGGTCGATGTCGAGGACGGCTCGCCGGTGGCGATGGCCGTAATGGATCAGAAGGAAAACACGCAACGCTGTGAACAGAAGGTTGCGCAGAAACTCCTCTCCGACATGCCCTCGCTCGATGGCAGGACCATCACCACCGATCCGCTGCACTGCCAGAAAGAGACGGCGCGAATTATCGTAGACAAAGGGGGTGACTACTTTCTGCAGATCAAAGCCAACCAGCCCACACTGTTTCAATACGCCCGCAGTGCAACGAACTGCTCCCCCCTTTTGTTCAGACCACTTGCGGGCACGGACGAATCGAAGAGCGCGCTGTAAGCCTTTGCGAAACCACACCGATGGCCACCGGCTTCTGCAGCAGCCGGGCGCTGGTACACATTCACAGCACGCGTACCGATAAAAAGAGCGGGAAGGCCAGCGTGGAAGATCGCTATTACCTCAGCAGCCAGGAACCGGGGGAGCGTACGGCGGAGGGCTGGATCAATTTGAGTCGATCGCACTGGGCGGGCGTGGAAAACCGCAATCACTGGCGGCGCGACGCCTCGCTCGGAGAAGACAGCACGCGTCTGCATCACGGCAACGCCCTGATGAACCTCGCCCTGCTTCGCAGCGTGAACCTGCGACTGCTTTCGGGCGAGAATAGCGACGACTGGCTACCGGCCAAAAAAGAACGTCTCGCCGCCGATCCAGCCTCCGCTCTTGCCCTCCTTCGCGCAAAACTATGAATCAAAACCAAAAGCCCTGGAGTCCCGCCGGTGCAATTAGACGGTTCAGCACCGAAGACCGTGCCAACTGCGTCGCCGCGAGGCGGGGTGGGGAGCAGGCATGGAGTCGAACCGGCAGGTCGCAATGACCATATGAACCACATAGATGAGCCTCGAAAGTTGACTCCCGGCAGCCGAGCCCCTCAAGTTTGGGCGAAGGCCGAAGAGTCGGGACCCGGACCAACCGTCGTGGGTCTCGGCATTGGAGCGGCCAGGTCTGCGTGGGCGACATGTCGGGAAGTGACGCTCGGGTAGGCGGGGAGATCTGTCATGGCGGGTAGAGAAGACTCAACCGGCGGCACAACCTCTTCAAAGAGGGAGGCCGAGCGGGCCGTGGCAGAAGTCGGAGGCGTTCGTAGTGTGCGCCCGAAAGCGCGTGAATCAGACGGGTGGAAGTCCCGTTCACCCCGTGACCCCGGGGTGGTATCCAAAAGCGGGTGTAAAAGCTCGCTGGCCGGAGTCATCGGATAAGGAAGAAACTGAAGAAGACACAACTTTGGAAACAAAGAGCAAACAGTGCTGGAGATTCCTAAGTCCGTTGACCGGGGAGGGCCGGGAGGCCGGACCCAACCGGAGGGCAGGGTGTCCGCCGCGAGGCGGAATCCGAAGGGCATGCGGAGAACCGCCGGGCCGTAATCGAAGGGCGCAAGCCCATGATGAACTTAGTTTCAAAATCGTCCGCTCACTTCCCCACGGCCACGTCGCCGCCGTCCTCGGCACCATGGAGAAGCTGGACATGCGCCGCCTTTTGGACTCCAAGAACAGTCCCCAGCGTTCCCTGTGCGTGGCGATGATCGCCTCCCGCATTCTTTTCCCCGGCTCCAAGCTGGCGACCTCTCGCGCCCTGGGCACCCGCACGCTCAATTCCACTCTGGCCCAGGAGTGCTCCGTGCCCGAGGACCCGCACGAAAACGAGCTTTACGCCGCCATGGACTGGCTGCTGCCCCGGCAGGCACGCGTCGAAAAGGCCCTGGCCGCCCGCCACCTGGACGAGGGCTCGCTAGTACTCTACGACCTGAGCTCGAGCTACTTCGAGGGCAAGACCTGCCCGCTGGGTAAGCTCGGGCACTCGCGGGACGGCAAAAAGGGCAAACTGCAAATCGTCTACGGCCTGCTCTGCAACGTCCAAGGCGTTCCGGTGGCCGTCGAGGTTTTCGAGGGCGATACCGCCGATCCCTCCACGCTGGCCTCCCAGATCGAGAAAGTGCGCGCCCGCTTCGGCTTGCGCCGTCTGGTGCTCGTCGGCGACCGCGGCATGATCACCCAGGCCCGCATCGACCAGGAATTGCGCGGCGTCGACGGTCTGGATTGGATCAGCGCCCTGCGTTCGGGCCAGATTGCCACCCTGGCCCGAGCCGGTCTCATCGAAGATTCCCTCTTCGATGTCAGGAACCTTGCTCAAATCCGCAGCCCCGACTTCGCCGGCGAGCGCCTGGTGGTCTGCCGCAATCCGTTTTTGGCCCTCGCGCGCGCCCGCAAACGCGAGGAGCTGCTGCGCGCCACCGAGGCCGAACTGGCAAAAATCGCCCAGGCCGCCGCCCGCCCCAAACGTCCGCAGCGCGGTCGCGCCGGGCTTGGCCTGCGCGCCGGTCGTGTGATCAACAAATACAATATGGCCAAGCACTTCTCGCTGACCATCACCGACACGGCCTTCTCCTTCGCACGCCGGCAAGAGAAGATCGCCGCCGAAGCCGCCCTGGACGGCATCTACGTCATCCGCACCAGCAGCCAGGACCCGGCCCTCGACGCGGCCAGCCTCGTCGAGCGCTACAAGGACCTGAGCCTGGTCGAGAACGCCTTCCGTTCGCTGAAAACCGTCGACCTCAAAGTGCGTCCTATCCACCACCACAGCGCCGACCGGGTGCGTTGCCACCTGCTGCTTTGCATGCTGGCCTACTACGTCGAGTGGCACATGCGCGCCGCCCTCAAGCGCGTCCTCTTCGACGAGGACGACCCCGAGGGCGCACGCGCCTCACGGCCCGATCCCGTGGCTCCCAAGCGGCCCTCGGCCTCGGCGAGGGCCAAAGCGCGTACCAAGCGGACCACCAACGGCGATCCCGTCCACAGCTTCCAGACACTGCTTGCCGACATGGCCACCCTTACCCGCAACACCATCGTGCCCGAACTGCCCGGCGCGCCGAGCTGGCAGCAGGACGCCGAACCCACCCCGCAGCAGAAGAAAATCCTCGCCCTTCTCGAAACCCTCCAAGAACCGTAGCCAGCAACGGGAAGCGCCAAATCCCCGCAATCCCTCTGTCTATCAGCCCCTTGCGCTCTTTCCGTCCCTCGAAGTTCAGTTTAATTTTTGAACATTGCGTGCATTGAGGTTCTGATGTCACAGAACCGGCACTGACGATTCTTCGCGGCAGAAGGCTTGACAACGTCGGCTCGATACGCTCCGATTTCCTCAGATTCCAGGAAATAGTCTCTATATCCTTCGTCCCCTCTTAACCGTGATTCCTTGCCGGATCGACGCCGCGCGTGAAGAAGCAAGTTGCCATCAATAAACGCCTTGAAACAGCGGGCACAATCCTGAGAGCGCGGCTCTGCGCAGCAGCGCGGGTTGGTTCGAGCCTTCGGAGGCTTGCTTCATGGGGCGCACCGGCGAATGTTCCGCGTTCGGGAGCCGGCAAACAAAGAATACCGTATAGGAGGGTTTCGTGGCCATAATCGATACCGACAGGATGCGCATTATCGACTTGGAATTTCCGCGCACGGCGGGCATGCCCGAGTTCCCGACGCACAAACCGGCTTATGCCTATACTCTGTATCATCGTCACGGGGACAAGCTGGGCAGCGGAGGTATTCGCAGCAGCGCCTTTGGCCAGCTTCACGGTACCGAACATGCCGGAACCCACATCGACGCCCTTAGTCATCAGGCGGAATGCTTGTCATTGCACGGTGGCGTCTCCGTGACGCCGGAAATTGAGACGCCTACCGGCTTCGGGGCCCACGGCGCCGAACACCTCCCGCCAATTTTCGCTGACGGCGTGTTGCTCGACGTGGCCGCCTCGAAGGGTGTCAGATCGCTGGAATCTCGATATGCGGTCACGGCAAACGATCTGCTGGAGTGCTGCGACAGACAGAAAGTCACCATCGAGAAGAGATCAGTGGTCCTGGTGAACTTAGGTAACTGCCACTATTGGAGCGAGGAGGCTCGCTATCTTGATGCGCCCGGCATAGACAGATCGGCTACGGAGTGGCTAATCCAGAAGGAGGTGCTAGCGGTCGGAGCGGACAATATTTGCTGGGATTTGGCAGAATCCTGGGATAGTGAGTTGAACTGCAATCTGCCTGGCCATTTGTTACTACTCGTACGATCAGGCATATTCATCATGGAAAATTTGAACTTGATCGAACTGGCAGCGTCTGGTCATTCGAGGTTTGTATTTGTGGCTCTTCCGCTGAAGCTCGTGGGGGCGACTGGTTCGCCCATTCGTCCGCTTGCCCTCGTCGGAGAACTGTAACACATAGACGAAAAAATCTCCCAACCGGTTAGAGCAACCCCCGGCGACCTTGCCGCCATCGCTCGCAGCGCAACCGCCCATGTCCGAAAATTCGGCTGTTCATCCAGCGGAATTGGCAGCAAGGGGCGAACGCGACGATCGGCCACTCAATACACGTTGGCCTTGAACTCTTCGCGCCAGGCTTTCCAAACGTCGTGGTCGCCCCGAAGGCCCATGAGCGCCTCTTTGATCTTTGAGATTCCAAATCCCCATGCTTCGTCGACCGTAATCGTGGGTGGCATGGTGAGCTCGCCAGGGCTGACGATCGCTTCGATGATGAATGGCTTGTCGGAGGCCAGCGCCTGATCGACCGCCGGAACAATATCCTTCGCGTGCTCTACACGAACCCCGTCGCCCCCGCACGCTTTGGCGTAATCCACGAAATTTGGGTTGAGAAGGCCCGTTGCTTCCGGGAAACACGGGCAAGCCGGAAACTTCCATTTCCATCTTTACGAAACCGTGCTCACCATTGTTGAAAAGAAGCACCTTGATCGGCCAATTGTAGCGAACCGCCGTAACGAAGTCGTTCATCGACATCCCAAAACCGCCATCGCCGGCGAGAAGCCACACCTGGCGCTTAGGGTCGAGCGCGGCGGCTCCGAGCGCAATCGGAAGACCCGCCCCGAGCGAGCCGTGGTTGAAAGAGCTCGCCATCCGTCGCTCGCCGCTCATCCGAAGTTGTCGCGCCATCCAGACCGTGCACTCCCCTACATCGATGGCAAATAGCGCGTCGTCCGCCGCGCGATCGTTGACAGCCTTGGCGAAGAGCTGCGGATGCAACGGCTCATCGGTCCGAGAAAGGTCCGCCTGCTCGTCCATCTGCCTCAACCATTTATCCCGCAACTTCATCAAGTGCTTGAGGAAGTTCGAGGAGCCGTCCCCGGTCCTTTCGATTTGTGGAAGCAGCATCGCCAAAGTGTCTTTGACCGTCCCGACCATCCCAAGTGTCACCGGGGCTCTTCTGCCGATATGTTCGACATTCTTGTCGACCTGAATGATCGGTATCCCGTCGGGAATAAACTCATCGTACGGAAAGTCCGTCCCGAGCATCAGGAGGGTATCGCAATCCCAGACGGCGTGATAGCCACTGGGGTTTCCGATCAACTTGCCTGCCCATCAAAGGTTTCTCCCGTCACAGTTGTGTGTCTCCGAGGTTTGCGGAGGTGGTGGGGAGGCGGTTGCCCACCGCGACGCTGAGCCGTCCGAAGTTGGCGAGCCCCCACTTACAGCGAGAAAGAACCAGACTAAACGAGTTACCCAAAAATCGGCTCTTAAACCACAATATGTAGCGGTGTAATTTTGATTAATACACCACAAATTGTGGATATGAATCGCACACGGGCGCGCCAATCCCCCGGTTTGTGAAGAAATTAATATGAATAATAATCGTTCACAAATCACTGTAACTGCCCTTTTGGAAATCTCGTGCTCTTCGACGCTGAAAGCGTTTACCAGCATCCGGATTAAGGTTGGACTTTATACTTTGTCGATCCGACGGCCAGATGCGTCGGATTCGACAACTAGGTCAGTACTCAACACTTAGTGACGTCGATCTCGAGCGAATTGAGCGCTACAAGGCCAATCCGAAGAAGGGAGGGTTTCAGAGCCGGTTCAAGAAGATATTTGGACGCCACTTTCCTGATGACGATGCTTGAGCAAACGGGGAGAACAAGACGGTTCTGGGCAACCGCCTACCCGCCACGAGTTAGAATGATCACCATAACCACAACCCTCAATCCGCTGTCGAAGGCGCGCCTCCGGTAGGCGATGCCAGACCTTGGACGTTAGCAATCATGCAAATAACTAAGCAATCAATTTTATCTATAAACTTAATGTTATTATTTTTCCTCCCAATTGAGGCATGTTCGGACAATTCTGGTAAAGCTACATATTCGCTCAATGAGAATGGCGCTACAATTTCAATTGACTTGCACCCTATGCATCCCTTTCTTGCAGAATATGAGCGCTTTCTAATCCTATCAATTAATGGAAAAGAAATTGTAAAACAAAAACTTTTTCCTGATACTGGCGGTTATTCATCTTTGAATTTATATAAATATAATCCAACAACGTATATGCTCGAAGGCTATTTTGACACATGGATTATTGACCTTGCAAAAGGCACCATATTCGAACCCCAACAAATAAATAACAACGTTGTATATGTTGGCGTTTTCAAAGGTGGGGGTAGCAAACCATGGAAATTCTATTTAGCATCTGAGCAAAAAGAACAGAAACTTGAACCAAGAGGCGGGTAAGATTGCTAACCAGTCAATGAACCCGACGTGCATACTCGGCGGTGCAACTCAAAGCCAGAATAAACCGGGAAGTGACCTGGGTGGGTGGCTCAGTGTTATAAAGCACGCGGGTTATCTCAATCGTTATGTGAAGAAATCACCGGCATGAGCGGTCTCGAAATCACAATCGCCAAGACGCTCGGTTCGATCGTCGCCCGCAAGTTTGGCACGAAGGTGGTCGAACGATGGACACGCTATCGAGCGGAGAAGTTTTTCGAGGGATTCGTTGAGTCTCTCGCAGAAGAACTAGACACTGGCGTCGAGTCCATTAACGCAGATGACACGCTCGAGAAGATTCTCGACGACGACACAAAGAGCGAAGTGCTTTTTGATGCATACCGGACCGTGTGCTTCACAAAGTCGAAGACACTCGGCCCGAAGATTGTTGGCATTCTCACAGGATACCTGGTTGCTGAAGGCCGAATGGCGGTTGGAGCGGAGGAAGATGTTTTTAGAGCGGCAGAGTATCTGTCAGATAAAGATTTGATTGATTTATTTAAAGAGTTTCGGAGGCGGGCTCAGGACGCAGATGCATCCAAAGACCCGAAGAAGGATGTTCATTGGGTCGGTGACGCGATTGTGGTCCCATGGACTGAGGAGACTCGGGATTCAGCTTGGTCTCATAGTCGAGAGGCGGAGATTGACGTGTCTCCTTTGAACTTCGACGAGATTTTTGGAACTTGGGGCGGGAACGTTGCCAGACTTGGGCTGCTCACCAGTAAAGTCTCGCATCGAGAAGTAGAATATGAGGAGGATAGTGAACGCCATATCGACGAGGACGGAGTCCTTTCAATCTATTCTTGGACACTCACGTTTGAGCCTCCATGTCGAAAACTCTGTGACCTCCTTGAGCGCGCCCTGGGAGCATCAACCCAAGATCACGAATACACATAACAAGGCGTGGCTACCAACAGGCTGCCCGCCGCGACTCGAACCGTCTTGAAAATTCCAACCTCGACCCTGAACTCGGAGCGCGCCGCAAGGCAGCCTGTGGCGGCACTCTGACGTTCGACATAGAAAGTAGCTGAAACGGATCTGATGAAGCCGGGATTGCGAGACATCAAGGTCAAGATACTGATAACAGGCGAAGAACTAAGCGAACTACAACGGCACACATGGCAAATGGCCGAAGCATTTGGATTGGACTCCCGCATAGAACGTTACCAAGGCAAACGCGCCATTGGCCTCTCGAGATGGGACATGGACTGCCTACTAGATGTCGTGGCCATGGCTCTCGACGACCCGAGAGATTACCCATCCAAAGACTCCTCGGGGTGGATGGCTCTGCGAGGTCTACAGGAAAGGTTGCAGGCCGCGTACAGAAGCACCTATGATTGAGGAGATCCGGTCGAACATAACCCTGCACACGGACGGGAATTCCGCTGCGCTCCATTTCCGCCGGTGACGGCTGCGTTCGCCTAAGGCTAGATGAGCAAGCCAATCACCATTCTCAGGAAGAAGGCAAAAGCTGGAGATCAGGGTTTGCCGCGGGCGACCCTGGCATTCTATGGTCCCGACGACCGTCGTGCCACTAAGGCCGTCCTTGGAATCTTTCTCTCGAACGACGAGGAAGACGGTATTATCCATCGCTATAGGGTCGAATCCAGAGACGTACGATACGATGTGAAGACACAGGAGGAAATACTGGCACGCATTAAGGAGCACGAAGTCCGCTCCCTCATCATAGTTGAGAAGATTTTTGGCTGTCCTCACGAAGAAGGAATCGATTATCCAGAGGGAGAAAGCTGCCCCTTGTGCCCATTCTGGAAGGATCGGGATCGCTATGCAGCCCTCGAGTAATCAGCTCAGAAATATGGAAGGCGAACCAGCGGATGCTGTGCAGGGCTCGGAACACCGCAACTTGAAGAGACATCAACGGCTCGCCCTCACAGATCCTGAACGTTGGCCTGCAAACATCCCAGGGAAACTATGAAGCACCTCAAGTCGTCCCTTCGTGATTTGCGCCAGGTTTTTGACCGGAGCGTGTCTGTCCGGTACATTGCAGTACCTTTCGTCTCGTTTGACGCGCAGCGCCACGCCCCTGATGTCAGGGCGTTTATGGAAGCCAAGGACTTTGACATTGTCGGCGTGAGAGAGAACGGGACTGTTGTAGGGTACATCTATCGGGCCGACCTCCAAGAGGGTACGCTGGAACAGCATGTGAGACTATTCGATGAGCAACTCCTCTTGGACGATTGGAGTCCCATGTTGGCGGTGCTACAATTGCTTGCCAGATTTCCCCAGGTGTTTGTGGTCGTCATGGGGGAAGTATCCGGAATTATTATGAAGGGCGACCTGCAGAAAGCTCCGGTGCGCATGTGGCTCTTCGGAGTGCTCTCTCTCCTCGAAATGCAATTTCTTCGCCTGATCCGCACCACATACCCACAAGATTCGTGGAAGGGCCTGCTCTCAGCAAAACGTCTCGCCACGGCGGAGAAGTTGCTCCAAAAGAGAAAGCACCGCAATGAAGCCATTGACCTCGCCGACTGCCTGCAATTTGCAGATAAGAGAACCATTGTGCTCAAGAACGATTCCTTGCGGCACGATCTCAGCTTCCGCTCCAAGGGCGAGGGCGAGAAACTCCTCAAAGACCTCGAACATCTTAGAGACGAGTTGGCTCATGCCCAGGATATTATCACTGGTCGTTGGCCGCAGTTGGTTGAATTCGCCCAGAGGGCCGAAGAACTCCTTGCAACCTGCGAAACTCTGGAACCCGAAGCCACCGGCTAACAAGGGCTTGCACCTGACTGCCTACAGCGTCCGCTCCTGCGTCGCTCCCGCTTCCGCCAGCAGGTGAAGCTTGGCGTTCGCTCAAGAAAGGGCCATGGCCGATCCTAAACGGCACCACTTCCTTCCTCAGTTTTACCTCCGCCAATTCGCGGATCCTAAGGAGACGCTGTATCAGGTCGAGAAGAGCTCCAATCCTTCGGCGGTACCAACAAAGGTGCTCCGCTCGGGATCAAAGAGAAACTATCACACCTTAGACTGGAAAGAACGCCCGGCGGATCGGGCTACGGTCGAGAACGAACTCTCGAAGTTGGAATCCAGCCAGGCTGAGACGCTGAAGGTCTTGCTGGCGAATCCCGATTCTGTTGATGCACATCTTGAGGATTTGTTCGGCTTCGTAACCTTCATGTACCACCGCGTTCCCGGCTTCAAGCGCGACATTGAGGTTGGGCTGAGCCAAATGGTCAACGCTTCCGGGAGATTGCTTTTCCGGGCTGGAAAACTCCCAGGGCCACCTGAGTCAATCAAGAAACTCATACGTGAAAAGGGTGACGACATCTTCAACGCGGAAATCTCGAACTGGAAACTCATTGAGATGATGTTTGACCTGGCTGCAAGAAGCCCAATGCCGGGATTCATGCGTCTCATGAATTGTAGACTTCTCCGGGTCGAAGATCCGGAATCATTCCTGATCACCTCGGATTGCCCAGTGGTCCTCTACGAACGTTCTCAATCGTATCAAACTCTAGCGGATTGGCCGCAGGCAAGTTCGCCAGCCACGGTGAAGTTGAAAAAGAGGTTTTCAGTCGAACATTTGGCGAGGAAGGCGTCGGCTCTACCCGGCGTTCCACGCCGGGTAGAGCGCTCGGCGGCGATGACGAAGTTTGTGTCGAGAATCAGGCCCACGGGTCGTCAGGAACACTGTCGCGTTTCGCGGCTTCTTCGACGGCGTCGAGATAGCGTTCGCTGATCCCGCCTCCACCGGACCGCAGGTAGGCGCGGAGGCTTTCTCCTGTGAGCGGCGCATCGGCGAAGGACGCGCGGCGCACGACAGCCGAAAAGGATTCACCCGCCTTCTTGGCAAGCCGGAGCTTCTCGTATGCGTCGATTTCAAGTGTGACGGTCTTCGTCGCCATGCACGAAGAACACACGAAATCGGTTTTTGATCAAGTCTCGATTGGGGCTCGGAAAGATCGGAGGGTAACGAAAATCGGGATGATGATGAGGTCGGTTTGGGAATGCACAGCGCAACACACCCCTGAAGCGGCCTTCGGCCTTTCATCCCCTCTCGAGAGGGGAACACGCCGCACGTGGTTACGGGTTACGAGGTCTAGTTTCCGTCGCTGAGACTCGGTTGCGCCGTCCCTTTTCGCCGCTCCGCGAACCGCTGGAGCACGACGTAGAACGACGGAACGAACACCACGGCGAGACACGTCGAGGCGAGCATGCCGGTGAGGACGGTGATGCCCAGGGACTTTCGGGCGGAGGCTCCGGCGCCAGTGGAGAGGACGAGGGGGAGGACGCCTAGCATGAAGGTGAAGGAAGTCATGAGGATCGGGCGGAAGCGGACGCGCGAGGCTTCGGCGGCGGCTTCGAGGAGGGGCATGCCGGTGGCGCGGCGTTCGGAGGCCATCTCAACGATGAGGATGGCGTTCTTGGCGGAGAGCGAGATGAGGAGGACGAGTCCGATCTGGACGTAGAGGTTGTTCTCGATGCCGATGGCTAGCAGGGCGCTCACGGTGCCGATGAGGGTCATGGGGACGGCGAAGATCACGGCGAGCGGGGTGATCCAGCTTTCGTATTGCCCGGCGAGGACGAAATAGACGAGGATCATGGCTAGCCCGAACACTAAATAGGTGGAGCTGCCGACGAGCTTTTCCTGATAGGACATGGCGGTCCATTGGTAGTCGAGGCTGTCGGGAAGGATTTCCCTGGCTAGCCGTTCCATCGTGGCGATGGCTTCGCCGGAGCTGTAGCCCCTGGCGGTCACGCCGTTGATGCCGGCGGCAGGATAGAGGTCGTAGAGCGAGACGATCGCGGGGCCGGCGTTGGGCGCGATCTCGGCGAGGGCGGCGATGGGAACCATGTCGCCGGATTGGCTGCGCACGTAGAAGTCGTTGAGGTTCGCCTTATCCATGCGAAACTGTTCGTCGGCCTGCGCGAATACGGTGAAGGTATAGCCGAATTTCGTGAAGAGGTTCACGAAGCTGGAGCCGAGAAATGTCTGCACTGCGCTGAAGACATCACCGACGGCGACATTCAGCGTTTCGGCCTGGGTGCGGTCGATGTTGATCTCGTATTGCGGTACTTCGGCGCGGTAGTTGGAGAATGCGAGTAGGATCGACGGTTCCGCCGTCGCGGCGGCGGTGAGCTTGTCGGTGTACTCCTGGAGCACGGAATCGGGTAGGCCGCTGTCCAGCTTCTGCACCTCCATCTGGAATCCGCCGGAGAGTCCGAGGCCCTGGATCGGTGGCGGCACCAGCACGCGGCAGCTCGCTTCGGCGATCTCGGCGTTGAGCGTTTTGGTCAGCTGGAAGTAAATCTCACGGAGGCCTTCCTTGCGTCCGCGTTCCTCCCATGGTTTCAGCATGACATAGACGATGCCGGAATTCGCGAGCGATGCGTTGCTGTCCAGCGGCGAGACGCCGCCGATGGTGAGCGTGTTGGCGACGCCCGGCGTTTTGCGGACGATGTCTCCGATGCGGGTCATGACCTTCTCGGTGCGTTCCAAGGAAGCTGCGTCGGGGAGCTGCACGATGACGAACGCGTAGCCCTGATCCTCGGTCGGGATGAATCCGGTGGGCACCTTCGTGAGTCCCCAGATCGCGACGCCGATCACGACGAGGCCCGCGAGCATCGCGAGTCCGGCATGGCCGAGCATACGCTTCACGATCCGCACGTAGCCGCGTTCGGACCGGTTGTAAACGGCGTCGAATGCGCGGAAGAAGAAATTCTTTTTCCGGTTCGGATCGAGCGGACGGAGCCAGAGCGCGCACTGGGTGGGCTTGAGCGTGATGGCGTTGACCGCGCTGATCAGCGCCGTCGCGGCGATCACGAGCGCGAACTGCCGGTACATCTGCCCGGTGATGCCTGAGACGAACGACGCGGGCAGGAACACCGACATCAGCACGAGCGTTATGCCGATGATGGGACGGAACAGATCGTTCATCGCTCGGATAGCTGCTTCCTTCGGCGGAGTGTCGGGCCCGATGTGCTGGGCCGCGCCTTCCACGACCACAATGGCGTCATCGACCACAATGCCGATGGCCAGCACGATGGCGAAGAGGGTGAGTAGATTGATGCTGAATCCCATCGCCGCCATGGCCGCGAACGCGCCGATGATCGTGACCGGCACCGTGGTGGCGGGAACGAGCGTCGCCCGCCAGTCCTGGAGGAATACGACGATTACGATGAGCACGAGGATTCCGGCCTCGATGAGTGTGATGTACACCTCCTTCACCGACGCCTTCACAAAGATCGTGGTGTCGAACGGGATCGTGTATTCGATACCCTGCGGAAAGCGTTTCGCGAGCTTCGTCATCGCCTTCTTGACGGCGGTGGCGGTATCGAGCGCGTTCGCCTCGGGGAGCTGGAAGATGGCGATGCCGGCGGCGGGCTTGCCGTTGAACTTGAAGAATTGCGAATACGACTGCGACCCCAGTTCGACCCGTGCGATGTCGCGCAGCCGCGTGATCTGGCCGCCAGAATTCGGCGACGCCTTCACGATGATGTCCTCGAACTGCGTCACCTCGTCGAGGGGGCCAGTGAGGTTGATGGTGTATTGGAAGTCCTGACCACCCGCCGCGGGCGGCGCACCAATCTGGCCGCCGGCGACCTGGGCGTTCTGCTGCTGGATCGCGCCGATCACGTCGCTGGGGACGAGGGTGCGCTCCTGCATCTTCTGCGGGTCGAGCCAGACGCGCATGGAGTATTCGCCGGCGCCGAAGACCACGACGTCGCCTACACCGGGCAGCCGGGCGATTTCGTCGCTGAGCGAGAGGGTGGCGTAGTTGCTGAGGAAGAGCGCGTCGTATTCGTCGTTTGGGGAGGTGAGCGTGACGATCTGGAGGAAGGCGGTGGATTTCTTCTTGGTCACGACGCCCTGCTGCTGGACCGCCTGCGGCAGCTTCGCCATCGCGGCCTGGACCTGGTTCTGGACGAGGATCTGCGCGAAATCGAGATCCGTGCCGACCTCGAACGTGACGATGAGATTGTAGCTCCCATCGTTTGCGGAGGTGGACTGCATGTAGAGCATGTCCTCGACGCCGTTGACCTGCTGCTCGATGGGAAGGGCGACGGTTTTCATCACCGTCGCCGCGCTCGCGCCGGGAAACCGGGCGGTGACCTGGACGGTCGGCGGGGTGATCGGCGGGTACTGGGCGATCGGGAGATTGATCATCGCCACGCCGCCGAGCAGGATCATGAGGCAGGCGATAACGTTCGAGAGAACGGGCCGCTCGATGAAAAATCGGGAGAACATAGCGAAATTACCAGGCGGAATCCTCCGTGGGCGCCGGGGACGGCGAGGGCGTCGATTTGCCGGACGACGCAGGTTTTGCAGCCGCGGGAACAGGCGTCACGACTTCGCCCAACCTGGCTTCGAGCAGCCCCTGGACGATCACGCGATTCTCCTCCCCGAGCCCGCTAACTATGGCGCGCATTCCGTCGTCCGTGAGCGGACCGGTCTTGACATTTTCTCTCATGACCCGGTTCTCTGAGTCGACGGTCAGCACATAATCGCCAGCCTGATCATTGCTGACTGCCGTGTTGGGAATGACGAGCATCGGACTCGGCTCGCCCAATGGAATTCGAATCCGCGCGAACAGTCCTGGGAAAAGCCGAATCTCCTTGTTTGGAAATTCCGCTCGAAGCTCGAGAGTGCCTGTTGAGGTGTCCACTTCGTTCGCCGCGAAATCGAGAAGGCCTTTGTGGGGGTAACCTGACTCGGTTGCGAGTTGTGCAAACACGGGCAGCTTACCGACGTTCGATTTCGGAGAAAGGCCGGCCTCCCGGAGCTTCTTGAGAATGAGCAACACTTCTCGCTCGTTCATATTGAACGAAAGATAGATCGGTTGGAGCTGTTGGAGGGTGGCGAGCTGTGTGGGCTCGCCGGCCCCGCCGACGACGTTTCCGACGTCGACGAGGTGCTTGCCGATCCGACCCGAGAAGGGGGCGGTGATCCGCGTGTAACCGAGATTGATCTTCGCAAGTGCCACCTGCGCCCTGTCCTGTTCACGTTGGCTCTGCCATTTCTCGACATTGGCGACGGAGGTTGCGTTCTGCTTCGCGAGGCCTACCTGCCGCTGGTACTCGGCTTCGGCATTCTCGAGTTGTGCCTCGTAGAGCTTGAGCTGCTCCTCGTATGTGTCGCGTTGGATGGTGAAAAGCAGGTCGTCCTTCTCGACAAAACTGCCGTCTTTGAAATCCACGGAGGTCAGTGTCCCTTCCACACGCGCTATCAGATTTACGGTGCGGTAGGCTTCGATGGTCCCCGTGAGCTCGATGCTCGCCTGCACGGGCGCTTTGCGCGGCGCCATCACGACCACCTTCGGCGGGCTGGGCGGCCCGGCTCCCGGCTGCTTGTGGCAGCCGGTGGTGAGCAGGATTGCCAGGGTGGCGATGATGTGCCGGATATTCATCAGCGTGAGTTTCTCGTTTGTTTCGCTGCCAATTTTTTGGACCGGGAGATCTTTTCTTTTTCCGGCTCGAGCATGTTTCCCCAGTTGGTCCGGCTTTCCATTTGCTTCTTCACATTTGCCGAAACCACGGGATCACCGCTCCGAAACTCCCATCCGCCACCGAGCGATCGATAGACCGAGATGATGGCAAGCAGGACATTGCCCTTTGCGCTGACAAATGAGTCTTCGATGCGGAGTTGGGCCTGTTCCGCGTTCAGAACAGTGGTGTAATCAGTCTGGCCGCCGCGATACTGGATAACGGCCAGGTCCTCGGATTTTTTCGATGACACGGAGGCCTGATCGAGGAGCGCCAGTGCTTCTTTCCCGTAGCGGTAGGAGGACAGTCCGTTCTCGACCTCCTGTTGCGCAACCAGCACGGTATTCTGATAATTCAGCACCGCCTGTTGGAATGCGGCGTCCTGGATACGCACCTGATTCGTTAATCGACCGTAGTTGAATACGGGGAACAGGAATGAACCGCCGGCTTTCACGACCCTGTTGTTCCAGTTGAAGATATTGTCGAGCGACGCGTCGCCGCTGTTGCTCGAGGCAAAGCCGAACGCGCCGCTGAGCGAAAATGCTGGATATAGTTGTGCTTTCGCGACCCCGATCTGTGCCGACTGCGCTGCGGCGTTCAGCCCCGCTTCGCGCACATCCGGGCGGCGCCTTAAGAGGTCGCGAGGAATTCCCGCCTCGATTCGCGACGGCGCCGCCGGGATGCCGCTCGAGCCTTTTAGTAGACCGTCCACTTTGTCAGGTGTGACACCGAGCAGAACGGCCAGACCGTTTTTCGCCTGGCGCAGACTGTTTTTGAGTGACGGCACCTGCGCTTTGGTTTCCGCTAGATTCGTCTTTGCCTGGTCGACATCGAGCTCGCTGGTCTCACCTCCCTCGAAACGCGCCTCCGCAATTTCGAGAACGCCCTCCTGCGACTCTACATTGCGCTGGTTCACCACGATTCGCTCCTGGAACGTGCGGATGTTGACATAGGCGCTCGCCACATCGGCTTGAAGCGTTACAAGCGAATCCTGATACGCCGCCACAGAGGAAAGGTAACCGGCCCCGGCCGACTGAATTTCCCGCCGGTATTTCCCCCAGAAATCAATTTCCCATGATGCTGCGAAAAGTGCGTCGTCCGCGAAGATATTCGGGTCGATGTCCAAAGATGGGAGCAGGCGGCCCAGATTCGGGTCGAGCGAGGAGACCAGACCACCGGGCAGGACATCCCCGCTGCTCTGCGAATTTACGTTGATCCGACGGTAATCGATCCCGCCTGAAAGGGCCTGGTCCTGGGGTAACAGATTACCCTTCGATTGGTTGAACTGCGCCCTCGCCTGGAAAATTCGTGCTCCGGCAGCCTGAAGCGATAAATTGTTCCTGCAGGCCATATCGACGAGCCGGTTCAGGACCGGATCGCGGAAGGCTTTCCACCAAGCGCTGTCCGGCGATGGTCCCGCGGACTTCGCGACATCACGGCGTTGTATCCAATTTCGCTGTAAGCTGACGTCCGGCTGCGAATAGTCGGGCCCGACCATGCATGAGGGAAACGTCAGGCATACAATCGCCGCACAAATCGACCGGATCAATATTGTCTTTGTCGGCACGCGTGAAGCACTAGGAAAATCGAAAGCCAGTTTCCAGCTATTCCGTGTGCAAAGGAGTGATTGGGACATTTCTCTACCAGTGTAGAAGTGGTGTCTGGGATTCTTTTTTGAAACCAACACCTGCAGCGTATTGATGTTGATTCCACTCGAGAAGCGGTATGTTTTGGCTCCCTCCGGAAGCAGGAGTTGTCTCTTCTTCAGGTTAGAAGGATGTGTTTCCAAACACTTGACCTTCGTTTCGACGGGCACGTAACATTTCGTGTCTATTCCCATTCACTGGAGGCCTCTAATATTTTGGACATCAAAGAAATAAAAATCCTGATCGAGCTCATGAAGAAGAACGACCTCTCCGTCTTCAGGATGGAGAACGAGGGCTTCAAGATCGTGCTCAAGAAGAATTCCGGCTACGCCATTTCAGCCCCTCCCCAGCAAGCTCCTGTGGCGGTTTCCGCGCCGGCCGAAGTCGCGGCGCCCGCTGCGGATGGGAAAGAGATCGTGTCTCCCATGGTGGGTACTTTCTACGCGGCGTCCTCGCCAGATTCTCCTCCGTATGTCCAAGTAGGCCAAGATGTTATGCAGGATACGGTCGTCTGTATCATCGAGGCCATGAAGGTGATGAATGAGATTAAGGCGGAAGTCGCAGGAACAATCACGGAAGTGCTCGCAGAGAACGGTAAACCTGTTCAATACGGGCAGGCGCTCTTCCGTTTAAAATGACCTTTGCCGGGCTGCAGCCTTCCCGATAGTTCACCTCTGCCTCCTTTTTCATTCCCCGTCTCGATGTTCAAAAAAGTTCTCGTAGCCAATCGCGGCGAAATTGCCCTGCGTATTATCCGGGCCTGCAAAGAACTCGGCGTGCAGACGCTCGCCGTCTATTCCGAAGCCGATATCGACTCGCTGCATGTGCAGCTTGCAGACGAATCGATCTGCATCGGGCCTGCGTCGAGCTCGCAGAGCTATCTTAAAATTGACCGGATCATCAGTGCTGCGGAGGTTGGCGACGTCGATGCCATCCATCCCGGGTACGGGTTTCTCGCGGAGAATGCTCACTTCGCGGATGTTTGCGAAAGCTGCCAAATCAAGTTCATCGGCCCTTCCGCGACGGCGATTCGGAAAATGGGCGACAAGAATGCTGCGAGGGAAACGGCGCGGAACACCGGTATTCCGGTCACTCCCGGAAGCGATGGAACGATACAGGAGGAGGCAGAAGCGCTTCGCATCGCTCAGAAGATCGGTTATCCGGTCATGATAAAAGCTGTCGCCGGCGGCGGTGGAAAAGGAATGCGCGCAGCGCACAATGACGTCAGTCTGGTGCAGGGATTTCACGGCGCCCGGATGGAGGCGGAGAAAGCATTCGGAAATCCGAGTGTCTATATCGAAAAGCTGATCGAGAACCCGCATCATATCGAGTTCCAGGTGATGGCCGATTCACATGGGGGAGTCGTTCATATTGGAGAGCGGGATTGCTCGATGCAGCGGCGCAACCAGAAGATTATCGAAGAATGTCCATCTCCCTTGCTGGATGAAGCTTTGCGGGAAAGGATGGGAGCGGCTTCTGTGCAGCTGGCGAAAGCGGTGAATTATGAAGGTGCTGGAACGATAGAGTACCTGGTGGATGACAACGGGAATTTTTACTTCATGGAGATGAATACCCGCATCCAGGTAGAGCATACCATCACCGAAGAGGCGTATGGCATTGACCTAGTTAAGGAGCAGATCAAGGTGGCCGCCGGTGAGCCGCTCTCGCATTTTGTGCGGAATGCCAAGCTCAAGTGCCATGCGATCCAATGTCGAATTAATGCGGAAGATCCTTTTAATAATTTTCAGCCGAGCCCTGGGGTGATCAATCTTTACTATGCCCCGGGTGGACGTGGAATCCGCATAGATAGTCACGTCTATGCAGGCTACGATGTTCCACCGCACTATGACTCCATGATCGCCAAGCTGATCGCGACGGGCACCACGCGGGAAAATTGTATCGCACGCATGCACCGGGCCCTGAACGAATACATGATCACTGGCATCAAGACGACAATCCCTTTTCAGAGCGCTATCTTAAGTGATCCGGATTTTGTTCGAGGAACCTATGATACGGGGTTTGTCGGACGGATCATTCAGTCGCGAATAGCGGAATTGCGTCAGGGTTGATGCACCGCCCATGAAATTTCCGCAGGATGCGCGGCTTTACGGGATCGTCGATCTAGGTTACTGCGCTTTTGACCGAGTACAGGCGATGGCGAGGATGATGGTCGAGGGAGGAGTTGACATCTTGCAGGTAAGGGCGAAAGAACTCTCCGAGGGCGGGATTGTGGACGTATCGAGGAAGGTGCGCAGAGTTGTAACCGGCACCGGAATTCCTTTGATTATTAATGACTACCCGCACCTTGTTCCGGAAACAGGCGCGGACGGCGCGCATGTGGGGCAGGATGACATGAGCGTGGCCGAAGCGCGCAGACTCGCTGGTCCCGGAAAGATTGTCGGAAAATCCACGCACAGTCCGGAGCAGGCGCGCGCCGCCGTGTTGGAGGGTCCGGACTATATTGGATTTGGTCCGATTTTCGCGACGCCGACGAAACCCGATTACGCACCGATCGGTATCGAAGATGTTCAGCGCGTTCACGCTGAGTTGGCAATACCGATTTTCTGCATCGGAGGTATTAAGGCGGAAAATCTAGATGTAGTGCTCGCGGCAGGCGCGAAGCGCGTGGTAATCGTCTCTGGAATTCTTCTCGCAAGCGATGTGGTTGGCTATACCACGTCTGTAGTAAGAAAATTGAAAGCTGGCAATTTTACAAACTAAAACAATTTCGCCATGTCCGTTCTTGTCGTTGGTTCGATCGCACTGGATACTGTCAAGACCCCCGTGGAAGAGCACGCCGACCTTCTCGGGGGTTCGGCTTCTTACTCGGCGGTTGGCTCCAGTTTCTTTTCTCCGGTCAAATTCGTGGGAATTGTAGGATCTGATTTTCCGAGGAAGCACATTGATTTTTTAAAGACTCTTAGAATCGATGTCGAAGGCCTTCAGATTGTTGAAGGGAAGACCTTTCGCTGGTCAGGCGAGTATATGTGGGATCTCAATACGCGCGAGACTCGCAACGTGGAGTTGAATGTCTTCGAGCATTTCAACCCCACGCTTCCCGATTCGTATAAATCTGCGCCTTACGTATTATTGGCAAACATCGCGCCGTCTCTGCAGAGCCATGTTCTCGATCAGGTGGAAAGTCCGCGTTTTATCATCGCGGACACGATGGATCTCTGGATCAGCATCGCGAAGCAGGATCTGCTTGACTTGATAAAGCGTGTTGACCTTCTGATTCTCAACGACGGAGAGGCGCGCCAACTCACGCAAGAAACAAGTCTAATTAAGGCCGGACGTGCTATTCTCGAGCTGGGCCCCGAATATGTAGCGATTAAAAAGGGCGAACATGGCTGCCTCTTGTTTGGTCCCGACAAATTCTTCAGTTGCCCGGCTTACCCACTAGAGGACATCCATGATCCAACCGGCGCTGGCGACACGTTTGCCGGGGGCGTGGCCGGATATCTTGCGAGTCTCGATGAAGCCGAAGTAACCTTTGACATGCTCAGGAAGGCGGTGGTTTACGGCAGTGTGCTCGCCAGTTTCAACGTTGAAGCGTTTAGCCTCGAGCGCCTCCGCACGCTATCCGACGGTGAAATTGCGGAACGCTACCGAATGTTCAAGCTGCTGAGCCATTTTGAGGTGCTGGATTGAGCAGTTTTCCGTGTTCAGTTTCGGCGTCAGAATGCTCGTTTTGAGAATGGCGCGATGAACACTGAAAACGAATCGTGAAAGTCGTCTCCCGCATATTTGCCTACCTGCGTCGTTATCCGATGCTGGCAAGCGGCACCTTGTTTTCCGCGCTTGTCAGCACGGTCACCGTTCTTGTGTTTCCCAAAGTCACTCAGGATGTGATCGATCAGGTGATTGTGAAGGGTGAAGCGTCGCGGCTCTGGCCGAATGTGTGGCTCGCTGCCGGGGCGTTTTTTTTTCGCGACTTCTTCAATTCGTTGCGGATCATCCTGAATAACACATTTGAGCAGAAGGTCATTTTCGACCTGCGCAGCGATCTTTACAGCCACATCCAGAAGCTGCCGTTGGGTTGGTTTGATGATCGATCAACGGGTGACCTGATGACTCGAATCCTGGAGGACGTGACGTCGATGGAACGGATGCTTATCGACGGTATCGAGCAGGGCGTGGTTGCGATTCTTCAGATTCTGATCGTCGGAAGTGTGCTGTTCTATTACAACGCGATGCTTGGGTGGCTGGCGATGGCGCCGCTTCCTTTCCTTGTTGCTGGGGCGCTTAGCTATACGCTTACTGCGCATAAGCGTTACCGATTACAGCGGCGGGCCTCATCAGCGATGAACTCGCTCCTGCACGATAACCTTGCCGGGATTCGACAGATCAAGACATACGTGCGGGAGAGGGAGGAGCATGCCAGGTTCAACGGTGCAAGCGAAGCCCTTCGCAGAACTACACTGACGGTGATGCGTGTGTGGGCGTTCTATAACCCATCGATGCACTTTTTTGCGTCGCTCGGTCTTGTGTTGGTCCTGGGTTTCGGGGGTGGCGAGGTGCTCTCGGGTCGCCTGCAGGTCGGCGAGTTGACGATGTTCCTGATGCTGGTCTCGTTTCTCTACGAGCCAATCGGTAAACTTCACCAACTCAATCAGCTGTTTCAATCTGGGCGCGCTGCAGGGGAAAGGGTGTTTGAGATCATGGACGAAGGCGCGGAACCGGGAGCCGCGCAGGTGTCGGAAGCACCTGCGATCGCGATCGAGGGGGACGTTCGGTTTCAGAATGTCTGCTTTTCCTATAACGAAGGCGTTGCAGTGTTAAGGAATATCAATCTGCACGCGCGGCCGGGCGAGACGGTCGCCTTGGTAGGGCATACCGGAGCGGGAAAGTCCTCGCTTGTGAATCTGATCACTCGCTTTTACGAGTACGAAGCCGGCGCGATCTTCATCGACGGAAAGCTATTGCGCGAAATACCGCAGAGCGCACTTCGTGAAGCGATTGGAATGGTAACGCAGGAGAGTTTTCTCTTTAACGGAACAATCCGCGACAATCTTAGGCTTGGGAAACCGGATGCGTCCGAGGAGGAACTCCGCAAGGCCATCGAAGCTGCGAATGCACACACCTTCGTGGATCGCATGCCGGATAGACTGGATACCGTCGTTGGTGAACGAGGGGTGAAGCTGAGCGTTGGCGAGAAACAGCGTGTTTCAATCGCGCGAGCATTGCTAAAAGATCCTCCAATTCTAATTCTGGATGAAGCGACGGCGAGTGTAGATACACGGACCGAGCGGATGATTCAGCAGGCGCTCGACCGGTTGATGCTTCGTCGCACAAGTTTTGTGATTGCGCATCGGCTTTCCACGGTTCGTCATGCCGATCAGATCCTGGTAATGGACCGCGGTCGAATCATCCAGCGCGGCCGCCACGAAGATCTGATCGCTGCCGGTGGAATTTATGCTGAGTTATGCGCCCATAGTTTTATGGACGGTCCACTGCAAAGAGCGGGAGTATGAGGCGAAAGGTTGTCTGCTAAAGTGCCCGTGTCGATGGCCTTAACGAAAGCCATTTTACAAACACGCGCTAAAGCCCGCGCTCCAAATAACGACGAGAAACCTTCACATACTTCTCCGCCCAATGTCGGACCGTTCGCTGGGTCTCGAGATCGAGAGTCTTCACGACCTTCGCCGGAGAACCGAGCACCAGCGAGCCTGGTGGAATGACAGTATGCATCGTTACAAGGGCCTTTGCCCCGATTATCGAGCGCGCTCCGATCTCCGCGCCATCCAGGATAACAGCTCCCATCCCGACGAGCACTTCGTTGTCGATCGTGCATGCGTGAATCATCGCCTTGTGACCACATGTCACGTATTCCCCAATAATCGCAGCATAGTCATTGGCGAGATGCACGACGGAACTGTCTTGAATGTTCGTGCGGGGCCCTACGACGATCCGATTGATGTCGCCGCGGAGTACGCTTTGGTACCACACACTGGCTTCTTCACCGATGGTTACGTCGCCAACGACGGTTGCGTTCGGGGCCACGTAAGCGGTCGGGTGAATTGTGGGAGATTTCGCTAGAAATTGGTCGAGACGTTCTTCTGTGGTCATGATGCAAGGTTGGATGCTCGGAAAGAACGATTCAACCGCCAAGCCCCATCAATGAATAGATTCAGGCGTTCAAATAATCTAGTTTATCTGAAGATCCATATTGACACTGGAGCAGCCGGGTGTCAGAACCAAGAAGGTTTTGCCGAGAGGCCCGGATTATCGCTTCCCGTTGAACCAAGGCTCCCCAAAAAAACTACGATTCAATGAATAAGGCACAATTAGTCGAAACTGTGCAAAAGGCACTCGGTACGGGAACGACCAAATCAGAGGCAGAACGCGCTGTTGGCGCAGTGTTCGAAAGTGTGAAGGCGGGTCTCAAAAAGGAAAAGAACGTTCAGCTCATTGGTTTCGGAACATTCAAAGTCGTCGACCGCAAAGCCCGTATGGGCATCAATCCGAAGACCCGTGAGAAGATCAAGATCAAGAAGTCCAAGACGGTAAAGTTCACGCCGGGCAAGGAGCTGAAGAGCAAAATCTAGATCTTCCCCCTAGTGTCGCGTCCGTTGTAAAATGATGGGTGAGGGTGAAGATTCTGCTTTTACTATAATTGCTGGAATATAAATGGATATGATGCCTCAGAAAAAGCATCATATCCGACTCAGTCTTGAGGAACGCGAAAAGCTTGAATCCATAGTCCGTAAGGACAAGGCCAGCGCGCACCGGCAGCGCCACGCGCGCATTCTTCTACTGGCCGATGCCAACGGTCCGCCGGGCGGCTGGTGGAGCTTCAGATCGTGGACTCCATCAGCCACGAGACCGTGCGCCAGACGCTAAAAAAACGAGCTTAAGCCGTGGCAGAAGAAGCAGTGAGTGACCGCACCGACTTCCAGTGCGGAGTTCATGGCGGCCATGGAAGAGGTGCTCGAAGTCTATGAACGCCCGCCGGATGCGGCGCGTCCGCTGGTGTGCCTGGACGAATGCACCAAACAACTCACCCGCGAAGTGCGCACGCCTCTGGGCGCGAAACCCGTAGAGCCGGCGCGGGAGATTACGAATACGAACGTAACGGCGTGGCGGCGATCTTCTGCGCCGTCGCGCCGATCTTCTGCGCCGTCGCGCCGCACCTGTGCTGGCGGCACCTTCAACGTTTCAGAGGCAGCCATTGCTCGATCGGCAACGGAAGGCTCGGATTTCCGAACAAAAAAGAGAAACCGATATGGTTGGCAGCAATTCTGCTTCATATACATAGATCTCTCTCGAACTGCGCTGTTGCCGCTGGGTGCCGAGCATCACCAGAAGAGCTTCCTGAATGCCCGACTCTATCGATATTGAAAACCGCGAGAAAAACGTTGGGTTGAGCGCAATTTGCAATCGATCCAGCCATGTGGGTTATCGCCTCTGGCGTCGTTTCAACGACTGGATCTGTAATCGCGCAATGGGTTCGCGAGAAATGGATCCGATATTTTCCGTGGCGATCGATGTTCTCGCCTTGGTGCGTTTCGATGGAATTATCGAGCGAGTGAATCCCGCAGCGTCGGATATTTCCGGGTATTCAGTCGATGAACTCGAAGGACGATCCTTTCTTGAATTGGTGCATGAGGATGATCATGAGATTTCTCGACTTGCCTTGTTGCGATTGAATCATGGCGAGTCCGTTGAGAATTTTGACATGCGAATCCTGTGCAAGAATGGACGGATTCGATGGTTGTCGTGGAATGCTCGCCCCATGCTCGGTGCAGGCAAGTTCTGCACCGTGGGGCGCGATATGACGGAAAGCCGTGGAACGCGTGCGGATCTCAACCGAAGCAACGAGGAGTTAGCGGATCGTATACGGCAACTGGATGCTCTCTATGCCATCAGCCTTAATCGAGGCGGGAAAGATGTGCCGTTCGCTTGCTTGCTCGAAAATGCATGTCACAAGATTCGTGAGGGGCTTCGCTCTCCCGAATGCGCAGCTGTGAGGATCACGCATGAGGATACGGTTGCGGTGTCGGGGAGTTCGGAAGGGGCGATCACTGTGGCGCAGGTAAAGATGCAGGGAGGTGGCATGGTGGAAATATTCCACCATGTGCAGAGCGGAGGAACAGAGGAGATATTTGGAGCGGGAGAGGCACGATACATCGAGGCAGCTACTGCTGGTGTGGGCGAGATGATTGACCGCGTTCAGGCGGGGGAAAAATTATTTCGAAGCGAAGCGCGTTTTCGCTCAATGAGCGAAACCTCGCCAATGGGCATTTTCATGACCGACCGAAATGGTGAATGTCTTTATACAAATGCAAAATGCCGCGCGTTATGGGGGCTGAGTTTTCAGAGAGCCACGGGGCAAAACTGGATAGGAGCCATCAAAGAAAGTGAGCGTGAGGCCGCTCGCGAAGCTTGGCACGACGCGATCGCTAAAGGAGCGAATTTCGATAGAGTTTGCTGTTTCACACGAGTCGAGGTTCCGGATGTTTGGACGAGCGTTAGAGCGAATCCCATCTGGGAAGCCGGCGAAGTAATTGGATTCATGGGATTGGTGCAAGATATCACGCAGCGACGTGACGCCGAGGCTGGTGCGCTCGAATGGAAGAATCGCACCGAGGCGATGATTCGCGCCAGCGGTGCGATTCTTTACGACTACAATCCGGAAACCGAAAATGTACACTGCAGTGGCAATGTGGAGAGGATCCTCGGTCTCGCGAGCGGTGAAGTTACTACAACAATGGCGGATTGGGCCAGGATGATCCATCCCGAAGATCGTGCACAGTTCAAGGCCGCGCTGAAACTCGCAAGAGCGGTACGTGGGGCAATCCACATGGAGTACCGGATTCGGCGGAGTGACGGGCAGTTCGTGACCGTAAAGGAAGACGGGTATCCGGTTCCTTTTCCTGGAGGGGAAGGGGTGCGATGGATCGGCCTAATCGAAGATATTTCGGAAAAACGGGAACTGGAGGAGCAGTTGCGTCATTCGCAGAAGATGGACGCGTTCGGAAAACTGGCTGGAGGCGTCGCCCACGATTTCAACAACATTTTGACAGTGATCTCCGGCTTCAACGAGATGTTGCTGCAGGACTTCGATAAAGGAGATGCTCGTCGTGAATTCGCTGAAGAAGTTCGTAAGGCTGCGGAACGGGGAAGCGCGCTGACGAAGCAATTACTCGCTTTCAGTCGACAACAAAAACTTCAGCCGAAACTTCTCGACGTGAATGATGTTATCAGCGGGGTGGAGAAAATGCTGCGTCGTTTGATCGGGGAAGATGTCACCCTGGTGACGAATCAGAGTGCGGACTTGCGCCGCGTCAAGGCAGACCCGGGTCAACTCAGCCAGGTTCTGATTAATCTGGCCGTAAATGCGCGCGACGCTATGCCCCAAGGCGGCAGTCTGTCGATCGAAACGGAGCGGGTGAACTTGCGACCGACCACGGCGGTGGGCGGGGCGCCCGTGGGTTGGCACGTGGCTATCAAAGTGCGCGACACCGGCATCGGAATGTCGGAGGACGTGAAGGCACAGATTTTTGAGCCGTTCTTTACCACCAAGCCTGTCGGTAAAGGCACCGGGCTTGGGTTGGCCACATGCTATGGAATCGTGACTCAGAGCGGTGGTCACATCGAAGTCTTTAGCGAACTCGACAAAGGAACGGAGTTCCGCATCTATTTTCCGGAGCATGAAGACGAGATGCTCGCGGAGTTGGAATTGGGAGCGGGAGACGACCTTCCCGGTGGCAATGAGAAAATCCTGGTGGTCGAGGACGAGCCTGCTGTGCGGTTGCTCGCAGTTTCAGTGTTGAAGCGTTGTGGATACAGCGTCAAAGAGGCAAGCGATGGCGCGGACGCTATTCATTGCCTCGAGGGAATCCAGGATGCTGAATTGGATCTCATTATCACGGATATCGTGATGCCTCATATGGGCGGGCGGGATCTGGCCTATTGGGTTTCCTCAAGTCATCCAACGGCTAAATTCCTATTCACGACAGGTTACCCTGATCAGGTATACGCTGGTCTCCCGGATTTGGGGTGTTGCGCCGCTTTCATGCCGAAGCCATTTCGAGCCGAGACGCTTGCGAGAACGGTGCGGGAATTTCTCGACCGAAATGGCGAGACGAGTCCGCTGGATGAAACAAAGGCTGATCCCGCACCTTCATTGAACTAATTTCTCAGGGGCGACTGCGAAAATCGGAAATCGAGGGCAGGCAGGGCGCGATTTTCGCGGGCGATCAGACGAATCGGGATGTTGACGAGGCCTGTGCCCATTCGAGCCTTTTTGGGATGCGCAGAGAATTGAGCCGGCACGGGCTTCGCACCACAGGCCAATCACTCATTTGCGGCTTTCATCAGCTCTCGTATAGTCGCCGAGGGAATACACGGAGCATGAATAACGAACAGCCCTTCGATGATTTCGGTTGGGATGATCAGCCGACTGCCCTCGAGCGTGTGGAGCAGCTCATGGGGATCCTCCCGCATAACGATCCTATCCGTCGGGAACTGGCGGCGCTCTGTGACGAATTTCGCGACCAACAATCGATGGTGATGGAGGCCCGGCAGACCATTGAAAAAATGGAGCAGGTGCTGAAAAAGGTGACGTCGCCTGCTAATCGGATCGGCACTTTTCTCGGAGCCGCAAATCGTGAAACGGCACAGATTGTCGTGGGCGGCTCCGATTATTTCTGCAATGTGGATCCGCGTGTGGACCACGAAAGTCTGCAGAAAGGCACACGGGTGCTCGTGAACGAAGCATACGCCGTCGTGGGTGATCTGGGATACGATGTGGCTGGGCCCGTAGCCCGCATTACTGAAGTGATCGGCGATGATCGACTTCGGGTCGGATCGGAACACGGTGTGCAGTCGCTGGTGCTTCAGCGCGGGTCCAACCTTCACGATAAAGTGCTGAAGTCGGGGGACGAGGTGCGCGTGGATGCCAATTATCGGGTTGCCATCGAATTACTGGCGGCACCGCATTCCAGGGAGCATTTTCTGGATATGGTGCCCGAGCTTCCATGGGAAAAAGTGGGCGGTCAGGCGGGTGCGATTGAAGCGATCCGAGATGCGATTGAGCTGCCGCTTTTGCATGAGGAATTGTTTCACAAATTTCAGCACACCACCCCTAAGGGTTTTCTTCTGTATGGGCCCCCGGGTTGCGGTAAAACACTTATTGGCAAAGCAACCGCATATAATCTGACTGCGAAATTGCAGGAACAGACCGGTGAGCGGATGGATGAATATTTCATGCACGTCAAAGGTCCGGAAATCCTGAATATGTGGGTCGGCGAGTCGGAGCGGATGGTACGCGAGATTTTTGCGACCGCGCGCGAAAAACGGCGTGAGGGATTTCTCCCGTTTCTCTTTATCGATGAGGCCGAGAGCATTCTCGGAACCCGCCGCGCTTCGCGTTATTCCAGTATTCTTTCGACGTTGGTGCCGATGTTCTGCACCGAAATGGATGGCATCGAGTCGCTCAATGAAGTCGTTATCATCCTCGCGTCAAATCGTGCCGACCTCATTGACCCGGCGATTCTTCGCCCTGGGCGTATTGACCGGAGAATCAAGGTAAGTCGTCCGACGCGTGAAGGAGCACACGAGATTTACAAAATATATCTGACGTCCGAACTGCCCTATGATCCGGTAATTGTCGCAGAAATGGGCGGCGTCGAGGCCGCAATTGATAGCCTCGTTGAGCGAATCGTCGATCGGCAGTTTTCGCATCGGGAGGAGAATCGTTTTCTTGAGGTGACACTACGCAGCGGGCGACGCGAAATGCTCTATCGCGGTGATTTGATCAGCGGTGCAATTATTGCGTCCATCGTCGAGCGTGCCAAAGGTTTGGCGATAAAGCGCGCCATCGCGACCGGAATGGATCAGGGGATCAGTGCGGACGACTTGAACGCTTCGCTTGGCGCCGAATACGCCGATAATGACATTTTTCCGCCGACGGATGTGACCGAGGACTGGCTGAAGTTGATCGATTACGATCCCGAGAATGTTGTTCGGGTGACACCGGCCCGCGAAAATGCGGCGGCAAGGCGGCCGCCACTCGGCGCGATCATCTGATCATGAAACGCGTTTTTGGGATCGAGACGGAATATGGAATCACGCTGGATGGATCCGATTTGGTCGATGTCGTGCACGAGTCGATCGAAGTCGTGCGGTCGTACAAAGAACACGGCGCTTCCCGAAAGTGGGATTACCAACTTGAGGATCCTCATCAGGATGCTCGCGGATTCCGTGCCCGTGAGCTGCTCCAGGACACCGACGAATCGTCATATTTTGAGATCGACCGCCGACGGCCACTCACGTTCGAGGAAATAAAAAGCGATCTGGTTCTAGGTAATGGGGCGCGATTTTACAACGATCACGCACACCCGGAATACTCCACGCCCGAATGTTCGACACTCGCGGAGATCGTTGCGCAGGATCGTGCGGGAGAGTGCATCCTGGCAGAGTGTGCGCAGATTCGAAATGCGCGGCTCCCGAAGGAACAGAAGGTTCGTCTCTACAAGAACAACACCGACTTCATTGGACATAGCTACGGCTGCCACGATAATTATCTTATGGCCCGCTCGGTGCCTTGGGATAAGATCGTCGCCGGGACGCTGCCATTTCTCGTGACGCGGCAGATATTCGCGGGATCCGGCAAGGTTTGCATCGAAAGCGAGAATTACGAAACCCGGCCGGGTGTCTATCAGATATCTCAGCGATCAGACTTTCTCAGCGTGCTGGTGAGTATCGACACAATGAACCGCCGTCCAATCGTCAACACTCGCGACGAGCCGCATGCCGACCCGCAAAAGTTCAGGCGTTTTCACGTAATCGTCGGCGACTCGAACATGTCCGAGTTTGCAACAGCTTTGAAAATCGGCGCCACGGCGCTTGTGCTGGAATTGATCGAGAAAGGGGAAGCTCCTCAGATCGAACTGGCTGCTCCGGTTGAAGCAGCTAAAAGCATCAGCCGGGACGAATCCCGCACATGGATCGTTGAACTGCTGGACGGCCGCAAAATTTCCGCTATCGATGTGCAGCGTCTCTTTTTGGAGGCGGCGAGCAAACATTGCGATCGCGACGTCGATACGGATTGGGTTTTGGGTGAATGGGCGGCGATTCTCGAAGATCTGGAACGCGACTTTTCCATATGTAGTGATCGATTGGACTGGGTGGCGAAGTTCGCACTCCTGGAATCATTTCGTGAGAGCGAGGGCCTCGAATGGAGCGACCCGTGGCTGCAGTCGATCGATCTTGAATACCACAATATTTCCAACGCAGAGGGCAGCCTCTATGCGGAACTCGAAGCGGCCGGGAGCATGCGCAGAATTGTCACGGACGACCAGATTGCCAAAGCTACCAACGAGCCGCCGCCGACGACTCGCGCGTTTTTCCGTGGTCAAGCTGTTTCCCGGTTTTCCTCCGCAATCGACTCGCTGCAGTGGGACGAGGTTGCATTCAATGGTGCTCTTGGAGGAAAGATCGTGAGTCTCGCGGAAGATGTCATCGGTCCGGAAACCCGTCGTCTCAACAAAGCCATCCGCGATGCCGCTACGCTGGCGGAATTGCAGGCGCGTTTGTGGCATTAAGGATTGGCTGCGTGCGTCCTGGTGCATTAGCTAACTCCGGCGGGAGTTTCCCAGAGGAACGTGGTCGCTGTGCGCAGATCGATTGGAATGAGCGGTGCGTTCCGGTCGATGCTGGACACGGAAATCGCCGACGACCAGTCTACGCTCATGAATCGCGAATGTCCCCGCCGGATCCGTGATCGTAGAGGGCAGGCAGGAGGGATTGGTGCGTTCTCCGGTAGATTCGCTGTGTGTTTCGCAAGTTTCATGCTGATCGCATGCCTGTTGGCGGCCTGCCGGAAGTCACCGGAGACTGCGGAGACCGCGAAGGCGACCGAATCACTGAGTCCGGACATTCTGGAAGAGCAAGCGCTCGAATTTCAGGGAAAGGGGGATTACGCGAAGGCGGAAAGGCTCTTTCGACAATGTCTCGAAGCGCGAGTGCAAACGCTGGGTCCCGTGCACATCGACACCCTCGCGGTGGTCAATAATCTTGCCAATCTCCTGCACGATCGAGGCAACGATGCCGAAGCCGAGAATCTGCACCGGCAATGCCTGGAGGTGCGTGAACGAGTGCTGGGTCCAAACCATCCTCACACGCTGGCAAGCGTGAACAATCTGGCGCTCGTCGTCCGTGCGCGCGGTGACTTCGTGGCCGCAGAACGGTTCTACCGGCGGGCATGGGAGTCTATGAAGAAAATCGCCGGGGCCGAAAATCCCGACACGCTGGCCTGCCTGAACAATCTGGCCAACCTGCTATCGGACAATGGGGACTATGCCGCGGCCGAGCCGCTGTATCGGCGGCTCGTTGATTCCGTCGAGAGAGTTGCGGGGCCGGATGATCCGGCGACATTGGCGGCCAAAGGAAATCTGGCTAACCTGCTGCTCCGCAAGGGCGATCCGTGGTCGGCTCAATTGATTTATGAGAGATGCCTGAAGACGCACGAACGCGTGCAGGGACGGGAGCACCCGGAGACGCTTCTCGCGCTTCACAATCTTGCGGCATTCCATCTTGAAACGAATCATTACGAGCAGGCGGAGAATCTCTACCGGCGCTGCCTTGCCGCACGGACGAAGGTGCTCGGCGCGGAACATCCCGACACGCTGGCCACGCAGGAGATTCTGGCGCTGACATTGACGAAACGGGGGAATCTCGAGGAGGCCGGGACTATGGCTCGCGCGGCGCTCGAAGTGCGCGAGCGCACCCTCGGCGCAGCGCACCCCGACACGCTGGGTAATATGGTGACGCTCGCGAATATCCTTCGCGAGCGTCACGATCCTCACGAGGACGATGCAGCTGCTCTCTATGAAAAAGCTCTTGCGGGTCTGCGCGCTTCGAGAGGGCCGGCGCATCCGGAGACGCTGAATGCGCTCTACGAATTCTCCGTGTTCCGGAAGGATCAGCGCCGGGATCGCGAAGCCCGGCGGCTCGCCTCGGAGCTGATGGCACTCACCAGCGCCGCCCTGGCAGCGGATCACCCCGATCGCCGGAAATACGAGGAGCACCTCAAGTCCCTGCGCTGAAGGCGGAAACCATGAAAGAGAACAATAGGATTCACTAGTCGCGAATGTGCACGCTCGTACGGAAGCCCCGGAAAAGCGCTCCAATAGAGGACTATTCAGTGCCACGCGAGGATTTTGAAAGAAAGCGGTCGAAACCCTGCCAAGAGATGACTGAAAGCATGGCGTCAGGAGCTTCATGAACGACTCTGCCATGTTTTGTCGGGCCGATTTTCCGACTTTCCCGAGCTCTGCTATGCCTGCACCTGCGAGCAAAGGCGATTGCACACCATTCCCAAATCCGATAGTAGTTGAGCTAAAGTAATGTCCGACTGGTGGGATGCCCTTCAACTGGAGAAACAGATTTTTTATGGAATCGGGCTCATCTCGCTCGCGCTCCTCATCCTCCAGCTCTTGCTTACGATGATCGGCGCCGGACTGGAGAATCTTGAGCTTCCAGGGAATGGCGAACACGGCTCCGGTCTCGGCGTGCTTTCCGTCCGTTCCGTCACTGCTTTCTTCGTTGGATTCGGCTGGACCGGCGCCATTTGCCTGAACAGCGGGCTTTCCCTCCCGCTCGCTATCACAGCCGCCTTCGCCGCCGGCGCGGCCCTCATGATCTGCACAAACCTGCTGATGCTGGGAATGTTGGCATTGCAATCGTCCGGAACCCTCGACTACAAGAACGCCATCGGCGAAGTCGGTACTGTCTACAGCACTGTCGCGGCGGAGAGAAAACACGCCGGGCAGGTCGAGGTCATGGTCCAAGGTCGATACATTACCGCCGAGGCCTTTACAAACCACGCAGAACCTCTCAATCCGGGCACGAAAGTGCGGGTCACAGAACTCATCGGCAAGAGCACCCTGCTTGTCGAACCTCTGATCTAGATTCTAAGTCCATTTATGGAATACCTCATACTCGCCGGCGCGGTCGTCGTAGTCGCCTTCATCACCATCATCGCAGTCGTCTCGCGGTACAAACGCTGCCCATCCGACCGCATCCTCGTTGTCTACGGAAAGGTAACGGGTGGAAAGTCGGCCGACTGCTTCCACGGTGGCGCATCTTTCATCTGGCCGATCATCCAAGACTACCAATTCCTCGATCTGACGCCTCTCCCCATTGACATCAAGCTCGAAGGGGCTCTCTCGAAGCAGAACATCCGGGTCAACACTCCTTCCACCTTCACCGTCGGCATCTCCACGGAGCCCGGCGTTATGGAAAACGCCGCCGAACGACTTCTCGGGCTCAGCCTGGCCGAGATCAAGGAACTCGCGAAGGACATCATCTTCGGCCAGATGCGCGTGGTGATCGCCACGATGAACATCGAAGAGATCAACGCCGACCGCGACAAGCTCATTGCAAACATCGCCGAGGGTGTCGAGGTCGAGCTTAAGAAGGTCGGTCTCCGCCTCATCAACGTGAACATCCAGGACGTTACCGACGTTTCAGGATACATCGACGCCCTGGGGCAGGAAGCAGCGTCCAAAGCGATCAACGAGGCCAAGATCAAGGTCTCTCAAGCCGACCGCGACGGCCAAATCGGCGCCGCCGAAGCCCAGCGCGACCAGCGCATCAGCGTTGCCGACGCCAATGCAGCTGCCACCGAGGGAGAGAACCTCGCTCTCGTGAACATCGCCAGCTCCAACTCCGAGCGCCGCGTCAAGGAAGCCGACGCCGAGCGACAGGCCATCGCCGCCGAAAAGGTCGCCACCGCCCGCGCCTTGAAGGAGGCCTACGCCTCAGAACAACAGGCCGAGAAGGAACGCGCCGAGCGCGACAAGGCCACCCAGTACGCCGACGAAGTTGTCCCGGCGGAGATCGCAAAACAGAAGCAGGTTGTCGATGCGGACGCCGCAGCGGAGAAGGTCCGCCGCATTCAGCAGGGCGAGGCCGACGCGATCCGATCCATCAAGCAGGCCGAAGCCGACGGCGTGAAAATGATGCAAGTGGCCAAGGCCGAAGGTCTCAAGGCCAACCTTCTCGCCGAAGCCGAGGGAACCGAAGCCGTCCTCAAGAAAAAGGCGGAAGGCTTCCAGCGCCTGGTCGAAACCTGCGGCGGGGCGACTGGCGCGCAAAACCTGCTCATCACCGAGCAGCTTCCGAATCTCGTTCGCGAACAGGTCCGCGCCATCTCCGAACTCAAGTTTGACAAGATCACCGTGTGGGACACCGGCCAGGGAGCAGATGGCAAGAACAGCACCGCCGGCTTCGCCTCGGGCCTCATCTCGGCACTCCCGCCCCTCCACGAACTCGCGAAAAATGCCGGCCTCGAACTTCCCGAATACCTTGGCCAGCTCGCGGATGACCAGAAGACACCGCCGCCTTCCCCGAACCCTCGCAAGCGGGAGCCTTCCCTTCCAACCGAGTCAACGGCAACTTCCGAAATGGAGCAAGACACGCCTCGCTAGCGGCTTGTCGCTCTCGACGCACAGCGCTGATGCCATAAGGAGCATTTAACAAATCGCTGCCTATTGAAAAAACCTCACCCTCTTGACAGCGGCTTTCAGAGAAGCCGTGCAGAAGTTTCTTCAGTTTCTTGCGCGCAGCGTCGCCTGAGTTCCGAAATGCCGCCACCGCACGACTGACATTGGAGTGATGCCCCATTCCCAGCCGGCTCACGATCCATTTTTCACCCAGCATCGTGTGACTGCGAATTAACCACGCCAGCGCCTGCTTGCGCGCGTCGTTCTGTCTCAAGCGCCAGCATTTCACTCTTGCTCAACACCAGTTGTTGCATTTCAACTTTGAGTAGTTGCTCCGCATGCGCCTCGTCATGTCGCCCGAGCGCTTCGCCGCTGTAGGACTGGCTGCTTCGTGCCTCACGCAAGGTCAAGTTGCTCGGATGATTACGACTCCCAACAAAGCTTCGATCTGGCTCGCGCTGGAGAACCCCAACTTCAGGAAGTATTGGTTCGCGGCACTTGTTTCCGGAACCTGCGTGGCTGCTCATAACATAGCGATCTTTTCGCTTCTCGGTAAGATACAGGACTCCGCGTTCATCATTGCGCTGATGTCGACGCTTTCCGCCCTGCCCTTCACACTGTTTACGCTACCGGCAGGGGCTATCGCAGACATCGTGGATCGAAGGAAGATACTATGCGGAGCCAACCTGTGGCAGGCGTCAGTAGCGTTCGGCCTGGCGATCCTCGGCGTGGTGCATTTGATCAATCCCTATGTCATTCTTGCCAGCGCGTTCCTGTTTGGCTCTGGTTTCGCGTTTGCCGCGGCGGCTTCTTCTTCCGTGGAAGTAGAAATGGTATCGAAGGAGCAGCTCGCGTCTGCAGTCACGCTTGGGGGATTGCAAATGAATATCGCGGGAATCATAGGGCCGCTCCTTGGGGGATTCCTAATTCCGTTCGTGGGAACAAGCCTCATATTCGGGGTGAATGGAGTGGGATTCCTGCTGCTATTTCTCGCCATCCTACAGTGGAAACGAGATCGAAAGCCAACGCCGCTAGGGTCAGAGCATTTTTTTGCGACACTCACAACGGCACTACGCTATGTAAGATACACCCGTGGGATACGGGTGGTTCTGGTCCGGATTGCAATTTTCACGTTTTTTATCTCAATCATCCCGGCGTTGATGCCGGTGATCGGGCTAGAGGTTCTGAAGCTCGAATCCGCGGACCTCGGATATTTCTTTACGGCTTTGGCGGTCGGTTCGGTTGTCGGAGCTGTGTTCCTTATCCCCATGGCCCGCTCTCGCTTTTCCCCGGAAAGGCTGACCTTCTATGCAAATCTTCTGGTGGTGTTGGTTGGCTTTCTCATGGCGCTCGTCCATCACCCCTACGTCTTCCTGGTGGTTGCCGCGCTTGGCGGAGCGGGATGGACATTGGTTGCATCGGAACTCTGGGTAGCGGCCCAGCGCGCGCTGCCTGAGTGGGCGCGAGGCCGGATGAACGCAACCATCATTATGGTCGGCCAAGGGGCGACGGCGCTCGGCGGCGTAGTTTGGGGATGGAGTGCCGCAACAGTGGGGGTCATTCCCACCTTCATTATTGTGAGTGTCCTGGGGCTCTCATTCACCGTCCTCTTCCAAGTCGTTCTTAGCCAACCCCTTTCCATCGACTTTACCACCGACCTGAATTTGGAACCGGCTGCGGTGACCATCTTCTCCCACAATTTGGACCCCACGCGGCTAGCTGAAGCCCAGGAAAATCCCATTTCCGTGGTGACAGAATTTTCATTCGAACCAAAAGACCATCATCGATGCAACGAGCTTCTCCGCGAGGTTCGGAAAATTTATCTCAGAAACGGCGCCAGCAACTGGTATCTGTATGAAGATCAACGAAAGCCCAATCGCTTCCAGATGGAAGTCTCCGCGCTATCCTGGACCGAGTATCAAAGGCAGCAAGAGCGGTTAACCAAGGACGAGAAGAAAGTCCTGGACGAACTTTACAATTTGCACAGCGACCCGGAGCCACCCGGAAAATTCGTTCGCCTTTGTTTGAAGAAGAACATTATCGGAAAGTAAAATCCAAAAATTCAAGTCCTTTGCCCCCACCCGAGGCACACGCGCTTCGCGACTGCTGCCGCTGAGATCCAATGAGCGAGGAGAGGCCTTGACGGCCTCTGAACGCGCCGCTCAAACGTTCGGATTTCTTGCTGCTCTTGCGCTCGGCACTTAATATCGCATCGTTTCGCGTCAACCCTGTTACTTTTCGTGTCCGGTTCGCCAGTTTCCATTGTTCACGAAGCCTCCGATTACTCGCGGATGGTGGCCTGCCACGACTGCGACGCGATCTTTCAGACGCGTAAACTGCGCCCTCGGGAAAGTGTGGTCTGCCCCCATTGCGCCGCAAAGCTGCACACATTTCGTCCGAACTCCGTGCATCGCTCCGCGGCGCTTGCCGTGAGCGCGGCCATGCTCTTTTTCGTCGCGAATTTTTTCCCGTTCATCGAATTGAAAGCGGGCGGGCAGGGAACCCGGATCGTGCTCGCGCAGAGCGTCTCGGAACTTCAGGCGCACGGCAGCCCGTGGCTCGCGGCGGCTGTGGCGGTCTTCATTCTTGGGGCCCCTGCAATCGCCCTTGGCGGGATGCTCTATGTTCTTTTGCCGCTGCTGGCGGGGCGTCTACTTCCCGGGGCAATCCGCGTTTGCCGGTGGGTCTATGGCGTCGACCCTTGGAATATGATCGAGGTCTTCCTGATCTCTGTCCTCGTGAGTCTTCTGAAGCTCGGCGATATTGCCACCGTAAAACTCGGGGTCGCATTCTGGGCATTCGTCGGGCTGATCGTTTGCCTCACTGCATCACTTTCGGTGATTGACCGGCGCGATCTGTGGGAACGGCTGGAGGCGATCAGAAAATGACGAAATTTCCTCCAGAGACGGCCGCCGCCCGCGGGCTTGCAACCTGTCATGACTGCGGAAAAGTCCAACCCGTCGATCTCGGTCATTGCACACGCTGCGGCGCCTCGCTGCACCTGCGCAAGCCGCACAGCCTTCAGCGCACCTGGGCGCTGTTATTTGCCGCCGTGATTCTTTACTTCCCGGCTAATCTCCTGCCGATGATGCGTACGCAAGGCATCGGCGGGGGCGAGGAAAGAACGATCATAGGGGGTGTCATCCTCTTCTGGCAACATCACGCGTACCTCATCGCAACTGTGATCTTTGTCGCGAGCGTGGTTATCCCAATTCTCAAAATCATCGCGATCGTGACGCTTTGCCTTTCGACACGCCGATGCAGTCGCCCGCGGGCCATGACCAGGGTCTATCGTCTCACGGAACTCGTCGGGCGCTGGTCGATGGTCGATGTTTTCGTCGTCGCGATTCTGGTGGCGGTGGTGCAACTTGGGAATCTCATGTCCATCCAGCCTGGCACAGCGGCGGTCGCTTTTGCAGGCGTCGTGATTCTCACCATGCTCGCCGCCATGACTTTTGATCCGCGCCTGTTGTGGGACGCAGCTGGCGGCCCGAGCTCGCGGCCTCCGAATTATCCATGACCGAAAAAGTTCCGCCACCCCCGTCGCCGCCACCGGCAGCCCCCATCGTCAGGGCCCGCAAGCGTCTTTCACCCGTGTGGATCATACCGATCGTCGCCGCTGTGCTCGGCCTTTGGCTCGTGTGGCAGCATTTTTCATCGCAGGGCCCACTGGTGGAGGTCCGCTTCGAGACGGCGGAAGGCATCGTTGCCGGTAAGACCGCCGTGCAATGCCGCAGCGTGGAAGTCGGCATGGTGGAAAGTGTGCGACTGGCGGAGGATATGAAAGGCGTGGTCACCATGGTGCGCATCGACGCCGAAGCGACGGATCTTTTGAAACTCGACACAAAATTCTGGGTCGTGCGCCCGCGCTTCGGGGGCAGCGGAGTCTCGGGCCTTGAGACCCTCGTTTCAGGTACGTTCATCGAACTCGATCCGGGCGTTTCGGCTGGCTATGCGAGGGAATTCGTCGGGCTGGAGAATCCGCCCGTTACGCCGCAGGGAGTCCCGGGCTTGCACGTCACACTCGTCGCCGATACCGCGGGTTCGCTTGGTCCTGGCTCGGCGGTCCTTTATAAGGGGATCAAGGTGGGGCGCATCGAGAGCCGCACTTTTAACCCCGAGTTAAAACGCGTGGAATTCGGGGCCTTCGTCGAAGGCTCCTATGGCGCACTCGTCACTCGCCGGTCGCGGTTCTGGAATGTGAGCGGTATCGACCTCGACGTGAGCTCAGCCGGTGTGCGCCTGAAAACCGGCACTCTCGAGTCGCTCGTTTCGGGTGGCGTCGCATTCGATACCGACGATACCGGTGTCGCCCCGGAGCCTGCGGAAGACGGTGCAGTCTTCCCTCTCTACGCGAGTCAGGACGTGACAGAGGAGGTCACACTGAACCCCCGCCTGACCTACCTTCTGCTTTTCAAGGACAGCGTTCGCGGCCTGAACAAGGATGCCCCCGTCGAGTTCCGTGGCATCCGCGTCGGCACTGTCATCGACATCTCGTTCGATTACCTGCCGGGCGACGCCGAGCGCCGTGTGCCCGTGCTGATCAAGCTCGATCCGAGCCTCATTGCGGACCTGCCGAGCGGCGACGACTCGGCCGGCGCCGAACTGATTGCCCAAAGCGTGAAGGAAGGACTCCGCGCCACGCTGCGCACCGGCAGCCTGCTAACGGGCCAGCTTTTTGTGGATCTCGACATCACTCAGGATGCGGAGCCGGGCGTCGTTGCGACTGTCGGCGGGTATCACACAATTCCGACATACTCGTCCGGACTCGGTCAGCTTCAGGACAAGCTTACTGCGCTCCTCGAAAAACTTCAGGCACTGCCGCTGGAAGAAACTGTGAAGACCGCGAACGGTGCGCTGGCAGAGATCAAAGCCGCTGCTGCCGGTTTCTCCTCTTCCAGCGCAAGTCTCGACACCCTCCTGGCTGCAAAAGAGACACAGCAACTTCCCGCCGAACTGAAATCTTCTCTCGACTCGTTGCAGGCGACACTCGACGGGTTCAATGAGAAGTCCGCCGTCTATCGTGATCTCGCCACGGTGATCCAGGAACTCAGCAGCGCCTTGCGCTCTATCGATTCGCTCGCGAGCACCGTCGAGCGCAAACCGAGTTCGCTCCTCTGGGGAAATCCAAAGGGCACCGTCTCGCCACCAAAAGCCAAAAGATGAAAACGCTTCTTTTCTGTCTGGTTTTCCCCGTCGCGCTTGCGCTCGTGTCGTGCAGCACACCCGAAACATACTACCGGCTCAGTGCCGACGGACCTCCGCCCCCTACTGGGGCTGGATTCGCGCTTGGAGTCGGCCCTGTTTCGCTTCCCGATTACATTGACCGGGCCGAGCTTGTCTTTCAGAGCACAGACGAGCGCTTCGAGGTGCCTTTCGAGCGGCGGTGGGCCGGCTCGCTGCGTGACACCACCACACGCGCCATCGCTACAAACCTCGCCCGTCATCTGGGCACCGGGAATATTCACGTCTACCCGTGGCCGCCCGGCACGCCTCTCGATTACCAGGTTCGCGTCAATGTGCGGCAATTCCACGGCCGCTCCGGCGGCGACGCCATCCTTGAAGCCACCTGGACGGTGGAGGACGGTCGGTACTGGCCGGGTGCTCGTCCGACGCGGCGGAAACTACGTCGAGCCAGTGGTGATCGATGGCTACGAAGGCATTGTCGCTGCGGAAAACCGACTTCTCTCGCAGATCAGCAGAGCCATCGCCCAATCATTCCCCGGCCGCTGACGCCGGCTCCGCATTCAGTGAATGAATTCTAAAAATCATTATCTTGCCGCCGTCATGTTCGTCGATATCGCAGGTTACAGCCGCCTGATGTATAAGGATGAATCCAGGGCGTTGAAACGCATCAAAACGTTCGAAGAAATACTCAAGTCGAATGTCCCCGCGTTGGGAGGCGAGTTAATAAAGTTTCTGGGCGATGGTTCTATGGCGAAATTTTCCACCGCCCTGGCTGCTGTTACCTGCGGCCGAAAGGTTCTGGATGAAATAGCCAGGCATAACGCCGGACTGGATGAGGCCGAACACTTTCATATTCGCATAGGTATCCATCTTGGCGAGGTGGTTGAGGAGAAAGGCGACCTTTTCGGCGATGCCGTGAATATAGCCGCGCGTGTCGTGAGCCTTGCGGACCCGGGGGGAATCGCTTTAACTGCTGCGGTTTATAGTCAAGTAAAAAACAAAATCAGTTTGTGTGGCACACACCTGAACGGGGTTAAACTTAAAAATATTCCCGGAAGATGGAGTGTTTTCATTGTTCTGCCGGCGGGATCATCGTATTCATTTTGGTATCTTCGTAAACACAAACCTAGTCTGGCAATTGCTATCGTAATATTGCTTATTCTGGCTGGAATGGGTGGGAGTTGGTTTGCATTTCAACCGGACAAACCAGACAGGCTGGCGATTCTTTACATTCAAAGCCAGGACAAAGATTCGCGGATGGCTAGAACCATCGAAGAGGAGATCAATAAGAAATTAAGTTCTATTCATGGAATTGAGTGGATTGATCGCGTGGGAATGCTGGATCTTTTTAACGAAGTTGGTGTGCGCAACTTGGCAGCAATCGAAGAACTGGAAACCAATGCGTGCCAAGCGGCGAGGAGAGGCGGGCTCGATTACTCTTTGATTGGGCACCTCGAATATCTTGGGGAGGACCGTTGGAGTCTTGATTCTAAGATTGTTTGTACCGCGACACGCTCCGTCGTAGGAACATTCTCAAGCGATGGCTCATCTCCTCAAGAGATCGTGTCTGATTTGCAAAAGCAACTCCAGGATTGGATTGAAGAAAACCTTTGATCTCAGATTGAATGCGCCTCGTGAGGGGGGCCGCAGAATCTATCTTTGACATTTGTGGGAATCGGGGATGCGCTCGACGGCAATCTTGAATTCCCAGTGCCGCCGCTAACCGCTGAGCAGAAGCTGAAGTTGATCGCGACTGCCGTGGCGATCCGGAATGATCCGGAACCTCGGGCGGTATTGGAGTTGGGAATTGCATCCGACGCGGCAAAAAGATCTGCGACCAAGAAACTGGCAGCTGCGCTGAAAAGCGCCGAGGTGACGCTTGGTGTTCGGTTCTGATTTTAGGGACGACCGACCAGTGATTGTTGACACTGTTTCGCTTTCGGGGAGGTGACGGTCGGTGCATCAGGATTATCGCGCTGTTCAGGAAAGCGGCTTGAAGCGGCGATTTTCCGGTCGAAGATCTGCCGTTGCTACCTCCTGCAGTCTCCGGTTTGGTGCCGTGGATTTCCAAATATAAACCCTATATATTGGGGTAACTGAGATTTTCACCACAATATACGGGTTTTCTCTTGCCCGTGGCGCGGTAATGGCTTAACACAGCCGCCAGTTCGTTCCGCAAGTATAACCCATTAACCAGTTCAATTCGGTCCGCACGCGAAATCATGTATCTTCAGTCGCTCGAAATTCAGGGATTCAAGTCTTTCGCCAACAAAACGATACTGAATATCCATCGTGGAGTTACGGCGATCGTGGGGCCGAATGGCTGCGGGAAATCGAACGTGCTGGACGCGATTCGCTGGGTTCTGGGTGAGCAGTCGGCGAAGGCGCTTCGGGGTGGAGAAATGGCGGATGTGATCTTCAGCGGCACTGATTCGAAGCAGGCGCTTGGGATGGCCGAGGTGTCACTCACATTCTCCGAGTGCGAAGAGGAGCTGGGCGTGGATTGGAACGAAGTGCGGGTGACGCGCCGGGTGTTTCGCGACGGAAAGTCGGATTACTTGCTCAACAAGGCTCCGTGTCGCTTAAAGGACATTCACCAGTTGTTTATGGATACGGGGATCGGGCGGAGCGCGTATTCCATCATGGAGCAGGGGAAGATCGACCAGATCCTGAGTTCGCGCCCGGAGGATCGGCGCGCGATTTTCGAGGAAGCTGCGGGGATCACAAAATTCAAGGCGCAGCGAAAAGAAGCGTTGCGGAAGTTGGAGGCAACGGAGGCGAATCTGTTGCGGGTGACCGACATCATCAGGGAAGTGAAGCGTCAGATTGGATCACTGCAGCGCCAGGCAGGAAAGGCGCGACGGTATCAGTCGCTTGTTGCAGATCTGAAAACGCTTGAAACGCACCTTTCGCATCATCAGTTCGTCGAGCTCGATTCCGCGTTGAAAAAAGCGACAGCAGAGATATCCGCGCTGCAGGCGGTGCAACAGCAACAGGAGGAGGCAATCGAGCAGCAGGAAGATGTTCTTTCCGATCGTCGGCACGAGTTAGAGGCTATGGAGGAGCGGTTGATGGATGCTCGTCAGCGTGTTCAGGAGTTGCGTAATCAGATGGCAACCGCGGAGAATCGGATTGGGTTCAACCGCGAACGGACGAAGGAATTCGCGGGCCTGATCGAGCGCTATGAGCGAGACATCGCCGGGTCTGACGAGAAACAGAAGTTTCAGGAGGAGCAGATCCAGAGCACGGATCTCGAGATCGAGTGCTTGGCTGGATCACTGCAGGAAGAACAGTCCCGGCTCCGGGAAAAAATGGATGCGGCTTTGGAGGCAACTCGTCGTCGCCAGGGTGTGGAGAATGAGCTGCAGTCGCTCGGTAATCAGGCTCAACAGCTGGAGAATCGCATCAGCAAGCTCCGCAGTCAGATCGCATCGATGATGAGCGAGCGCGACGGGAACGAGACGCGGATGGGCATTCTCGACAGCGAGATTGCGCAGCTTAAGGAATCGCAGGCCGATGTGGAGCAGCAGCTTGCAGGCGTTCGTGAATCCGTTGAAGCCAGCGCCCGGAGTTTGTCTGGGCGCGAAAGCGATCTGCGTGCCGCCGAAGAGAGTGAACGTGGTTTGCGGGGAAAGCTTTCCGAGGCCGAAAGCGCGCTCAACGCCGAGCGTCGCAGACTCTCTGAGAAGGAGTCGAAGCTCGAAGTGCTTCGCCAGATGGTGGAGTCCGGCGAAGGCTTGGAGGCGGGAACCCAGGCCGTGCTCAAAGGGCTCGACAATCCCGAATTCTTCAAGCCGGCTATCAGCGGCGCGCTCGCGGGCGCGATCGAAGTGGAGGAAAGGTTCATACCCGCGGTCGAAGCCGCGTTCGGTCAGAATCTGCAGGCCATCCTGATCAAGGACGCAATGGTTGGCGAGTCGGTGATTAAAACGCTCGTCGCCCGGAAACTCGGGCGCGCGTCACTGGCACTGCGTGAATTTCTTCCGGTGGAACCTACAGCGAACGAAATGGCGCTGCCGGAGGGAGCGATCGGCTGGGCGATCGAAAAAGTGAAGGCGTCCGGAGAAGCACAGGTTCTCGCAACCCATCTTCTCAGAAATGTCGCGATTGCCGGGGATCTCGAGACGGTGCTCAGGCTGAAGGCAAATTCCCCGCGTGAGCTGTCGTTTGTCACCCTTGCGGGCGAGACGATTACCGGCGCCGGGATTGTGCAGGGTGGAAAAACGGGGAAGACGGCCACTTCCGTTCTGCAGCGGAAAAATCAGATTCTCGCCTTGGAGACGGAAGAAAGAATGCTCCTCGGATCCGTTGCGGAAAAAGAACGGAAACGTGACGAGATTACTGCGGAAATCGAGGAAGCGCGGGATCGACTTCAGGAGATGCGTGAGGAAACTCATCAGATCAAGATCGAGACATCCACGCTCAAGCGGCAGCTCGAGTTGCTTGAGCGCGAGGTGAGGGAAACAAACCGGAAACTGGAAAAGCTCGGGTTTGAGAAGGAGAACATTGGATCGCGACATCGCGAAGCGGTGGAAAAGATCGAGCAACTCGAGGGCGAGACCAGCGGGGTCACTGAGCAATCCGCCGGGATCAAGGCGAACCGGGAAACCCTGCTTGCGGACATGGATGCTTTACGGGAGACGGAGTCCGTCCTTTCCGCTGAAGCCAACGAACTGCGAGTTCGGGTGGCGACTGAGAAGCAGCGCTACGACAGTCTCCGCAATCAACGCCAGCCAATGGCCGCCCGGCTCGTGGAACTTCGGGAATTGATTGCACAGCGACAGCGGGATGTAGCCGGCTATCAGGAGAAGATTGCCGCATTGAAGAGCGAGATCGGAGAAATTAAGTCTGGAATCGAAGTCACGCGCAATCAAACGGAGGAAGCCGAGCAATCGGTAGCCCGCATTGTCGAGGAGCGCGCCGCGATGAATGCCGAGGTGGAGGAACGGGACACCGAGTTGCGGCACCTGCGCAGGCAGCTCGCGGATGTGCAGGAGCGAAAGGGGAAAGAAGAGGTTAGGCAGACCCAGTTGCAGCTTCGCGTCGAGAGCGTTACCGAGCACATAAACCGGCGTTATCAGCACGATCTGCGTGAGTTCCAACCGGACAACGCGGAACTGACTGCGGCCATTGCCGATCAGCTCAAACGCAACCGGAATGTCGCCGCTGACGCGCGAACACAGGAGGGGACACCGGTTTTGGAGGAGATGCCGGCCAGGGGCGAGACGGGAAGTGTCCCATCAGCCGCAATCGATTGGGAAACGGTCGAAGCGCTCGTTCGCGAGATGGATCAGCGTCTCGAGTCGATGGGACCGGTGAACATTGATGCGATTCAGGAGTACGATGAACTCGAGCAACGCCACACCTTCCTGGAGGAGCAGTTCAACGATCTTACCAAGTCCAGAGCTGAGCTTTTGGATGTGATTGCTAAGATCAACCAGACAACAAAAAGGCTCTTCGCGGAGACTTTCGAACAGGTCCGGAAGAATTTTCAGGAAATGTTTACGGAATTGTTTGGCGGTGGAAAAGCGAATCTCATGTTGCTCGACGAGAGCGATCCCCTGGAAAGTGGAGTCGATATCATCGCGAAACCGCCCGGGAAACAACTTCAGTCGATTTCACTGCTCAGCGGCGGTGAAAAGACCATGACGGCCGTGGCAATGCTGTTCGCGATTTACATGGTGAAACCGAGTCCATTCTGCGTGCTCGACGAAATGGACGCGCCGCTCGACGAGTCGAACATCAACCGGTTCATCAAAATTCTTGACCGTTTCGTGGCGCAATCGCAGTTCGTGGTGATCACGCACAACAAGCGGACGATCAGCAAAGCCGATATTCTCTACGGCGTGACGATGGAAGAGCACGGGATCAGTAAGCTCGTTGGCGTGCGTTTGTCGAAGCGGGAGGATTCCACCGTAGGCACCGACGTGATCGGCACGCAGAATCCAGTGCCGGTACCGAGTATTGCCGAGACGTTTGGTAAATCGGGCGGATTACACAGTGAGACTGTGCAGCAGGTCGGATAGGCGGCCCGGTCAGCGCGGAATTTTTTTATTATTACGTTGGTAGTGCGTTGAGAGGGCGGGGCCCCGGAGCAATCCGGGGCCCTGTTGCATGCTGGCAGAGTCTGGAGGGCGACGCTACGGTCAAGGGAGGGGCCTGCGCCCTTTTCATCGACATCATCGGGATGCCGCGGACGCCTTTCTCCTATGCCGGTGTCGCCCGCCGGACATTCCGTCGCGGTTTCTACTGATTCAACGTCAACTCCGCCTCTCTATGTCACCCGAGGACATCAAGAAACTCGAAGAAGGCATGAAGGCGGCCGCCGACGCGAAATAAGCGACCAGGGACCGATGGCTAGCAAAGACGATGCATTACAGGGACGAGGATGATCCCTTCCAATCAAGCGCGTTGCCGCCTTCTGCTGCGTCTGGTTGCGCGGAGAGTGAACCGAAGGAAAGCGCTCCAAAGACAGCTTCAAGCGCCCCTCTGCGAGCGCCAGGGCCATTGCACGGAATCGGGAACCGATTTTCCACTCCACCCATCTACCGGGCGGAGACGCGTAGGCGGATCGCTGCACCGCCGCTGCGACGACGATAGCCATTGCCCGCTCGCAGTGCTCCCTGCGCGTTGTCCATGCACCCCCATACGAACTCTGCCCGTCACCTTCGTCCAAGCCTGGCATGGCTAACCAACAAGCTAGACAATGACTTTTGCTATGAAAGCAAGCCGGACACCGTTTGCGACCAGCTAGCCTGATGGTGAACCGCGCGGGCCGCTTCGCAGGGAGCGGCCCGCGAATTCACCAGCGAATAGCGAATTAAACACGGGCAGCCCCGAATGAACCCAAACAAACTTGCAATCCCGAGCGGCATGGTTGCCGAAGGCATCCTGACGCCAGGACTGTTTGAGTTCACCGGCATGATTGGCAAGATATACTGCCGCGCATCACGTTCTGAACGAGAGGGGTGCAGGCGTCCCGCCTGCCTCGTTCCGAAAGAACGCAGCCGAGACGGCTGCACCCCCTTCTCTTGCCGCCCCTCGTTCTTCCAGTTTGTGATGCGCGGCAGTATAACGTTCAAGGTCGAGGCGAAGCGCCAGCCATTCCTGCCAATGCGAACCGCCACCAGAGCGCGAACGGACGAAAAACTACCACTATGAAAAGGGCGCTTGTAGTTGCCGAAGTCGCCGAATGTGCGACGGGCCTCGCGTTGCTCGTCGGGCGGTTGTGCGCGTGCTAGGCATCGCCCTGGTCGCGTTCGGGGTCGCCTGCTGGCCGGGCACGCCCCGGGCCGGGATGCTGAACGTATGGCGGTGCTGTCACGCTGTATCTCGCCTACCTCGGCATGGCGGGCGATTTCGCCGGCATCCTCCTGTGGCCAGCGGTCGTCCTGCACGCGATCCTGACGATGTTTCTGGCGCGGGCATCGTCGTTTGCCGAGCCGAGCCCAGAACGCGACGCCTACTTCGGCGAGCAGCACATCCACACGAGCTGGTCCGTGGACGCCTGGCTCTTCGGCAACCACATCACCGGCCCGCCGGTGGGTACAAGTATGCGAAGGGCGGGACCATCAATCATTGGACCGGCCACGAAATTGAGATCGACACGCCGCCCGTTTGAATCCCATTCTCCCCGCAGAAGTGGTGGTGAAGGTGGGAACTCCCTATACCCCCCCGGTTGAATGAAGTTCTGCCGGTAATTCCTTGAACAAGATTGACGGAAAGCAAATCCTATGAAGCCAGCAGGTAGAATTGGTCTGCAAAACCACCTTACGTTGACCTTCCCGATGAGGTCGCCGCAGGACGCACAAACTTTTTCGTCCCGGCTCCAGCCATTCCTGGCTGAGATGCGCCAGGCGTTGAACGAGTTGGGGATTGTCCACTACTCCCGATTCCTGGTGTTGAGCGAAAGGACGATCATTTTCCTCGCTGACTACGACGGTGAATTGGAGAACCTGCTTCGGGGTTTTGCCCAAAAGCTCGGGCCGGTGTTTGATATGGTATTCGCTGAAACCGAGAATCCTCCAGCCACGCCAATCGCCGAGAACGTGGATGCTTTCATCAAATGGGCTACCGACCACAATGGCCAGCCCGTGGCGGTTTACACCGCCTATCCGACGGCCTCGGTGCAAACCATACTAGCAAAAGCCCGTGAGGCGGATTTCAGTGGCGACAGCGAGCAACTCCCGTTCCTAGTCATTCTGCCACTTAAATCGGACGTGGCGGCGTTTACATTGCAGCAGGTGGTTTTTCGGGTCGCCGGAAAGATTCTGGTGGATGGCTCGGACACTGTAGGGACGCTGCATCTCGCCCATTTCGTTCCGCTGGAAGACAACAAGCTTGGGTTCTTCACGGTTTACGATGGGCCATTCGATAAATACATCCAGGATTTCGCCGAGAAACTGGGACCTGTCTTCGATCTGCTGTTCAAGTTCGTCATTGATCCACCTCCGACGCCGACCGCCAAGAACGCCGAAGAGTTAACCCACTATATCGCCAAGAACGATCTGCCTCCCATTGGAATGTACTCTGCCTATCCCGGTCTTACCACGCAAGACGTCAATGCCTTGCTCGCCGATGGTTGATCACACTTTCTTCCTATGAGCGACACCGATGGAGAAATCGTAACCGTCCACGGGGTAGACAAGCCATGAGCGCGGGAGCGGAACGGGCTCAGGGACCGGCGGGCATGAGCGAGGGTGGCGGCTCGTTGCGAAATGAAGTTTGCACTGCTGCAGTCAGATAGGCGAGCACGTCACGTTTCTGGGCGGCGCACGTGGCCAGCACCGTCCAGATCCGCTCGCAGAACTGGCGGCCGCTCGCGCCCCGGGTGCCCTGGGTGATCAGACGGTCGATGACGATGAAACGGATAGCCTGCTCGGCCGGGTTGTTGGTCGGCTCAATCTCGGGCGTGGTGATGAACTCAAAATAGGACGCTCCGTATTTCTCCAGCCGCGCCGCGAGGTTATACGCAGCCCGAAGTCCCGCGCTGCCGGTGCGCTCCGCGGGAGCCTCCTGGCGCGCCACCTGCAGGATCCGCTCGCGGGCCGCTTCCAGTGGGCCGCGGATCGCTTCGCGCTTCAGCCCTTTGTCCTGCGCTCGCGCAATCAGTGCGAACATCTCCCGGATGGCTTCCAGGAGCTTGTGCCCGTAGGCCGGACCGGGACCCTCGGGCAGCCCGCAGAGGTAGCGGATCTCACGGATCAAATGGGCCAGACAGAACTGCACCCGCACATCGAACTCGCGCATGTATTTGCGGTAGGCACTGAAGAAGTCACAGCCCAGCACACCGTTGAACTCGTCGCCCAGCACGTCGATAAGGACCTGCGAGCTGCGGGTGTCCTCGATCTTGAAAAGCACGTAGAGTTCGGCGCGGAACACCCAGGTCCAGAACCGCTGGCCGTTGTCCTTGTGCCCGGTTTCGTCGACGTGCAGGGCGGGTTCGTTTGCCAGCGCGGCCATGAGCTGCTCGTAGGGATCCTGCAGGGCGCAGCTCACCCTGGCAATGAGCTTCACCAGATAACCGCGTGAGAACTTCAGACCAACCACGTTGCGCAGGAAGCGCCGGATTGCGGAATAGGAGGCATGGAGCGCGCTTTTCATGTATGCAATGAGGGCGGTGAGCTGCGGCCCACACAGGCCAGCTTTCTGCAGGAATGCAGAGGGTTGCGCATAGTAGACTTTTTGGCACCCGGCGCATCGGCAGGCATGATAGCGATGCTCCTCCTTGTAGAGGGGGATCTCCCTGATCTCGACGTGCTGGAGAACCTTCGGCTCCCACTCGGGCTCTGGAATGCCTTCGCCTCCGCAACAGGGACAGGTGGATGCATAGTGCTCGAAAGGCGCTACGCTGAGTTCCTCCTCACAGAAGAGAATTCGCTCGTGGCGCCGGTGGCCGGGCTGCCCGCCGATCTTGCGCCCGGCTTCCTTGCGAGCGCTGGGCCCGGGCTTGACGATATCGCTGGAAGGAGGCTTGGAGGAGTTTCGCGAGTTCTTGCTCAGTGCCGCGATCCGGGCTTCGAGCGAGTCGATCCGTCGCTGGGACACGGCCAGCTCTTCGCGCAACTGCGCCTGGCTGGCGACGAGGATCGTGTTCTCCTCGCGCAGCCGCGCGCAGGACTCGCAAAGCAAAGCGCCGGCGATCATGGCTGAGCTCCGGGCACCCCATCGCCGCGGCTCCGCGGCATCGCCTTGCTCTGGCAAAGGCGCTCCCGGAAGCGCCGACACAGCGGATAAACCAGCACATCGCGCACCGGTTCGGCGTTGCGGTGCGTGCGGTCGTTACGGCCGCGTCCGCGTGTCTCTCCGAGCCGGCGCCAGTTGGCCGCGCGGTAGCAGGTGCCTGCAAAACGCTCACGCTCGACGAACGTCTCCGCCAGCACGATAGGCGTGGCATAGTGTGCCATCCAGTCGCGCCGCAGCCGCCGCAGACAATGCCCCAGAAGGAAGGAAGCCAGATGCGGCACCCGAACCCAGGGCAGAATCACAAAGCGGTCGTTGTTGACGACTCCGGGCAGATTGGCTTCACGGACGGCGGGTTCCCAGCCGATAAAAGCGTCCCGGCAGGCCACCTTCCATGCCGCCGGACCGAAGCCCAGGGCGGCGACAACGCGCTCGCCGCAATAGCAAAGATACTTGAGCGCGGCCCCTGTGGGTTGACGGTATCCCAGATAGTGATAGCGGGCCACCAAACTGTTGTGGAGCCGCTCCCCTGCGTTGCCTTTGACCAGCTCGACACGGACCTGCGGGCGGAGGCGCGAAAGCGGTGCTTCCAGATTCGCGGTGTCCATCGGCGGCAGGGGCGCCACGGTGTTGGTACATCCGGGCCGCCGCGCCGGCTTGCGCATCGCCGGCAGCACGATCAGACCCTTGCGATCGAGCTGCCGCAACAAGTCCCGGCAGGCAATCTCCCGGTAGCTCCCGTTGGCCTGACGCCACTCCCACCGCCGGCACAGAACCCTCGAGACATGCGTACGCCCCTGAGCCCCCACTCTCGAAATCAGCCCCCGGATGAACGCGACTTCCGCCGCTCCAATCCTGCGTCCGCGAACGATGATCTCCTTGTCCATCGCCCCCACTCGTAAACCCAGCGAAATCGAGACTCCAGCTTTTTCTTCACCATTTTCAAACTACCCCGTGAACGGCTACGAGAAATCCAACACCCGTTTTTCCTCGTCTTTCCGATCAAGAGCACAGCCGACATGCAGTCGCTCTCGGTCAAGCTGCCCGCTTTATTGCCGCAAATGTTCGATGCCGCAGATGCTATCGGCACCTTGCATTTCGCCCGTTTCGTCGTGCTAGGCGAAACAACGCTGGCATTCGTGTCGGAATATGACGGAGATTTCCGGGACTACGTCATGGATTTCACGAAGCATCTCGGGCAGATCTTCGACTTCATTTTCATGCATGTGGTCGATCCTCCCCCCACGCCTGTCGCCAAGAACGCGGAGGCGCTAATCGATTGGGTCCGCATCCATAACGTAGAGCCCGTCGCTTTCTACAGCGCCTACCCTGCATTGGGGGTGCAAGACATCAAATCGCAGAACAGCCTGGTTTAAGCAGCCATGGAGAAACTGAATCTGGCAGATATCCAGGGTTTCGTGCTTCGCGGTTATCGGATGCCGATGGCAAGGCATTATCTGCTGAAAGTCAACGATCCCGTCGCCGCGAGGGCACTTCTGGGCAAGTTTGTGAATGGCGACGAGCTTGCTGCACCACAGATTACCACGGCGGAAGAGTGGCGAGTGGGCTTTTCCCCGGGTCCCTTTGATCAAACGGAACAAGATGCGCGACCCAAACCCGACTACTGCCTGAACGTCGGAATTACCTGGAACGGAATGGTCGCCTTGGGACTCGAGAAGCTGGTCCCGGAAATTTCATTCAAGTCGTTTGACGCCTTCGTCTCCGGTGCCGGAACGAGAGCGGAGTCCGTTGGAGATACAGGGATTAATGGGCCCGAGCACTGGATTGGCGGCTTTGGCTCAGGCGATGATCATGTGATGTTCACGCTCCATTGCATGAGCATGGAGGTGCTCAGGAAATGGAGCTTGCGACTTACCAGCCTGTTCAAATCCGACAATGCCTTCGAAGTGCTCTGGCATGGAGATGGAATGGCTTTGCTCGAAATGCAGGACGGAAAACCTGTTCCAGTATCCAAGGTTCATTTCGGATATACGGATGGCATCACCCTTACGCCAAATATCCTTGGTGGACCGGAACGACATCTCCCCGATGGACAGGAGCCGTGTGAACCGTGGCTATTTGTTTTGCTGGATGAAGCCGAAAACTACTACCTTCCCCAGCCACCCGCGCTCGGGCTGAACGGTAGCTTCGGGGTCTTCAAGATGATGAAGCAGGATGTTGCGGGGTTTGAAGCTTTCCTCCAGAGCCACAAGGACCAGATCGACCCGGAGTTGCTCGCCGCGAAGCTTTGCGGACGATGGCGAAATGGAGTTCCGCTCTCCCGCTCTCCGGAATCGCACTCTCCACCGGAGTCCCCTTTCAATGCCATCATCGGGTTCTCCGGGGGTATAGGATGGGCCATAGGGCATCCCCCTTCGGATGAGTCGGTGACTGTTGTTGCTTCCCCCGGGGCGACCCTGGCCCGCCACGGGTTGCCCACGCGGATTGACTCGGCGAATATGGGCCCCGATCGGACAGCGAACCCCTCGTGGATCGCCAGTCCCATCCTTGTTCACATAGCCAAAATCATTCAGTTCTTCCGGCGTGATTCCCGCAGGCCGAGAAGTGTGATTATTTAGTAACAATGCGCCATCGATTAGCTGTTCTAATAAATAAGCTGATATAGCGTCCTGAAATGCCGACCGAATCGCGGTCGCCGGGCTTCAAGCTTTTTTTTCGCTTATTTTGGGTCTAGTTCAGTGGTCGAGTCGCGGGTTGTTCCTATGGCAAAAAGATGGGGGCAAGAAAATGGGGCTCCGTGAAGGCTAGATAAACAAATCATTTTCTTGCCTCCATATTGTTGCCAATTTCCTCCTCCGGCGGGGTCGGCAGGAACACCTCGTACTTCGCGAGCATCTCCCCATACGCGTTGTCCCACGCCAGCATCTTCTGCTCGGCGAGCCAGGCCGTTTTCACATCGGGCTCGATCTCCTCGAACGCAGGCACGCGACCGGGAATCGCCGTGTCCACAAACACCAGATGCCAGCCGAAGCTGGATTCGATCGGCCCCTGCCACGAACCCTCGGGGAACTTCTCCACGGCCAGGGCGAACTGAGGCCCGAATTCCTTCCCGAGATAGTCCGTCGCGCGGTCGCGGTAGTATTCCTGGAACATGAACGGGTCGGCGGACGACTCGCCGAGCTTCACCGCCTCCGGCTGGCCGGCAAGTTGCGCGAGCAATTTCGCGGCGTCCTCCCGGGCATGGGTGCCGCGCCGATCGGGCGAGAAGTAGAGATGCCGGAAGCTAACGCGTTTGGGCATGGCGAACTTGTCCGAGTTCTTCGCGTACCACGCCTTCAACTCCTCGGTGGTCGGTTCTCGCGCGGCGGCCACGTCCTCGGCGAGGAATTGCATCTTCTGGGCCATGCGGCGTTTGACGATCTCGTCGTTCTTGTCGAGACCCAGCGCCAGATGCCTCGCGATAGAGCACCTCGGATTGCACCTTCTGCTCCGCCAGGAGGCGGAACTCTTCCGGGGTCGGGTCGCGCCGCCATTGGGACTGGAACAGCGCGGCCAACTGCTCGAGTTCGTCCACCGACAGTTGGATCTCCATCGCCGACGGCTCCGCGCTGCGGACCGGTTGCAGGGATCGGTAGGCCGCGAAGAGCGCGGCTCCGATGAGCAGGAAATGAAGCAGGGGTTCGCGCAGGAGGCGTTTCATGGAGACGAAGGGGTTCCGGGCTGGAGCGTTCGCCGTTCTGCAAGAGCAGCCGCCGGGGAGGAGCCGGACGCTTGCGCGTCGAGACCCTTCAGAAGGTAGGCCTGCACCGCAAGCCGCGACGGATACTGCTGCCGGACTTTCGACCTCATCAGCGCGAGGTATTCCGGCACTGCGTCCCAATACTGCCAGGCGGCAAGGTCCGGCGCGACGTCGCCGGCGGTCTCGGGGTGCGCCTTCATGAACACCCGGTAGGCCGCGATCACCCGCTCGCGCGGGATTGCGGCGTTGGCGTTGCCATGGACGGAAAGGGCGAGCAGCGCCGCCCGGACCTCGGGCGATGAGCGTTTCGGGTCGGCGAGATAGTTCGACTCGATCCACGCCACGCGCGCCGCACCGCGCAGTTCCAAGTCCGCAGACAACATCGAACTCAGATTCGTCGCGTCGCCCGACTCCCAGGCCGCTTGCAGGCGCTCCTCGAGGGTGGTGGCGTCCTGCGCGTTGCCGGCGATTCCCAAAAGCAGCAGGCACATCGGATGGCGCGCGGCGAGCCGAGGGTCCGCCAGGCAGCGGCGAAGCGCGGCCACATCGAGGAGCGACTTCGCCGTGCGCAATGCGTCATACGGCGCGGCGGCGAGTTCTGCGGATGCGAGCTGGGCCGCGAGAGGATCCGGGTCATTCAACTGGGGAACGACCAGTGCGACACGGGCGCTCCACTCTTCCGGACTCCGCTCCGCAGCCGGCTTTCCCGCCGCGACCGCGCGCAGCCAGTCGGCCCGCGCGGCGTCGATCGCGCCGAGGACGATCCATGTCGGAAACGGATCGTCGCGCACGATCAGTAGCGGTCGGGCTTCCGTCGGTGGCGTTCCGTCGGAAGCGGGAGCATTGCGAGGATAGCCGCCTTCGAGCGTGCCGTCCGGCGGACGCTCGCCCTTGAGGACATGGACCACGCGGAATCGGCCCGCGTCCGCCGTCGGGACCGCCAGCACCGCGTCCGGAGCGGCGACGAGCTGTTGCACCTTGGAGGGCTGGCCCCACCCCATGCAGAGCGGACACGCCCAGGCGGCCCCCATGCTCAGGAAAAGCAGCGCGGCGGTTGGCAAAAACATGGAGGCAAAAAGACGGGGAAGCCGGAGACAATTTTTTTGCCTCCATTTTCTTGCCCACCTTTGCGGCGTGGCCTCCATCTCAGCGCCCGAACCAGGCCCCCTCCAATTTCGTTTTCAGCGTCTCCAAGTCCTGCCTCATCTTCTCCGCCTTCTCCTCGGCGGTATCTTCCAGCTTGGCTCCCACCTCGCCCGCCATCTTCACGAGCATCCGCCGCCGCAGCGATTCGCGCATTTCCTGGAACTTCGGCTGTTGCTCCGCATTGAGCAGCGGCTTGATCTTCTCGTCGATGGAGACGCCGGCCTGCCGCAGCTTCTCGATCTTCTGCGGGCCGCCGAGCGTGGTGTCGTCCTTGAGCGCCTGCAGGTTCTTGATCTCGCCATCCAGGATGGGGATGATCTGCGCCTTCTGCTCCTGGGTCAGACCCAACTCGGTCGAGAACTGGTTGGTGATTTCCGTCAGCGGGTTCACCGCGATCTGCGGCGCCTCGAATGATCTCGTAGTTGGCAAAGCCGAACTCGTTGCTCCGGGCGAGCGTAGTAGGTGTCACCCAGCTTGTGGAACGTCCAGGCGTACGGCTCCTGCGAGACGAAGGTGACGAGCTTGTCGTCCTCGATCTTGTAGCTGTTTGTCGTCCCCTGGTAGCCGTCGCGCACGACGTTGCCGAAGCCACTGGGCATGTCGGCGTCCTCGCCGACGCGGAAGACGATCATCTGGCCTTCCTCCGTGAAGTTCTGGCTGAACTGCTCTCCGGTGACATTGTTGCGCAGCCAGAAAGCCTTGCCGACGATCAGATCCTTCAGCGCCGCGTTATCCAGGGAAGTGGCACCTTTCTTTTTCAGGTCGGCGACGGTCATCCCCGCGACCGCGTTCTTCCGCGCCTCGGCGGACGGCGTGTACCAGATCGGCGAACTCCAGGCGCGTTCCTGCCCGGTGAGCGGGACCACGTCAGGCGGGGGAATCCCGGCCTTGACGGCCTGAATGAGCGTCCACCGCGGTGTCGGAATTTCCAGGACCCGCGCGTAGTAGAAGGCGTGCAGGCTGGCGTCGAATTCCGGATCGCTCCACAAAGTCTTGAGTTCCGTCGCGCCGACCGAGTTTTCGTAGGTGGCTTTCACGATGTTCACCGTGCTCTGGATCGCGGGCACCCGGCCTGACCACTTGTCGGGCGTGCGGTCGCCAGCCCAGGCCACGTCGAAAATCTTCTCGAAGCTCTGGCCGTTCTTGGTCCAGCCCTTGATGATCTGAATGCGGTCAAGGTTGCCCGAAGTCGGATCCTTCACCGCCCAGACCACAAACTTCGGTGCTGTTCCCGTCCCGCCGGCGGGCATGGCCGGTAGATCGGCACCCATGGGAACGCCGCCCGCGTAGGATTGCTTCACCCAGTCACCTGCTTTCACGATGTCCTTGCCGTAGTCCCAGCCGCCAAAGAAGCGCACCTTGATGTGCGGCCCGCTGACGCCGAAGGTTTCCTTGCGATACATCGCGTCCCAGATCGAAGCGCGGGTGTTCTCCTCGGCCCACACGCCGGTCAAGCCGCCCGGGTTTTCCAGACGCACGTCCATGGTGCCGGCGCCGAGGACGCCGGCTAAGCGCCGTTCGAGCGTCCCGTCCATGTCGGCGTGAAGACCGTAGAAATTGTCCTGCCGGTAGGGGCTGCCGGTGTTGTGGGAGTCGGACGCGGCACCAAAGCCAAACTTATAGGGATTGTAGCCGCGGGTATCTTGCATCGCGAGCCCGTCTTTGAGCGCCTGGCGGGCATAGCTGCCCGTGATGCGATCCACCCGACCCACATTGGCCGGGAGACCGAGGAGAATCTCATACATCTCGTAGCCGGCGAACTCGTCGTTCGGCGACAGCAACGGATGCGCTTCCGATTGGCCTTTGCCCTGCTTGATTTCGATCAGCCGCTCGTTGCGCATGCGCGACTCGGCCCAGGCGGCGTCAATCGGCCGGCCGGTCGTGTTATCAATGTCAATCGGATACATCCAGCCGTCGCTCACATTGGCATTGTGCGAAATGGCGAGGAGTTCAATGCCCGCCTTGCGCTGGGCGTCCATCCACTTCCAGAATTCCGTGGGCTCCGTGGAGTCGAGCGAACTGAACGGTGCGGGCGGCACGTCGTCGCCCCGGAAGAAGATATTGCGGTGCAGGTTGCGATTGCCGGGCATCGAGGTCCACTCGTAGGAGCGGAAGGCGGTAAACTTGCCGGGCTCGTTGGCCTCGTCGGCGAGCTTGCACGTTTCCGCCCACACCGTCTCCGTGATCTCCGGGCTCATGAGCGCCTTCACCGGCGCGCCGGAGTTGAGCTTGAGAAGATACGTGAAGACCCGGTTTTGCTCTTCCTTGCTGTTCGGGTCGTCCATGATCAGGGGCTTCGCGGCGGGCAGCTTGCTCACGTAGGATCCCGGGAGTGTTGGCCTGTTTGGTGACGCCGACATACTCCGAGTGGTCGGTCACGCCCATGAAATCCAAGGGCGTCTCGATTTTGATATTGTAGCCCATGGGGTGCTTGATGGGCTGGCCCTTCGCATACTTGTAGGCGTCAGCGGGACCGGTGATGCGGTTACCCAAGACCCAGGCGTCCACCGACCAACTGGTGTGAATATGCGTCTCGCCAAAGTAGGCGTTGCGTTCGGGATTCGGCTCGGCGAACGACGATGCTGCGCCGACGAGGATGAGGGATAGTGCGGGGATCAGCGCTTTCATGGTGATGTTTTCTTGGTTTCTTGGTGGCAAGTAAAGTGGCAACCTGCGCCTTCGTGGTTTTCGCCGGTGCAGTCGCGGGCCGCTACCTGCACAGCGGCCCTGGTGTTTCTCCTGCGAAAGTTGCCGTCACCGCCGACATTCCGACGAAATCTCGCGATCCGCTGGAAGCACCGCAACGAGCCCGGCGAGTCCCACAATTCCTTCAGTGTCGCGTGATTCAGCTCAAAGAGACAGCTGACCACTTTCGTAGAGAGCCACCCTTCTTCAGAAGGTGGACGCAGAGCCCAAAAGGCCGCAGCGTCCTTCTTTTCAACGAGCGAAACGTAGTGATCAAACAGCACCTGATCTGTTTGCTGCCCCATGCGGCGTCGCGTGTCTGCCGCGGTCCCACTTTCCACGTAGTAATACGAGGCAAATGTGTGGCGCAGTCCATTCCGCTTTTTCTTCACGCCCGCATATTCGTGCAGTCGGTCAATGCGGTTCCGGTAATTCGTCTCATTGAAGAAGATTCCGGTTCGTTTCTCGACGCTCTCAAGACACTTGATCCATGATAAAAAGGCCTCTGAAAACTCAATGTGGCGGGGATTTCCACGCTTCGCGGCCACATATTCGGAAACGGAAACGATGTTTTCATTCCATCGAAAAGCATCCCAAGTGAGACGCGGCATTTCATCGACACGAATACCAGTGAAAAAACCGACTGCGAACCAGCCAAGCAAATCCAGCTCCGGATGGGTTAGGGCGGCGGTCAGAAGCTTTTCGGTTTCCTCGACCGTGTAGATCTCGATCTTTCCGTCCTTGAGCCTTTTTCGAAGCTTCCGCAGCCACACGAAGACATGGCTGTCCAGGGGATTCTTCGCGATGAACTCCCGTTTCTCGCAATACTTGAAGAACATGTTGTAGTCACGAAAGTAGTTGCACGTATTGAGGTCCGACCACCCGCGTTCGGTTTTGATTTTCCGAAGCCATGCATCGAGCCGGGTCGGATTAAACCAATCCAAGACATGATTGCCCAGCGAGGATTGCAGCACGTTGAGAGAGATCATCTGCGCATGGATGTAGTCAGACGAATTGCCAGCGTCCCTGTGGTGCTGAGCATATTCGTGAACTGCCGTCTGCAGGTCGATCGTGTGCGTGTCACCCGGTCCGTCTGTGAAATAGTAATCAACCACCCGGTCCAGTGATATCTCGCCCAGGCGCTTGAAGGCACGTTTCGCGGCAGCCAGTTGATCCACGGTGAGTTGCATGGCATGTAATGCGCGCTTCGACCTCGATTGTTCATCAATCCATTCACGAGCGGCCGCAAGTTTAGCAAAGTCCTTCTTAAAAACGGCCCCTCCAGTGAACTTCTTGTTGAGTCGCACCCGGAAATACCGACCGCCCGCGATTCTGAAAACAGAAACACCGATGGGGAGATCCGCAATAAGACCTCGTTTCCGTTTCGCTTTGTTCTTCGCGATAGCTGGAACTCCAGGGAGCGATCCGCTTTCAGGCAACGACTCATGGCACATTCCTCGCTTCTAGCGGTTCTGCTGAGATAAGCAAGAAAATGGTCGGAAACTGGTCGGTCTAGACGCGTATCAGAGTATAATTACTCG
>CAWDWA010000021.1:0-155928 GCA_963805815.1 uncultured Verrucomicrobiae bacterium
TAGCTTCCGTCCGGCTTCGAGAGCGCTGCGAGCGAGCTGTAGCGCGGGACTTCCGAAACTTTGAACACTCATCTGCATCCTCTTCTTCTGCGGAAAACTCGGCCTGAGCCCGAACCAACTCTGACAAAAAATCCCAAAGAATTTGTAGAAGAACGAAATAATTTCACTCCACACTCGCCAGAATGGCCATCCGTGCAATTTGTGTTGCGCCGAGTTTCGATCGGAAATTTGAGCCAACTATGAAAACACCATCGAGACCTTGCCCCTAGCGACCACCGAAGGCGTTTTGGGCGCGACATGGTTAAACCGGGGGGGCTGCAATTCTGATTGCAGCTGCCGCCCGCTTCCACAGCAACACACGGCAGGCGATGTATACGGCTAAAGCAATAGCCGCGACTGAAGCGTGAGATAAAAAAGCCGGTTCCAGTGGCATGACATCAAAAACGGCAGCGATAATCCAGAATCCCATGGCGCAGGAAAATACGGCAAGTTTCGCGGTCATTTTCCACGCGCTTCTGCCCGCCGCATCGGCGAGCCAGGGTTTCAACTCAGCGGATCCGCTCTGAGCACCCGCCACGGTTACGGCAAAGGACATCTTCCGCAGAGATTCCGATGTCATCAGGGAGAAGATGCCCGACGCCACTGCGATAATTGCCGGCAGCAAGGGGCCCAAAACGTCCAGTTCGAAAGAGACAACTTTCAGTGGGCCACCAATTTCACCCAGTTGTGATTGCAAATCCTTCGCGTCCTCCTGCAAGCGCTTTATCTCGGCTTCAATTTCCTTGGACAACATCTCGCTCTCGCTGACCGTCGCCTCCACCTGTGTCCTAAGAGTTTCCAGATTGACCGTAGAGTGCCCCACGCCTTCTATATCCGCCGCGAGCCGGGCAAGCATACGTTTGATAGTGTCTTCTTTGCCGATAACCGTACGCCACCAACCGGCGTCGTGCGGTGGCGTGAAATCTACGGCGTGAACTCTTTGGTTCAGCATCTCGATGCTGCTTTCGAGCTGAATCAACTCTTTGCTCGCATGGTCAGTCTCTTTGGCTGAATTCAGAGCAGCCATCGCGGTCCTTGTCAGATCGTCGATCCGCTGAACGTACCGACGGTCCCAAATCCCCCTTGCTTCGTCAAACACCGGCTTGACGACGAATTCCTCTATGTAAGCATCCAGTTTGAGCTGAAAATGTTCGGCGCCGCCGAGCGAATTCCCATAGCGGGAAATCAGGCGTGCGAGCTCCGGGACAAATGCTGGAAGTACACGCCGAAGCTGTTGTTGCTGTTGCTGTTGCTGTTGCTGAGGTCCAGAGAAATCAATGGGCGCTAAGTCTTGTGCGGCGTCAGCTGCGCCGTCGGGCATGTCCGGAAGAGCCGCGACACGCTCGTCCAATTTCTTAAAGCGAGCTACAAGTTCAAGAACAACAAAAGACGAGATTTCGTCCGCAGCGTTCCTTACCCCTTCGCCCAGTTGCTGCGCCGCTGCAGAGACGGTCAATGTCGACGTAAGAATCTCGCGCTGCTCCGCAAGTCGAAGATCGACGGAGTCCTTCTCGGCGCTTTTATGGGCGAATGGCAAAATGATCCCCAAATGGAGATAGAGCAGTGCAGCGAGCACAATAAGATGCCACCGGACGATCCGTTCATGCTGGATCCTCGCCGTCTTGAAAATATCGGTTGCTAAATCATCCGCCATAGCCGTCGGCCAGCGCAACTTCTTCGTGCCAGACTATAGCAAAACGCCTCGATGGGGAAAATGGGCAAAACCGGGGTTCGGTCATGAGAGGAGGAGGTAGAGCAGCTGGGATCACAACTAACATTGAAAAAGTGGTTGAGCGGGTGAGGGCGTTCCTGCGTGGCTCTTTGCCATGTCGCGTCCATTGCGAATCGAGTTCCCAACGCCGAGGTAGGCGTGTCGTTTCAAAGTGACCTACGCGTGGACGCTCGGAAAACACCGATCCGATCCATTTCTTTGAATGAGGCGCTGTAGAAAGAAAATGTCGATAACTGCGAGAAATGAACAGGGAATCGTCTGGCTGATGCAAGAAGCTCAGCGATCGACCGTCTTTACCAACGAGTGATAATCATTACCAATGCCGGCAATTACCGACAATCCGCCGCAGATCGTTGATAACGACCTCAACGCTTTGACGTCCGCCCTCGACGCGCAAATCCCCGCTAAGGCAGACGACAATCTCCTGATTGCGACGTGGAATATTCGTGCCTTTGGGTCGCTAACCCGAAAATGGTTGGCGGGGGAAAACGACAGTCCCAAGAGAGATCTGCGGGGATTGAGAGCCATCATCGAAATCCTCGCCCGCTTTGACGTGATTGCGATCCAGGAGGTCAAGGGCGACCTCCGCGCACTTCGCGATACGGTTCATTTCCTTGGCGAACGTTGGGGATTCCTCATGACCGATGTGAATATCGGGGATGCCGGCAATGACGAACGATTCGTCTTCCTTTTCGACCGTGAGCGGCTCCGGCCATCAGGGCTTGCTGCGGAGATTGTCATTCCACCTGAGCAACTTGCCGTAGCCCGGCCGCAGGATCTCAAAAAGCAATTCGTGCGTCCCCCGTATGCGGTGAGCTTTCAGCGTGAGAAAGCAACGTTTATCCTGGTCACACTCCACGTGATATTCGGAGGCAATGAGGAGGAACGCCTTCCGGAATTGCGCGGAATCGCCGAATGGATTCGCGATTGGGCGAAACGGTCAAATCGGTTCCACCACAATCTTCTGACCTTGGGCGACTTCAATATCGACCGACAAGGCAGTGCCGGGCATGATGCTTTTGTTTCCACGGGTCTCACGGTGCCCGATGTGCTTCTCGGTTTGCCCCGGACGATTTTCGATGATCCTGACGACCCGAAGGACGACGCTTTTTACGACCAGATCGCATGGTTCACGTCTGGTGGTCGAGATTTGATCGACCTCAATCTGCGCGCTGGAGGGAACTTCGACTTTATGCCTTTTGTTTACACGGATGCCGGTCTGAGCCGATCCTCGATTTCCTTCCGCGTTTCAGATCACTTTCCCCTCTGGGTGGAATTCGGACTTTAGCCGCGACTCTCGGAGCGGCGTTCAGCGCGAAAACAAATTGGCAGATTTCCGACCTGAGATATGCAGGTGGCCTTACTGCCCCATATTTCGGTAACGTTTTTTTCTGACGCGGGCAGTCTGATGCTACGCACTTCAGGTGGTTCGGACGACCTCAACTCTTTGGTGCGATTGAGAACTCTACTCAAGACTAAGTATCCCCACCGCAAAAATTGAGGCACTCAGCGGCCGTTTCTGTCCACATCCGAATAGCTGCGGTATATGCACAAGTGGTTTGAAGCGAATAACTTTTCCCGTTGTGGCAACTGCTGTCCACAATTGGCCAAATGCTCGGGAATTTGTTCGCAATGAGAAGGTCAGGGGTTCGACTCCCCTTACCTCCACCAGTTTAAGGATCTGGATTTCAGGGTCTTGCGTGATTCAATCGGAATCGGGGATTCTGTTTGGTGTGTCGCTTAGAAATCCCCTGGCGATGGTCTAAAATAGCTCACCGTTCGATATCGGGAGCGGAGAAAACTTCGTTGGATTTCGCGATGGTGCAGTCTCACGTCTCCAATGCATGCGCTCCCAATGTAAAATGCAGAGCGAATGGCACATTCTTTGAAATGGCAAAGCGTAACCGGAATATCCATAAACAAGCTCGTCTCATTGGAGGCATGAAAGGAAGCGCGACGGGACGGCGAACGTAGGGTCGACGGAAGAAAGACGTTCAATTAGCACCCAACTGCAACGCTGCGTCCGCCGTGAGCGCGAGGTAGCCTGTCTCTCCGACGCACTGCATTTTTTGAATGGCGATCCGGTAGAGTGTAGTGCGGTTGCCAATCTGAACCTCCCCTTCCGTCTCGAAAGCCTGCGGAAGCTTGATCCGCGTCATGCGCGATTCGGGAATTGAGAATTTCGGGTGGATGGTGATAGGCGGTAGGGGGGAAAGTTTGAATCGGCACGACGTCTCGATCTCCTTCGTGGGGTCCATCATGATGGCGATGATTGGCAATTCCCCGTCCGTTGTGAGCACAAAGCGTCCGGAGATGGCGACCTCAGTGGGAGCGAACTTCACCGGAATGGGGTCGTTATCCTTCATGTTTTCACGCGCCCTGCCGCCTTTTGGTTTCCCGAGGGACACCCGTGCACCAAGCTGGCCCTGCATTTCGGCCACGCCTCTGGCGCGATAGTGAATGATCTCGTCCTTCGACGCGGAGACTTCGGCGACAAGCCGATCAACTCGCATCACGCCCTGGGTTTTCGACGGGTTCTCGAGCCAGACGTCGTAGTAGAGCGGGCCGAGGTTGCTGCTCACGATGTTCCCCGACCGTTCCTCGCCACGGATGCGGATAATGCGATCCCGCGCCGGCATCTCAGCGACGCGGGCGACCGCGAAGGAGAACACGCGCTTTGAAATGCGCGAGCCAAGATCCCAGTCGCTGAATCCGATCGCCGCGAGCTTCTGCTCCCGGTCCATGGACTGCCATTCCTCCGACGGTGTGACCTCCCGCGCTTTGTCCTGGTCCGCCTTTTCCAGATTCGCGAAAAGATGAACGCCCTCCGCTGTAAAAACGAGGCCCTCGTACACGATCTTCAGATTCGTTTCGAGCTTCGGGAAATCGAACTTCGCCCTGATCCACGGATCGCCCTCTTTACCGCCGATTTTGATCACTACATTGGTATCGAGCGCCGGGAGGCGGATTGGGACGAGCGTCTGCACCGGGAGTTCGATTCCGGGCCATGCATTGGCATAGTCGCGCGCAATCTGCTGGGTCACATCGCCAAGCAGCCCGGTCATAGCGACCCGCACCGCGCCAATTCCCAACGCCGGGCGCACTGTCAGGGGACGAATCCGCAGAATGTAGGTGTCCTCGTGGCTCGCGAGCTCGAGGACCGCCGCGACGTCGCCTCCAAACGAAACGCCTTTCTTGCCACCGTGGTAAACGCCGGAGAGACGCACCAGGGGAAAACCGGTTCGCAGTTCGAACCGCAGCTTGTCGATCTTGAGGCTCTGTCCGTTGCCGAAATCGAGCGTCTGTCCCTCCACGGTGTCAGCGATCTTCTCAAGAATTCGGGACGAGAGAAAAATCTGCATGTCGAACGTTTCGCGGGGGTCGTCGGGACGCTCGAGCCACGCATTCAGGTCCGCGACATAGGCCTTCTCGGTCTTGGCAATCTCGGCGCTGTAGGCCTCCGAGTTTTGTTGAAGGACGGATCGCGCCCAGAACGCGCCAACGCTTGCGACGACCGCGAGGCCGATCACTGCGAAAATGAGCCATCGCCAGAGCTTCTTCTGTTTCCGTTGTTTCTCCATTGCTCAACTCTAGCGGATGGCCCCGGCTTGCCAACCCCGCAGGATTCCAACATCAATACGGTGCAGCAATCCATCGATGATTACCCCCGACCCGAACAGCGAACCTGCGACGGTACCGCCCTGTGACGTGAGGCCCCAGTATGAGAATGACGCCCGTGTGCCGGGTCATTGCGATCGTGACCGCCCACTCTTCATGGGCAGAGGCCGAGCTTCGATGCAGCAAGCGAAGGGCGTTTCGCACTGGTCTCATCGCGCCATGGCGCATCTCCCAGTATGGCTTGCCGGGGCCGTAAATGAACTCGCGCTGTGCTCCGAGACGCTGCTGCTTGAGGATGTTTTTCGCGATGACATAACGGACTTCGCCCTTTGGCCCGGTGAGGACGGTGGCGCCCCCGAATACTTCAAATGCTCCGCGTGAATCACTGACGGTTCGGCATTGGGTCACTTCGGCGACAAGGTCGAATACAATCGCACCATCGGGTCCGACACGGCGGGAGCTGCGGATGGATTGAATGCACGGCAAGGAAACGGCATCACCGTTCAGCGCCGGGTCAGCAGGGCGGGCGAGCCCGATGCAGCGTAGATTGTGCGGACAGGCCAGTACACTGCCGAGCGCGCGTGCTTCCTCTCTCAACTCTTCGACATTGGCGGGGGTAGCAGGATCGCCTTCGAATTTGAGATTCTTGAAACTCAGCTTTTCGATTGATCCGACCGAAAGCTCTGCCGCCTGCCAGCGGAGGCTGTCCTCCGCAAGACTGGTAACCGCCGGAGGATAGATGCCGCGGGTTCGGAAGGCATCGATCAGAGCTTCGCGATACGCCCATCGATCCTCTGGGACCAGTTCGTAGTCGGAGGTGATCAGTGCGCGGAGGTATTCGCCGAGGGTCAGATCGACTGGCGGACAGTGTTACATTCAAAGACTGGAACAGCAGGATAATCGCTCCGATCAACAAGAGATGTTCGGTGGCGAAGCCCGGCTTTAGCCGGCTCAAATGACAACCCGCTTTGAGTGGTTCCGTTCTTCAAGCCTCCGGCTCTGCCGGAGGTTTCTGACTGCCGGGGTGGATGTGGCATTAATGGTGCTAAACTTTTTTCCGATCACTCCGTATGAACGACCTCGACGCCGAATCCTCAGCCCACAATGGGGAAAGACCGCGTCGTAGTCGGTACGGGGGGGTGGTCGATCTCAGCGCGTACTGCGATGAGGTGAAGCTCGCCAAGGTTCTCGTGCTCGAAGACGATGCCGACATGCGCGATGCGCTCAGGGATTATCTCGAAAGCGTTCCATACGAGGTAGTTGCAGTGGAGAACGGTGTGGAGGGGCTTCGGAAAGTGCTCGTGGAGAGAATTGACGCGATTGTCTGCGATATGATGATGCCAGGGCTTGCGGGGGATCTTTTCTACTTGGGCGTCGAGAGGACGAAGCCTGAACTTTGCCCGCGGTTCGTTTTTATCACAGCGCACAGCGGAAACGAAAAGATCAATTATTTCATTCGGGAGATCGGCGGTACCATGCTTGCAAAACCTTTTCGAATGGAGGAACTGCGGGAAGCGATTAAGTATGTGCTGCGAAACGCGGATTTGCGGAAAGCTTTGAAGAAACCAATCCGCAGCAAAAACTGACCGCTTTTGTAGACGTTTAAAGAGCGACGGCGTTTCTACGCCTACGCTTCGTCGTGTTGGTGCAAAATCATCTCCCCCCGCTCAATCGTGCATTCCGATGCAGAGTCGGCGAATTGGCGCACCAGGTTCGCCGGCAGATCCTGGAAAAGGGAAAGCTGCATTAATTGCTGGACTGGAAGCATGGTCTTGGCGGTTAGGCAATCTCAGTGGCGGCGGCGTGGCAAGCCGAACGCAGGTCCAGGGTTTTGATCGGCTCCTTTTTGATTTGTAATCCACCTGGTAGTACTCTCCGGTCTCACCCGGGAATAGCTGAACTTGCAACGCTACCTCAAACCTGCTCTCACGCGACCCCGCGATTTTGTACGATTCTGGAAGCAGACTATTGAACTGCTGAACGCGATTGCACCAGAGCTTAGCATAATGGCGCGCACGGCGCCGGGGTTGCCCGGATGCGAGCTTCTAAGGTTGTCTTTCTCTTCGTTTGACGATGCGCGCATTCGCGGATATGCGCTTCGCTGGTGCGATTCCGAGCCGCATCCCGTGGTCGTTCACAGCTACGGTTACGCTAGCCTTTGTGATGTTCAGAGATCGTGGGCGCGCGGCGGATTCAATGTCCTCGGAGTGGATAGCCGCGGCTTTGGACGCTCGCGCTCCGCGGTTTCGAATGTTTCCCCGTGGGGCTACATTCTGACTGGAAGAGAATCACCGGAGACTTCCATTCTGCGCGGTGCAGTCTGCGATTACGTGCGAGCCGTCCAGGTAGCCAAACAATTGTTTTCGAACCGAACCCGAATCGTTGCTCACGGGTACAGTTTCGCCGGGGGACTTGCTCTGATGGCAGAGGCGGTTGAACCCGCGGCAGATCTTTTGGCGGTGGGCGTGCCGACTTTCGAGTGGACCGAGGGGCGTTATTTCTTCGTCAAACGCGGTTCTGGTGCTGAAGTCAGCCGATATCTTGAATCGCGACCGGACGAGACTGAAGATCTGATGCTAGTCCTGCGCTACTTCGATGCGATGAATTTCTCGAGCCTGAGTACCTGCCCTACATTGCTCGGACTCGGTTTGCAAGATGACGTAGTGCCTGCTATGACGGTCTATGCCATCGCCAATCATTTGCGTGGTCCCATTGAACTCATGGAATTTCCTGTCAGTCACAGCGATCATCCTGATGAACGGCGTTGGTTGGAATTCGAATCTCGCTGGATGCATCTTGCGCAGGACGAAATGGAATTGGCCGCACTAGAAAAGCGAGTTCCCGCGGCTCCTAAGGCGGACAACCAGGAAAAGGCCCCCAAATTGAATGTGCCTTGAATCGCTGATAGCGATTTGGAAATCTCTCATTGTTGCTAATTTTCCAATGGATTACGATCGATCGAAGCGTCTTGAAAAGATCCTTGAAAGTGCAAACCAGTTCGAGGAAGAGGAGCGGCGTCGCAGGCGCGTTTCCTCGATCTTATGGAGTCTCCTCGTTGCTCTGATTCTTATCGGAATGTTCTTCGCGGGTCGAGCCTGGTATTCGCGCGGAGCCGCGTCGAAAGAGCTTCGTTCGGAATCAACCCCTATTCAGTCGGCCTCCACGCACGCTGCCGCGGTGACTTCTCCGGATTCGGATGCAGTGACGAGGCCCTGAGGCGCACTCGCGACAGTGTCTGAAATCTCGCGATCTGTAATGAACAATAAAATTGAGATCTCGATAAGGGCGGACCAGGGAAGGGGAACGTGGCAACCTCACTGAAGGACAGAATCCCTTTGGGCTCGAAACGCTTTTGTCTCTTTCAAGTCCTCTAAAACGGACGCAATAAGGGTGCCGCAGGAACTTCATCCTGCTTTCTATCTATCTAAATTGAGAGGCGCCGGCGGAGTTTCCAAGAGCAGCTTCCTCTGCGGGGAGGAACACTTTGAAGCGATTTTTGTCGAGTGCCTTCATATAGGCCTCGTGGGGGGAAACGATTCCCTGCTGCATGACTCTCCAGATCGCATCGTCCATGAATTGCATCCCATGGTCCTTGCCGCTGACAATAACATCCTGGAGTTTCTGGGTGGCTCCTTCGCGAATAATTGCGGAAACTGCGGAGTTGGCCACGAGGATCTCGTTCACGGCAACTCGGCCGCCGCCTGACTCTTCAGTTTTTTTGAGGAGTAATTGCGCTACCACCCCCCGCAGAGAGGTAGAGAGCATTGTTCTCACCTGCGCTTGCTGATCGAAGGGAAATACATCGATCAGGCGATCCACTGTCTTGCGCGCGTTGTTCGTGTGTAACGTCCCGAAGACGAGTAGACCCGTTTCGGCAGCTGAGAGGGCGAGAGCAATGGTCTCCAGGTCGCGCATTTCGCCGACAAGAATAATGTCGGCGTCTTCCCGAAGCGCAGCTTTCAGGCCTGCAGCAAATGAAGCGGTATGATCGGGCACCTCGCGTTGAGTAATGATGCTCTTCTTGTTGCTGTGGACGAACTCGATCGGTTCCTCGACGGTGATAATATGCCTGGTGAAGTTGGCGTTGATGTAGTCGATCAATGCCGCAAGAGTCGTGCTCTTTCCTGATCCGGTCGGGCCGGTTATCAAAACGATGCCGCCGCGCATCTGCGTAAAGTCCTTCACCGCATCCGGGATGCCAAGGTCCTCCAGCGTAGTGACTTGCGCGGGAATCAAGCGAAAGACAGCGCCATAACCGCGCACCTGTTTGAGATAACTGCAGCGGAAACGAGAAGAAGCGTTCATTTCGTAAGCGAAGTCGAGATCGCCCTTCGCCTCGAAACGTTCCCAGCGTTCCTGGCTGCAGATTTCTGAGAGCATGTATGCCATCTCCTCGGAAGAGAGTTTCTCCTCGCGGATCGGAACAATTTCGCCGTCTCGGCGGATTTTTGGGGCCTGGCCAACCGAAAGATGAAGGTCTGAAGCGCCTGCCTCGATTAGGACCTCGAAGAATGCATCGATGTAGGCCATGCGCCGGAGGAGTGACTAGAGTTTTAGATGCTGCCGCATCAAGGGTTTTACTTCGGATCTGGCGTACGCTTCTTCCGCGGTGATGGCACCATTTTCATAAAGCTCCATCAACGAATCATCCATCAGTTTCATCCCGAGTTTTTTCCCGGTCTGCATCTCGCCGGGCAGCATGAAAGTTTTTCCTTCGCGGATCGAGTTGGCCACCGCGGGCGAGTTCGTCAAGACTTCGACTGCCAGGACGCGACCCTGGCCGTCTGCTCGCGGAATGAGCTGCTGTGTGACAATACCGCGAAGGGATTCGCTCACCATTACACGGACCCGATCTCGTTGCTCTGCCGGGAACACGTTTAGCATACGATCCAAGGTCCGTGGTGCACTGCTGGTGTGCAATGTGCCAAGGACCAAATGTCCTGTTTCGGAAGCGGTGACTGCGAGACTGATCGTCTCCATGTCGCGCAACTCACCCACGAGGATCACGTCGGGATCCTGACGTAGGCAACCCCGCAATGCTGTGCCGAAAGATTCCGTGTGGGTATAAACCTCGCGCTGGGTGATCTGGCAGTTCTTTGGCTCGTAAACGAACTCTATAGGGTCCTCAAGCGTTATAATGTGGTCGTAACGTGTCCGATTTATTTCCTCGATGAACGAAGCAAGCGTTGTGGATTTGCCGCTGCCTCCTGGCCCGGTTACGAGAATCAGTCCGTTGTGGTACCTGGTAAGAATCCGTAGATTCTCCGGAAGTCCAAGTTGATGCATGGTGCGGACTGCCGCATGGACGATTCGGAAAACCAGATCATATCCATGGCGTTGCCGCACTACACTGGCGCGATAGCGGCCGAACGAAGTCGCGTAAGCAAAATCGATATCACCTCGGTCGAGCAACTGTTGCCTCCTGGCTTCACTTAGCAGCGCCATTGCGAGCCATTCCGTGTCGGCAGGAGCCAGAACGGGCGCATTGTGCCACATCGGTTCCAGTTTACCGAACCGGCGCATGATGGGCTGGGCCCTTGCGCCGAGGTGAACATCGGAGGCGTTAGAAACCTGTCCAAATGCGAGATAGGGATCCACGCTATGCAGCGTGCGCTGAACGGCTTCTTCTGCCAGGAGTATCGCTCCCGCGAGCCCTCCCTCGGGGATGGGGGAATCGTCAACCAAAGCTTGAGTCTTACAAGTTCGCGGCGCCGTAGCGCAGATGATGCCGGATTACGCAGGCAAGCTGCGAACCTGCGCCTTCTCTTCCGAACTCCGAGCATCTGCGTCGGTGCTCCGCGATTCCGCGGCGAACGCCGCCACATCGGCCAGCTTTTTTGTGGCGTAAGCGGTGATCGTGGGTTTCAAGACTCCGAAACCGAGTTTCATAAGCGTCATCAAGAGACCGGCCTTCTTTCGATTCTTGATTTTCTTTCGGCTTTTGGCATCCACGAGCACCTCCTTTTTTCGTGCCGGTAGGCGTGAAAGAATAAAACCGATCACGGTAGCCGCACTGATCCAGAAGACCTTGCGTTCACGCACCGACTCGCGGAACCGCTTCGGAATGTTTGCGTCTTCTTTGAGGGCAACCCAGTTTCGAGTGAATTGAGTCCGAGCTGCGGCGAGTTCTGCGCGGATTTCACCCTTTCTCTGTCTCTTATTCACTTTAGCCACTCCTGATCCTTTCTCCATTCTTCAAGGGTCATCTCAAACTGGCGTACCCCCAGCATGCTCTTCGCCACGAGGACACTTATAATTGCGCCGATCAGGTGCAGTGAAAATATGATGAGCGATACCCATCCCGGATCCCACCCTGTCCACGACGCCGCGAGGAGAACGACGCCCAGGCAAAGGAACACGTAACCGAATATCAGGAACATTACCGCAGCACTAACCAGCACGATTACTTTGAGGTAGTGAACGAATGCCTCCTGTCCCTCAATAGCGATGAGCTCGAACCGCGCGCTGACATACGCGGTGAGCGATGAGATCACGTGGCGCAAGTGTGAAAACGCCCCCTCCGTTGAAGTGCCGGCAGGATTCGGCGACTGGCTTTCCATCAAGAGTTGCAGGCGGTTAGCCTGTATAGTGCTCTGAAATTCAGCGACGGAAAATGAGACCGAGCACGAAGCCTGCGACCAATGCGTAGAGACAGGCTTTCATCGGGTTCTCCCGTACGAACTTTTCACCATCGGCCTGATATCCTTTGGCCTTTGTCCTCGCCTCCTCATACGCCTGATTCGCTTTCACCTTGAATTCGTCGGCCTTCGCCTCAGCAACACCGCGAAGCTCTTGAGCCTTCATCTCAGCCTGCGAACGGAGTTCTTCGGCTTTCACTCCGGCTTTGCTTCTGAATTCAGAAGCCTTCGCTTCCGCCTTTGCTTTCAATTCCTCCCCTTTGGCCGCTGCCTGGGCCTTGAACTGTTCGGCAGATTGTTTGAGTTTGTCTTTCACTGAACCTTCCGAAGATCCGACCGCTGGATCTTCGGGTTTTGCATTCTGATCGACCGGCGGGGCCACCGGCTCGCCGGGAGGAGGAGTGACGGATTCGGGTTTCGGTTCGTTGTTATCCATGGGACGAGTTTGTTCTATTCAATGTGGCTGTTTGTGGATTGATACAGACGATCAACATCCATCGGTTTGCACGTCGGTTTACTCTTGCTCTACACCGTTCAATTACGAGCTCACCAGCGTTAATGCGCTTATTCGGCTGCAACGAACGTTTCGTTCGAAGGTCCAGAATCGCATATCCGTCGATCAGCGTTCACGAAATGTAATTCGTGCCTTCGTAAGATCATAAGGAGACATTTCGAGTTCAACCTTATCACCAGGAACGATTCGAATGAAATGCTTGCGCATTTTACCGGAGATATGCGCGAGGACGTTCCGTCCATTCGGCAGATCGACCTTGAACATCGTGCCGGGTAGAACTTCCGTCACCGTTCCTTCGGTTTTGATCTGATCTTTCTTCGCCATATCTACGCAAAATATGAGAGCAGCGTGTTTGGAACGCAACATTTAGTTTCCCTGCAAGCAAGGCGGCGCGCCCAGTTCCAGAAAATTCAGGTTGCAGACCTTTTGGTCTCGCGTGTGCGCAGTGCTGCATACGCGATCCCGTAAGTAGAGAGAGACCATCCTGCAAGGCTGAGCAGTGCGCCCAGGCCCGGACTCCAACGGTCATAAGTGTCGCCAGTTTTAAGATCTTCTTTGAGGTTCAGATTTCGAAATGAGACCCAGTGATCCGAAAGAGTCCCTCTGGCGATCTGTTGCCTCCAGAGAAAGCTCGTGTCCATTATCCGTTGCGCCGCAAAGGCCGGTGTGATGGTGCTCATGGTGACGACCGTTTTTTTCATGCTGTGAGCAGGCACCGTGTAACCGGACAAAACAATCATCGGAATGAGAAGCAGCGGCACGACCATCACCGCCTGCATCACCGAGCGCGCTAGCGACGAAATCGCGAGGCCAATACCCGACGCGGCGACGGCGGTGCTTGCGAGGCTTGCGATTTGCCAGCCCGCATTTCCATTCAAGCCGAGTTCCCCGAGTTGTAGGGTCGCGTAAAGAAGCATGGCTTGAATCAGGGTGATAGAGCCAAGAAACGCACCTTTGGAAAGCAAATACGCATTTCGACCGATGCCGATAATGTGTTCGCGGCGGTAGATAGGGATCTCGCGGACGATTTCCTGGGCGCCGTTGCTGCAGCCGAACCAGAGAGAGGCAATATAGGCGAAAAACAGAGCTAGAGAAGCATCATTGCTTACCCAGCTCACAAGGAGGCCGATGATAATTGGTTGACCCAGTAATATTGCGAAATTGCGCCAGTCAGAGCGGAGAATTGCCCATTGACGGCACATAAGAATTCCCCATGCTCCGCGCCTATCCACGCCCCGGTTCTTTGGCGGAAATTCACGACGCGGCGTTTCATCCGTTTGAAGATCGCCTTCTCGTATTGCTCTGAAGTCGTCGCTCCACTCCTCCGGCGTGCGTTCTTCGAGGCGGTCGTAGAGTCCCGAGAGTCGTGAGACTTCAAAATGTTCACGAGTTCTCTGAGGAGAACCCTCGAAAACAAGTCTGCCACGGCAAAGTACCGCGATTCGGTCCATCAGATACACGTTTTCCATCACGTGGGTGGTGCATATTATCGTGCAGCCGGTGTCCGCGAGGTCGCGGAGCAGCTCCATGAGCTTAAACTCGGTGGCCGGATCGAGACCTGAGGAGGGCTCGTCGAGGAAAAGCACAGGTGGTCTTGCAAGAAGCTCCGCGCCGACACTCACACGCTTGCGCTGTCCCCCGGATAACTGCGAGATTCGGGAGTTAGCCTGTTCGGAGAGGCCCAGACGGCGCATCGTCTGGAATACAAGCTTGCGAATTTCATTTTCAGGAGTGTGCCGAGACAGTCTGAGTCTTGCGCTGAATTCGAGTGCCTCCATTACACTGAGTTCCTGATGCACGATGTCCTCCTGTGGCACGTATCCGAATTCTCCCGGAGAGGAAGAGGTATAGACGTCCGCACCATTCATGAGCACAGAACCGCTGGAAGGGGATCGCATGCCGCTGAGCGTGTCGAGCAGCGTACTCTTTCCCGCTCCACTTGGTCCTATGATGCCCGCAAACTCGCATGAGGCGATCTCTAAAGAAATCCGCTCAAGGATCGTGAGTGTTCCCGCCCGCACCGTCACTGCTTCGGCGCGGATTTCTCCGCCACCGGATCGTTGAGTTCGACTAAGATTTTCGCCGTCGAATTCAAAGAAAAATGGACCAAACTGAATGCGGTCTCCCACCGTGAGTTCGTAATCGTCGAATCGGTGGCCGTTGACGAACGAACCGGCGGTGCTGCGCAAGTCAGTGAGTTTGAATCCGCCAGCTTCGCGCTTTACGAGGGCGTGCCGGCGGGATATCGCCGGATCATTCAGAACGACGTCGCCGGCCGGATCGCGCCCGATCGCCAGGTGATCCGTGAGCTGAATCTGCCAGGCAGGGATTCCGTGAAGGAGAACGGCGGACGATTCCGCGTGAGCGACAGCTGCCTTCTTAAGTTCTGCGAAACGTGCCTCGTCAGGCAGTTCGCCAAGCCCAAACAGCAGGATGATAGGACCCAAAGAGATTCTGCTGCCGTCGTGGAGAAGAGTCTTGGAGGTGATTTGCTGTCCATCAAAAAGTGTGCCCCATTGGCTTCCAAGGTCTTCGACGACCCATTCCCCGTTGGTCCAGGAAAACCGGCAGTGCCTGCGCGAGACCTCGACGTGATTCAACGAAATCTGTGTGTCGGGTGATCGGCCGACGACGAAGTCGCCGGGTTCAAGTTGAAAGATCTGGGTTGGCAGTCCACGGACGATTGCAATCCAGGCGACGCCGTTGGCAACCGGCGCCTCTTTGGTTTCGTTGTCTGGGCTCGTGGACATCGTTCAGTCGCCGATTCTTTGCCGAGGCGTCAGGCGCGACTCAGACTTCGATCGCGTAGCGTTTAATCTTATTATAGAGCGTCGGTCGATGAATGCCGAGGATCTCTGCGGCTTTCTTCTTGTTCCCGTGGCATTTCGAAAGCGCCTGAATGATCGCTTCGCGTTCCCTGTTCTCGAGATTTAAAGAGTTTTCCACAGGAAGAGGAACAACAACGTTAGGCCGCAAAGTCGGGGGAAGAGCAATGTCTTGAGGAAGGTCTTTTTCGGTGATGACGTTGTCGTGTGAAAGAACCACGCAATATTCCATCGTGTTCTGCAGTTCCCGGACGTTTCCGGGCCACGGGTAGTTGATCAGCGCGCTGAAGGCTTCGTTTGTGATGCTTGGTTTGGGCTTTCCGAGCTGTTTGGCAAATTGCCGCGCGAATGTTTTTACCAGCATGGGGATGTCCTCCCTGCGCTCCCGCAGAGGTGGGATCTCGAGCTGAAAGGTATTCAGCCGGTAGTAGAGGTCCTGTCTCAATGTGCCGTCTCGCAAGGCTTCGGGAATATTCAGGTTGGTCGCCGCCACGAGGCGGAAATCCGCGCCAATCGTTTTGGTGCTCCCCAGTGGACGATATTCACGCTCTTGCAGCACTCGTAGGAATCGGGTCTGCAATTCCGGCGGCATCTCCGCAATTTCATCGAGAAAGAGCGTTCCTCCTCGGGCTTCGGAAATCATGCCCGGAAAATCGCTCACCGCTCCAGTAAAGGCGCCCCTCGCGTATCCGAAGAGCTCGGCCTCGATCATATTCTGTGGGAAGGCGGCACAGTTGAGCTTCACCAACGGCCCTGACGCACGTCGGCTGAGCTCGTGCACCCGATTCGCCATCACTTCTTTTCCGACTCCGCTCTCACCGGTTAGCAGAACGTTCGCTTCGCTCGGCGCAATTCGGGAGAGCAACTCCTCGACCTCTTTCATCCGTCGACTCATGAAAGCCGGAGTCAGAGCCTTCCTCGCCTTTTCGAGCCGTTTGGTGAGAACTTCTGTTTTCTCCCGCAGCGTTTTCGCTTCTTGCATCAACTCACGCTGCTCAAGAGCATGCCGGATGAGACTGAGCAATTCCTCGGGAACGTAAGGTTTGCTGATGAAATGAAAGGCGCCGAGCTTGATCGACTTGATCGCATTGTCGAGCGAGTCGTTGGCGGTGAGAATGAGAACGCTTGTGTCTGGTGAAACGTTCTTAATAGTCTCTAGAGTCTCCAGCCCGTTCGCATCAGGCAATGCGATGTCGAGGAGAACTACATGCGGCCGGACTTTGTCGATAAGCGAAAGTCCGGCCGAGGCAGTGTTCGCCGTGTGCAATTCGTGACCATGCCTCGTAAGCAACGCCTCGAGCGTCATGAGGATCGGGCGCTCGTCGTCGATGACGAGAATACGGCCGGTCGGTCCTTCACCCATGGATGGACAGCGGAATCGCGATGGTAGTCACGAGTCGGTGCTCCTTGGAATCGTAAGCTCGGTTTACGGAGCCGTTGAGTTGCTTCATCACTCTGTTCACGCGGAAAAGGCCAAGGCCATAACCGCGGCTGCCGACGTTGAGCAAGGGTTCGCGTCCCCATGCCTGCATATTCTGCGGGGCGGACGATTTGTCCTCGATTACTGACACTTCGACCGTTGCATCCCTCTTTTTCGATACCACCAGAATAGCGGCGTCCGGTTCACGGTAATTCAACGCGTTGCTGATAAGTTCCGCAATCGTCCGGAATCCCGCTTCCAAATCGATTTCGATTTGCGCGTCGTCTGCTTTGACCGACCAATCTACCTTTTGCATCTGGGCTCCGAACTCGCTTTCGAGTCGCGCTTTGGCATCCTCGAGAAAAATACTCGCGCTGCAAGAGAGGGGGGTGAGGCCAATCTCCTGAAATTCACTCGACAATTTATGAAGTATGGAAGTCACATTGCCTATCATCTCTCGCAGGCGGGTGGCTTCGCTGCGGTATTCCTCGTCGGGCGCAATTTCCGACAGGAATGCTGCTTGGAGGTCCACGGCATTCAGCCCATTGCGAATATCATGGGTAACCTGTCTCACGAAGCGCGAAACGCGCTCGAGGGGAATATCGGGAGTAGATTCTTTCGATGGCATTATAGCGCGAGCGGGTTCAGCCGCTCACGAACGAATCGGTGGACACATTCTCGCGGATCGTCTTTCGAATCGACTCAATGTTTTCCGCGAGGTGGTTCAGCACATGATAGACCTCTTCGGGGTCAGCACCAAGTTCGTCAGCGACATTCGCGGCCGTCAAAGCGGAGCCCGCCTTTACAGTGAGTAGCTTATTGACCTTGAGTTGGAGATCAAGAACCTCTGCCGCTGCCTTCTTGCCGGCCTCGACGCCTGGTTGATGGTAGGCGTTGATGTTCACCATGACCGCGTAAAAGCCGACCGCCCGCTCGTAAAGCGCGATCAACGCGCCCACCGTGAAAGCATTCACTTCAGAAATGCTCATCGTGATCGAGTCGCGGCCGCCGTCATACAATGCTTTGCGTGTGCCGCGCAGAAATCCCTGGAGATAATCACTACTAGTCACACCATCCTCGACCTCAAGCGGATTGCCAGAGCGTCCTTTCCGAACCTCGATGAAAGTCGCGAAGAAATTCGGAACACCATCCCGGAGTTGCTGCACGTAGGCGTGCTGATCGGTCGAGCCTTTGTTCCCATACACCGCGATACCCTGGTTTACCTCGTTGCTGTCGAGATCCAGTTTCTTGCCCAGTGACTCCATCACGAGCTGCTGCAAGTATTTGCTGAAAAGCACCAAACGGTCTTTGTACGGGAGAATCACCATATCTTTTTTCCCTTTGCCGTCTCCAGCGTAAAACCACATCAGGGCGAGGAGCATTGCAGCGTTGCGCGAAGCGTCCGGCGTGCGCGTTTTCCCATCCATTGCCGCCGCGCCTGCGAGGAACTCCGCCAGATTCAATCCCTGCAGTGCGGCAGGCAGCAAGCCGACGGCGCTCATCACTGAAGTCCGGCCGCCAACCCAGTCCCACATCGGGAATCGTTTCAGCCAGCCTTCCGACTCTGCCAGCTTGTCGAGCGCGCTTCCTTCCCCCGTGACTGCCACGGCATGCTTCGAGAAAACGAGCCCCGCCTTTTCGTAGCGGGCCTTGGCTTCGAGCATTCCGTTGCGGGTCTCCTTTGTTCCGCCGGATTTCGAGATCACGATCGACAACGTGGTACTCGATCGTTGAGCCGAGCGCATCCATCACCTTGTCAATCCCATCCGGGTCTGTGTTGTCGAGGAAATGGACGCGCATTGGATCTCGGGATGAACCCAGAGCATCCGCAATGAATTGTGGTCCGAGCGCCGACCCTCCGATGCCGATCACGAGGAAGTCGGTGAACTTGTTTCCATTGGCCGCCGGGATCTCACCAGCATGGAGCGCTGCCGTGAATTTCTCGATTGCTGTCCGGGTTTCTTTGATCGCATCGCGTAGCTCGGCATCGGGCGCTAGTTCCGGCGCTCGGAGCCAGTAGTGACCAACCATGCGATTCTCGTCGGGATTCGCGATAGCGCCGCTTTCGAGCTCTTTCATGGCCGCGAAAGCGCGTTCGATTTTGGGCGCCATCTCGTCGAAGAATGTATCTTCGAAACGCATCCGGCTGATATCCATCGAGAATCCAAGATCGTCGTAGCGAAGAAAATACTGTTGAAACCGGTTCCAGAGGGGAGAATTACTCATTTTGGTATCAAAGAGAAATTCGGAGCGGAAATAAACAGGAAAAAGTTCGGAACGCGTCTTGCCGGGGATTCCGTTTCAATAATCTCTTTGTGGGGCATGTGGTGGGAGCGCAATAAATTGGAAAAGAAATCGGTTGCGGGGGGCGCTTACCCCCGATAAGTTCGGCGTCCTTTCAAGGAGCCTTAGCTCAATTGGTCAGAGCGCTGCCCTGTCACGGCAGAGGTTGCGGGTTCGAGCCCCGTAGGCTCCGTTATGGTTCCTGACGTTCCGGAATAGTCGTCGGTCTTGTTGTAATCCTTTGTGTAGTTACGTTTAAACCGGCACTCATCCCGGGAAGCTCACGCATCAGTCCGAGGGCGAAATTCTTCCTCAAGCCGCGGAACAATTCTCTCCATGCTCGCAATGGAAGGGAGGTGATTAACAGACGAATGGCGCATGAGAATGCGCTTTAATCCGCGATAGGACGAAACTTCGATAGACTGCCGGCGGTGTGCAAGGCATGATTAACCGCGCACCCCCATGCAAACTCCCTCCCTTGGCATATCCCGCTTCCCCTCGAATCGGAGTCACACTATCAGCGACGATCTCCGGATCCCTGAACGGATCGAAATTGGAGCGGAACCGGGGCTGCAATTCGAGTTGGCCGGGCCTCGGACGATGCTTTTTTTCGATCCGAAGCAGACACGTGCAGGCATCGTGACGTGTGGCGGATTGTGTCCGGGCCTGAACAACGTAATCCGTTCCATCTATTTCGAGCTGCACCACGGTTACGGAGTCGCCGAGGTGCTTGGCTTCCGTGGTGGATATTCCGGGCTCGACCCCTCGCGGGGCGCTGAGCCTGTGGTAATCAGTCCGGAATTTGTAGACACGATCCACCAGCATGGCGGCACCATTCTCGGTACGTCGCGCGGGCCGGTCGACACGAACGTCGCTGTGGACAATCTCATCGCCCGCGGTGTGAACATTCTATTTACGGTCGGTGGCGACGGTACGCAGCGCGGGGGAAATGAACTCTATCAGGAAGCGCGCCGTCGCGGCCACGCACTCTCCGTTGTCGGCGTGCCGAAGACCATTGACAACGACGTTGGATTCGTCTCGCGGACGTTTGGATTTTTCAGTGCAGTTGAAGAGGCCGCACGGGTGCTGGACTGTGCGCACACGGAGGCGCGCAGCGTGCCCGGTGGCATTGGTCTCGTCAAACTGATGGGGCGCCACGCGGGCTTCATCACCGTAGGTGCCACCGTTGCCAGCCAGGATGTGAATTTCGCGCTGATCCCCGAAGTTCCGTTCGCGCTCGATGCGTTCCTCGCTTCGCTGAAGCAACGGATGCTCACGAAATCGCATGCTATAATCGCCATTGCGGAAGGTGCAGGGCAGGATCTGCTCTTAGCCGACTCCTGCGTGCTCGACGCTTCCGGCAACGTGAAGCTCAAGGACATTGGACCCTATTTGCGGGAGCGGATCGAGGCATATTTCAAAGCTGAAGCAATACCGGTGGTGTTGCGCTACTTCGACCCCAGCTACCAGATCCGCAGCCGCCCCGCGAATTCAGAGGACGCGATGCTCTGTGATCTCTTCGCCCGCCACGCCGTCCACGCCGCGATGGCGGGCAAGACCGGCGCCGTCATTGGCTTCCTGCACGATCGATTTATCCACGTCCCCATCGAACTTCTCGCTGGGCACACTAAGCGCCTTGATCCTGGGAGCGAATGGTGGCGCTCCGTCCTTGCGACGACGGGTCAACCGGAGCGGTTCGAGTAAAGGCATTCGACGGAGGGCGTTTCCCCGAAAAGCTCAGAATTGGACGCTCGAAAACTACACTTCAGAATCGCTCGAAGTTACTCGAATTGCCCCATGAAGTTGGCAAGGTCGAGAACGCTTCCGGCAAAGGTGAGCACGTCTTTCTCTTCGATCACCTGCTTCGGATCGGGTACCGGATCGAATCTGCTTATCAGTTCGCCGCTTTCGCGGGACTTTACCATCCGGCAGACAGCAACGAGATTGATCCGGAATTTTTTCCGCAGATCCAACTCCCCCAGCGTCTTGCCCACGATTCCCGAAGGCGCTGGGACTTCAACGACGCTGAAACCTTCGGCGAGTTCGAAATAATTCGAAATGTTCGCAATGAGGAGGCGATGGACCATCCAACTGGCGGCTGTTTTCTCAGGATTGAACGCTTCATCCGCGCCAACCGCTTTCAGGACGCGAATGTGATCCGGTGTCTTAGCGCGGGCGATGACCTTCTTGATACCGTACTGGCTGGCATGCACCACAGTAAGTACCTGGGCCTCGAAATTTTCGCCGATCGCGGCTATCAGAATATCCACCTCCCCGATCCCATGCATTGCCATCGCCCCCTCCTGGCTCCCATCCAGTTTCACGGCGAGTGTCACTTCATCCTTAACACAATTTACCGGTTCCATGTGGATATCCACGGCGATCACTTCTGCTCCCCTCCGGGCCAGGCCAGTGGCTGCGTTCCGACCGAATTCTCCGAGTCCGATTACCGCGTATTTCATTATTTTATGCGTGACTAAAAGGGATGTTTCGCGAGTAGCGGCGCGTCAGCCGACGATGACTTCCTCCGGAGGAAATTCGTAGTACATCGGGGCTTTGGATTGGAATACGGAAACCACAAACGCAAGCGGACCCACCCGGCCGATGAACATGGTGACGCATAAGACAAGCTTGCCGCCCGTACTGAGTCCAGAGGTGATGCCTGTCGAGAGCCCAACCGTACCGAGCGCCGAGATTGTCTCGAATGACACGTCGCGAATCGGAATCTCGGGGTCCGTAATGGAAAGCAGCAACATTACTAGGCCGGCGGTAGCGGCGTAAAGCACAGTGACTGTTAATGCCATGAAAAGCGCCCGGGAAGGGAGCGTGCGCCCGAATACTTCTACATTCGAACGTTCGTGGATTACGCTTCGAAGCGTGACCAGGAGTACTCCAAGTGTGACGGTTTTGATACCGCCTGCGGTTGAGACCGGACATCCGCCCACTATCATCAGCAGGATCAGCACGAGCAGACTCGACTGCTGTAGTTCCCCCATCGGAACGGTGTTGAATCCAGCGGTGCGAGTAGTCACGGATTGAAAAATGGAAACGAGAAAAGATTCGGCGACACTTTTTCCGGCAAGCGAGTAACCGGACTCCAAGAACCAGAAACCGATGGTTCCGGCCACGATCAAAGTGACCGTGACCCACAGGCTGAGGCGGCTCTGAATGGTCAGCCTGGGTAGCAACTCTGTGCTGAAACGAGCGGTGCGGCGCCGTAGCCGTCCCGGCATCAATTTTGCCAGACTGGCGATGAAGTTGATCAGCTCGGGAAGCACCAGCGCTCCCAGACTGCCGATTGTGATTAGAATCATGATGATCACGTTTACAGCCACGCTCGTGCTGGCTGACTCCAGACTATCCGGCTGGAGGGCGAAACCGGCGTTGCAAAAAGCGGATATGGAGTGGAATAGCGACCACTTCAATCGCTCGAATGTGTCGGCGCCATATCCTGCGAATACGAATAGCGCCAAGGCGCCTGCGCCTTCGACAATGAGCGTGAGAAAAACGATACCCACAATCCGTCGTTTCATATCACCCATTGCCGGTATGTTGATCATCTGGCGGAAAGTAACCATCTGGGGCACAGGGAGAGTGCGCTTGGAGAGTGTCGAGAGGAAAGCTACAAAAGTGACAATTCCCAGGCCGCCAACTTGAATCAGGGCGAGAATAATGTACTGCCCGAGCGTAGAAAACTCACTTCCTGTATCGCGTACGGCGAGTCCAGTGACACAGGCCGCGCTGGTGGCGGTAAAAAAGGCATCCAACAGGTTCAAGCGCGCCGCGTGATCCGCAATGGATCGGGGCATCAGGAGTAAGAGGGTCCCCGCCGCGATTAGCGCCGCGAAAGACCCGGCCAAATAAAGCTCCAGTGGCATTTGGGCAATGAAGACGCGTTGAAGTGCGCGCAGGATCCGGACGCATACGTTCAGAAGAAGAAATATTTTGACGAGCCCGATGAAGAGTTCCCCCCCGGTCTTCTGGTGAAAAGCCCATGCCAGGGGACGGACACTTTCTTCGGGTGCGATCCACACCACGAAGCTGGCTAGGGAAAACGCGGCAATGATGGTAAGTTCGATGCGGCGCCTCAAGACCACCGCCTCGCGATGCTTCAAGTCTCTGAGAATCTCGTGCAGCGGTCGGATGAAGAAAGAGAATGCGAGTAGGAAGTCGCAGCGATCAAGCCAGTGGCTGTAGGCGGCGGGTAACTCGAAACCAGTCTGGGCTAACAGCGAAAGGGCTGCGATCGCGCCAATGATCGACATTGCGATCGATGACCCTTTGACATGCCGTTTTTCGGGGCTTAGCAAATTTTCATCAGGCATCCGGCTCAACCGAGTTTCGTGCGAGTGGCTTCTGTGGGCAATGTAAATGCGCGGAACGCGGACTTTTCCGAAGTTTGGAACGGTCGAATCAGCTTTTGACGATTCAGGACGCTCTATCTCGGAGGCTGAACTTGCCCTGCGTTCGTTTGCCCGCTGTAATCACAGGGATGCCAGCATTTCAAAAGAAAATCCGGGCCCGGTGGAGCTGATTCATGTCGAGTCGAAAAGCAGTCTTTGTTTCACGCCTCGGCAGCACGCTCATTCTTTGGGGTGTGGCGCTCTGGATTATCTTTTCGGGTTTCGAGTTTGGTTTCTTCTGTCTGATTGGGGCGCTTGGCTTGCTCGGTCTCCGCGAGTTTTTTAGGATGCTGGATAACATTGCGCTCCCGAATCACAGGGTGACTGCGATGATTTGCGGGGCAGTTTCGCTTATCGGTAGCTTCTATTACTTCAGCAGGTTTGGGCTTTGGCAGTCCTACGATTTCGAGATGGCGGTCATCCTTGTCTTCTTGCTCGTTGTGTTTGGGCGTCAGATGTTCGAGAAGACCCGCGAGGAATTGCCGCTGGAGAAAATGGCATACACCCTTTTCGGGTTGCTCTACGTCATCTGGCTATTCAATTTCGTAACCAAGATCGTTTACGTCGTGCCACGCACTCCGGGTGGCGAGGTGACCGGACAATTTTATGTGTTCTACCTGATCGTCATTACGAAATTCAGTGACATGGGGGCATATCTTACCGGCAGTTTGATCGGGAAACATAAGATGATCCCCCACATCAGTCCTGCAAAAACCTGGGAAGGATTTTTCGGGGCTCTGGCGTTCGCTACGCTTGGCAGTTACATCGTGTTCTTTTTCATGGGTGAGCGGTTCCTCACTTATCTGAATTGGACGCACGCGACAGTGCTTGGAGTGCTCCTGGGGTTTGCCGCGATCGTCGGGGATCTCGCAGAGTCGATTATCAAACGAAGCACCGGGGTCAAGGATTCCGGGAGCTTCCTTCCAGGTATTGGCGGTGCACTGGATCTTATCGATAGCGTGCTTTTCACGGCCCCGCTTCTGTTCTTTTATCTCCGCCTTATCGTGCGCGTTCCCTCATGAGAAAAAGACAGGTAGTAGTTCTCGGCGCTACCGGTTCGATCGGCGACAGCGCGGCCAAAGTTGCCCGTGACATTCCGGATCGCATGGAAATTGTGGGGATGTCGGGAAACCGGAATGTCGAGCGTCTGGTTGAGCAGGCGAACAGGTTCCGTCCGCAGTCCGTTTGTATTTGCGATCCGGGTTTGGAGGCGAAGCTGAGGGCCGGACTGGAATACGAGCCCGAGATTCTGGTGGGTGAAGAAGGCCTATGCGCGCTAGCGATGCTCGAGACGGCTGATATGGTCCTGATCGCCATCGTTGGCACCGGGGGGCTCCGACCCGCTCTTGCCGCGATTGACGCGGGAAAGGATCTCGCCGTGGCGAGCAAAGAAATCCTCGTAATGGCAGGTGAGATCGTGATGAGCCGGGCGCGGAGTCGCGGCGTCCATGTGCTCCCGGTGGATAGCGAGCACAACGCGATTTTCCAATGTCTCGAGCATCAAGCGTCGGAGGATATTGGCCGTTTGATCCTGACAGCGTCGGGAGGTCCATTCCGAAAATTGGCAGCGGATCAGCTTGCGGATGTGCAGCCCGCACAAGCTCTTAAGCATCCTACATGGGACATGGGCGCGAAGATCACGATCGATTCTGCAACGCTCTTCAACAAAGGGCTCGAGATGATCGAGGCACGATGGTTATTCGACGTGGAGATGCAGCGGGTCGATGTGATCGTCCACCCGCAAAGCATTGTGCATTCGATGGTAGAATTCATCGATGGCTCGGTGCTGGCGCAACTGAGCAATACCGATATGTGTTTTCCGATCCAGTACGCCGTCACATGGCCGGAGCGCGTGCCGAATACGCTGCGTCCACTGGATTTTGCGCATCTCGCGAAGCTCGAATTCGAGGCGCCGCGATACCAGGATTTTCCGGCATTGGATCTTGCCCGGGAGGCTGGCGAAACCGGCGGCACGTTGCCCGCAGTAATGAATGCGGCGAATGAAGTAGCCGTTGCGGCGTTTCTGGAAGGCCGCATCCGGTTTCCGGAGATCTGGAGAGTGGTCGAGAAGGTGATGCGTGCGCAAACCAGTGCCGGGGCATCCGGTCTCGACGAGATTCTTGCGGCGGACAGAGTTGCCCGGGAGGAGGCCGCCGAACTCTGCAGGGCGATTTCCAATTGAATAACCGGCCAGTTTCTTGCTCTGCAGGCTGCGGTCGGACGGCGTTGCGTTGACGACTCCCGATGCTATAATTCCACTACCCGTCGGCATTGTAACCGGCGGGTTTTGATTCCCGAGATGGACATCCTTTTCAAGACTCTCAATTTCCTTTTTATCCTCGCAGAGGTCCTCCTGATTTTTAACGTCCTCATCATTGTTCATGAGCTTGGCCACTATCTTGCGGCTCGCTGGCGTGGTTTGGTGATTGAGAAATTCGGCATTTGGTTCGGGAAGCCGATCTGGAAAAAGAATGTCAACGGCGTGGAATTCAGTCTGGGAACCATTCCCGCGGGCGGTTTCGTTGCCTTGCCGCAGATGGCGCCCATGGATGCCATCGAAGGCGAAACAAGCACGCCGCGTGAGAAACTTCCGTGTATCTCGGTGCTTGACAAAATCATCGTCGCGATCGCCGGCCCCCTTTTCAGCCTCGGGTTGGCGCTCTTCTTTGCGATCATTGTTTCACTTGTCGGACGTCCTACGACGGAGGCGGAGACAACCCAGGTGGTCGGTTGGATTGCGCCGGATTCTCCGACGCTGAAGGCTGGTCTCCGTCCCGGAGACAAGATCCTCGAAATCGACGGAAAGCCAGTCACTCGCTTCGGCGGAATGGGGAATAGTATCAGTTGGCGTGTCATTCGTAGCGAAGGGGAGAAGATTGCGCTCACAATTGAGCGGGACGGAAAGACCGAGACGATTGAGACAGATTATTTGCGAACGCCAAAACAGCGATTCGGTCGGTCGAGCCTGAGACAGCTCAAGATCGGCCCGAAAATGTCTACAGCGATCGATGAGGTGAAGCCCAATACGCCGGCCGCTTCATCGGGCTTGCAGCCCGGAGACGAGATTGTGGCCGTAAATGGGAAGCCGATATACAGCTTCCTTGCGCTCAACACTACGATTCAGGAAAACCCGAAGAAGCCTGTGGACCTCAAAGTGAAACGGGGGACGGAGTTGTTACAATTCACGATCACGCCGCAGTTGCTCTCGATCGAAGGCAGTGAACCACGTCCGCTGATCGGCATTGTCTGGGATCCGGGTCCGATCGAACTTGCGCGTCCAGGCCCGTTCGAGCAGATCGCCAGCAGTTTCAATACACTTGTAAGCATGTTCGATGCGCTTTTCTCTCCGAAATCGGACGTGAAAGCTGAACACTTGAGCGGTCCCGTCGGGATCATGCGCCTTTATTACGATATGTTCACCAGCCCGGATGGTTGGAGATTGGCTCTGTGGTTCAGCGTATTTTTCAATGTGAATCTGGCGGTGCTGAACATGCTGCCCATTCCCGTGTTGGACGGCGGACATATCTTGTTGGCGATCATCGAAGGTATTCGCCGTAAGCCTATCAGCGTCAAGGTGCTTGAAGTTGTCCAGGGCGCCTGCGCAATGCTGATTATCGGCTATATGCTTTACGTTACGTTTTTCGATGTGGGTGACCTCGCCCGCGGGATTGTGCCGGAGAATGTCGAGGAATCCCAGCCTGCGGCGGATAAATAGACAAGGGGGCGAAATCCTTTCATCCCTAAACTCCCTACGATGAAGTATTGTGCCAGTCCCTTCGCTTATCAGCGCCGCTTCAGCCGCGAAGTGATGGTGGGCAAAGTTGGCGTCGGCGCGTCGAATCCGATCCGTGTTCAGTCGATGCTCACGTGTGACACGATGGATACGGAAACGTGCATCGAGCAGACGCTGGAATTGGTTGATGCCGGCTGCGAAATTGTACGGATCACAGCGCCCTCGGTGAAAGATGCCCGCAATCTCCAGCAAATCAAAAAAGGACTCCTCGATCGAGGATGCGATGTTCCTCTGGTTGCAGATATCCATTTCAAGCCGGAAGCGGCAATGGAGGCGGCGAAATGGGTTGAAAAGGTAAGAGTCAACCCCGGCAATTATGCTGATTCGAAGAAATTCAAGATCATCGAGTACACCGACGAGCAATATGCTGCCGAACTTGACCGGATTCGTGAGCGATTTAATCCACTGGTGACTTTATGTCGGGACCGTGGGATCGCCATGCGAATCGGGACAAATCACGGTTCGCTCAGTGATCGCATCATGAATCGGTATGGCGATACGCCGCTGGGAATGGTGGAAAGCGCACTCGAATTTGCCCGCATCGCGCGGGACAACGATTATCACGCTTTCATCTTCTCGATGAAGGCCAGCAACCCGAAGGTGATGATCGAGGCGTATCGTCTGCTCGTCGCGCGGCTTGCGGAAGAAGGTGACGACTGGAACTATCCGATACATCTGGGTGTCACCGAAGCCGGAGAAGGGGAGGATGGCCGAATCAAGAGTGCCATTGGCATCGGTTCGCTGCTGAGTGATGGAATTGGAGACACAATCCGCGTGTCGCTCACCGAGGACAGCATTCACGAGATCCCTGTCGCTCAGGCTCTGGCCTCGCGTTTTAACAATCGTCCGGAGGAACCGATTACCTTTGAGGCCGCACTTTCCTATGACCCATTTGTATATAGACGTCGGCCAAGCGAGAAGATTGAGGTAGGTGGTTTCGGTCTTGGCGGGGAGGAAACCATTCGGGTTTTCACAAGTCAGGCGAAATGGAATGCGGTTGCGCACAAAATTGATCGAATGGGCGACTTCAAACCGGAAATTGTTCTCGAACAGGCAGGTGTTCAGGAAATCGATCCCCGCGACGACGATGCGGTAGCCAGAATGAATGCTCTTTCATCCCCTACGCTGGTTGCGGTCTCGGACGGCTTGGAAATTCCTGTGATTGCCGGTTACCGACTGCTTGCTGCGAAAGTTGATGCCCGACATCCCATCCTATTGAAAGACACCCTTACGCCAGATCGAGACGCACAGAAGGAGTTCGTCGAGACATTGCTCGTGTCGGCGTCGCGCCTGGGTTCCCTGATTTGCGATGGAATTGGCGACGCCATCATTGTTTCGGCGGAAGAGGCTCCTGGCCAATCACTTCGACTTTCCTATAACATCCTGCAAGCTGCCGGTTCCCGCATTTTCAAAACAGATTACGTTGCGTGCCCATCCTGTGGGAGAACCCTTTTCAATCTGCAAACCACCACTGCCCGCATTAAGGAGGCGACGGTGCACCTGAAGGGCGTGAAGATTGCCATCATGGGATGTATTGTGAATGGACCTGGTGAAATGGCGGATGCCGATTTCGGGTATGTGGGTGGCGCTCCCGGGAAGGTGAATCTCTACGTTGGGAAGCAGGCCGTAAAGTTCAATATCCCCGAAGCGGAAGCCGTTGAAAGACTTAAGGATCTCATCCGTGAACACGGAAAATGGGTGGATCCGATCTCCCCGGAGCCTGCTGCAGCTTCGGGATAACCCACGAGGCGGGAGTGGATTGAGAGACAACGCGCCCTCGTGGGTGGAAAACAAAGAAGCCTCTCGAAGCATGCACGTCGACTTGAGGAGTTTGGCAAACTCGGCGCGATCGACATGGACGAACTCAAGGTCGCAGTCCGCGAAGCCGTCGGGCTTGTGGCGAGGAAATTTACGAATCATCATCCGCTCGCCTCTATTTCACATTCGAAAATGCCGCTCAATACGCTTCACTAATCCATGATTACTTCTGCCCCGGAGCCGGCAGACCGCCTGCTATCCGGCGAAGTTTTGCCGGACTCTTTATCCGAACCGGAGCCGGAAGTCCTTGGTCTGTGAGGCAACTGTGGTAGTCGGCGAAGGTCGGGTTCAGAATCGCACAGGTGTAAACGGGAAGGTCGCCCGTCTGGATGACGCTTGCGCTCACTTGCCAGAACCGCCGGTAACTCTTTGCATGCGAGCTTTCGGGATGCATGCGGATGGCTTCGAACAAACCGGACACGGCTTCCGCGTCGAAGTGATCCAGCCCGTAAGTCTCGCGGGCGTCGTATTCCTCGATCCACTGCTTTACAGGGGCTTCACCTTCGGAGTGCTCGAGGCTCAAGAAATGGGTCTGCCAGTTGGTCAGGCCACCGGTCTTCGAGTCCACATGGTAAACCTGGATTGCGGGATTGTTCCCAAAGATCGGACTGACGGCCGGAATGATCTTGTGCAGCAGAACGGGTAGACCGTCGATCTTGTCGATCCGGTAATCGTCTTTGTGCGTGTGCCCCGCGAACGAAACCTGTACCGTGTCTCGATACTGGCCGAGCAGAGCCAGGTAACGGGCCATGAAGTCCGTCGTCCAGAAATGCGCGGCTGCAGTCTGGCCACCGGATTTTGCCTCAGTGTAGCTATCCAAACCGGGCGGCACGTGCATAAGAAGCCAGACAATCTTCCCCGCCGCGCGGGCAGCGGTGAGTTTTTCCTCCAACCATACGAACTGCGCCTCGCCCGGCGTCGCGCCGGGGTTGGCGCAGTCGCAGCAGTTGGACTTGCTCTTTATCGGATCGTGATAGACATCGCAGTAACTGTCAGACCACAATACCGTATTGAGTGCGATCATTTGGTGATTTGGAAACGTCGGCAAATCGGCCACATAGCAGCCGAGTGCCTGGAAGGACTTACGGAATTCGGCCGGATCGGCGGCATTCTTCAGGAGTGGGAACCAGATCTTTCCAAAGACCTTGAGAAACTCGCTGTTGGGCTGAATCCAGTAATCGCTGCAGAAAGCATCGTCATTGCCCAGGGTCGGAAGGATCGTCGATGTTGGAAAATGCTTCCGGAATTCGTTGGCTATCAACTGGAGTGCCTTGGACGTGAAGGCCCGATAAGCTGCTGGATCTTCCTCCACGGTTTGAGAAGCGAGGGCGTTATATTTTGTCTGCCAGTCGTGCCCCATGAAATCACCGGGGAAGATCACGAACGGGGAGTCGGATAATCGTTTCGCTGCTGCCGCGAGGGCGGACACCATCAAGGTGTAATTACTGTCCTGACCCAGTTGCACCACCGGTTGATTGAGCTTTTCAAAAAACAAAGGCCAGTCGGCGACATCCATGCCGGCGAGCTTCCTAAATGTCACTTTGTCGAGACCGTTGAAGACGTTGAAGTGGATGTCGGAAATGACGAGGAACTGCCGGTCATCGGCCTGAAGGGAGGAAAGACAGAAAAGGGCCACGAGCAGAGCGCACTTGAATCTTTGGAGCGGCTTATTCGTTTTCATTGGTTCCGGAAAATGGAATTCTCTTCAGAAATCCTTTGAGACTTCTGCACATGCCGGGCGTCGCTTTCCCGGGTGAGGATGCTGGAATACATGTATCGTTGCTCTTTGCTCAATGTCCATTCGACGCGCAACGAGCAGAGGCTGCCTTTGAGGCAGGTTCCTTCGCGTTGCAACTTTCGGCGCAACTCATCGGCAGCTTCGTCAGCCATGAACATCAGATGGCAGTGGTCATGTGGGATTTGGCTCGGGAGTTAAGAGAACGGCAGATGGGCGCATAATACACAGCGCTGCAGGAATGTGAGTTCGATACCGAGCTTGACGATTATCGCGCCGTCAAGCATCGGATCTCCTGGGTGCCGGATTCTTTGATCAGATCTCGAAAATTTGCGGTGAACCATCAACGATCGTGCTCAGAGGTTCCACCGGGCTGGAAGAATGCGACGGGGAAATGAGGCACCACGCGCACCGTTAAAGCACTGGAACGAAGGCAGGACGGTGTAACGCAGTGCAAAAAAACAAGTCCTGCTTCCTCTGAAAGGTTTTGTGCAAATGCACAAAAAATTGCGTTGCAGTTCCCATTGTTTGTGCTCAGATTGCTCGCGTGCTCAGGACATTGTTCCGGAGTTCCAACCACAAAAAAACCAACAACACCAACAAGGAAGAAAAGACATGAGTGATTCGCTTTCACTGAACATTGAAGAGATCCTTCGCGAGTCCAAGGACAACTACGAGAAGGCTCTCAAATCGGCCATTAAACTTCAGAAGGACACCATCAACCTTTGGAAGGACGTGCTGCAGAAACTTGGGTCGCCGGAAGAGTTCAAGGGCAAACTGGAAGAACTCAGTGCCGAACTGGTTCCAGCGACGCGTAAGCAGATGGAAGAAGTCGTTGAAACACTGAGCAAGACCCGTGACCAGGTGCTTTCATTGAGCGAAAAGACCGCTTCGGTATACACGTCGCCCACGCTGCCGGAAGCGCAGCTCCGGCTCAAGGACTTGACCGAAAGCTATTTCGCCGTCGCACGGGACAATCTGAAGATAGCCTTTGATGCCAACGCCCGGGTCATCGGGTGCTGGAGCGACCTGATCGGTCGTTTTGCGCCTGTCGCGAAGTAACTGGCTGGATTTGCGCAGAGGAGCCGTCAACGGTCGGGTGAGCTGACCGTTGGCGGTCCTCTGTCAATCTGCAGCATTCGAAGAGAATCGGTAGCGTTCGGTCCCTGGGTAGATGATGGTGAGTGTCCGTCATTCTCCAGGCGTGAAGCCGTACGGCAAAGCGTTTAGGCAGCCTTGCAGAAGGTCCCGCAGTGCTCCCGATCACACCTTTGCAATGCTGCGCCCAGATTGGATCCTTTCGGCGTTCAGTCGTTTTCATTTCGCTCGCAATCGGGTTCGCTCCACGGCCCCTTGTCGCGCATCCTAAGCGCGTTGCCGTTGCAAAGAAAGGCGGATGCCAAAATTGTTGTATTACCGGTATTATCGCGGCACAATGGCGAGGTAATTGCGGACGATTGAGGATTCCCGCTGGTAGAACGGATCGGATTTGCCGGCCACCCAGAGTCCGGTAGAGGAACCTCCATCGAGATTCAGCGCGCGTTCGATCGCCAACTCGGGGACCAGCGTCTGATCGGCAAGGATTTGAGCCGCTTCGGCGAGGGTTACGTTCCGGAGTGTGCCGATGGCCCACAGGCGCTTGCCATCGGTGGCTACAAAGCTCCGCGCGGCGCGCCTTTCGGTGTCAAGGCCTCTGATCGCGGACCCCCTCTCTACCAGGAAGGGGCCGGACTGGATTGCCTCGGACGGAGCAAACCGCTGATCAAACCGGGAGGAGCGCAGCAGCGACGGAGCGCCGCGGGAGACCATCAGCACCCCGCTCAAAAGCTTCGCCCTCTCGAAGCCGTGGATTTTTCTGCCGTTGCTGATCACCAATCCCAACGGTCTTCGATCGGCGTGAAAGAAGCTGGCGTTGATGCCTGCCAGCGCATCCGATTTCGCCATCGCCGTTGCAAGGCTTCCGTCGGTTCCCGGTTGATCGACTACGCGAAAGGTGCACCGGCGCGCATCAAACGCGACCACATCGAGCGTGACGGGGTGATCCGATTGCAGACGCTTCTGCGTATGCGTTACCAGCGGACTTACGGCCGGGATTTCCTTGGCCGAGACGACCTTCCAGCCACGATCCGCACCCAAAGCGAAAGCGGTCCCTGCGAAGACGAGGAAAAGAGACGCAAAGCGAATGATCCGGGAAAAGTGAAGCAATTCTGCCATCTTCAAAGGGTTTCATACGGATCGGCTCTTCAGCAACCATTTCCCTGCGCGCGCTGCAGTACGAACTCGGTTTGCAGGCCGGACGGGTCTCGAGAGCAAACACTCACACCGCCGCCGCCGCACGCTTCCGCGCAGGATTTGACGATCGCGAGACCCAAACCTGCGCCGGCGATTCTGCGCACCCCTTCTCAATTCCGCAGACTCTGACTCTTACTGCAGGTCTGAAATTGCGATTCAGGGAGTCAGGAGAAAAATAGTGCTGGATCTCCTCCGTTTGCGGGCTGCGGCACTTGAATCGGGAGATAATTCCGGGTGTAAACGGGATTTATGCGGGTTTGCGGGAATATCGGTGTTTCACGCCGGCGGGGAAATAGCCGGGGTCCCCGGTGTCCAGCAGGGTAATGCAGGGGGTGCGGCGTCCGGGCGGCACGTAATTGGCAAACTCGCTGTTGAGTCGCAGGAGCTCGGACTCGATCGATGCGGCCACCGCGGCCCGACGCTGCTCACTCGCCTTTGCGCCGGGGGCCAGTTCGACCCTCACCGATAGATGTCGATTGCGATCGGCATCCTCGATGACCTCGATCACGAATTTGCCGGTCACCCACTCCTTGATGCCCGACTTTTCGAGACCCACGGTAACGTTCTCTGGATATATATTGGCACCAAAATACGAGACCGTGAAATCAGTGCGGCCAAATACATAGACGAACGGCATGTCACGCACACCGCGATCGCCACCCGGTTCACCGGCCAGCTCGGCCATGGGATCGAAGCCGTGGTCCGCGAGGGCGTCGAGCATGTCCTGAAATGCAATTATTCCACCGCTGTCGAGAATATTATAGCGAATCAATGGAACGCCATTGTCGCCGGTAAACAGCAAATTTCCCTCGTGTTCTTCGAAATATCGAACCAATGGATCGTATTGTCCCAGCGTTGGAAGACGGGACTCGCCGAACATGGCGCGGGCGGCATCAGGATGGCTGGCCAGAAACCGACGGATCGCCACGCTGAGCGGAGTTTCATTGGCGAGCACGCCGGCGTCGGCGGTGCCGTACAGAGATGCCGAATCGTAGGGTGGGGAAGTCGCGGTCACGCGTTCGCCGACCAGAGTCCGCCACTCTTCGCTGAAAACTTCGCCAGCCATGTACCAGCTTGATCCGATACGGGGCAAAATCAACACCGCGGGCGCGACCGCTATCGATTACGCCCTTCAGAAAGGGTGGATATCCGAGGAGCACCACCTGGTCGAACACGGGGCCGAGCTGGGCCAGTGCCCGAAAGATTTCATCTCTGTTGCTGCCCGGCGTGATCACGGTGATTGGATATCCCTTTGCCGCAAGGTGCCGGCAACACGACGCCGTGAACATGCCGCCTACCCATGTGCCCAGGGCAAAGCACACTATCGCCAGAGTGCTGCGTTCGTCGGCGCGGAAGCTGTCGTGAAAGATCTGCTCGAACCGCTGCGCGATCACATACTCATCGCAGATAAACCTTGGCCAGATCACGGGATTGCCGGTGGACCCCGATGACATCGCGAGCATGTCGCAGTGGTCCAGCTTGCCGCCGCGACAACGATCTGCGAGCGGATAGGTCGATGCGTAGTTTTTCTTGGTTAGAACGGGAATCTTCTTGAAATGCTCCGGCGACTGGATGGTCGCGGGATCGACGCAGCACTCAGCGAGAAACTTGCGATAGGCAGGTACGGTGGCGACTACCTCGTGAAAAAGCTCCAGGGCGCGCTTGCGGGGGTCAACGTGTCGATGGCGTCGCAAGAATTCGTCGAGCGGAGTGCGTGAGAATTCGTCAAAGGCCGCAGCGGCGCAACGGTTCTTATCGGTTGATATCATGAAACAAAATTAGGGTAGCTGAGAATACGTTTACACGGACATTCGATCACCGGCACCGGTTGTGGGGCCATCTGTTTAGTGGGCATTACTGCCGAGCGGAACGAGACAGCCCGCCCGGCAGCCCGAAGGTTGCGGGCGGCGGCGCGCTGTAACGCGGTGTTGGTGGAAAGCGAGTGCTCGACGGGGCACGACTATCTTGGGGAGTTGTTCGACTACGTGCACCTGAGTCCTGCGCGTGCCGGGATGGTGGAGATGGCGAAGGGAAGAGGGCTTCTGGATTTTTCGCGGAGCAGTCTGAGCGGTGGCTATGCGGTGGCACCTCGAAGCGGCCGCCGTGGTTGGAAACAGCGAGGGGGTTGGAGTTCAGCGGGGTGAGGGACACGGTCGTGGGACCAAGGGCGACGATCGGACGTCTCGAGAAGAAGAATCTTCACCATACGGTTGGTCGGAGCGCGAGGGCCAGACACTGAAGCGCAATTTGAAACGAGGATGGTATTCGGGTAGCGAGAATTTTCGGGAAAAGCCGCTCGGCCTGCTGGAGGGGCGGATCGGCGGGGTGGGGAATCGCAATTACCGCAGCAGTGAGCAGAACAAAGCGCATGGTGAAGTTCCCCCGATTTCGTGGACAGGCGGGGCGCAGTCATTCCAGAAACGACTGTAGACTGCCTCAATCCTATCCACTCTATGACAGCAGAATGGGAAGGATGGCGCGACGGCATTCTCTTTGAATTCGCGGTCATAGCGACGTGCGAACTTACTGCTGTTGTTTTCCATAGCAGTGCTTCTTTTCTACTTCCGAAGCCCCCGTCCCCAAAATCGAAGAAACCTCATTTATCTCTTTTTGTCATTGCGAGGACTAAGAGGTCGAAGCAGTCTCGCGTTCGGTAAAGATTGCGATAACGATTACAAATCCCATCAACGCTATTCCACTCCATCCCGGCGTAGCCCTTGGCGAAGCCTGGGTCGGACCTCCGACTACCCATGGCCTTCACACTTGAAATACCCGATAAATCCTACGCCGGTGTTATCTTTGACAATGACGGCACCCTTGCCGACTCCATGCCCCTGCACTACGAGGCGTGGCTCGAAACCGTCCATCTCCAGATCCCTGGATTCGAATGGCCCATGGAGCTGTTTTACAGCTTAGCGGGAATGAACGTCCATGAGACTATCAACCGTTTAAATGCAATCAAGGGAACCGAATTTGACCCCTACCAGGCCGAGAAGGATAAACTGGAGATCTTCGAGCGGTTAGTCCACCGGGTTGAACCCATCACCCCGGTCGTCAACTACGCTCGCGAACTCAAAGCCAGGAGCACCCCTGTTGCTGTCGGAACGGGGGCTCACCGGGTCGACGCCATTCTCACCCTGAATGCCATCGGCGCAGATGACATCTTTGATATCATCGTAACCCAGGAGGATGTGAAAAACGGGAAGCCTGATCCGGAAACCTGGCTCCTTTGCGCTGAGAAGATGGGGATTGAGCCAAAGGACTGCCTCGTCCTGGAAGATGGCGAACTTGGTATCAAAGCCGCCCACATCCTGGGCATGGACGTTGTCCGCATCCCCCATAATTGGCGGGAGGCTTAACCCGACCTTCGCAGTGCGCCGTGAAAAGCCACGGGTCTCCAGTGGAGAGACAAATAGAGCCCACCCGGGAACTTGATTGCTCCACCCGGAACCACCTGAAGGGGCGGCGGAGGCAACGAAGCCGTTCAAGCACTTCAGAAAAAGGGCCGCATCAGGCGGCTCAGGGAGCACGCAGGCCGTAATTCCGTATGAGTGAACACCGAGCAAGCTTCGAAAAAGGGTGATGCGGACGCCGAGCCCGTCGCGATAGGGCGAAGGCCGCGGTCCCGAAGGCAAGTTCCCTGTCCGGGGTTACACAGGATGGAAATGAGAAGTCGAAGCCCGAAGGAAGTGCGCCGGAGTAGTGGTGACGGCATGTGTGCAACGGAAACCCGCAGGAACACGAAAGATCCGCATCCATGGGATAAAAAGATCCCAACGAGACGCCCGCGAGGAACAGGCTCGGTGGGTGCAGAAGTCGGAGGGGTCCGTAGTGTGCGCCCGACCGCGCGTGAATCGGACGGGTGGAAGTCCCGTTCACCCCGTGACCCCGGGGTGGTATCCAAAAGCGGGTGTAGAAGCTCGCTGGCAGGAGTCATCCTTGTATCAGCTCGACCAGCGACAGGTCGCCGAGATCGTTCGAAAGCTTCAAGGCCAGGACGTCGCTTGCCCAGTGGCAGAAGGTCATTGATGTGAACCTAACAGGCCAGTTCCTCTGTTCGAGGGAAGCTGTCCGTGAATTCAAGAAACGGGGCGCGCGTCCCGAGGTCTATTGCGCAGCGGGAAAGATTATCTGCATCAGCTCGGTGCATGAGGTCATTCCCTGGGCCGGCCATGTGAACTACGCGGCCAGCAAAGGTGGCGTGATGCTCATGATGAAAAGCATCGCGCAGGAAGTTGCCCCGTTCCGAATTCGCGTGAACTCCATCGCACCTGGTGCGATCCGCACACCGATCAACATGGCGGCATGGGACACCGAAGAACATTACAGCGAACTACTGAAACTGATCCCTTACAAGCGCATCGGCGAGCCCGAAGAAATTGGGCGGGCCGCTGCGTGGTTGGCGAGTGACGATGCCGATTACTTGCATGGCATCACGCTCTTCATCGATGGCGGGATGACGCTGTATCCCGGATTCGAAACCGGAGGTTAGAAACAATGATCGATCCCCTCGTAATACTCGTCGCTTTGCTCGTCATGGTACTTTTTAAGCTTGGGACTCCCCCCTCTATCCATTAAAATGATAAAAGCTCAAAATAACGACAGGGGTCGCCACATATCCGCTCATCTGAACCTGGGAAAGTCGACTGGCCTCGAATGGCTCGAAGCCGACGGGTTGGGAGGGTTTGCAAGTGGAACGGTGTCCGGAATTCGTACACGCCGCTACCACGCCGTGCTTTTGGTGGCGACGACTCCACCCGCGGGCCGGATGGTACTTGTGAACGGCTTCGATGCCTGGGTGGAGACCTCGGAAGGCACATTCGCATTGTCCTCGCAGCGTTATGCTCCGGACGTCGTACATCCCGATGGCGCGTCACGGCTTGTCGATTTCTCAGACGAGCCATGGCCGCGATGGGTGTGGCAAATCAATGAGAAGATTGCTATCGAACAAGAGTTATTTGCCGTGCACGGTGAGCCGTTGGTCGCGCTTTCATGGCGGGCGGTGTCAACGAGCGCAGACCTCTCTTCTGCGAAAGTCATTGGGACGGCGTCTTCCCTCAAATTGCGAATACGCCCGTTTCTTTCCGGGCGCGACTTTCATTCAACCCATCACGAGAATGGCACCTTCCGGTTTGATGCTACAGAGACCAACGAACGGGTCGAGTGGCGTCCTTATGAAGGAGTGCCTGCGATTGTCGCAAGGCACAACGGAAGTTATTCCCACGAACCGAGTTGGTATCGGAGTTTTCTCTACTCTGAAGAGCAGGCGAGGGGACTGGATTGCATAGAGGATTGCGCGTCGCCGGGACTGCTGACATGGGATTTAGCGAATTGCGACGCCGCGCTCGTGATTGGTGTCGGCGATGGGCAGCGTCTTGCGGAGGGCGCCGGGACTACCTCCCTCATTGATAACCTGGCAGCGTTGGAGCGCAGGCGGCGCGCGGCTTTTCCGACTCCGTTGCATCGCGCCGCCGATGCCTCCCTTGTGCAACGCGGGACCGGTCGGACAATTATTGCCGGTTATCCGTGGTTCGGCGATTGGGGACGCGACACATTCATTTCGCTCCGCGGAATTTGCCTCGCCGCAGGACGCCTGGACGAAGCCCGCGCGATTCTCGTCGAATGGGCGAGCGCGGTGTCGGAGGGTATGCTCCCGAACCGATTTCCGGACCGGGGAGAGACACCGGAGTTTAATTCGGTGGATGCGTCGTTGTGGTATGTGATTGCTGCGGCTGAATACTTGCACACGTCCCACGCTACAGAGACGGACAAAGCGAAGCTCAAAGAGGCAATCGAAAAGATACTTTCCGGCTACAGCGTCGGCACACGATTTGGCATCCACGCAGACGACGATGGTCTTCTCGCCTGCGGACAGCCTGGTGTGCAGCTTACCTGGATGGACGCGAAGGTCGGCGACTGGGTGGTAACACCTCGAATTGGCAAGCCGGTCGAGGTCCAGGCCTTGTGGCTCAACGCCCTTCACATTGGTGCCGCGTGGTCTACGAGGTGGAAATCGCTGCTTGAAAAGGGGCTCGCTTCTTTTTATGGGCGGTTCGCAAACGGCGAGGGTCTCTTCGATGTGGTCGACTCCGATCACGAACACGGAACGAACGATCCCAGTATTCGTCCGAATCAGATTTTTGCAGTGGGAGGCTTGCCCTTTGCCCTGCTCGACGGAGACAAGGCGCGCGGCGTTGTCGACCTGGTTGAAAATCGATTGCTCACGCCTCTCGGTCTGCGTTCGCTGGCCCCGGACCAGCCAGGTTATACCCCCCGGTACGAAGGGGGCGTCCTTCAGCGCGACGGAAGTTATCATCAGGGTACGGTTTGGCCCTGGTTGATTGGACCATTCGTAGAGGCGTGGCTGCGTGTGCGGAATGGAACTACGGAGGCGAAAGCTGAGGCACGCGAACGGTTCCTCGTCCCGCTTTACGAACATCTGGGGGAGGCGGGTCTTGGGCACGTATCCGAGATCGCGGATGCCGAGCCACCGCATACCCCGCGTGGATGCCCCTTCCAGGCATGGTCGGTGGGAGAACTTTTGAGGGTAGAGGCCCTGCTGGGTGGGCGTCATTCCGATGTTCCCGGCGGCGAGACGCCGCCAGTTCTTCCTTAAATCTTTGAAGACACAAATTTTGATTCTTGGTGTCGGTTTTGGAGGGAACTAGGTTTACCTGAGCAAGCTTCCCGTGCCGAAAAGAAATTGCGACTAGCGCTCGACTGGACCTTGGATCTCTTCTTCGCGAAGAATCTTGTGCATCATCGGACTCCGGTGATCTCGACCAGCCTAACGATCTCTCGAGCAGCTCAGAGTGAGGTTCATGCAGTTCGAAGAGCGTTCTGTTCGCGATAACGCTGATGGCGCTGCGGAGCTCATTGACGAATGGATGCGGGAGCATGTTGGGTGAGGGGAAAGAAGGGTGAGCAAAGGGCGCATACACACCCCTGAGCGTCGCTGTCGCTCCTTCATGCCCCTCTCATAGAGGGGATCTGAATTGGCGCTTCGCGCTCGGTTTTGGCGCAGGGCGCGAACGGGGAATCCCCTCCTTAGACGGGAAGAAAGCGAAGCGCTTCAGGGGTGTGTGATCCCCTCTTGGAGAGGGGAAGGAAAGGCCGATGGCCGCTTTAGAACTGCATGAAGTAGCCCCTGCACTTATCCCTGGTGGATGTTAACATCACCCGATGCGGCGCCCTTGGTATGATCCGAAACTCAAAGAGTTGGCACGTGAACTCCGCAACAATAGTACCCTTGGAGAAGTCCTCCTCTGGCAATTGATGAAACGCAGGCAGCGACTGGGCTACGACTTTCATCGCCAGGTTCCTATTGCCCACTGGATTGTTGATTTTTATTGTCCGGAACTGAATCTCGCTGTCGAAATCGATGGAAGTTCACACGACCTCAAGGGCGAACCGGATCAAGACCGGCAACGATTTCTTGAGCAGTTGGGAGTAAGATTCATCCGGTTCGAAGAGCGTTACGTTCGCGAGAACACCGAGGGCGCTGCTGAGTTCATTGACGAATGGATTCAGGAGCATGGCGGGTGAGGGGCAAGAAAGGGAAACACGGGGCGCAACCATGCGCACCCCTGAGCGTCGCTTTCGCTCCTTCATGCCCCTCTCATAGAGGGGATCTGAATTGGCGCTTCGCGCGCCGGTGACCTCGACCGGTGCCAAAACGAATTCGGATTTCGGATCAGTATTTTTTCTGAAAAGGCGGGAATCTAAAACGTGAACTGATGGGGAGTTTGTAAGAAATCGGGTTCTCACGCGACAAATATGTGAACCGACAAAGGAGCTTCCGATGACACGGACACAACAGATCAAATGCCATCTAAGCTGTTTGGCGCGGAAGGTCGTCCATTGGCATTTTGATCACCTGAGTTTTCACATTTACGGTATTGCGCGGGCGTTGCACGTGTGAATTCCTGAAGCGGCGAAGCATTCACTCAGGTGGAATTTGATCGGGGTGCAAGATCTCCTTGTAAGGACGCAATCCTTGCGTCGACTTAAGCATCATGAATACAAAACACTCCCCGACGGCCGAAGAAACCCGCCTGCGCGAAGACCGCGAGCGGACGAAGAACTGGAAGCGCTGGGGTCCGTATCTCAGTGAGCGTCAATGGGCAACGGTGCGCGAAGATTACTCACCCTACGGCGACTGCTGGGATTCCTTTCCTCACGATCATGCGCGGAGTCGTGCCTATCGCTGGGGTGAAGATGGTCTTCTCGGGTTCACAGACCGACAGTGCCGGATTTGTTTTGCGCTGGCTTTGTGGAATGGGCGGGATCCGATTCTGAAAGAGCGGCTTTTCGGACTGACGGGGCCGGAAGGAAACCACGGAGAGGACGTAAAGGAGTGTTACTACTACCTTGATTCGACGCCGACGCATTCCTATGCAAAAGCTCTCTACAAATATCCGCAGGCTGAATTTCCGTATCGGCGCCTTGTCGAGGAGAACCGCGCGCGGGGGCTGGGCGGGCTGGAACTGGAGCTCACCGACACCGGAGTCTTTGACGGGGGTCGCTATTTCGACGTGACGGCAGAGTATGCAAAGGCGGCGCCTGAAGACATCTTGATCCGGGTGACTGTGGCGAATCGCGGCCCGGAGACCTCAACGATCCATGTGCTGCCGACCCTCTGGTTCAAAAACACTTGGAGTTGGGAAAAGAATAGGGGGCGTCCTACCTTGTATGCGCACAGCTACGGCACGGTTCAGGTGGAGCACGATGAACTGGGAAAATTCCTCTTCGCGGCAGAAGGCGATGTGGATTTCCTGTTTACGGAGAACGATACCAACAACCAGCGTCTGTACAAGCAGCCCAACGCAACTCCCTACGCGAAGGATGCCTTTCACGAGTATGTCATCCATGGGCGATCGGATGCGGTGAACCCCAAACGTATAGGCACTAAATGTGCGCCGCACTTCACCCTGCATCTGGAGCCGGGCGAAGAACGGGTCCTGAAACTGCGATTGATGCGGGTCGCCGTAGCGCCAGTTCACTATTTCGACGACGGATTTGACACAGCCTTCACTGCGCGTCAGCGCGAGGCCGATGAATATTACACAGCCATTTCCCGGCCAGGCTTGAGTGAGGAGGCGAAGGCCGTTGCGCGTCAGGGATACGCGAGTCTGCTTTGGAGCAAACAGTTTTACCATTACATCATCGAAGACTGGTTGAAGGGGGATCCGCAGGCCCGACTCCTCCGTCCGAGCGGCTGGGTGGGCGCAACCGCGAATGGCCGCACCTTTACTCGCACGACGTAATTTCGATGCCTGACAAGTGGGAGTATCCATGGTTCGCGGCGTGGGACCTGGCGTTTCACATGATCCCGATGGCACAGGTCGATCCGGACTATGCGAAGCAGCAGCTCATTCTCTTCCTGCGGGAATGGTATATGCACCCGAATGGACAGATTCCCGCCTACGAGTTTGCGTTTGGGGATGTGAATCCACCGGTTCATGCCTGGGCGGCCTGGCGCGTTTACAAGATCACCGGTGCGCGCGGTCATCGCGATCGAGCTTTCCTTGAAAGCGTATTTCAAAAGCTGCTTCTAAACTTCACGTGGTGGGTGAATCGAAAAGATACCGAGGGCAACAATCTGTTCCAGGGGGGATTTCTCGGGCTCGATAACATCGGGGTTTTTGACCGCTCGAAGCCGCTGCCAACGGGTGGGTTTCTGCAGCAGGCTGACGGCACGGCTTGGATGGCGTTTTACTGCCTCACGATGCTCTCGATTGCGCTCGAACTCGCCCAAAAGAATCCGGTGTATGAAGACATGGCGTCGAAATTCTTTGAGCACTTCATCGGCATTACCGATGCGATCAACAACCTTGGTGGTTTTGGGCTTTGGGACGACGCGGATGGCTTTTATTATGACCAACTTAAGCTCGACGGATCGAGCATTCCGCTGCGAACACGCTCTCTGGTCGGTCTGTTGCCGCTGATCGCTGTCGAAGTACTGGAGGAAGAGCAGATTCAGCGGCTCCCGGGATTCTGGAAGCGGATGAAATGGTTCATCGAGCACCGTCCCGATCTTGGAAGACTGATTACCTGGTGCCAATCTTGCCCGCACCATGAGCACCGGATTCTGGCGATTCCTTCGCGGGAACGTCTCGAGCGCACATTGCGCTATATGCTGGACGAGAACGAGTTTTTCTCACCATACGGGTTGCGGTCCGTCTCGCGCGTCCATCGGGATCATCCGTATGAATTCCGTGTGGGCAACGAAGAGCATCGTGTGGAATACACTCCAGGAGAGGGAAACACTTATCTATTCGGCGGAAATTCGAACTGGCGTGGGCCAATCTGGTTTCCGATCAATTACCTTCTTGTCGAAGCGCTTGAACGTTACGGACATTTTTACGGCGACGCGCTCAAGGTCGAGTGCCCCAAAGGTTCAGGGAAGCTGATGACGCTCGATCAGGTCGCAATGGAGCTTTCGCGGCGACTCGGGAGTATTTTCCTCCCCGACGAAAGTGGTGTGCGCCCGTGCCATGGCGGAGATTTGCGTTACGCCACCGACCCATACTGGAGCGAACTCGCGCTGTTCTACGAATATTTTCACGGGGAGACAGGACGCGGCTGCGGAGCCAGCCATCAGACGGGCTGGACCGCGCTGGCCGTGCGATGCCTGGAAATTGATGGGGAAGAGAAGGTTCCCGTCGCCCATGAAGCGGGGACGGTGTCGAATCTCGAGGAGGCGATGGTATGACCGTGGTGTAAGTGGCTATTTCTTTACTTGCGTTATATTTTCAGTAAACAGCAACTGCTATGATAGTGATAGCATTATTCGATAGGTAGAGGTAAATGCCATATCCATAATAACCAAGCTATTTAAGCAGTAATTGGTGGCGGTTCCTGGCGCCACGGGGCCGAGGCGCGCATCAGGAATAAGGGTGCTTCTTCGGGAAGGAGCCAGTTCGTTAATTCGTAGATAATATTAAAATCTCTATAGGATTAATCTGCAATAATTGACACCGGCGTTCGTCTTCTCTAAAAAAATGAAGAAGGTCATGAGTGTGGCGGGATATAGGCGAACTCAGACCGCCCCTCCAGAGCAGACAGAGGGGCGGAGCGAAATCTTGAGCCCTGACGGTGTTTTTGAGCGAAGGGTCCGGGTAGGAATTCTTTGCAGTAATTGCACCCGTTCGCTGGCTGGTGATGTTGAGCATTTGCTCGACGGACAAGTCGGGTTCACTTCAAGAGTATTTACTCACGGGTTCGATGCGAGAGAAGCCTCGGAAAGGCGCGACCTGGAATCTTTTGATGCCGATACCTTGATCGCATGTCTTCACGGGATTGACACGCGCGAAGTTGCCGACGATTTCCTGCAGTTTCGGAAACAGATTGGGCATCGTCCGATGGTGGTCATTCCGTTGGAACTCCACAACTTGGAAGTATTTCGCCTTTGCCAGCATGAGGCTACGGATTTCCTGTTGCCCCCTGTTCGACGGGAAGATCTTGTGCCCCGGTTGTGGCTCTCGGCAATGTCGAGACGTCGCGATGAAGAGATTCAAGCGAGGCTGAAGAAGCGGCTCGGCGTTGAGAGAATTATTGGTAACAGCAGGGTATTGCAGAAAGAGATTAGCCGTTTACCCCGCCTTGCGTCGTGTGACGCGCCGGTCTTGATTACGGGGGAGTCGGGCGCGGGAAAGGAAGTGTTTGCGCGGGCGATTCACTACCTTGGGGCGCGATCGGGAGGCGCGTTTATTCCTGTGAACTGCGGAGCTATCCCGGAAGCGCTCGTCGAAAGCGAGCTTTTTGGTCATAAGCGCGGCGCATTTACCGGTGCCGTCGCTGATCATTCCGGAATGATTCAGGAAGCGGACGGCGGTACGCTTTTTTTGGACGAAGTCGACTCGTTGACGCTTGCGGCCCAGGTGAAGCTCCTCCGTTTCCTTCAGGAAGGCGAATACCGCGTTGTGGGCTCGCCGGAGGTGGCCCACGCCAATGTGCGGATCATCGCGGCGGGCAATGCGGATTTCGACCGTCTGTTATGCGAGGGAAAACTTCGAGAGGACATCTTCTACCGGCTTAACGTTCTGCGACTGAAGTTGCCGCCGCTGCGCGAGCGACGCAGTGATATCCCGCTCCTTGCTCGCCATTTCCTGGAAAAGCATGCGCTTCTCTCGGGGGAACCCGTCAAGGTTCTCTCCCCGGCGGCCCTCCTGCGGCTCCATGCCTGGCATTGGCCGGGCAACGTTCGCGAGCTCGAGAACGTGATCGCCCGCGGGCATTTCCTTTCGGAAGGCATTGTGATTCAAGCGACGGAGCTGGATTTGCCGGAGGAATCCGAGGCGGAAATTGATTCATTCCAGGCAATGAAGGCGCGCGTGGTATGTCGTTTCGAACGGGAATACCTCGAGACGCTTCTCAGCGCTCATGACGGGAACGTCACGCAGGCGGCCAGAGCGGCCGGTAAAAACCGTCGTGCATTCTGGGAACTCATGCGCAAGCACGACTTGTGCGATAAGGTACACTGAGCAGGGCACATTGATCAGCGGTTGGGGACCTTTGATTTCGGGGGTAGGACAATTTTATACGTCACCAGGACAAAAATGTCCACGTGGCTTTTTCTGCTGAAGGCGAGACAGTTAGGCGGAGCTGGGGGGAGTTGGGGCAATTTAGGGTAGGACAAATTTGTCCTGGTTTTCGGTTTTCGGGCTGGGCTGCTATTCAATAAATCGCGCCTCGTGGACGGTGGCTCACAGAGAACGGAATCGAATTTCGTTCGAAAATACTAATGTCTGCGAGAGATTGGCCTCTCATGTGCTAATAGGCGTGATGCAAACGCATGTTCCCCCATCAAGCGAGACCTGACAGATCCTGCACGCGAGATCCTGGGCTATCTCATCGAGCATCCCGGAGCGCAGGACAGTTTCGACGGAATCGTCCAATGGTGGATTCTGGAGCGGAGCCTCAAAGCATGGCTGCCGGTGGTTGCCGAGGCCGTGACGCAACTGGTCGAGCAGGGTTTTCTGGAGCAGCGAACCACCGCCGATGGCACCGTGCTTTATCGGATGAATCCAGCCAGAAGAGAGGAGCTGCAGCGCTTGCTCAGGGAGGAAAATGGAACACAGGAGGGTTCTGCGGATGAAGGATGACACGCTCTACTGGTTTGCAGTGCAGGCGAAACCGACAAGCGAGGCGTTGGCGGAATCGACGTTGCAATCGCTGCATGTGGAGACGCTGTATCCGCAGGTGCAGAAGGCCGTTCGTCGCCGGGGTCGCAAAAGCCGGACGGTGAAACGGCCATTTTTCCCGGGATACCTCTTCGCGCGCTTCGCTCCGGAGGAGTCCTTGCGTGCCGTGACCTACAGTCGTGGCGTCACGCGGGTTGTCGGAACGAGAGAACGCCCTCTGCCGGTGGAGGACGCGATTATCGACGGCATCAGGGAACACATGGACGCCTGCGGTTGTGTTGCCCTGGAAAAGCACGCACTGAAAGCGGGTGACGCCGTTGATATTACGGACGGACCCTTTTGCGGCTGGACGGGCGTGTTCGAACTCGACCTGAGCGATGGCGAGCGCGTTGTGATTTTACTTCAGGTTCTCGAGCAGTGCCGCCTTGTCGTTGACCGCGACTCGGTGGAACCCGCCCGGGACGCCTGAGCAGACAGATAAGTCAGCGAGTGAGAAGGTGCCTGGCACCTTGATGGCGGCAGCGTGTGCGCAAACGTCCTGGAGAGTGAAATCGTCGCGAACCGGATGTTAGAGCGCAGGCCGATCGTGTAGCAGCAACCAAAAAGCCCGGCAGCGACTGAGGGTGCGTAGCTTGCCGGTTTTACCGCCGAGCCTGCGTGCCGCGGTAACGATAAACCAAAAAACAGCATTATCAGGAACAAAGCATCATGCCAATCCAGCCAACTTATCCAGGAGTCTACGTTCAGGAAGTCTCGTCAGGCGTACGGACGATTACGGGAGTTTCGACCTCCATCGCCGCCTTCATCGGCATGATCAATCGCGGGCGTGTCGATATCCCGACTCGCGTGCTCAGCTTCACAGAATACGAGCGGAACTACGGCAACGACCGGTCGGCCAGCGAAATGAATGATCAGGTGCGCCAGTTCTTTTTCAACGGCGGGCAACAGGCCTTCATCATGCGCATTGCCGACGGAGCACGAGCAGCCAGTGCCACGATCGAAAACGAGTTCGGACTGGAAGTCCTGACGCTCACGGCGAAAGAGGAGGGCGCCATTGGCCAGAGCCTGCGCGCGGAGGTCGATTACGGCACGAACTCGCCGGAAGCGTCGTTCAACCTGCGAGTCTTCCGGCAATTCGCCGACGCCAATGGCAATCTTATAGAGGAAGCTCAGGAACAGTATTCGGGATTGAACATGAATGCCGCGAGCGGGCGCTATGCGGTCGATGTGCTCACGCAGCAGTCCGCGTTGGTTAATGCGGCTCTGCCCGCGGCGCTCAATGTGACCAACGAAGTCTTCAGCGGATACACGCTCTCTGGACGCCTCTTCGGCAATGCCGTCGATGCGCCGCTCGACGATTTGCGCGCCAGCATCAATGGCGCGATTGCGGCGACCGCCGGCGGCGCCGCGGGGCAGTTCCGTGTGAGCGTCGATGACATGCCATTCGTCAATGTGACACTGGCGACCATCCCGCCGGCAACAGATCCGGTCGTGGCGCTCGAACAGGCAATCGACAACCGACTGAGCGCGCTTGGAATCGGACTTGGCGTTTTGGTCGAAATGCCCGTCGGACCCGCCAATGGCGGGAATCCCGCGAGCTATCTCCGCATTCGCAGCGATGCGAGCGACGGCTCGGTCGTATTTAGCGCGGGCGCTGCGGACGACATCGCGTCCGTCCTCGAATTGACGGTCGATCGTGGCGCAGTGGCGGTAGATGGTTACGCCGCGCTGCGCCCCATGCCGAGCGGACTGGTCTTTCGCCCTGGCTCGCTCGATCCCACGGACCCGACATGGTTCGGCGCATTCACTGCACTGGCATCCCGTGTTCCGGGCGACATTACCAACTATCAACTCGACGATTCCACCGGCTCGTACACCCCGACGAACCCGATCGCGCTCACGGTGGCCACCATTGCAGGGGGGGTGATGATCGACGGAACGACCGTTTCCTTGAACAACTTCGCGGCACGGCTTGGGCAAATCGAGGACGCTATCAACGCGGAGGCGGGCCTTGATCCCGACTTCCAGTGGGCCGCCGCGCTGCATGGCTACCGTCTGGTATTGACCCCGACTTTCGGGGACGCCAACGCGCGGGCCAACGCCTTCACGACCGGAGGGGGTTACGATCTCGGGACCGCCGGCGCCGGCCTGGATGTCGGCGCGAATCGAAACAACACGCGCTACTACAGCCTCGATGACAACGCCCTTGGCGACTATCAGACGACTGCTGGCAACAACGGTAGCGACGGCACTACTCCGCTGCCCGCAAACTACGATTCAGCCTACGCCATCCTCGATAGCAAGGTGGATCTCTTCAACCTCATGATCCTGCCGCGTGCCGCGACCCAGAATGATAACGCGATGGCAAACCTGTGGGGCGCTGCCAGTATCTTTTGCAATCAACGCCGGGCGTTTCTTCTCGTCGATCCACCGAGAGATGGCGGCACCGGTTGGAATTCCATCGCCGACGTGAGCAGTGGCATCGCCGCCTTCCGCATCGGTATCACCACCGATTACTCCGCGGTCTATTGGCCGCAGGTGCTCATCGCGGACGGCGCAACGACGAGGGCCATTGCGCCGAGCGGTTCGATTGCAGGGTTGATGGCGCGGACTGACTCGAACCGTGGCGTTTGGAAAGCGCCGGCAGGAACCGAGGCGACGATCCGCAACGTGCGCGGTGCGCAGCGCGCCATGTCCGACCCCGAAAATGGTGTAATCAATCCGCTCGCGGTGAATGCTATTCGCGTGTTTCCGAACGGCGTCGTCTCGTGGGGCGCGAGGACCATGGTCGGTTTCGATAACTCGGGGAACGACGACTACAAATACGTCCCTGTGCGCCGGCTAGCGCTCTTTCTCGAGGAAAGCCTCTATCGCGGCCTGCGCTTCGCCGTCTTCGAGCCGAACGACGAACCGCTCTGGGCTCAGATTCGCCTCGCGGCAGGCGCCTTCATGAACGGCCTCTTCCGCCGCGGCGCGTTTCAGGGGCAAAAAGCAAGCGATGCCTACTTCGTGAAAGTGGACAGCGAAACGACCACGCAGAACGACATCAATCTCGGCATCGTCAATGTCGTCGTCGGCTTCGCGCCACTGAAGCCCGCCGAATTCGTCATTATCACACTCCAGCAACTCGCCGGACAGGTGCAGGTCTGATCGCGAGCCTGCCCCACAAAATTAAACAGGAAATAAGCCATGCCTCAGTTCACCGTTAATACCACTCGGATTGACCCGTATAAGAACTTCAAGTTCCGCGTCAAATGGGACGGACAAGTCGTCGCGGGCGTCAGCAAAGTCGGCGCGCTCAAGCGGACCACCGAAGTCGTCAGCCACCGCGAGGGCGGTGACGTGAGCACCCCGCGCCACTCGCCAGCGAGTTCGAAATTCGAGCCCATCATGTTCGAGCGCGGCATCAGCTTTGCACCGGAATTTCAGGAATGGGCGAACCTCGTCTATAACCATCAAGGTGACGGCGCGGTCTCGCTCGCGAATTTCCGCAAGGACCTTACGATCGAACTCCTCAACCTCCAGGGAACGGTCGTGCGCGCTTACAACGTCTTCCGCTGCTGGGTCTCGGAGTTCACCGCGCAGCCCGAGTTGGATGCGAATGCCAACGCCATCGCCTTCGAGTCCATCACGGTGCAAAACGAAGGCTTCGAGCGTGACGCGGCAGTCGTCGAAGTCGCCGAAACGTAAGCGTCTGCATGTTGGATATTCGCCTGAATCCGGGAGTGCCGGGCGCGCGACGGCTCCGTCTGCGAACGCTGGAAGGACGCGATGAGTTGGATCTCGATCCGCACGTCCCCAGCGGATTCTGCGACTTTGTGGATGGGTTAACGGTGAAATCGGAAAACGGTTACCTGCCGCCCGGTCGCGCGCGCGAGCTACCTGTCTGCGACCTCGAAACAATTGCCGCCACGCTTCATTGCGTCTACTACGGAGATCGGGTCGAGAGTTCCCTGAAGTGTCCGCGCTGCGGATGCGGCTTCGACCTTTCGTTTGATCTCGGCGCGTTCCTCGATGTCCTAAATGAACGGGACTACGCAGAGATCGAGGGGCCGGACGAAAACGGCGTGTTCACCATCCGGGACGGCCGGCAATTCCGACTGCCCACGGGGATCGACGAATGCGCGGTGGCCGATTTCGACGTCGCCGAGGCGGCCCACGAGCTACATTCGCGCTGCGTCATTCACGGGAACTTCGAGTCGGACCCGGAAGTGCTCGACGCCGCCATGGAAGCAAGTGGCCCGCTGCTTTCGCAGGAGTTGCAAGCGAGCTGTCCGCACTGCCGGGAGACTCAGACGATGCAGTTCCATGTGCGGCAATTCCTTCTAGACGCGCTGGCTTCTGAACGGCGCTTTTTGAATTACGAAATCCACTATCTCGCCAGGAGCTACGGTTGGAGCCGGACCGAGATTCTCTGCATGACTCGCGATGACCGAAGGCTGCACGTGAAACTGGTCCTGCATTGATTCGGCGGGTTGTGAGAGAATCCAAATGCCCGCGTATCTTTTGAAAATCGCCGCCGCAGCAACTCCGGCTGGCGGCCGCCGGTCGCTCTCGCCAGCGATCCGAAGCCGTTCGCCGATTGCGGAGCGTGATCAACGCCTGACGCTCACGGACAGGGAATGGAGTTTCGAGGACGCGCTCGGAAGTGACATCCTCGCACCGGACACGCCAACGCCAGTCGAGCCCGCGCCACCGACCGAACGGGCGGCGCCAAAGCCAACGCCAGAGGCCACTCACGAAGAACGATCTCCGGCGAACTCTCCAATCGCAGAAGTTTCGCAGGAGCGACCGGTCCCGCGGCAGCCAGCGGCAAAGGAGCCGGCAGCCAAGCCTTCAAACATCGAACCTCCAAAAACCGAAGACTCGACGATCAATCAGTCCGTGATCGAGATTAGACCGACCACGCGGGAAGTAGCCGCGCCAGAGCAGCAGTCTCGCTTCGAGGCGGCGCCTGCACCTCGCAAGAGAGCTCTAGATCCTGCGACAAAACCCGGCGAAATGCCAGCGCGCCCGGACCAGCGCACCACCGACGACCCGGCGATGCAACCGCAACGCCACAAGCTCTCAATACCGATTCCCGTCCCCGCCAGTTTGGATTCTGAAGCGGCATCGATCGTCATGAATGCGGCGCCAACCGCTCGCGAGCCGGTGCCACCACCGCGCAACATTTCCCAGCCCGGCAGTCAGGAATCATCGCGCTCAACGGCACCTCCTTCAAAGACTGAACACCCACGAGCACGCCGCCTCGATCCGGCGCCTGCCGAGCCTTCACCAGAACCCGCGCGGTCCGGCGTAATCATCGATCATCTTCAAGTTGAAGTCGTTTCGCCGCCTGCGGAGAAACCATCGCAGAAACCAAAAGCATCAGCGCCTGCGCGCTCGGCGCCGGTCTCGCAAATCGGGCCGCTGCGCGGCGTGGCCAAACACCTCGCCTTCTCGATCCGCCACCGCTGAGCAAGTCGCCGCCTGCGTTGCGACTCGCCGATGACCAATAGCGGATCACACCGACCAATATGGCTTTCGGGAATCTAGCCGATGTCACGAGCGCGCTCATTGTCCTGCTCGAGGCCTACGTAAACGGCCACATCCAGCAGGCCCTCGGGCCGGATGTCGTTGTCCTCCCAATGCGTCCTGATCGCATCGATCCCGGCGTGCAAAACCGGATGAGCCTGCACCTTTACCACGTCATCGAAGATCCTTATTACAAGAACGCCGTTGGCGCTGGGAACGACCCACCCAATGTCGCGAAAGCGCCGATGAGCCTGTGTCTGTTTTACATTCTGACCGCGCACCACAACGATGGCCAGACCGCGGCCGATGCGCTCCGCCAGCAAGAGATGATGGGCATGGCGCTGAAGACCTTTCACGACAACCCAGTGGTCACGGATCGCACCGTGATTCTTCAGGCGAACAACCAGAGCACGCAGATCCTCCCACCCAATCTGCAGAACCAGAACAATTCCATTCAGGTCATCCTGCGGCCGATTTCGCCGGAGGAGGCCGTCGGATTCTGGGCGACTGAGGACCAGCAACTCACGACGCTCTCCGCCTATTATGAGGTGCGCGTCATTTTTCTGGAACCCGAGTTGCCGCGGACGGTGCCGGGCATCGTTTTGAGTCTCGGCGCGTATCTCCAGCAACTGGGTTCACCGGATTTGCGCACCAGCGCGAGCACGACACGATTCACGCTGCCGGCGATTGCGGGCGGTGGCCAGCCGCCGCCGATCGAGACGTCGCCAGCACGCGCCGCCCTCGATGATCGGGTCAATCCTCTCGCTGAAAACCGCCGCTTTCGCCTGCTCGGCACGAACCTCGCCATCGGCCGCTCGCAGATGCTGATCCTTCGCAACAGCCGCTGGCAGGTGCAGGCCGCACCGGTCGACGAAGCGCCCGTCGATCTTGCGCTAAACCCGAATTGGTTCGTGCGCTTCTCACCCAGTGCGGTCGAGGTGGAGTTCCGGTCGACGCTCGATGTCGCCACGCCTGCAGGAATTCAGACGCTGAATGTGCTTCCCGGCATCTACTCCGCGCGAGTGCAGGCCGTGACGGAGCAGACCGTCCTGCTCGGGCAGCTCAAGCAGATCGTCTCCGCGAGCAACGAGACCGCGTTCGCCATCGTTCCCCGAATCGTTTCCTTCGCCGTGGCAGGCGGGAACATCACGGTGAACCTTGGGCCCGAATTCGACCTCACGACCTTGACCCTCAATTCCGATCAAATCCGGGTGAGCCTCGCTGGCATCGCCTATGCGCGGACGCTCAGTGACCCGATCCAAGTCCCCGGCGAGTTCCGCGTCTCTGGACCGAATCAGGTCACGCTCCTTCCTCACACCAGCTTGAGTCTTGCACCCGCCACGCCCCAGGCGCACTCCTTCCGGCTCATCGTAAATGGTGCTGAATCGTCGCCCTTCTGGATCGAATTGCCCTGACTCCGATGCACTCTGAAATTATGGAAGATCCAGCCGCCGCGGCGCCCGAGCGGCGCTTTGACGCCGCGGACGAATCCCCGTTCGCAATCGATCCGCTCGAGGGAATGCTCCAGCGCATCTGGCTTCGGGCGCGCCGCCGCAAAGCCTGGCTGGATTCGCTGAACCGGTCGACCGGCGACCTCTCACACGAGGACTTCTTCAATGATCCCGATGCGCGAGCTGGCGAACGCGCGTGGCAGCAATGCGGAGAGGGCCGCGCCTGGCGGAACGCCATTGCGGCCGCGGACTGCTGGCTCGAATCGGAGGCCGCCGTGCCACTGCAACGATTGAAGAAACTCTTCCGCCTTTCCGAAAGCGAAGCCGACCTGCTCCAGGCATCAGTCGCCCTGCGCATCGACCCCGCGCTCGGCCCGGTCTTTGGATACCTGCAAGGCAGCAACCAGCGCACCTTCCTCACCGAGCCGCTCGTTTCGCGGCTCTTCGGCGAAAATGAGAATCCACTGCCGTGGCGGCCGGGTGGTCCGCTCGATGCGTGGCACCTGGTGCGCGCCATCGATTCTCTCACCGGAGAAGCCGAGCCGCTTGTGAGCGACCCAATTCTGCCCCGCTGGCTTGCGGGCGAAGCAATCCCGGACGCGGCGCTCGCCGGCATCCTCCGCAACGCGCCGCCTCGCGCGCCCCTGAGTAACTGGCACCACGAACACCTTGCGACACTGATCGACCAGATGCTCACCCGTCGCATTCCGATGCGCGTCGTCATCACCGGTCCGAAGCAAAGCGGGCGCGCGACACTCGCGGCGTGCGCTCTCGAACGCATCGGCTGGGTCGCCGCCCAGGCCGATACCGACCTCATAGAAGACCACGACTGGATTGAAACTTTCCTCCGCATTCAGCGATTCGCGCGTTGGGCCGGTCTGGCGTTGATCTGGCGGGGGAGCCGCCTCGACAGGGCCTGGCCGGGCGCTGTCGAGACGACGCCGGTGCAAATTCTCGTGCGCGAGCGCGACCAGACGATCGCAAGCCGCCCCGGTTCCGCGGATCATTTCATCGAGCAGCCGCGTCTCGCGCTCGCCGATAAGACGCGGCTCTGGCGGGAGCACTGCGCAGGCTTCGAAGGCTGGGACCATGAGGAGAAGCGACGACTTACCGGAGGCTACCGTCTTCACGCCGGCCAGATCATCGACATCGGGAGCCGCGGGCCGGCTTCGGCAGCGGAGGCGGCGGAACTGGCCAGAGAAGCCACGCGTAGCGACCTCGGAGAACTCGGCCAGCTTCTTCCATGCAGTTTTCGATGGGAGGATATCGTGCTAAAAGCCCCTGCGATTGAGGCGCTCCGCGATCTCGCCTATGAAGCGCGGGAACGCGCCGAGTTCTGGGAAAACCCGGAAGCCCGGCGGCTCTTCCCGCGCGGCACCGGTCTCACGGCGCTCTTCACCGGCGATCCCGGCACGGGGAAGACGATGGCCGCGCAAATCATTGCCGCCGAACTCCAGCTCGATCTGTATCGCATCGACCTCGCACGCGTGGTCAGCAAATACATCGGCGAAACGGCCAAGCACCTGCGTGAAATTTTCGCTCACGCCGCGGAGATGTCGGCGATCCTGCTCTTCGACGAAGCGGACGCGCTTTTCGCAAAGCGCACCGATGTGCGTGACTCGCACGACCGCTACGCGAACGCCGACACCGGCTACCTGCTCCAGCTTCTAGAGGAATATCGCGGTCTGGCCATTCTCACGACCAACAAGCGTGGTAACGTTGATCCAGCATTCTTCCGCCGGCTTCGTTACGTCTTCGATTTCCCCAGGCCGGGTCCCGAAGAGCGGCTGCAAATCTGGCTCCGCCTGATAGCAGGGCTGGTTGGCGACGACGCAGTCGGCCTTCTCGAACCCGCGGCAGCGCTGATCGCGCGGCAGGTGGAAGTTTCCGCGGCGCAGATCAAGAATTCGCTTCTCGCCAGCGTCTTCATCGCGCGTCGGAACGGAGGCAGCGTGGGGCCAAATCATCTTGTGCTCGGACTCGATCGGGAGCTGGCGAAGGAAGGCCGCTCCGCTGGCCAGCACGTCCGCAACGAGATTTACTGACCCATGGAAAGGTCTGCACAAACTTCCAATCTCAGAATCGGCCGAATGAACCTGCGGGTCCCCGGAAACGACGCAGCAGCCGGCCACCGCATCGCACAGCATACCAGCGAGCTGCTAGCCGCAGGCTCCACGGATCTCGCGAGCCGGCACATCGGCGCGATGCGACTGCGCGTGCAGGCGCCGCCAGGAGCGAGCGAAGCTGAGATCGCCCTCGCCGTTAGCCGCGCCATCCTCAGTTGCTTGACTCCTGCTCCCGATGCCTGACACCGGCCTCGCCAACAGCCCGAACCTCGTCAAGGGCGCGATCGTGCAGCTCATCGAGGATATCGTCGGAGTGCTGCCTAACGTCATTCCTTTCCAGTACAACCCTACGAAGCTCTCCCACACGATCACGCCTTGGAATCCTTTCGAAGTGGATCAGACACAGCGTGGCGCGCAGGCGCCAAATGTCCAGCCGTTCGAGCCAAAGCACAGTATCACGCTCGAACTCGAACTGGACGCCGCGGACGATCTCGAAGATCGAGATCCGGTCGCGTCGCTCGTTGGAGTCGCTGATCGCATGGCTGCACTCAAGAAGCTCATTCTGCCCAGCAGAGGGCTTCTCGGCGATCTGGTCGCGAGTGCGCAGGCCCTCGTCGGCGGTGGCAGTGCGCAAGCGACGCGGCCCACTGTGCCGGTGGCATTTTTCGTCTGGGGACCGGGCCGCATTCTCCCGGTGCGGGTGACGAGTTTTTCCGTCGAAGAATCTCTTTTCTCACCCACGCTCCATCCCTTGCAGGCCACTGTTTCGCTCGGACTGGAAGTGCTTACACCCGACGTCTTCAAATGCCAGAGTTCGCTGAGCAGCGATCTCGCCGTAGCAGCCTATAACCTCACCAAGCTCCAGGAGGACGCACTCGCCATCGCCCACATCGCCAAGGCCGTCGATGCCGTAAGAGGCATCCTCCCGTTTTAATCCGAGCCTCAAACTGTCATGGCCCACTTCGATAAAAAGAGCCGCTACGTCCGTTTCGCATCGACGCTCGAGGCGACGGACCGGCGCGGACGCAAAGTGCAGTGTCTCACACCAGCCGTGCCACCGGCGCAAGCGACACTTGGCGAGCACCTCCTGCGTCAAGGTCAGCGGCTCGACCACCTGGCGAGTCATTATCTGGGCGACCCCAACGGCTTCTGGCAGATCGCGGAAATCAACGACGCGCTTCTACCCGACGCGGCACTCCGCGGCGTCAGCCCGAAAATACCGAGGAAGCTCTGAATACCCATGGGTCTCGGCGTCATTATCGCATCCGGCGAAGAGAACGAATTGCTCGCCGATGGGCTTTTCGACTGTATCACCGAGGTACGGGTCGAGCAGACGCTCGAACAGCCCGTTCATTTCGCGATCCGCTTTCAGGAAGACCTCGAAGATGGCGAGCCGCGGGTGCGTCAGGCGCTGGAGCTGCAAGCCGAGCAAATTCTCACGATCGCCGTGGAGACGGAAGACGAAATCAAGTGCCTCGTGCGCGGGCCGATCACCGAGACCAAAGCCTCGACGACCCTCGGTGGACCGGGTTCGTGGTACGAAGTGCGCGGGCAGGATCGCCGCGTCGAGATGAGTCGGGTCTGTGCGCGGCGGGCCTGGATCGGACGCGCTTCGGAAGTCGCGGAGTCGATCCTTTCCTCGCACGCTTTCACTCCGGAGACCCAGGAGACGACGAGAGTGTTTGAGGAGGACACCGGCACGCTCAACCAGCGCGCCACAGATCTCGACTTCGTCAAGCGGCTGGCCCGGATAAACAACCTCTGCTTCTGGATTTCCTACGAGTGCCGGTCCGGCGGACTCAACCCACTCGCCGGGAATTCGCTGACCGTCGAGGAATTTGCCAATTTCACCTCTTCTCCGCCGCGACCCGAGGGAGGCCTCAATCTACCCGTCCCGCAAATTCCCCTCGTTGCTTCGACCAACGTCACGTTTCGCGTCAACGTCGAACCGGGTCGCTGCCAGAATGTCACAAGCTTCGATCTGAACGTTGATTCGGAACGCGCGTTTCAATTCAGCGGCAGCGCGGTGGACGACCGCACTGTGCGATCGGAGACCATAGCGTCCCAGGACACGCAGCCCTCCATTTTTGTCGGCGGCGATCCACTGCCGAGCATCGCGCCTTCCGAACGCAGCGCGTGCCTTACCGTGGCGGGCAATCAGGAGGAATTGCAGACGCGCTCTGAAGCCGCCCTCACCGATGCGGGGTGGTTTGTCACGGCTTCCGCAAAAACGACCGCACACCTGCTGGCCGGGATCGTGCAGCCGCACGACGTCGTGCCGGTCGAGGGCCTCGGAACGCGCGACAGCGGCGATTACCAGGTCAGCGCAGTCACACACATCATCAACGCCGCTGATCATCACATGGAGGTGCAGCTTCGGCGGAATTCACTGGGAACGTAGCTACCAACAAAAACGAATATGGACGATGCAATGCTCAACGGCATGATGGAGAGTGCAACGAGCCACTTCTATGGGAAGTACCGCGGGCTGGTGGTCGGAAACAACGACCGCACAGAGCGCGGACGGCTTTTGGTGACGGTGAACGCCGTGATGCACGGGGAAGCAGTGTGGGCGATGCCGTGTTTACCTTACGCGGGAAAGGGAATGGGAAGCTATCTGATCCCGGAGGTCGGTTCCGGGGTGTGGGTGGAATTTGAAGAGGGCGACACGAACTATCCGATCTGGACAGGGTGTTTCTGGGGCGACGGTCAGGCGCCCAAGAGCGAGCGGAGCCAGACCGCTTCCCCCACGCTGAAAGTCATCCGCTCGAAGGCCGGGCTGATGGTGACGATGGACGACACGAGCCAGGTCATCTCGGTGAGCGACAAGGACGGTTCGAATCTGCTGACGATCGAAGTGCAGCGCGGGCAGATCACCATCAAAGGCGCGACCAAGGCGGTGGTCGAAGCGCCACAGATCGAGCTGGTCGAGAACGCGATGCACCCGGTCGTCTTCGGCGACGAGTTGATTAGCTACCTGACGCAGATCGTGCAGATATATCAGACCCATCTGCACCCCGGTGAACTGGCCGCCGGATTCATCCCTGTTACCCCGGCACCTCCCAATCCACCAATGCCGACGCCAACCCTGTCGCTGATTTCCAAGCGCGTCAAGGCGGGCTGATACCTCCATGCTGCATCCCGGAAAATATCACGACACCGATGCCAGTACAATGGCCGGAGCGATTGAGGCAGCCTTTGTGGATCAATGGCCGCTCTTCAACCCCGATCTCCCTCCGCATCCGACCGAAGAGCAACTCGACGCGATGCGCTTGCTCTTCGTGGCGGTGGCCCAGGGTGTCGTGCAACACCTGCGTGACCATCCCGAAGCCTTTACGCTGGCAGTCGCCAACACATCGCACAGCCATTCGGGTGGCGCCCACGTGCATGGTGATGGATCGCATTCGCACTCCGGCGGAAGCCACTCGCACCCAACCTCGATCGCCGCAATCACCGCCCAGGAAACCACGGTCTGAATATGTCTGCCGCTGTCCAACGTGTTCGCTTTCCCTTCGCGATCAACGCGAACGTCGGACGACTGCGGCAGGAGCCCGATTACGACGCCTACATCGTGCAACTCATCAAACAGGTGATTTTCACCGGGCCGGGCGAACGGATCAATCGTCCGCAATTTGGTGCTGGTGTGCGGCGGCTTCTCTTTGCGCCGAATTCCGTCGGAACGGCGTCGCTCGCGCAGACTATGATTTTTCAGGCGCTCGATACATGGCTGGGAACGCTGATCCGAGTCGATCAGATCGACGTCGCGGCTGAGGAGGAAAAGCTCCTCATCAAGGTAAATTACATTGTCCTGCAAAAGGGCGAACAACGCTTCCTCAATCTCGAAGTCACTCTCTGACACACAGAAGATAACAAAGGAAACGTAGTGAAAGGGCTGCATGAGCCTCCGTTACATAGCTGACAGGCGCCATCGTTCGATTCGTTTCCTTCTCTAAACCTACCATGCCCGGCACAGACAGGCTCACAGCGCTTTGCGAGCAGGATGCGCTCACTGGGATCGACTTTATCCAGATCGTCGATCCCGGCACGCAAACGCTTCTGCGCGTTTTCTTCGTAATCGATCCCAATCTGGTGGTCCCGCCATGGGCGGTCATTCCGCCGCTGCCGGCGCCGCAGGAAGCTCCGTTCCTCGCAGACGACATCAGCATCGTCAGCGTGTCGGGCGGGGATTCAGTCGCCGAGGTCGAGGTGATGGCGGCGCGATTTGTGCGAGGGACTTTCGCGGGTCAGGAGCGCGTGGTTCTCGAGATCGAGACGGAACAGCCCGGCGATTTTTCGATTTATTCCCTGCACATCGACACGGACCGGCTCGATCCCTTCTTTAACGACATCGAGTTCTCTTTCAAGCAGGGTTGCCCGAGCCGGTTTGATTGCCGGGAAAAAGCGCCGCCCTGTCCCGATGAGTCGCTTGTCGATTTCCCGATCGATTATCTCGCGCGCGATTTCACGAGCTTCCGCCTCGCGCTGCTGGACTTCGCGGCACAACGCTACCCAGGCTGGCAGGAACGCGTCGAAGCCGACGGGGGCGTGATGCTTTCGGAGGTGATGGCTGCGCTCGGCGATGAGTTTTCTTACATTCAGGATCGCTACGCTCGGGAAGCGCATTTCCCGAGTGCAACGCAGCGCCGGTCTCTGCGCTGGCACACATCGCTCGTCGATTACCCGATTCACGATGGACTCTCGGCCACGACTTTACTGGCGATCGAGGCCTCCGTCTCTGGCGCATTCGTTGCGGCCGGCACGCGGGTGTGGGGGCGCGCGGACGACGGCAGCGCAATCCCATTTGAAATCGGCGACGGCCTCCGCGATACGCGGCGTTTCTGGGTGCATGAGGACTGGAACGCGATCCCGGTGCACGTTCCCAACGACTCGAAACCCTGCCTTCCAATCGGCAGCACGGAGATCTTCTTGCGCGGCCACTTTCCTCTCGCGGCGCAGCAGCCAAATCCAGCGGACGTGGGCGAAGGCGACGACGACGGGGATTGGATCGGGCGGCTCCTCGTGCTGCGCTCCCTGCCGGACGATCCTTCGCTGCCGGAGCGAAATCATCTGATCCGCGTGACGGAAACCGAGCAACTCGTTGACGCGCTCGTGCTAGATGGGGGTGCTCCGACTCCCTACACACGAATCGCGTGGGACGCCGCCGAGGGACTGCCGTTCGAACTGCACCTGCCGAGCACGGCGGCCCTGGCGAACATCGTTCCGGCCAGCGCGGGCGAGACATTTCTCGACTTCTTCGTAATTGGGCGTGGCGCGAACGGCGCACTGCCCGGGGAAGTCACGCACACCGTCGAACGGGAGGGCATTTGCAACGAGTTGACCGGCGAACGCCCGGTCACCTATCTCCATTCGCTCAGAGAATCGGAGGCACTCGGACTCGGCTGGCTGGGCAAGCTGCGCGAGGCCGCTCCCGAGATCGAACTGCTCGAAACAGATCCCGCGACGCTCGACCCGCTTGTGCCGCGCCGGGAGTGGAACTTCACTCCGAGCCTGCTGGAGGCGGGCAGCCAGGAGCGGTTCTTCACACTAGAGAATGGCACTTGGAAAACGATATTCGAGGTCGAACGGTACGGCCAAGTCGTGCGCCACGAGGATTACGCCAATCAGGCGGGATTCACCGTGCGGTTCGGAGACGGGGAATTCGGCGTGACGCCGCCCGAGCAGACGGTCTTCCGCGCGCGCTACCGCACCGGCGCGGGGACTGGCGCGAACCTCACAAAGGACACCGTCACACTGATCGGCGATCCGAATTCCACATTCCCCCCGCCCCCTACGCTCGCCGGGATCGCGAGCGGCGTAACGAACCCGTTCGCCATCACAACGGGTGTCGATCCGGAGAGCGCCACCTCGGCGAAGCAGCTCGCCCCCGAGGCCTTCCGCGCCGAGACGTTTCGCGCGGTGCGGGATGAAGATTATCGCGCCCACGCCGAGCGCATTCCCGGGGTGCAGCAAGCTGGAGCGAAGGCTCGCTGGACTGGTAGTTGGCTTTCCGAGTTTGTGACCGTCGATCCGGAGGGCGCGTTCTCGCTGAACGCTGAATTGCGCGGTGAAGTGCAGCGCGTGCTGGACTGCGTGCGGCAGGTGGGCCGGGAGGTCTTCGTCCGCGACCCGCGCTACCTCAGCCTCGATCTGGAGATCGACATTTGCGTGCAGCCGTCGGCTTATTCGGGGCAGGTGCAGGAGCGGGTGATCGAGGCGCTCACCGTGCGTCAGCGAGGTCCTTACGCGCGCAACCCGTTCTTTCACCCGGATAATTTCACGTTCGGCACACCACTCTACCGCTCCTCGCTCGAGGCCGCTGTGCAGGCCGTGCCGGGCGTCCTCGCAGTCGAAGAAATCCGCATCCGCGTGCGCGGGCTAGCGAACTGGCAGCTCTTCGCCGACAACGTATTCGCCGTGAGCGACGACCAGATTCTCCGAGTCCAGAACGACCCGCGTTTTCCCGACCACGGCTCTCTCATCGTGCGCACCCACTGATCATGTCCCTCGCCTTTTCCAGCAACGGTTGCCGCTGCGATCAGCTCGACTTCCCGCCGAAACCGCAAATCCCGGCCGGCCTGAGCGCGCTTCCGCGGCAACTCGCCGGCTTCCCGGAATTCCGCCTCACGATGCTGCGTCGGATCCCGGCGCACGTGCTCATGGACGCCGCCGAGTTTCCGGTGAACGTGCAGCGTCCGCTTCGCGACTGGCGCGCGCGGGAGGGTGACGATCTCGCCATCATGCTCCTCGAAATGTGGGCCTACGTGCTGGACGTCCTCGCTTTTTACGAGGAGCGGATCGCGAACGAAGGTTACCTGCCGACGGCCGTCCGGCCCGCTTCATTGAAGGAGCTCGTAGCCCTGATCGGATACATTCCACGCCCGGCCATCGGCGCGGAAGTGACTCTCGCGCTCGTCGCGGAGACCGGTAAGGGCCTCATCAGCATCCCCATCGGCACGGGTTTTCGATCGGGCGCGTTTTCGGGTGAAAAGCCGCAGATCTTCGAAGCCGCCGAAGCTCGCACCATCGATCCGGCGCTCAACGAATGGACCCTCGCGCCAATCCGCAGCACAACCTTTGACGGGCGGTTCATGATGCCGCAGGGCGATGCCCGCCTCGCGAGCGGCGAGCTTGCCCTCTTTACCTGGGGCAGTTCCGGAGCCGCAGCCGCTCATGTGCGAGGGGCTGCGCCGAACCAGCGACTCGATGGCAATACTTACATCGACTTTGATCTCGACCCAACTCCTTCTATCGGAGCGGGTGTGGCGCTCGATGATATTGCCGCCTGGAAGCCGACCGCGCGCAGTGGCGTTTCGCAGGTAACGAGCGCCAGAACGAGTATCGACCTCGACTCGCTGCAAGGGAGCCTCCGTGTCGGCGATCGTGTTATCGTCCAGCGCGGAAATGCGGTGCTGCCTTTTAAGGTTACCAACATTGGTCTGGGCACGCTGCTCCTCGGCGAAACGCCTCTGTCCCCGCGCGCGGTGCAGCCTTTCCTTAATGTCACGAAACTGAGCGTCACTCCGGCGCTTCCGACGGGGTGGCAGAGCCCTGTGTCCCACTTGAGCGTCCATTTTGAAATGGTGCGCGCTGGAACTCTCACCGCCCCGGCGAAGACCCGGCTTGGCGTTGAAGACCTGCTTCCGAACGCGCCATTTGAGATGCCGGTTGAGCCGCCCATACTCGATCCACCCGGCTCGGTGCTGCTGGCCGGAGCCGATGGCAGCGGCGCGAATCTCACTGCCAGCGTTTCCATCAGCCCGGACGACGGAACAGGAGCGCTGACCCCGCAGCAAAGCGCCGCACCGTTCGCCGCGGAACTGCGCACGCTGGTTACAGCTTTCGGCAATCTCATCCACGCCACTCGCGGCGAGACCGTGCCGAACGAAGTGCTCGGAAGCGGCAATGCCGCTGTCCCGTTCCAAGCCTTCAAGCTGAAAAAAAAGCCGCTTACCTATCTAAACGACGAATCCGCCCCGAATGGACGGCGTTCGACGCTTGCGATACGGGTGAATGCGATCCTGTGGAGCGAGGTCGGGAGCTTTTTCGGGGCCGGCCCGCAGGATGAAGTTTATACCGTGCGGCAAAATGAGGATGGCGAAAGTATTGTTACTTTCGGTGACGGGCAGACCGGGGCGCGTCTTTCCAGCGGGGTGAAAAATGTAACCGCGACTTATCGGTTTGGCGCGGGCGCCGCGAAGCCGCCAGCCAACTTGATCACGCAAATGTCGCGGCCCGTGCCTGGCATTCGCCGGGTGGTTAATCCGGTGACCGCGGGGGGAGGGGCGGATGCGGACGAGCCCAAGGATTTGCGGATCAACGCCCCGGAGAGCGCGCTGCTGCTGGGCCGCGCGGTTTCGTTGCCGGACTTCGAAGTGCTGGCCCGCGAGTTTGGCGGAGTTGTCAATGCGCGCGCCACCTGGGCGTGGGCCGCTGCGATGCAACGCGCAGTGGTTACTATTCGGTTCATCTCCGATGGCGGCTCGATCGCGGTTGAACTGCGCCGCTTCCTCCTCGGCCAATCCGATCCCAACACGCCGCTTGCCGTCAGTGAAGCCGTGGCACTCGATTCCAACATGACAGTCGATCTGATCGTCGATCCAAGATTCCGTTCCGACGACGTCGAGCAGGCGGTTACGACGGCCCTGACGGAACCGGAGAAGGGGATGCTGGCGCTGGAGAACATTTCGATCGGGTTGCCGCTCTTCCGCAGCGCTATCCTCGCGCAAATTCACGCCGTCGCTGGCGTGGTTTCAGTGCGCGCGCTGCGCTTCAACGGCAGCGAAGCGCCGTTCGCAATCGCCGCCGGCGAGGGCGAATACCACGACTTTTCATCGGGCCTCGTTGTCGGTAACACCGCCGCGGGCGATGCGCTGTTCGCAGCAAACTCGTGACAATGACTGAAGACACTCTCGCCATCGCCAATCCAGCTCTCGACGAGTTCGAGCGCTATTACGCCGAGAAATTGTGGGAATGGATACCGCCGTTCTACCGGCACGAAGACGGGCTGGCGGAGCAGTCGCACGTCCTGCGCGCGCTCGTGGAAATCCTCGCTTGCGAGGCCTCGGTGGCCCGCCGCAGCGCCGACCGTCTGTGGGAGGACTCGTTCATTCACACCTGCGATGACTGGGCGATCCCCTACATCGGCGCGCTGCTCGGCACGCGGCTGGTCGGAAACCTCAATCGCCGCGGACGCCGCGTGGATGTGGCGCGGACACTATTCTATCGGCGGCGAAAGGGCACCCCGGTGGTCATGGAAACGCTCATCCAGGACATTACCGGCTGGGAAGGCGCAGTTATCGAAAGCTTCAAGCGTCTCTCGCGCACACGCCATCGGCTCGATCCCGAGCCCGGGCCGTTCACCGGATTGATCACGCACACACCGCCCGGCGGCACCGTCGACCTGCATGTTGCCCGGATCAGCGACATCATAGACGGCCCATTCGACGACCTTGCCCACACGCCGGACTTCCGTCGACTGCGCGGATTCAAGGGCCGATACAACATTCCGAAGCTCAACTTCCATCTCTTCCGCTTGCGCGTCTTCGAAGTGAATCTCGCAACGCCTTTTGACTTCGGCGCTGAACGATTCTCGGTCGATCCATCGGGGCGCGACATCCCGCTCTTTCGTCCGAGCCGGCGCGGGCCGGACGTGGATTGGACCACGGTGGAAGAATGGCAACTCCCCGCGGCGATCCCGTGCCGGCTTTTCAATGCACAAACGGCGCATCTCGTGCCGGACGCGCTCGCCGTCACCATTGGCTCGATGCCGCAGGATCCGCCACTTGACGAAACTCAACTGCACGCGGGTAATCTGTCAGAGTGGACCCTGCCGCCCGGTCTGCCCTTCGCGGCCATCGTCGATCCTCACACCGGGCGGCTCATGCTGTCGAATCCTCTGGCGGGCAACGACCAGCTTTACGCTCCTCGCTATCACTACGGTTTCTCCGCCGATCTGGGCGCGGGCCCGTACCGATCGTTCGTCGAGCGTCCGTACGGAAGGGGTGATACCATTGCCCGACGGCGGCAATGCACCCGGCCCGGTGATCGGCTTCTCGCTGCCGATCGACGGCACGCACAGCTTCTCCAACAGCAAGACCTATCGCCCGGACGCGCCGCCGGGAAACCGGCTCTCTGGTATCGAAGACCTCTGGATTCAAGCCGATGACCGTGAGCGTCCCTACATCGGGCTGGCCTCAGGAAACAATGAGCGCGAGTGGATTCTCGAGGCCGCGCCAAAGCTGAACGACGACGACGTGCGCTGCCTCACAATCGACGGCCTGTGGATTGGCATGAATCCCGACGGCATACCCAATGAGACCCTTGCCGACCCTGCTGACGCCTGCACACCTGTCGAAGCGGTGCTCGCCATCGAAGGCGAGTTCGACCGCGTGGTGATCCGCCATTGCGCGCTCGATCCGGGTGGAGAACGCGCGCGGTTAGTCGCCGGCACCTGCACGCCGATCGCGTCGGCTGTACTCGAGATTCGCGGGCAGGTGCGGGAACTTGTGATCGAATCTTCGATCGTCGGCGCGATCCGCGAAGTGACCGATGATGCCGACCCGTGCTCGGTCGGTCGGATCGTGATCCGCGATTCCATCGTCCAAAGCCTGCTCCCGGATACGCCGGCCATCGCAACGCGCGTTGGCGAAGTGCGACTCGAGCGGGTCACGGTCTTTGGCGATATTGCGGTGAACCGGCTCGACGCCAGCGAGGCGCTCATCCAGGGGCTTGTGCGCGTGCTCGATAATCAGCACGGCTGTTTTCGCTTCAGCGCGACGGACCAGCACCCCGAACGCAGGTTGCCGCGCCAGTTCGAGTCGCACCTTTTCGCGCCCGCCATCGCGCGTCACTTTTTCGTATCGCGAAGCTTCGGCGATCCCGGTTTCGCGCAGCTCAGCAGGACTGCGCCGCAGACCATCACGACCGGCGCGGAAAATGGCTCGGAGATCGGCGCCTTCAGCCGGTTATTGAATCCGATCAAACGCCGCGACCTCAAGCGCAAGGTGATTGAGTTCATGCCGTTCGGGCTCATCCCGCAATTCATCTTCGAAACTTAACCCGTCCGAGGAATCCCCCATGGCCACACCCGACATCTCCCGCCAGCTCTTCCAACCCGAGAAACGTTACGTCGGTACGTTCATGCAGCAGGGACGCGTTGTCACCGACGAGGATCTGAACGACCACCGCCGACTCGATGCCGAAGATGAACGCCTTACTTTTCGCGACATCATCTGCTCGAAGGGCAGCCCGAACCACGGCTTCCGCATCGGAGCGCCAACCCCTGTAGACGTGGGCCTGGACCGCAGCGCTTACGATTTTGCCATCGCGGACGGGAGCTTTTATATCGGCGGGCTGCGCTTCGAGGCGCTGACCGGCCAGCCCGAGACTTATTTGAGTCAGCGCGATTGGCTGCAGATCGACGTTGAGCCCGGCGCCCTGCCGTTCATCCCAAGCGTGGCGGATCTTACCGATCCAAACGGCGGCACGCTCGACCGCTTCGATCTGGTCTATCTGCGCGGCTGGGAGCAGTGCGTCAGTGCAGTCGAAGATCGCGAGGTGCTCGAATATGCGCTGGGCGGACCGGATACTTCTGTTTTTCAACGCCGGCAGCGGCGAATCGAAGTCCTCACCGGCGTCGCGGACGATTGCACGGCGGCGTTTGACGAATTAATTGACCAACTCACCGTGCCGCTGCCGGGCGATACGTCGGGCGATCCGCATCCTTTCGACCACGATAGCTGCGAGCTGTTTTCGAAGGCGCGGCTCACCGTTGGCTTCACGGGTGGTCTGCCGAGCGACGATCTCTGCCAGCCACCGGTGCTCGGCGGATATCTCGGTGCCGAGAATCAGGCGATTCGTGTGCAGCTCACGGCAACGAACCGGTTCATCTGGGGTTTCGACAACGCCGCGCCGCTCTATCGCGTGCAGGTCGTCGAGGATGAAGGGCTCGACGTCATCCGCTTTCTCACGCTGCCTCGCGATGAGTTCGCGCAGCCGATTGCCGGGCAAGCGGTCGAAATTTTGCCATGGGGCGCGCTTTTGCCGAATCAGGAAAAGACGGCGGAATGGCTGGGACACCTGACGACTGTCGCGACCGGCTTCGACCCGGACACGGGCCGCATAACCATTGAAACGCCGGTCCCGGTCGCATGGCTAAGTTGGCTGAACGATCCGGCACACGCGGGCTTCCTCAGTGATCGGGACGAGCTCGCAGTGCAGCGCTACTTTTACCTTCGCGTTTGGTCCGGTGGCTCCGGCGACGCCGCTCAGCCCGACCACATGTTTGTTCCGGGCACGCCGCTGCCCCTGGCGGGCACCGGTCTCGAAGTAACATTCAGCGACTTTGGACTGCCAGGTTCGTACTGGGTCATTGCTGCCCGCCCCAACACGCCGGATGAAGTCGTTCCGTGGATCTTGACCGATGAGGCGCCCGCGTTTGGACCGCGGCAGTTCATTGCTCCGCTTGCGCTGATCCGCTGGAACATTGATCCTGTCGATGGTGCCGTTGTCTGCTCCGTCGTGGATTGCCGCACGCGCTTCCGGCCGCTCTGCCAGCTCAAGGGCTGCTGCACAATTATCGTCGGAGATGGTTCGGCGAGTCACGGAGAGTTCACCACAATCCAGGACGCGGTGGATGCCCTGCCCCCCGCAGGAGGAGAAATCTGTGTGCTGCGCGGGCGTTACGAGCGGCACGTCAGGATTGTGAACCGCACGAACATCAAGATTCGGGGCTGCGGGCGGGACACGCTGATCATCGCTCAGGACGATACGCCGGTTTTCGAGATCGTGGATTCTCAGCGCATTGAAATCACCGCTTTGGCGATCGAGGCCCCCGCGGCTCCCGGTATTCTCTGCCACGCCACCAATCGCGGTTCGGAGGTCGAGCATATCGTATTGACGTGGCTGCTCTTCCTCTCGCGAGACCGCAATTCGGTGGCCGTGCTCCGTGGACGATTCATCACGTTCGCGTTCAACGAAGTGCGCGTGCTGCCGCTGGCTGCGCCTCTGCCCGGCCAGGGAACGATCGGACGCGAACCCGCGGTCTTCCTTCACGGCCAGGATTTGAGGATCGAGCGCAACTGCATTCTGGCCGAAGGCGAAAGCGCGGCGCAGCGCGGTTACGGCGGGCTTCACATTGGCGGTGGCTCGGAGCGCGTCGAGATTCGGCGAAACCGTATCCGGGGAGGGAACAACAATGGCATTACGCTCGGCCACACGATCCTCCGCCGAGTTCAGAATCCGAACGCCGCGGATGACTTCACGATCGGCGTAAACTCTCCGGGCGGGTTTCACATCTCCATCGATGACCATGGTTGCGTCGTGATCGACCCTTTTCCTCCACTCAAGCCGCCGGACGGTGAGGATGGCACCGTGATCGAGGCCGGTCCCGCGCTGCGCGATGTGCGGATTGTGGACAACCGCATCGCGGACATGGGGATGAGTGGGATCACGGTCGATCGCTTCTTCGACATGGAAACCAATCCCGATTTCATCACGGTCGAGGATCTGCTCGTCGAGCAGAACTGCATCACCGGGTGCATGCGGCTCGAGGTCGGCACAATTCCGTTTCCGCTGCGCGACGTGGTCGGCTTTGGAGGTGTGGCCCTGGCGGATGTCGAATATCTCGTGGTCCGCGAGAATCTGATCGCGGCGAATGGCAGCTCAAGCTTCGATCCGATCTGCGGCATCTTCGTCCTGCACGGAGCCGGGATCGCGATCGACGGCAACCGTATCCTCCACAACGGCCGGACCGCCGCGAATGAAGGCCAGCTACCGCGTCCCGGCCGGCGCGGTGGCATTGTGCTCGCCTTCGCCCGCGCCCGCGCGGACGAGCAGCTCTCGGTCGCAGGTCTAAGCGATGGCACGCAATTCGTCGGGCGTCGCCAGGACGGCGTTCCAGCCGCGCGCGTGCACGACAACATCGTCGTCGCCCAGCAGGGCCGCGCGCTCGAAATCCTGGCTCTCGGACCTGTCTCCGTGGAAGCGAACCAGCTCACCGCGAAAGGCAGCGCGTTCATGCGTCAGGTGCCGGTGCCGGGGAGTATTACGACCACGAACACCTTCAACTCGGCATCGTCCGCCGCTCAGGTTCCGATCAAGAACCGCGCCGCTACGAGCAACCCGTTGCTCGCGTTTCTCGACGCTCTCGGCGGATCGGTGGTTTGGATATTCAACCTTGGCGTCTCGAACGAAATCTACCTCCAGCTCTTCGGCCTGAGCGGCCTGTTCCTGCTCGACGATCTGCCGACCACGGAAACGGTCGAGAACGTGGACGACGCGCGTCTTTTCATCGGAGGAAATGTGCTCTTCAACGACAACCAGGTCGTTCTCGACGCACTCGGTCCGGTGGTGACGCTGAGCCTCAGTTCCGTGTTCCTTGGCGGCCTCGATGACGTCTCGATGAACGACAACCAGTGCGATTGCGATCTGGGGCGCGATCTTGTGCTGACCAACGCGCTCACGTTTGGCTGGTCCCAGCGAATGGCCGACAACCGCTTTAAAGAAGGTCTCTTCAATGCGCTGCTTTCAGGCACTTCGCTCGCGCTCATGAACACGACGACCGACAACCAGGGGACGCACTGCTTCTTCCCCGTCGGTGTGACATCAGTTTCTCACATCGCCGGCAATCGCAGCCTCGTGCAACTCAACTCAGACAACCGCTGCCCGCGCAATGACCTCATCCGGGGTTGACCGTCCTTAACCATTCCACGCTCCCATGCCCAGCAACCGCACTCTCACCGAAGACGAACTGAACGAGGAAATCGCCCAGATACTACCCGCTGCCGACCGCCTGCGACTGGTCGCGCTCGACCGCACACAATCGCTCGCGGCAGCGAAAGCGCGCAGTCTCCAGCGCGAGCTGCGCATCGTGGAGGTGCGTTATCCCGACGATGCTGACCGCATTTCACAATGGACGCGCCAGGTCGAGTTGCAGCAGACCTTCGCCACGCAGGCGACCGCCGAAATCCAGCGTGGCGAAGTCGCCGCGCCACTTCGAAATCCCGCGGCGCTTGTCCTCCACGGGCGTGTCGTGGACCGCCAGTATCTCGGTAAACCGGGCCTCGTAGTCAGCGCAACCGGTAACGAAGGCCGCGCGCTCGTCTTCACCTGCACGGACACAAACGGCTACTTCCGTCTCGACGTGCCTGCCAACCAAATCTCCAACTCGTCGGCGCAACAGGTCGTAACGCTTCTCGTCAGCGATTCGCAGCAGGCGATCCTGTATCGTGGCGCCGAAGTGTTTCCGATCGAAGGTAACAAGGTCATCTACCGAGAGATCGTTCTCGGCGACGCACCCGGCAAGCCGACGCCCCAACCGCCGCCCCAGGTGCCCGAGCAGGTCATCGTGCCCGATGTGGTTGGCAGCGAACGTTCCCGTGCCATCGAGGTGTTGCAGCGCACGGGGCTTCTCGCAGACGAGCAAACGATACAGGTCGATGCCAACAAAGTGGGCCTCGTAGTGTCACAGTCGCCAGCGGGAGGAACGTCCGCCAAGGCTGGCTCGCTGGTCACAATCACCGTCGGGATTGCCAGCGAGAGTGTCGCCGTTCCCGACGTGGTTGGCACGACTTTCACCGAGGCGGCAGCCACGTTAAAGCGTGCCCAGCTCCGGGTCGGCGCCGTCGTGCCACCCAATTCCAGCAATGATGCCGTCGTGCTTGGCCAGTCGCCAAAAGCCGGGAAACAAGTGGCGCGCGGTTCATTCGTGGACTTGAATGTGCGGCGCCCGGTCACCGAGTCTCCCACCGTGGATGTCCCGGATCTCACGCGCCTGACCCGCGACGAGGCCCTCCAAAAACTCGAAGCGGTGAAGCTGAAACTTGGCGAGGTCACGACGAAGGCAACGACCGGCGATCAGATCGACCGCGTCATCAGTCAGAATCCGAAGCCCGGAGAAAAAGCGGCGCCGGGAAGTCCGGTCGCCGTCGTGATCGGCGCGAAACCTACCACCGATTCCACTCCGCGGCGATCCGCTGCCGAGACGATAGCGCTCGCCGCTCGCGAATCCGATTTCGAGAAGATCGGCGCCACTGAAGCGAAGCTCCTGCGACTCGCAGAGGAGCAGAGCCTGCAAAGCGAGGCAGACCTGCGAAAGATTGCTGAAACCGGCGAAGATACCGAAGTGCGCGATCGCTTCAAATTGCGCAACCTCGACAGCGCCCGCGCCTTCAAAGAAATTGTGCTCCGCGTGATCAAACGCAAACAATGAGCACCCGACGTCCTCCCACTCTCAGACCCTTCACCAGCCCGAGTTCTGCCAGGGCTGCATCAGCATTAGAAAAAGGACGATCTCGCAAACTATGCCGGCCTCTTCGACGACAACCTCCGCGATCCCGAAACGGATGACAAGGCCGAGAAGGAGAAGCCCGAACGCAGACCGTGCGTCAACAAGGCAGGGAGCAGAGTGTTCTTGTTCCAAATCGAGTTGAGCCGCTCATGAAACTCGCAACCACACAGAATCGCCGGGTACGCCAGGCTGCTTCAAGGCCGCCTTGGCGAAAGGGTGTGCTCTTCAATTCGCGTCGCTCAGCGCCACACGAAGGCGCCGCGTTACACCCCGTGGTGCAGGCCAAGTTAAAAGTCGGCCCACCAAATGATCAATACGAGCGAGAGGCGGATCGCGTGGCAAACACAGTGACGCGCCGGGAGAGTTCTCCAACGATTGCCCCGTCGGCACCCCCACCATCTCTGCAACGAAAATGCGCCGAGTGTGCCGAGGAGGAGCGGCTTCAAGCCTTCGGTGGCGGAACAGCGCCCATCCAACATTTCGCAGGACAATCGCGGCAACTGGTGGAGTCCGCTTTGCGCTCGCCCGGTGAAGTGCTCCACGCGGGTGCGCGTGCCATGATGGAGTCGGCGTTTGGTTTCGATTTTAGTCAGGTCCGCATCCATCGCGGCGGCACGGCGACGGCGGCGGCGGATGCAGTGAATGCGGTGGCGTTTACCGTCGGGCGCGACATCGTTTTTTCCGGGCGGCATTACGCCCCGCAGACCCGGACCGGTCAGTGGCTGCTCGCCCATGAACTCGCACACACGGTGCAACAGAGCGCCGTTACCGGACCAGGGCGTGCCTATGCAATCAATGCCCGCGACGATCCCTCCGAAGCGGAAGCCAATCGCGCGGCGGCCAGAGTGATGATCGGAGGACCGATCGGCGGAAACGCTGCCGCGGGTCTTTCGATGACCGGACCGGCACTTGCACGAACAGATTGCTCGTCGCTGACTTACAAAACCTGCAAAGGGCAAAGCTGTGGATACGGTGGAAGCGGCGTTTGCGGTTGGGGCGGTATTAGGCTGGGTTGTCGCTGTATGGGCGCGGAAAGTCCGCCCGTGAGCAAGGTTCTGGAAGTGCTCTTGATCATCGGCGTTTCCGTCACGTTGCTTTTGACGATCATCGCTGCTCTCGCTGATCCGGAGCCAGTGACCAAGCTCGGCCTGGCCGGGCTGAGCGCCGCACAGATCGCGCTGCTTCTTTCGCTGCTCGGCTACGAAGACCAACCCGCCAGCACCTCCGGCGGCACTGCGATACTCGGCGGCGACGCCACCGCCGTGAATCCGCGGAACGTTGCGTGAGGCTGCGCGACTGACCACATCAGTGTCCTCGAGATGTGCGGCCGTGTCGCGACCCGTGTCGAACGCGTAGTTCGTGCGCCCATATGGGCCGTCAGGATTCCGGTGAATGGTGACGGCTGCACCCGCCTCCGGTGTCCGCAGTCTTATCTGCATGACCGGATGAAATGCGAAACTTGCCGGTGATTCAGCAGCGCGCGGACCTGACGACTCCGTCTTTCGGCGAATCAAATGCGGCGCGGCCACCCGTGGACCGCAACGCATCTGCGTAGAGACAAGTTTCATCAAGTCAACAAGAACGGATCGCCGACCAGGGCTTTCAATCCAGAGACACTCTCAAGCAATCGGACTACGGTTTCTGGGTTGGCGCGAACATCCTTATTTCCGGTCCTCGCCCGTTCGTTACGCCCCGGAAACACACGCTCGAATGACACAAATGCCAAATTCATGAAGCTGGCGATGAATCAATGCAACCTCTCCCGCCGGCCTCCAGCCCACGTGATCCGGCGGAAAGGAACGGCATCTGCTTCTCGCTCGCTGCCAGCGACGGCGAGTGCTCCCGAGGTGCATCCGGCCGCCGTCGCCCGGCTTCGTACCGATGAATTCGCTCCCCGGTCAAGGTCAGCCCCTGTCGCAGCCTTTGCGTGACTTCTTCAATTCGAGGTTTGGTCACGACTTCAGCCATGTTCGCATCCACACCGACGGACGTGCTGCCGAGTTGGCGGAGGCGATTCAGGCGCGGGCGTTTGCCGTCGGGCGGGATGTCGTATTCGGAGCGGGTGAGTTCGAGCCCGAGACCAGCCGGGGCCAGGAACTCTTGGCGCACGAGTTGGCCCACGTCGTGCAACAGGAGCGCGGCGCGGCACCATCTGCGCCAGGCACGATCCGGCGCCAGCCCAAGACCGAAAATCCCGAGTTCCCGGATTTCCCTAACCTCGCATTAAGGCTCGAAGACGAGATCGGGCAGAACCTGTTCGATTACGGGCATCACTTCTACCGTCTGGCGACACTGCATCCGGACCGGCCAGAGCTGCTGCAGGAAGCCTTCGGGCGTTACGCCCTCGGTAAGAATGTGCTCGAGACCGGCTTTCAGTTTCTCGGTCTCGATCGAAGCGCAGCAAGCCGACTCGCCCTCGGAACTGGAATTCTATTCAAGGGTCTGAATTTCGCGACGAGCGGCGAAGTCGTGCTCGATTTTCAATTCGATATTGGTCGGGGCCTGAAACTCGAAACGAATTTCAATCTGGAGGTAGATCCCGACGGTAAGAAACTGGTCCGAAAGGCCGACGTGGGCGTTGGCCTCGTTGGTCATTTTTGACAAACCCATGCAGCCGGCGACGACTCTGATACGGAACAGCCTGCCCGGGTAACGCACGTCTTTCGATGACAATGAAATCGGCAACTCTCCGTTCCGTCCGACACGATTCATCACGCGGCGCTCATCGTGGGAAGCCGCGAAGGAATCCTTCGATTCCAGCCCCAGTGCGCTCGGATACCGATCGTCCTGAGTCCGACTTTAGATTTCATTCGGTCGTGCAGACCAAGCTGAAAGTCGGCGAGGCGGACGATCGATACGAACAGGAAGCCGACCGAATGGCCGACGAGGTGGTGCGAATGCCGGAGCTGAAAGTCGCTCCGCCGCGCGCTTCAGGATTCTCGTCACGCCAACACTCCGTGCAACGGAAGTGCGCCGCCTGCGCTGCCGGAGGCGCGCCATGTGCGGAATGCGAGGAGGAGAAAAAGGTGCAGCGTCGGTGCGTCGATAAATCAAGTGACCGGGCACCGGCAAATCGAGCTGTCCCGCCCGAAATCCAGGCAGGTATCGAATCCGCGCGTGGAGGGGGCGCGCCGCTCCCATCGGCGGCTCGAAGTTTCGTCGAAGCACGCTTTGGTAGCGATTTCTCCAGCGTGCGTGTTCACACGGGCTTGCGCGCCGAGCGGTTGGCAGGCCACCTGAACGCGAGGGCGTTCACGGTGGGAAACGATCTGTTTTTCGGCAAGGACGAGTTCAGTCCCGGTTCTCCGCGCGGCCTCAACCTGCTCGCGCACGAATTGACCCATACCCTGCAGCAGAAGGGCTCGCGTCCGGCGCCGGGTATGCACCACAGACAGGAGGGAGCGCCCGCAGGAATTCCGAGACACGATGGTGGACCGGTGAGAGAGATTTCGCGAAGGCGGACGGTGAAACCGGTTGTCGCGAGCCCGGCGGCGCGTTCCATTCAACGAACGCCAGATGCCGATCCCGATCCGACTTGTCCGGACGACACGCTCCTGCCGGACAGCGATCTCTTTCAGAATGACCCGGTCCTGAATCAAATTCGGCTCGGCATTTTCCAGTTCCGCAAGTTCTGGAAAGCGCTGCGGCTGGGCGACAGCGGTCCGGCGGTTGAAATGCTGCAAGAGCTGCTGCTGGCGAAGATCTGCACCGGGTATGACCGCGCGGCGCTGGAAAAAGAACTCAGCGACCCTGCGCACCCGTTCGGACCCGCGACTCGAGCGGCGGTGCGCGCCTTTCAATTGTCCAATAAGGACGTGGCGGGGCAGCCGCTCGAACACGATGGCCGCGTCGGGCCGCTCACCCTTGGCGCGCTCGACCTGTTGCTGGGTTTGCATCCCGTTCCTGCGGACCAGCCTGTGACCGGAACGGGAAGTTGCTTCGGCGTCGCGGGCAAGCAGGGAGCGGGTATCGTTCTCGGCGATCCCGCCGCCAAAAACGTCTGGATTCTCGCCAATTTCGACATCGGAAAGTCGTTCATCAAGCGGACGCATTGGGACGCGCTGAACGGCCCGATCCTCGCCGAGATGCTGCCGCTGCTGGCTAATGGCGACGTGCTGGTGACGCTCGTGGGCGAAGCCAGTTCCACCGACACCGATGCCTTCAATCAGCCGCTTTCGGAAAACCGCGCGAAGTGCGTCGCAACAGCCTTGGAGAGAATCAACGCCGGGCTCAAGCTTTCGGCAGGGCCGCCGCTGCACGACATCAAGGTCGAAGTTCAGGTCGGTTTCGGGCGCGCCCGCGCGAAGATGACGGTGGATGCAATCAAGGCCGCCGGCGGAGTTCCCACGCAGAACGATATTGAGAACCCGCTGGACCGGCGCGTGCTGATCGAGTTCCGCAGCTTGAAGCCGAAACCGGAAAAATGCGATCGGCAGCAGCCAGCTCAGACATTCGATGTGAGTTTCGGATGCCGCGACCGCGAAGGCGCTTCGGTCGTAATTGGTACCACCGACACGGACGTGCCCATCTACCGCCATTTTACCTGGGAGAAGGTGCTGGCCCTCCCTCCCAGTTGCGAATTCTTTCCGCAGCTGAACCCCTCCGACGAGCAGTCCATCACGTTCTCGCAACCGGTCCGGCTCGGCTGGTCGGATGATGCGAACGCGGGCACCGACTTCGACGCGGAGACCATTCAAGAGACCAGAAAGTCGGCGAGCAGCCTGCTTTTTTCGGCGAAAGACGAAATCGCCGCGGCATCCTTTGAAGGCCTTTGGGATCCGGCCAGGTGCGCGAAAAAGGCCGCCCGCGGCGACATGCTCCGGACTTTTGGATTACTGAAGCCGGATGGACCAGTGGAGTGCGGGGATATGCCGTCCGCCACTCAGAAGAAGTGTCTGAAGAAGGACGAAGAATGTCCGGACGTCGTGAAGGAATCGTCCGCAACCAAATTCAAAGCCGAGCTGCAGCCGATGACGATCACAAACCGGATCATCGATTTCTTCAGCGACCTCGTTCCTTTCAACCTCGCCTCCGGCACCCGGGCCTGGCAGTTGAAGATCGGGACGGACAAGAAAGCCGGAACGACCAAAGATCCCGCAGCCCCTCCGGACAAGAAGGATCAGGAAATCTGGCGTCCGTTTGTCTTCGTGGCCAGGCAGGCATTTGGCCCGGAGGGCTGCGAAGCGCGCGACGAAACCGGAGCGGCCCGCGGCACGGCCTCACCCGGATCGGAGAAACTATCCGACTTCTACACCCGACCTGCCTCATTGCGGCGGACGGCGAACTCGAATGAGATCAAGCTCGACATCCCCTTTTTCGGGACATTCACGCTCTTCGGAGAGGACTGCGTGCCTGGAGACTTCGAACTTATTCTTGGCCAGATCGTGCCCACCGGTGGAGTTCGCTGCGGTGAGTTGAAGATGGACGCGCCGCCAACGAAACAGGAATGCAAAGAGGGTTGCCCTGCGGCGCGTCGAACCTGTCCCCACGAGGAATTCATCTTCCGGATCGGGCGGATGGATCCGCGAACGATTCCTGCCGAGATTCAGCGGGAATTGCCCAACATTGGCTGCGATATTGAGGCTGCGCAGATAAACATAGGTCACCCGGGTCTAAAGGGGATATGGCGGTCGTTCTTGTGGATTCAAAGCACCGATAAATGTCGTTTCGAGATCGAGGGGGGAACTGTCGGAGCGACAGGCACGAAATTGACGGCCGGCGTGGATATCAAGTTCAAATTCAAGTGGCCGCCGATCGGGTTCAAAGGCCAGTTCGAGCAAGGCGGCCTGCAGCTCGCCAACTCGGAGCCCGACAGCCCCGACGCACCCAGCGATTTTTCCCTGAGTACGACGCTCACCGGCGGCATTCTGCGCGGTGAGTCCACCAGCAGCTCGGTGCGCGACCTTTCGGTGACGCATCGCGAACTTTTCACGGTCGGAAAGGTGGTAGATAGCCACGGCCAGTGCGCTGAATCGGATCACGGTTTTTTGATTCCGATGCCCGGCAGCCGCGTCGAATGCGCGACCTGGCCGCCCGCTCCGCCGCATACCAGCGCACCGCCGGACACGTGTCCGCTGGACGTTTTTTCGCAGCTCACGAATCAACTCTTCCTCTTCAGAAATCGAACACTGCTGGCAGTGCTCGGCAGCCATCCCGGCATCATTACTTCTCATCTGGAACGCTTTCTTGGGCACGAGGGTGAGGAATTCACCGGCGTTCGTTTTCTCGGACGAATCTACAATTCCACGGGCAAGCTCGTGGAAGTCGTCGTCGTGCTGGATTTCCGCGTCGTCCGCGCCTGGAAATCAGGAGGCCACGTTTACGTCACAATTCAACTGACCAGCGCGCCGTGCGCCTACCTCGACGGAATGCAGCACATCCCGCTACGTCTCAATGCCGGCAGTTGCCTGGAAAGCATTCTCCAGGGCGATATTACGACGATTGACAGCAAATTTAGCCCACTCGAAATCCAGGATCCTCAAAAGGATCCCAGAACTCGGGATCCCGGCGAGTAGCCGTCCATGCCCTTCCTCGCTCTGGTTGCAAAGGGATCCGGTGGGGAAGACTTTTGAAAACACGTGAAACTGGCTGCGATCCAAGGCCGCCGCAACCGGCCACCGCTTCTCGCATGAGCCCCCGCAGTTTCTCACACGGAGGCGAGTAACTGCGAGTCCACCGTCCGCACCCCGCCGGAGGCCATTCTTGTGCGGCGAATGACCTGGTTTCAGACGACTTGCACGGTGCGCCACAATGCACGGCACCGCGGCAGCGGACATTTGCTTTATAAGCGATCCCGGTGGATCCGGATCAACCCGCGTATTTCCACGCGCTATGGAACTACATTCATCTCAACCTGGTCCGTACGGGTCTGGTGCGCATGGGCAGAGGAGAAAGTCTGCTGGATTATGCGTGGAGCAGTCTGCGCGGATACGTTCAATTCCGAAGGCGTCCGAAATGACTAAGTGTGGAGCGAGGATTGGCGACGATGCAGAAGAGAGAATCGGACCCGCGATCGGAAGGCACTGTTGAGCGAAATCGAATCGCTGGCAAAAGATGAAGAGGTGGAGCGCAGCGGGTTGATGGAAATCGAGGGATAGAGCATTCAATCCACACTGCGCCGCGGCTGGTATTTTGGCAGCGAAGGATTCCGCGAGTGGCTGTTGGAAAAGGCGGACGAGAAAATCGGAGGCAAACGTTTGAGGAGGCAGAACTACCATGGGGCCGAGGTCCGCGACCATGCAGAGGCGGATGCCCGGCGGATGATAGCCCTTTGGTTTGCAGGAAGAGAGGTTGCTGCGGAAGGATCTGGAGGTGCTGCCGAAGAGCGACGGGCGCAAGGTGAAAATCGCGCGGGCAATTCGCAGGTCAACCGGCGCGCCGCTGAAAATGATGGCCGAGAAGCTGAAGATGGGGACACCGATGAACGTCTCGCGACTGACCAGCGAAAACCGATAGAACAGGAATATTCTTCTGAACTCTTTTAGACCCCCCTTACAGATTGGAGACCTGGCGGGCGAAGGTGCTTGGGGAGTTGCACGTTCGCGAAAGCGATGTGCATTGGGATGCAGACCCATCTCCGTGAATTCTTCACCGACGGGACCGTCAAGCCACTATCAGCGGGGGGGGACGAGCTTCTACTGAGGCTGGAGTTGTGGAGTGTTTTACGCCCGCAAACAGCCCCAAAGCAACTGGCCGGTGTTTCCGATTTCATGTCGGCCTGCATTGACGGCAGGTCGAATTTGAACCCGTCGAGGAACTACACCGTTTCACGAAGGAAATGGGGCTAAACTGAAAATGTTTAATAATTTTCCCCAGAGACGACGGGAACCCAGCTCCAATCAGGCGAGTAATAAGTCATTAAGATCCGATACAATTCATGCACGGAGGTAAAACGGAATGCCCGCCACAGTCGCATATCGATCGAATACTCAGGCACCGCGCCAGCAGCACTTGCACACGATCCGTAAGGCGGCTCGGAGGATCACGCGCTCGGCGGTTTTTTCGACGCCGCTCGTGCAGGCCAAGCTCCGCATCGGGGCGCCGAACGATCGATTCGAGCAGGAGGCTGATCACGTGGCGGATAAGGTTCTGCGCATGCAGGAGTCCGGAAGCGACACCCCTCCCGCCTCTGAATTCCCTGCACCGGTCAGCCCGCAACGAAAATGTTCCTTTTGTTCGAGTAGCGTCGGACTCTGTCCGGAATGCACGGAAGAAGAGAAGTTGCGGCAGCAACCCGTCAGGGGGGCATCCGGTCCCTCGGGAGAGCGGGCGGCGGCGAGTTCCGAGCCGCCGATTGCGCCACCAATTGTGCATGAGGTTTTGGGTTCACTTGGCCAACCGCTCGACTTGCCCACACGCAGCTTTATGGAGCCGCGTTTTCAATACGACTTCAGCCAGGTCCGCGTGCATGCGGACCAGCGGGCCGCAGAGTCGGCGCATGATTTGCATGCGTTGGCGTACACCGTAGGACGCGAAGTGATTTTTGGCGCGGGACAGTATTCTCCGTCCACCGACCCCGGGAAAAAACTGTTGGCCCACGAACTGACGCACGTCGTGCAGCAGGGTGGTGCTTCAATCCGTTCTGGGACAGTTCTGCCGATGGGCACCCCGAGGCAACCTCTCGAGCGGCAAGCCGGGGCAACCGCCCAGGCGCCGGTTGGATCTGTCTCGGCCGTCCCATCGGCGGCGTTGAATAGCCTCACAATTCAACGCACCGTGACGCAGCAAGGCACCGGAAAAACTGGTCGACCGACGCCGAAAGACAAACGCTGTGCGGGCTGGTTTGCCGATCACGAAAGCACGAGCAAGCGAGCGGCTGAGCATTATGTTCGCACCGAATTGGCAGGGAATCGCGGCAAGGGCGAAAAGATTGACTGCGACCTATTCTTTCCGGCCACCGGTATATTTGCATGCACCGTGCATTTTACCGACGGAACCCGGATTCGGGTCCTGGTTCGAAAGGACGTGATCATCGTGGGTGTTTATCCGATTAAAAGCCTTCGTCCACCATCCGAACAGCCTTTGTGCTGGTATGACTATTCATGCCCGGGGCTCCGCCAGGACCTTGTCCTTACCAGGCGAAAGTGCCAGACCGCGAAAACGGCGGGTGGAACGTCAAAAGGCCGCGGACCGCAACCGTGAGGGTTTTGCGTGAATTTTCCAGTGTGGCAGCCGCATGCGCGCCATCCCAGAAAACCTGATAGACGCCGCGAAAGTGGCCGAAAAAAAGCTGTCGCGCATTCTGGGAACTCATGCGCAAGCACGACTTGTGCGATAAGGTACACTGAGCAGGGCACATTGATCAGCGGTTGGGGACCTTTGATTTCGGGGGTAGGACAATTTTATACGTCACCAGGACAAAAATGTCCACGTGGCTTTTTCTGCTGAAGGCGAGACAGTTAGGCGGAGTTGGGGGGGAGTTGGGGCAATTTAGGGTAGGACAAATTTGTCCTGGTTTTCGGTTTTCGGGCTGGGCTGCTATTCAATAAATCGCGCCTCGTGGACGGTGGCTCACAGAGAACGGAATCGAATTTCGTTCGAAAAACTAATGTCTGCGAGAGATTGGCCTCTCATGTGCTAATGAGCGAGATGCAAACGCATGACCCCCCATCAAGCAAGACCTGACAGAACCTGCACGCGAGATCCTGGGTTACCTCATCGAGCATCCGGGAGCGCAGGACAGTTTCGACGGAATCGTCCAATGGTGGATTCTGGAGCGGAGCCTCAAGGCATGGCTGCCGGCGATTACCGGGGCCGTGACGGAATTGGTCGAGCAGGGTTTTCTGGAGCAGCGAACCACTTCGGATGGCACAGTGCTTTACCGGATGAATCCAATCAGGAAAAAGGAACTGTAGCGATTGCTGAGGGAGCACAATTTCACAGAGGATGGTTCTGCGGATGAAAGATGAAACCCTCCACTGGTTTGCGGTCCAGGCGAAGCCGGCAAGCGAGGCGCTGGCGGAATCGACATTGCGGTCACTGGATGTGGAGACGCTGTATCCGCGGGTGCAGAAGGCCGTTCGTCGGCGGGGTCGCAAAAGCCGGATTTTGAAAAAACCATTCTTCCCGGGATACCTTTTCGCGCGGTTCGCTCCGGAAGAGTCCTTGCGTGCCGTAACCTACAGTCGCGGTGTCACGCGGGTTGTTGGCACGAAGCAACACCCTCTGCCTGTGGAGGACGCAATCATCGACGGCATCAAGGAACGAATGGACGCCTGGGGCTGTGTTACCCTTGAAGAGCACGTTCTGAAAGCGGGTGACGCCGTCGATATTACGGATGGACCATTCTGCGGGTGGTCGGGCGTGTTCGAACGCGATCTGAGCGATGGCGAACGCGTTGTGATTTTACTTCAGGCTCTTGAGCAGGGCCGGCTGGTTATTGGCCGCAACTCGGTCGAACGCGCCGAGAACGTCTGAGGAGACAGATTCTATCAGTAGAAGAAGGTGTTATGCACCTTGATGGCGGCAGCATTTCAAAATTTCTATTTCCTGCCCGTCGAATCCCTACGTGATTCAGCAAGTTACCTATGCCAAAAGAAACAACTTACCCAGGTGTTTATATCGAGGAATTCCCAGGGGGTGCGCACACCATCTCCGTGCGCCCACTTTTCCAGACACTCAATTCAACTGAACCCAAAACCGAGGAAAAGCCATGATTCCCGTAAGTTATCCAGGAGTCTACATTCAAGAAGTCTCAAGTGGCGTAAAGACGATCACGGGGGTGGCGACGTCCATTACCGCTTTTTTCGGCCGAACGCTGAAAGGGCCGCTTAACCAGGCTGTTCGCTGCCTGAGCCATGCCGACTTCGTCCGAAATTTCGGCGGTGCCCCCACCGGCGCGGAGCTCGCGCTTAGCGTGAAGCAGTTTTACGATAACGGAGGGACCGATTGCTACGTCGTGCGCCTGGCCAACGGTGCCCAGGCCGCGGGCGTCACCCTGCACAACTGGGCTTTGATTCCGCTTGATGTGCTCGTCGTCACGGCAAAGGTGGAGGGGCGCTGGGGCGAGGGCTTGCGCCTGGAGGTGGACTACAATACGCCCAACCCCGGCGAGACCTTCAACCTGAAGGTCGTGCTTGAGGAAGGCGGCGCGGTGACCACGACCGAGTTATTCACCAACCTCTCGATGGATAACAGCTCGTCGCGCTTCGCGCCGACGCTCGTCTCTCAGAGCTCGGAGCTGATCAATCTCGAAGTCGGTAGTGGACTGGGCGATCTCGCCAGCAACGCCTCAACCTACAATGACCTAACGCAGTCATTTCCCGGCTACTCCCAGGCCCGGAGGCCTCTGGGAACTAACCTGGCTGGTGTCGTGGGGTTGTTCGACGGACTCATCAACACTGGTTCTGCAACCACCGCCCGTTACAATTTCGACATCAGCGTAAACAACTCGGCCTGGGTTACGGTCAACCTCAGCCAGTGGACCAACACCGTGCTGACAGGTTTTGCATCGGTTGCCGCTCTCCAAGGCGATCTTGAGACGCGGATCAATGACGCGCTGAACTCACTCGTTCCCGCCCCCCACGTGACCGTCGCAATCGATCCCAATGCGAACGTGGGCAACGAGCATTTTCTGACCATCAAGTCGAGCGTGGACGCCCAGTCTAATGTCCGCGTTCGCCGGTCATCGGTGAACGACATTTCGGCCGCGCTCCTGCTCGGTGCTGAAAACGGCGGGGTGGAACTGGCTCGACGCAGCAACTTCCGACCCGCTCCGACGGGCAACGTGCTGCGCATCGATGATCCTTCCGGCGCCCTTGGCTATGTCGACGCTCTCGACGCCTACACCGGCCTGAATCAGGATCAAATCACCGGCATCACGATTGACGGCACGCCGATCGCGCTCAATGCGGACCCGAACAACCTGCAGACCACCGGTCCGGGCAATCCCAACTACGAGGATGACCTGCCGGGAACCAGCCCGAGCAGCAACAATGATGGCGTGAGGGAGAAACTGCGCATCATCGCGCAGGCCATCACGAACACGCCCGGCCTGGATTATCGCGCAGAAGTGCACGGCTACCAGCTCGTCATCCTCGCCAAGAAAGGGACGGTCAACCAGACGCCGACGGTGGCATTTTCCGGTACCTCGGCCGGCACGCTGGATGCGGCGCTCACGCTCAATGTGCGTCAGTATACGCTAGGACCTGGCACGACGAGCAACTATGCGTCGCTCCAGGTTGCAGGACTCGACGGCAGCGCGCCGGCCTACGCCGATTTCGTGGGCAACCCCGTCGATCAAACCGGCTTCCACGTGCTCGATATCGTCGACATGTTCAACCTCATGGTCATCCCGCGCGACGAGGAGGTTTCCGCGGCGGATCGCTTCGCCGTCTGGGGCCCCGCCAGCATTTACTGCCAGTCGCGGCGCGCCTTCCTCATCATCGAGGCCCCGGATGAATGGACCGCTAGTGGCCGCGCCGCGGTCGTGCAGAACACCGAACTCGTCGGAGCCATTCGCGCCACCGTGGTGAAGGATCACAGCGCAGTGTTCTATCCGAAGCTTCGGCTGAACGACCGGGGCGTGATTCGCTCGATCGGATCTTCCGGGGCGATCGCGGGCCTGATGGCGCGCATCGACGCCGGCCGCGGTGTCTGGAAAGCTGCCGCCGGCACCGAGGCCGACCTGCGCGGCCTTTCCGGCCTCGAGGTCAAGCTTACCGACCTCGAGAACGGCGTGCTCAACAAGCTCGGCGTCAACTGCACCCGCTCGTTTGTGTCGGGCTTCGTCAACTGGGGCGCCCGCACGATGGACGGTGCGGACGACCTCGGTTCGGAGTGGAAATACATTCCCATCCGCCGCCTCGCCCTGTTCCTCGAGGAATCGCTGTACCGGGGCACGCAATGGGTAGTGTTTGAACCCAATGACGAGCCTCTGTGGGCCAAGATCCGCCTTAACATCGGTGCCTTCATGAACGGACTCTTCCGCCAGGGCGCTTTCCAGGGCAGCACACCCGACCAGGCTTTCTACGTGAAGTGCGATTCCGAGACGACCACCCAGGCGGACCGCAATCTCGGCATCGTCAACATCGAGATCGGATTTGCCCCGCTCAAGCCGGCCGAATTCGTCATCATCAAGATACAGCAGATCGCGGGCGATCTGTCCTAACCCCCTCCACTGGAGACTGAGTCATGCCAAAAGGTTTTGTCACCAACGCTCACCGCTACGACCCCTACAAGAACTACAAATTCGAGGTCGTCCTCGACGGTCACGTCGTCATGGGAGTCAGCAAGGTAACCGCGCTCAAGCGCACCACCGAGGTCGTAAAGCACCGCGATGGGGGCGACAACAGCACGGATCGCAAGTCACCGGGTCGCTCGAGCTACGAGGCCATCACGCTCGAGCGGGGTATCACCCACGACCTCGAGTTCGAGAAATGGGCCGAACTCGTGCACAGCCTGAAGGGGGATCCGGCAATGGATCTGGTGAATTACAAGAAGGACCTCACGCTGGTGCTGAAGAACGAAAAGGGTCACCCGGTATATCGCTACTTCATCCGGCGCTGTTGGGTCAGCGAGTATCAGGCCATGCCCGACCTGGACGCGAACGCCAACGCCGTCGCCATCCAGACGCTCAAACTGGAAAATGAAGGCTGGGAACGCGACGTGGACACCAAGGAACCCAACGAGGCCTCGGCGGTACCCGCCTCGAGCTAACCCTGCCTCCCCGAGGATGAGTTATATTTGCTGAGCGGGCTATGGTGCGCCACAACGTCCGTGGCCGGTCAGTGCCGTTTTCCTCCAGCATCTGTTCGAGGTGTCACTGCAAGCATCAAAACCGATCACTCCCGGTTCACCGGCTGTCGATGATGATCTTCCGCCACCGCGCGTCTTTGGCGCCGAACGCGCCGATCTCGACTTCGACTTCGATTCGATGGATCGACTGGTGCTTGCAACGGCCATCGCCGCCCGGTGCTCCCGCGCGAATGGCGCCGCGGACCTGCCCCGCCGGTTGGAACAGGCGTGGGCCATGCCTGTCAGCGCGCGCATCGCCCGGTTGATACGGGTCGTTGCGCTTACGGAAGGTGTCGATGACCTCGAGATCGTTCTCCTGTGCCCCGACCCCGATTGCGCTTGCGCCCTCGAAGTAGACCTCCCGCTGGAGCGCCTTCTGGGGGAGGAATCCGGCGGAGAAGCACTGATGCCGGGCGCGGCAATCGGGGTCGAGGTGAATACGGGAAAACACGTGCACCTGCGGCGGCCCACCGGAAACGACCAGCGAGAGTGGCGGGCGCACCGATTTCTGACCACGCAGGAGGCGCTCCTCGCAGTCGTCAAATCGCTAACCGTACCGCCCGCCGAAGCAATTTCGTTGGGTGACAACGAGCTTTCCCTGCTGGCGGGCGCTATGGAGGAGATCGATGCACTTGCGGCGTTTCGCGTGATCACGGTGTGCCCCCATTGCAACAGAGAGGCCACAATTCCCGTGGACCTCGAACTTGAAGCGCTGCGACGACTCGCAAGCACGCAACGCGCTCTGGTGCGCGAGATCTACTTCCTCGCGTCGCGTTTTGGATGGACCGAGGCCGAGATCCTTGCCGTCCCCGCTAAGCGGCGGGCGCGCTACCTGTTGATGATCGATGCAACCGAAGAGCCGACACCGTGAATTTCTATTTCTCTCAACTGCTTGCCATGACCGGAGTGAAGGTTGGTTCGCCCACAGCCCAGCCACAGGCCACCGCGCTCACCTTGCCCGGAGCTTCCGCCACCCCCGCGCCTGAACCCGCCCCCGAGATCGTTGAGGTCATCGAGGTCGACGAAAGCAAAGAAGCGGTCCCCGCTTCGGCGATTCAGCCGCCGTCCGGCATCATCTCCACAACGATCATCGAAGAGGTTTCGCCACCGCGACCCTCCCAGGTGACGCCGTCCGCTTTAGACCCTTTATTTCCGCAGGAATCCCCGGCACCAGGCTCGGCGGCGGAGAAGCAGTTTCCGCCCGGGCACACGGGAGGAACGCAATTTCCAAAACCTCGAACGCTCATCGAGCCGCGCACGGAGACCGAGCCTCCGTCGAGAGCGCTACGCGCTGCTTCCATCGAGGTGGCACCGGAGCAGCAGTCGGCCGGGGATGCTGCGCAGGGGGAGGAGGCTGTGAAGTTCACGCGCGAAGAGGTGCTGGGCGTGGTCATGAAGTGGATCGCGTCCGTAGAGACCCCGCGCGACGCGGTTGGCGCCGTCGGGCAGCCGATGGAAGCGGCGCACGTGAGTATCGAAGAAAAGTGCCCGGCGACACAGCCTGGCCCAACCGCAGCCGGCCCGAGCGCACCGCCATCACGCGCCATCGAGCTCGAATCGACCACGGCGGAAGCAAGGCTCCCTGGCCCGCAACGCTATGATCCGCTCGATGTCCCCTCACGCTCAGTACGTTCATCAGCGGATGACATGCAGGCTCATTTCCCTTCGGTTTCGATTGGCGCGATTCATCTGCGCATCGAGGCACCGGTCGCGCCCGCAGCGGCGCCTCCCCCTGCCCGGGCAACGCCTTCTCCCACTCCCGCGCGACCCAGGGCGTCCACGCATTCCGCTGGCCTGCTGAAACTCCGCCGTCATTATCTCCTGCCGCACTGAGCGATTATGGCCCTCGCCGATTCCAGCCGCGCCATTGGTGCTGTCACCCGTCTCCTGGCGGATCACCTGAACCGTCGCACCGGCCTCTCGATTGCGACAGGCCGCCCGGAGTCGGCCGCCGGCGGCAATACCCACCCACTGAACCTTTTTCTCTACGAGACGACTTTCGAACCGACCCTGAAGAATGTGGCGCTCGTGGAAGGGCAGCCCGCCCCGCTGTGGCTTACGCTCAAATACCTGATCACCGCATTCGACGATCGCGGCGACAGCGACTCGCCCGATGCGCACGATTTGCTCGGCCGGGGCTTGAGCGCGCTGCAGGAACTGGCTTTCTTCGGACTCGACGGCGCCGTCGTCGGTACCGTACGGGATGCGCTCGAGAACAATCCCGAGACCCTCAAGATCACTTTCGACGAGACCCCGGTTGATCTGCTCAACAAGATCATGCAGGCGTCGGATGACGAATACCGCCTGTCGGTCGCCTTCCAGGTCCGGCCGGTGATGATCGTTCCCCCAGAGCGCCCGTCGTTCAACCTCCTCGTCGGCGTCGACTACACTTTGGCGCCTCCGAGCGATCAACCCACCTTCGTCGGACTCGACGTGATCGCGTCGATGGGTCCGGTCTTGAAGGCGGTCACACCGGAGAAGTTCGCAATCGGCGACGAGATCGAACTGACCGGCGACGACCTTCACCTGTCAAACCTCACGTGTCTGCTTGGTCCGGCCGAGCTCGGCATCACCTCGCAAAAGCCCGACCGCATGACCGTGCGCATCGAGACAGCATTGGGGACCGGTACAATCATCTCCGCGGGCGAGCATCCCCTCGTTCTCCGCCAGTACCTGCCGGCCACCGGCCGCACGCGCGCGAGTTCGATGCTCGTCGGACGCCTCCTGCCGACGGTAATCTCGGCCACGACCGGAGTCGCCGACGACGGATCGGGCAACCTGTGCCGCGTCATCACAATCGACGGACTCCTCCTCGGCCGCAACGAGGATGCAATCCTCGTTGCCCTCTACCAGAACGGTTCGGTCGTCCACCAGTTCGACGTGATCAGGGACCTTCCAGAGCTCGAGGGTCCGCCTGACCCCCAGAACCAGATCGTCCTCTGCCTATCAGATCCCGACCGCATCCGTGCCGGCAGTTACCTGGTCATTGTCATCGTCAACGGCCAGCAGGCCCGCAACAGCCCGACCGTCACCTTCGAGCCCTGACCCGCCGCCATGCCCGCCGTTTACCGCCAGCCACCGATGACCTTCCTCCCGGACTTGCAGGCCCATGACACACTCGCTGCGCATTGGCTTGGAAACGTCACGCTGCGTCTGCGCCGCGAGCTGTGCTGGTTGTGGCGTGAGCGCACCTCCGCATCGTATACCGGCGGGAACAACAGGAATGGTGCACTTCCGCCGTTCACCGATCGCCTGATGGGAGTGCTCGACCTCGCGCGCTACGCCGACGACCGCAGGCGTTTCTTTGCGGAAGACGAGACGGCTGCCTTCCTCTCCAACCTCATATCACAGTCCCCACCGCCATCCGCCGGGCGCTGCGCCCCTGAGCGCGGGTCCTTCTCGTGGGTCGCCCGCGAGCTCGCGCTCTCCGACGCGGAGTGCTTCGCGTTTGCCCTCGCGATCGGTCCTTCCGTGGACAGTGCCGCAGGCGCCGTTTACGCCGCCTGCCTCAATGATCCCACCCGCACGATGCCATCGCTCGCTCTTGCCCAGCGCCTGTGGGATGATCCTTCTGCGCTTTTTCCGCTTACGACGGCGACGCACCCGCTTTTCGCGCACGGTTTGATCGCGGCGCCATCGACCGGAGGCACGGCGTGGGATGCCCCTCTGATCGCCGTTCCCGCCATCGCCGCCGCATTGATCTCGCCGCCCGATTTCCCGACGGGACTTCGTTCTGTCGCGCCTGAGCACGCCCCGCCTCCTTCCGAATCTGGCATCTCCGCCGCGCGCCTGAAGTCCAGCGCCCACCGGGGCTTGCGCCTGGTTCCCGTGCTCGGCCCCCGTGGCGCGCCGCTCGCCTCGCACGCCGCCGCGGTTTGCGCAGCCGCCGGTCGCCGCCTGGCTGCACCAGTGGAAACAGCGGTCGGCATGCCGGGCCACGAGTCTCAACTCGCCCAGTTGCTCACGCTAGCCTGGTTGCATGGCCTGGACCTCTATCTCACGTTTGAGTCGTTGGGAAACACGGCGGCAGAGGGCCATTATGCCTCCCCGCCCATACCACCGCTTCCCGCTTTGCCCGTAACGGTGTTCGTTGGGATACATGAGCGCACAGCCAGCTCGAGGCTGCCACCCGCGCTCACGCTTCCGCCCCTTCACGTGCCCGGTCTCGGCTACCGTGAGCGCCTCCAGCTCTGGTGTGAAAATATCCCCGCCGCGCGCCGCGAGGGTGAACTTGCCCTCGCTCTCTCCGATTGCGCCCGACGTTTCCGCTACGAGAAGGACACGATCCTCGAAATCTGCCGCGACCTGAAGGCCCTGGGCGGCCCACCCAAGCCGGCAGATATCATCTCCGCCTGCCGCTCGGACATCGACCTCGGGGATCTCGCCCAGCCGGTCGAGCCGCGCTTCCGCGAGAGCGACTTGATGTTGCCACCGAAACAGGCGCGGCAGTTTCACGAGGTCATCCACGCCATGCGCATGCTCACGACCGTGCACTACGAGTGGGGTACGGCTCGCGTTTGGAATGAAGGCGGTCTTTCAGCACTCTTCGCCGGCCCTCCGGGAACCGGGAAGACGATGGCCGCGGAGGTCCTCTCCGTAGAGCTCGGGCTACCGCTTTTCCGCATCGATCTTTCCCAGGTCGTCAACAAGTACATCGGCGAAACGGAAAAGAATCTCCGCCGGGTTTTTGATGCGGCGGAAGCGAGCGACGTCATCCTCTTCTTCGACGAAGCCGACTCGCTTTTCGGCAGGAGAACGGAGGTGAAGGACGCCCACGACCGATACGCGAACCTCGAGGTGAGCTACCTCCTTGAGCGGATGGAACGATTCAAGGGCCTCGCGATCCTTGCCACCAACCGCAAGAGGGACCTCGACGAGGCGTTCCTGCGGCGGCTCCGGTTCCTCATCGATTTCCCGCTTCCGGGAGTGAACGAGCGGCTTCGCATCTGGAAGAGCTCGATCCCCGACGGGGTAGACGTTTTCCAGTTGGATTTTCCGTTTCTCGCGCAGCGTTTCCCTCTCGCGGGCGGGCATATCCGGTCGATTGTCTTCCAGGCGTGCCTGGGGTCGGCCGCGCCCGGCGCACCCCGCCGCATCGACATGCCGGCAATGATCGCGGCCGTAAAGCGCGAGTTCGACAAGCTCGAGCGGAATCTCAGCCTCGAGCAATTCGGGTCGTGGGCGCCGGTCGTGGAGGGCATGCAATGAGCCGGACCGCGCCATCTGTCCATATAGAGCACCTGAACCTCGATCTCCGTGGCGTGCCGCCCACGACCGCGGAGGCGGCCGTGCGCCAGCTTGGGCCCGCGCTGCAGCAGGCGTTCGCGGGTCTTGAACCACGATCCGTTGCAGCCGGCGACACCCTCCGTGTCTCCGCCGACATCGACGCCCGCGCCCTCAGTGTTCTAGTCGCAGCCCACGTCGCCGCAGTCATTCGAAATTCCGATTCTGACCACCGACATCTGAACTCTGACGTCTGACACAATGCCCTATCTGCTTCGCTGCGCACTAATCGAATACGGAACGGACCTCATTGGCCCGATCCCGAACATCGTCATCTTCCAGTTCAACCCGGAGTCGCTCACGCGGTCGATGCAGGTTCCCGCCCGTCCGTCGGGTGCGAATGCGCGTGAGACCTCGCAGGCCGGCGAGAAGACGATCGAAAACATCTCCTTCAAGGCGCAGTTCAGCGCGGCCGACGAGCTTTCCGACAACAAGGTGCTCGCCCGCGTCTTCGGAGTCGGCCCGCGGCTTGCCGCCCTCGAGAAGATGGTCAATCCGAGCTCCATCATCGCCGGCGCAATCGGGGCCGCGTTGGATGCGATCGGCGACGCGATCGGGATTGGCGGCGACGAGGAGGCACCTTCCCAGCCCATCCCGCGGGAGAAAGTGCCGAGAATCCTCTTCATCTGGGGGCTGACCCGCGTGCTGCCCGTCACCATCACCTCGATGCGCATCGCAGAGATGCAGTACGATTTCCTGCTCAACCCCACCCAGGCCGACGTGGACATCGAGCTGTCCGTTATACCCTCGGATCCGTGCTCCGACGACAAGCTCGCCGCGGGCGCACTCACCTACAGCACGATCGCCAAGGAGGCCCAGGCGATCGCCAACCTCGCCAATACGGCCGAGCAGATCGTGGAACTCATTCCGTTCTGATTCCGCAAGCCGAAAAGAAAAATTCATCCATGTTTCTGGATAATTCCCGCTACGCCAAAGTGCCGACTGTCGAAACCACCGCGGTGGACGGCCGCGCCGTCACCGCCCTTAAGCTTCGGACGCTCCCCGCGACAGCCGGCGAACCCTATGCGGTCAAGGACAACGACCAGCTCGACGTCATCGCCCATCGCGTGACCACCGACGGCACGAAGTTTTGGCACATCGCCGATGCTAACACCGCCCTGGAGGCCTCCCGTCTTCTGTCCGAAACCGGCGCCACAATTCAGGTTCCGAAGTCATGACCCACGCCCCCCAAAGCATCTCTGACTCTTTCATCTGCCCTCTTTCGGCCGGCATCCACGGCCCGGCCTCTGACCACCATGCCTGAGCTCCGCTTCCGCGTTTATCTCGGCGGCAATCCCGCCACGGTCGAGGATCTCGCCTTGATCGAAGAAATCACCGTCGAGCAGACCGAGGATGCCGCGTGGGAGGCGCGCATCGCCATGGCGCTTTGCCTCGATGAACAGGGAAACTGGAAGCGGCAGGATGAGATCAACCTCCGGCCCCGCACCCAGGTACGAATCGAGCTCAAGATCGGGAAGGCCGACTTCAAGCCGCTCATTGACGGGCCGATCGTCAGTCTGGACACCGCGATGGATTCGCGGCCGGGCCGCAGCACAGCGACCATCGTCGTCCACGACGACAGCACCTGGCTCAATCTGACGTCGTCGCCGTTTTCCACGGATGGCCACACCGACGAGGAACTTGCGCGGCAGCTTTTCCTCGACGAGTCGGAGGGGCACATCGCCACCGCGGAGATCGAAATCCCCCCGGACTCGGCACCGCCGAGCCTTGGCCCAACCTTTGCACAGCTTGGCACGCCCATGCAGATGCTCCGCCATCTTGCCGAACGCAACGGCTGCCGCGCCTACGTCCTTCCCGGCCCGACGCCCGGCTCGAGCATCGGGTGCATAAAACCCGATCCCGAGGACCCTGAGTCGCTCTCACCGCTCGTCCTGCTCGGTTCCGGTCGCAATCTCGCCGAGGTCACCGCGAACGAGGATCCCGACAGCAGCGAGCGCACCGTCGCCCACGCTTTGCGTTTCAGCGACCAGCAGATCGTGAGCTACACGACACAGGCCTCCGACGAGACCTTGCTCAGCGATGAGCCTGCGGCGCCGGATGCTCCCGAACGTGTACTGCCGCCCGGCTCCGGCGAAAGCGAGGATGCTGCGGCGAGTGCGCGGGCCAGGGCGCGTCGCCGCAATTTCCCCGTCAGTTTTTCCGGCAGCCTGCTTACGGGTTGTTATCCGGACCTGCTCCTGCCCCGAGAAAAAGTCGCGTTGCGCGCCGGCGGCGCCCGCAACAGCACGGTTCTTCTGCTCACCAGGGTTACCCACCGCATTACGCCTTCGATTTATGCGGTCGATTTCGAAGGACGCGGCAACTCGCTCGCACAACTCCAGGCCTCCTCGTCCGGAGCTCCGGCTATCTTCTGATTCCGACGTCCCATGCCCGAAACCGCTGAATTCCAACTCACCGCCAACCTCGCGGACTTCCTCCGCACGCATCTCTACGGCAAATATCGGGGGCTCGTCTCCGACGTCGCCGATCCCGAGGGCATCGGCCGCATCAAGGCCACGGTGCCCGCGGTCTTTGGCGCCGAACTCGATTCCCCGTGGGCGATGCCCGCAATGCCGTTCGCCGGCCCCCGGCATGGACTCGCACTCATTCCCGAGGTCGGCGACGGCGTGTGGGTCGAGTTCGAGGCCGGCGACCCGTCGCGTCCGATCTGGAGCGGCTGTTGGTGGGCGCGTGGCCAGCGCCCCACGCCCGACGGCGAGAAACAACGCCTGCTGGCCACAACGGCCGGGCACCAGATCCTAATCGACGAGGATGCGGACGAGATCCGTCTCACTCATCCCGGCGGCGCCGAATTGGTCATCGGCTCGGGCGAAATCAATCTCACGCTCGGTGCCTGTTCGCTCAAGATAACGTCGAGCGAGATCAACCTCAACCAGGGCATGGTCAAGGTGACCACTGCCGGGGCCAGCCTGGTCAACGACGCCTTCAAAGTCGGCGCCTGACCTGCCTTCCGCCTTCCGCCTTCCCATGATCCCGATCCTCACCACGACGAGTCAGGCGATGTGCCCCCACGGCGGGCAGCTCATGCTCACCGCGACCAGCGACGCCCTCTGCCAGATCCAGGGAGGCTATGCCCTGCTCGAAACTGACATCCACAGGGTGGTCGGCTGCCCGTTCACCCTCCCTGCGGCGGTCTACCACCCGTGTGTCTCCGTGCGCTGGGCGGCCGGCGCGACCCAGTCGAAAGTCAACGGCGTTCCCGTCCTCCTGAAAACGAGCGTCGGCACATGCTATGCCGCCGACCAGGCGCCGCAGGGACTGGCGATCGTCACCCAGGCCCAGTCGGTCGCCACCAGCCAATGAATACAACCACCCAGCCCGACGGCCGCCACCTCGCCTTTCCCTTCCGCATCGGATCGGATGGCCGCACGGTCACGCGCGCCTCGGTCGCGGACCATGTCCGCGACGAGGTGATGCAGCTTCTCCTCACCAACCCGGGGGAGCGGCCGTTCCTGCCCGAGTTCGGCGGAGGCGTCCGCCGGCTCATTTTCGAACCCGCCTCGGACGTGCTGCGCGGCGTGACGAAGGCCCGCATCACGCAGGCGCTGCAGGACTGGCTGGGACACCGCCTCACGCTCGAAGACATCGAGGTCACATTCATCGATTCCACCATCGAGGTAGACATCAAATACCGCCCGGCCGGATCGGAAGACTCGCGCACGCTGAAGTTCCAGCGCAAGGGCGCATGACCTTGCCCGCCTCCTCTCCAATCGCACCATGGAAACCGTAACCGACGCGCGCAACGAACGCGCCAACGACCTCGAAGCCGCCGGCTTCAACGGTCTCGAGCGCGTCATTGTCGACCTGCTCCCGGCCGGCACGCCCGCATATGCCGAGCTCAAGGTGCATTTGGTCAACGACCTGCATCGCGATACGTTCGTTGCCGCCGCCGGCACGCCGGCGGACGCCCAGAACCTGTTCCCGATTTCGGGAGGTCATCGCGTGCGCGCCGGCCGTGCCGAGGGACAGGTGAAGGTCACGCAAGTAACGGCCGGGCTCACCGACGATGGCCTCGTGCTGCGCGTGGAGCCGATCGGCGACTATTCGACCTACACGCTCCGGATCGAGCACGCGCTTGCCGATCCCGTTTTCTCGGAGCTGCCGTTCAAGTTCCGGCCGGGCTGCTTCACGAACGACTGCGCGCCCGAATGGGAGCCCGGCCGCCCGGTGAAACCCTCCCCGGCGATCGACTATCTCGCCAAGGACTACGAATCGTTCCGCCACACCATGGTCGTCGCGATGATGACCCGCGTCCCCGGATGGACGGTCACGAGTGAAGCCGACCTCGACCAGGTGCTGATCGATCTCGTCGCCGCCGTAGGCGACGAGTTGAGCGACTTCCAGGATCGCGTGATGAACGAGTCGCGATTTGCCACCTGCCGCTCGCGCGTCTCGCTCGCCCGCCACGCGCGGCTGATGGACTACCACATTCATCAGGGCAATCAGGCGAGCGCGATCCTCGCGCTCGCCATCGACCCGGCGGCCGGACAGATCGAACTGCCCCGGCTGCACCTTTTCTGGACGGGCGAGCAGGTGCAGTCGGGGCCCGATTTCCGGCTGGAAAACGCCGTCTTCTTCGCCACCCGTGCGATCCACCAACTCCACCCGCTGCTCAACACCCTGCGCCTTTACACGTGGGACGACGCGATACCGACGCTCGCCGCCGGCACCACGACCGCCGACCTCGCAGTCGATGCGACCGGCCTCGGTCTGACAGAAGCTGCCGCCGCCCAGCTCGTTCTGAATTGGATCACGGGCGACGACCCCTCCGCACCGGCCGTGCGTCAACTGGTCATCCAGGAACAACTCTACCCGCTCACGGGCACGATCAACGGCCGCGACCCGGCCAAACGGCAGCTCCTCCGGCTGCTCGAGGGCGATGCGGGCGCCATACTCGTGACCGACCCCGTCCACAGTCGCACCCTTGTACGCGTCTCATGGCGCAAGGAGGATCAACTCAACTGGGATTACGCGTTTACGGTATTCCCGGGCGGCGGCGTGCGGGTCCCCGACGTGACGACGTTTCACGGCAACCTCGCCACCGCGCACCACGGCCTCCCCGTCCAGGCCGTGTTTGTCGAGCCGGGCGAGCCGCTGCTCGACGAGGAAATGCGCTACTTCGAACGGACCGAGGGCGAGCGCTACGGCACGCTCTGCCGGCTGCCGCATGCTCCGCTTGCCTACCTTCCAACTTCCCTCGGCGGCGAAGTGCCGCCGCGCAGCACGCTCGTTGTTACGGTGGAGGACCCGGGCGGCGGCAGCGACGCCTGGGACGAGGTTCCGAGCCTCGTGCACAGCGACGACAGCGAGGAGAATGGGGACCATTTTGCAGTGGAAACCGACGAGCTGTCGCGTTCCCTGCTCCGCTTCGGCAACGGAGTGAACGGCGCAAAGCTTCCCTCCGGCGCGATCGTGCGCTGCGAGTACCAGGTCGGACCCGGCCACGAGGGCAACGTCGGCGCCGATGCGATCGCCAACGCCGATTTTATTCCCGCTCTCGATCCCGGCACGATCACCCTGGTCTGGAATCCATTCGACGTCACCGACGGTCGTGATCCTGAAACGGCGGACCGCGTGCGGCGCAACGCCCCCGAGGCCTACCGGGCGCGTCAGCTGCGCGCAGTCACCCCGGAGGACTACGCCCGACGCGCCGAAGAGGTGGCTGGTGTCTCCCGTGCGGTGGCACGCTACTCGTGGATCGGCTCGTGGCGCACGGTACGCATCGGCATCGACCCCGAGGGAACCGATATTCTGGAGGACGATCTGCGGGACGAAGTGGCGCAATATCTCGAAGCGGTGCGGCTCATCGGCGAGGACCTCGAGATTCGCGGACCGTGCTACGTGCCGCTCGCGATCGACGTCGGTGTTTGCCTCCAGCCCGACTTCTGGCCGGAGGACGTCTGCTTCGTGCTCGAACAGGAGTTTTCCGACACCTACACTCCGGACGGCCGGACGGGCTTCTTCCACCCCGACAACTTCACATTTGGCCATCGCCTGCGGAAAAGCGAGATCGCCGGCCGCCTCCAGCAGGTCGACGGCGTCGAGCATCCGCTCGGCATCACCTGGCGTCGCTTCAACGAACCCACGCCCGGGATGTACGACCAAACCGACGGCGGTCCGGCCGAGATTTTCGTCGGCTTCGACGAGATCATCCAGGTGCGCAACGACCCCGACCACATGGAACTCGGCTACATCCGCTTCAACCTGAGTGGAGGCCGCCAGTAACCAACCCCGCCACCGACCCCGACCTGATATGTCCGCCAGCGACGTTCCCACCTTCCCGATCCGTCCCTCCAACCGGGCGGCGCTGCTACACATTTGTTATCGTCTGGGCACGTATCCGGGCATTGTCGACGCGATGTTGCGCGAGCTCAATGCCGCTACCGAGCTCGAGAAGTGGACGCATCGCGCCCCGGATGACCCGGGAATTGCGCTCGTGGAAAGCGCCGCCGTGGTGGCCGACATCCTCACCTTTTATCAGGAGCACTATGCCAATGAGGCCTTCCTGCGGACCGCGCGCTGGCGGGAAAGCATCCAGGAGCTAGTGCGGCTGACCGGCTATCGCCTCGCCCCGGGAACCGGCGGTCGCGCGTCGTTTGCGCTCGAGGTCCGCGGCGATCTGCCGGTGACCGTGCCTGCCGCGTTTCCGCTCAAGGCCGAGCTGGAGGGTAGTCCGAACCCCGTCGATTTCCAGACTGCGGACGAACATACGGCCATTCCGCACCTGGGCAGGTTCAACCTCTACCGCGCCCGTCAGTACGACAGCGGGATCTTCGCCGGCGCTACGAAGGTCGAGGTCCTCGAGGTTGAGGACTCGGACGATCCAGCGGAGCTCGACGACCTCGACCTGAAGGTGGGCGACAAGCTCATGCTTGTGCCGCCCGAACCCAAATGGACCACCTCGGGCACCTCGTTGACTGCCCAACTCGCCACGCAGATCGTGAAGATCAAGACGATCCAGCGGCGGGTGGGCCGCTACCTCATTGAGATCGAAGGCAACGTCAATCCCGGCTGGACGAGCGATATCATGGCCTACCGGATCGGCCGCACGTTCCGGCATTTCGGGCACAACGCACCGCTTACGCGGCACGAGAGTATCAAGAGCAACGACGAAGTCACGGGCACCAACGAGTTCGACACCAACTTCACACGCGACCTTCATCACAATTGCAAACGCCCGAGCATGACGATCTCGCTGCCCACAGACTTTGTCCCGCTCGACCAGGAGGTCTCAGATATTCTCCCCCGCTCGAATATCATCATCCAAACACCGGTGACGTTCGGTTCCACCGAATGGAAACTGACGGTAGTCAGAACCGTCTCCGAAGTCACGGCCGGTCCCATCGGGCTCGGTGACATGAATGGCACGGCGACATTTCTCACTCTCACCGGGGACATTTCTTCCAACAATGCCCCCGGCACCCCGGCCATCGACCTGCGCGACATGCGCATCCACGAGATTACCAGTTCCAAGCTCACGATGTCCCGTTTCGCCCAGCATCCCGATGGCGATTTCACCGACTCCGATCAGTTGTTCTTCCATGGCACGACGGACGAGGCCGAGCCGCTCGTCGGCCGCGCCTTGATATTCAAGGCTGATGACGGCCGTTTCGCCTCCGCGAACGTCGTCGATGTTGACCTCGCGGATCCCTCCTGGCCGCGGATGCGCCGCGTGACCCTCGATGCCGCGGCCGCGGGATTCGCGCGGCCCGACTTCGAGGAGAATGAGCCGACGGTGACGGTTTACGGCAACATCGTCGAGGCGACCCAGGGCAAGGCCGAGAAGATCGTCGTAATCGGAAACGGCGACGGGCGACAAACGTTCCAGACCTTCAAGATTCCCAAGGCGCCACTGACCTACCTTCACGACGAATTCGCCGCACCACCGCAGCCGCCCGAGTTGACGATCCGCGTCAATGGCCGCGAATGGACGCGCATCGATTCGCTGTTTGGCCGCGAGCCGCTGGAGGAAGTCTACATTGTTCGTCAGGACGCCGAGGGGAACAGCTACGTGCAGTTCGGCGACGGGGAAACCGGCGCACGCCTTCCTTCAGGCGTGCAGAACGTTACCGTCGAATACCGCACCGGGGTTGGCGCGCTCGGCATCGTCAAGGCCGGCTCCAAGCCGTCGGCCGGCGGACGGCTCGATGCCCTGGACAAGGTCCAGCTACCGGGTGAAGTCACCGGTGGCGCGGAGGCAGAGCCCGAGGACAAGGCCCGCGAAACGGCGCCGGCGAAGCTGCAGACGCTCGGACGGCTCGTCAGCCTGAAGGATTACGAAAGCGAGGCGCTCGCCACACCGGGCGTGGTCGCAGCCGCTGCGGCGTGGAAAATCGCCGACGGCAACCCCGCGATCGGTCTGCGCATCCTTCTCGAGCAGGCGCAGCAGTCGGACGCACAGTTCGAGGCCGTGGCCGCGAATCTGCGGGCCGCAGATATCGCCCGGGGGCCCGACCGCCACCCCATCGAAGTCACCCAGTGCGAATTCCGCTACGTTCATCTCAACGTGAGCTACGCCTTCGACCCGATCCTGCGGGTCGAGGATGTCGAGACGGCCCTGTGCGCGGCCCTCGGGCTGGCCGGCGACGAGGCCAACGCGCGAACCGGCCTGTTCGGCGTGCATCACCGCCGGCTGGGGGAGCGTGAGTATGCGTTGCGCATCGCCGGAGCGCTGCAAAATGTTTCCGGGATCATCTGGTGCCGGGTCGTCCATTTTGGACTCCTCGACGCGGGTGATGATCCCGAGGTGCTCGTCTTGCCTTCGACGCACACCCGCGCCGCGCAAGTCATCTGCGCCCCCACGGAGATGCTCCAGCTCCACGAACTCCACCTCACGCTCACGCCGGAGGCCAACACCTGAGACTTCTGATGCGATGAGCGATACCACGACCAGGCGAGTTCCGCTCTACGAGCGCCTTCCGGAGATCTACCGCATCCGGGATGCGGAGCAGATGCCCTCGGATCAGCTCCGGGCTTATCTCGCCGCCTTCGAGAGCGTGTTCTCGGCGATCCACGAAAACATCGAAGCGCTCTACCACGACCTTTTTATCGAGACCTGCGACGACTGGGTCATCCCCTACCTTGCCGATCTCGTCGGCACCTCCCATCTCAAGGGCGAGCCGCGGACCTTGCGCGCGGACGTCGCGGACACGATCGCGCTCCGCCGTCGCAAGGGGACACTCGGGGCGATTGAGCGGCTCGCGGCCAACCTGACCGGCTGGGCAGCGCGCGCCGTAGAGTTGCGGGAAAGCCTCGGCTGGACGCAGCACCTCAACCATCTGCGTCCCGACGCCGGCGGCTTTTCACCGCTCGCCGATCCGTTGCTGACGCGTTTCCACGTCCCGCGGGGAGGGGCAGTCCCGGTGCGGGACCCGGCGATGCTCAGCCTGCTCGGCACGCCGTTCGATCCGTTCGCCTACACGATCGACACCAGGCCGGCCGTTGACGACCGCCTGCACCACAACCTTCCCAACCTGGCCATCTTCCTCTGGCGGCTGGCCGCCTATCGGGTGCGCGTCACCCGGCCGGTCTTCGCCAATCCGGAGCCGCTCAGCCCCATTCCACCGCGACAGAATGACCCCACGGCGGACCCGGCCGCCTTCGGCGCCCGCTTCGAGTTTCATCCGCTCGCCCGTCCGCTCCGCCTCTTCAACACGTGGCGCGCCGATCCGCAGGCGGATCCACCCCGGCTCACGCAACCCGACGAGGTCCCCGGTCCCATTCCCGACGCGCGCCTCACTACCTGCTCCATTGCCGGCCATCCGGAGCTCTACGTCGACGTCGACACCTACACGCCCGGTCCTCCGCCTCAGGGGCTCGACGTCGGCGAGGCTGGCATCCAGCTCTTCCTGCCCGAAGCGGACTTTACGGCCACTGGATGGAACTTCCGAGGCGACAACCTGTGTGCCTGGGAGGAGGGTCTTCGCCGGACATTGCAGACAGGCGAGATCGTGATCGATCCCGAAATCGGGCGGCTTCTTATCGGTGTGGCCACGCAACCGGAACTGGAGGCGCTGCGCGACACCCTTCTTGCCGGGCATACCTATGGCTCGGTGGGCGAAATCGGGGCCCAGGCGGTCGATCACGCGGCGCGCCCGGAAACGCTCGGTGGCGTACCACCCACAGTAATCGAGATCAACGGCTTCGAAAATCCCTTCGCCCTTCGCGACGAGCTGGCCAACGCCAACATCCAGGCCGCCGCCGCTCCCGTGCTGATCGAGATCCAGGACAGCCTGGTGCACGACCTCGACCTCGACGCGATCGAGCTCGCATCGGCAACCGCCACTGTCGACGGCCCGCGCGCATTGCTGCTGGGCCGGTCCCTGTGCATCCGCGCGGCCGACGGGCACCGCCCTATCATCCGGCTGGCCCAGCCATTGCGCTTCCGCCCGACGACCGTCGTGGCGGCCGATCCGGCCGACCAGGAGGGTGTCGATGCTGTCGTGCGCAATCTCACGGTGCGCTTCGAGGGCGTTTTCATCACCGCCGCGGAGGGCTCCGGATTCGGAACAGAGGACGCGCTCATCATGCGGGCGGCCATCGGGCGACTCGAGATCGTCGACGCGACGCTCGACCCGGGCGGCCATCGCGACCGCAGGGAGGAGATCCGCGCACCGTTTCGCCGGGCGATGACGCTTGCGGAGCCCTATGGTTTCGCGGACGAGGACGAGGAGGACGTGTTTGAGCCCACGCCCGATGTTCTTGTGCAGCGCTCGATTGTGGGTGCCCTGCGTTTGGACGAAGGTTACCAGCTCATCATCGAGGACAGCATCGTCGACGCCGGCGCGGGCCCCGGACTCGAGTCCGCCGGTCTAGATTTTGCGCTCACTTCCGCGACCGAACCGCTCGATGCGAACGATGCGTGGAGCGCGCCGCTTACCCTGCACGACGTGACCTTTTTCGGACGTGTGCGCGCCACCAGCGCGCGTGGTCACGGCGGCATCTTCGCACGGCGCCTCGAGGTGCTCGAGCACCAGACCGGCTGCATCAAATACAGCTGGTTCCGCGGCGTGGATGACAGGCTGCCGCCCAGCCATGCCTGCCTTGACGGTACCGAGGCCGTGCTTGTTTTCACCAGCACCTGGTTCGCCGATCCGGGGTATGGCCAGGTCTCGCGCACCTCGGACCCGCGGGTGATCACCCGCGGACCGGGCGACGACACGATGGGCGCGACCAACTTCCTCCTCGAGGCCCACCGATGGACAAACCTCAACATCCGCCTGCGTGAGTTCATGCCCGTCGGCGTCCGCCCGCTGGTGGTGCCCGTGACATGACGATGTCTCCCATATATCCCGCATTCACACAATGACTCCCCCACTCATCCCTTCGATAATTTCTCACCTCGACCTGCCATGAAAGGCGACTTCTCCCACTGGGACCTGGATCCGCGCAACAACGTCACCGGCATCCTCCAGCAGCAGGGAAAGGTCCTGCTCGATCGCGATTGGAACGATCAGGCGCGGCTCAACAAACACTGGCAGGACCAGGCCGGACGCGACGTCGTCGGTCCCGACGTGGCGGCCGTCCCGTCTGGCGATCCCGACGGATTCGCGGTCACCCAGTCGGCCGTCGCCACCGGGGCGGACGGCGTGGACCGCGTCGAACTGCACGTGACTCCGGGCCGGATCTGGGCCGACGGCATCGTTTGTTATCTTCCCGGCGTCGAGCCGGAACCCGCAGCGCCGGTCATGCGGGTGGCAGAGTATTTCCAGCCCCCCGTCCAGGATCCGGCAAGTACCGTGGCGTCGATCGCCGACAGCGTACGCGACGCGGTCATTTGCGAAGTTTCCCGGGAGGCATTGAACGCCTTCCAGCTGCCCGACGACTTGCTTGAGCCCGCCCTCGGAGGTCCCGACACCACGGAGCGCATCCTTACGCGGATGGCGTTCAAACTCTTCCGGCTCGGCCCGGGCGAGGATTGCATGAGCATCCGCGACCAGCTTGATGATTCCGCTGCCAGGGGTCACCTCACGGTCCGGCTCCAGCCGACGGAAGAGATCGCTGGCGACTGTCCGGTCGTGCTGGGTGGCGGTTACACGGGGTTCGAGCACTTCCTCTACCGCATCGAGATCGCGGCGCTGGACGCAGGCACGGAGCCCCACTTCAAGTGGTCGCAATTCAACGGCGGCCTCGTCGGCCGCGGCGAGCTCCTCGACTCGCCCAACCGCATCCGCATCACCTCGAACCGCGCGGCCATCGTCAACTCCGGCCTGAGCGCGTTCTACTGCGAGATCGTCGCCTTCGACGAGGAACGCGGCACGTGGAATGTGACCTATGGGGCGGATGTCACCCTCCAGGACGGCGAGTTGCATGTCGGCACCGAACGCCTGGGGGCATTCGCCGCATCGACGAATAGTGTCTTCATCCGCCTCTGGAACGGGATCGACGCCATCTCCGGCTTTACCGACACCACATCGCCGATCGAACTGCTGGACGGCATCCAGCTCGTCTTTGACGCGCCGGCCGGGGCAAATTACACCGCGGGAGACTATTGGACCTTCAAGGTGCGCGCCGGCGAGATCGTCAACGACGAGGTGCTCATCTCCGACGAGCCGCCCATGGGACCGGCTTACCATCGCGTTCCGCTCGCCGAGATTACCTGGGGAACTTCGCTCGATACCGACACCTCGGGTGAACTGGAGGACTGCCGCCGGCGCTTCCGCCCGCTGACGCAGCTCGACACTTGCTGCACGTATCGTGTGGGCGACGGCCTGTGCAATCACGGTGATTTCGACACGATCCAGGCGGCGATCGACGCGCTGCCCGCCAGCGGGGGCGAGGTGTGCGTGCTACCCGGCGTTTATGAGGAGAACATCCGCATCGAGAACCGCTCCAATATCACGATCAGCGGCTGCGGATCACGCTCCCTGATTCGTTCCGGACCTCCGGAAGGCGAATTTGCGTTGGCCGCGCCCACGCTCCTTGTTCGCGGTGGCGGAGGCATTGCCATCGAGTCGCTCGCGGTGGAAGGGCATCCGACAGGAGCCGGCATCGTTCTCGAAGGCGCGGACTATCTTGACGAAGAAACCGACCTGGAGGGACCCTTGATTGGCGCGACGCTTTCCCACCTGCTCGTCCTCGGCGGACAGCGGGCTGCCGTGCGGGCCAGCTACGTCGAGAATCTGAACATTTGCGGGTGCAACCTGCACCAGCGCGACGAGGCATGTCTCGAGCATGCGCTGGAGGTGCGCGGAGACGACGTGTCGATCGTCGGCAACACCATTCAGGTCGCCCTGGACGAAGGCGATCTCCAGGGCGTGCCGGGGGGCACCTGGTCGCCCGCGCCCTACGCCGGTCCGGGCGAAATCGCGCCGGGCGGGATCCGTATCAAGGGACTGAGCGAACGCCTCCGCCTTGCGGACAACCTCGTTCGGGGGGGCAGCGGCCACGGTATCACGCTCGGAAGCGTGCGGTTTTACGATGAGAACGGCGAGCCATTGCCGGAAGATCCGGAGGAAGGCGACGATAAATCGACCGATCCCTGCGAACCCACCCGCGAAGTGCCCCCGATCTTTGTGCCGCCGATTGAGACCGGCGGCGGGGAAACCACAACCAGCATCCTGCCGGACGGTCCCATCGATGAACTCGTGATCGAGCACAACCGCATTCTCGACATGGGCATCTGCGGCATCGGGGTGATTTACTTCTTCGACCTGAGCGCCCTCGATGCATTCATCACGGTTCGCAATGTCGCGATTCTTGGAAACGAGATCCGGGGCAACATGCTGCGCCCGGTGGCTGAGCCGCCCGCCGCCCAAGTCAACGTCGCAGGCTTCGGGGGCATTGCCCTGGCCGACGTGGAAAATCTTCTCGTCCGCGACAATCGCATCGGGAGCAACGGCCCCACGCACCTCGAGGCGATTTGCGGCGTCTTTGTCCTCCACGGAGAAGGCGTGGATATCACCCGCAATCTCATTGTCGACAACGGCCACAAGAGCACGCCCTCGGCCCAGGGCGCGAAACGCGGCCTTCGCGGCGGCATCGTCATCGGCTATGCGCTTGCACCGACGCGCCTGGTGTCGATCCCCGGCGTGGACGAGGGCGCGCCCGTGCAAAACGGAGTTCCCGCCGCCCGGATCCACGACAACATCGTAGCCCAGCCTCTCGGTCCCGCGCTCCTTATGACGGCGCTCGGTCCCGTTTCCGTCGTCGGCAATCAACTCACGAGCCAGGGCGTCGCGCCGGGTTTCACGGCCAGCTTCATCGGTGCCACCGTCGGGATCATGAACCTCGGCCTCCCGAACGAGTTCTATCTGCAATACTTTGCGTTCCTGCTGCTCGGCGCTCCGATCCAGGAAGAGGATCCAACGACGGCGGCGCGTCCGGGATTCGATGATTTTCGATTTGGCCACGCGCTTGCGAACGGGAACGTCCTTTTCGCCAGCAATCAGGTCGTCATGGACGTCTTTGAAGTCGGCATCAGCATCGCCATGAGCTCGGTCTTCATCCTCACGGCGGACGACCTCGGCTTCCTCGGCAACCAATGCGATGCGAGCCTCATCGACGACGTTATCCTGTCGCAGGTCATGCTGGCCGGATTGTCGGTCCGGGTGTGCAACAATCGACTGAAGGAATCCGCCTTTCCCCGCGTGCCGAACGCCCTGCTTTCCGGCCTCACGTTTGGCAAGTTCATGAACACGACCACGGACAACGAAAGCACGCGGTGCCTCCTCGCCTACGGCGACCGGCTGGTGCGTTTTCCCAACATCTCCCTGGCGGGCGGCGTCCAGGAGAGCAAGAACAGTGATTCACCCTGCGAGACTGCATGGAAAATCGTGGGCAAGTGGCTCGCGCAACGAGCCGCCACGGGTTCGACCAACCCAAATCTCGCCACCGGAAACCTGATAGCCCATCCGTATTCCCCATTATTTCAATCATGACACGCACCCCAGGCAACCGTCCTTCGATCGAACCGGTGTCAATGGAGGACACGGCGCGCGCCGTTGTCGACGGCGTCGCCGCGCTCGACGCTGATCGCGCGGCCTCCTACGCCGGCCTCGGCACCCTGCAAAACGCCAGCGCCGCATCGCTCGACCGCGAGCAAAGGCTCCTCGTGCGCAAATACGGGGCCAATCACCCGCGCGTCACGGCGGTCGAGACGCGGCGCGCGGCCAACGTCGCTTTTCAAAGTGACCTCGCTGTGGCGCATACTCTCGCCGCGACGCCGGCCCCTGGCATCGACCCCGACACGTATGTGTTTCACGGGCACGTGCGGGACGAGCACCGCGGGCCGCTCCCAGGTCTCACGGTGGCACTCTACAACCCGGAAGGGGAGTGGCTCTCCGAAATCGGCTACGCCTGCACCGACGAAAAGGGTTACTTCATCCTGCGCCACGAGCGTTCGCCCGAGAACGACGAGCCGCCAGCCCAGCCTGCCAGTACCGAGGTTCGTGTCTACGATGCATCGCAAACACTGTTGCACCGGGAGGCGGAACCGCTTAGCCCCAGGTTCGGTGTGATCGACTATCGGGAGATCATCATCTGTGGCGAGGGCACGTGCACGCCTCCTCCGGGCGCGCCGGATGAACCGCCACCCGCGTCAGCGACCGTGCCCGACGTGGTCGGCAAACCGCAGGACTCGGCGCAGGCAGCGATCGAGCAGGCCGGGCTCGAGGTCGAAGCCAGCACGCGGGAGACTGACCCCGACAGCGTTGGCACAGTGCTTGTCCAGGATCCGAGGGCCGGTTCGAAGGTCGCGGCGGGCAGCGTGGTCAGGATCGTTGTCGGCGTCCCCCACGCGAAGGTCACCGTGCCGAATTTGACCGATCTCACGTTAACCGAAGCGAGCGCTGTTTTGGAAAAGATCGAACTCACCTTCGGCACGGTCGAGCCGGACGGGGCACCGCAGGAAGCCAGGGTTGTCCAGCAATCTCCCGCCGCAGGCGAGCAGGTTGATCGCGGCTCAGCGGTGGACGTCGTGGTGGAATTACCGGCGACGAAGATGACCGTGCCCAATCTGGTGAACCTCACCCTGAAGGATGCAAAAACGGCGATCAATAAGGCGAACCTGATCGTCGGCGTGGTGAAGCCCGACGGCGCTCCGGACGAGACCGTGGTTGTGCAACAGTCGCCGGACGCGGGCAGCATGGTGGACGAGGGCTCGCCGGTCGACCTGGTCACCCGCAAAACGGATCAGAAGGTCGCGGTCCCCAATCTCGTGGGCATGCAACTGTCCACCGCGAAGAAAACGCTGGACCAGGTGCGCTTGAAGACCGGCAGCGTCAATCCGGTCGACTCGCCCGACGACAGTGTCGTGGATACGCAATCGCCCGCGGCCGGCACCGCTGTCGAGGAGGGTACGCCCATCGACCTCAAGCTGCAACGCCCAGCTGCTGTAAAGCCCGGACCGGACGTCACCCCGGGCCGCAGGGCAACCACCCGGAGAGCAAAAAAGAACTCACGCGCCAAAAAGAAATGAACGGATCCTCCCGCGAAACGCGGGCCGGTGAGTGATTTTCGTTTCGACTTAACACAATGACTATGCGAGCGATAGCTCCGGCCTAACCGGCGGTCGCCCCCCGTATCCGCCACACCGCGACGGACAACGGCATGCGTCGGCACCCTAGAACCCCGAAACAAGACAGAGAAGAAGATTTCTGCGCGAAATGCAGAAAGAAGCTACCCCCGGCAAAACCCGATTCTCAAACCGCCTAATGCCCAGACTGAATATTGCGCGATTACCCATGATGCGTCGAACTCAGCGAACGAGGAATCCGTCCGCTGCGACGAAATCATCCGACGGCAGTCCTCTTGCGTGCCGGGCGGCCGCGACCATACGGGCGCAGGCGAGCTTCCTCCGCTCGCCGACTTGCGCATGCGGAGGCACTTGTCCGCGCTGCCAGCCGGTTGCGCGAGATATGAAGATCAGCGAGCCTGGCGACCCCGACGAACGCCTGGCCGATGCGGCAGCCGATCGAGTGATGCATGCGAAGTTTCATGCGTCTGAAGGAAATCCCATTGCGCTCGCAGCGGCCCCGGTCGCTCGAGAGCCCTCAGATCCCGGCGTAAGAAAGGCGCTGGGCACCACGGGCCAACCACTGGACGCAGTCACACAGGCATTTTTCGAGGCACGATTCGGATGCGACTTTTCCCGTGTTCGGATTCACACAGGGGTTTCTGCCGAGCGTTCAACGCGGGAATTGAATGCGCAGGCCTACGTCATGGGTAACAGCGTAGTTTTTGCGGCCGGACGGTTTGCGCCGCAGACGTCCTGCGGCAGGCGGTTGCTTGCGCATGAACTGGCGCACGTAATTCAGCAGAATGACCGGAAGAATCGAGGCGGCCTGGCGGAGATCCATCGATCGCCCGCCAGGCCTGCCGATGATCAGTTGCAACAGTTGCGAGCCGCAATTGAAGCCTTGCGTGCGCCCGCAGCGTCGCAGGAACCAGCGTATGAGGTTGTGGCCGAGCAGCACAAGGCGACGCTCCTCAACCTGGTCACGTTGCTCATCGAATTGAAGGGACAGGGGAGTGATACCAGCGAGCCCTTTCGATCAGCCGTTCGCGCGGCGACGGATGCGGCCGCGGATTCGCGTGCGTGGAATTTCTCGGGATTCAGCATGGCCGTTGCCAAAGGCCTGTCCGAGGCTTTGATCCAGACGGGAATGGCTGCGGAAGGTCTCAAGCTTTGGGAGGCCGCCTATGGAGGGCGCCTGCCTCCCTACGCTCTGGAGCACGACGAGGCGCAGGCGCAGTTCCTGTTCGGTTTGCTCGGAAATCTTCCAGAACCATCAATAGATGACCCGCAGGCTGCACTGCAGAGCCTCATTGTCATTCAAAGGCTGTACGTTGCGACTGCAGGGCAGCTCGATGATCCTACGTTGCTCTCTCGCGAACGCTTCGACCCAAGCGGACCAGTGCAGAGCACGCTGCGAACATTGTTGCCGCTGATGCTCTTCCGGGTTCAGGCGATCGTTTCAGCCATCGTCGAAGGACGCATCGAGGATCCCACGGAGATCATCGACACCGTGACGGATCTCGTGGTCGAAGTCGGGGAGCAGAGCAGCGTGATCGATTCCGAGGAGATCCAGATCACAATGTCAGATTTTGGCGAGCAACCAGCGCACATGGACTTTTTCGAGCCTGAGAATACAGGACGCAAAATACCGTTCGAGTTTTACACTGAGGATAGCAAGCAACACCCCCATGAACTGAAGCGCCCGGTCGCCTCGATTCTCCAAACTGTGCAGGCCCAGCTTCGCTTGCTCGGCGAGGTGGAGCGCATGCGCGCCGGCATAATTGAACCCGGAAACCCGGCGCGCGCAGAATCCCATCCGTTCAAGGACGACGACTCGATGCGCGCGTGGGCTCTGCAGCTGCTCAAGTCCACGGAAGGGGATACCCCGGGAAAGCCTCTCGAACGTGTCATCAAACAGCTTGAGCGGTATTTCTCCGCCTTCACCGTTCACGCCGATTACAACCTTTCGGACCGAGACGTTCGGTATATCAACCGGCCGTTCCCGCGGGCGCTCACCGGCGAAGTGATTCAGGACTGCGGGATCTACGCCATGAGAATTGCCTACATTCTGTCTCTTGTTGCGGAAGAGCTGGACCTACAATTCTATTGGGTCGAGTTGCCGGTGCACTTGGCACTGGTCATCACCGGGCCGGCGCGGCTCATCGGCAAGTCGGGTGATCGCGGGCGCATTTTGTACGCCGTGCACAACGGGAAGTTCTTCGAGATCGAGGACCACCCGAAGGCGAGCGATGCGGATATCGGATCCTGGGCGGCGGCCACCTTCATCCCCCAGACACTATTGCCAGATACGGAGCGGGAGCCGTCTGGAATGTCGCAGGCCGTGCCGGGGCAAACAAATAAGGAGGCCGATAATTCCAAAAAGCGCCTGGATGTAATCGATGTGCCCTTCAATGTGACGCGTCTTGCCGATGTTCAGCCGGACGAGCGCTACCAAAGAGTGCTAGAAGACGCCTATGCGGCGCTCAGCTCGGAACCGCTTGCGGCGCTCGTCCGGGCTGGAATCGGGGAGGTAGAGTATCTCGGGGTGATCGAAACATACCGTGCCTTTGCCAGGGAGGCGCCCCTGCGATTCCTGCCAGCGGCCATGGTCATCGTCGATGACCTTATCTCTGAGCTGCGTTTTATGCGCAACGAAATTCTCACCGATCAGCAGAAGGACGAAGCTTCCGCAACACAGCAGATGGTCGATGATTCCGCAAGAGCCATTTCCATTGCAGATGAGATGCTGGAGGATGCGTTCGCTCGGCTCGCAGGGGCGGATGCGTTGGCGTTTTCGCGGGAAGCACAGCTGCTGCGTGCCAGGTTGCAGCTCATCCCTGAGTTGAAACGTCGGCGACCGGAGTGGGCGTGGGCAGAGACGCTCGCGAGAAAGGATGAATTGCCGCCGTGGTATGAATGGCATCTCACCGTGATTCAACTTCTGCAGAATACCGATACGCTCGACGCGATCAACACGCTGCTCAGTATCGAAAACTCGTATCGGAAAGCGTTCGAGGAGCTCTCTGATTGACGACCGATACAGGCGAGCCGACGTGCCGGTCTCAGGCAGACGACCGAGATAATTCTCTACAGGTTGACGTCGCGGTTGATCGAGCGCAGGAAGGCGCTGCTTGCACAGCCGCACGCCAAAAATCGGCGCCCGTTTGCCCGCAGCGGTTCCTCCAGGCGTCGCTCCTTTCCGAAATTCGCGAATTCCACATGACCACAGCAATCGCCAAATTCATCCAGAAGCCGGTCAAGGCTGCTGCACCGGCCATGACTGCGCTGCGTCGACCGCCCGTCACGGCCACTGTGATGCAAGGTCTGGTTCAGCGGACTTGCGCCTGCGGCGGCCGATGCCCGCGCTGCGAAGAGGAAGCGTCGCTGCAAAAGAAGCTCCGTGTGAACCAGGCAGGCGACGCCTATGAATAGGAAGCAGACCGGGTGGCCGATCAGGTCATGCATATGAGCGAAGAAATCCCTTTTTTCGGGAGCTCGACGCCCGGCATAGCCCCACTCGTGCAAAGGCGCATGATTGGAACCGGTGAGGCGAGCGCGGCAGCGGCACCGGTACCGGCCGTCGTCCACGACGTGCTGTCATCTATAGGGGAGCCGCTTGACGCCGATTCGCGGAGCTTCTTCGAGCCACGCTTCGGGCATGACTTCGGGCGGGTGCGCATCCACCGCGATGCGGCAGCAGGCGAATCCGCGCGTGCTATCAATGCCCTTGCCTACACGTTAGGCCATCACGTGACGCTTGATTCACGCCGCCTGCCCATGAACGGTTCGGTTGACCAGCAGCACGTGCTGGCACACGAACTGGCCCATGTTTTGCAGCAGGCGAGCGGCGCTGGCGAGGGAATCGTCCGAAGAAAAAGCGCACCGGCGCAAGAGATTGAGGTATTCGGCCGCTTAAAGCAGTCGAGCAGAAAATCCTCGCAGTGTAACGACCAGGAGAAAGCGTATGTGCAGACGGCATTTGCCGAAGCGCGGCGCTGGCTTGACTGGGCGATTTTGTGCGTCAACTCGATCATGGGCGGACCGTTCCTGTTTTCGAAAACCGCCACGCTGGCACGGGAGGCGCTGGCAAGCCATTTCAAGTCCACCGACAGCGACACGACTGCGAAGGTGCTACTGAATCTGCAGAAGATCCGCGGCAATTTTCCCACCCGCGCGGAGTTCGCAGCTGCCGGTTCGCCGGCCTTCGGCCAGGATATCCGCATCGGATCCGCTCCACCTGTTCCGCTGACGGTCAATTCCATCGTTTGCGGCGGCCGAAAATGCTCCGACAAAGTCGGCGCATACTTTGGAATTGGGACGAACGCGCTTTACCTGTGCCCCTATTTCTTCAGCCATCGCCAGGAGAATCCCGGGCTGCTGATTCACGAAGTGGCCCACTCACTTGACTCCAACAACAGCGTCCTGGATTTCGGCTACGCAAAGGACCGGATCTACCGCGACCTGACTACCGCCGAGGCGCTGCTCAACGCGGATTCCTACGCGAATCTGGTCGAGGAGCTGGCGACGGGGCGGACGAGGCGCATGAAACCGCCGAAGGATACCTTGCGTCGCTGCCCCGATGATTGGACTTCGCTCATTCATCTCGCAATCGCTCGCGCGCATCAGTGGGCACGCGTTGCAGCGAAAGCTTACCAGGGGGCGAATACTGATCCTCAAGCGGTGGCTTACGAGAAAGTCGCACAAGGCCTTGCCAAGCCCGTACGCATCGGTTGCAAGACCGGCTGCACTGCTGGAAGTTTCTGGGTGCGCGACATCGGTACTACGCCGCTATCGCTGTGCCCCGGATGGAAGGCTCTGAGTCCGGAAGATCAGACCATCGAGATATTCGCAGGGCTGCTCGGCTACTTCGGAGGCCCGGGCCAGGAAGCTGATTGGCGGCGCTACGCAGCCACCGCAGCATCCCTGACGCAATCGAAGCTGGTGCAAACGCCTTAAGCTTGCCAACGATGCCATTCAAACCATCCGTCGTGGCCCAGCATATCGGCCCATGTGTCGCGTCCAGGCGCCACACAAAGCAGCCGCTCGCTCGCACGATAGCTCAGTTGTCGGCGCAAGTTGTTGATAATGCGCGTTGGCTGTGCGCATGCGGAGGACGGTGTCCGCGCTGTGCAGGTATTCATGTGAGTGACATCTGGCAGACAAGTCAGCCGGTTCGAGAGCTTCAAGGTGCCCAGCATGACAAATCACGAATCGTCCCCACCGGGAACACCGCACTTCAAGGGTGGCACGCGGGTCGGTGCGTAACCGCGACCGACCGGGGTCACCAATACGTGACGACCGGTAACGCGACGACCGCGAGAGTCACGTTGCCAAATTCCACGGGAGTGCAGGCAAGGCTGGAAATCGGCGCGTCAAACGACGCATACGAACAGGAGGCCCACAGTATCGCGGACGAGGTGGTGCACATGCCCGAGCCTTCGCCCCATGGAACCTGCGTGTGCGGTGGCGAGTGCCCAAGGTGTAAGGCAGAGCAGAAAAAGCAAAAGCCGAACCGTGTGCAGCCGAAGGTCCCTGAAGATACTCGTGACCACGGCATGATGCGGTCGCATCAAGCGGTCCATGCAACATTGAAGGCACCGGGCCAGCCGCTCGATCAAGCGACGCGCGCGTTCATGGAACCGCGATTCGAGCGCGACTTCTCGCAAGTCAGGATTCACACGGATGCTCTTGCGAGCCAATCGGCGCTTTCCATCGGCGCGTTTGCCTACGTCATCGGCAATCACATCATGTTTCGCGCCGGATGTTTCGCGCCGCATCTCCCGTCCGGGCGCCGCCTGCTCGCGCACGAACTCACCCATGTGTGCCAACAGGAAGCCGCGTGCTCCACGCGCGGCGATCCCGCTTCCGGGTCGACGTCAGGGTCGGCTCTCTGCATACAACGCGCGGTTACCTATGACGGTGTCACTTCTGTCTCCCGCGACATCGACTTTTTCGATCCATCCACGCATGTGGTCGTAGAAGACGACGATGCTCGTCGAGGGGGCGCACTTGGCATTACCCGGATGGCAGTAGACGGCACTATTGTTCAATGGAAGGAGTTGGAGCCTTCGGAGTTACTTGACCTGTTCTTTCCATTGCCCGCCTATTCGAAGTCAAAAGGCGAGTGCGTGTATTCGGGCAGCGGGATAAACCTCAGCGTCACCAACCAGATCACCGTACTCAAGGACCCACCCTGGACCAGCATCGTCGACCATGCTGACCTTGGAAAGATCGTCCACGCCGAACTGGTCGGGCGACCCGGCTGCTCGGGCGGCAAAGCTGAAGTTATCTTCACCGGCGAACCGAGCTCGGAAGAGTTTCACAAGTGGCTCATCGAAGCCGAGCAGGAACATGCAGCCGACAATGCCTGCCTGGTAAATAAATACCTGGTCGGATACGAGCGCGACGTGGCCGCCCTTCCGAATGTCTTTCCCGCTGGACCTTGGGGCATTTGGGGACTTGGATGGGCGGGAGACTGCAATACGCGTCTCGAGGAACGTCTGCAACGGGTGGAGCGATTCAACAAAATGGGGAAGGAAATTGAATCGATGCGCCTCTGGCACGATTTCCGGGCCAGCCCCGGCCGCCGCGCCGGGCCGCACATACCCAGTTCAACCGTTTTCTCAGATCCTCATTGCACCCGGATCGTCATTACTATGCACCATGAAGACAAGAGTCCGTGGCACGGCTCGTGCGAACCCTGGTCTCCGCTCGAATCACCGTAATGGCGCCCGCCCGCTTCAGGCTTGCCGCCACCGCCCAGCCCATGCGCCGGCGGCCGTGGACCGCGCCAATATCCGCGGAAACACTGTCAATTCCAGGCAAGGCTCAAAAGGCGGTCGCTGACTACCACACTGCCGAAGATCATGCCTGCGCTTGCGGCGGCCTCTGCCCGAAGTGTCGTGCGCAAAGCGCTCCGCCAGAATGGATCGAGCACGTCGAGGTGCATGCTGACATTGACGCCAGCGGTGCGAGCCCGGCGCCCGCCCCGCCCGTGGCCCCCGCCGATGCGATCACCAGCGATCCATCCGCCATGGCGCAATTTTTCTGCCTGTTCCGGGCTGCGCAATACGGAGTCGCCGAATACGAGCGCGCCGCATGGATCGTTTCGTCTGGCGGCAGCATCTCGCTCGGTTGGTGGCCCGCCAGTTACTCCCACAACAAGGAGACCTTCAAGGGTGTCGTACCCTCTGGCGCGATCGCATTCGTCCACACTCACCCCAACTCGGCCAGCCCGCAGCCATCCCACGATGATAAGGATGCTTCGAGCAACATCGGACTTCCGCTCTACGTCATTTCGGGTGATGCGATCTGGCGCACCGATGGCTCGAGCGACTCCCAGGTCGCCGACGCCGACTGGTGGAGACCCTACCGAAAAACCAAATGTTGACTCCGCTCGCTTCCGCAGGGCGCCCGATCGCGGCGCGCGAGTCCGGGGCGACCCAAGTTCCCGCGGAATTCGTCCGAATGCCGGCGGACCACGTCGTCGGAACGACGATTTCGGTTGTTCTCACCTCTACCAAGGCGTCCGGATCGACGTTCCCAACCCATGGCCTTGGAGATAAGCCCTGATGCCTGCTCCGACTCATGCTTCTGCTTCCGCCTCGCCGACTCGTCCCGTCCGGCGGATTGGCCAATGCAAGGCTTCCGACGCGACAAACACGCGTACCCGAGACAGGAGAAGTGCGGCCGCGGCCCGCCCTGACGTCTTCTGCGCGTGCGGCGGCATCTGCCCGCGATGCCGGCGGCAGAAGAAAGGTGCCGCCCGAAGTTCGCCGCCGGCCGATCGGCGCTCCGCACCGGAAGTCGACGCCGGAGAGCGCGCGTGGGAACGTTTGTCCCCGCACCCCGCCGGGCAGCCCTTGCCTCCAGGCACCCGCGCCCGCTTCGAACGCGCCTTCGGGCGCGATTTCGCCCGTGTCCGCGTGCACGACGACCCGCGGGCACACGCCGTGGCGGAGGCGCTCGCGGCCCAGGCCTTCATGTTGGGCGGGGACATTTGGTTCGGCGCCGGCAAATACGCGCCGGGAACCGCCGCGGGCGACCGGCTCCTCGCGCATGAGCTGACGCACGTCGCACAACTCGTGCAGGGCCGCATCCCGGCGGGAGTTCCCCAAACGCTGGCCGACGCCACCGACCCGGCCGAAGCGGAGGCCCATGCGAACGAGGGCGCCGTGCTGGCTCGCTTGCCGCGGACTTCCTCCGGTGCGGCGTCCGAACCCGTGGCGACGGCTTCGCCCGCCGCCGTTCGTCCGCCCGTCTCCACACGTATCTACCGCAGCCCTTCATCCGAAACGGCAGCGACCACCGAAACGACGGAGCCGGGCGACCCGGATGCCGCCGCGGAAGCGGCCGACCCCGTTCTCGAAGAACTCGTGAGCGAGTTCCGTGAAGCCAGGCCCGCCGATGCGTTTGACCTGCTCACTCGGCTCGCATCTCTCCACAATCTGGATACCACGGTCGCGCGCCTCGACGCGGAAGGCCTGCTCGACAGCCTCTTCCGCGACCTGGGCCCGGACGCCTGGCTCGAACCCGCGCGCACGCCGATGCTCGCGATTCTCACCGTGCGTGCGCCCGAAGCCAACGCGGCGACCATCGAGTTTCAGGTGGAGACCGGCCTGTTGGAGGTCGACCTGCGCGTATCCGGCGAGGAGGCGCGCACGGTCTTCAAAATCCTCGATGCAATGGCGCCCGACCAGCGCCTCTCGTTCCTTGGCTCGGACGAGGGTCAGCAAGCCTTCGAGAAGCTCCCCGATCGCAAACAGCCGGGACTGCGTGTCGCCAGGGAGTTTGCGTTCACGGACGAGGATCTCGAGGCACTGCTCGTCGAACTGGAGAATCCCGAGACATGGGAACAGGAAAACGAGCCGTGGCTGCGCACCCTCTTCTGGATGGCGGTCCAGTCCGGCCACGCCGGGGACCCGCGCGTCGTCGCTTTCGTCACCGACAATTGGGACACCCACGGTGACTTCTTCGCGGAGCAAGGCTTGCGGGCCGATGGCGAGCTGACGATGGAGCGGCTCCGCGAGCGGCCAAAGCCATTCTGGCTTTTCTGGAGGGGCGCCGGCCTCGCACTCAACAACGACCTTCTGGGGGCGGTTGAGATCGCCCTTCCCGCTGTCTCCAACATCTGGGGCAAGAAGGGGCGCACGCTGGAACAGATCCCGCTGGATGAGTTGCAGCGAACGCTCGGCGGGACGTTGTTTGGCATCCGGCTGGACGGATTCGAAGGCGCTCCGGTCTCTGGAAAACTCAGCATTGAGGTCAATCCCGGCGAAGGCGAACTGATCATCCGGGCGCCCTTCGCCTACATCCCCACGGCGAGTTGGGGTGGCGAAGGACTGCAGGGACCCATCGCCGTCACCGCACGCGACCTGACGCTCACGGGTCTGGAAGTCATCTCGCGCTGGCCCGCGAAAAAGACGTTGGTCGATCAGGATTCTCTCCACGTCCAGCTCGGCTCCCTCGAAGTCGGACAATTCGTGGCCACGAGCGCGCGCGTGGAGACTGCCTACCTGACCGACGTGCTCGTCGAAGATATCACGATCGATATCGACCTCGGCCCGTTCCGCGAAGGCGACGGCACGCATGTCGTCGGCGTGGTCAGGGAAATCGAAAGACAACTGCAGTCCCTCGTGGAGGTGCTGCACGCCACTCTTGGGAGCCTGGTATCGACGCTCACTCCCTCCGGGACGGATTTGCCAACCACCTTCGTCGGCGAGCTGAAGCGGGTCCTGTCCGAGCGGCTGGGGGGCGAAATGCTGCTTGTGGCCACCGTCGGCGAGCTGCGTGCGGGCGCGGTCGACCTTCCCGGCGCAGCCTCAGCCAGCGTGCAGACGTGGTTTGAACTGGTCGTCGGGGCGGGTCCCCGCGCGGTCGCCGAAATCGAACTCCGGCGTCTGCGCGCCAAGGAAGCGTCCGAACTCACCAACGAGGAGCGCATCCGGATTGCCGAGCTCGAGGTCGCACAAAGCAACCCGGACCGGAAGGCCGCCGACGCGGTATTGCGCGGACTCGGCATCGCACCGGACGACGTGGTCCTGCAGCTCGCAACGGAAACCGCGCCCGGCGAGGAGCCGTTGCGACTTTCCGGCGTTGGCATTTCCACTGCCCAGACCCGGTTCGACGAGGTGACAGGGGAAAGCGCCACGCTGACCGTTACCTTCCCGGCAGCCGCGCCGGCGCCATCGAAGCCTGGGTCGGCTCCGCCCGAGATGGAGCGCAACAAACAGGGCCTGCCGCTCTACCGCATCGAACTCGACGTCACCGGCGGCGCGCTCCCCGCCGGCGGCGAGGGCAAACTGCTCGGGGACGAGGCGACAGCCGGACCGCTCACCTTCGCCGGGATGGAGGGTCACGCGGATGTGTTCCCCGACCGTCGCATCGAGCTGGACGCCACGCTGCACAAGGTGGCCTGCGAGAAGCTGGCCTGGGGCATTACGATCGATGCCCCGGGTGGCATCGCCGACACCGTGCACGTATATGGCAGCGTGCAACTCACGGAGGCAGGCGAGTTCGAGATCGCCGAAGGCGCTGCGTTGAGCATCGACATCGACCTGTTGGGGGCCCTTCAGGTCACGCTCGAAAAACCCGGCAAGTTCCGGGCCGTGGCTGAGGATCCGACGTTGTTGGGCCTGCACGCGGTGCTCGCCGCGGGGGCGCTACCCACCGTCCATGTGGAAACCGGCACGATCGCGGGGTTTGAGGGCGCCGTGGGCGCGCTGCTCAACGCCCGCAGTGAACAGCCTCTCTCCTTCCGCGATTTCGAGCTCGCCGCGCTGGTCGACCTGGGCATCTACCAGTTCTCGTTCGGCGACCTGGAATCCGGCACGATCGACTTCGAACTCGCCGGCAGGCGGCTTTCCGTTACTTACTTCGAGGGCGCAGTCGAAGGTGTCGTCACCGACCAGCTCAGCGGCAGCGTGAGCATCGATCCTAAGGAGGACCTGGTGCTGGGCCGGCTCGGTCTCCACTTGAACCCGCTGAGCGAAAAGTTCGGCGCGGTCGACCTCGGCTGGAAGTCATTAAGGCTGCACGATTCCCGGCTCGACCTGACATGGGCATTCGTGACGCCAGCGTCCGCTGATCGCACCCAAGCCGAGGAGGCCAGTGCGCTGGGCGTTTCCTTGTCCGGACTCCACGCGAAGTCGGCAACCGCCACCGGCCTGCGCCTGACGACCCAACTGGCCGGCGCCCAGGTGGCCGTGTCGATGGACGCCCAAGGCGAGGCTACGATCTATGGTCTGGATGTTCCCTCGATGAAACTCCTCATTGCTGAGGATTTCCTCATGGCTGAGGGTGCCGTCTCGGGCGAGTCGCTGGTCGCGCAGGGGCTGGTCGCAAAGCTCGGTCCGTTGCTTGAACTCCATCTCAACGCGTCCAGCCAGGCGCTCCGCTTCGATGCGCTGAGCGACGGAAACATGCCGTTCGCGCTCGACAATCTGAGCGTGCAAGGCAATGCAGTCGTGCTGAAAGATGGGCAGCCGCTCCGCTCCTGGTTTGTCCATCTCGACGCCGATGTATCCGGCCAGCTCGACCGCGAAGGCCTCGATCTGGCACTCGATCAACCCTTGGTCGCCGGCGGCGCCGAAACCGCCGAGTTGGACAAGATCACGGCCCATATCGACAAGGACGCCGCGGCCGTTACTCTCGAGGGTGGCCGCTATACGCGCGACCATCTCGACATTAACTTCAAGAGCTTGAGCGCGAACGTCGTCCTCGGCATGCCCGGAGACAAACCGGCCGCCCTTGGCAACCTCAACCTCACTCGGAGCGCCTTCGTCGATGGGTTGCCTATTCTGAAATTTTCCGACATCAGTCTTGCTGGCGCCTCGTTCGAAATCGACGACCTGAGCGCGCTCATCGGCTGGAGCGAAATGGTGCAACTGTTTCCCACGTTGAAGGATCTGGCCAAGCACACCAGTGGTGACGCGAGTTTCCGCGCCTTGGTAACATTTCCGTCAGTGCCCGATGCCGGCGAGCCCTATAGCTATCTCGATGTATCCACCAAAATCAAGGACGGCACGCTGTTTGACGGAGTCATGATTCCGAACAGGGGTCCGACCATCTATTTCGCCGGAGATTTCTTCCCGGCTCTCCTCATAAATGGAGTACATACGGACATGAAGCTGGTGGAAATGGAGGGTAGAAAGGGCGTAATGATCCGTGGGAGGTTCGTAGGGGTGAAGGTGCCCATGGAGATAACCTGGCCGCCTGGCGATCCGGCGGAAGTCGACACCACTGGTCCCAATCCGAGCATTACTGGCCTCGAAAATGTCAACATCGTCCTCCAGGCCACGCCCACCGAAATACAGATTCTGGACGTAGCCGCCATCCACCTCGATCAGGGCGCCGTAGTCGATCTCACGGTCGTGGGTTCCACCGCCTCCGCGCTCAACGTGACATTGAACGTCAACGAAACTTCCGCGCGTGCCCTGCTTTGGGACATGTTCGATTTTGCCGCAGAGGACATCCGGATAGATCAAGGCGTCAACCTCCAGATCGAGTTCTCCGGCCTGACGGTGAAGAAGGTGACCGGCACGATCAAATCCGGCTCGATCGATACTGCCACGCTCGGCGTGCTCGGCAAAAAATGAGCGTGTAATTACGATGAAGGTTTCAGCATTCCAGCGCCCCGACACGGAGCAATCAAGAGTTGGCGGCGCGGCCCGAAGATCCACGCCGGATACGCATCCGACCCGGCCGTTGCCCGCCTCCCAAAACATGGGCGGCCATGTCGGCTGGTCCTGGCAGAATGCCTTCCCGATTCAAACCAAGCTCGCGATAGGTTTCCGGGATGACGAATTCGAGCGCGAAGCCGACCGCGTGGCCCGTGAAGTGGTGGGCATGCCGGACCTTCGGTCCCGGCCTGCTTGTCCCTGCGGCGGAAGGTGCCCACGGTGCGCGACGGAGCGGAGCGGGCAGTCGTCCGGACGGTTTCAAGCGAGGCATGCGGGAGACGAGAATCCCGCGCATTCCGAGGCGCCACCCATCATCGATGGCGTGTTGAACTCTCCTGGTCAGCCGTTGGAACCGGCGACCCGCGGGTCGATGGAGCCGCGTCTCGGTCACGACTTCGGCGCGGTGCGGGTGCACGCCGATGCCCGGGCGTCCGAATCGGCGCAAGCCATCCATGCGCTCGCCTACACCGCGGGACATCATGTCGTCTTTGGCGCCGGACAGTATTCACCGAATTCCCACGAAGGACGGCGCTTGCTCGCCCATGAGCTGGCCCATGTCGTGCAACAGGATGGGTGCCGCGACAGGCTCGTGCAGCGGCAACCGGATCATCGCGCCGACGAATTCGCCCCGAAGGGTCCTGTCGCACAGGCGAGGGAGGACGTCGGCAATGCGCTACTCACCGCGAGCCGCAAGCTGGACCGGGCGATCAAGAACCGCGACAACAACGCGCCACTGCCGCCGGATGTGTTTCGCGCCTATGATCGGTTTTTCAAGGGGTCGGGGCTGGAGAAACTGGACCTGCTCAAGACCCGGGTCGACGAGGCAGGGGGATGGATCCAGACGATGCCCTTTGACATCATCCCGAATCCGGTCCCTGCCGGGTACCGGGACGAAGCTATCCACCGCGCGGGACTTGCCATGCCGGGTCTCAGCGCCGCGGCCATGCAACCCCCGACCTCCGCAGGCGACATTTACATCGCAATCTACCCACCGTTTTATGCGGACGGCTCGATGCAGGCGCCTAAGGTGCTGCACGAGTTGTTCCACTTCTTCCCCAACGTACGGCACTCGGTGGCCCCGGGGCCGACAGAGGCAAACTGGGACAATGCCCGTGCCTATCAGGGCTTTGTGGGGACCCTGGCCGGGCTGACGGAGGGCGCCGGCATCACCACGATGTTTCCACCCTGACTGGCGGACGTTGAAGGAAACCGTTACAGCCTCCAGGCACAGCCTCGCTGCCGTGAAGCCGCCTCCTGTCCCGAAAGCGAGGCCGAGGTGCGGCGCCTTTTCGGCCCACGCGCTGCTCGCAACCGGTCGTGCGCTCATCGGGGATGCGGACGCGTTGTGTGCCCGGCGCGACGGTTGCCCGTGCGGTGGGATCTGCACGCGTTGCGCCGGGTCCGGGAGTCACATTTGGAATTGCCAGCTCAACTTCCGGCGCTTTTGGTCCATAGGCCCTCGGCCATCCGTTCCTGGCGGACTGTCGTCCGATCAGAAGCATCGCGGCGATCACGACCTTCCGCGGATCACTTCCGGGACGCCTCTCAACTCCCGCTCGCCGAGCTTCATTCGGGCCAAGGCTCCCTTGGCGAGAGCTACAGCCGAAGAAGTGCAAGTGTCCTTCCCGCACTCGATCCTTCAGGTGTAATACAAAGGTCCATCGGTCCGCCGTTTTGTCCGGCCGCTCGATGCCGAAAAATCCGACGCTGGAGGCAGCAAACTGGTAACGCCGCGGGGAAGTGAGCCAGCACGGGCGGAACGATTCTTTGATGGTGCGATTGCCGTGACTATTGGAGATTCGCGTGGCAGTATATCCCGCATTATCGCGACGTTGCCTCGCTTAGAAACTGACTGAATTAGAATATGGCATTAAAGAACTATGGCATCCTGAAGGGGCGGCCCATTGCCAGGCAACTGGGGCTCGGGGCCTCTCCTCACTATCAAGTCCACTTGATTGATGACGATGACGACTACCGCATCGCGATCAATGTGAAGTCGAAGAAGTCGCCTTCGGAACTTCTTTATTTGGTTGTCGAGGACTATGCCCATCCGCTGGTTGACGACTTGAAAGAGCTGCCCGCTGGTTTTACTCGTCTTGAAAGCAATCCCGGAGGCTTGGCACTGGACTACATTCGTGCAAACCTCTTCAAACCGGAACGGATGGTGCCGTTGCCCTTTGACGTTCCCGGACTGAACAACGATCTCAACGAGAAGATCGACTTTCATGTCCAGCGGGCGCTCGCGGAGGAAGAATGAATTTTCGCACGAGGACCGCGCGGCAGCCACCCAGCTATTCGGCAGCATGGGCAACCAGGCCGAATGCGGGATGTGGCTCGCGGTTGGTGGGCGAAAAACCGACGCAACTTTTAAGACGATTATGATGACGGGGAAAGCGAAGTCTTGTCAGAATGGGCGGCAGAATGCTTCTCGCACAACCCGAAGAAGGATGGTCAAGAGGCTTACCTTTGCGAAGACCGGCGAAGCCGTCCTCGATTTTCAATTCGAACTTGGCCGGGGGCTGAAGCTCGAAACGAATTTCGATCTGGGAGGGAATCCCAACGTTGTCACCCAAGTTCGAAAGGTCGATGTGGGGCCCGGAGTAGTCGGGCATTTCTAAAACCCATGAAACTGGCCGCATTCGAACGCCGCAGGCAGCACGCGGTTCATCGTGCGAGCTGGCCAAAATCGTCCGTCGCGCCACGCTCGTGCTACACGATCGCCCAGTCCGACCTCCATCCAGTGGTGCAAGCCAAGCTTCGAGTCGGCGCACTCGACGACCGCTACGAACAGGAAGCCGACCACATGGCCAAGGCGGTATCGCGGATCTCGGAGCCGCCTCTTTCTTTTCCGCGCGCTCCGGAAGTATCGCCAGGTCAATATGCCGTGCAACGAAAGTTCGCCGCCTGCGGTGCGCCATGTCCGGAGTATGAAAAGAAAAAGGTGCAGCGCCATCGGAGAGAAGGAACGACCGACTTCGGTCTGGCAATGGAATCCGTGCCGGCGGGAATCCAAACGCAAATCGAGACCATGCGCGGTCATGGAGCGCCGCTTCCGCCGGCCAGCCGGACCTTCTTTGAGCCGCGTTTTGCCGCGGATTTTTCCAAAGTGCGAATCCACCACGATGTGAGAGCCGCGCGGATAGCGGATGCGCTCCACGCTCGCGCGTTCACCGTCGGCCAGGACATTGTCTTCGGCACCGGGGAATATCGGCCGAATGATCGCCGACTGACCGCGCACGAACTGACCCATGTCGTTCAGCAGGCGGGAGGCGCCAGCCTGGCAGTGCAGCGGGAGCCGAAGCCAGAGCAAGATCGGCTGGAATCAATCAAGGAAAAGGTTCGCCGCGGTGAAAAGCTCACGGAAGAAGAGATCGACTACGTGAAGCGGCGACTCGGTAAGGAGATCGTGGATCAACTGTTGGGAAACGTCGGTCAAATTGGCATCAACTATGACTCGTCGCGCCCTCCGCAGGACCTTAGCAGGCGGTTTCGAGGGCGGTTGGAGTTGCGTCTGACTGGAATCGTGGGCGCCGTAGCCTCGAGCCTCGAAGGAGTGGCCGAAGCCGATATCGATATCGTGGCGAAGGTCGCCGATGAGAAAGCCGTCATCACAATCGCACCTCCCGAGGAAGATAACCGGATGGCCGCGATGATCCGCGAGCAGCTCTTTCCCAATGGCAGTCCCCGGGTGTTCGACTTCAAGTTCCCCGGGAAATACTTTGCCTATGCCAATGCGATCTCTCTGCTCTCTCCGATCACGATTTCGCTGGTGGGAAAGAAAACCAAGACATCGGGAGCAATGATCGTCATTAGCGATGAATCGATTCCCAATGGCGTCGAACTGATAATCACCCTGGCGCCATCGACGCGAACCACGAGCGTCGAAGAGACGAAGCGCAACTTACCCGGCGACCATTGGACACTCACTCCAAACCCTCGCGTTTTTGCCACGGCCGGATACCAGGGCTTTGCAGGGAAACCTTCCTTCGTCACGACGATCGGCGCTGACTTTCCGCTCTTTTACGATACGACCAATCCGCTTATTTACGGAGGACTTGGCGTGCGCGGATCGCTGGATACGAATCGTCTCGGACGCGCAGGTGGGAATTTCTTCGTCGGCCTGAATCTGGATCCTCTGACGCTCCAGGGCGGTATCGGTGCCGGCGCGGCGTTTCTGCCGTCGGCAATCCAAACGCCCGATGGCCCCGCGCAGACGCTCGTCTATTTCGAAGTCGAGGGCGTGGCCGCTTATCGGGTCGTCAGCAACCTGGAGCTGATCCTTACCCTGACAGCCGGAGGAGGAAAGCAGGGACCGGGTTACGGTGCGGCCCAATTGGGGGCAGGCTACCGCTTTTGATCCAGATCGCCTTCGCCGGCGCACGTCAAGACGGCCGGGACCGTCCGAATGGCCGGGTTCGCTGCAGTCCCGGAAAACGAATGCACCTTTTGATTGAAGTTCCGCATCCCAATCTAGTGGTCGTATGAAGTGGTTCCAGGGCGCCTACACCCAGCGCTTCAACGCTCTCGAACCCGAAAGTTCAGGCGATTCTTGATGAGCTGTTGGGACTATGACAATGGAACCGGCCCTATGGTTGTCGGCACACGAATAATCCATGTGAGGAGGAAAATACTTGAAAAAAGAATCCGTCGACCAATATGAACAGAATCTTTACCACTGGGTTCTCGAGACAATCGAAACCAATAGCTTGTCGAAGGGATACGCTGGTTTGAGCCAAAACGGAAGATCGTATTTCGGACAAAAGAATCCGCTACGGAACTTCGGTGGTGAAGGAGGCTCCGTATGACGTGGCGATCTTTGGAGAAAATCGGCACATGCCTCTTGCGACCAACAAGCGCGCCACATTCTTTTCTGCAAGGACAGTGAAGGAGATCGTCGTAACTTAGAGAAAAGAGAGAATTTCCCATAGCCATAATGCTTTGCCTACCCAAGCACAGCAGTGGGTGCAAATGACAATTTTCACCCGTAACAAAAGTTAAGTTTATCTAAAATTAGAAAGCTACTCAGTATGTCGCAAATCACAATCAATGGTATTAGGCTGGATCCACTCGCACAGGGGCCGGCTATCGCCGCAGCGAATCTGCGCTCAATTGACGCCACCGACTCGGACTACATCCTCGTTCAGACGAATCAACCGCTCAGCAAGGATATGAAGGCTGAGCTGAAAAACATGGGCATCGTGATCTTGGAATATGTGCCGGATGACACCTATCTCTGTAATTTTGCGGGCACAAATCTCGAGCAGATTCGCTCCCTGTCCTTTGTCTCCTGGGTCAATGTTTACTTGAAGGGATTCAAAATCGCACCTTCGTTGAAAACAGGACCTGCAGAGCGGGCCCCGGCACGTGCAGGACTCGCAAGCTCGATGGATTTGTCTGCCACCCCGGCGAGCACTTTCAATACAACCCCTAAGGAGGTTGATGTCGTGTTTCATGCGAACGTTGATCCGGAATCGATTCGCGACAAGCTGGCTGCAGCGGTACAACTGGACCCATCGGATCTAGATATGTCACAGCGCAAGATACGGGTTAAGGTAGGAGCCGATCGGTTGAGTGAGCTTGCGGCTATCGATGAGGTGCGCCATGTGGAAGAGGTCGTGCCAATGAAACTGCATAATGACATTGCGCGTCAGATCCTGAATATTGAGCCGGTCGGGAATCCGGCTCTGGGATTTCAGGGAACTGCCCAGACTGTGGGCGTCTGCGATACGGGATTTGACAAAGGCTCTACAACAGACGTGCATGAGGCATTCACTGGACGCGTCGGAAAACTATATGCGCTGGGGCGTCCAGGCAGTCCTAATGATCCACATGGGCATGGCACTCATGTTGCCGGATCGGTGCTTGGTGACGGAAATTCTGCGACGCTGGGACACACCGTAAAAGGCACGGCTCCGGCGGCAAGATTGGTTCTGCAGTCGGTCCTGGATAGCAATGGGGGACTGGGCGGATTACCGAACGACCTGAATGACCTTTTCCGGACGCCCTACGATGATGACGGCGTGCGCGTTCATACAAATTCGTGGGGAAGCACTTTGGGCGACGGACGCTACGATTCCAATTCGCAGGACGTCGACGAATTCGTCTGGAATCATCGCGACTGTGTCATCTGCTTTGCGGCTGGTAACGAAGGGGAGGATGGCAATGCAAACGGCGTGATCGACCAGGGATCCGTTACACCCCCGGGTACGGCCAAGAACTGCATAACGATTGGCGCGACCGAAAACAATCGGCCAAACTTTGCGGCAACCTATCAGCAGGCATTCGGGTATCCGGCCAACCCAGTTGCCTCTGATCGGTTAGCGGATAACCCCGAAGGCATGGTAGCTTTCAGCAGTCGCGGACCGACGACCGACGGGCGCATCAAGCCAGACGTCGTTGCACCCGGAAGTTTCATTTTGTCGACGCGGTCTCGTGATGCGAGTTCCTCCGGGTGGGGACCTTCGCAAGATCCTCTCTACTTTTTCAACGGTGGAACCAGCATGGCCACACCGTTGGTTGCGGGTTGCGTCGCGGTAGTGCGGGAATACCTTGCGGCAGAACGACAGCTGAACGATCCGAGTGCAGCGTTGGTGAAGGCCCTGTTAATCAACGGTGCGAGGGACGTGGCGGGTCAATATACGCCTTCGGAGGCCAGCGCAATACCAAACAATTCCGAAGGCTTCGGCCGCGTGGATATGGCCGCGACGCTTGCGGGTTCCGTCCAAATTCGCGAAGAGGCGACGGCGCTCGATGCAGGTGACGAGGAGGTCACGACCGTGAGCGTCGGCAGGGGCGCTTCACTCAAAGCAACGCTGGTTTGGACCGACAGACCTGGTTCGACCTTGCAGAACGACCTCGACCTTATTGTCAGGGCTGCAGGCGGTCAGGAACGTCATGGAAACGTGCCCCCTGACTCAGCGGATTTTGATCGCAACAATAACGTCGAGCAGGTGGTTTGGGACGATCTCCCGGGAGGCGAAGTCCAGATTGTTGTTCGTGCGCATCGCATACCAGTGTTTGCTCAGACCTATGCATTAGCAATTCGAGCGGAAGGAGGGGCACACCTGCCGCAGGAATTGGAGATCAATGGTCCGGAAGTTCAGGGTGAAATCAGCTCCGCCGGCGAGCAGGATCTCTATACGTTTACGGTAACGGAACCGGGCACGTATACGATCGATACCTCCGGAACAACGGATACATTCCTGAGCTTGTTCGGTCCAAATAGTGAAACTGCGCTTGTCGCCGCAGATGATGACAGTGGGCCCGGAACTTTGTCGCTGCTGGTCCGGGAATTGGCAGCCGGTAGATATTTCGTTCAGATCCGACACTTTAGTCCTGTCGGGACCGGGGCTTATGGGATCTCCGTACGTTCAAACAACAATCCCGCAGCGGTGCAGATCCAAATCGACGGCGCGGAGGTCCAGGGGGATATTGGACAGCCGGGAGAAAATGATTTGTATACCTTTTCCGTGACCAATCCGGGGGAACACATCATTGAAACATCCGGATCCACGGATACATTTCTAGCCCTGTTTGGCCCTAATAGCGATACCAACCTCGTTACCCAGGACGATGATAGCGGCCCCGGATTGTTATCACGGATCCGGCGTTCTCTCGGAGCCGGCACCTACTTCGTCCGTGTCAGGCATTTCAGCCCGGCTCGGACCGGAGCATATGGAGTGAGGGTGCGAAGAGTCTGAAGTCTCCAAACCGAACGCGCTCCCGCAGAGTGCCAGCGGCGTCCGTCTGGCGCTTTGTTGGACCGTTCGTACCGCCCGTGATAAAGAATTGCTGCTCCATGAGTTGGAGTCGGTTGTGCAGCAGGAACGGAGGCTAATTTTAAAACTTCCCGAAAGAATATGGCATTAAAGAACTATGGCATCCTTAAGGGCCGGCCCATTGCCCGGCAATTGGGGTTCGGGGCTTCGCCCCATTATCAAGTGCATTTGATTGACGACGATGACGATTACCGCATCGCGATCAATGTAAAGTCGAAGAAGTCGCCTTCAGAACTTCTTTATCTTATTGTCGAGGACTATGCCCATCCGCTGGTTGATGACTTGAAGGAGTTGCCGGCTGGTTTCGCCCGTCTCGAAAGCAATCCCGGAGGTCTGGCACTGGACTATCTTCGTGCCAATCTTTTCAGGCCGGAGCTGATGGTGCCGCTACCGTTTGATGTTCCCGGTCCGGACAACGATCTCAACGAGAAGATCGACTTTCACGTCCAGCGGGCGCTCGCCGAGGAAGAGGCGATGATTTATGCATTTGGTGAACGCTGGGGGCCGGAACCCGACCTTCGTGACAAATACTTCGGCTTCAAGCCGGGTAACGGCATCCACGATATCCACATGAATCAGGGCAACGCTGAGGAATTCAAGAAGGATGACGGCGTGTGGCAGGATGGTGGGATCTTGATTCACCTGCCTTCCGAAGACCGCTGGGTGGCGGTGTTCCTGGCCTTTCAGTCGCAATGCTGGCATACCGACGACAACACGGGTCATTGCATCGGAGTTCCAGAACAACCAGCCGAAGACAAGAGCGTGGTTATCATCGCGGCCACCGTCAATCCGGAAGGGCACGATCCCGGAATGGAGCGGGTGCTGTTATTGAATACTTTGGCAACCGCTGTGAATCTCGACGAATGGGCGCTGGCGGACCGCAATAAGCGACGGCATCCCCTGGATGGCCTCATTCTCGAGCCCGGCGCAATCGCAACAGTGGCCCTCCCCGGCACGACAATCCAGTTGAGTAATAAGGGCGGTATTATCACGCTCCTGAACAACAAGGGATTGAAGGTTCATGGAGTACAATATAGCAAGGAGAACGTTGCCGAGCAGGGACGGACAATCGTTTTCTGACGTAATCCCAATGATACCATGTTTGTACTCCGCCTGAATCGTCTGCGCATTTTCGACAACCGTACCCGCAAAGCCATCCTGGGACTGTTCGGCGAAGACTCTGCACATATCAAGATCGCCAGCTTTGTCTCAACAGATCAAACAGGTCTGCCGGATCTCGATCGTTTTGTTGAGACGGATAAGGAATCCGAAAGGCGCTTGATCTTGGAGCAAGCGATCGACCAAACGTTACGAAGTCAGATTTTCACCACGATTCCCCGCGTCCGCGATGGGCATGTCCTGACCTTTGGCGACACTGGCTTTGCCGTGCATTGCTCTGATGCAATTCCCGATCAGATCGACTGGATGATGCTCGTCATCAAGAGCAACCAACCAACTCGCAATCTGGGTATTCGGTTGGAGGATTTGATAGGCGAAAAGAGCCTGCCGCAGGTCAGCGCCAATCTTTTGAAATTATTGGGATCGGCTGCATTTTCTGCGAATCCCTCCTTTCTCGTCGCCACGCAGATCGGCCGGTTCATCGGCGAGACAGCTGCCGACATTCTCAGGCGTAGGAGCGACGAGCTGATCGGGCTCTATTACAATTCGCTCAACGCGGTGGAGCATTACCCGCACGGTGAGCGGAAGACGAATCATTCGCCCGGTGTGAGCGGTAATATCAGTGTCGATTACTCCCTGTTCGGGGTAAGGGCTCCAATTGAGAGTTCCATCACCACGGGACCGCTGGGTCCGGAGCAGCCGACCCTACCGGAGATCGTTCCGACGACGCCTCCCGTCTTGCCGGCCTTGCCCGTCGAACTGTCACCGGAAGTGGCAGCTCCGCCCGGCGTGGTGAGACGGCGCGTTCAGCGTGGAAAACTCTTGAGCAAACAGCTCTTCGGAATGGAGGGTGATAACGCGTTCTTTTTCGTTTCCGAGATGACAATTGATGCCGATGGATCGCCACGGGCATACCACGAAGATACCAGCAAAGGGCTCGACCACCTGGCGAATGCCGGACACGACGGAAATTGGTGGGGAATTGTCACTGGAAGAAACGGCAAGCCGGTCAAGCAGGGACCGAACGATCCTGTTCCCGGCTTCTATGTGTCCACAACCACCCTTTTTGACCCGAGTCGCGCCGAGGAAGATCCTCGGAGGTATGTCGATGCTGAGACGATTCCGTATTTCGTGCTGCCGAGGAAACATTCCACGGACGCGCGGAGCGGCGATTTGGGCATCATTGTGAATCTGCGGAATAGGAAGCACGTGGGAGCCATTTTTGCCGATATCGGATCAAAGGATCATCTCGGGGAAGCTTCGATCGCTGCAGCGCGAGCGCTCGACATTCCGGAAAGTCCACGCAATGGCGGCGCCAGCGGCGACGTCTTTTATCTCGTGTTTCCGCGCTCCGGAGACGGGCGACCGAAGCCGCGGCAAGAAGTCGAGCAGCTCGCCGGTGAGCTCTTCTCGGCGTGGGGCGAAATGGCAGGAATCGAACACGCCGTTAACGCTCCTTTGACATTGGTGCCGCCATTCGTCGGCGAGCGAATCGAAGTGACGACCGGCGGTCTCGAAGCGGTGATCGATGCGAACGCAGAGCTCTCCATGGATCAAATCACCAACAATCGTCCGCTTGCGCGCGAAATTCAGTATCTGCTTGGGAGGCAAGGTTTCATCGATCCTCCTGCCGATGGGTCGTGGGGGCCGATCTCAATTTGCGGCTACGGACTTTTCTGTGACTTCGCCGGGCACGGATCGGGCAAGACTCTGACGAAGGAAACCGCGTTGGCGCTGCTCGCGACGAAAGAGAAAATGTTGATCCATCTTGAGTTGGATCCTGGTTGGCTCGGGAGAACGATCGGCCTTATGATTCAGAACGATTTCTACCTCGCCCGGGCGCCGGGGATGACAAACATCATATACCTCGAGGGCGTCAATGAAGACGGAACATTGAACGAAGACGCCCCGAATGTCTTTAATGACCTGCGTCTGGTGGTTTCCTTCGAAGGCGGCAAGCCAAAGCTCTTTGGCCCGTGGGATGCCACGACGGAGCCGGGCGAGCATTATACTCAGGACCCGTTGAGCAGCAAGGGCGCCGCGCGAATTGCAGCCGGTCAGCACCGGGCGTGGAGAGTCGGCACCCATCGCGCCGGTTCTCCGAGTGCCCATGAAGCACTGGTACAAAACAAGCCTCTGACCGTGTATCGCGACCTGAACAAGGATTATCTCCGCCGGGGTGACAGGACCGAGACCGGACTATTCGGCATCAACCAGCATTCGGGATATGACAGCAGTCCCAGCAACATCGGAACTGCAAGCGCCGGTTGTCTTGTCGGTCGAACCAAATCGGGGCACCAGCAATTTATGAAACGTATTAAGAATGACCCGCGCTACGAGGCTAATCCCAACTATACCTACTATACCACTGTGCTGCTGGGGAACGCATTTCTTAGCACGGTCGGCCGAATGGCCGCAAGGGGAAAGTTTAATCAACTAACGCAAAGCAAAACCTAGCCTGAAAGGAAGAAAAGAGTGAGTAACAACTATATCCGCAAGATGTGCTATGACCGGATTCTTCCGCGTGATCTCCGGGCGCGTAGAAAACCGCAATTCGTGGTTCTCGATGGACCGCATGGAAAGGTGCGTGCCTTGATGCCAATTGGCAAGGCCTGGCCGAACGGGACGACATTGAACATCCGATTTCTTGGTGGTTCCGCTGATCAGCGAAAGTTCGTCGAGGAGAAATCCATCGAGTGGACCAAACTCGCCAATCTCGAATTCAAGTTCAATAACTCGCCTACTGCCGAGATCCGCATCGCGTTCGAGGACGACGGCGCGTGGTCTTACCTGGGAGTTGATAACCTCGAGATCCCAATGCAGGCGGCGACCATGAACTTCGGGTGGCTCGAAGAGGGCACTGTGCTGCACGAGTTCGGCCATGCCTTAGGTCTTGCCCACGAACATCAGAATCCCGCCGGAGGTATTCAGTGGAACCGCGAGGTGGTGCTCCGTGAACTTCAGGGTCCGCCGAACCGATGGACTCCTGCGATGATTGAACATAACGTGTTCAGCAAATACGAATTTGACCAGATCAACGGCACGGTCTTCGATCCCGAGTCGATCATGCTGTACGCATTTCCCCCTGAATGGACTTTGAACGGCGTCGGTACGGACGAGAACGAAGTTCTTTCCGAAAGTGACAGGAGGTTCATCGCATCGGTCTATCCGAGGGAAGCCGCTCCAGAGATCGTCACTTTGCCGGTAATTGAAGCGATCCGCACTGCAGCGGCCATTGGCGCTCCGGGAGAGGAAGACCTGTTCAGCTTCAATGCCGGGACTGCTGGAAGCTACAGCGTCCAGACTTTTGGAAATACAGATCTCGTCATGAAACTCTTCGGCCCCGATTCCAGAGCCGCGCTGGTAGATGAGGACGACGACAGCGGGGAGTCGCGCAATGCCTTGATACGGGCCGAGCTGGCGCCGGGTCAGTATTTCGTGCAGGTGCGCCACTATAGCAAACAGTCTGGAACCGGAGACTATCGTATTGCGGTCACCAAAGACGAGTGACCGGCCTGTAGGTGGCGGATGAAGTAAATGAAAAGCATAACTGAGGGGAAGCGATAACAATAGGCGAACGGGGTCTAACAAATAGAGCCAGTGACCATGTCGAAGATCAAGGGAACGAATGCAGAAGTGACGTTTAGACTTTTAGATTGTTGACGCGCGGTAATCCCTATCCAGCGGAAATTGAGAAGATTGCCGCTGCAGGTGGCGGCATCCGACCAAGAGCGTCTGAATGGGACCAATTCCTCAATCGCCAGCCGAAGTGGCAAGAGTCTACTCGTTGGCAGGCGACAACATAAGGGCGTGGATCATTTCTGGATCGATGGGAGCGTGAAGAAAGCGCTGCGGGGACGCGGCGCACTCCGAAAGAGCCCGGCACCTGCCGGGCTCGAAATGTTTCGCGCGAATCGCTTTCGGAGTGCTACGCGGCCTCGCGTAGCTTTCTTTACGCGCCTGGCCCACTGTGATCGCCGGTTTCCCTCACAGGCGTCACTCCGCGCGAACATCGGAATTTGAACTAACCGCATGCTTTCTTCTGCCATTTCGCTATCACAAAGTCATACAACAGCACCGCGCAAGTCCCGTAAATCCGGATTCATTGTTATTCCCTGGAACCCAATACATTGAAAACGGCCGATATGGAAAGCGCGCCCTGGTCTCGAGATCACAAAATGCAATGCGGGCTTTTCACGCTCTTCTCATCGGGGTAATTTGAATTCTACGCGTGAACAGTTCCCCTTCATCCGAAAATAAGCCTTCCGACAGGGAGTTGTTCGATTTCCTTCTGGAGCACATTCCCGACCAGGTTTACTTCAAGGATCGCAAAGGACGATTCGTGCGAATCAGCCGGGCGGTAGCGGAGTACATGAATGCTTCCGATTCACAGGAAGTCATTGGAAAGTCGGATTTCGATTTCTGGAATGAAGAAAGTGCGCGGACGGCAGCCGAAGATGAACGGCGCATAATGGAAACGGGTGAGGCAATAGTCGGGAAGATCGATCGAATGACCTATCCCAGTGGCCGGGTAACGTGGGATTATACAACGAAAATGCCGTTGCGGGACTCGCAGGGAAAAGTCATCGGAATTTGCGGGATCAACAAGGACTTCACCCGCGTGATAAAGATGGAGGAAGAACTGCGCGAAGATCGAAATCGGCTTCGGATTCTAACGGCAGAACTCAAGGAACGAAACGCGCAGATCGAAGCGGATCTCCAGACGGCGCGCGAACTACAGGAAGCGCTCTTGCCGAGCGAATACGAGGCGTCGCCTCAGAAAGGTGCTGGCAACATCTCATTCGCCCATTGCTATCTGTCGGCGGCAGCCTTGGGGGGGGACTTTTTTCACATTTTCCCCCTTTCCGAAGGTCGCGCCGGCGTTTTCATTTGCGACGTCATGGGGCGTGGCGTTCGAGCCGCCCTGATAGCAGCTGTGATTCGGACGCTGATTGAAGAATTGCGGTCAATGATGTTGAATCCAGGGCGTTTCCTCGGCGCGCTGAATCTGCGGTTGCGATCGATTCTCGAACGCATGGAACAACCATTTGACGCCACAGCGTTTTATCTCGTGGCCGATCCAAATAAAGCAAGGATGCTAATTGCAAACGCCGCACATCCCAAACCGGCACGGATCCGTAAAGGCCAAGGCCTTGTCGGTTTGCTGGGCGCAGATGAACATAGCGAAGGTCCGAAGCTGGGTGTTTCCGATGAGGCGACTTACAGGACCGAGATTTGTGGATTCGATGAGGGTGACCGTATCTTGTTATTTACGGATGGAATCGATAAAGGGGAATCGACCGAAGGAGAGAAATTTGGATTCGAAAGGCTGCTGAAGTCTCTTGGAAAACATGCCCATCTCCCGGCAGACGAGCTGTTCAAAGCTGTGATTTCGGACGTAAGAGAATTTACCGGGAAGACCGACTTTGACGACGACGTCTGCTTCTTGGCAATGGAACGAACGAATAGTTGACGCTTCGCTCGCGCGCGATGAACCGGGCCCCCCGAGAAAAGTTCGCGACGGCCAAACGAGCAATCGAATCGGTATCCGCCGGCTGCAGCTTTGGGTTGAGCCTGCTGGGTGTGGACGATCGGCAGGAACAAAACCGCCTGCCGTCGCTACATCCAAGAGAAGCAAACAGAAGACAATGCCTCGAATAGAAAGAAACTATTGCCATTTGAGCGCCTCACCTTAACAAACAACCGCTTCGAGCGGCACCTTTCTTTTCAAGTCACCGGCTTTGGCGAAGATTCTGACTCCTCTGCTTCCGGGACAAGCCGCTCTTGGACAGGGAGCCGCCGTGCCAGGGCAATTTCTATGGCATCCAATAATGTAGGATTTACTTTGATGCGTTCGGCCGTGACTTCATCTGCGCCAAATTGTTTTTGTGAAAGTGCCCTGGTTGCTTCGATGATCCAGTCTGCAGCCATCTCGACTGGAACGGCATTGGTATCAATGACCAGGTCGAAATTCGATGCGACATCCCATCCTTCGTTATAAAATTTTGCGAGAAACTGTTGCCGGGCCTTGTCATCTGCTTTAATTAGCCGCTCAGTTCGCCAGCGGTGGGTTAAGTTCTCCCGGGCCATCAGTCGATCGACTCTGACGGAGAAAGGCGCCTGCAGGCGCACGTTCAGCACATCGGCATACTTTTCCAGTGCGGCATAACCACCCCGACCCAATATCAGCGTGCGGCCTCGATGGGCCAGGGCATCCATGGTTTCATCAATCATCGAAACGATTTCCAGATTCTTCGAGTTTGCCAGATCCCAAATATTTGGCGGAGTTGTATATAACTCGCCAAACTTGGTAAGACCATATTGCCGGAATATACCTTCCAGTATGGCTCTATCGATCACAGCGTACTCTAATTTCTCGCTTACTCGCTGGGCTACTTTGCCCGCATCGCTGCCAATCAGTCTGGAAATTGCAATTGTTTTCATCAGTTTTGTCTTTTTGTGTGGCTCCCGCTACCTACGGCATGTACATGCCCGATTCTTCGCTCGCCCTGATCTGAGCCTACTCTTTAGCTTTTCAGCCTTCCCACATCATACAATCTGGTCGCTTGTGCACGATATTGCTTCCGGGACTCGCTTTTCATTGCGTCGTCCGTGTGGCGAAGGACTGCGGAGCTGGAGAGCATTCAGGGGGAGGAACGAGGGGTCGCGTTCATATTCAGCTTTTTTTTTACCGAGTCGAGTAGTCCATGTCGAGCCTGTTAAGCCTTAAAGCGCGAAAAATCCTCTCATACCACTCGCCGGCTGGATTCTTCCAAATTCCCCGGGCGCAATGGTGCCTCCGATTCTCGTCTGCGAAAGGGAGGGTAAGTGACGCATCTTGAGCACGATGCGAACGATGAAGTCATCATCGGCCGGAGCACCGATATCGATTGCCAGAACTATTGGTCATCGGGAGCAAATTCAGGTGTTGTTGGCGCTGCCGTCTTCCTGATGGCATTTGTCGGCGCAATACTTCAAAGCCGACATTTGGTGAATCACCTCATAGCAACGGCGAATCTCGATCTCGCAGGGAGCCCCATCGATGATCGGTTCGCGGCGGCGGAGGAGATTCAGAATCAACCCAATAATATCTGTCCAAGTCGTTAATTTAGCCGTCTCCTCTATATATAATAAGAGGATCTCCGATTCCGGGGCATTGCGACACCCCCTGCTCAGAGCAAAAGCCTCCTATTCCGTTGGTTTCGTCATTCGCCTGAAGCCTCAGACTACTGCCTGCCACGCATTTCAACCGATAACCGATTATTGTAATTTTTTTCTCGATTTTGGTGGATGATCCCGATTTAATCGTTTTTCAAGAGTTAATCCTCAGACCAGATTCGATTGCTCCCCCAGGGCGACGAGCCAGCAATTTTCCCGCTCAACGTTGACAAGCGGGTGGTTGGATTGCCGTCATAGTGGGTGACAGAGCTCAATTAAACTGTCTGATACCGATTCCTGAAAGTTCCCCACCATGACAAAAATTATAGTTGACGCTCCCTGTTCCCCAAGATTGCTCAGGTCTTGGGAATTACCGCGGCAACCGCGTCGCCGGGAATGAATCCCCTCAGGCCTGCAGACCTTACCCCGTCGACGCAGACCCGAAAAACGATCTCCCAAAAGATAAATCAATGAAACAACAACAAATCAAAGGAACAAACAAAAAATGAAGTATCTACTGCATACATTTCTGGTTGTGGCGTTAACTGTCACAGCGGGGTGTGGAAAGAAAGAAGAGGCATCGACAACGGCAAAAGAAGAGGCATCGACAACAGCGGCTGAATCAATGGAAGAAGCCGCGCCAACCGAAAAGAGCGGTCCCGTGAGGGTCGGCATGACCGTGCAAGATCTGAGCAATCCGACATGGGCAGGCTATTGTCAGGCTATTCAGAAAAAGATCAACGCCGAGGGCGGAGAATTAAATTTTGTTTCCTGTGAGAGCAATGCAAGTAAGCAAATCACGCAAATCGAAAACTTCATTTCGAGCGGCGTTGATGTATTGATTGTCCATCCAGCAGACCCCGCAGGTGTTGAAGCCGCTTTGAAACAGGCAAGGGAGGCGGGAGTAAAAGTCATCGCGTGGGATGACAACCTTGAGAACGCCGATCTTGCCTGGCTGATTGACAATCATGATTTAGGCTATGTGATCGGTGACTACGCCGCAAAGTGGATCAATGAAAAACTTGGCGGAACAGCAGAGGTGGCAATACTTAATTACCCGCAATTGCCGATCTTGCTTGCGCGGGGAAATGGTATTGTGGACGCGCTTAAGGAGAAAGCGCCAAATGCAAAAATCGTAGCAGAAACGAGCGCGATCAATCCCCAGGAAGGTATTTCCAAGATGGAAACGATCTTCCAGTCCAATCCTAATGTAAAAGTTGTGTGTTCCATTGGTGGTGGTGGCTCGGTGGGTGCCAATGAAGCGGCAAAAGCAGCAGGAAAAATCACGGACGACTTCGGCATCTTCGCTGCGGATGCAACACAGCCGGAACTTACTGCCATGAAGAACGATGAGGGCGTTAGAATGAGCGTGACTATCACTGGTACTAATGCAGATATAGCCGACAAGATATGGGAGATGGTTCAGAAATTGGAATCAGGTGAACCGATAGAAAAGAAAGAGGTCTTTCGCAAATTGATTCCCGTAACGAAGGAGAATGTTGATCAGTATTTGGGCAAGTAACCCGCTAACAGCATGAATTCACTTTGAGTGCATGGCTTGGAGTTTCCGTATTCGGCCACTGCCGGGCCATGCACCAGGTGAAGTAATTAGGGGCCATTGCATCACGATGCATAAATAAATATGTATATATTACAGTTACAGAATATAACGAAAACATATCCGGGTGTTATTGCGCTGAACGACGTCAGTATTGACGTTGAAAAAGGCGAAGTGCATGCTCTGGTCGGGGAAAACGGCGCAGGCAAATCGACATTGATCAAGAGTTGCACCGGCGCAGTCGTGCCGGATTCCGGCAAGATAATCGTCGAAAACAAGGAATTTTCATCGTTCACTCCGACGACTTCCGAAGAAGCCGGAATCGGGGTCATCTATCAGGAATTCAATCTGGTAGGCGAACTTTCCGTCGCGGAAAACATCTTTCTGGGAAGGGCGATTAGAAAAGGAATCGTGATCGATAGAAAGGCTATGGTCAAAGAGTCTGCGGCCATATTCGAGCAGTTCAATATCAACATCGATCCCAACGCCCTGGTGAGCAGCTTGACGGTAGGTTATCAGCAGCTCGTAGAAATAGCGAAAGCCATATCGCAAAAAGCGAATATCCTGATTATGGACGAGCCGTCCGCACCGTTGACTTCGGCTGAGGCGGAACGTCTTTATCAAATGGTAGAGAAACTGAGGGCATCAGGGGTAACGATCATCTACATTTCTCACAGGATGGAGGAAATATTCAGGCTTTCAAATAGTATCACCGTGCTGAGGGATGGTCAGAAAATCAAAACGTTAAAGACGAGCGATACGAACTTGAACGACCTTGTGAAGCTGATGGTAGGCAGGGAATTGAAGGAAACTTACCCTGCTCGCAAAGATTGCATTTCTGATGAGGTGATGTTGGATGTGCAGAATTTATCCGGCAACGGAGTGAACGATATAAGCTTTCAAATAAAAAAGGGTGAAGTGCTTGGTTTTGCCGGGTTGATTGGCGCAGGTCGAACGGAGACGGCGGAACTCCTCTTCGGAGCGGCGCGTAAAACGGGCGGACGCGTTTACCTGAAAGGCAAGGAAAGCAAGCCAAAGTCACCCAGAGAGGCGATTGATACCGGGATCGCGCTTGTCCCTGAAGACCGAAAAGGGAAAGGCGCGCTTCTCGAAATGGATATAAGGACAAATACCAGCGTTGCGATCCTGGAAAGGATATCAAGATTCTTCACGGTCAATCAGAAGGAAGAGAATCGAATAGCAACTTATTATAAAGATGCCATCAGGATCAAAACCCCGACGATTGAGCAAAAAATCAAAAACTTGAGTGGCGGCAACCAGCAAAAAGTCATTATAGCCAGGTGGCTGGCGTCCGAACCGGATCTCGTCATCTTCGATGAACCGACAAGGGGAATTGATGTGGGGGCGAAATCTGAAATTTATACATTGGTGAATGCACTGGTCGAGGAAGGCAAGGCGGTGATGATGATCTCGTCTGAAATGGAAGAATGTATGGGAATGTCGGATCGAATTATTGTTCTTTGTGCCGGGAAAATTTCGGGAACGTTAGATAGAAAAGATTTTAACCAAGAAACCATCATGGGCTTTGCGTCCCAGAAATAGAAGAATATTGCAATGAGTTACTTTGAATCACTAAAAGGTGCGGCTAATGTCGTAGATTTTGCAAAGAGATATGGAATATATGTCGTACTCCTGATACTAATTATATTCTTTTCAGTAACATCGGAATATTTTCTGGTTAGCCACAATTTGTTGAATGTAGCCAGGCAGGTATCCATGCTTGGTATTGCGGCTGTTGGCTTCGCGTTTGTTCTGCTGTTGGGGGGCATCGACCTGTCGGTTGGGTCGAATATTACATTGGTCAACATTGTAGGAGGATGGGTGATGGTCAACGCCGGGTTGCATCCTGTTATCGCGGTCATTGTGGCTTTGATCATGGCCACAGCAATCGGATTCATTAATGGATGGATTATTGCCAATATTCAAATGCCGCCACTGATCGTGACGCTGGCAATGATGATTATCGTTGAAGGTTTGGCGTATTTGATTTGCAAGGGATTGCCGATTTATGGATTCCCGGCATCCTTTGCGGTGATCGGTCAGGGGTATGTAGGGCCGATTCCGATTCCGGTCATTATTATGATCATCGTTCTGGCTATTGGTTCGTTTATTCTTAATAAAACGTATTTCGGGAGATATTTTTACGCGGTCGGTGGTAATGAAGAAGCGGCGGAGCTCTCCGGTATAAAGGTTAATAAGGTGAAGTATCTGGTATATTCGCTTTCTGGCTTCTTTGCAGGAATTGCGGGTGTTGTTATTTTATCCAGGACGAACTCGGCTCAGGTTTTGGCTGGGAAAGGGCTGGAATTCGATGTGTTGACAGCATGTGTTCTCGGTGGCGTGAGCGTAACAGGGGGATTCGGCAAGATTTCGAATGTGGTGGCCGGTGTCCTGATTCTGGGTATTCTCAGCAACGGGCTGGTGTTGTTGAACGTGAGCCAATTTACACAGATGGTTATTAAAGGTTCAGTCTTGATGCTGGCGGTGGCCTTCGATTGCTTGCAGCATCGGAAGAAGCATTGAGGAATGTGTTAAAAGGGAAAGGAAAGTTAACCTGTCATTATTGATGGTGCATTGGATGTTCGTTCCGGGCTAGCGTTGAGCGGCTCTCCCCGAATGGATGCAATTAGTGACCCCCGGAGGTTTCAATCTCCGGGGGTCTTCTTTGGCAGGGCGGGGGGCTTAACCGAATTAGTCAACGCGACGCACCGGCTTTTGCCTTTGAGAACGCTTTGGAGGAGTGCTCCGTTCTCGGAGTCTGGTTCGGCGATGAAGTAATCGAAACCGATTACAATTTGGTGGAGGGCGCGATCGTCCCTTACACTATCGGAAATTGGAAATAGCGGTTCATTGTCGTGGTGCAGGCGGTGCAACACAGGGGCATTGTATAGACGGTGATTGAAAGCTGCACTCGTTACGATATTGATCCCGACTCTTATTCCGGACGTCTTCATTCGGATGCCTTCCATGCCAACCGACAGATCGAATAGGTCACTCCTGCGGCCTGGGCGCGCGAAAAAGTGGCCACGCCTCTACCCGCTGCATCATAAACGACATAGCATATATTCTATGCCTCCTGAGCCTCGGCAATTATCTCTCGCCTTGCCGAGAGATTTCTCGCGTGACGCTTTTGGCGGAACTGATGTCCACCCCCGTCCCGGGAAACCGGCATTAGAAGGGGATGGGTGACTCAACGGACCGCTCTTTAATTCAAGGGCTGTATATCCCCAATCCAACGCGACGAAGAACACGATTCGAATCGATGCTCCCAATTCGCGTTCTTAGCTCTAACCGATCTTCGACAGTTTGAAGGCTGCGTTTTGCGGAGAATCTTGGATTTATAGGGGTTTGCGGGCAATTGGGGAGCTTTTTGGTCGAAAATGTAGTGCAACAAATGCGCCAGAAATTGCGTTCGGTATTGCGTAGCGGCTGATTTCAGTCTTTACGGTCGTGGAGTCCACACGCCCGTTCATGTTCTTCCGAGTCAAGCCTGCCCGCCAGTATCGTTACTTGCAGATCGCACAGATTGTGGGCGTCGATGGCAAGGTCCGCCAAAGGATCATCGCCACACTCGGACGACTCGATGTGCTTGAGGCCAGCGGGCAACTGGAACGCCTGCTGCGAAGCGGCCTTCGCGACTGCCACCAAATCAAGGTCATCGAGGCTCACAGCGTCCGGCAGCTGCCGGATTGCGATTCGCAAGATTGGTCCCGATCTTTTTTTCGCGGCTCTGGCAAGCACTTGGAGTGAGCGAGATGCTCGGAGAGTTGCTGCGCAAACGACGCTTCAACTTTGATGTGGAACGTGCCGTCTAGGCCCTGAACAAGCGTGATGGGGATAAATTCGGCTCTTCACAGAAAACTGTGGGTGAAATGGCGAGTCGTGGCTGCAACAGGGGCGTCTAGCGTGCGTGCGGCGTGTGGCTTCAACTCCCGGCTTACTCACAATTTTCCGATCCCTCCCGTCCGTCTGCTCCGACGTGATGGATCCGCCGAGGCGGACATTCTCGCAGCCGGTCGGGAGGGGAAAATTGTGAATAAGCCTACTCGCCGCGTGTCGTTCGGAGTCCTCCCTGCGCAAGCGTGGAGAAAGGGGGGCTGGCCAATCCGCGCGGATCGTGTCAACCAGCCCCCCGATGTGCAATCTGACAGTCAAGACTCTACTCAGGCGGCTCGCGCCGCTCAAGGGATTCCGGTACGCGGAGGTGCGCTTCGGCGCGATGTGCGGGGACGTGCTCGAGGCGGTGGTCGTACCCCGCAAGGGATGTCGGCCCCGGTGCCCGAAGTGCGGCAGGGCGGGGCCGACCTACGACCACCAGCCCGAGCGGGTGTTGCGCTTCGTGCCGCTGTGGGCGATGCCCTTCCTCCTGCTCTACCGGCCGCGGCGGGTGGACTGTCCGCGGTGCGGCATCCACACCGAGGCCGTTCCGTGGGCCACCGGCAAGCTGCGGATCTGCGACGCGATGCGCCTCTTCCTCGCGACATGGGCGCGCCGACTTTCGTGGCGGGAGACGGCGGAGGTCTTCGCGGTGTCGTGGGCGGACGTGTACGGGGCGGTGAAGTGGGTGGTGGACCACGGCCTGCGCCACCGCTGCCTGGAGGGAGTGCGCGCGCTGGGCGTCGACGAGATCCACGTGGGCAGGAAGGAGGGGTTCTGGACAGTCGTCTACCAGATCGACGAGGGCTGCCGACGGCTGCTGTGGGTGGGGCGGGACCGGACCATCGGGACGATGGAGGACTGCTTCACCCACTTCGGGCTGGCGTTCTGCGAGCGCATCCGCTTCGTGTGCTCGGACATGTGGCGGCCGTACATCGACGTGGCGGCGGAGTGCCTGCCCAACGCGCTGCACATCCTCGACCGCTTCCACATCGTCAAGAAGATGAACGAGGCGATCGACGAGATCCGGCGCGGGGAGAGCCGCGCACTGGCGGAGGCGGGTCTCGCGCCGCTGCTCAAGCGGATGCGGTGGGCGTTCCTCAAGCGACGCCGGAACTGGACGCGCGGGCAGCGCTCGAGGATGCGGGCGCTCGAGGGAAGCACGCTGCGGACGATGCGCGCCTTTCTGATGGTGGAGGGCTTCCAGCACTTCTGGACCTACGTGTCGCCGTGCTGGGCGGGGAAGTTCCTCGACGCCTGGTGCCGGCGTGCGATGCGCAGCAGGCTCGAACCACTCAAGAAAGTCGCCCGCAGCCTGCGCGCTCATCGCCCACTTCTCATGAACTACTTCACGGCGAGGAAGGCGTATTCGAGCGGCGTGGTCGAGGGCCTCAACAACAAGGTCAAACTGACCGTGAAACGGGCCTATGGATTCCGCACTGCCGGAGCCCGCGAAGTCGCTCTCTATCACACACTTGGGAAACTACCCGAACCGCAGTTTACCCACAGTTTCTTTTAAGCAGGCATAAATTCATTGCCATAAAAAACTCGAAATGCCCTTGAATCCTTGGTTTGATGGCGGTGCTAAAACCAAAACCATCCAAAGAGAAAGGTCATTTCGAGTGAAAAGAACATATCCGAAGATCCTGCGTAATCGCAAGCGCCGAATTCAACGCCGTCTCGACGCGAAGCGTGGGTGGAGCAATCAGGCGGAGCCTATCATAACCGCCCGCAACATCCACTATGAGATGGCCGAGAAGAGCCGGGCGATCAACTGCGGAGGAATCGGAGCGATTCATCTGATGGTTAACAAGCTGGGCCTCCGCGAGGAGATTGACTCGCGACTGCATCTTCTTAAGAAACACCTTCCCTACCACGAGAGCGATCATGTGCTCAACCTGACTTACAACGCGCTGCTCGAGGGCGTGCGGCTCGAAGACATCGAGCTTCGTCGCAATGATGAAGCCTTCCTTGACGGCCTGGGTGCCCAGCGCATTCCCGACCCGACAACGAGCGGTGACTTTACGCGCCGCTTTGCTGAGGAGGACATCGTCAATCTCATGGAGATAACCAACACGGTGCGCCGGCGGGTGTGGGAGCAGCAGCCCGGGCAGTTCATGGCAGAGGCTTTTATAGATACCGACGGCACCATCGCGCCGACGCTCGGCGAATGCAAAGGCGGGATGTCTCTTTCCTACAAAGGCATTTGGGGGTATGCGCCGTTGACAGTCTCACTGGCTAATACCAATGAAGTGCTATATCTGGTCAACCGCCCCGGGAATGTCGTCAGTCATGAGGGGTGCGTGCCGTGGATCGATCGGGCCATCGAGTTGGTGCGCCCTCATGCCGGAAAGATCACATTGCGCGGCGACACGGACTTCACACTGACTGGCGAGCTGGATCGATGGGATAAAGAAGGCGTCCAGTTCCTCTTCGGGTATGGACGCGCACCCGAAGGTGGTCGGACTGGCCGAAGCCTTGCCGCAAGAGGCATGGACGCCGTTGGAGCGACTGCCGCGCTATGAGATTGCCACGCGCCCGCGACGCAAGAGTGAACGGGTCAAGGAGAGCATCGTACGTTTCAAGGGGTATGAGAACAAGGTGCTCACGGGGGAGAGCGTGGCCGAAATAGACTATCAGCCGAATAAATGCTCGCGGTCTTACCGCCTGATCATCGTACGTAAGAACATCAGCGTGAAGAAAGGCGAGCAAGTGCTCTTCGACGATGAACGGTACTTCTTCTATATCACCAACCGCGTCGACTACACCCCGCCGGAAATCGTGAGTCTGGCCAACGGACGCTGCAATCAGGAGAACGTGATTGAGCAGTTAAAGAACGGAGTGAACGCTATGCGTATGCCGGTGGACGATTTGCTTAGCAATTGGGCCTATATGGTCATGACTTCCCTGGCATGGAATCTGAAGGCATGGTTTGGGTTGCTGATGCCCAACAAGGAACGGGGGATGGATTTGGTCAAGATGGAGTTCCGGCGGTTTTTGCACTCAATCATTCTGCTACCCACGCAGATCGTTCGCACGGGTCGGCGGATCATCTACCGCATCATGAACTACAACGTCTGGTTGAAGGAACTCTTTGCTGCATGGGAGCACCTGCGAGGGCTTCGTATTACCTGAAAGAAAACCTGGCAAGGAAAGAATAGCGCTGATCATGCACTTCACGCAGGCGTACTATGTAAGGTCGCTCACCAATCCACGCGATAGCACAATGAAGCCAACAACGAGCAGGCCGAGAAGTGTGATTATTTAGTAACAATGCGCCATCGATTAGCTGTTCTAATAAATAAGCTGATATAGCGTCCTGAAATGCCGACCGAATCGCGGTCGCCGGGCTTCAAGCTTTTTTTTCGCTTATTTTGGGTCTAGGCTAGTATTCTTCGATACGACCTCAATCCTTGTGAAGGGGATGGGCTGGTTTCAAAATTCGTGCACGCTGAGATTCAATCACTGGAACCGTGCCGGAAAAGCATTGGCCCGCCCCGATCCGAACATGGATGAAGAGTGTCAAAACTTGTTGACAGCCCCCCTTTCTACTCTCGCTAACCTAAACCCCTTGCCACAGCTTTCAATTATTGCGGCGAAAGCTGGGGGTACTTTGCCAACACAGCTTCTGCTTTGGTTTCTGCCTCGTCACTTTCGACCAACGGAGGAGCGTGATGAGGCTTGATGCGCGCATCTATAACTAGCGACTGCTCACAACCCCAGTGTTTGAATTCTGTTTTGGCAAACCGTCCATAAACATCGTGGGAAGGATTAGACCTTGTAAAAGTAACCCATACAAAATTGGCGATGTTGGCCGCACAAAATTGGCTGTCATCACAGAGCACAATCAACGGAAAAGACGAAGTATCACCCTCAATTTGGGACACTGCTTGTTCGACTTCTTTTTGTGCCTGTGAGTAATCTTCAAAGCGGGGGAACGATACAGCAAGAACTCCCGGCATAACCACCTTAGGCTCACGCATGGTTTCGGGAAAACGTAATTCTATTGGTCGTTGGTCACCCAATTTTCTGCGCGGGGATCCTGCCGCGGCAATCACAACCTTCGAGCCTTCATTTAATCCGCTGCCCGAATAGTCCAGAGTATCGATGGTTGTGCCGGTTTGAAAATGCAGATCCCGCTTAAGGTCAATTCGACTGAGACTATGACTAAATACGGCACGGATATCATTCAGATCCAATTGAGGGTTGTCCTCGTGTGCGCAAATAAAGAGGTATTTGGCGAGGGAACACTGGCCGAAACCCAAAATGGCGTTAGCCTGAGTTAGCAGTTCTTGCGGAATTCTCTCCCGCGCGTAGGGCACGTAACGCTCGCTTCCCTGGGCAAATAACAAGGGGTGTACACCTGATTCGTCGACCGCATGAAGTTTTTTAACACCAGGTAATTCGGATTCCACTGCAGCACCGGTGATTTCATGAATGAGCTCACCGAAAGTAGTGTCTTCCTGCGGTGGACGACCAACAGTCGTAAAGGGCCATATCGCTCCGTCACGATGATAGACTTGCTCAACCTGCATAACGGGAAAGTCATGTTGGAGGCTGTAGTAACCCAGGTGATCACCGAAAGGACCTTCCGGTTTGGTGGCTTGCGGATCAATGGTACCAACAATGCAAAAGTCAGCGTCCCATGACACAACATGCCCGTTAACAAGACCGTAGCGAAACCTGCGTCCGCTGAGCATGCCGGCAAAAGTTAACTCGGACAGACCCTCCGGAAGCGGCATGATCGCAGCCAGTGTATGCGCGGGGGGACCTCCAACAAAAATAGAGACACGCAATTTTTCGCCGCGATCTCTGGCCGCAGCATGATGGGGCCCAATGCCGCGGTGAATCTGGTAGTGCAAACCAATCTCTCGATTGGAAACGTAATCGTTGCCGCTCAATTGGACCCGGTACATTCCAAGGTTGGACTTCATAATCGAAGAGTGCCGGGGGTCGAGGGTTAAAACCTGCGGTAACGTAATAAAGGATCCGCCATCATCGGGCCACGATTTGATTTGAGGAAGTTTGTCGATCGCTGTGCAGTTGGCGAATACTGGACCGGTTATTCTTTTCCACGGCAAAGCCCCAACAGCAACGAAGGGCACTTGCCAGTAACGCCAGAATTTATTTGCGACCGCTTCCGGATTGCCTTTAATTTCGACGACACGTTTAACCTGCTCAAGGCGGTCGCGAAAAATATATTTCGCGCGGGATATAGTTCCGAACAGATTGCTAACCGCAGGAAACGGACTGCCCTCTACATTGGCGAAATAGACAGCGGGGCCATGCGCCGCATAGACCCGGCGCTGGACCGCCGCCATGACTAACGTCGGCGATATCGGTTCGGGAATTTTGACCAGATGCCCGGCTTGATCCAAATCATTTACGCACTGTCTAAGAGATTGGTAACCCATGTCTACCGCGCCGGTAACTCCTGCCAGCAGTGACAGCTAACGTAGTTGGATGATTGTGGCATCGATGTTCTTCTTGTCTTTCAATTCGGCGTTAGGTGGCGAGGCGCGCTTGGTGCTTTCATCGGTTGATATCTGCGAGATCTGGAGCGTCTCGAGCCGATTCTGTCAAGCTTTCAGCGGCGAAGAATCGCCCGTGCGAGGTTTTGCAGCTGCAGTTTACGCGCTCAAAGTGCACAAAGGATCGCGTTTTCACGCTCGCTGCGGGGCAGGTTGAGCGAAGGGAACTCTGTGCGAACGGGGGGTGGCTACTCGTAGGTCGGTGGCAGGTCGGTGTGGAGAACCAGGAACCGTTCCTCATCAAGCGCCCGCTCGGGTGCTTCGCATTCGTGTGCTGTAGCGGTGTTTAGAAATTGGGAATGGAAGAGCTCGGGCTCAGTAACCGGGACATTGGGAAGGTGATGCGGGAGATTTGCGCCGCGTGGCGGTGGCGAAGTGCGCGATCGCCAAACGACTGTGAGCCAGAAGAGGATCGCGTAGAGATTGAATATGAAAAACGCAGCGAACGTGAGTCAGCAGGTGCGCCGATTCTCGAAGCTGCCGGAAGCATTTGCCCACTCCGATCCGAACATGGATGAAGAGTATCAAGGTTTGTTGGCAGACCCTTTTTACTACCTTTGATGACAGACCCCTGCTATGAACTTGGGTGCTGCTACCGAACCGAAAGCCCGGCTTGCACCCTATTTGTCCGCAGCCTTTTGCCGGCGAGCGCGCCGCAGATTTGGGCCAATGCGTAAATAGGCTCCCGCTGCAATCCGGCTTCGGGTCCGGAGCACTGGCGTATTTACAGAGATATTTTTCCGGTTTTCCCTTAGAACAATATAGATACCGCTTGCTATAATCACCACGGCGCCGATGAGGGTGTGCAGCTTGGGCGTTTCATTGAAAAACAAGTTTCCATAGAACGTAGCCCACAAGATTTGCGAATATTGCATCGGCGCCACAATCACAGCTTCCCCGGTCTTGTAAGCTCCAATCATGCAGTTCAGGGCGATAAAGCTTAGGGCGGACAGTATTGCAGCGGCAACCAGATCGTGCAGCGGCATTGGCTTATAGGAAAACGGCATCAGGCTGCCCATCACCAGAAAGCTTCCGAGCATCGGAAATAAAAGCAAGACAAGTGCTCGTTCATTGCGGCCAATCCGGCGCACAATGATTGATGCCAGTGAGGAGGCGAAGGCGCCGACAAAAGCAGCAGCGTGACCCAATGAGAATTCCGAAGTGCCCGGCTGTACCGCGATCAAGACACCCACGAAACCGACCAGGACCGCGCCTCCCCGATGGATACCCACCCGTTCTCCAAGGATGGGTATCGACAGCAAGGTAATCAACAATGGGATCGAAAAGAGAATGGAGTATGTCTGGGTGAGCGGCAGAACGGAAAATGCGTAGAAGACACAAATACTCGAAACAATGATTGAAACAGTTCTCAGCGCAGTCCACCAGGGGTGGTTGGGCCGCATTGTGTCCGCATTCGCGTCCCGCACCAGCATAAAGGAGACCAGTGGGAACCCGAAAATCACGCTGAAAAACACAATTTGAAACGGACTGTAGGTCGCGCCCAGATATTTGACAATTACGTCATGCGTCGCAAACACCGCGAAACCGGCCAGTCCGAGTAATGCGCCTCTTGTATTGGAACCCATATGAAAAATGCGTCTCGTTTTTTTTGCTTTCTGTTTGCGATAGGCCATAGCCGTATGCTGTTTGGCAAGGCTTGAAGTCATGCCAAATGCACATGTCATATCTGCCTGATGAATAGTGTCAAAATTTGATGACAGACCCCTTGTTTTTGTTTGTTTCGCAGGGTAAAATCAGCAGATACAACTTAACTAATCGTGTTGCGCTTTCTCGCGATACCAGAGCTCAGGCCGCTTCCCAAGATGCCAGCCCATGCCCATGGCGCCGATGGTGAGGACTAAATCAGTAACGTGAATCAGCCATGGCATCCCGCTGACACGTCCCGCCGGAAACGTTATCGCCCCAACAAGAAATGCAACAGTGACCCAGTTTGGAAAAATCCGCCGCCAGAGGAGGCCACAGGCGAGCACGGCAAGAGCAGCGGGAAACACCGGACCGAACAAGTAAGTCACCAGCAACACGTTATCGAAGATCTCGGCAATGAGGTTCGGGTAGGTCTTGACCTTTCGATCTACGAGCGCGAACACGAGCTGGAGAACCATGATGTTCGTGACAGCGATCAAGCCCAGGAAAGCGGCGGCGCCTCCCAGAAGCCCGAGTCGGTCCGCATCGGGACGCAGCAAGTGGACAAGGCCCAAAATGCCTCCTATCCAGAGGTACAAGCCCAGCAACGAAATCGCAGCAGCCAGTAGGGGTAGCGCCTCGATTTGGTGGTGGACGACCTCACCGATCATGAAGAGTGCTGGACCGAAAAATAGTCCCGTAGCAGCGATGTGACGTCGACGCTCGGCAGATTCTCTCTCGTTCACGACTGTCATGTCCCGTAAAAGGGGTCTGTCAACAAAACTTGACGAGAGCTCCCTTTTTCTGCCGGACGGGATGGATAGCGCGACAGCTTCGCTTTGAATTTGGCAAATGTGGCTACGGGCTTTGAATTACGCGATAGAACTGGTCTACAGGCGGGTCTGCGGTAGCGGCTATGATAGGCTCAAGCAACATCAAATACTTCTCATCGTTGTCCGCTTCGGCATCGATTCGCTCGTAGTCGGCCAGCGAAGCATAGCGCGTCTGAATCGTTGCCCGACCTCTCTGACCTGCCAGACTGTACATGAGCTCTATCGAGATTTCAGGATACTTCTTTTCCAGGTATTCCTTGGCATTGACAAGTGCCTCGAAAAACATCGGGTAATTCTCCCCGTAACCGATTTCTCTCTGATGGATAATCATTTAGTCCTCCTTAGGGTTATGAAAGGATCAACTGCCAGGAAATTGCTTCGTTAGAATCCGCGTCGGGCGAAACTACCGGCGCTGAGGGTTGAATGGAGTTCCGCGGGGAGGAGGTTATTTAGACCGTCTCCTTATATTTTGGCGGATTGGAGCGTTTCGTGTTGATCGCGTCAAGCCTTCCGAAAGGAAAATTCTCCGAGACAGGATCCGAGGCTGCGTAATTCCAGCTCACAGGGCGCGGCGAGTCGGTCCCGAACCCGGCCACGAGGGGGTTCGAGGTTTGCGGGGTGGGGCGATACAGTCAGCGGACGGAGGGCAAGGATTAGGCGCCTGGAAAATAGAATGCGCGACGCGAGGAGAAACCTTCACGATGCGGATGTTCGGGAGGGGTTGACGCTGAAGCGCACTCTGGAACGAGGTCTGTATTGGGGCAGCGACAGTTTTCTGGATAGTCTACTCGGCCTGGTGAAGGTGCGGATCGGTGGGATAGGGAATCGCAATTGTCGCAACAGTGAGCAGAACAGGGATGGGGAATGGAAACGCTGGGACTCAGCGACTCGGATATTCAGACGCCGGTGCGGGGAGATTTGCCCGTGTGGCTGAGGCCAAGGGTGCTCGATAGCCGAACGACCGTTAGCCAGAAGCGGATCGCGCAGAGATTGAACAGAAAGAGCGCGGCGAACGTGATCCAAGCAAGTGCGCCGATTTTCGAAAGCTGCCGAAAGAGCACCTGCCCGCACCGAGCCCGCACATAAAAAAAGAAAGTTCAAGATTTGATGACAGACCCCAATTTAAACCCAATTTTGGACCCCGCGCGGACGTTCAATCTCCGGCACCGGCTGTGGGGCCATCTTTTCGGAGGGCGCTACAAGGCGGTGGTGGTGGAGAGCGAGGACTCCTCCGGGCACGACTATCTTGGGGAGTTGTTCGACTACGTGCACCTCAATCCTGCGCGTGCGGGAATGGTGGAAGAGGCGAAGGGAAGAGGGCTTCTGGAATTTTCGTGGAGCAGTCTGAGCCATGGCTATGCGGTGGCGCCCTCGAAGCGCCCACCCTGGCTGGAAACGTCGACGGGGTTCGAGGTCAGTGGGGTGAGTGATACGGTCTCGGGACGGAGGTCGATGGTCAGGCACCTGGAGAAGAGAATGCGCGAAGAGGAACTCTCACGATGCGGGTGGTCGGAGCGCGAGGGCCAGACGCTCAACAACACTTTAAGGCGAGGATGGTACTGGGGCAGCGAGAATTTTCGGGAAAAGCTGCTCGGCCTGCTGGAGAGGCAGATTGTCAAAGCGCAGAATCGCAACTTCCGCAGCAGTGAGCAGAACAAAGCGCATGGAGAAGCGGAGGCGCAACGGTTACTGGGATTGGGAATGGATGCGCTCGGTCTCAGCGACTCAGATATTCGGAGGCCGGTTCGGGGAGATTTGCGCCGCGTGGCAGTGGCGAAAGTGCTCGATAGCCGAACGACCGTGAGCCAGAAGTGGATCGCGCAGAGATTGAACATGAAAAGCGCGGCGAACGTGAGTCAGCAGGTGCCCCGATTCTCTATGCTGCCGGAAAAACATCTGCCCGCTCCGATCCGAACATGGATAAAAAGTGTCAAGATTTGTTGACAGACACTTTTTCAGCTCGCCTGCATGGGTAACAGTTTAGCCGTTTTTGGGGAGGAATGAGGCAGTCGCGTGGGAGTATTTTCGGGTTTCCAGGAAATTTGGGATTGCTTTTTGTCTATAACAGGCGCAGTTATGCGCCTGTCAAGTCCAATCTACCAATGCCGCAAAGCCTATCGGCCATCGAAAAGCGCAAGGAGCGTCTCCACCTGGAGATTGCTGGCAACCTCGATTTCCTCGTCGGCTCGGTGACCTCTCAGGGGCCCCGGGGTGGTTTCAGTCTAACCAGCGCCCGGGATGGCAGGACCCGCACCAGGTACATCCGAAGTGCCCTGGTTTCGGAGGTCCGCAGGATGACCGCGCGGCACCGGAGACTCAAAGCACTGCTCAAGGAGCTCGCCGAGGTCAACTGGGAGCTGCTCAAGGCGAAAGGCCGTTTCTGATGGGAGGCCACCGGAGCGCTCCCGATGGCTTCCGGTGCCCGTACGTAGACTGCTGCCCCCATCTCGAGGGACTCTCGGCGGACTGGCTCTTTCGACGCCACATGCGATCCGCAATAGAGGAGAACGATCACTGGGTGATCCGTGATCGGATGGCTGCGGAGATCGGGGATCTTGAGCGCAGACTTTGCGAGGTGCAGGCCGAGAACGACCGGCTCCGGGCGGAGAACCAGCGGCTGCACCGGCGCGGGTTCAAGCCCTCGGTACCCCCAAGAGCCGCCGCCGGACCGGAGTCCTCCCCGACCGGCTCCAGGCCCCGGGGTGCGCCCAAGGGGCATCCGGCCTGGAACAGGAAGATCCCCGAGCGCATCGACAGGCACTTCCACATCGAGGCCCCGCTGATCTGCCCCCATTGCCAGAGCGCGACCGATTTGAGTGCCGGCGGACAGACCTCCTATGTGCAGGAGGATATCGCCATGGTGCCTCGCACGGTCGTGAGTTCCTACGTGCACGACACCGCCCACTGTCCGAAGTGCAACCGCCAGGTCATCGCGCCCGTGGAGGGCGAACTGCCCTTCGCCCCGATCGGTCCCAACGCGAAGGCCACCGCGCTCTATCTGCGCCACGGCCTGAAGCTACCCTACCGCAAGATCAACGCCGCAATGAAGACGCTCTTCGGACTCGATTTCGTAGCGGCCAGCACGCTGGGCTTCGAGAATCGCGCCTCGGGCAATGCAGCGGCCATCCATTGCGAGCTGCTTGAGAAAGTACGCCTGGAGCCAATCGTCCACGCGGATGAAACCCACTGGCGCGAGGACGGCCAGAACTTCTGGCTCTGGTATGCCGGCAGCGAATCGCTCGCCGTCTTCCGGATCGATCCCCACCGCAGCGGTGAGGCTGCCACCACCCTGCTTGGAAAGAAGCTCGATGGATTGCTGGTCACCGATGCCTATGCCGCCTACAACGCAGTCCAATGCGCGGGCGGGCGCCAAAGCTGTCTGGCCCACCTTCTGCGCAAAAGCAAAGAAATCAGCGAGGAACTTGCCGCGATCGAGGGCGCCGATGTCCCATCGGTGCGCTTCTGCGCCAGGCTTGCGAAGCTCTTCAAGGACGCCTGCAAGGCGAAAATCCCGCGTGCCGAGGACCGCATTGCGCTGGAGGAAAGGCTGTTCCGTATCGCGCTATTTGCGGAAAGTTTTTCACGGTAAAAGCGACGGAAGTGTGAGGGCGAAAACGGGGTATCGATGTTGAGGTAAGTTGTTTCAGGATCGGCGGAGTTGTTCGCGGAAGCGCCGGAGGGCGGCTGTAGCCTCTTGACGCAGGCGTTGTTCTTCGGAGGGGGAAAGCGGGAGCGGATCGCTTTTCTTCGCGGGGCGGGAAGCCGGTGGCTGGAGCTTGATGTGGATGAGATTGAGGTCTTCTTCGAAGCGGTCGAGTTGAAGGAGGTTGGAGAGTTTGAGTGCACCGACGTTGCGACGACCGGCACGGATTTGTTTTTGGAGGTAGCGCACGACACGCTGGAGGGCGTCGGCGTCAAATCCGGCGCGCAGGAACTCGAACCAGAGCCGTTGGCGGTCGTAGCGCAGGGAGAGGTGCTGTCCGGTGAGCTGGCAGTAGAGGCGATGGAGGTCCTCGACGGCGGCGACGGTATTCTCGTTGAGCATGAGAGACTGAAGGTTTCGCGTTTTTTTCAGGTGGTGAGAGCGGCAAGCCAGGGGAGCCGGTCGAGGGCGTTCTGGACATGGCTGGCGTGGATAGTAGTGCTTGGAGCATCCGCGGCGGCTTCGAGGCTGCGTTGCGCGAGATGGTTGATGGCACGGGGGAGGCCGCCGGCGGCCTGAACGAGGAGTTCGAGCGCGTTGTCCTCGAAGGGGTTGGCGCGCACGCCAACGAGATGCAGCCGTGCGGTGATGTAATCGCGCGACTGAACGGGATCGAGGGGACGCAGGCACAGACAGAAGCCGAGTCTGGAGAGAAGCGCCCAGTGGATGCCCATCTGCAGGCGGGGAAGGAGCGAGTCGTCGCCGACAAGCAGCAGGGAAAAAGGTGGGCGGGTGTCGGCGCGGGCGCAGGTCAGGAGCCGGATTTCCTCGAGCGCGGAAGCCGAGAAGTTTTGCGATTCCTCGAGCACGAGGACGGGCCAGCGACTGCCGAGCTGGCCGAAGGCGGTGTGGATGGCGGCGACGTTGTCGCTGCGGCGCATCTGCGGTTCGATTCCCAACTGCCGGCACAGAGCCCGGAGCAGGTCACTGCCGGTGAGCGAGGAATGGGCCAGACAGAGGATTTTGTATTGTTTTTCGGGCAGACTCTGGAGCAAAACGCCGCAGAGATAACTTTTGCCCACACCGTTTGGACCGTGAAGGATGCCGCTGGCGCCGATCTCGGCGAGCTGGCCGAGCCGGCGGGTGAGTTCCTCGAACCCGGGATGGAGGAAGGGCTGAGAGCATTCGGCGCCGAAGGGCATCCCGGCGGCGCCCCAGAGGGTTTTGAGCGTGAGGCAAAGCGCGGGGTTTTCAGTGTTCATAGTCGGAAGCGGTGTAGGTTTTCGCGTTGAGATGTTTGTCGCAGGGGCGGGCGAGAGCGGCGAAGGTGTCACGATGCCAGACTTCGACGCGTGACCAGTCGAAGGGCTCGTAGCGCAGCTCGACGGGACGTCCGCGCAGATGCACGGGGACTTCCCAGAGCCTGCCTTCGAGCGAGATGGTGGCGTCGAGGCGCACCCGGCGGGTAGCGCGGGCGAGGAAGAGCCGTTGCCAGTCATCGGGGAGCTGGCGCAGGCCGGCGGCTTTGCGGGCGAAGACTTCCGAGGGGGACTGTCCCCCGAGTGCGCTGTGGGTGCGGCGATGGTATTCGACTTCCAGCCACTGCCAGAAACGGTTGTTCAACGCCTCGATATCCTCCACGGGATCGAGCCGCAACCGCGCCTGAAAGTCGGCCTGGACGGTCTGAAAAAAGCGCTCGATCTTGCCTTTGCTCCATGCGGCATACGGGCGGGCGTGGAGGAGCCGGATCTGCAAATTGGCGCACACCAGGCGCAGGTGGGAACCGGTGAAGATCTTGCCCTGATCGGTGTAGAGCTTTTCGGGCAGGCCGCGGCAGGCGAAAGCCTGGCGCAGGCAATCAAGCAGGCAGCGCAGCTTCTCACTCGGGTAATACCCGGCGTGAGGAACCAGGCGCGAACAGTCATCGAGGGTCGCAAAAAGGAACGTGCGCAGCCCGCGCGAGCCCTGGCGCAGGGCCGGGCCGTCCATGATGTCGGTCATCCAGAGCATATTGGGCAGCTCGCACTCGAACGCCTTGGCCGGGCCGTGCGTTTCGGCCAGTAGGCGCGGGCGATCCAGGCCCTCGCGCCGCAACACCCGGTAAACGCTCGGCATACTGAAAGTGCCCGGCTCGAGCACGCCGCGTGTCAGCAACTCTCGAATGAGGGCGGTAATCGGCAGGGCTGGCTGCGCAAGCCGCAGCTTGATAATCGCCTGCACCGCCTCGGGAGAAAACGCACGGACCTTGCCCTTGTCGCGGCGAGTCTGGCGCACCAGTGCCGCAAAACCGGCAGCTCGATACTCATAGAACCAGCCTTCCAACGAGCGCGGCGAATAATGGCGCCCGCCCCAGTCGAGCTGCGAAGCCAGAGCAAGAGCGCGACCGAGGGTGTGCCCCTGGTTTAAAGCCTGTTGAATCCAACTGACGGCGTTGTGCCGGACCAGCGCCGGCTCCTGCAAAGAGATATTCGGGTCGTTTTCCATGACACCGCCGAGTATTTGCCCGAAGCCGCAGCCTGTGCCATAAACAGGTTGTGTGGGGATGCCCGATCAGGACTTCAGCGTGTTTTTGACTCCGTCTGAAATCGCGATATATCCCGCCGCTGGTGAGCGCGATAACGCCCGAAAAGCGTGACTCCCAACGCATGAACCAGTCTGCCTGTGGCGGCGGCCAGGCCGCCGCAGGCGTTCATGATCCGGCGCCAGAATCCCGACGCCTGCTCCTGCGGAGGCGAGCGGCCAAAGAGCGCCCCGCACGCCGCGCGCAGCTTTGGCAGAAAGCCTTCGTAACGCCGCCGGTATGCTCCCAGCAACTCGCGCTGACGCTCCACATCGGGCCGGTCCTTTTCCCCGGCAAAGAACGCTTCGATCGTTTCATTGCACACCAGCCGATAGGGCTGCGCGAACTGCGGCAGACAACTCACCGTCACCGGGCAATGCCGGCACTCGAACCGCCTGACCGCGATCAGCACCACCAAGCCGCACACGCCCGCCACCCATCGCCAGTAATACCCGTGCG
>CAWDWA010000022.1:0-243806 GCA_963805815.1 uncultured Verrucomicrobiae bacterium
CCTCAAATAGATCATGGAGAGTTTGGGTGTAATAGCAGCAGAACCGCCGTGGCCCTGCTTCGCGGGTCACGGCGGCCGGCCGCGTCTTTTCCCTCAGGAATTGACCTTCGGGGGCGGGGACGCAGGTTAGGCTGATGCATCTTGGCACTGGCCGGAGAGGTCGGACCCATCCGGCATCTCGCAAACCCGGTTCCGGGCGTTTTCGCCCAGCCTTGGGAGACACCACACTCACCACACAACGAAACCCGTTGTTATCGTTACGATTACCGGGATGATCGTTATTGCGGTTCGATGAAAGCAGATTGTCGCGATCGTTGTTGATCCACGACGCACCGCGCAACACCCGAGCGTCTTCTGCTGCGCCGCCGCTTCAGCCGTGAATCGAGCGGCCACCGGGCATAGGCCCGGCGCAACCCATCACTGTTTGCTTCGCGGCTGAATTGATACCAGGAGAAGGTGACCTGTGTCAGATCACGCATCTTCGCCCGGCGGTAAAGGGAATAGCGTTTCGCCTCGAATCGCCGTTTCTTTGCGCCAAGGATCCTGGGAGAATACCCCGGTTGAAAGCTAAACCCGCAGAAAGGCACGCCTTCATTCGAGGCGAGCAGGCGGGACTTTGGTTCGGCGAGCTTTAGCCGAAGCGCAGCCAGCTTTTGGACGATGGCATCTCGCAATTCCCGCAGTCTCTCTTTGTTGTCATCAAAAAGCAGGAAATCGTCTGTGTATCGCAGGTAGGCACCGCAACGTTGTTCCTCGGCAATCCAATGATCCAGTTTGTCCAGATGAAAGTTTGCCCAGAGCTGGCTGGTCAAATTGCCGATTGGCAAGCCGCGTGGCCGGTCCGCTGCGAGCAGGAAATCATCTCCGGGAAAAACCGCGGGAGGCACTTCCGGTCCTGTGCGATAGCTGGACAGGATAAGCCGCACGAGAACCATCACTCGGGGGCAATGGAGGCGGGAGGCAAGCTGGTTCAGCAGGATTTCATGGTCGATGTTCGGGAAGAACTTCCGGATATCGCATTTGAGGACGTAGCGGTGGCTGTTGACGAGTTTTCGACAGCATTCGCGGCCCGCCGTTGTGCCCTTGCCGCGCTGGCAGGAGAAGCTGCGCGCCAGGAAGCTCCGTTCGAGGGCAGGCTGCATGAAATTGCACAGAGCATGGTGAAGCACCCGATCCCGGAAGGGGGCAGCGGCGATCATTCTCCGTTTGGGTTCCCGGATTTCGAAGAGTCGATAGCCGCCGGGCGTATACGTTCCGTTGAGAAGTTCTTCCCGAAGTTCCAGCAGGAAAGTTTCCTCCGGCAGAAAGAATGCTTCGACGTCCGGGCGCCGACTTTTTCCGCGACGCGCTTTGCGAGCCGCTGATTTCAGGTTGGCAAATGATGCCACTGCTTCCAGCGTGCATGCAGTTTCACGTTTCATTCGATGAGCCAGGAAAAACCTCCCGTATTCACGTTGCTGACAGAGTTGGCGGGCTGGTGCATAGACCGCACGGCATCATTTCCGAAAAGCCAGCGATTCACCTTCGGCCAGCGAATAGACAATCTGGCGCTGGATTGCATCGAACTTTGCCTGGAAGCCATATACCTCCCGCCGCGCAGAAAACACGAACCGCTGCAAAGGCTGAATCTCCAACTCGAAAAGCTTCGCATCTTCTGGCGGATGGTTTGTGACAAGAAATGGATCAGTCTGCAACAGCTCGCTTTTGTCATTGGGAAAATCGATGAGATCGGGCGGATGGTTGGTGGTTGGATGAAGTCGCTCCCTTCCCGGTAACGGAAAAAAATTTTTCCGGGCTTCGCCCCAAAGAGAAAAGAATAAAAGAGAAAAAGGGAAAAGAGTAATGCCGTGCATCAGCGCTTGGGAGACACCACACCCACCACACAACGAAACCCGTAGATAACGTAACGAAAACCGGGACGAACGATAACGCGGCACGAAGAAAGCAGAGCGTCGCGACCGAAGTCGACCCACGACGCACCGCGCAACACCCGAGCGTCGATTACTGGGCGATACTTGTCCTCGCACCATTCCCAGACGTTGCCGCCCAGGTCGTATAGTCCATACCGATTCGGCTTGTATGAGCCGACAGGAGCCGTTCGTGCATAACCGTCGTCATACCCGGAGATGGTATAAAAATCGTCCGGCCAGTGTTCATCGTCTGCCTCCTCGCCGGCGTAATTACCCGCTCCATCAGGCGGCGGCTTTCCTTCCGGCCACTGGCCCCAGGGATACTTATCCTTGATAAATCCACCCTTTTCTTCTGGCGTCTTTTTCGGGTCTTCCCCATTCAATCCGACTGCCACGCTCCACTCATGGTCGGTGGGTAGCCGATATTCAGCATTCTGAGGCAACCGCCCCGCTGTACGCTCCCGCAGCGTCAGCCATCCGCAGAACGCTTTCGCGTCCCGCCAGCTCACCCCCACAACCGGGTGTTCGTCCGTTTGCGCGAATCCGGGATCCTGCCAGGAGTGGCCCCGTTGCTTCAAACCGACCTTGTCCAGTGACCACATCCGCGAATCCGGATCTGACGTCTCGCGCATGTGCACGTAGCCTGTCTCTCGCACAAACGCTCGGAAGTCGCGCACCCGTGTCTCGTAAACCGAAAACAGAACGCCGGTTTCCGGCACAGGCACGAAGCGCATCTCGAGGCCGTTGGTGTGTGGCTGTTCCGGGTCGAACTCGTTCGATTTGTCAGCGGCAGAAGCCGGCAGCGCCCATAGCACACCAACTACGGAAATCAGGCGCAGATTCAAAGTTAACCAGGCTGATACGCGCCTCAACAAAGGGATGTGTGCACGGCATAAGTTCGTGAGGAATGATGGCACAGCACAAGGCCGGGAGGCCTGACGGACCATTGCCGATGCTGACACGGTGTAAGGCCGAGAGGCCTGACGGAACATAACCGGTGGTGACATGGTGTAAGGCCGAGAGGCCTGACGGAACATAGCCGGTGGTGCAAACCACCGGTCCATGCCCCAGGCAAACCATCCGCCCCGGCGGGGCGGTGGAACCGACGAGACGTGTCTTGTTCTAGAAAACAAATTTCGAATCATATTCGACGGCATGGCGCTGCAGAAAACGGGTATGTTCTTCACGAAAGGCCACAACGCCAAGGGCGAGAGGAGTTGCCTCTGCGGTTCGAACGCAGCCGCCCAGGCAGGGGTGGAGCCGTGGCCGCCAATCCGGAACGATTAAAGGCTGGTGACCTCTTGTGGCAAAGGCGAAGTGGTAGTTGAGGCTGAGGTGTCGACGGCATTGGAAAGGTTATCTCCGCTGCCCCTCCAGGGGCGGATCGGTCTTTTTTACGTATGAACCGGTGGTTACACCACCGGCACCGGTGGTTACACCACCGGCTATTATCCGACGACCCTATCGGGTCGTTTGTGCGATTTCAGATTGTTTTTCATTGCGCGGTTTGCCCCGATACATCCTGGATTCGTTTCGATTCGGCTTTCCGCTCATTGTCCCGCGGGTGCCGGTGGTTTGCAGCACCGGCCATGTTCCAAAGACCCCTTCGGGTCGTTTGTGCGATTTTAAATAGCGATGCGTGCACGGCACAAGGCCGATAGGCCTGATGGACCATTGCCGGTGGTGCAAACCACCGGTCTGCGCCCCAAACAAGGTGTTCGCCCCGGCGGGGCGGTGGAACTGACGAGACGTGTCTTGTTCTAGAAAACAAATTGCGGATCAAATTCGACGGCATGGCGCTGCAAAAACTCGACGTATTCCTCACGAAAGGTCCGCTTTTTATGGTGAATCTCCTGTCTTTCGATGTAACGGCGCACAGCCTCCAGTTGCGAAGTGCTGACCGTGAAACCGCCATATCCTTCCTGCCAGGCAAATGAATGCAGACCGATTGTCTCATGGACCCATTGAGAAGAAGCGGTCTTAATCTCCCGCATGAAATCGGAAACGCGATGGGTTGCACGCAATGCGATCAAAAGATGCACGTGGTCGGCCACACCGCCAACGGCGAGCGCAGTTGCCTCTGCTGTTCGAGCGCAGCCGCCCAGGAACGCGTGGAGTCGTGGCCGCCACTCTGGAGCGATTACGGGGTTGTGATCCTTTGTGGCAAAGACGAAGTGATAGTTTAGGCTCAGGTGAGTCGACGGCATTGGAAGGGATTTTCTCCGCCGCCCCTCCCGGGGCGGATCGGTTTTTTTACGCACTGAACCGGTGGTTCCACCACCGGCTATGTTCCAATGACCCTATCGGGTCGTTTGTGCAATTTCAGATTGTTTTTCATTGCGCGGTTTGCCAGATCCGGCCTCGATTCGTTTCGAATCGGCTCTCCGCTCACCGTCGCAAAGGCGCCGTTTGGTTGCACTACCGGCTATTACTTGAGGACCCTGTCGGGTCATTAGTGCGATCTTTGATAGCGATGCGGGCACGTCACAAGGCCGGGAGGCCTGATGGAGCGTAGCCGGTGGTGTAAACCACCGGTCTGCGCCCCAAACAAGGTGTTCGCCCCGGCGGGGCGACGGAACATCCAACGGAGGGTGTTTTTGATTTCAGATTCTTTTTCATTCCGAGATTTCTTCGATGTGTTTCCTGATTTCTTCCAGCTCGTCTTCGCGTTCTTTGTCCCACGGTCGCCGATCCACGAGTTCTTTCTGGAGAGTAAGCGCCTTCTCATACAAATTGCGTGCCGCGTCCTTGTCACCGCGTTCAAGGGCGCGGTCGCCTTCCGCCGCTTCGAGATTCGGCAGGTCCATCCAGTCCGTCCATTGTATCCGGGAAAAGGGACCGCTTCTTATTAAGGCCTCAAGCATCTCCCGTGCAGTGCGAAGGTGTTCTTTCGCCGCGTCTTGATGGTCAAGTTGAGCGGATAGCGCAGAGAGACGGATGTGCGAAACAATCTGGTCGCGTGTAACGCGGTGGTCTCCGGGATCCTCGGCGGCGAGGAGATCGCCGAGACGGATCGCTTCCTTGAATTCGGCTTCCGCGCTCTCGCGCTCACGCCGCGCGTAATATTCCCTCGCCGTTTGGTTAAGACTTTCGTATTCCTCATAACGCCTGGCCGCGGCCAGGTGAACCATGGCCTTGCGCATGTGGTGGTGCATGCGTCGGCTACGGTCTTCGAACGTCGTGGGCTCGCCCTGGGCTTTGTAGAACGCGTTCAGGCGGTCGGCCACGCGTTCGCGTAATTGCAGGGGCGCATTGGTAAACGACTCGCCGACCTGCACATCAATGAATCGGATCAGATCGAGCGCACGGTTTTTTTCCCGCTCGGCTTCCTGTTCGCGTTGCTTTGCGTTCGATCTTTCGTGCAACGCCCAGAAGCTGAGACCGAGAGAAATCGCAGCGGTGGCAAGGGAGCCGAAGATCCATGCGAGAGCCCTGAGCCGGCGCTTGCGAGCCTGGCGCTCCGCGCGGCGTTCCAGAGTGAGCTTTGCAAGTGTGTCGTGAGTAAGCTCACACGGGGGATGCCGCCGCGATCCTCGATGACCAGGACGCGCTCATCCACGAGTCGCCGGAGCCGATCCTTCACGTCGGGCACACGGGCGCGAAGGCTTGCAACCGCCGAGTCGAGGGTCACGTTTTCCCTGAAGCCGGAATCGGAGACCAGCTTGTCCTCGATAAACTCGCGGACGGCAGTGGGATGGGGGCGGAGCTTGTCGTCATAGAACCGGCCCAGGATCCGCTCGGCCTCGCCCGGAGAGAAATCTGTTGCGGAGACGATGTCCGACGGCGTGGAATCGGAGAGGCGCCGGTTGTTGATGCGCTCGCAGAGAAGGCTCAGAATGGGAGGGACGGCGTCGATTTCCTCCAGCGGCACATCCGGCGCGGCACCGGCCGCGGCCCGGACTATGGTGGCGGCAACGTCAGGGGGAAGAATGGGTGGTTTGCCCGGACGTTTGGTGCCCGGCTCGAAGACCGCCCTGTATGCCTGCGGGCCGGAAAGCAGGCGCAACTCGACGCGGTGCTCCATGAGCGACGGCATAACACGGCGCCACCGCTCGCACCGGCCAAGGAAGTCGTCCCGCACGGCGACTGCGACGCGCACTGGCCGAGCCTGAAAATCGAATTGCCGAACGAGGGTCCGGCGCTCTTCAGCCGGGCCGGACTGAAGGCGCTCCCGGAGAGCCGCCGGCGGTCGGTTCTCGACCAGATCTGCGAGCTCGGTGAGGAACTGGGAGGCGGCTTCCCTTGCTCGCGCATCGGCGGCACTGTCCGGTGACGCGGCGTCTTCGCCTTTGAAGAAGATTTCCTCGAACTGATCAAACAGCACGACGGGAGATGCTGAGGAGTACGACGGGTCAGCGGAATCTTCGTCTTCGTCCGACTCGTACCGCTGGAACCAGGGCTGGCGGCGATCGTGAAAGAATTCCCAGAGGGTGGGTGTTTCCGGCGTCTCCATCGCCCTCATACCCGGGATCGCAGCGATACAGGCATCAATGACGTCGGCCTGGAGGGGGTGAAAGGCGAGGTCGTCGTAGCAACGGCGCAGGAGGACGACCGGATGCCCTGAGTCGCGCAGAAGGGGAATCAGCCCGGCGCCCAGGAGCGAGGACTTGCCGTAGCCGGAGACACTGTAAAGGACCGTGAGCGGAGCGCGCCGGACCCGATCGGCAAGCTCGCGCACCTCCGCGTCGCGCCCGTAGAAGTATTCGCGATCTGCCTCGGTGAAAGGGGCGAGTCCGAGCCATGGCCGTTCCGGGGTGGCCTGTGGCGACATCGTGTGGCCAAGATCCGAGGGCGTAGGCGCGGAAGACTCGGTGCTCACTGCGCTCGACCCCCAACCGCCCCCTGCGGATTCATATGTTTCTGCTGCAGCGCGGCGAGCTGCCTGGCGAGCGAATCGCTGATCTCGCCTCCGTACGCCCGCTCGGCGTCGATTGAAGCGAAGGCGCGAGGTTCCTGCCGCGGCGGCAGCGGAGAGTCGTCAATGACCACCGGGAAATAGAATGGACGGGTGTGCGTCATCGACTCGACGCGCCGCGCGGCCCAGTTCCGCTCCTTGTGGTAGTAGGACTCTCCGCGACTTTCCGTCGTGCGGGAGATGACGGAGACGAAAAATCCACAGCGGCGGTTCACGGCGTCTTCGAGATGGTTCTCGAAATCATCGCCACAAATGAGCCGCTCGTCATCGAGCCACACAAGGCAACCCGCGGCGCGCAGTTTCTCGACGATTCGAAATGCGGCTGCAGCATCCCCTGGCGCATGAGAGTAGCTGACAAAGATCGATCCGTCAGGCGCCTTCGGCTCCATGAGAGGGATGGCGAGGTTCGTGCCGGGCGCGATTCCCGGTGAAAGCGCGGGTTCGAGTGTGTGGGCACGCCGGCAGAACACCTTCGTGAAGGCAATCGGGTCGCCGGGGAACACCTGGATGCCCCGGCGCAGGCTCTCGTAAAACACGACCGCATCAGCCTGACTGGGCGGCTCGGAGTCAGCGAGGAGGAAATTCCTGCCGGACCCCTCCGTGAACGGACGCTGGCGGACTGCGCGAAGAAGAAAGCGCGCAACCCAGTCCGGCAAACTGGTGCCGAGAATGAGCAGATTGTTTTCCGAAAGTGTCCGGCCCAGCGTGTTCAAAGCCGGAAGCTGGCGCTGCAATTGCCAGACGAACTCAATGGCATCCGCATCCCAGAGAAGATAGCCGGGGTTCGGAGACACCTTTCCGAAAAGATAACCAAGCAGTGTCCCCGTTCCGGCCGGGTTTGGAAGGTCCACTGGCGCAACGTCGAGCGAGAAGCGCCAGGAATTTGTAACGGGGCGCCCGGCCCCCCGCACATGATTCAGGGCACGTTCGAAGAGCGGGTCGAAGCCGAAGGTGAAAAAGAGCCGGCACTGCGCCACCGACGCCAGCGCTCTGAGCAATAGACCCGGCTCGGGCGCCTCGGTCTCAAGCAGTTCGTCAATCTCGATGCACACCTCTTCGGCCCTGCCATTGTTGCGAAGATGGGCGCAGACCACCTCGTGCATCGTGGGCAGTTCAGGATCCAGACCGAGCCTTGTCGCAACCTGCGAAGTAACCCACGGGTAAAACAGGCGATCGTCTTCTCCGAACGTAATCACCCTGGGCCCGAGCACCGGGACGAGAGTGCGCGCTTTGAGGAAACGTTCGATTTTACGCCAGCACTCCATGTTCAATCTCTTGGTTGCAAATGGACCCACCGGGTTCTTATCTGGAAACCTTCGATCCACCAAGCATTGTGTTTGGTCTGAACGATTCCCACTACTCCTCGGTGAACCGCACTAACCTTGCGATTCGCTCGTGCTTGTGGACTCTGCAGCCGAAGAGTTGATTTTGCGAACCTTTGCCACCGCCTGCACCGCGGCAGCGAGAAGGCACTCGCTGAGGGCGGGGTGGATATAGATCATGTTCGCCAGTTCCCGCACGTCGTTCTTCAACCGCATGACGGCCAGGACCTGATGCAGCAGCGTGGCCGACTCGGGCCCGACGAGGTGGCAGCCGAGGATCGAGTAATCTCTCGGGGAGACGAGAAGTTTCACCCGTGGATATTCCACCCGCATCGCCATGGCCCGCGCGCTCGCCAGCCAATCGTCAATTACCGAGACATAGGGCGTATTCTCTTCCTTCAGCTGATCTTCGGTCAGGCCCACGGAAGCGACTTCCGGGTGGGAGAAAACGGCGTGAGCCACGAACCGTTCGTCAATGGGAGCCGAGTCGCCCTTCAGGAGTTTCTGTCGCAGGTAGTGCACCTCGAAGGAAGCGGCGTGTTGCAGCATGTAGCGGCCGTTCACGTCGCCGGTCGCGTAGATTCCCGGTACCGCCGTCTCAAGATGCTCGTTCACCGGGAGAAATCCACGCCCATCGGTGCTCAAACCGGTCTTTGCAAGATCAAGACTGTCGGTATTCGGCACGCGGCCGATGGCGAAGAGCACGCGCTCCGCCGTAAAGATCCTGCGTTCCCCGTGGATGTCGAACGTCGCGGTGAATAGGGAGCCGTCCCACGCAAGGTTCTCAAGATGTGCGTGGCAGTGCGTCGTGACGTAGCGTTCGAACTGTTCCTGGAAGACCTGTTCGATGTCGCTGTCCTCCCTACCAAGAAGCCTACCTCCTCGGGTGAACAGGGTGGTCTTCGTCCCGACCGCCGCGAAGAACGCGCCCATCTCGCAACCAATGAATCCGCCCCCGATCACCAGCAGACTCTTCGGCGACTCTGCCTCCAACGGAAACAGATCGTCGCTCGTCCACACCGGCAGTTCCGAAAAGGGTGGTCGCGTCGGTCGGGAGCCCGTGGCGACGATAATGGTTTCCGCGACGAGATCGCGTTCTCCAACGGCCACCGTCTTTTTTCCGACGAACCGTCCGTCGCCCCGGAGGAGCGTGACTCCGGCATTCTTGACGCGTTTTTCGTAGCGGCCATCCACGCCTCCAACATATTCATTGACAGTGTCGAACATCCGGCGCACATCCGCACCCTGGTATTCGGCATCGACGAAATGCCGATCAGCCTCACGCACGTGGCGTGCGGCCTCTCCGAAACCGACGAGTAGTTTTGAGGGAACGCAACCTCGGTTCGGACAGGCTCCACCGAGCTTGTCGCGTTCAATGAGTGCGGTTTTTCTGCCGGCCACGGCGGCGGCCATGGCGAGCCTCGCGGCGCGACCCCCTCCGAGGACGATGAGATCGAATGATTCCGTCATGGGAGTGGCTTAGCGGCATCGCCGAATATTCGCAATTGGAAGAACTGCGGGCGACTAGAAACGCCGGAAAAACGTGAGCGAACGATCCTGCTGCGGGTAAATCAGGAGAACCAGCAAGAGTGGTATGAAATGATCGCCTGAACCCTATTTTCTGGCGAAGATCGAAACAAGAAAGCCGCGGACTTGATTCGAGCATCCTGAGAATTAAAAAGATCTCTCAATGGGAAAAGTAACTGTCATTGAACGCGTTGCGCCGTAACTTTGGTGTCGATGTGCCGGTCGAGGGTATTACATTGCTGGCTCTATGAACCTACCGCGCGACCTCGTCGAGGCTGCCTGGCCCGCTAACGTGCCGCCGCCTGTGAGCGCGGAAGGCTCCCGGGGCGGTTGGGTTGCGAGGACGTGGCTGGTAAGGCTTGCAGACGGAACTCGGGCCGTCGTCAAGCGGACTTCGTTCGCAGCGGACGGTGAGGTGGATGGGCTTTCCGCGCTCAAGGTGGCGGGGGTGCCGGTTCCTCGGGTGCTGGGTTACGACGGCGGCACGCTCGTGCTCGAGCGGGTCACCGGGGACTCGGACTGGGCGAAGCTGGGCCGGGCAATCGCGGCGATGCACCGGGTAACGCACGATCGATACGGCTGGCATCGGGACAACAGGGCCGGCCGGTTCGTCCAGCCCAACTTGTGGACGGACGATTGGGCGACGTTTTTCGTCGAGCATCGCGTACGCACGCACTTGCCGGACCCTGCGTTTCCGTCCGAGTTGCGGCTTCGGCTGGAACGTGCGTGCGATGGGCCGATCCAGGAGATGCTGCCCGGCCACCCGCTAGCGTCGCTTACTCACGGAGACCTCTGGCGGGGGAACATCGTCGACGGGCGGTGGGTGATCGACCCGGAGGTGAGCTACGCCGACCGGGAACTCGATCTTGCCTACATGCAGATGTCCGTGACTTGCCCGTTGCCGGCGGAGTTTTGGTCGGCCTACCTCGCTGAGCTCCCGCTCCCGGATGGCTACGAAGAACGCCGCCGGGTGCTCCAGTTGCACCACCGGCTATTGGAGGTGCGGCACTTCGGGGAGCGGGCGCTCGGGGACCTGGATGCGGTTCTCTCCTACTACGGCTGGTAATCTCCCTGCAGGTACAAGCGCGCTCAGGAAGAGCTGAACGCGGCAGCAGAGAACCCTGTATTTTCCGAATTCATTGACCATAGCTGGCAGTGAAGGTCGATTGCCCAGACACGGAGACCCTTGTCAGCAGCGTTGCAAAATGAAATACGGGCGAAGCGTAAGCCGCTCAGGTACGAACCGACTCTTGCGCCGAGCTTGAGGATCTGATTCTCCTTCTAGCCGGATGAATGCGCACCGGTATCTAATTTGTCTGGCAGGCGTTATCGTTCCACTCCTTGCTCCCTCCCCGGAAATGATCGTTACTGAGTTTGAACCCGCAAACCCTCTGTTCTCCGGTTGGCTCGACAGGGAGCAGCAGTCGCCGGTTTCCACGGTCTTTCAACCTCTGCCAACCGCGGAAGCCATTCCGAATGTCGAGCTGGCGCGCCTCTCGCAACCTGCCGGGGACCCTGCGGTCGGCCCTCTTGACGGCCTGACGATCGCGCTGGACATCGGCCACACCAAAAAATCCCCTGGAGCCTACAGCGCACGCGGACGCGGCGAGTTCTTCTTCAATCAGGACATCGTCGAGAAATTGGCCCCTGTCCTGAGGCGACTCGGCGCCAAGGCGCATATTATCAACCCCGACGGCGCACCCATTTCGCTTATGGCCAGAGTGACGAAAGCTCGGGACTCGAAAGCCGATCTGTTCGTCTCGATTCATCATGATTCGGTTAATCAAATGTACAAAAGAAGGTGGGTGGTGGGCGGCAAGATGAACGAATACTCAGACCGCTTTTCAGGGTTCAGCGTCTTCTTTTCCGCAAAAAACCCGAAGCCTGGCTTGAGCGAGAAACTTGCGGAGTCAATTGGCGAATCGATGCTGCAAGAGGGTTTCAAGCCAACGATGCACCACGCGGAAAAAATCAAAGGCGAGAATCGCCCCATTATCAGAAAAGATATCGGGCTTTATGAATACACGGATCTAATAGTGCTCAAGATGGCCAGAATCCCGGCTGCACTTGTCGAGTGCGGCGTGATAGTCCACCGCAAAGAAGAGGCATGGCTTCGCGAACGGGCAACGCAAAACAAGATCACCAACGCGATCGCCGACGGGATTGTGCGCTACTGGACGTACTACGGAAAGTAAGCGCGGTTTCCAGTGTTGCGGGAGCAGTCGCTCTTACAGCTCCAACTCAAACCGACTGCACCCCTCGGCGGGCTGCAGGATGATTCCAAAAGGGTCCGCGATTGTTTGCAAATGGTCGGTTACTTCGATCCTTTGCGTTCCTGCAAGTTGAAGCTTCCAGCGCGTCGAGGTATCCCCTGAGAAATCAACCGTTACGCGCCCGCCCGCGCGCCGGACATTTACCTGCACGGGACTGGGACGCTGCGGCGTCGAGACATTGCATGTGAGTTCGCTCCCATCGTCGAGTTCGTAGACCCGAAAAATAACGCCGTCAGCATAATCGTAATCCGGCCGGTCATCCACAGCACCAAGGGGAAGAATTGTATTTGGACGCACCATGAGAGGAAGGCTGAAGAAGTCATGCTGCGCGCGATGCCAGCCCGCGCCTTCCGAAACTTCGGCCGTGAGCAGGTTCGTCCAGCGGCCAGCCGGCAGGTAGTAGTCGACTATACCGCTCTCAGCAAACACGGGAGCAACAAGCAGCGAGCTTCCGAGCAGGTATTGGCGGTCCAGCGTCTCACATGCAGGATCGTCGGGAAATTCGAGGAGCATTGCGCGCATCATGGGAACGCCTTCGCGATGGGCCTCGTGGGCAGCGCCCCAAAGATACGGCATGAGGCGGCATTTCAACTTCGTGAATAGCCGGAGAACGTCGCAAGCTTCTTCATCGTACGCCCACGGAATTCGATAGCTCCCGCTACCGTGCAGGCGGCTATGCGAAGAGAGCAGGCCGAAGGCACTCCACCGTTTATAGAGGAACGCGGGCGCAGTGCCCTCGAACCCACCGATATCGTGACTCCAGAATCCGAAACCGGAGAGGCCAAGCGACAGGCCTCCGCGAAGCGATTCTGCCATCGACTCAAAGGTCGACCAGCAATCGCCTCCCCAATGTACAGGAAACCTCTGACCGGAAGCGTAGGAAGAGCGCGCGAAAAGAACCGCTTCGCCTTGTCCGCGCCGGGCTTCAATCGCACGAAAGACAGTCTCGTTGTAGATGACGGGGTAGAAGTTGCGCATTTTTACCGGATCCGAGCCGTCGCAAAAGACGACGTCTTCGGTTGGGATTCGCTCGCCAAAGTCGGTCTTGATGGCGTCCACGCCCATATCAAGAAGTCGGGTGATGTGACTGGCGAACCATTTCCGCGCTGCAGGGTTCGTAAAATCGACGATCGCCATTCCCGGTTGCCAGAGATCCGTCTGCCAGACAGATCCATCCGTACGCTTGATGAAATAGTCATTTGATACCCCCTCCGCAAACAGCCGCGATCGCTGCCCGACATAGGAATTGATCCATACGCACACCTTCAGGCCGCGTTCGTGCAGGCGCCTCAGCATGCCGGCTGGATCCGGAAATACCTGAGGATCCCACTCAAAGTTCACCCACTCGAACTCGCGCATCCAGAAGCAGTCAAAGTGGAAGACGTGCAGCGGCAGGTCGCGCTGCTTCATTCCGTCGATAAAGCTATTCACCGTGGTCTCATCGTAGTTTGTTGTGAACGAAGTCGAGAGCCACAATCCGAACGACCACGGCGGAGGCAACGCCGGGCGACCTGTCAGAGCGGTGAGCTTGCGCAGGACGTCTTTGGGCGTCGGCCCGTAGATGAGAAAATATTCGAGGCTTTCCCCTTCGAGTGAGAACTGAACCCGCGCGACCTTTTCGGATGCGACCTCGAATGAAACCGGGCCGGTCTCATTGACGAGTACGCCGTAGCCGCGATTAGTCAGGTAAAAGGGAATATTCTTGTAGGTCTGCTCGCTCGCCGTGCCGCCGTCCTTGTTGACGATCTCGACAACCTGGCCGTTTTTTACAAAGGCCGTGAATCGCTCGCCGAGACCGTAAACGTACTCGCCGACCCCAAGGGAAAGTTGCTCGACGACATGGTTGCCTTTATCCGGCGTTTGCATGTAAGCCATGCCTCTCCAGCCGCTTGTCGTGAGTGCCTGCCCGTTTGCTTCGAAGACGATCGTCCAGTTCTTCTTCCTGATCCGGGCAGTTAATTCACCCGTCGTGAGTGTGGCTGACTCTTCACCGCCCTCAATGGCCACGCCAGTGCTTTCCTGAGGCGTGAGAGGAATATGCGGACCACGCGCGAGCGCCCCTTTAAAGTGCTCGATCCGCACTCGGATGATGTCGGGCATCGGCGAGCTAAACGCTACTGTCAATAACGGCCCTTGAAGGGTGTCACCTCTGTCCCTGATCGGACGCACAGGAACGTCAACAACCAGCCTGTCCCCTTCGACGGTGATCGACCGCGCTTCCGCGGCATAATGCGCCGTCACGCCTGGTTGAAGCAGCCATTGACCATCAGTAAATTTCATATCGCAACAAATGAAGGCTTCCGCGGTTGCGGAGCGGCTACGCACAGCCTCCTGCGCAAAATCTATCGATAATTTCTGCCGTACTATCAGACGAAGAGCGGCACGGCTTCGACCCGCGACATCAACGCTTGCAGCGCCTCATCGCCGGGGGCAGAGACGAAGCGGTCCGCAGCATCGAGTACTTTAGGAAGGAGATGAATGTCACCTACGGTCGCCAGGAAGATTCCGGAACGCGCAAGAGCCCAATGCACCGCGGCGTCGATGTCCGATTGTTCCTGAAGCGGCTCGTACCAGGTGGCGCAAGTGTGATCCCGACCCCACCACGGGCGCCGCGCAATCGCCTTGATCGTCGGAACAGCCACGTTTCGATCGCTGCAGATGCCCGCCAGCCGATTGAACACGGCCGCATAATTGGGATCCTGCATCATGATGTAACTGTAGGGGAGCAGGACGCTGTCGAAATCGAACCGCTCGAGGCTGCGCAGATGTGTCGCTGCGATCTGGCTACCGTGCCCTGTGACACCGATAAAGCGAACCAAACCCTGCTCGCGCGCCTCGACGCAGGCGTCGATCGCGCCCTTCGGGCTCAGTGCGACGTCCCATTCGATCGGATCAGCAAGATTGTGGAGCTGTATCAGATCGATACGTTCCACTCCAAGACGCTTGAGGGAACGGTGGATGTCTTGCCTGGCATCGTCGTATGTCCGCCCCCCGGTCTTGGTCGCCAGAAAGAATTGCCCGGGGTATCTCTGAAGCCAGGGAGCAACGCGCAATTCCGCGTCGCCATAGCTGGCCGCAACATCGAGGTGATTGACACCGTATTGCAAGAGCACTTCTAGCGTTTGGTCGGCTTCCGCCTGTGTGACGTTCGCCAACGCTGCTCCGCCAAAAACAAGTCTGGTGCTTTCGTGCCCTGTTCGCCCAAAAGGTAGCTTGGATATCATATAAATATTCTCTCTATTTCGTTTCGTTTTTCAGAGCCTCACCGACCCCTGTTCTCGCAGGAAGACGGGCAAGTGGTCAAGCGGAGCGGGTTCATGCACAAGCTGACCGCCATCGAAGGTTTGCCCGCTTCCGTGACTGATCCACCGAGTTCCCGTTGGGAGGTAGACCTCGCGGTCGCGCTGGCCCTCGAACAGAATCGGGGCGACGAGCACATCCGGACCGAACATGTAGGCATCCTCGATGTCCCAGGTCCGGTCGTCTGCGGGAAAATCATAAAACAAGGGACGGATTATCGGGGAGCCGCTCGTGTGAGCGGCGGACATCAGGCTCCGAACGTAGGGGCGCATCCGCTCGCGAATACGGAGATATTTTTCAAGAATCGCGTAGGCCTCTTCGCCGAAGCTCCAAAGCTCGTTTTGCGCACCACTGACGCACATGCCGCCTCCTGTCGCGGAAAGCGGCTTGCTATGCGGCTCGCGATCGCCGTGCATCCGGAGCACTGGCGAAAATGTCGCGAATTGGAACCATCGGATCAGGCATTCCTGGAACGATGGATCGTCATTTACACCGCCGTGAAATCCTCCGATGTCGGTAGTCCACCAGGGAATACCCGCCAAGCCCATGTTCAGACCCGCGGCGAGTTGATTGCGCAGCGATTCAAAACTTGAGTCAATGTCGCCCGACCAGACCAGCGCACCATACCGCTGGCTGCCTGCCCACGCGCACCGGAGAAGGTTGACGATGTTCTCCTGTCCCTCGCCAGCCATACCTTCGTGAAAGCCCTGCGCGTATTTCAGCGGGTAGATGTTTCCAACCTGAAGGTTGGGACCAAGATGGTAGCGGTAATGATCAAAGTCATACACGGCGTACTCGGGCTCCGCCTCATCGAGCCAGAAGATCCTGACGCCTTGGTCATAATAGTTCTTCTTGATGATTTGCCACACATGCTCCCGCGCTTTCGGGTTTGTGGGATCGTAGAATACCGTGTCGCCGAGAAATTCCATGGTCGTAATGACGCCGCGCTCGGTCCTCACGAGCAACCCCTTCGCGTGCATCTCAGCGAATTGCGAAGACTTGCGGTCGATGGTCGGCCAAACCGATACCATGAGTTTGATTCCCATGGATTCGAGTTCCGTGACCATCGCCGCAGGGTCGGGCCAGTAATCAGGATCAAACTGATACTCGCCCTGCATCGGCCAATGGAAGAAATCCGCGACGATGACGTCGAGTGGTAACCCGCGCCTCCTGTACTCGCGAGCCACATCGAGAAGTTCGTCCTGGGTCCGGTAGCGCAATTTGGATTGCCATAGACCCAGCCCGTACTCAGGCATCATCGGAACCGTCCCGGTTACGGCCGCATAGTTTGCAAGGATTTCTGCTGGTTCGTCGCCCACGGTGATCCAGTAATCCAGCTGCTTCGTCGAGATTGCTGTCCATTCGGTGCAATTTTTTCCAAAGGAAACTTTGCCGATCGCCGGATTGTTCCACAGAAAACCGTATCCAAGGCTCGATAAGGCAAAGGGAACCGACGCCTGCGAATTACGCTGTGCGAGCTCAAGGATGCAATTCTTCTGATTGAGGAAGCCATGCTGATACTGACCCATTCCGAAGAGTTTCTCCTCGGGCCGCGACTCGAAGCGGGCGGTAAGCGCATAGTCGCCACCAATGATTGGTTTGAATTCGCGCGGATAGATACAGAGGGCACTGTTGAAATAGGTGACCGCCGCCTGATCGATCTGATCGTCGCCGGTGCTCATGTCTCCGAGCCTCACGCGCATGAACTCCTCCAATAGCAGCTCACCCTTTTGATTAAGAAACGAGATCTGACCTCTCGGGTCGATGCGCGCCGTAATTCGACCATGCGTAATCGACCCGGAGCCGTCTCCTGCCAGGGAAACTTCCGGCTGCTCAGAGCGCTCACCGCGCACCAGCGCCCAGTCATGGTTCTCGAAGGCCGGACGCATAGTGCTGCGCACGCGCAGGCTATCCTTGCCCCAGGATTCGATGACCAGAATCTCGCCTGCATACTCGCGAATCAGCGAGTTATTCTCTCTCCGCAACATTTGATTAACTCCTTGAGACCAAGATGGGGCGCCCTCTCTGCCAAAGCGTCAGAGAGGGCTGCACCGTGGCGCCACGATTACTCATAGCATTGTGGCCCGCATTATTTGGCGAGTATGTCCTTGATCTTCGCGGCTGCATCCTTCAACGCCTCTTCGGCGCTGGCCTGACCCGTAAGAGCCCTCTGAATTGCGTTTCGTGCCGCAAGGGAAATATTGGGATACTTCGCACCTCCGTCCTGCGATCTAGCGCGAGCTGTTTCCATCTGGTCCACAAACGGCAGCAATTCCTCATTCGCTTCGCCCTGTTGTTTGGCGATCGTTCTGACGGACGAAATGTAGTTGAAGGTATCGCAAATCTTGCGAAGACGTTCCGGTTCCTGGGTGAAGGCTATGAATTTCATAGCCGCCTCTTCGACCTTGGAGTCACCTTTGAGAACACACCAGACTTCCCCACCAAGCGGGACGACAGGCTTTTCACCCGCCTTCGGCACCGGCATGGTGACTATCCCAAATTCGATACCGCTCTTCTTCACATTATCGAGCTGCCAGGGGCCCATCACCATCGTTGCCGCACGCTTGCCGAGAAATTGATTGGGTACGTCGCCCTGGTTCCAATTGACCACGTCCTTGGAGGCCAGGCCTTTCTTCACCCAATCAACCCAGAGTTGGAGCGCTTCTACGGCGTTCGCGGAGCCAAGATCGGTCAAACTCCCACCGTTGCTCCAAAGAAACGGTTCCCATTGCCATGTCGCCTCCTCTGTATTCACTGCAGAGAAAGCGATTCCGTAAACCGGGCTTTTGGTCGTCTTTGTTGCGGTCTCGGTAAGCTCCTCCCACGTTTCGGGCGGCGAAGTCACGCCCGCATCGGTCAGCATCTTCTTGTTGTAGTAGAGGGCAAGACTGTTGCTGCCGACTGGAACACCGTAAACCTTGCTGCCGTCGCTGACGGCGGCTTTCGGTCCTGGGTAGATATCTTCCCAGGCTTTGATCTTTGCCACATCGGCGGAGATATCTTTGAGAATACCGGCACTGGCCACCCTGAGCACGTCGGGGTTGTCAATCGCGGATATGGCCGGCGGTCTACGAACGGCCGCCATCTGGAGTGTTCGGCTTACAAGCTCTCCGAAAGGCACATAAGTTAAGCGAAGTTTGATGTCAGGATTTTCCGCCTCAAATTCTTTCTTCATTTGGTCCAGCGATTCGAGCTGGCCTTGCGTATTGAAGTAATGGAGAACTTCCACTGTCACCTCAGCCCTGGCATTGGCAAGGGCGAGCATAGTGAGAGCAAAGCAGAGCAGTAGGAAGCCAAGGAACTGAGATTTTCCGGGGATAATGTTGGTTTTCATTTTTTCTGTAGGGTTATTTTTTTCGTTGGAGGAGCATTTGCACGAGGTTAAGAAAAATTATCAACATAACTAAAAGAGTTGCAATGGATGCCGCTTTGCCAAAGTTCAGCAACGAGAATCCGATTTGGTAGGCATAGGTAGATAAGAGTTGTGTTCCATTGGCGGGGCCGCCCCCGGTCATGATCCACACGATATCAAATACCTTGACCGTATAGATGGTGCCAAGCAGCAGCACCGCTGCCGACACAGGCTTGAGCATTGGTAAGGTAATATAGGCGACGCGCTCCCAGTAACTTGCGCCGTCAATCTTTGCGGCCTCATAAATATCTGCCGGAATTCCGCGTATTCCAGCATACAACAAGATGAAATTGAATGGGTAACCAATCCATATATTGGCTACGATCGTGGCGGGGAGTGCATAGTTCGGATCGGCCAGCCATGGAAACGGTCCCAACCCGATCATCTCCGAGAGTCGGTTTACCGGGCCAACTTCATTGAAAAGTCCTTTGAAGATGTTCGCCGCCGTGATAATGGGCGACACCCATGGAATCAGTAGCGCGGCCAGGCATAAGTTCTTGAGCGGGAAATCCGCCTGAAAGAGCAGCGCCAGGAGAAAGCCGATTGTGAACTGGACGACGATGCTGAAGAATGAGAAAATAACCGTATTTTTTAAGGCCCTCCAGAAAACCGGGTCCTCCAGTGCCGCCCGGTACTGAGTGAGGCCGTTGAACGGCATGTTTCCACTGACAAAGGTGTCGACGGTGGCTTCCCGGAAGCTTAGCGTCAAACTGTAAACGACCGGGTAGAGGAGCAAGATCAGGCAAAAAAGAACGAAAGGCAGAATGAACAAATAGGGCGAGGCACTTTTAAGGAAACCGCTTGCGTTGAGTCGAGAGGGGGTAACGCTCATATTTTCGCCCGTGTTTATTTGACAGCGCCTTGAGTAACACCCGCCACGATGAAACGGCTGGCAAGGATTACGAAGATAAGAGCCGGAATTGCGGCAAGGACACTTCCAGGCAACAGGAAAGTCCACTCGATTCCGTATTGACCGAAGGCCTTGTAAAGCTCGAGTGTAAGTGGTTGCAAGCCGCTCTCGGTGATAAGACTCAGGGCAAAGAGGAGGTCTCCCCACGGCATCAGGAAAGTGAATATGCCGACAGTGACGAGCCCGGGGACCATAATGGGCAATACGATAGCAACAAACGTGCGGAATGGCCCTGCCCCGTCCACCTTGGCAGCCTCGACAAGCTCGTAAGGCAGCTCCTTCATATAAGCCGAGAGCATGATTATCGCAAAGGGGACAGTGAAAGTCATATCGGCCAGAATCAGACCGAACAGCGAATTCACGAGATTGATCTTGGAGAAAACGATGAACAACGGGATCACAAAGACAATCCCTGGAAGCATTTGGGCTATGAGCATGAACACGAAGAGCGCATTGCGCCCCACTGGCTTATTCCACACGAGTCCGTACGAGGCAGGCGCTGTAATCAGTAGCGTACCGATGGATGTGGCGGTGGCGACCACGAGACTATTGATAACGTGCGGCCTGAGTCGCTCCCACGCATTAGACCAGTTTTCCAGCACGAAGTGTCTGGGCCAGAAGGACTGATCGATCCCAAATAGCTCCGCAGGCGTCATGAAGCTTCCTGACAGAACCCAGTAAAACGGAGATAGCAGGATGGCCGAAATGATGACGACGACGGCTGTAATCGACCACTGTTTGAGTAATATGTTCATGGGGAGACCGAGTTCGTTAGAGGGTTGAAGATGAATACAGTATTAATCGACAGCGCGACGGACCCACACCAGCATCTCGCCGGGACCCCGGTTATTCCATGCGAAATAGGGAATTGCGGTTGCCTGGATTTGTTCCATCGCGGGCGGTTCGTCGGCATAGAGGGCGTCAGCGCTGGTCCGCTCGCGAACCGCAGGACCAGTGAGCACGACGATCCCATCGAGCAGATCCGATCGTTCCTGCGGAGAGAAATCAGCATCAGAAGGTATGGTCATTGCGTCGAGCTCTGACCCGTTATCAATCTGTTCCAGGCAGTATACCAGAGGGCCCCTCGTGAGTGCGAGGCGACCACGATTCACGTCTACCTCGTGACGGGAGAACTTCTTTTTGACCGGCATGTTAAAATTGAGCCCGACGGTGTCTCCGGAATTCCATACGCGTCGAACCTCGGCATAACCCTGGTGTACCGGCGGCGCGATCGTCTCTCCGTTGACGGTGACGGAATAACCGCCGGACCATGCTGGAATGCGGAAAAACAGGGTCTTCTCGGTGGGTGCCTCGACTTTCACCTCAATGGAGTTATTTCCAGCGAAGGGAAGCCCGCTGCGGACGTGAAGTTGAAGGCCGTTTGCGACCACCTCACTGCTGACGTAGTGATGAATGCCGATCGCTTCTGCACTTTGCGAATAAAGATATCCCGACAATGAACCAACGAGCCGAGCGAGATTAGGCGGGCAGCAAGGAGTCCACCATGGCCAATCGATGCGCTGATGCGATCCGCGGCTCGCCATAGGATTGTCGTAGAAAAAACATCGCCCATTGATGCCAATCCCTGAGAGGATGTTATTATAGAGCGCCTGCTCCATCACATCGCCATATTGTCCATCGAGCTGGTTCTGAAGCAGATTATGCCCAAGAAGAAAAAGTCCGATCGAAGCACAGGTCTCGGCGTAAGAATTTTCATTGGGAAGATCGTAGGCCCGCGTAAATCCTTCGTTTTCGGAAGTCGATCCAATCCCGCCGGTGATATAAAGCTTCGAAGTGACAACATCCTGCCATAGGCGCTTGCAAGTCGCCAGAAGCTCGGCATCATGGTCTTCCAAAGCCAGTCCTGCCGCGGCCGCAAACAGATACATGGCACGAACTGCATGCCCCACCACCTTGGTCTGCTGGCGAATGGGTTCGTGGGCCTGCATGTAGGCATAGGGCGAGCCAGGATGGTTTGCACGGAAGGGGCGCGCATCCAGCCGCGCGACGGCTTCCTGCTCAAAATAGTGTGGCGACTGTCCGCGCTCATCGATAAAATAGCGGCAGAGATCAAGGTAGCGACGTTCTTTGGTGAGGTGGTACAGGCGCAGGAGGGCCAGCTCGATCTCCGGGTGTCCGGGATATCCTCGCATTTGGCCCGGGCCGCGACCGAAACGGGTCGCGATGTAGTCCGCGAAGCGCTGAGCCACCCGCAGGAGTCGATCGTTCCCGGTGGCTTCATAATGGACTACGGCAGCCTCGATCAGGTGCCCGGCGCAGTAAAGCTCATGAAGATCTCTGAGGTTCTTGAACCGATGTTGTGGGCGCCAGGTCAGTATGTGGCTATTGACGTAGCCGTTCGGCAATTGCGCTCGCTCGAACAAGCCGATGATCTCGTCGACACGCGCCTCCAATATCGGGTCGCGCACTTGCTCGAGGCGTGCGGAGGCCGCCTCGAGCCACTTGGCGAGGTCCGAATCCCAAAACACGCTGCCGCCCCAGTAGCCCGCGTCCGCCCACGGGTCCGCGAGCTCGCGACCACGATGCATCTTTCGATCCAGAAGCATTGCGTCCATGTGACCGTCCGCGCACAGCTCCTCGAACTGGTGAGCCAAGGCGGTTTCTCCGATGAGATCGCGCCAATGTTTCCAGAAGCCATTGTCGATCATCACCTTGCTGCGAGGGATGGGCTGCCACATAGGAAAAAAGGGCGGGTAAAGGGTAAGGCTGTTGGGGAATGATGGATGATAAGATGATTTTGAGAAGCGATGAAAGAACATTAAGAAGAATTACTCCTCAGCTGCTCCACCACCGTTACGAAGATGGCGCACCAAGTAATGCCTCTCCGAGCAGGATTGCCAATTCGTGCAGATGTTATGGTTGTTGCTAATAATGATTATGAATATGAGCTCTGCTTTAATTCACTGGGTGAACTGATCTGCATTAACTCTCACGGAGTCATGACGCTTCACGGCGACAAGAGTATACAGCGCGGTTCGAGACCGTGAACGTTCATGTAGCGCGCCTTGTTCGTCAAAATGTGCAAGAGAAAAATTTGAGCATTTTGAACGCGTGGGCCTGGAGATGCCCTCCACACAGCAAAAACTCTCTATTCAACAGGAACTTTTGTGATGAACCACAAAACCGGCCACGGACTTAGAACTCCAACGATTTATCGAGGCGGAGTACCCAGCCCGCTTCTCCAGACTTCAGTTTGTATTGCAGTTGCCGGAGTCGACCGGTTGGCTGGGTATCATTTTTGTCCTCGGGATAGATCGGGAAGCGGCGCACGAATGTGGACTCGACGACCGCAAACTCGTCGCCGCCGCGATACCCCACAATGTTTTCCTTGTCCTCCGCCAGAACGGGCAGATTTATTCGGCTGAGCGACTTCCTCTTGTCTGCGGCATAGGCCACCACGGAGCCGACGTTGCTTCCGTCTGTCGCCTTGACATAGACATAGACCTCCGGCGAGCTGTCGATATTGAGATCGGCCACCTCGGCGCCAGTCACTATCCCGTCGATTTTTTCCGTTATGGGGCGGTTGTCGTTCTCTAATCCAGAAGGTGTGATGGTCACGGAATTCGACACGTCGGTATTGGCGCTCGTCACCTGAAAAGTCACACCGAGCAGCTCCAAAGTCCTGTCGAAGACGCCAGTGAAAATAATCTTGTCCATTGATTCGACCGCATCCGAGGCCTCACCAGGGCTAATGGGATAACTCTTGCCATCGAACGCGAGTGCCGCGAACCCGGGAGCTGCGCCCCCTCCACTCACGCGGACCAGAAGATCTCGTAAACCGTGATGACTCGTGTTGCGCAGGTAGATCGGCCGGTGCACGATTTTTACCGCTCCGACTTTCGTGAGGCCGTTTTGCGCAGCTCTGAATAGGAACAGCGTGCATCCGCCCGAGCCGCAATAGCCACTCTTTCCATTCATCAGGGCGAGCACATCCAGGCGCGCATTCCCATCTAGATCCACCAGCACGGCATCAAAATGGTCGGCGGCGATGGTTGGGTCGACCTTCTCCAAGGCTGCATGAATAGCCGCGGCTTGTTCATCGTTTGGGGTCTCCTGCGCCCGGCAGACAAGTAACGAAAACAGTGCGGTTAGGAGCGAAGTGCAAAGGATAGTTTTCATGACGAGGATTTGGCTGCGCCAAGTTCGGCTCGGCGCACGGCATTGCGTAGCAGGGAAAGACCGTAAAGGAAATTCGAGGCAACCAAAAGTGTCGGTACCAGTAAGCCAATTTCCTGCTTCGGCGCATCTTGCACGATGATCGTGCAATCAATTCGTTCACGTGAAATCGACTGGAGCGCAATCGCGGCACTTCGAATAGGCTTGGATGTAAGCGCAAAGTTCTGGCGTTAATTCCGGATTCTCGCGGAACCGGGGTTTGGGAAAGGCATTGCCGTACTCCATTGCTTGAGGAGAATTTCAATGCATGGTGAAATCCGAATCAGCACAAGCCGGCTACTGGAGATTGGTGGCCGCGGGTGAACCATTCAGACTGTTGTTCCCGGTCGGTTTGGGTATCGGCGTGTTCGGGGTGATGCTTTGGCCCGCCTATTTCGCCGGTTGGCTTCAGTTCTATCCTTCCGCGGCACACGCCGGAATCATGATTCAGGGGTTCTTGACGTGTTTCGTTTTCGGCTTTCTCGGCACGGCCTTGCCGCGGCTGCTCGACGTGCCTCGCATCACGCTTTTTGAGGCCTCAGCTCTGGCCGGGACTCTGCTCCTTGTGACCTTTCTTCATGCGACGGGACAGGCTGCCGCGGCCGACGCCTTATTCCTGCTTGTGCTCCTGGGTTTCCTGGCCGAGCTGCTCATGCGCATCCCGTTTCGGCAGGACACGCCGCCGCCTGGCTTTGTGCTTGTCGCTATGGGACTTCTCAGTGGTCTGGCTGGCGCCGCAATTTTGTTCTTCGCCTCTATCATTTCGGCCAGTGCGCGACCGCCGATTCTCATGCTTGGAAAGCTACTCTTGAACCAGGGATACTTGTTGCTGCCGATCATGGGCATCGGCGCGTTTCTGCTGCCGCGGTTCTTCGGGTTGCCGAACCGCCAGAGCTTTCCGGAGTCCTTGTCGCCGCCTCCTGGATGGAAACCACGCGCGCTCTTCGCAGCGGCATGCGGTTCCGGCGTGTTGTTCAGTTTCGTTCTGGAAACGATGGAATATTCCCGGTCGGGCTCCCTTCTTCGGGCATTGGCGATACTCGTTTATTTTGCGCGTGAAGTTCCTTTTCACCGGGCCGGAATTGGGCACGGCGCCATGGCTTTCGGCTTGAGGATCGCGCTGGTATCGGTTCCATCAGGCTATTTTCTCATGGCAATCTGGCCGGAGTACCGTGCCACGCTCATTCATGTGGTATTCGTCACCGGATTTAGCCTGCTCGCCTTCATCGTCGCTTCTCGCGTCGTGCTTGGTCACAGCGGCCAGTCGCACCTCTTCAAGGCCCGGCTGCCTTCGCTGCTCATAATGACCGCCCTCGTGACCCTCGCAATGCTCACGCGCGTTTCCGCCGACTGGTTGGGCGAAAGGCGTTCATCGCATTTGGTTTATGCAGCCGCGGTCTGGGTGGTCGGGGCGCTGATCTGGGGAATTTTGATACTGCCCTTTGTGCGGCAAACGGATGTAAGTGACTGACGATGTGGTCTAGAATCGTTCCGGTTCCCCTTAAACCTCACCAGGCTGAGTAAAGCATAACCCGTGGGTGTTGCTTGGTTTTGCTCGCGCCGTCACCGCTGCACAAAAGCCGCAAGGGTGATCCTTACACAGAGAGCGCTCCCCACCACGCGACGGCGAACCCAGCCAAGCCGAACGGATAAATTGGCGCTCCATAAATCTTACCTTACCTCATTTCCCTGCCTCCATTAGCGTCGATCGTTGCGCCTGTCATGAAACCGCTGATCGGGCTGGCAACAAAGACGATGCAACGGGCAATCTCATCTGCACTGGCGTACCGCTGCATGGGAATTTTGAGTTGCGCGTAATCCTTCGGTAGAGAGGCAATCGTGGCTTCGCCCATCGGAGTCTCTGTGATGCCCGGCGCCACACAATTCACCCGGATCTCAGGAGCTACGTCCCGCGCCAGGCTCTTGGTTAAATTGACTAAACCGGCTTTTGCTGCGGCGTAATGCAAATGATGCGGAGCGCCGGTGTGAGCCGCTACACTCGCTACCGTAACAATTGAGCCGCCATTCCCCATCATGGGTATCAAAGCCTGAAGGGCAAAGAAGACTCCGTTCAAGTTCACGCCGAGGATCTGATTCCATTCGCCCGGGGTGATCTTACGCCAAGGGGTAATGATAATCTGACCAGCACACAGAATGAGTACATCAATGCGACTGACAGCGGCTTTGAGTTGCTCGACCGCGGCGAAGATAGCGAGTGGATCACGAAGATCCATTTGACTCAACCATGCGCGACGGCCTTTCGACTCGACCAAGCCAGCGGTATTGCGAGCCCCCGCCTCGTCATGACCGAAGCCGACTACGACGTCGGCGCCTTCTTCAGCCAGAATTCGGGCCACCGCCGCGCCAATACCTTTCGAAGCGCCGGTAACGAGCGCGATTTTGTCTGTGAGTTCTAGGTTCATCCTTAATCCAGTTGTAGTAAATTCCGATGGGGTTCGACAAAACAGTTCGCTTCACCGGCCGCGAGTTGGGTTTTTTCTGTAGAAGAGCTCCTGTTTGCGTATCCCAGACTCGACTCTGTCCCGCGTACGTGAATGTTGCGAGTCGGGGTGGATCTTTAACAAAAGTGGCAAAGCCTATCGCTTCGCCGTCGTGATCGAGGGCTACTTCTGCTTGCAGCGAGCCGTTTCGAAACGTCCATAGTCGTGCGACACCATCTTCGCCAGCCGTCAGCCAATTCTCCTCGCCCGATTTTGGATTAAATAGCGCGACATCAATACGACCGTTGTGCGGGATATGCACCAGGCAGTCCCTGCCCACATCTTCAACTTGCCAGAGATATCCCCCTCCATTTTTTAACACCATCACCGCCAATTTTCCGGAAGGAATTAATACAAAGTTGGTCAGAGGATTGTAGGTGCTGTAGCGAAACAACTTATCCTTCGACCGCTGAGTCTCTTCATCAATTATCCATACTGGTCCGGTGGAGTCACCCACGATCAAGAGACGATCCTGCTCCACGCTGTCGACGAACGTAATCGGATGCAAACAGAGCACAAGGTCAATCAGATCCCCTGCAGGGCAAATTCATGAAGCGGTGAAGGTGGGGCGTTTGGAGAGTACAATACGCACGGCCGTACGCCGATGTTCCTGACTCATGGCGCTGTGAAAATCGGTGGTGGTGAGATGTTCGGGGTGGAGTTTTCCCTGGCAGGCACGCCAGTGGATGAAGAGGCTGTTGCTCAAGCGCCGAAACATCCCCATGACCCACATGGCTTGCGATTGGCGGATGCGGCAGCGGTCGTCGTTGTGCGAAACGTCCAGGCGCTGATGCAGACCGCTTTCGATGCCCCAGCCTGCGCGGTTCAATTCCAACCAGCGCCGGGCATCGAGTTGCCCGGGTGCCGCACTGGTGATCAGAGTGACTTCTTCGGGCTTACGGCCGCTGGTCTCGCGCAGGAGCCGGGCCGCCTGGCGGGCGAAGGGGAAGAGAAGTTCCTCGGCGCCGAGTTCTCTGGTTTGAATGCAGCGACTTTCCTGGCGGCCTTTATTCTTTTCAACCGTGCGCGCTTGTGTGGCGCTCGATAGTTGAGGGGGAAAAATCCACCGGAGGGGCAGTAGTGTTCGGCAGAGAATCTGCTCAGGTCGGCAGCCGCAGTCGTCACACGAATGAGACGCGGTTGTCACACAAACGTAACTTGTACGATTGTACGGACTCGGATTGACTGAGGGCGTGGCCAGACGCGTCAAGTCCGCTCCGAAGGTATCCGCCGCCGATCTGCACAACTGGAAGCTGCTCGCAGCGTTTCGGGAGCGGATGGAGCCTCTGCTGGCGCAGGCTCCGGTCACTGCCACAGAGGCGGATCCCCGGCGCACGCTTCACATGGGCGACTACTTCGCGATGGTTCTCTTCGCGATGCTCAACCCGGTGATTGCAACCACGCGTTCGCTTTGCGCGTCGAGCAGCTTGGAGCGCATGCAGGCCGAGGTCTGTGGCGGGCCCGTCAGCCTGGGCAGCTTCTCAGAAATGCAGGCCGTGGCGGATCCCGAACTGCTCGCAGGACTGCTGCGCGAGCTTGGCGACATGGCCCTGCCGAGTTTCGGGGAGCGTTGCGAGCGCGAACGGGTCGGCGAACTGATCGCCAACGACGGCACCCTGCTGCGTGGTGCGGTTGTCTTTGCCATGCATTTCCCAGGCCACGGAAGCGAGCACGCTCTCGGCCGCCTCGGGGTCGTAACCGGAAATTTGTTGCAGATTCCGGAGGTCCTTGCGCCAATGCTCGACCAGCACGCGCACACACCGGGCGTAAAGGTCTGCCCGGCGCCGGGGCAAATCGCTATCCTGATGGTGCACCACGCAGAGAATGGTCAGCATGAGCGGATTGGCGGGGAGCTGGCGCAGGCGCCCGATTCGATATTCCGGCTGCTGGAGCAATTGCTTGAGGGATCTAATCATTCTGTCGGCTTGCGCCGCGATTTCCGCCCCGCGGCCATGGAGCCTTTGGAACACGGCGTGATACCAGTGCTCCACGAAATCCGCGATCTGCCTGGGGTTTAATGGCTGGACGTGGAAGTGGCAGAAGGCTGGCCCCAGATCCACCGGCCCCTGATAGCCCTGGTAGCGGCTGGTCACGAGAATGAAATCGTCGGGCCGCTGTTCGAGGAACTCCTAGAGCATCTCTCAAATGATTCTTCCGAAACGCCGACGGTAATAGGCCGACGCTACAGGCGTTGTAGCGGCGCTCTGGGAGCGCCGAAACGGAAACTGCTTTTTAGAAGGTGTTCTTAGAATCCAGCGGCAGCGGACAACGCCATCTGGTGGCTATTTGATCTGTTCTGCCAAGGGGCGGAGCCATTCCACCGGCTTCCACGCGCTGGCCTTCGGGATGGTCGGCCACTTGACCTCGATGGTCAGGATGCCGAAGCCATATTGCCCGGTGTCTGCGAAAAGGCCGATCGTCGGCAAACCAAGACTCTTGGTTTGAGAACCGAAGAATTTTCCCCGCCGAACCTCCAGATAGCTTTTTGTTGCCGTCGCTCGAACGTGCGGGCCTTTGAGCAGCGGCCCATCATCCTTCGGCTTTCCAAGACCCGCCCAATAATAGACCACGGTCTCCGCGGAAGCTCGCGATCCTGTGCCACGGGCTTCCAGCGAGCTGCCATCATCCTGGCCAACCAGGAAGAACCGTTCGTCGGGCTCCCCGCGAACGAACTCCACGCGAACGATCGCTTGCCGGTAACCGGCAGACGAACCGGTTTTTCCGAGACCACCGGTGAAAGTGCCAATGAGCGGTTTGACGAGTTTTTCGAACTGGAACGGCAGGTCGAGAAAGCCGTCGAGGATATCGCCGACGACATAGGCCGCCCGTTTGAAAAATGGCTTCGAACGGGTGGTGGAATCAGCGTCCGGGTCTGCGCCAAAGACCTGCTCTGTCGTCAGCGGGAGCGGCTTGATTGCAGCGCCGGTCCCGAGAAGCGGAATCTCCGCTCCGTCACGTTTCAGCTTGAAGGTGGCGAGCGCGCGGCCCGCCATGCCCACGCCGACGTCGTAGTCATACTGGCGATAGTCCTGTTCGAAAAAGCCGCCGAAGCTTGAAATGAAGTCGCCCGCGAGATTGAAGCGCTCTTTACCGTCAACAGTAACCGGCCCGATTCCGAGCATTTGGATCTGCTGCTTGGATCGGAGTCCGCTGAGCTGGTCGATCATGGCAGTGAGGTGGATGAAAAGATCGCGTTGCTTCGAATCACCGATCCCGGTAAGAAGGTCCTGCTCCTCGTGCTCTACGCGCTTCTTCTCCCGCTGAAGCGTAAGGTCGTCGGATGGGAGAGTCGAAACCCCTGCTTTCTCGCCGAGAATCGCTTTCAGGGCCGCCTTTGACTCCTGGTTCAAGGAAGCCAGTTTCTGTGAGTCGACGCTGAGCACGACATTGCGAAGCACATCGAGGGTGGATTGTCGCCAGGCGAGCTGGTTGTTGACCTTGTCGGCCCGGAGCCAGTCCTTGAAACTTGCCTGGCCCGTCACCGCGGAAATGACAGTGCCCAGCATCGCCAGTATTCGCTGGGCGTAGGGCCGAGGCCGGATGTCTTTTCCGTCGATGAGGGAGGAGAACCAGGGGATCGTCTTGTCGGGAGGCTCGACATAGAGATCGCGATGATAATCCAGGGCGAAACTGAACGGCGTGCCGGCGAAATTCGGGTCGATGAAGATGAGCAGACGATCGATGTCGGCAGCACCGGCATCCCGGTGATTGATCAACTGCATGGCTTCCCGGAGCGGCTCGTTATTGAACATTCCGCCGTCGGAGAATGTGAACGGGAACGAGTCCTTCGGCGGTTTTCCGCCACCGACTTCCTCCATCCACGGCCAGAGTTTGCCGTATTCCTTCTTTGTCCGCTGGATCACGACGGGCTCGAACGCGATCGGGAAAGCGCCGCAAGCAATTGAAGTCGCCGCCATCTCGCCCCAGGCAGCGGCTTTGTCGAGATTCTTTAGATGCACCCATTCGGGTCGCAGGTCCGCTGCCTTTGCCGTTCCAGTGAAGTCGAGCGCGAAGATGCGGATATCGCGATACAGCGTCGTTTGAAGGCCGTCGTAAAAGGCGAGTCCCTGCTGCTTGTTGCGGCGGTCGATAGGGATCCCATTGAGATTGCTTAGCGTGCAGGCGAACAACACCTGATCCGCGAGGACGCGGTTCTGTGCGACCGGGGTGCCATCCTTCCACGCGACAAGCCGCCGGGCGATTTCGTCGACCGCCCCGCGGTCGAGAAGGGACGCCACGTTCCGCATGTCATGGCGGGGAATCAGCCCAGCAATGTCGATCAGTTCAACCCAAGCGCGTTTCTCGGCAGCGAGAACGGAATCCAATGCTTCGCTGGTATCCGGATGAGCCAGCGTCTTGATCATCAGGCCGAGAGACAGGGCGCCGGCGCTCGCGCCAGAAAACACATCGAACTCGACTCGATCGAATTCGTCCGTATTCCGCATCTCCCGGAGAAGCCGTACCACCTCGCCCACAGCGCCGCCGCTGAAGGATCCGAGACTTACGCCTCCACCCATGCAAAGTGCTACCCGTAATGTCCGTTTACTCATGTATCGCCTCCTCTGGAATGCGATTCAATTGGCGGGAGTTTCCATTAACAAGGAAAATCGTTCTTGGAAATTGTATAAGTGTGCGAGATATCAGTATTCTCCGCCTGAAGATCAGCGGATTTTGGAGGTCGCGCAGAGAGTCGGCCGTAATTCACGAGGTTGGAGCGCGCCAGTGATTTCGCGGTGCGATCATGAGATGATTGCATGCAAAAGCGGCATTACTTTTGCATCGCTTGCGAAGTGATGAGACTTTTAATTCGATCTTTCTGCGATACCCTTCAGACGCGATGTCCCTGAGCCTTACACAGTTGCGAATACTCAGGGCCGCTCAAGGATACTGTGAGCTTGGGATGTTCCTCGATGCCGGTAAGGAACTCGAAAATATCGATCCGGAGGTGCGTGAACTTCCGCTTATTCTAAGTGTCCGGTTGCAGGTTTACGCTGGAACGCAGGAATGGGGCCTGATGCAGACTGCCGCGAGAAGGCTGGTTGAGTTTGAACCGAAGCAAATTCAATGGAGAATCTCATGGGCGTATGCAACCCGTCGGGTTGAGTCCGTCACTGCCGCGAAAAAGATTCTTCTTGAAGCTTTGAGCAGGTTTTCGGAGGAAGCGATCCTTCATTACAACCTTGGCTGTTACGATGCTCAGCTCGGTGATTCGGCCGCGGCGATGCAGCGCCTGGCGCGATGTTTCAAACTTGATGCCGGATACCGGGATCTTGCCCTGGACGACGAGGACCTGAAATCACTTTGGAATTTAATCGTTGCCGAGTTTGACTAGTCCCGAAGAGGTTTGAGAGAAGTCGGAGAGATCGGTTCAACCCAAAAGGCGCATGAGCCGTCATCAGGCCTCGAAACGGGGATGCAGCAGCTTCTTGAGCTGATCTCCTGTCTGACATGGCAGCGCCTCTTTAAAAAGGCCAGAGCCAGAGAATCAGTGTTCCGCAGACAAGCGCCGCTCCAAAGGCCGCGGCGATCCCGAGGATCAAAGATCGATGGGCGAGGAAGGCAACGATTCCGAATTTGAAGACGAAATTAGACATGGAGGCAACGAGGATAGCGCGCCATCCCGAGGAAGGCTCCAATCGTCCATTTTCCACCAACCGGGCAGTCGAGAGGGTGATGGCGTCCATGTCCGTGAGACCGGAAATGGACGCCACCACATAGAGACCGGCAGTCCCAAAGCGGTCTTTTGCTGCTGCGATTGCAAGTAACACGACAGCGTAAAGAACGCCGAAAATAATCGCGGACTTCAGTTCTGCGGGGTTTTTCTGCTCGAGCATCTTCGTTTCGTTGGGGCGAAGAAGAACGAACATTGCGGCGGCGATGAGGACCGACGCGGCGAGCATCGCTGCAAGCGGTGGCGCTAACGCGCCAAAGGAGCGAGGGGCGATGGCACCCACTTCTACCATCACCCGGCCCAGGGAGATGCAGGAGGCAATCATGATGACCAATGCCGCCGGCTTCGCGAAACCCGCATTTCGTTTGGCGCGGCGTGCATGACTCACCGTGGTGGCAGTGCTGGAAATTAATCCTCCGAGAATTCCGCCCAGGAACGTTCCTGCGCGGGCGCCAAGAAATTTGTAAGCGATGTAGCCGGCAAGGCTGATACCGACGATCAGCACTACCATCAGCCAGATCTCAAACGGATTCCAAACGCCATACGGGCCATAATTTTTTTGAGGTAGCACCGGGAGAATCACGAGGGTCAGCAGGACGAATTGCATAATGGCCCGCATGTCGTACTCGCCGATTTCCCCCGCAAACTTGTGCATCGGTCCTTTGAAATGAAGCAACGCCGCCATCGCTCCTCCTAGAATGACAGCCACCGCCAGGCTGCCGACGACGAGGAACGCACCAAGACCGTAAAGGAGCAGAGCGGTCACCTCCGTGGTCATTCCGGGATCGATCGCACCCGATTTGAGTTTGGCGAAATTCGCGAAAATTACAACTGCGGTGAGCGCCAGTAATCCTGCCGCGACGATCCATCCGCTGAGTGTCTGCGCCAGCTGCGCGCAAACCGTGCCAAAGATGGCGATCAATGGGAAGGTGCGAATTCCGGCAATCGAGCGCTCGGTGCGTTCTCGTTGGAGCCCGAGCAGCAGACCGAGCCCAAAAGAGACGGCGAGTTGCTGGAGCAAAATCCAATCCACGTCACAACGATATCCAGTTTTGGACTGAGACGGAAAGACTTCTGAGTTCTGGTCTATCTACTGGTAGACTGGTTCCTGTATTACAAATCCGATAAACATCAAAAACGACTATGCAAACTACCAACTACATCATCGGAGGCTCCAAAGGAATGGGCCTGGCAACCGCAAAAAGACTCGTCTCGCGCGATGAGCCGGTAACGTTGATCGCCCGGGGCGCGGAGGGACTCTCGGAGGCAAAAAGGCAGCTCGCAGAGATCGGCGATGCTCCGACAGCCACCATCGAATGCGATCTCTATGACGAGGACCAGGTTGCGGAGCTGATCGCTAATATTGGCGATGAAAAACGTCACATTACGGGGCTTGTCAACGCCGCCGGATATTTCGCTCCGAAACCGTTCCTCGATCAAACCAGGGATGATTATCGCAAGTATCTCGATCTGAACGAATCGCTGTTTTTCATCACTCAGGCAGTCGCCAGGAATATGAAGCGGAATGGCGGCGGAGCCATTGTCAACATCGGATCGATGTGGGCGAAGCAGGCTGTCAAGGCGACTCCATCAAGTTCATACTCAATGGCAAAAGCGGGGCTGCATGCGATGACTCAGCACCTTGCCATGGAGCTTGCAGACTCAAAAATCCGCGTCAACGCCGTCTCGCCTGCCGTTGTCGTCACCACGATTTACAAGTCTTTTATCGAAGAGGATAAGATCGAAGAAACACTTGCAGGCTTCAACGACTTTCATCCAATCGGCCGGGTCGGTCGCCCCCGCGACGTTGCTTCGGTAATCGATTTCCTGCTTAGCAAGGAGTCCTCATGGGTCACAGGCGCCATTTGGGATGTCGATGGCGGGGTGATGGCAGGACGGAATCAATAAGTAACCTAGCCCCTCCCATCGGTCTGGAACACGAAAATGCCTCCCGCCAGCTTTTTTGAGTAACGGGGGTTCGCTGCATCTGCGGTTGCTTCACATGAAAAAGGCATTTGTGAGCGGAATGTCTTGGATGTGGACCCGGGCAGTTTATGGAAGTGGAGGTGAGAGTCGGGCATGATCTCAAGCCGTGCCGCCAGCCATTAATTCGAACATGCAACCGCACCATGAGGAAAATTACTCTCTGTCCCTGACGCGATGTCGGCCCGTCGCGACGCGGAAACGGCGAAGGATGAATCGCTCCAAAGGGCCGTACGCATGTCTCGCGGGTTCAGTGCCGGCGGGTGGGAGTGGCGTCAGGCCAACGGGAACTGCCGGGAGATTTCGTGCCGGGATTTTTGCGGCAGCTAAAGCGCATGGGCTTGATCGTGGTTCCGGCGATGCGCAAGCCGGCGCGGCGGCCTTGATGCAGCAACACAATGCAGCCCCTGTTGCCGATGGAGACTGCAGCGCTGGTAGCGCCAATTTTGCGCATCTGTCCGCGGGTCGATCTCGCGGTTCAAATGGGCTGGAAAGAACTGCATCCGCGTCAAACTCGCGCATTTATCTGCGGTAGGTGCTGAAGAAGGAGCAGCCCAGCATGAGAACCGCTCGCCTCCGTTACTTGTATGTGCAGACTGCTCGAGGGGCCGGATCGACGGATCTGGACGGTGCTCGCCACCTGCGCCGTTCAGCAACGCGACGGGCTCGCCTATCTCGCTGCAGCAGTGCGGGCTTCATTCCGAAACGAGCCGGCTCCAAATTCGCTGATGCCCGCCGCCGGTTCCGCTCCAAAGCGCCAAGCTAAGCTAGTCGCGGAGATCGCGCATGACACAGTTTCACGAAGTGCATCGTTTAGTCAAACGATGCACTGATGGTGCGATCAGCCCACATGGGCCGTGGTGACATTCGCTAGTCGAGCAATTCAGCAGGCACCTTGCCGCCGTTCTCGGCTAGCTGTTTGATCACCTCCTTGTGTAACCACATATTCATCTTCACAGAGTCGCTCGTGTCTCCCGCATAATTTAATTCGGCGGCCAGTTCCTTGCGAGCTGCGAGACTACTATCCATTCCGACCAGCTTCATCAGGTCCACGATGGATTTTCGCCAGACAAGGCTTTCCGGGTTCTTCGCCGCTAATTCGTCGAGAATGGCAGTCACATCGACAAGTAGCGGGGTTTCTTGCGCGGGAATGGAAACCTCGGACCTTGGAACGTTTGGGTTGGAGGCCACCTGTGGGGCGGTGGCAGGTGGCGGGGTGGGCGTCTTTGCGGTGCCGAATACTTTAGTCAAGAGAGTGGAGAGAAGTCCCATGATATTTAAGAAGCGAGTTTCTAGATTGTTTGCAAGGTCGTGAAGCGCGGAATTTGGAACCCACGCCTGTGAATACGGATAATCGAGCGCAAATGCGCCGATCGTTTCAGGAAAAGAAAGTCGGCATAATGCAGGACTTTTGGAAGCAAAAAGGGCAGCTTGCTGAGATCGGCGATGCTCCGACAGATTCCATCGTATGCGATCTCTATGACGAGGACCAGGTTGCGGAGCTGATCGCGATTATTAGCGATGAAAAACGTCATATCAGAGGGCTCGTCAACGCCGCCGGATGTTTCGCTCCGAAACCGTTCCTCGATCAAACCAGGGATGATTATCGCAAGTATCTCGATCTGAACGAGTCGCCGTTCTTTATTACTCAGGCAGCCGCCAGGAACATGAAGCGGAATGGCGGCGGAGCCATTGTCAACAGCGGATCCATGTGGGCGAAGCAGGCTGTCAAGGCGACTCCATCAAGTTGATACTCAATGGCAAAAGCGGGACTGCATGCGATGACCCAGCACCTTGCCATGGAGCTTGCAGACTCAAAAATCCGCGTCAACGCCGTATCGCCTGCCGTCGTCGTCACCACGATTTACAAGTCTTTTATCGAAGAGGATAAGATCGAAGAAACACTTGCAGGCTTCAACGACTTTCATCCAATCGGCCGGGTCGGTCGCCCCCGCGACGTTGCTTCGGCAATCGATTTCCTGCTTAGCAAGGAGTCCTCATGGGTCACCGGCGCCATTTGGGATGTCGATGGCGGGGTTGCGCCTGCTCCATCAACACAACCCCAAAACATTGACGACCTGCCAACATCTCTCACCTCTCCACACCTTCCGTAGCTACTTCATCACCCGCGCGTGAATCACCTGCACGATCCTCTATGAACCCACAATACATCACCGAAACCACCAAATCCCCGGCGCAAGCTTTGACCGATCTCGAAACCTCCGTAAAGCAACACGGTTACGGCGTGCTCCACATTTATGACCTGAAAGAGACGCTTGCGAGCAAGGGCTTCGAGCTGCCAAATGCCTGTCACATTCTTGAAGTGTGCAATCCCAAACAAGCCGCTGCCGTGCTCACTGCCGACATGGGCATGAATATCGCGCTGCCTTGTCGCATCTCGGTTTATCAAGATGGAGGCAAGACCTTGATCGGCATGGTGCGGCCCACGGTTCTGCTGGCCTCCCTCTCGAAGTCCGAAGAATTGAAAGCCATCGCCGAACAGGTGGAGAAGCACACCATGGCCATCATTGAGGCGGCAAAGTGATGCACCCATCGCCGCCCCTTCTGGCGATCAAATGATGATAGCCAAACGTCTCGTGGCCGTGGGGGTATGACGCCGGGGTGAAACTTATCCTGGTTCTGCATGAAGTCGAAATGTCTCCGCGAAGAGCTGCGACAGATGCTGCACTAAATGGCGCTGACCCACCTCTTTCCCTGATGTCTGACGGTGCAAACACCATGAAGCACTCTGAATTTCACCGAACCCATCGTGTCGGCTGGCTCCGCGCCGCCGTCCTCGGCGCCAATGACGGCATCGTTTCAACCGCCAGTTTGATCGTCGGTGTGGCCGCGGCTGAATCCAGCCGCAGCAGCGTGCTGGTCGCTGGTCGCAGGGCTGGCCGGTCTGGTGGCGGGGGCGCTGTCGATGGCCGCAGGCGAATGCGTTTCCGTCAGTTCGCAAGCCGACAGCGAGAGCGCCGATATAACCGGGAGCGGGGCGAATTAGCTGCGGATGGCGAACAAGAACACGCCGAACTAGCCGCCATCTATGTCTCGCGCGGACTCGACGACAGGCTCGCCAGCGCGGTCGCCACCCAATTAATGACCAACACACAAGACGATGATCGACGCTCCCGCTTCAAATCAAAAAATGGCACCCTATCGGCAATCGGTGGAAACACTGATTGCCTCTCAGAAAACAGACGCTCAACGCGGCTTGAGTAGAGCCGAAGCGAGGGCGCGGCTCGAACGCTTTGGACGCAACGAGTTGACGGCGAAAAAGCCGGTGCCGGCGTGGAGGAAATTCCTCGCACAGTTCAAGAATGTGCTCGTCATTCTGCTTCTGATTGCCACTGCCATTTCTGCGGCGTTGTGGTTGATCGAGCGGGAGTCGCCGTTGCCATATGAAGCGATGGCGATCTTCGCCGTTGTGCTGGTGCTGCTCAACGCGATCATCGGCTTCGTGCAAGGTGCGCGCGCGGAGTCGGCCGTGAACGCGTTGCGTCAGATGTCGGCGGCCCGTGCGAATGTGATTCGCGATGGCGAACGCGAGAATGTCGCCGGGTCGGAGATCGTGCCCGGCTGCTGACCGACGACAATTACGCCACCATCCTGGCCGCGGTCGAAGAAGGACGCGCCATCTTTGGTGACCGACGGCGCTCCGGCTCTGGCGCTGGGCGTTGATCCCGCGGAGTCCGGACTGATGGATCGCCCACCTCGCCCGCGTCAGGAAGGTGTCATCACGCGCCGGATGTGGGTGGGCATTGTCCTCGTCGGCGCGATCATGGCCGCAGGCACGCTGTTGGTCCTCGACGCCTCGCTGTCCGGCGGTCTGATCGAAGGCTCCGGCAACATGCATTACGCGCAGACCATGGCATTCACCACGCTGGTGCTCTTCCAACTCTTCAACGCGCTCAATGCCCGCTCGGGCGAGCAAAGCGCCTTTCGCGGACTCTTCCGCAACTCCTGGCTCTGGGGCGCAATCGGCGTGTCGCTGGTGCTCCAGGTGGCGGTGACTTATCTACCATTTCTGCAAGCCGCCTTTTCCATTGTGGGCCTGCGCGGCACCGATTGGTTCTTCTGCACGGCCGTGGCCAGGTCCGTGCTTTTGTTGAGCGAACTCTGGAAGTTCGTGCTGCGCGCCGTAGGGAAACAATCCGCACCGCGCCATGCGGATGCGCGATGAAAGAACGATGGTTCGCGCCGCTTCAAATCGCACGTTGTGTAGATGCACTCCAGAGTCTGCTCCCTCGGTTCAAGGTAGAGGCAGGACCGAATCGCCGCCAATGGCTCGACCGCACCGGTGTAAGAGTCGGCCACCCTCGCCGGCGACGAATCCTCGCCTCCACTCACTCGCCTGTCAGAGTCCTGGCAAACCTTTTGGCAAACCCATTGTTTCCCAGGGATATTTCGTCGCTTGGGATTCTTTCGCCGCTTTCACGAGGGCGATGGCGAAATTGTCAACGTTCTTGTCCTGAACGAACGTCGCGACCGCTGCGTTCAACGCCTGTTGGAACGCTGCCGGAGCAGCTTCGCCATGAACACAGCTTGGAACCAGCTTGTCCTTCGAGAAGGAGTCCATCGACCATTGGTGGTAGGCATCAAATTTCGAGCGGTCAATGTCGGTCCGAGCTGGTATCGAGCCCTTGAGAGCGTTGAAAGCTTCCTGAGCTTCTTTGCTGCCGATACTTCTCAACCAGGCCAGAGCCGTCTCTTTATGCGGTGCGCCTTTAGCCAGCGTGAAACCGTCCGCGATGACAATAAATGACCCGGCAGTGCCAGGATGACTAACCCATCCGAACTCTTCCTTCTCTTTCAGGTTGGCTTTAACGAATTCTCCATCTGCCCAATCACCCATTGAACAAAACGCGACCCTGCCGTCCATGAGGGCTTTGATCGCCTGATCCCAAGTTAGATTCGAATGATCAGGATTTATATAGTCCTGCATTTTCGCGAACAGCTTCATGGCCTCTTTCACCATCGGGTTGTCCCACTGCATCGTGCCGTTAAACAAATCTGTCCAAGCTTTTGGTCCAATGACTCCAAGCAGCGTGTTCTCAAAGAGCTGGGCGGATGCCCAAATATCTGAATCGCCTACTCCGAGAGCAGGTATACCCGCCGCTTTCAGCTTATCGCAAGCCGCGAAAAACTCTTCGAAAGTCATTTTATCGCCAACCTTGATTCCGTTTTTCTCCAAGAGTTTCGTATTGTACCAAAGGACATTGCCCCGATGAATCCCCGTGAGTACCGCATAAATTTTCCGATCCTTGGTCATGAGGTTCACCACCAGATCCTTCGGAAAGGCCTTGTCCCATCCGTCACTCTTGTAGAGATCAGTAATCGGTTCGCAGTAATCCGGTTCGACGTACTGACTGAGCAATTCCCACCCGGGATGGGTTTGCCACGTATCGGGCGGATTACCAGCAGCCAGGCGGCTCTGCAAAACCTGCCGAGCGGCGAAGCCTCCACCACCCGCCACGGCTGCATTAATAATTTCCACTCCGGGATATTGCTTCTGGAAGACTTTGAATAAAGCGTCGCGCGCCGCAGCCTCGCCGCCGGACGTCCACCAGGAAAAGACTTCCAGTGTTTTTTCGTCAGCAGCATGAGAGGAGAAAGGCGCCTGCACTGTTGCGAACAGTGCAGCCAGGGCGATTAAGCGAAAACAGTTCTGCATTTTAGAGCTGGATAGGTAATGTTTTGTGTTGACGAATCATCACGGCGCAACGGCTTCTATCTCAGAACAACGCTCTCTCAGGTGCTCAACTGTCCTCGATGCTGCTGTTGCAGTCCCTTCCGCCGGGAATGGGGGGGCCGTTCCAACATTCCGCCTGCAAAAACAATATCGGGTTTCCACGCCGATGCTGCGGAAAACTATGCTGAAACCCAGCGCTATGCCCGTCATGAAGAATCTGCTTCAGGTTTCACCCATGTCCGTTACGCCATGAGGTCGAGCAGGGCCTCCTGCGAAAATTTTTCGTGGGAAATCTCACCCGTCAGGGAACCTTCCCGGAGCGTCACAACCCGGCGACTCAGGTTCATGACTTCGGTCAGTTCAGACGAGATCATCAGAATAGCTATCCCCTGGCAGGCCATTTCATCCAGCAACTGGTAAATCTCCGCTTTTGCACCGACGTCAACACCGCGTGTCGGTTCATCGACGATCAAAAGATCACAGGTCTGCGCCAGCCATTTTGCGAGCGCTACCTTTTGCTGGTTCCCGCCGCTGAGGCCCGCGGTGATCGAGTTGATGGAAGGTGTTTTGACCCGTAGGCGTTTTGTCAGCTTCTCGACCTCCGCGACCTCCCGCTTCCGATCGACGAATCCGAACTTGCTGAAGGAGTCGATGTGAGCAAGAGAGATATTTTCGGAAACGCTCATCCCAAGCACCAATCCCGACTTCTTGCGGTCCTCGGGCAGGAATCCAGTTCCACGCTGCATTGCCTCCCTCACGTTGCCGAGAGTTAATTTCTCCCCCTTGATGTAAACATTGCCGGTCGCGTGCTTATCCAGCCCGAAAATCGCTGTGGCCACTTCCGAGCGACCCGCACCCACCAGTCCGGCCATGGCTACAATCTCGCCTCGCCGAACGCTGAATGAGACGTTCTCAAATTTGCCCAATGAAGAAAGATTCTCGACGCGCAGAATTTCCTCGCCGGGCTCCAGATCAAGATGTTTTGGACGCGTTTGTACAACTTCACGACCGACCATTTGGTGAATCACTCGGTCGCGATTGGTCTTGGCGATCAGCTCGGTCGACACATATTTGCCGTCGCGAAGAACAGTGATGGTGTCGCAGACCTGGAAAATCTCATCCATACGATGGGACACATAGATCATTGACACCCCGCGTTTTTTGAGCCGGTTCAGCAATTCAAAGAGATGTCCACTCTCTCTGGACGATAAAGAACTGGTCGGTTCATCGAATATGATCATTCGGGAGTTTGCACCGACGGCGCCGGCGATCTGGACCATTTGCTCTTGTCCAGTCGTTAACTGAACAAGTGGCGTGTCGGGATCGATATCCGATTCGATCTCTTTCAGCAATGCCCGCGTCCGCTCCCTGAGCTTGGACCAATCGACGAACCCAGCTTTCGTCGGAAACTTGCCAAGAAGAAGGTTCTCTGCAACCGTCAGGTTTTGGCAGAAAGCCAGCTCCTGGTGGACAAGCGCGATCCCCAGCTCCTGGGCAATGCGGGGGTTGGTAGGTTTTACCTCTTTGCCTTCGATTTTGATCACACCCCGGTCAGGCGTATGAACGCCCGCAATGATCTTACCGAGCGTGCTCTTGCCCGCACCATTTTCTCCCATCACGGCGTGGATAGACCCTTTTTCAAATTCGACGGAGACGTCGTCTAGAGCGCGTACCCCGGGGAAAGATTTTGAGATATGTTCGACCGTTAAGAAAGCCACACTAGTTAATGTAATTGGATTTCATCTGAAGCTTTGGCCTGTCTGCCACGGAAGAGTCTGCCGCCGGACCGATTGACGTTCAGAACCCTGCCGCTCCGCTGCATTTTAGAGTCGATTCTGGTTTCGAGAGTCGGACTGGGAACTCCCAGGATGTTACTGTTCCTGGGAGCCCCGCGATGCTCAATTCGGACCCACGACCTTATTGGTTGGGCAGCCACTTTTCCCAGTTCTTGGCATACTCGTCCACGTTGCTTTTGGTCACAGGGATAAGCTCTCCCTTAACGAAGGTGGAAGGCGGTTTCTTTCCTTCCACGACCAAGTCGTAGAGCATGTCGACCGACTTGGAGCCCCATTCATAAACCTGCTGAGCCAGCAACACTTGAACATAGCCGCTTCTGACGTAATCAAGCTCAGCCGGCAACGCATCGACAGCAACGACCTTGACAGTGCCAGGTTGCCAATTAAGCGCGTTGTCGGTGAACAGCGGCCATCCCCCGATCATTGCCCAACCGGTGATTTCAGGATGAGCCTGCATCACTTGCTCGATTTTCGCAGCAGCATCCTGCGGAGTTTCCTTGTGATAATAGGCATCCACAATCTTGATGTCCGGGTAGTTCTTTGCTTCTTCTCGTACTCCTTGCACGCGCTTCTGGAGGTTCGGAGCGTTTTGGTTGCCGGCAAGAATCGCAACCACACCTTTGCCGTCCATCGCTTTAGCGAGCTCAGACATTACTTTGTGACCGCAATCGATGTCCTCGGTGCCGAAAATGGCGAAGCGTTTGCTATTCGGTGCGTCTGAGTCGAACATCACCACTGGCACACCACTATCGACCGCTCTGTCGATAGCGTCAGTCAGTTTGTTGGCATCGGACGCGCTCACGGCGATGCCGCTTGCACCCGCGTTCACCAACTGTTCAACCGCGTTGGCCTGCCTCTGTGGATCCTCTTCATTGGGAGTGCGCCAGTCTATCCTGATGTTTACTCCTTTTTCTTTGCTCAGCTTGGCGGCTTCATCCTCGGCTCCGGTTTTCGCCGCCTGGAAGACTGGATTGCCGTTAGACTTGGCAACGACACCGAACACCAGGTTTTTTGGAGCAGCTAAGCCGGTTGCTACGGTTAGACCAAGGAGGGCGGTAATGGTTAAACTTATTTTTCTTACAATTGTTTTACTCGGGTTCATTTTTTTTTGGGGGTTAAAGACTCATGAGGCTTCGCTCGTCTGAGCGGCTTCTTTTTTGGCGCGGCTCACCGCCAAAAGGCGGCGGTTCGAAAACCACGCATTGAACTGGTCGAACAGCACGGCGGTGATCACAACCAAACCAATCACTATCTGGCTGTAGGTCTGAGGGATATTCAGGATGACAAGCCCGTTTGTAATCATCTGAAGAATAATCGCTCCTAATAGCGCACCAAGGGCGGTGCCTTTTCCGCCAATGAGACTTGCTCCTCCGACAACCGCAGCCGCGATCACGTTCAACTCGTAGCCTTGCCCATCGCCCGAAGAAGCCGCACCGTAATAGCCCAGAGACAACACCGCAGCGATCCCTGCGCACAACCCGGTAACGGTGTAAACCAAAATCTTGATTCTTCCTACTCGGATGCCACTGTAACGACTAGCCGTCTCATTGCCCCCGACAGCATAAACCTTCCGGCCGATCGCCGTCTTGGCGAGGAAAATACCTCCGATGATTGTGACGAACAACATCACAATCAGAGGTACCAGGCTTAAATCCTGAAAAAGTTCCCACCGAATGAATTTCCGAAAGCCTTGCGGAAAGCCACCTATCGACTGGCCACCCGTCTGGACAAAAGCAATACCGCGGTAGATCGCCATCGTTCCCAGGGTAATAATAAACGGATGCACGTTGAACGCCGTGATCATCAGGCCGTTTAGAAAGCCGAGCAGCGTCCCGACACCGAGCACGACGAGCACTCCGAGGAAAATCGCCCCTCCTCCTCCGGAGGGGCCGTAAGGAGACATCACCAAGGCACCGGACACCGCCGCGAGAGCGTACATTGCACCTATGGAAAGATCGATTCCAGCGGTGATAATGACGAGGGTCATTCCGACAGCCATGATTGCAAAGAAACTCGTATCCTTTGCAATCTGGACGAGCGTGCGCGCGTTGAAAAATTTATTCACTTTCTCCCACGCGGGAACCTGCTCGCCGGCAGCATTGGTCTCGAAGACTCTTTCACGCTTCCCATCTGGAGTCGTTTGCATCTTCGGCAATTGAACCGAACCGCCAAAAACGGCCAAAAGCAGACCAAGGACGACGATTACCAGAATGAGACCGGCTTCAGGAAATTTCGAAAAGCTGAAACTGAACTTGCGGGGGAAGAACATAAGCGGCGGGATGTCGAGTTTGCTGACCCGATGGGATTTTAAATCCGGAACTCAGTAATACACGGATTTTTCTTCAGTTTGTCAAAGATAAAATGCATCTCGCCACTGATCGGTACGTAGCTTTCCATGTAGGGAACGACCGCTTTCCCGGCCCGGCCTCGGTCAACAAAGGACGAGGCAATCGTGGCACGAGTAGGACGGTCACGGGAGACAGCGAAAAGAACACACTGAAGGCGAACGCTCCCGCCCACTGTACCCCGTCTATCCGCCAAGACTTTTTGCCGGCGAGACAAAGTATCTACGGAGCGTCTGGCGGAATCATGACGTTGCTGCTGTAGATTTATCTTTCGGGGTGCGTTTTCATCTTTGGCGCCTGCCAGGCCGAAATGCGCCCACTGCCGGCAAAGACTACTATGGCGCGAGCCGGCAAAACCGATGAAGCCCGAAAACAAAATATCAGGGTTGCTGGCGATTCATCGAAACGACTTCGCCGCTTTCCGGCACCGCCTCCGCACCGAGGAGGACGCGGAGGGTGTGCGGCTGCTTGTCGTCGCGCAACGGAATGAAATTCGATGATACGGATGCTCCATCGAATTCCATCAGAGTGACACCGCGGCAGACATGGGCGGGATTCTCGACCACGATTTCGTACCAAGTGCTCTTGTGGTGGTAGCGCAGGCGGAAGCCGGGCCAGACCTTCGGGATCACTGGGTCGATGGTCAACGAGTCGCCGCGAAGTTTGAACCCGAGAACCTCCTCCAGCCACACGCGATAAATCCAGCCGGCGGCTCCAGTGTACCACGTCCAGCCACCGCGCCCGACGTGGCCTTTCGACGCATAGACATCGGCGGCCACGGCGTAGGGCTCGACTTTGTAACGCGCGAAATCCTTCTCGTCGCGGGCGTGTTCGATCGGGTTCAGCATTCGGAGAAGTGACACGGCTTTGTCGCCGTCGCCCTGCCGCGCGAAGGCCAGCGCGACCCAGGCTGCACCGTGGGTGTATTGGCCGCCGTTTTCCCGGACGCCGGGCGGGTAGCCTTTGATGTAACCGACATCGTGCGGCGTTTTGTCGAAGGGCGGGGTGAACAAAAGGATCATGCTTTCAGCATCGCGGACGAGATTTTCTTCGAGCGAGCGGAGGGCCGCGTCCACGCGCCCGCCATCTCCGGCGCCGGAGATCGCCGCCCATGATTGCGGGAGAGAATCGATGCGGGCTTCCTCGCATTCCTTCGAACCCAGCGGACTGCCGTCATCGAAATATCCACGGCGATACCACGCGCCGTCCCAGGCCTCGGTGTCGATGGTCCTGGCCAGGCTCGCAGCGCGGGCGCGGCATTCGGCGGCTTCGGTGCCGGCGTTCCGCAGCTCGAGCAATTCCTCAAAATCGCGGAGCACACAAATCTGGAACCACGCGAGCCAGACGCTTTCGCCTTTGCCGCCGACGCCGACGCGGTTGAGGCCGTCATTCCAATCGCCGCCGCCGATGAGCGGGAGTCCGTGCGGACCTGCGGTCGTGGCGCGGGCGATGGCGCGCCGGCAATGATCGAGCAAAGGAGCGCGCGAGGCGGAGATGGCGGGAACGGAGAAGCTTTCGTGTTCACCTTCCCCCAGCGGCTTCGCTTCGATAAAGGGAACGGTTTCATCCAGGATGGCCGCGTCACCGGTGGTGCGCACGTAGTGCGCGGTGACGAAGGGCAGCCAGAGCAGATCGTCGGAAATTCGCGTGCGCACCCCGGCACCGGACTCGGGATGCCACCAGTGCTGGACGTCACCCTCGATGAACTGCCGCTCGGCGGCGCGCAGGATGTGTTCGCGGGCGAGGTGCGGCGCGGCATGGACCAGTGCCATCACGTCCTGAAGCTGGTCGCGGAATCCGTAGGCACCGCCCGATTGGTAAAAGGCCGAACGCGCCCAGAGGCGGCAGCTCAGCGTCTGATAAAGCAGCCAGCGGTTGAGCAGCAGGTTCGCGGAAGGCTCAAGGGTTTCCACTTCGATGGTGCCGAGGAGATCGTCCCACCAGCGGCGCGTCTCCACGAACGCGTTCTCGACGCTGGCCGGATCGCGGAACCGCTGCACGAGCGAGCGGGCGTGCCTCTCGTCGTCGGCCTGGCCGAGCAGGAAGGTCACTTCCGCTTCCTGCCACGGCTCGATCTCGACGGTGGTCTGCACCGCCGCGCACGGGTCGAGGCCCGCGCCGACGCCGCCGGACAATCTCACGTGTTCCATCGCCGCGGGATTGCGCATGCTACGGTTGCGACCGAGAAAAACCGCGCGGTCGCCGGTGAACGAAGCGGGCGCCGGACTAGACGTGGCAAAGGTGACATGGTCGCAGAATTCCGGTTCGTAGGCGTTGCGCGCAAAAAGGCTGCGGCTTTGCAAATCCCACTTGGTCGCGACATGCATCTGCGTTTCTTCCGGATCGTTGCCGAGCACCAGCGCGGCGTAGGAGGTCACCTTTAGATTGCGCCGACGCGACGATCGGTTGCGCAGCCGGAGCCGCTGCACTTGCACGGGCTGTCCGCCGCCGGCGTCCACCGGCACGAAGATCAGCAGCTCCTGCTCGATGGCATGGCTGTTGTGCTCAAAGACCGTGTATCCCTGCCCGTGCCGCGCGCGGCAGGCATCCATCTCGAGGACCGGCGATGGCGTCGGCGACCAAAAGACGCCGAGATCGTCCTCGCGGATGTAGATCGCGCAGCCGGGCGGATCGGAGATCGGATCGTTGGACCATGGGGTGAGGCGATGGCTCTGGCTGTTGCCGCACCACGTGAAGCCGGCACCCGATTCGGAAACGAGCGTGCCGAAATTCGGGTTGGCCATGACGTTGACCCACGGCGCGGGGGTCTGCGTTCCGAGGCCGAGGTATATGGCATATTCCTTCGCGTCCTGGGTAAAGCCGCCGAGCCCGTTGAAATACTTCAATTCCATGAACGGCAGCGGGCGCGACGGTACTTCGCGGATCAGTTTTCTCGGCACCCACGGCACCGGCTGCGAGCCGACCGGCACCGGAGTGGCGAGTTGCTGGCGCAGCGTGCCCCGCGCGGCCACGATCACCGCCCGCGCAGCGGCCTGGAGCACGATCAACTCTTCCTTGGAAATCTTGCTCGTCGAGCGCAGGAACACGCCACCGGGTTGATCCACACCGGTAAGCTGCGCGTGGGCTTCGGAGAGCCGGCGCAGATGGGCGGTGAGCGGCTCTTCATAGCTCTCCGTCTCTTCGCTGATGAGCACCAAATCGACCTTCAATCCGCGCAGATGCCAGAACGTGTGCGCCTTCAGGACCTGCCGCACGACCTCGATATCGCGGTCATTGCCGATGGTCACGACGACGATCGGCAGGTCGCCCGAGATGCCTTGCGCCCAGAGCGACCGCTGGCCCGCGGTACCCCGCCCGAGTCGGGCTGATGACGGCCGCAGTCGCGCCTGCGGGAAAAGGACGTGCGCGCCGAGTTGTTGAAAAAGCTGCACCTCACCTGGGTGGATGTGCAGGCGGCGCATCTCGAGTTGAGCATGCGTCCACGCCATCTCGAAGGCGCGCGTCGAAATGCGAAATTCCGAGTATCGCTCGATCAAACCAATCACCGCCTCGCGGGATTCGGCGACCATGGTGACGAGGGAAAACTGAAAGCGCTGATTCGGCACGATCGTCACGCGACGGCGCAGACTGAAGATCGGATCGAGCACCGAGCCGACACTGCCGCTCAGGGCGCGCCCGATGGCCGCGGGATTTTCCAGCGTGCGGCCACGGCCCAGAAAGCGCGCGCGGTCCGTCTCGAACTCGGGAGGATCAACGGCGGGCGACTCCATGACCATCATGTGCGCCGCCCAGACGGGCTGATCATGCGGCGAACGCGGACGACGCCTTGCGAGCAGCGCCTGGCATTGCGGCAACCACTCGGTCTCGATGAACAGTTTGTTGAACGCCGGATGCGCGCGATCGGCTTTGTGCGGGGCCAGCGCGAGTTCGAGGTAGCTGGTCAATTCGAGGCGACACGGCTGCCGGGAGACATTCACCAGGGTCACGCGCCGGACCTCGGCGTCGTCCTCGGCGGACACCGCGATCTCGGTGAAGGTGTCGCACGGGCCGCTGCGTCGCCGGAACTCCGCCTTGTCGGGCGTGAAGTTCCAGGCGTAGCGCATCTCCGACGAACGCACTGGCTGATGGGTGACACTCCAGAGCGTTCCGCCGTCGAGGTCCCGGATGTAGCAGGCCGGCCCAGGCACATCGCAGGTGGTATCCGCGTGCCAGCGGGTGACATCCAGATCGCGCCAGCAGAGGTAGCCTCCACCGGAATTTGTCACCATCACCGAGCAGGTGCCGTTGGAAAGCAACTGCGTCTTCGGCGTCGAGGTGTCGGGAGTGTGCGCCGGGGCGGCGGCGGCGCCGGTAATCGGAGTCACGCGCGGCACCGGACGCTCCTCGCGGGCCCCGCCAGTGGTGGGCAAGATCGAGGCCGGGATGCGCTCGTGGAGCAAGGCTTCTGTGGCGCGCATCCGCGGATCGGAATGAAAACGTGTCCGCATCACGTTTTGGTGCAGCGCGTTGTCGAATGCGAGCAGCGACATGCCGTGGTGATGCACCATGTAGCAGTGCACCACGATTCCCGTTTCGCCCCCCGGTTCGCCCCGCCGGGAATAGTCGATCGCCTCGTAGTAGCCGTAGTCGCCCACCATCGGAGCGCCTTTGAGCGCAGCGAGCCGCCGCAGGTTCGCGATTGCCGCCACAGGTTTCACACCGAGCGCGAGTGCCGAAGCGTAAGGTGCAATGACCAGGTCGCGCTCCTGGCCGCGCTTCAAGGCGAGCGCCGGCACGCCAAAGGCCCGGTATTGATAGACGTTGTGCCGGTCCAGCGCGCTGAACGCCGATTCGGAAATGCCCCACGGCACGCCTTGCTGGGCGGCATAGGCGATCTGGCAATGCACCGCGTCGCGGCACGCGCGGTCGAGCAGCGAATTTTCATGCGTCCGCGTGAGCAGCACTGGCATGAGGTATTCGAACATCGTGCCACTCCACGAAAGGAGCGGCAGCCGGCCATCCGCTGACCCAAACGGCCTGGCCATCCCCCACCAATGCTCCACCGGCACCTCGCCGCGCGCGATGGCCAGGAGACTGGTCAGTCGCGCCTCGCTTGCGAGAAGATCGTAGAACGAGGTGTCCAGGCGCCGCTCACCCACCTGGTATCCGATGGCGAAAATCCGGCGCTGCTCGTCGTAGAGAAAGCGCATCTTCATCCCGCGTTCCAACTGCTGGATGCGCTGGATGACTTCCTCTACCTGCGCAAGCTGCTGCTCTGCATTCTGTCGCGAGCGGGCGGACTCCGCGGCCATTTCCTCGAGCCACACGCGCAGGGTTTCGGGGACACCGGGTTCGTCGCGCCGACCATGGAGCCCAAGGAGCGAATCCATGCGCGCGATCTTTCCCGCCGCCATATTTCGCAGCGAGAACGTGGCGCAGAGCGCCTCGCGCCGGAATTCATGCACAGACTCGCCAAGCGATATTAATTGCGGCGGTGATGCCGCGAGGATTTCCACCGGCCTCAGATATTTGTCGATGACCGCATTCCATGCACCGACCTGCTTCGCGACTTGTTGCGCCCAGTAGGTTCGCGGGTCGCTGCCGTCCGCCGGCAGCAGCTCCACGAGCGTCTTTGCGGGCCGGGCCGCCGAACGCATCCGGTGAATGACATCCTCAAGTTCCATCGGCGCTTCCACCGTGAGCTTCGCTAATGCCTGCAGCGCCTGTTGATGCGCGGGCTCATGCGCCGGGCCGGGAATCCGGTGCAGCACATCGAGCGTGTCGGCCAGCCCACGGAGGGCGGAGGTGTCGAGCACGGGTCGCGAGAGCAGTTCCTCAAAGGCAGCCTCGATCGCCCAAAGACTCGCGACCAGATTTCCGCTGTCTACCGTCGAGACGTAGCGCGGCCTCATTGGTTCGAGATTGCTGATGTCATACCAGTTCAGCAGGTGGCCTTCGAAACGCTCCAGCTTCTCCATCGTCTCGATCGTCGCGAGGTTGCGCGCCGCTACGTCATCGAGCGAGATGTATCCGAAGTCATTGGCCGCCACCGTGGCTAGCATCCACAGGCCAATATTGGTCGGCGAAGTTCGCAGGAAAAGTTCGCGAGTGGGCGCCTCCTGGAAATTGTCCGGAGGCAGCCAGTGGGTCTGCGGCCCCACGAAGTCGTCGAAGTATCGCCAGGTCCGCCGCGCTGTGCCACGAAGCATCCGGCGATCGGCGTCGGTCAGGACTCCTCCACGGAAGCTGATTGCCGGACAATTGATCAGCGCAACGGCCACCGGGAAGAGTGCCCACAGCAGCAGGAATGGCCAAGCCGCCGCCACGACTAGGCCGAGGAACGAAGTGCCGACGAGCAAAAGCACGGAGGCGACGGGAATCCAGAGTCTTTCGACGATGAATTTCCGCTGCTGGTTTATCGTGCGCCGGTGGGCATCCTGCGCGGTCTCCCACTCGAGGAGGAGTCGGCGGGAAATCAGCCGTCGGTAGGCGGCGCGCGTGATCGCCACGAGCGCCATCCCGGCGTAGTCCATGAGAAAAACCGCGGTGAAAAACGAGCGTAGCAGGGAGTCTCGCGGCTCCCGCCAGATCCTCGTCCCCGGCGGCGGCCGATGGAGCAGCGGCGCGAGCAGCGAAGCAAACACCGGCCAGAGCAGCAGGCCCGCGACAAGCAGGCTCCACAGAGCAGGCGTGGGCGTGAACAGCCAGCCGGTGATTAACAGCCCGACGATCGCGACCGGCACGAGACTGCGACGCAGGTTGTCGAAGATCTTCCATCGGTTGAACGTCGAGAGCGGATTCGGATAGCTGCCTCCGCCAAAGGCGGGCACGCGCGATTTGAGCCAGTCGATGATCTGCCAATCGCCGCGAATCCAACGATGCTGCCGTTTCCACCAGACGATGTAGCTGCCCGGAAAGACGTCGAGCAACTCGATGTCCGACGCCAGCCCCACGCGCACGTAGACGCCTTCGAGCAGGTCGTGACTCAGTAGATGCGTCTCCGGGAATCGTCCCGTGAGCAGGCGATGAAACGCTTGCAAATCATAGATGCCCTTGCCGTGATAATTTCCTTCGCCCGTCAAGTCCTGATAAACGTCGGACACCGCCTGCGTGTAAGGATCGATCCCGCGCGTATCGGCGAAGATGCGCGAGAACCAGGTGGCTCTGGCGCTGGGCAGCGTGGCACTCACCCTGGGCTGGATGATGGTGTAACCGCGCAGCACCGTGCGGCCGTCGGGCGAGAGCCGTGCATGATTGAGCGGATGCGCCAGCGTCTCGATCATCCGGCGGGCCGTGTCGCGCAGCAGTTGCGTATCGGCGTCCAGCGTGATGACAAAGCGGATTCCTTCGAGCTGCGCGCGGTCGCCGGTGCAGAGCATTTCGTCCAGCTCCGGCGCGGACTCGCCCATGAGAAACCGATTGAGCTGTTCGAGTTTGCCGCGCTTGCGTTCCCATCCCATCCAGCGCTGCTCACTCTCGTTCCACTCCCGCTGGCGATGAAAGAGGAAGAACCGTCCCGCTCCGTGCCGGCGGTTCAACTCCTCGATGCCCCGCAAGACAATCTCGAGGAATTCCGGGTCCTCCGGCATGTGCGCTCGCGGCGCGTCGGCGAAATCACCGAGCAACGCAAAACGCAAATTCGCATCCGTGTTGCCGAGAAAGCGAATTTCGAGGCGCTCCAGTTCGTTGCGGATCGCGTCCGGCGTCGTCAGCATCATCGGCACCACAATCAGCGTGCGGCAGTCGTCCGGAATGCCGTCCTTCTTGAACGACATCTTCGGCAGCACGCCCGGCGGCAGCAGCCGGGTCACCAGATAGTTCACGGCCTGCACGGCCAATTCACTCGCGGGGAGCAGGAGCAGGACGCCGAGCAGCGTCAGCACCGGCACGCCGGCGCCGGAAGCCGCGGTGACGGCGAGCGGGCCGGTCAATAACGCCACGGAGAACACACCGAGACTTCCGAAATAGAATCTCGCGGCGTGGCGTCGAAGCCATCGGCGCGAGCGTTCGCCAACGGGCGCGCGGGCACCGGCCTGTCGCTCCAGCGCCGGCCTGCCTGCATCGATGAGGTGGTAGCCGACATGGCGGGCGAGATCGTCCTCCGCGGCTCCCGCAAGCGCCAGCGCCTGGCTGATGACCTCCAATTCGGTAGTCTTCGACCACCGGGCAATCTCCTCGACCGCATCGCGGTAGCGGTTCCGCGTGTCGAAATCCACGCGTGGACAAATTCCGGCGGGATCTTTGGCCAACTCCACATCCACCCGGCTGACTGCCTCGAAAAGCTCCTGCCACTGGATCTGCATGAGCCGGCGGCAACTGGCGATCACATTCGCCAGCGAAGTCTGCTGCACCACCTGGCGGCGCTGCTCGTATTGCACGACCTCGAGCATCGGTGCTCCGAGTGAACGATCGAGCCACACGCTCACCATCGGTAGCGCCGCTTCCTCATCGTAGAGATGCGCCACTAGCTCGCTGGCAAAATGCGCCGTCGGCTCCGGATACCGCCGCACCAGTTCCGCCATCAACTCGACCAGCCGCTCCGGACTGCGCCGCGCCCCGGTGATGAGACGGTTCGCCCAGAAATCCGCCTCCTCGCTCTCGCTCTGGAGTTTCTCGACCTGGATGGCCAGCGTGCGCGCGCATTCGACCAGCCGCATCCGCAGCATCAGCGGGAACGCCCAAAGTTCGCCGATTTTCAGCGGAGACACCGACTGGAACGCGACGAGGAAAGTCCGGAGCGTCTCCGTATCCAGGGCGCCATCACTCTCGGCCACGATCTCCGTCGCGATCCGGTAAACCCGCGGCAATCCCGCCTGCGGGCCGCTGGCAATCACCGGCAGTTTCTCGTAAAAGCTCTTCGGAAGGCTCCGGCGGATCTCGTTGATCTGCTCCTGAATCAGGTAGGCGTTATCCAGCAGCCACTCCGCAGAAAGCGCGAACGCATGATGCACCTCCGCCGACATGGTCAGGCTGGCATCCGTCCATTTGAGACTCCTCTCGTTCTCGCGCAACCGGAGCAAGAGCGGATGGTCGCGCGGCTTTGCTCCGTACTCGATCGAAACCGAATGCGCCAGCCGGACCGCCTTTTCCTCGAGGCGCTCGCTCGACGAAGCCTCCTTCCGGAACAAGTTCGCCTCCGGCTCGAAATCGAAAGCCGTTGAAGGATGGAAGGCAAATGTCAGCGGCGGCTCGGCTTCCACGGCGCGCAAAATCGTCAGGACGCGCGCCGCATCCCTGGCCGGCACCTCCACCAGGACGACGGTCTCATTGCGGACCATCCATCGCTTGAACCTCTCCAGATGCGCGCCATCGACCCGCGCGTCCAGCGATCGAAACAGCCACCACCCCGCCAGCGCACCGGCCAGCGTACAAGCCGCAAGCTTGAGCGCGAGTTCGGGAATCGCTCCGGGATGCTCCATGACCTGCGGCGGCAGCAGCGCGAGGAATCCGATCAACAGTCCAATCAGCGCCGTTCCAAAAGCCCCGCGTCCCGGACGGATGCCGTGTTCATCCACGCGCACCTCGCCCGTGGCCGCGCAATGCACCGCGGCCGACCTGCGAAAACCGTTACGCCGCAGCTTCGTCAAAGCAGTCCCAGTAATCTCCGGGCTTTGGTAAAAGCCAGTCACCAGCGCGCGTTCTGCTTCGTTTTTCGAGAATTTCATACGAGCCTGATCCACGTTGGAAGTCGATCGCGATCCGTCAAAGACTATACCGTCTCACCCGCCCATCAAATGGTTCTGCTCCGCCACCTGATGGCTTCCCGGTGACCATTGTGGAGTTGGAGGTCACGCCCCGCACAGTCAAAAGGCGCAGGCACTCGAACGTCCGGATTGCAGAAGTTCGAATTCAATGGGTGTATCATATCCACCGTGAGTGTCTTCCACAAGTAGCTGTGCCGGCGCGTGCCGCTCGAATTGAACTGCTTCATCATGAACTCATGCTAAAAACAGGCGGAAGCCCTTTGCCAGATGACCGTATTCCAAATCATCGCCATCCTCATCTCGCTGACAGCGATCTTCAGCTACCTGAACTATCGCTACTTCAAACTGCCAGCCACGATCGGCGTGATGCTGATTGCCCTGCTGATGTCGCTCGGCTTGATCGGTGCCGGAATCTTTGCGCCATGGATTCGCGACGGCGCTGTGAGTTTGACCAGGCAAATCGATTTCAACCACGCGCTGATGCAGGGCATGCTGTGTTTTCTCTTGTTCGCTGGCGCCCTGCACATCGACCTGAACGATCTGGCTGATCAAAAAGGCGTGATCGCAACGTTCTCCATAATGGGCGTGGTCATCTCCATGTTCGTCTTCGGCACGCTGATTCATTTTGTACTCGGCTGGCTGGGGTTTGAACTGAGCTATGTGTGGTGCCTGCTGTTCGGCGCGGCGATCTCACCCACCGACCCGGTGGCAGTGATCGGCATCCTGAAAGAGGCCAGGGTGCCGCGCAGCCTGGAGGTGCAGATCGCCGGGGAATCGCTGTTCAACGACGGCATCGGCGTGGTGGTGTTCATCGTCATGAGCGAGATCGCGGTGAGCGGAGAACACGCGTCGGCAGCGCACATCGGCCAGTTGTTCCTCGAAGAAGCGGTGGGCGGTGCGGTGTTTGGATTCGTCATAGGGTGGATTGCCTATCGTCTGCTGAAGAGCGTGGATAACTACCGCGTGGAAGTGATGCTGACCCTCGCGCTGGTGATGGGTGGGTATGCGCTGGCCTCGGCGATTCACACCAGCGGTCCTATTGCTGTCGTGGTGGCGGGGCTGTTCATCGGCAACCACGGCCGCCAGTTTGCCATGAGCGATACCACGCGCGCGAACCTGGATGCGTTCTGGGAACTCATCGACGAAATCCTGAATGCGCTGCTCTTCGTGCTGATCGGATTGGAGATCCTGGTGCTGACCTTCACGCGCGACCTGTTTTTCGCGGGACTGCTGGCCATTCCGGCGATCCTGCTGGCGCGTTGGGTGAGCGTGGTCGTGCCCGTGACTGTGATCCGACGCTGGCGTGAATTTACGCCGGGTGCCGTCACCATCATGACCTGGGGCGGCTTGCGCGGCGGCATCTCCGTCGCGCTGGCGTTGTCGCTGCCCGTCAGTCGCGAACGCGAGATCGTGCTGGCAGTGACCTACGTCATTGTCATTTTTTCCATCCTGATCCAGGGGCTAAGCCTCAAACGCGTCGCCCGCGCCCTGGTGAACCGGTGAGGAATCTCTGATTCGCTTCCCGTGGAGAGTGTTTCAACGGGGACTCTTCTCGCCTTCTGCCTGTGCGCGCAGATCCGGTTCCGCTTCGAGTGATGCACGCACCTCCGCAAGCCGGCGATAGAACCGCGCCCGATCGTGCGTGGACTCGATCGAGCGTGCGGCGAACTCAGCAATGCAATGCAATTGTTCACTGAGTATCCGCCGTCGAATCGTGCTGTCCGTCAGACTGCCGATCGTTTGAAGCGCGCCAAGCATTCGCAACATGATGGCGACATTGCCTCCGGCACTGCCCCGGATTTGATCGAAGGATTCCGCGACGAGGCTGGCAAAGGTCGGTCCGACGGTGATGACCCTCAGTTCCCCTTCTTCGAAGCGGTGCGAAGAAGAGTTGGGTCGGGAGACCAGCAGTGACAAAATCGCGGTCAAATAGTCCACGCACATCACGGCCGTCGTGGTGTCGTTGATGCCGGGGGAGAGTGCTCGCAACGCCATGTCCACGATCTGCCGGATGCCGAAGGCGGCATCTTGTTCCACCGTGCGGTGGCGGTCGATGCCATAGGCGGCCTGCAGGTCAGCGATGATTACTTCCGCCGGTGGTTCCTCTTGAGCGAGCGATACGAGAGGTGTGGCTTGAACCACAAACTCGCCGATGCCGCGTTCCATCCGCACAAGGGTCTTTTGCTCCTTCGCCACGCGGAGAAGCAACGCGTTATCCACGCTTTGAATGTAACCATTCCCAGGTGCCGCAACGGCCTGCCATTTCCGCTGCGACAGGGGGGCAAGGTTTTGATTTTTCTCATCATCAACCAGCTCGTGTCCAAGTTTCCGTGGGAAAAGCCGGTCAACCGCTCCTATGGTTTCATCGGCCACGGAGGCAATAATGTTGGAAGCCTGAATCGACGAGGCTATGTGATGAATGAAGAAAATGAGGACGCCGATGCCGCCAATCGCTAACATGACGCCAAAAGACACCGCCAGGCTCGGAACAAACCCGCCCTCTTCGTTGCTGCGGATGGTGCGCAGCACGATCAGGCAATAGGTGAAAATGCCGGTGAAGATTCCGAGTACTGACCTGTGTGACGCGGTTGCGCATGAAGTTACGCAGGATGCGCGAGGTGTATTGGCTCGAGGCCAGCGCAAGCGTCACCAAAATCATTGAAAACGTGATCCCCACCACGGTCATCATCGAGCCCGCAATCGTGGACAACATCCCGCGCGCCCCTTCCGCGCTGGCACCAAACACGCGCGGCCAGAGGGCCAGCCATTGTTCGATCCCGGTGGAATCCAATTCGATCAATGCCGCCGCGAGGACCATGCTGACTGCGACAATCAGCGAAGGCACAAACCAAAAGCTCGAATGCAGATTGCTCCAGAGCCGTTTTAGTCTATTCATAGCCTAACCTTAGTTTAGATAGGAATGGCTTTGGCCGCAAAGCTCTTTGCGGATGGCCTGCAATTCCTTCAGACGCGCCTTTTCGACTTTCGTAAAACTCATCCCGAGTTCTCTCATCGTGGGACCGATTGAAGACGGCGATCCGCCCACGTTCCGACAGACAGCGGGTCGTGCGCCAGAGAAAATCATCTTCCAGTTCTTCCGCGCCGGGCTGTTTGAAACTGAATACCTGGGAGCCTTGCGGATTGACCCCGGACATGACGTGCCTGATGGCCCCCGTCCTTGCCGGCTGCGTCCATCGTCTGAAAAATCAGCAGGATCGCATAGCAGACGGTGTTGCAGCTTTGATGGGATCATCAAAAATCCGATACGCGAGCAATTTCACGCGGTCATTTACGAGGAACCACAGCAGCGCGTAGCCCCACACGAATCCGGCCCAACCCCAGCCCAGGGGCGTCATGAAAAATCCGTAAGCCGCGATCAACGTCGCTATCATTTGCGCGCTGAGGACAGCCGCCCATAAGATGCGCGCGGGGCGGATGGACCAGAACGCGCCGCGTGTACGCGTGAGGAAAATCGTCAGGTGTCCCGCCACGGATAGCTTTAAATACATCAGCGTCTGGATGTGCGCGCGGTCGAGATGAAAGACGCGCTCGCCTAGATAGAACAGGCCGAAGGCGGAGACAACTCCGATGACGCCCAGCACCGTGGAGACGCCCAGCACCATGTGCCTGTTCCATGCCTCGGGCTGATCCTTGTAATGCACATTGTCATAGGCAATGGAGAGGATCGCGCCGTCGTTGAGCAAGGCCAGCATCACGATCATCACCGCCGTCAATGGATAGAAGTTAAAGACCAGGATTGCCGCCGTCATGAACAACAGCACCCGAAGTGTGCGATCCGGTAGATCGCATAGCTATTCATGCGCTGGAAAATGCGCCGGCTCTCCTTGATTGCGTCGATGATCACTGAAAGACCGGGTGTCGTTAGCACGATGGCCGCTGCCGCGCGCGCGGCGTCCGTTGCGTCCGAAACGGCGATGCCGCAGTCGGCCTTCTTCAGAGCTGGGGCGTCATTCACGCCGTCGCCGGTCATGCCGACGATGTGGCCGCGTTTTTGCAGGACATCCACGATGTGGAACTTGTGCTCGGGGAAGACCTGGGCAAACCCGTCGGCCTTCTCGATAGACTCGGCGACTGCGCTGGTCTCTTGCCTCTTTGAGTCTCCCAGACTGGTAGCATCGAGAATATTCGCGCCCATGTTCAGCTTCTTGGCGGTTTCCTTGGCGATGGCGAGGGCGTCGCCCGTCTCGCGTTCTTCCCAAAAGCCGATCACGGCATTAGCCACCAGCAAAAGGAGGATGATGAAAAAATCCGGCCAGTGCCCAACCACGCCCGAGAGAATCACCGCGATCTCAATCATCCACGGAATAGGTCCCCAAAAGTAACCAAGGAATTTCAGGAATATGTTTTTCTTCTCTTCTGCAATCTCGTTTGGCCCATATTGAGTGAGCCGTTTTTGCGCTTCGGCCTGGGTGAGACCGTCCGGCGATGACTCCAATATTTTTCCCCACGTCCGCCATCGGCAGATTCCTGCATACGCGTTTGAATTTGTGTTATGTTACATGGGGATCCTATGAAAAAGAATCAGTTAAATGAAGGGCTCATGGCGGAAAATTTTACCGGAATCGGTACGGTGACCCGGGAGATGGTGCTGGCGCGCGCCCGTGAACTTGCCATCATCAATGGTCATTCCCCGGAGCATGTACTTAAATCCGAGTTTGAACAGGCCTTGCGGGAATTGACCGGCGGATCGGATATAGACCCAAAACAGGAAGCTCTTGAATCGATACCCGAATCCGAACGCTGGAATCCGATGCCAGGTTCAAAGGGCCGGCAAGCGCCAGAGTTTTCCGATGCGGACGAGGACGACGAGGGACGAAGTCAAAGTGAACGGCTCGTCGAAGAGGGCATGCAAGAAGCGGAACATGATCAAATGCTCCGAGGTGCCAGAGCACCCGATTAAGAAGGGTCCGGTGGGAAACCGCGTGAGTCAGCGGGACAGCCTCAAGAAAGGGGCGCTCATTACGTAGATCAGGAGCACTAAGGGCCATTACGGGCGACGAGGTGGAAATATGGCTTTTGCACCGAACGCTCGCCCTGACAAATTTCCCGATCATCGCTGCCACAGGATTCGTGCTTCTTCCAGTGGGATCGCAACGCCGTCGCGGCGTGGTATCACTCGCGCAGTATAGTACGCGGGTGGGCGGGCCGCAGACACCGCCGCGCTGTAAATGTAGCTGCCGGAAACGCCGGCCTGTTGGCGAAAGTGCTTCATTTCCTGCCGCACGGGAGCACTACCCATGACGCCGTCGGCGCAAAGCTCTACCCGCACCACCCTGGGGTCGAGGTCATTGAGACAGACTTGAACCTCAAATACGTTCTGCTCGCCACGAGTCTCAATTTTTACTTCGCCGAAGTGTAACGTGGCCCATTTCTGTTCCAGACTGTGCTGCCAATCCACGATTTGCCCGCCGATTGCGCCTTTTCTGGCAATGCGCGATTGGTAGGTGGCAGCAGCCGGGAGGTAGTGTTGCTCGGTGTATTCGCGCACCGTACGGTTCGCAGAGAGGCGCGGTGTCAACCGCGCCATGCTCTCACGCATCCGCGCCAGCCAGGCAGTGGGAATGCCCTGCTCGTTGCGGGCATAAAAATCTGGGATCACCTCCCGTTCGAGTCGCTCGTAGAGCGCGTCGGCTTCGACAGCATCCCAATCGGGATCCTCACCGTGCTCCTGGCCATCCCCCAACGCCCAACCCACCTCTGGAGCGTATGCCTCGGCCCACCAGCCGTCCAATTCCGAGAGATTGATGCCTCCGTTGACGAGTACCTTCATGCCGCTCGTTCCACACGCCTCCCATGGCCGCCGTGGCGTGTTGAGCCACACATCTACTCCCTGCACCAAATGCTCGGTCAACTGCATGTCGTAGTCGCTGAGGAAGATTACATGGGCACGGGCCTCCTGCCGCCGAATAAAGTGTGACCATTCCTGAATCAGCGCCTGCCCCGCCTGGTCTGCCGGATGGGCCTTTCCAGCGATGATGAGTTGCACCGGGCGCTCGGCATTAGCCAAAAGCCGCAGCAAACGCTCCGGATTGTGCAGCAGCAGGTTCGGTCTCTTATAGGTCGCGAAGCGGCGCGCAAAGCCCAGTGTCAATGCGTTGGGATCAAATAGATGTTTCGCCCTGTCAATTGCCTCGGATGGCGCGCCGGCTACGGCCAGTTGCCTGGACAATCGCTCGCGAGCGTATTCAACAAGAGACTTGCTCGCGGCGAGGCGAAATTGCCAAAGGCTGGCGTCGGAGACGCTTCGAATATCCTGCTCCAGGGGTTCCGTCGTCATCAGCCAGCGGTCTTTTCCACAGGCCTTCGTCCAGAGATCGTCCGCTGCCGCCGAGTCCCAGCTCGGCATGTGGACTCCGTTGGTCACGTATCCGACGGGCACTTCGTCCGCTGGCCAGCGGGGGAAAAGAGGCTCAAAGAGTTTCCTGCTGACTTTCCCATGCAAGCGACTCACGCCATTCACCGCCCCGCTTCCCCGGATTGCCAGATACGCCATGTTGAAACTCTCCGACAAGTCGTTCGCGTTCTGGCGGCCCAGGGCCAGCAAATCGTCGAGTGCGATGCCGAGCTTCTCCTCTGCATAACCGCCAAGGTATTGTTCGATGAGAGCCGGAGCGAAACGATCAAAGCCGGCAGCCACTGCCGTGTGGGTGGTGAAGAGGGTTCCCGCTCGAGTGACGGCCATTGCGACTTCGAAGGGCTGCCCGGTTTCTTCCATGAAACTTCGGGCGCGTTCCAACACAGCAAAGGCCGCATGCCCTTCATTGAGGTGACAGACCTCCGGTCGGATGCCCAGTGCGGCGAGCAGGCGCCATCCCCCAATCCCGAGCAGCAGTTCTTGCTTGAGGCGTAACTCCGGCCCGCCCCCATACAGCTCGCTGGTGATCCCCCGGTGAGCAGGAAAGTTCGCCGCGTCATTGCTGTCCAGCAGGTACAGCTTTACTCTCCCGACCTGGACCTGCCAGCCGCGCAGCCAGACGGAGTAACCGGGTAATGCGATCTCCAGGCGCAACCACTCGCCGTTCGGTTGGCGCAACGGCGTGATCGGCAACTGGCCGGGGTCGTTGTATGGGAAGAGGGCCTGTTGCGCTCCATCCTTGTCAATCACCTGGCGAAAATAGCCTTGTTGGTAGAGCAGCCCTACTCCGACCACCGGCACACCGAGGTCGCTTGCGGCTTTGAGCTGATCACCGGCCACATTGCCGAGCCCGCCTGAGTAGATCGGCAGCGCTTCACTCAACATGAATTCCATACTGAAATACGCGACGCAGGTCAGAGGAGCCTGCGGATGATGTCGCTGAAACCACGCCAGCGCCTCCGACGCTTGACGCGTAGTTCGCAGCAGGTCATCAACGTTTTTGCGAAAAACGGGATCGGCCAACACACGCTCGATCCGGTCGCGCGAGACCGTCTGCAGAACAACCCAGGGGTTGTGCGTGATTTCCCACAGTTCTTTATCAAGCTGCCGCCACACTTCGTCGGTAGCGTGATTCCACGACCAGCGCATATCCAGGGCAAGCTCCGCCAGGGAATCGAACCCCTCGATTTCCGTGGGTAAAACATTGTATATCGGGTGGCTGACGCGGCTGACACGTGTTTGTTTGATCATAGATTTTCCTTAAGGTCTCCTCCGCTTGCGCTCGCGTTCTTGAGCAGCACCTTAACCCTCGTTCCCAGGTCACCAGCCCCAGACGTTTCTCGAAGTGCGCCCAGTTGCCACCGGATATAACAGTCACTTTCACGATACCGTGAAGAGCAGTCAGCAATTTGGCCATCTCGGCATCGAGAGCAGATTTGCTTTCGGCGAGCGTGCCATCCATGTCGAAAACGATTCATCGCTTCATGTTCCTTCCGGTAACGATATTTCCAACAAAGTCATGGTCCCACGCGGCCGGCAGGGACACGCTCCGACTTCCGAGGGCAAGAGCACCACGCCATCTTTGCCCAAAGTGTGATGGGAGTCATCATACTCTATCCGACCGTAGCCGCCGATGCACGCCAGCGCCAGCGGCGTTTTCCGCCGCGCCGACGGTCAACGGCGAATCTCCACTGAGTCGCCACAACCCAAAATGTTCGCACGAAAACAGCCGCTCGCGCTGCGCGAAATCAATGCAGGCCATTGCCTGCTTCAACCTGCAAAGGACGCGGCTGGCCGGTTCTGGCATCGACGTGATCCCGGTCGTAAAGACGAAAGGTCAGAGCGTCTGAGCACGAGTGTTTCGACCGCGCTCACATGCTGCGCGAAAGATCTTTCACGATCTGGATGTAATCCTGGAGCGGTTTGGTGGGATTGTCGGCGCGCCAGGCGATGGTCGATTCGCGGCGGAGCGGCGGGGAGAGTGGGCGAAAGACGACGCCTTCGTGTGGCGAGCCGGAGCTTTTCCGCGGCCCTGGTAAAGCTCAGTGCTTAGGCGACGGCGACGAAATACCGCAGGTGGCGAAGTTCCATTTTGAGAAGTTTTGCGCGCGTCATAGCCAAAAGCTATCGTCAATGTTCGCACCCGAGGCATTGATTTCAGAGCGGCAGTGCGGCGGGCGCGGCGGCGCATAGCTCCCGGCTATCGCAAGCGCGCAGAGGAGGTATTGGCCCGATCAATGGCGCGGCCCGAGATTTGTAGAGGATCGAGAAGCATGCGAGGGAAACCCTCCACTCCCCGGGCCGCACAGAAGGAACACTTCACTATTATGACTAAACTCACATTCAAAGGCAACTGGAACGAAATCACCGGCAAGCTGAAGCAGAAATACGCCAATCTGACAGACGACGATCTTCTTTTCGTCGAGGGCAAGGAGGAGGAACTCCTCGGACGTCTGCAAAAGCGCACCGGGCAAACGACAGAGGCGCTACGGAAACAAATCGAAGGCAGCTAAGCCGACTCCGTCACTCCGCCACGCTGACGGCGGACGATCGGAAGACAAAAGTTAACCAAATCATCCGGACGAAAGAAAAGCACCTATATGGGAACTATATTACTAATTGTGCTCGTTCTGCTGTTGCTCGGCGCATTTCCCGCCTGGCCTTACAGTAGAAGCTGGGGTTACGCTCCGAGCGGCATACTGGGCGTGATACTGGTCATTTTGATCATCCTGTTCTTGCTGGGCAAGATTTGAGCAGGTGCGGCAAACACTTGGGCTCTTCCAATTACCTACCAATAAAACAGTGAGTGCTATGGCGGTTGCTTTGCAGGCTGCCGTCCAAGCCAATCACTTTGCTGTTATGCAGGTTCACAACCTAAAAGAAACGATGGTGAAGAAGGGAGTGGAGTTCGTTCGTGAGTGCCTGATCTTCGAGATCTGGTAGCACAGAAACCGACGCCGCGCCGATCGTTGCGTCCAAACGACTCAAGCTTTATGAAATGGTCTCCTAAAATCGGTAAAGTCTTCGGCATCGAGGTGCATGTGCACTTCACGTTTGTGCTGCTTCTCGTTTTCCTCGGGTTCGTTTATTGGCAGAACACCCATCTGATCAGCGCGGCATTGGTCGGCGTGTCCTTTATCCTCGCGTTGTTTGGGTGCGTGTTGCTTCACGAACTGGGTCACGCATTGATGGCTCGGCGATACGGCATCAAGACCCAGGATATCACCCTGCTCCCCATCGGCGGAGTGGCTCGTCTGGAGCGAATGCCGGAGAATCCAATCGAGGAACTGTGGGTCGCGCTGGCCGGGCCGGCGGTGAATGTCGCCATCGCGGCGCTCCTGTTTGTCTGTCTGGCGGCAACCGGCGGTTTCGTCGCCGCGGCGGATGTTTCGATGAACAGCGGTTCGCTCGTGCAACAGCTGATGGCGGTAAATCTTCTCCTGGCCGTCTTCAATTTGCTGCCAGCGTTTCCCATGGATGGCGGCCGGGTCCTGCGCGCCTTGATTTCCACCCGCCTTGGCCGTCGGCGCGCCACGGCGATCGCCGCTAATATCGGTCAGGCCATGGCGATCGTCTTCGGCATTATCGGCTTCTTCTACAACCCCTTTCTCGTCTTCATCGCCATCTTTGTTTACCTGGGCGCGCAGGCGGAAGCCGGGGTCGTGGAGATGCAGTCGGCGCTCGGGAAATTCCTCGTGCGCGACGCCATGATGACGCGCTTTCGCAGCCTCTCGACGACCGATACCCTGGGGAAGGCGGTGGATGAACTTCTGGCTGGCTCTCAACAGGATTTTCCGGTGATCGATCATGACCTGCCGGTCGGCCTCCTGCGCCGCAACGATCTGGTCAAAGCGCTTTCCGAGAACCGGCGCGACGCCAGGGTCGAAGATTTTATGTGCCGAGATTGCGATTCCGTGGACAGTTCGGATTCGCTGAACCGCACGGTGGAATCCATGCACGCGAGGCAATGGGCGACGCTTGTTGTCACTCATGCCGGGCGAGTGGTTGGTCTGCTAACGCTCGAAAACGTCAGCGAGATGATTTTGATCAACGCGGCCATCAGCCACCCCCGATAGCTGCAAAGCATCGCCACCGGCGCGATGAGATATTGGCGCATGCCTGTGGGCCGACCGAAATTGAAGCCCACAACAATCACCCTTATGAGAAGAAGCATTCAGCAGCTCCGCGGATTCAGGCTCGGCGCGTCGGACGGCGATATCGGCCACGTAAAGGATTTCTTCTTTGACGATCAAAAGCGGGTAATTCATTACGTGGTCGTTGATACTGGCGATTGGCTTCCGTGACGCTTCGTCCTGATCTCTCCTCATGCCTTCGGTGACCTTTACCAAGACGGTCGGTTCCTGCTGGTGAATCTCACGCGGCAGCAAATTGAAGACAGTCCGCTCCTTGAACCTCTGGGTTGTGGCGACTCAGTGGAGAATCGCCGTTCACCGTCGGCGCGGCGGAAAACGCCGCGGGTGCTGGCGTGCATTGGCGGCGACGGTAATGTTCGCGCGAAATCAATGCAGGCCATTGCCTGCTCAACCTGCAAAGGACGCGGCTGGCCGGTTCTGGCATCGACGTGATCCCGGTCGTAAAGACGAAAGGTGGGGCGTCTAAGCACGAGTGTTTCGACCGCGCTCACATGCTGTGCGAAAGATCTTTCACGATCTGGATGTAATCCTGGAGCGGCTTGGAGGGATTGTTGGTGCGCCAGGCGATGGTCGATTCGCGGCGGAGCGGCGGGGTGAGCGGGCGAAAGACGACGCCGTCGTGTGGCAGGCCGGTGATTTGCCCGGGCATGAGCGCGACTCCCAATTCGTCGGCGACGAACTTGATCGCGGTCGGCTCAGCGTCGGCTTCCTGCAGGATGTTCACCTCAAATCCGGCGCTCTGGCAGGTTTCCAGCAGCCATTCCCGTGCGCCCGGTTGGGTCTCGGCGGACATGCCAATGAAGAACTCCGGCGCGAGGTTGCTCAGCTTGAGTTTCGCCTTTTTCGCGAGCGGATGACGGGCCGGGAGGGCGACGAGTATCGTGTCATACGCCACGCATTCCGAGAGGAAATCGTGGCCCGAAAGCGCGGGGCGCAAGCCGACAAAGCCGAGGTCGATCTTGTGAGCATCGAGCGCCTGGAACTGCTCGGAGCTGGTCATGTCGAAAAGGTTCAGCGCCACGAGAGGGCAGAGTTTCCGAAAGGCGCCGAGCGTGGCGGGCAGCAGTCCGTAATGGATATTCGCGACGTAGCCGATATTGAGCTGGGAGCTTTCGCCGCGCTTCATTCGTTGCACGGACGCCACGGCTTCGGCGCACATGTCGAGCAGCTTTTTCGCGTCAGAGAGAAACACGCGGCCTTCCTCAGTCAGCGCAATGCGATTGTTCGCGCGATCGAGCAGGCGGACGCCGATTTCATCCTCGAGATTGCGTACCTGCCGGGTGAGCGAGGGCTGCGCGAGCCGGAGTGTTTCGGCGGCCCTGGTGAAGCTGAGCGCTTCGGCAACGGCGACGAAGTAGCGCAAGTGGCGAAGCTCCATATCCCGGAATATCCGGGATGTCATAGCTAAAAGCTATCAGCAATGTTGGAGGTGACTGAATTGCAATCAGAGTGCCAGCGTGCGGAGTGCGTTTGCGCATAGCTCTCGCCTATGGCGTCGTCTCTAAGGAGGTATTGGCCGGATCACGCGTGCGCCGCGATACTGTTGCAGGCCCATAAGACAGGAGCGGCAAGTCCTGTCCTCAGAGCCTCAAAGATCGTGATATGAAAAGTGCAATCAACCATTTCGAAAAGCCAGGCAGAAGCATAACCCGGCAGGTGCAGCAAGATCCCGCTGAGTGCCAGTATGAAGTGAAGGCTCACGACGAGGGTTCTCTCAAGTGGTGCGTCAAATACGGGAGTCTTGAGGCCGAATGAACGACAAAAAGCGCGTGGAGGTTCTCGAGAAAATATCGAGCGGCATCGAGGGCTTCGACGACATTACCGGCGGCGGATTGCTCCGCGGGCGCACCACGCTGCTCATGGGCGGGCCGGGCTGCGGGAAGACGGTTCTCGCGCTTCAGTCGCTGGTCCATGGCGCCACGAGCCAAGACGCGCCCGGTATTTTCGTCGCCTTTGAGGAAAATACAGATCGTGTGCAGGCGAACGCCCGGAGTTTCGGCTGGAATCTCGCCGAACTCAAAAAGGATCGTCTGTATTTTCTGAACGCACACTTCAGCCCCGATGTGGTGAAAGCGGGCACGTTCGACCTCACCGGGCTGCTCGCAGGGCTCGAAGCGCAAGCTCGCGAGATGGGCACAAAGGTCGTCGTCTTCGACGCGCTCGACGTGCTTTTGAACCTGCTTGACGATCGGGCATCCGAGCGGCGCGAGGTTTACCGCATTCATGCCTGGCTCACGCGCACCGGCCTCACCGGCATCCTCACGACAAAGGTGGAGGACGACGGGCCAGCCAGCGCGCGTCGATACGGGTTCATGCAGTTCATGGCTGATTGCGTCGTGCTGATGCGCCAGCGCGTCCTGGATCGCGTGGCGGTGCGCGAGATGCGCGTGCTAAAATACCGCGGCTCGACCCACGTGCTCAACGAGGTGCCGTTTGTCATCGGCCCGGCGGGCATCGAAGTCAGCGCCTGCAACCGCGTTCACCCCGAGCCGCAGCCCCTTACGGAGCGCATCTCCACCGGTATCGTGCGGCTCGACAGAATGCTCAATGGCGGCATCTACCGCGGTACCAACGCGCTGCTCACTGGCAGTGCGGGCGCGGGCAAATCCACGCTCTCCGGCCTGTTTGTTGAAGCGGCCTGCCGGCACGGCGAACGCGCGCTTTTCGTGTCGTTCGATGAAAACGCCCGAGACATCATGCGCGATCTTTCCTCGGTCGGCGTTGATCTTGCGCCGCACCTCGACAGCGGGTTGCTGCGGATCGAGGCGGTGCGAACCGAGGCGGCTGCGTCGGAGGATCATCTGATGTTCATCAAAAACATCATCCGCGAGCACCAGCCGGACTGCGTGGCGATCGATCCGCTCTCGGCCCTGGTGAAAGTCGGCGGTGAACTGGCTGCGCGCAACGCCGCGGAACACCTCATTTACCTTTGCCGGAACGCCCGCATCACCGTCCTTTTCACGAGTCTGCTCGAGGGGAAGGACGCGGCCATGGAGACAACTCCACTGCATGTCTCCACGCTGGCCGATACCTGGATACAAATCTCGTATGCGCTCCACGGCGGTGAGCGCAACCGCGCGCTCACGATCATCAAATCGCGCGGCTCGAAGCACTCGAATCAAGTGCGCGAGCTGATTTTCAGCAATAGCGGCATCACGCTAACCGATCCTTACATGGCGGGCGGCGAGGTGCTCATGGGCACTCTGCGGATCGAAAAGGAAAACGCCGTCGCCGCCGAGCACGAACGCCTGAGTCATCAAATCGAGCGCCTCTCCCGCGCGAGAAAGACGGGGCGCGGCGAGTCCACCCTGCGCAAGGACTCCTCGGTGCGGGAGCGCGACAGCAAAACGGTAACCATGCAGGCGGATGACGCACAGCCGGTCGGCGGCGGGCTTCGCGGTCGTGCAAAAGTGCGAGGGAAGCAATTATGAACGTGTCCGTAGAAGCCTCGAAGGGAGCCTACGTTTTTCGTCTCTACATCGCCGGTGGTTCGCCGAACTCCGTGCGGGCGCTGGCGAATCTCTACGCAATCTGCCGCAAACATTTTCCCGAGAGCCATCGCATCGAGGTGATCGATGTCTTGCAGGAGCCGTTGCGCGTGCTGACCGACGCGATCCTCGTCACGCCCACGGTCGTAAAAGTCTCACCCGCGCCAGAGCAGCAAATCATCGGCAACCTGAGCGAGGAGGAGGAAGTCCTGCGCGCGCTAGGCTTGCCCAGGAAGGAAAACGGATGACCGAGACGACCGCTATATCTTATCCTCCGACGCACCGCGCCGGTATGACTGAGTTCGCCCTGCGTCTGGCCCACGCCGAGAACGCGCTCCGCACGCGCAAGTCGAAGTCGAGCCAGATCGATGGGATCATCGATCTGGAGGGAAAGACGTATCTGCTCCACCCGGCTCAGGAACACTTGCGGCAAAGCGAGAGTCGTCTGCAGGCGGTAATCGAGAGCGCTGCGGATGGGATCATGGTCATCGATCGTGGCGGGAAGATTATATCGCAAAGCAGGGCCGCGCTCGAAATGCTCGGTCACGAACGGGAAACCGGGATGGGTGAGAGCCTCTTCGAATTCATCCATCCGGACGATCTGTCGGGAGCTTATTCCGCTTTCTTGCGACTCCAGATGGAGTCGATCGATGCTCACGAGGCCGTTCGCACGGAATAATGCACATGAAAACGCAATCATTCACTCAGTCCGCCCGGCCCGGCCCGGCTAACACGAATCGTCATGGCTCGCTTGTCGCGCGGTTTTTTCACCGCATTCCCTTTGACAAGGTGAACTGGATTACTAGTTCGTTTCTCATCGGAACACTCCTGCTCACGCTCACGGCGGTGCCTCTCTATCTCTGGCGTTTCGGGATCGACTGGTTTCAGATCGCGCTCTTCTTCGCGATGTTTTGCCTGGTTGGATTCTCCATAACGCTCGGCTACCACCGGCTTTTCACCCATGTGGCCTTCCAGGCGCACTGGAGCGTGCGACTCTTTGCGCTCCTCTTCGGCGCTGCGGCCTTCGAAAACTCGGTGCTGCTCTGGGCTTGCCAACATCGCGCGCACCACCAGCACGTGGATCACGAGGACGACCCTTACAATATTCGGGATGGGCTTTTCGCGGCGCACATTGGCTGGCTCCTCTTCAAGCTCAAGCCGCCGCCGCCGTGGGACAATGTCCCGGATTTAAAAAAATCATCGCTCGTGATGTGGCAACACCGCAACATTCATTGGATCGCTGTTGTCGTCGCGTTCGTGCTGCCAACGGCGATTGGCTATGCATGGGGCGGCTGGAATTCGGCACTGGGCGCGTTTCTGATCGCCGGCGTGGCGCGCGTTGTGGTGCTTCAGCATTGCACCTTCTGCATCAATTCGCTCTGCCATTATATCGGCCGCCAACCCTATTCGACAAAAAACAGCGCGCGTGACTCGTGGCTTACGGCGCTCGTCACCTTCGGCGAAGGCTATCATAACTATCACCACGCGTTTCCGGCGGACTACCGAAATGGAGTCAAGCCATGGCAGCTCGATCCGACCAAGTGGCTCATCTGGACGCTCGCCAAAGTCGGCCTTGCTAAGCGGCTGCGACGCACTCCGGAAGAGAAGATAATCCGCGCTCAGCTCGAGGCTTCGACCACCAGGCCCTTCGCAATCGCATCCGGTGATCAATGCCCTGAACGAGTAGCGAGAGACACGCTTTCGGGACAGGATGTCTTTGAAAATCATCATCAAAACGAAAGCAGGTCTTCGGGCGAGAGCCTGTCTGATCCCGTGGGAATGACGAAGTCCGCTTACTCTGCCGACCAATGATCACCGCAAGCATAAACCGTGTTGCTTTTCTTGGCGATTATCTGCCGAGGCAATGCGGGATCGCGACCTTCACCACGGACATTTGCGAGGCGGTCGCGGCGGAGTACCCGCAATGCGACTGCCTGGTCGGAGCAGTGAATGACCGGCCCGAGGGTTACGATTATTCGTCACGGGTTCGGTTTGAGATCGACGAAAAGGAACTAGACTCGTATCGGCGCGCGGCTGATTTCCTGAACATCAACAACGTGGAGATCGTCTCGGTGCAACACGAGTTCGGAATTTACGGCGGCCCGGCGGGAAGCCACCTGCTGGCCTTTCTCCGCGATGTGCATATGCCTGTGGTGACAACCCTGCACACGGTATTGAGCGAACCGGGCGACGATCAGCGAGCGGTGATGAAACAGATCAACGAACTCTCGAATCGTTTGATCGTGATGGCCGATCGAGGTCGGGAACTGCTCGAAATATGTTACGGAGTCTCGCCCGACAAAATCGACGTTATCCCGCATGGCGTTCCCGACGTGCAGTTCATTGATCCAGGTTTTCACAAGGATCAGTTTGGCGTCCAGGGGAAGACGGTACTGCTGACGTTTGGCCTGCTTTCACCGAACAAAGGCATCGAGCATGTCATCGAGGCGCTGCCGGCGATTCTCAAACAGCATCCGAATGTCGTCTACATTGTGCTCGGCGCGACGCATCCCAATCTCCTCGCGCTTGAGGGCGAATCCTATCGTCTGAAACTGGAGCGTCTCGCAGAGGATCGCGGAGTGGCAGGTAATGTAATCTTTTATAAACGTTTCGTCACGCTGGCAGAATTAACGGACTTTATCGGCGCGGCGGATATTTACATCACGCCATACCAAAACGAAGCGCAAATCACCTCCGGCACGCTGGCTTATGCCTTCGGCGCGGGAAAGGCGGTGATCTCCACTCCCTACTGGCATGCCCGGGAGTTGCTTGAGAAGGAACGCGGCATCCTCGTGCCGTTTGCAAACCCGGCGGCGATTGCCGAAGCCGTAAATCGGTTTCTCTCCGACTCCCCACTTATGACTGCCATGCGGAAGCGCGCTTGGAAGCTCGGGCGTGGGATGATCTGGCCTGTCGTGGCGCAGCGTTACATGGAAAGCTTCAACCGTGCGCGTGCCAGTCTGAGCGTGCCGGCGCGCAAAGCCTTCGCGGTGCTGACGCTCGGAAACCGGCCCTATGAGCTTCCGCTGCTCAAACTGGACCACCTTTTTCGAATGAGCGACAACACCGGGATCTTTCAGCACGCCATCTTCAACGTGCCAAACTATTCGGAAGGTTATTGCACCGATGACAATGCGCGCGCCTTTATCCTGACCCTGTTGCTGCCGGAAATGACGAGTCGTGTCGCGCGGCAGGATGTCGAACGCCTGGCCAGCATTTACCTCGCTTTTCTGTGGGATGCCTTTGACAAAAATAGCTGCCGGTTCCGGAATTTCATGAGCCACGGCAGGGCATGGCTGGAAGACAAGGGTTCTGAAGACAGCCACGCACGGGCACTCTGGGCCGCCGGCATGGCACTGGGTCGCTCGAAAAACGACGGCCATCGCAATCTCTGCGCACTGCTATTTCAGCAAGGCTTGCCAGCGGTCGAGGATTTCACCTCGCCAAGGGCATGGGCGTTTGTGCTGCTCGCGATTCAGGAATATCTACGCGCCTTTTCCGGTGATCGCACCGTGAACCAGTTGCGCGATATTCTGACGAAGCGGCTGCTGGATCAATTCCGAACCAATGCCTCCGAGGAATGGCAATGGTTTGAGCCGGTCGCCACCTACGACAACGCAAAACTTTCCCATGCGATGATTCTGAGTGGGTATTGGACTTCGCGCGGAGACGTTCTCGATGTGGGGTTGCAGTCTCTGCGCTGGCTGGTGGAAACGCAGAAGGCCGGGGCCGGACATTTCGCGCCGATCGGCTGCAATGGTTTCTGGCTGCGCGGCGGCGAGCGGGCACGCTTCGATCAACAACCGCTGGAAGCCCACGCCATGATTTCCGCATGCCTTGAAGCCCATGCGCTCACCCGGGATGAATACTGGCATCGGGCGGCAAGAAGATCTTTCGAGTGGTTCCTCGGACGCAATGATCTGGGGCAATCGCTTTATGATTCCAGCACGGGAGGATGCCGGGATTCTTTGCATTCGGATCGCGTGAGCCAGAACATGGGTGCTGAATCAAGTCTCGCCTTCTATCTGTCGCTCGCGGAGATGAGCTACGCGGAAATGCTGCCCAACCCGAAAAGCGAGACCAACGTTCCAAAGGCAAAGAGCTCTTTTTGAATGATTGCGATTTCCAAGCCTTCGACAAAGCGGCGATACTCATGCAGCTGCGAGATTCATCCGGAGAAAGCGCTGCGTCCCGCGGAACTCGCAACGAATGATATGAACAACGCCATCCATTATTCCAAATTCCATCACACGGACGTTCATCCTTAACCATGAAAATGAATCCCATGAAGGAAATTGCTTTGAAAGAAGCCGCCCACTTTCATCACCTGAGTTCACAAAGGCGCGGGTAAACCGCTGCAAACGATAATCGAAACACCATGATCACCACGCTCATCTCACTGCTCGTCGCAGGACTCGTCCTGTATATCATTTATTACATCGCGGGCATGTTCATCAAAGGCCAGCCGCTCACGATCATCGGAATCATCCTGGGCCTTGTCTTCCTGCTCTACGCGCTCCGCGCCTTTCATATCATAGCGATCTAGAACATCGACCCACTACGAATGAAACAGATGACCGCCCTCAGAGGTCTTCACCTTTCTCGATCACGAGGAAGTCGATGCCACCAACAATCTGGCTGAACGTCAATTGCGGCCCGCGGTGATTGCCCGCAAAATCTCCTGCGGCAAAGACAGACAACGGAGCGCGCACCTGGCAGATCCTCGCATCGTTGGCTGCCACCTGCGCCCGGCGCGCTGAGTCCTTCATCGCCACACTGACACGTGCCGCCCCCTTCAAGGGCGCTAATTAAGTTCCTAATCGCCCCACGGTATTTCACCCGCGTAGACTCAAGAGCTGTGCGTCTGGGGCGCAGCGTCCAGACTTTTTTTCCAGTGCCCGGGGACGCCGTTCGCCAAACCCAACAAAGCTCCGACCACCACACCCCGGTGACAGTTGTCGCCCCCCACCATCGTATTAGCGACGATGCCTTCATCGAAGTCATCATGATATTTCCAGGCAAGATAGAGGCTCGCGGGAAATGACTGATCGATGTAGCACGCCGTGCTGAGTCGCTCACCAACGACCACGAGGTCTGGTAGCTCAAGCCATTTTTCCGCCTTACTCGCTGAGAACCAGTCTCCAGCCAGGGTCTTCATCGCGGCGCGAAGATTTTCCCCTTCGGAGAGACTTTTCAGAAGACACACGAGGCAGTTGGCCGCGCTGAGAACGCCGCCGTGCTGGTGAGTCAGCGAGACATGCTCCTGGACGATTCGTCGCAATTCGTCCAGCGGAACGCTCTCCACCAAGGCCGAGAAAAGCGCCGGAACCTGTGCCAGTCCTCCGATGTGTTGGTCGGGGACGCCACACTTCCTAGGATCTTTTCCCTTTGCATAATGAAAGAAGAACGCGCGATGATATTCCTCGAGATACGTGTCGCCGTGCCAGCCAGGCGTGAGCATGGCCTCGATGTAGCTGTCCAGCCACCGGTTTGCGTCGTATCCGCCAACCGCGGTCACTTGCCGATAGAGCAGGTCCGCGAGTTTGAGATTCGCGGTATTCTCGCCCGCCCTGAGGAACTGATGGTAGTGGACGCCCGGTCGGCCCCAGTATTTCGCCTGGTCATGGAGAATATCTCCTTTCTCGTTGAGCGGGCGATACTCGGACCTCCACAGAATGCTCCCGGGATGCTCTTTCTTCGGGACCATGTAGTGGTCCACCTTGCCGTAATCCCGTCGCAATGCCGCGCGGTCGTAATACCAATGCACCGGCATCGCCAATGCATCGGCAACCTGTGCTCCCCGGTAGGCGTCGTGTGAATCCATGGTTCACGCTACGACCGTCTCAAGCGACGGCAACTTGGCCCACGGTCGTGCAGAACCGATCGGATGCGCTATGGTGGGTTGGGTGCACCTCTTCCTGATCTGGCTTTCCGCGATCTCGTTCCTCGTGTTCGGATCGAGTTGCTTTTTTTCCGCCTACATGCGCCGGGAGTTTGCGCGCTACGGTCTGGCGAGGCAGCGTCCGCTTGTCGGGGCCCTTCAGCTCGCGGGAGCCACGGGCCTACTGGTTGGCCTCGAGTTTTCGTGGATTGGAAAAATTGCGGCGGGAGGGCTTGCCGTGCTGATGTTGCTTGGGGTTGGTGTCCGGATCAAAATCCGGGATACGTTACCTCAGATAGTGCCGGCGTTCTTCTATCTTCTCCTGAACGCCTATCTCGGACTCGTGGCATACTAATTTCCAAATCAGTCGCCCGCATGCCGCCTTCAAATGACGGCAATCAGAATGGCCATCACGAGCATTGCCATGGATGGCAGGGCCCGCTTGATGGGATCCTTGATCCTTACGTGCATCGCAAATGCGCCGAGCATTAGAATCACGAGGACGATCGCGGCAGGTTGCACCAGTCCGTGCACCCAGATTCCAATGAGGAATGCCAACGCGATGCAGATTTTCAGCCCTCCGACCAGATACATGGACCAAAGAGGCAACCCGTAGGCCGAGAATTCTTCACGCATGTTCGTTGCTTCTCCGCCGCGATAGGGCGTCGCCTTGCTGTAGCGAAGGAGCCAAACATTCAAAAGCCCAATAGCCGCCACGACTTGGAGTACCGATTCGGAAACTTTCCATGATTCAGGTGATTGATTGACAGAAGGGTTGGTTCAGCCCGCGGCGCAGGATACTGCGCCGAAAGCCTCTCTAGTCAAAAGAGAACGTAAATGATCCAGACAGCGGTTGTGTCATTGCGCCGAGTGGCGCTATTTGCAGATTAATCCGACGGCTGCGGAGCGCAGCGCCGACGTGCCGGCTCCAGACAGGCAGACCCTCGCTCTCACCCTCCTCGAGGTCGCTCCCACGCACGACCGTCCACCGGGTGTCGCTGGCAAACACCTGTTGGCATGCTTCCACCTCGTCGTCGAGGTCCACAGAGCGAACCAGCCGCGCGAGCCAACCGATGGCTCATCCATTGGACTCGGCTGCATGGGCATGAGCTTCACTTACTGGCCGCCTGAAGACACCACGGAGATGGGCGCACTTTATCGTGTGTCCGTTGGCCCATAAAACGCATCCGCCGGGTCAACGCGTGACGACCAGGCAACGCACCGTTACCGCCGCGTTAACTCGGATCTTAGCAAGCTGAGGAACCGGTGCAGGAGCGGGTTCGTGTCTTCTTTTCGCCAGGCGGCTCCGACGCTCCAACGAGCGTCCGCATCCCGCAGGGCGTGATAGCGAATACCCGTGATAGGCGGATCGCAAAAGGATTGCGGGATGACGGACACGCCCATTCCGGCGCGGACAAGCGCGAGGGCAGTTCGGAAATCGGTCACTTGCTGAACGATTCTCGGGTGGAAGCCGTGTTTCGCGCAAAGCTGCAAGACGTGACCATGGAATCCAGGGGATCGGTGCTCGGAGATGAGGACGAATGGCTCGTTGCGGCTCTGCTTTAATGTGAGTTTTTCCGGCAAACGCGATTCCGCGGACGAAACGAGCATGAGCCGGTCTTCGACGACGCGCAGCACGCTGAACTCCCTGGCCGCCGGCAATCGCATAAAGCCTAGATCAAGCTGCCCGGCGTGGAGCTCGGCGGATTGCTCGGATGTCGACATGTCGCGGAGCGCAATTTCAACGGCAGGTGAGTCTTCGCGCAACCTTACGACGAGCCGCGGCACAAGCTCCAACGTGTGAAAGCCGAAGCCGATGCGCAGGAGCCCCGTCTCTCCGCTCACGACCTGGCGGCTGCGGGTGACAATTTCATCAAACCTACCCACGACGTCGCGCGCTTCGCGCAGGAAGTACACTCCCAAAGTGCTGAGACGGCTGCCATGGCGGCTGCGTTCGAAAAGCGGACTGCCGAGTTCGTCTTCAAGTTTCCTGATCTGCTTTGTCAGCGCGGGCTGGCTGAGATGGAGCAGCTCGGATGCGCGCCCGAAATGGAGCTGCCCGGCCAGCACGATGAAAGAACGGAGTTCGCGAATGTCCATAATCCAAAGTTATCATGGTAATAAAAACATGCGATTTGAGGAATATCGAAACTTCCGGCAACGTGGAATCATGCAAGCAATACTGGAAAAGGATCAGCCGCGTAGTTCGTTTCCCAACCTTTCCCGGGCCGCAAAGAGGAAACTCGCGGTTATCGACCTCGATGACACACTGCTCGGACCGGACAAGCAGATCAGCGCGGCGAACCAGGGCGCTTTGATTCGGCTGAGGCAAGCGGGATTTGAAACCGTCATCGCATCCGGCCGGCATCATGAAAACATTCGCCGCTATGAAAATGTCATCGGAGCCATGGAGTGGATCATTTCATCCGGCGGAGCGGTCGTGCGCCACGGGGAGAGGAATGAGATTTTGCACGAACTTACCGTCCCGAAAAACGAAGCGCTCGACGTGTACGCGGCCGCTGCGGCGGCGGGGCTTTCGATCCTCGTTTACCACCGTGATGGCGTCTTTTGCGACAAAGCGTCCGAGTGGACGCGCTTCTACAGCCGGGCGGCTGGATGGACACCAGAAATCGCGGACCTTTCAGCGCTTGCCGCATCGGGCGTTCAAAAGGTCGTGTTGTTACATTCCGCGAAAAGGATGGAGTCTGTCCGCGCGGAGTTCGTCCGAAGTTTTGGCGGTAAGCTTTACGTGGTGGAGACGCAAGCGGAGTTTCTCGAGTTTCTTTCACCTCATGCCAACAAGGCTTTCGCCACGAAAACCCTGGCGCGCAAACTCGCCGTCGATCAATCCGACGTCGTGGCATTCGGCGACGGCAACAATGACATCGAGATGCTTTCCTGGAGCGGTTTCTCGGTCGCGATGGCACACGGTCGCACCGAAGCGCATCGGGCTGCCAACCGGATCAGCCCCCCAGGCGCCCCCGGCACGGCGTTTGCAAGGGCGGCCAATCTTGTGCTCGATCTGTAGGGGTATCTCCTTCCGTTGGAGGAGCAACGCTTCCCTCATGCTGGACTTCGCAGAATAATCGGCCGGACAGAGCGGCAATCCAGCCCGGAAGGACCGGCAAGGATGCCTGATCGGCCGGACAGGGTGACGCTCCAGGTCCGAAGGGCCGGCAAGGATGCCTGATCGACCGGTCGGTTGACCCTCCAGGCCCGGAGGGCCGACTGGAAATTAGCCGGTGGCGTCAGCCACCGGATTGCGGAGACAAAAACGAAGCGCCCCGGCAGAGGCGCAGGAACCGCAGGTCTTCCGGCGTGTAGTCGGCGTGACACCCAGCGAGTTCTGCAGCGCTCTGTAAACAGATTTCAATCTCCTCGTCAACGGGGCTCGCCGCCGGCTTCGAGTTCGTGAGCGCCTATGCCGCGTCCAAGCGCGTCAGGCTCACCGCCGGGAAAAACCATTGCCAGATGAAATCCCCCGGCGCGTTCCCGTATTTCTTCTCGAGCTGCTTCGGCAGAAAGGTCCCCGCGTAACCTGCCGCATGGTCTCGCTCGTGCAGCGCCTTGATCGCGCGCATTTGCTCGTGAATCTCAGGCAGCAGGCGTTTTGGCAAAGGCACCGTCCGATCCTTCTGCCTTTTGCCATCGTGAATCGTCACCAGTCCCGCATTGAGATTGAAACACTGCACGCGTTCCGTCTCCCGGAAAATCTCAAGCAGCTTTTTCCTTCCCGTCCGCCCCAGGCTGCCACTAAAATCACCCCTAAACCCTGAAGTTAACCGGCTGTCACGCCCCACCGATTATTGGCATATCACCCCATCCGGGATTATAGAAAGACTGGTCTAATTACTTGTTCGACGAAATCGCCATGATGATTCGAGTAATACTGGCGTTTCTTGCACTGCCTGCCCTTGTCGCGGGGCTGTTCCCATGGTTGTTCTCCACGATTCCGGCACTACCTATCTTCCAGTCATCTTATGGCGTCATTCTCTTGGTGATCGGCGGAGGGATTCTCATTGCCTCGGTAGTTTCTTTCTATTGTCGAGGTCGGGGCACTCTTGCTCCTTGGGATCCACCGAAGCGCTTGGTGGCGCAAGACCTCTACAGGTTTAATCGCAATCCCATGTATATCGGGGTCGTGGCCCTTCTTTTCGGCTGGGCGTTGATCACCGGTAACCCATGGAATTACGGTTATGCCGCGCTGATGTTTGCCGTCTTCCACATGCGAGTGGTCTTTTACGAGGAAAAGGAGATGGAACGTCTTTTCGGGAGTGAATGGGACGACTATCGGCGCGCTGTGCCGAGGTGGGGATTGCAACTGCAACCTTACGTCCCAAGTGTCGAACCAGACGCTGCACCGAATGGCGGCCCCGCAGCACCAGTTGACAATTCGAAAGCCACCGAGAGGCCGCCATCGGTGAGCTGATATGATGGGCCTCGCTGCGCGAGGTATGTGTTTAGCGCCAAAGGCGTCTTTCATGTTAGCCTGGGGCAACGCCCCAGGAATCCAAGCCCAGAAAGCCCTCAGCGCTGAAAGCGCGATTCAGTTGGTTCGTAATCAGGTAAATAACTTTTCAATCCCATACGTAGCGCTCGTCAAACTCAACGCCGTGCTTCTTCAGAAAATCCCGGTATTCCTCCTGAAAGCTTCGAACCCGGTGATGCTCTTCCTGATTGTCGACGTAAGCGAGGGCCGCATCGAGTTGGCTGGGGCTGACCGAAAACGCGCCATAACCACGTTGCCAGAAAAACCCGCGATATTCGGGCCCGAGGCTCTTGATCCATTTTGATGAGGTCTTCTTGCTCGACCGTCTGCGCTTGTGAAAGTGTGCGCGGCAGAGTCGTGATGATGTGAACATGATCCGCTACGCCGCCGACACGGTGGGCTTGTGCACCTAGGTCGCGGCAAATGGTTGCCAGATACGCGTGAATACGCTGGCGGACTTTGCGGTCCAGCCACGATTCACGGTCCCTGGTGCTGAAGATAAGATGAACAATGACCTTGCTGAGCGACTGCGGCATAGACTTGATAATGCACCAAATTCGTGCCCGGATGAATCGCGCTTTCAGCGCTGGAGCGTCTTGTTCGACCTTCCCTGGGGCGTTGCCCCAGGCTCTAAATGCTAACCGCGCCTTCGGCGCTAAACAGATGCTGCGCGAGTCCCATCGGGGCGGATAACCTGCGCGCATAAATAACGATTGCACGTAGCTTGTAACCATGCCCATCAATGCGGATCAAACGAACGCGGGACGCGCCGGTTATCCGCCCCGTTCGCCAAAGGAAAACTCGCATCCGGCCGAAAACGATGCGATTCTGGTTTCGTGAAGGCGAAATTCACCTACTGGAAGGAGACTGATGGCCGCTATCTCGGCTATTTGAACGAATTTCCCGACCATTGGACGCAAGGTGATGATTTGGAGGACCTTAAAATGCAATTAAAGGACCTCTACCTTACCTTCAGCCAAGAAGAGGTCCCGGGGATCAAGAAGGAAGAAGAACTCGAAGTCGCGTGAAGCGGCAGGATCTTATTTCAACGCTCGAAGGGGCCGGATGCGTGCTTCTTCGGCAGGGCGGGCGGCATGACATTTACCACAATCCTAGCACTGGCAGATCCCAACCCGTCCCTCGGCACCGGGAGATCAACGAGCGCCTGGCCAGAAAGATCATTAAAGATCTGACCAGAGAGAACGAATGAACGAAGCGAACAAGCGGATGCTGTGAAGGGCTCGAAACACCGCAACTTGAAGTGACGCCGATGGCTTGCCCTCACAGATCCTGACCGTTGGCCACAGAATATGGACAGAACTGAAACGGCATGATCCTCACCCTGAATGTCAGGTGCGTATTCGGAGCCGGGCTGACCAAACCCTGCCTCCGAGTCATTGAGATAGACAGCGAGGCTACTTTGTCCGACCTGCACGACGCGATTCAGGACGCCGTTCACTTTGACCGCGATCATCCCTACGGCTTCTTCCTGGCACACAGCCATCGTGGAGATCGAAATTGGCTGTCAAAGCACGAGGAATGGGAGGATGTGTACTCGGAATATATGGAGACACGCCTCAGCGCTGTATTTCCGACGGGCCGCAAGCGCCTGCACTATCTTTTCGACTTTGGGGATCAATGGACTTTCGAAATCAGGCCAGATCGGAGACGGAAGGAAACGCAACCGGGGGTTGCCTACCCCCGCGTGGGACGAGCCGAGGGGCCAGATCCCGTGCAATACCCGATTTACGATGAATGAAATCAACGGCCAATCATCCGTTCCAGCGAACGGAAGTCAGCCGAGTCGCCCGGAGAGCAATCGAAAATCCGCGGAGGCTGGCTTCCGTCGCTGACCTCAGCGTTCTGCTAAAAATATTCTCTACCAACACTTATGAACAAAGAACGAAACCCAGTAGGCTGGTTCGAGATCTATGTTTCGGACATGAATCGAGCCAGAAAATTCTATGAGACGATGCTTGATACAAAACTTGAAGAACTGCCTTCACCTGATTCGTCACTCCAGATGTTTGCGTTCCCAATGAGGTCGCCCGATGAATGCGGAGGCGAACTTCCAGGAGCCTGTGGAGCGTTGGCAAAAATGGATGGAGTAAATCCAGGGGGAGGAGGAACTCTTGTCTATTTCTCTTGTCTCGATTGTGCTGAGGATGAAGCCCGTGCAAAGGAAGCTGGCGGGCAAATCATCAAAACCAAATTTTCTATTGGCGAATACGGATTCATTTCTCTAATTGCTGACACTGAAGGGAATATGGTCGGGCTGCATTCGAACAGTTAAACCTCGATACGGCAGAACAAGCGGGTGGAGATCAACCCGCGACCCGCGGCGGAGTTGACGCATGACTGCAGTTTGAACATCCTACCTTCAATCCACTCGCGCTCCCGGTCGCAGGTGACTCACCCTTGACGGACAGCAGATGATTCCGCATAGAGTAACAGCAATGCGCGTTTTCCTGACAGGAGTCGGATGCGTCGGCAAGACGACTGTGGGAAGAGAACTGGCCGCGATTTCGGGCGTCAAGTTCTTCGATATGGACCGCGAGATAGAAATGTTCTTCGGTACCAGCATAGAGCGACTTCAGAACAGGCTTCTCACGATCCATTCGTACCGCAACGAGGCAGCGAAGGCTCTGGCGCATCTGCTGAATAGCCCCGCGAGCCGGCACAGTGTCATAGCCCTGCCGCCGAGCGGTCTGATGGGCGGGTATCTCCGGGCTGTAAAAAAGTCCACTGGCATCACCGTGGCACTCAGCGACAGGCCGGAAAACATCGTTGAGCGGCTCACATTCTACGATATCGATTCAAAGCTGATCGAGAAGGATCTGACGGCTGAGGAGAGGTCCCTATACCTGAGAGAGATCAGGAAGGACATCACCTACTTCCGCAAGTCATACGAACGCGCCGACCTGCGAGTCGATATTTCGGACATGGATCCCCGGCAGGCCGCCCACCGCGTGAAACAGGCCGTGGACGCCTTCGACATGTCTCGGCAGGAATCGGAGGAGTCCGAACAAATTGATGGAGAGGGACTTGGTTTCGCTGGCGCTTCACCAAGCCTCTCATCATAGCGTTAAGGTGATAATAAAAAAGAGCAACAAATTGACGGTCGTAGCGAGAATTGAGGCTAAACCTGACAAAATCGCGTTGGTTAAGGCAGAGCTGATGAAGCTAATTGAGCCGACATTGGAAGAGGCTGGTTGCGTTCAGTATGACTTGCATCAGGACAACGAAAATCCAGCAGTATTCTTGTTCTATGAAAACTGGGAGAGTCGTGAGTTTTGCAGGCGCACATGAACAACGCGCACCTTGCCAAGTATCTGAAGGCAACAGAAGGTGCCGTGGCGTCTTTTACCCTCAATGAAATGACGAAGTTCTAACTGGAGACAATTATGAAAGCCGTAGCCTACAAAAATTCCGGTTCCATTGATCGTGAGGATGCCTTGCAGGATATCACGCTTGAGAAACCTAAGGCCGTAGGCCGTGATCTGCTAGTCAAGGTTCATGCTGTGTCGGTTAATCCCGTGGATACGAAAGTGCGACAGCGCCAGGAACCGGAGCCGGGAGGCTGGAGAGTCCTTGGTTATGATGCTGCCGGTGTTGTCGAGGGTGTCGGGCCTGAGGTGCAGAACTTCAAACCGGGCGATGCGGTTTTTTACGCCGGAGCCCTGAACCGTCCTGGCACCAACAGCGAATATCACTTGGTCGATGAGCGCATCGTTGGCCGCAAGCCGGTCAGTCTGAGCGATGCAGAGGCTGCCGCACTTCCGCTAACGGCAATCACAGCTTGGGAAATGCTATTTGACCGACTCGATGTCAAACGCCCCACCGCGCAAGGTGGTAATAGCATTCTGGTGATTGGGGGCGCAGGTGGTGTTGGCTCAATAACCATCCAGCTTCTGCGAGCGCTGACCAATCTGACGGTTATTGCCACTGCCTCGCGTCCTGAAACCCAAGATTGGGTGCGAGAATGCGGAGCGCACCATGTGATTGATCACCGCAAGCCCTTGGCACCGCAAGTCGAGGCTCTTGGGCTTGGCGCGCCGGGCTTTGTGTTCTCAACCACTCAGACGGACTTGCATTATACTGACGTTGTCGAATTGATTGCTCCACAAGGTCGTTTTGGATTGATTGATGATCCGGGCGATCTCAGCATTATGCCGTTAAAACTCAAAGCAGTATCGCTGCATTGGGAACTTATGTTCACTCGCTCACTCTTCGACACGCCGGATATGGCGGAACAAGGTAAGCTATTGAACGAAGTTGCCGCGCTGGTAGATTCGAGGCGCATCCGTTCTACCGCTACCGAGACCGCTGGCAAGATAGATGCCGCGACACTGTGTAAGGTACACGCTCGCATTGAAAGTGGCTCTGCGCGTGGAAAGATCGTAATGGAAGGATTCTGAGAGTGCCTGGCAATCGGCTACACAAGGACGTCAAACCCTCCGCTACGCTCCGCGTTTGCCGCCTGTGACCCGTAGCGTTCTGCCAGGAAATAGTCTCGAGACGCCGGGCTGATGCCCAGCACTTTCGCCGCTTCTACTCGCGTGAAGGCATAGCGCGGCGTGACGATGCCTGGAGCTTGTGGAAATTTCGTGCCGCGATCCCACCACGGAACCGCGCACTGAAATTAGATCGGCGTCAGCGTGACACCGTGACCCATTTTCTTGGGGGTCTTGCACGGGGCGCCAGCTTGAGCCCGATGCGCTTCGCCAGCGTTCGCGTTCGATCGAGGTCACCCGCAGCTCCCCGTCCAAGCTTGTGTTGCAGGAAGATGTGGAGATCGAACACGTTTCGGAACGTTTCAACGTAATCCCATTGCTGGCAGAGGACTTCAAAAGCGGAGGCTGTCGTGTAGCGGTCGAGCGGAAACGATCGATCATTCGTTCTCCTGACAATCGCGCTCGAAAAGCCGTCAAAAAAGGCTGCCGCTTCGTCGAACGACCGTTCTGCGGCGAACGAAAGTGCGCGTTTGAGAACGTGCGGAAAGCTCAGGAACCCGTGGAAAATCGCCTGTCATGGATCAGGGATCTCGAGTCTTCTGCAGATCGATCTTGCCAAATTGTTCTTGATCTCAACATGCCTTGGAACTGCTTCAACTTGGCCGTTCTGCGGGTTGGTCCAAAGCGAATGGCGAGTTCCCTCGCGCTTCAAAATACATCCATGCTGCGAAGATGCTTCAGCAGACTGCTACGCTTCATCCTACGGCCACGGTGTCGCGGATCGAGTCGTCGGAAAGACCACGCATCGAATCCTCGAGGCGGTCCTTCATGATCAGGCGAATCGCCTCGGCGAGGTCCTCTTTGACTTCATCGATCGTTTCCCCTTGACCGTTCGCACCCGGCACCTCAGGGCAGATCGCCCAGTATCCCCCTTCGTCGGCGGGCTCAATCACCGCTGTAAATTCACCCTTATGGCAGCACGCTAATCCGCGGCGACAAACTCCGCAAGATGCTTCAATCTGGCATCTTGCGATCACTGCGTCATGAACTCGGGCGCTGAGATGGTGCAGGCGCATCGTCAGCGTCGTGTTTCCCTGATCGGGTTGGAGGTTGACCGCACACTCGTAAAGCTGGCGCAGGAGCGAGCGTGCGTCATCATGCCGGCTGAGGTGTTCGCGCGCGAGCCCGGCCATGGCGGTTTCCGCCCGGTAGGCGATCAGCTTGATGGTGTTTGCGGCGTGGAGCGCGGACAGCGTGATTTGGCAGCCTTTGCGGGCACGCTTTCCAAGGGGCAATTGCGGGCGCTGAAGTTCCGCCGCGACCGGCACACGGGAGCAATCCGCTGTCCGGATGAGACCACCTTTTTCCGGGTGCTCCACGGAGTGGATGAGAGAGTTCTGGAGCAGGCGCTGCTTGCCTGGCAGGAACAGCTGCTGGGCCCGGCGCAGGACACCTTGATTGCAACCGATGGTAAGAAATTGCGCCACGCGCAGGGCGTGGAACTGGTCAGCGCCTTCGGCATGCAGAGCGGACGCTGGCTCGGCACGGTCTGCACCGAGGCAAAAAGCAATGAACCGAACGGAGTGAGATCGCCTGCCCGGCAACTGCCGGGCAGCCCGAAGGGCAGCGCCGGAGGGCGCTGGCAAATTCCGGCGGCAAGAGAACTGCTCGGGCGGCTGGATCTGGCGGGAAAAACCGTGGTCGCCGATGCGCTGCACACTCAGGTCGAGACAGCCCGGCAGATCGTTTTCGAGGGCGGGGGTGACTACATCTTCACAGTCAAGGACAACCAGAAAACCTTGCATCAGACAGTGGCCGGCCTGCTTGAAGTATGTGTTTAGCGCCAAAGGCGTCTTTCATGTTAGCCTGGGGCAACGCCCCAGGAATCCAAGCCCAGAAAGCCCTCAGCGCTGAAAGCGCGATTCAGTTGGTTCGTAATCAGGTAAATAACTTTTCAATCCCATACGTAGCGCTCGTCAAACTCAACGCCGTGCTTCTTCAGAAAATCCCGGTATTCCTCCTGAAAGCTTCGAACCCGGTGATGCTCTTCCTGATTGTCGACGTAAGCGAGGGCCGCATCGAGTTGGCTGGGGCTGACCGAAAACGCGCCATAACCACGTTGCCAGAAAAACCCGCGATATTCGGACCCGAGGCTCTTGATCCATTTTGATGAGGTCTTCTTCACCTGCTCGACCATCTGCGCTTGTGAAAGTGTGCGCGGCAGAGTCGTGATGATGTGAACATGATCCGCTACGCCGCCGACACGGTGGGCTTGTGCACCTAGGTCGCGGCAAATGGTTGCCAGATACGCGTGAATACGCTGGCGGACTTTGCGGTCCAGCCACGATTCACGGTCCCTGGTGCTGAAGATAAGATGAACAATGACCTTGCTGAGCGACTGCGGCATAGACTTGATAATGCACCAATTCGTGCCCGGATGAATCGCGCTTTCAGCGCTGGAGCGTCTTGTTCGACCTTCCCTGGGGCGTTGCCCCAGGCTCTAAATGCTAACCGCGCCTTCGGCGCTAAACAGATGCTGCTTGAAAAGCAGGCGTTTTCCCCCTGCGCCCACGGCGCAGACGCAGAACTGCAGGCGCGAGCGTAACCGCAGCCGGCGGGAGATCCGTGTGCTCGAAAGCCAGGAAACTACGCCCGAAAGCGTCTGTTTTCCGGCGGTCGCGCAAATCGCCAAACTGCGGCGGCGAGTTCGCCGTGATGGAAAGCTGAGCACCGAGACGGTGCATCTCATCAGCAGCGTGTCGCCGGCGAATCTTCTCCGCAAGCGGCCTGCAGGCAGCAAAGCGCGCCTACTGGAGCATCGAGAGTGCCCTGCACTATCGGCTCGACGAAGTGCTCGATGAAGACAAGAGCCGGGTGCGCACGCCCAAAGCCGCGCACGTTCTGGGAATGTTCCGACGTCTCGCCGTGAGCCTCGCGATACCATCGTTGAAGAAGAAGAAAAACACGCGCAAGCGCGCCTCGACCCGTGACTTCCACGAGCACATGCGCGCAACCAATGGACGTCGCGCCCATATACTGGTCACTGCTAACACTCCAACCTCGTGGTTGCCGTAGAAAAATCAGCCTACCGGGCCGCAGGGCTTTTGGTTTTGATTCATAGTTTTGCGCGAAGGAGGGCAAGAGCGGAGGCTGGATCGGCGGCGAGACGTTCTTTTTTGGCCGGTAGCCAGTCGTCGCTATTCTCGCCCGAAAGCAGTCGCAGGTTCACGCTGCGAAGCAGGGCGAGGTTCATCAGGGCGTTGCCGTGATGCAGACGCGTGCTGTCTTCTCCGAGCGAGGCGTCGCGCCGCCAGTGATTGCGGTTTTCCACGCCCGCCCAGTGCGATCGACTCAAATTGATCCAGCCCTCCGCCGTACGCTCCCCCGGTTCCTGGCTGCTGAGGTAATAGCGATCTTCCACGCTGGCCTTCCCGCTCTTTTTATCATACGCGTGCTGTGAATGTGTACCAGCGCCCGGCTGCTGCAGAAGCCGGTGGCCATCGGTGTGGTTTCGCAAAGGCTTACAGCGCGCTCTTCGATTCGTCCGTGCCCGCAAGTGGTCTGAACAAAAGGGGGGAGCAGTTCGTTGCACTGCGGGCGTATTGAAACAGTGTGGGCTGGTTGGCTTTGATGTGCAGAAAGTAGTCACCCCCTTTGTCTACGATAATTCGCGCCGTCTCTTTCTGGCAGTGCAGCGGATCGGTGGTGATGGTCCTGCCATCGAGCGAGGGCATGTCGGAGAGGAGTTTCTGCGCAACCTTCTGTTCACAGCGTTGCGTGTTTTCCTTCTGATCCATTACGGCCATCGCCACCGGCGAGCCGTCCTCGACATCGACCAGACTGACCATGCCGATGATGTCACGGATCATCTTGCCATCGAGGGCCAGCGCGCCCGGCAGACTGCCTGCCTGCTCGCAGAGCCAGTCGCTCAGAAGCGCGGCGAAAGGTTCGGGGTCCATGCGGGTAAGCACGTCGTAGAAGACGTCATAGCTGGGCACTTCGTAAAAGCGTCGCGTGCCCTTCCTGATCGGCAGCCGCAGTTCGGCGCGCTGATTGGGTTTAAGACGGTTGGCAAAGCGGGCAATTTCGGAGATCTGCCGCGCTCCGCACAAGAGCGCCATGGCGGTGATGGTCAGCACCGGGCCGATGCGGAAGCGGGTGTTTTTCGCCCTCGGATCTGGGGCCTGTCGCAACAACTCGAGCAGACTGCGGCGTTGCTTTTGATCGACGGGCAGCACCCCGTGGGCGGCAGCCACCATCGCGCCCGCGTGTTCGGGGGCCAGCGGCACCGCGCACGCCTTCTTCCGGGCGCCGGCTTCGAGCTCTTTGAGCCAGAGCCGCTTCGGGCGACCATTGGGAACAAAATAATTGGCCCGGTGCCGGCTGTTTCCATCGCTCATTCCCACCGGTTGCCATCCCCCGGCCTTGTAGCACGTGCCGGCGTAGGCTTCCGGATCGGTAAAACTTTCTGCCAGAAGCGGCCGATAGCCAAAGCGCTCCTGCCACTGTGCCGGCAGGGCCCGGCAGGCCGCGGCCAGCGCCTGGCTGGCCAGATTCGGTTCCCGGCCCTTATCGTGGGGCAGCAGATAGCGACGGTTCTGCACTACCAACTTGAGGCGTTCGGCTGCCAGAGCCGGGTTCCAGCCGATCCACTTCTCACGGTCCTTGAGCTTGAGGGCGGCCGGCCCCCAGACCAGAAGGGCGACCCATTGCTTGTCACGCACGACCACCTGGCGCAGGAAATCGCCCACAGAGGGCGCCCGTCCGAGGTAATGCTTCGCCGCCAGCAATTCGTCGAAGCGTTCCCGCTCCAACGCTGTAACGACCTCGACTTTCAGTGATTGATCGGCCCGTAAAAGGCCGCTCCCGGCTTCTAAATCATCGACAAGAGATTTCATCCCAAGCCCACCACAACCCAAAACCACCAAATTGTCTAGTCCCGATTTCCGATCCTCAGGTTCAACCAACTACAAAATCACTATCAAGAGCCCTGGACCGGGCCGGGGTAGCTGCTGTTTTTAGGTTGACTTCACCGGCATGAAGCGCATATTAGGCCGCTTCACGGCCTCGCAGATGGCGGCGCCTTCGCAGGGCACGGCCCGGGTAAAGAGGCCAGGCCCTTCGCCAGGCACGAACAAGCTGAACCCATGAGCTCACCCTTCAACATGCCCGACGAGTTTGTCCAGGGCTTCTTCAAAGCGGGGCAGAGCTTCGTGGAGTCCTTCGCTGTGGTGCGCGGCGATCGGTCTGCCGCCACGGCCCACGCGCCTGTGACGTTGCTGGCGCAGGCCCATGCCCGCTACTGGCAGCAGCAGATGGCCTTGTGGACGGGCATGATGGCCAATACGAGCGGCAAGGGCGCAGAGCCCGTTGTCACGCCCGAGCCTGGCGACCGTCGCTTCAGTTCCGAGGAATGGCGCGACATCCCCTGGTACAGCCTGCTCAAGCAGACCTATCTGCTGAACTCACGCCTGCTCGCCGACCTCGTCGAGGCCGCCGACCTCGATCCGAAGGCAAAGCACAAACTGCGCTTCTACACGCGCCAGTTCATCGACTCGATGAGCCCGGCCAACTTCGCCGCGACCAACCCCGACGTGCAAAAGCTCGCGCTGGAAACGTGCGGTGAAAGCATCCGCGCCGGCCTGGCCAACCTGCTCGAGGATTTGCGCAAGGGCCGCATCTCGATCACCGACGAGACCGCCTTCGATGTCGGCACGAACGTGGCCGCCTCCAAGGGCGCGGTGGTCTTCGAGAACGACTTGTTCCAGCTGATCCAGTACGCGCCGCTCACCGACACCGTGGCCACGCGCCCGCTGGTGATCGTGCCGCCTTGCATCAACAAGTTCTACATCCTCGATCTGCAGCCCGAAAACTCGTTTGTGCGCTTCGCCTGCGAGCACGGCATGACGGTGTTCCTGGTTTCCTGGCGCAACCCTGGTGCCGAGCAGGGTGGCACGACCTGGGACGACTATCTCCAGCACGGCGCGATGAAAGCCATCGAGCTTGCATTGGCAATCAGCGGCGCCGACAAGGTCAACGCGCTGGGCTGGTGCGTGGGCGGCACGATCCTGTCGGCGGCGCTGGCGGTGATGCGCGCGCACGGCGACAAATCGGTCGCCTGCCTGACCCTGCTGACGACCATGCTCGACTTCCGCGACCCCGGCGATCTGGGCGTCTTCATCGACGAGCAGGGGGTGGCCAGGCGCGAGCAGACGATCGGCAAAGGCGGTATATACCCCGGCGCCGAACTCGGCACCGTCTTCCAGACCCTGCGCGCCAATGACCTGATCTGGCCCAACGTGATCAACAACTATCTCAAGGGCAAATCGCCCGCGGCGTTCGACCTGCTGTACTGGAACGCCGACGGCACCAACCTGCCGGGCCCGATGTACGCTTGGTACCTGCGCAACATGTACCTCGAGAACAACCTGTGCGTGGCGAACAAGCTGACGATGTGCGACACCCGCGTCGATCTCGGCAACATCGACATGCCGAGTTATGTGCTGGCGACGCAGGAAGACCACATCGTGCCGTGGCGCTCGCCGTACCGCACGACACAACTGGTCGGCGGCAAGTCGCAGTTCGTGCTCGGCGCCAGCGGCCACATCGCCGGCGTCATCAACCCGGCGTCGAAGAACAAGCGCAGCTACTGGACCGGTGGCAAGCAGGGCGACGATGCCGACGCCTGGCTGGCCAGCGCCGAGGTCGTGCCGGGCAGTTGGTGGACACACTGGATGAAATGGCTGAAACCCCAGGCCGGCAAGCCGGTGCCGGCGCGCACGCGGCTGGGCAACACCAAACTCAAGCCGCTCGAACCCGCGCCCGGTCGCTACGTGAAGGTACGCGGCGGCTGATGCGCCCGGCTCAGCGCCCCTCGAACTTCGGCTTGCGTTTCTCGATGAAAGCCTGCATGCCTTCCATCTGATCGCGGGTGGCGAACAGCAATTGATTCGCCTTGCGTTCGAGCATCAACGCGGTGTCGAGCGAAGCGCCCATGCCGGCGATCACGACTTCCTTGATCTGCCTTGCCGCCAGCGGCGGCATCGAAGCGATCGTGCGCACCAGTTGCAACGCTTCGGCCTGCACCTCGGCATCGTGCACGACCTGGCTCATCAGCCCCATGATCCGCGCCTCCTGCGCGTTGACCGGCTTGCCGCTCAGCAGCATGTGCATTGCGTTGAACTTGCCGACCGCGCGCACCAGGCACTGGGTCCCGCCGATGCCCGGCATGATGCCGATGCGGATCTCGGGCTGCGAGAAGCTCGCGCCTTCGCGGGCGATGATGATGTCGCAGTGCATCGCCAGTTCGGCGCCGCCACCAAAGGCGTAGCCGCAGACGGCGGGGATGACGGGCTTCGGGCACTGCTCGATCGGTGCCCAGACGCGTTCGGTGTGGCAGGATGTCGATCGGACCGGCCCCCGACAGGCTCTTGATGTCGCCGCCGGCGGCGAAGACCTTGTCGCCGCCTGGATCCGGTTCGCGCCAACTCGTTCTCAGCGGAATTTCTCGGGTCAGGGTTCTTGCCCTTGGAGGCGGATCTGATACGTGGTGTCAAGGTGCCCACGCTATTAATCAACGGGCAACGTAGCCCCGCCATCTTTCATCGGTTTTCCGACGGGCTGTTGGAGCTCCCGCCGCGAGTCCGACGCATCGAGATTGAGAATGCCTCACGCATCGATGTACGGAGCGAGGCTGTACGACAAGGTCGCCGCCACGGTGGTGGGGCGGCGCAAGAAGTTTCGCTTCAAGAACAAGCTCGTGAGCATCGACTCCACCGTCATCGACGTGAGCCTGTCGATGTTCGACTGGGCCAATTACCAGCGCACCAAAGGTGCCGTCAAGCTGCACCTGGTGCTCGACAACGACGGCTACCTGCCGTGCTTCGGCGTCGTCACCGACGGCAAGGTGCACGACGTCAAGGTCGCGCAGGAACTGCACTTTGCGCCGGGCACCGTCGTGGTCGATGACCGCGGCTACAACGACTACGCGCTGTTCGGGCTGCACCGCACGCTGGGCTTGAATATTCCGCAATCGCAACTTGTGGTTGGCATCCGCGGCTATACCCTGCCCGAAGACAACAACGTGCGCAATGCGCTGCTCATGCCTTTCCGGAAACAGCGCGACTACTGGCGCAGGCCGGACGGCAGCGTGGTGGAAAGAGACGGTACCGCTGCCGGGCAGGATCCGACGCGGCTCGCCGAACAGGCGAACTTTCAGCAAGGTAGCCGAGACGATCCATTCCGGTCGGCGCACGCCTGCGGATTATTCCCTTAAACATTGCCTTCGCCCTGCGATCAAGCCGTCTCATTCATGCCCCTCGGGTACACCAGCCTCTGGCTCTCTATTCTCGCCGATACCGGTGCCACGGTCCTCTTGATTCTCAACGTCCTCCTTCTCGTGCGCCATTCGCATTGCTTCGTGAGCGCTGCCGAGCGCTGCCGGGTGATCTCACATTTGCGACTGGACATTTTCTTTATCAGGTCTAAAACGGCGGAAAGCGTTCCGTCCTCCGGAGCGGTTTTCGTTTTGGATGGCGAGAGCGTCGCATTGCGCGGGCTCGGTCGTTGTTTTCGTTTCCTTGGCGCAAATACGGGGCATTTTGATGAATAATGAACTAAGCGCTCCTCGTCGCCGTGAAGGGTGGCGGCGCGAACGCGCATCCGCCTCGCTACCCGAGGTTTTCAAGTCCATTCCCGTTCCGGAGGGTGCTCCATTCTGGCGCAAAATGCTGGCTTTCGCCGGTCCGGGATTTCTTGTCGCGGTAGGCTACATGGATCCTGGAAACTGGGCGACCGACCTCGCGGGAGGCGCGAAATTCGGCTACACGCTGCTCTCAGTCATCATGATTTCCAATTTGATGGCGATTCTGCTCCAGCACCTCTGCGTGAAGCTTGGCGTGGCCACCGGGCGCGACCTCGCGCAAGCCTGCAGCGACCATTACTCGAAGCCCGTTGCGATGGGGCTATGGATTCTGTGCGAACTCGCCATCGCCGCCTGCGATCTTGCCGAGGTGGTGGGCTCGGCCATCGGTCTCGAGCTGTTGTTCGGCATCCCGCTCGTCTATGGCTGCCTAATCACCGGGCTCGACGTGATGCTCGTGCTCTTCCTGCAAAACAAAGGCTTCCGCTACGTCGAAGCCCTGGTGGTGACGTTGATCGTCACCATCGGAGGCTGTTTCTTCGCCGAGCTCATATTTACCAAGCCCGACCCGGCAGCGCTCGCGCTTGGATTTATTCCCTCGACGGAAATCCTGCGAAACAAAGAGATGCTCTTCATCGCCATCGGCATCCTGGGAGCGACGGTAATGCCACATAATCTCTATCTTCACTCCTCCATCGTGCAGACTCGGAACTTCCAGCCGACACGAGCCGGTCGATGGGAGGCCATCAAGTTCGGCACGATCGACTCCAGCGCAGCGCTCATGTTCGCCCTCTTTATCAATGGAGCGATCCTCGTGATGGCGGCCGCGGCCTTTCACTGGACCGGCCACCAGGACGTCGCGGAAATCCAGGATGCTTTCAAGCTCTTGAGTCCGCTGCTCGGCATCGGCGTGGCGAGCACGCTTTTCGCGCTGGCTCTCCTGGCATCCGGGCAGAACTCGACTCTCACCGGCACGCTGGCCGGTCAGATCGTCATGGAAGGGTTTCTCAACATCCGGCTTCGCCCGTGGATGCGAAGGCTGATCACTCGAGCCATCGCCATCGTGCCGGCGGTTGGAGTGATCGCCATTTACGGCGAAGGCAAGACGACGGAGCTTCTTATCTGGAGTCAGGTGATTCTGAGCTTGCAGCTTCCTTTTGCCGTGATCCCGCTCATCCGATTTACCAGCGAACGAACCAAGATGGGCGAGTTCGCCAATCCCGTTTGGATCAAGCTTCTGGCCTGGCCCATTGCGGCGATCATCGTCGGATTGAATGCAAAATTGCTGTTCGATTTCTTAGTGCCGGAGTCATGGCAGAACGCTGTCGGTTTATAACGAAACGACAAATCATGTATCGACGTATCCTCCTCGCCCTCGATCACACCGAAACGGACGACGTTCTTTTCGCCCACATCCCGCCGCTCGCCCGCCTGCTGGGGAGCGAGCTTGTTCTGGTCCACGTTGCGGACGGCTGGGTGGCGCGCAATTTCGACCAACTTCAGCTCGCGCCCTCGGAAGAGATGCGGGACGACTGGGAGTACCTGGAAAAGCTCGCTGCCAGTCTCCGGGAAGAGACCGGACTTACGGTCACAACGCGCCTTGCCGTAGGGAATCCGCCCACACAGATCGTCATTACGGCGGAGAAAGAGCAGTGCGACCTCATTGCAATGGTTTCTCACGGGCACAAGCTGATTGGCGATATATTGCACGGCAGCACGATCGATCCCGTGCGCCACAATTCCAGGGTTCCCGTGCTGGCGCTCCCTGCGGGCGCACCACCGCCATCGACCGAACAGTGAACTTTGCCTGAGGGATGAAGCCGTTGCTTCTCGTCGTAAAGAATACTGGCCTCTTGGCGCTTGGCGCGGAGCACAAATTCTGTGCGATTTCTCAAATTTTCTTTGATCGGAGATTTGATGTGGTGAGCGGATAGTACCCGTGTAGCTTTTGCTGAAAATTGAAGGCGAATCAGACCTCGCTCTGGGACAATGAATACCGATTTCATACGAGTCGGTGGAGCATGGTATTGCATTCCGCCTAGGGCCAGGCATCCGAGTTTCAGGCAGCGCTCGGTGAACTCCGTCGCAGGCAGGATCGCAACCAGCGCAGGAACTTTATCCCGATTTCTTCGGCCCTTTTGTAGCCACGGCAGAAACAGTCTGCGGCGCAACGGTGATTCTTGGCCTGCTGACACGGCCGGCGGTGATTACATTGCTTATTGACATCTCCGTTGCCATTTTCGGCACTAACTAAAATCCCCATTCTCAGACCTCCTGATCTGCGGGAATTAATATGAGCCGACGAACTCGAAAATCAGGCGCAGATCGGTGCCCGGAAATACGGTTTCTGTCGCGGTGAGTTCTTCGCAGAGTTTAGCGATCGCTGCGTCGTGAACATGGGCGCTGAGATGGTGCAGGCGCACGGTCAGCACCTTATTTTCCGGATCGGGTTGGAGGTCCACCGCACTTTGGTAAAGTTGGCGCAGCAGCGAGCGCGCATCGTCGTGGCGGCGGAGATGTTCGCGCGCGAGCCCGCCCATGGCGGTTTCCGCCCGGTAGGCGATCAGCTTGATGGTGTCGATGAAACGTTTCTTCTCGCTGCGCAACTGGCTGAAGCGATCGGAGGGCGGCAGGTCCTTGATCTCGATGTGTTTGCCGGCGGCTTTGCGCTCGGCTTTCAAGGTCTCGATCTTTGTCCGCCGCTCTTCGATGGCCTGCGCAAGGGTTGCTTTCTTGTGCTCCCATTTGTGGATCTGTGCCGGGGGCGGATCCTCCGGAAGGCTGGCGGCGGCAAAGGCGGCCAGGTCGCGGGAGAGCTTGCTGTTGTGGTGGCGGACTCGCCGCGGCGAGGCGCGCCACGCAGGGTTGACGACGCGTGTGGTCTCAGGAATCGGCTCGCAGCCGTATTCGATGAGTCGGTCCAGGTGATAGTGTTCGCGCAGGTATTTGAAGAAGTTTTCCAGACACCACCGCGCGAACCGAGGGAGCTGCTTCTCGTCCTCGGAGAAGATGCGGATCAAATTGGGAACTGCGACTCGCAATCGAGCCACTCTAGGCTGTCTTGGGAAGGTGGCCTTGATGGAGTGAACCGGTCTCGATTTCGATCAGCGCCTCATGCTCTCCGTAGATCGCGTGGAAGTGCGCCGGAGGATGATCGCGGTAGTAAAATCGGATAATGATGCCGTAGAAACGGCTGACCTCAGGCATGTGATGCCTTGAACGAAGTTTTGCCGATACTCTCCTGATAAGCCGAGTCGGGACAGATCGCGATGTCCTCTCAGTCCATGAGATCTGACCGTAGTGTCCGACATGAACAGTGCGGAAGAATGCTTCGTCGGCGAGAGGAGCGAAAACGCTGCGCCCAACTTCAGCGGAGAGATCAATTTCGCCTTGGGTGCCGTCAGCGTATTCGAGGCGGAGTCGGTAGCCGGTCAACGCTTCGATGTGTGTCGGTCTGATAATTTGGTGAACATGACGCTCACCCTTTAGGTGCGCAAGCGTAGTTGAAACCAACAGGTTCCAGGGCGTTTTTATTAAATGCATTCCGCCAATCTCGCGGTGCTTTTTGCGCTGGCCTTCGTTGCGCCTTGCGCCGTTATTAAATTAATAGCGACGCTCGTTGCGCCTCGTCCAACGCCGAAAATCCCTCGCGATCCTTATCGAAAGCCATTTTACAAACACGCCCTGGACAGCTGCTGCTCGTGACGCGCTGGACGTAAGAACTTTCCTTGAGTTCCGGTTTCCGCGACGCTCACCATCTTTCCGCCAGTTCCTCGAATCGCATTGATCGATATTCCGACCTCGCCCGGAAGCAATGCCGCCTGGCCAGGGCGTGATCCGAAGTTTTCAGGCTGCGGCGAAACTGCTTGCCGCCCCTTTTTACAAGGCCATAGTAACGCCCGGCTGGTGTCCGATATAAGTTCGGCTACAATTTGTCCCCGTAGTTCAACGGATAGAACAAGGCTCTCCTAAAGCTTAGATGTGGGTTCGATTCCCGCCGGGGACATTTGGTCGCGGAGAATTTCCTCGAATCATGCTTCGATGAGATGATTCAGCATTGTTCCCGTATTCCTGGGAACGTGGGAAGAAACGTTAGAGTATTGGCCGGCATACACGTAGAGAAGCGAGATGCGGAGTGCGGCGGCAGTTTGAAGAAGGCGTATGCTCCCGGACAACTTACTCGGAATTTTCATTGCACGATGAGGCTGCTTGTCTGAGGCTCGCACCGAAAAGTGATCAGGAGCTTCATCAGCAACGTTTTCAGGAAGTTGCCTCTTCAGGCGCGCCCCGTTGTTGCCACCTGCATCTACGGCGTCGTGGCGGGGCTCAGCTCAGTGATATTTGGTCTCTGCATCGGGTTCGTTTATGAGAATACCTACGTGCGCTTTGCGGAGGAATCTCCGTTCACGTTCCTGGTGGGCAGCTTTCTGGTCATTCTCTCGACGTCGCTGGTTGTTGGTTTCCTCCTCGCGAATTTCTGCCCCGAGGCGTCCGGAAGCGGGATTCCTCAGCTCAAGGTCGCATTCTGGAAGGACTTCGGCTACGTGCCATGGCGGGCCGCGTGGGTGAAGTTCGTGGCCGGCGTACTGAGTGTTGGAGGAGGCTGTAGTCTGGGGCGTGAGGGTCCGAGCGTGCACCTCGCCGGAGGTGTTGCATCACAGGTGAGTGGGCTGCTCGGCGAAGCGAAACAGAATCGCCGTCTTGCGGCGGCAGCGGGAGCTGCTGCCGGTCTTGCCGCGGCGTTCAACGCGCCGCTGGCTGCGGTCATATTCGTTTTGGAGGAGATTATCGAAAACTTGAACAGTCGATTCCTGGGTGGCGTACTGCTGGCGTCTATGATCGGGGCGTTCATGGTGCATGCAATCGTCGGAAGACAGCCGGCGTTCACCTTGGCGCCTGCGCATGTGGCGGGCTGGCAAATCTACGTGTTCACTCCAATCATCGCGGCGGTAGCGGCCGGCGTAGGCCTCCTCTTTCAGAAGTTAACCCTGCGCCTGCGAAAGGTGCGGAAGCAATTCGAAGGCGTGCCCGTATGGGTTCGTCCCGCAATCGGGGGCGTCATCACGTGGGGACTGGGTGCGACCGTATTCTTGTATACAGGCAGCCTGGGGGTGTTCGGCCTTGGGCATGAAACCATGTCGAATGCTCTCAGCGGAGAATTCAGCTGGAAACTCGCGGGGGTGTTGCTCGTGACGAAGCTCATTGCGACTATCTGCTGCTACGGCTTCGGCGGCAGCGGCGGTATTTTTGCACCGCTCCTTTTTTTCGGGGCCATGAGCGGTCTCTTTCTCTCGGGTCTTTGCGAATTCGTTTTTCATTTGAGTACCGAAGAACACATCGTTCTCGCCGTGGTGGGAATGAGTGCCTGCCTCGGCGCGGTTGTCAGGGCGCAGGTGACCGGCATCCTGATTGTGTTCGAAATGACTCACGATTTTACACTAGTGCCACCGCTGATGCTGGGAGCGCTGGTGAGCACTGCGATCAGTCTGAGATTCGCAAAGCACAACTTCTACGAGGAAGTGCTGCTTCAGGATGGTCATCGGCTCGAACACGTCATTCCGCCGCGTGATTTGCACAAGTGGCATGAGTTGCCGGTGTCAGCCATAGCCCATTTCGATCCGGTGATTATTCAGGATCTGCAGCCTTCGGCAGTGGAAAAGGTGCTCAAGTCCACTCCTTACCTCTGTTATCCTGTAGTGATCGAAGGGCAGTTGCAGGGGATCCTTACCCGGAAGGAGGCGCGGACGGCAATTCGGGAAAAACGCGAGTTCGAAATGGAACCCGCGGACATTTGTGGTCCGTCTGAGACGATTCGCGAACTGCAGGGAAAGCTCATTACCTCGGCGACTGGCGTGGTCCTGGTGAAGGATCGAGCCCGGGAGCAAATCCTCGCCATCGTGACGCTTCACGATCTGCTGCGGGCGGAAGTCGCCATGACGAAACAGCAGGTCTGAGCTGAGCCGATTGAGCGCTTCTTTTGGCGCGATCCTGCTGGGCGAAATGCGATATCGCGTTTAGACCAATGAATATGTCAGAAACCATTGCATTTGTCGGAGTAGGGCGCATGGGGGCAAATATGGCGCGCTGTCTGAAAGAGAAGGGATTCAACGTCGCCGCAGTGTTCGACAGTCAACGCGAAGTGGCTGAAACATTGGCAACGGAGCTGGAATGTGCGGCGCCTTTGACCCTCGGCGAAGTTACTGCGGCAGCGTCGGTCGTGATCACCGTAGTTACCGACGACGAAGCGATGCGGAAAATCTTTGCGACGGAAGGCGACAGCCTTCTCATAGGCGGGGAGGGAACGCTGTTCATCAATTGCGCAACTGTTACCCCTGCGGTGCACGAGGAGGTCGAGAAGCTTGCTAAATCCGCCGGCGCGCAAAGCCTGGAAGCGTGCATGGCATCGAGCATCACGCAGGCGCGGGAGGGAAAACTTTACCTCATGTGTGCAGGGGAGAAGGCTGCATTCGATCGCGGAAAGGAAATTCTGGAGGCGATGAGCGCTTCGATGCGTTACATCGGCAAAGCCGGGCAGGCGGCCAAAGTGAAGGCACTCGTAAACATGGTGATGAACATCAACACCGCCGGGCTCGCAGAGGGACTCGGACTTGGCGAAGCGCTCGGTCTCGACCTGAAGATGCTTTGGGAAGTATTTTCCCAGACCGGCGCCAACTCGCGCGTCCTGGAGACGGATGGGGAGGACATGCAGAATCGCGATCACGCGTGCTATTTCTCCTCGGCACATGCAGCGAAGGATAGCGGGATCGCTCTCAATCTCGCGGCTGAAAAAGGCCTCGTTCTTCCGCTCGCGGCTGCCACGAAGGCGCAGTACGATTTAATGATCAGTAAAGGACTCGGTGAGCTCGATAAGTCGGGCATCGCCGAGTTGACCTTTGTCGGGCGCGGTGTGTGAACGCGGCGTGGTGGATTCCGGGCGAACCTAATTCCGGCAGTATTCGTGGCGGTATCTTGCAATCACCGTTGTCGCTTCCTAGTCTGCTCCCAATTCGCTGACGGCGCGCCCGTCGTACCCAGCGAAAGATCGATTCCGGATGAAGACTCAAATCTCAAAATTCTGCGAAGAATACCTGCACGTGCTGGAACCAATGCCCGCTCGGCTCCAATCGGCGGTCGAAGCTCTGGAGAAATGTGCAGATGATGGTATTGCACAGGTGCCGAAAGCGAGACTGAACGACATCCGGGCACGGTTTCGTTCGCTCCGGGAGAAATTACACCATCAGCTGGGGTATCTCCTCATTTTCGGCCCGCTGAAGAGCGGAAAATCCACCTTAATGAACGCAATCAGCGAGGACTATGTGAGTGAGGTCACTTCACTCCCCGGCTACCCGTGTCTGGTTTACGTGGGGCACAGCGACAAAAAGCGGTTCAGCGTGACGCGTTACAACGGACGCGAATCAGAATTCAGTGACGGAACGATTCTGCACGACATCATTGCAGATAGCCATGTCGCGTTGGCAGAGCAGATCCGCGAAGCGGAGAATCGGGGTGAGGCATTCGAACCGCAGAAACATTTTACCGAGGCGATACGCCGGGTGGATATGAAGTTTCCGATCGAGAACCTTCGAGATTCAAGCACGGTGCTGGTGGACACTCCGGGGCTCTACAGCCGAATGAATTTCGGATACGATCTTCTGACGCGGGAATTTCGCGATTCCGCCGCCTGCGCAGTCTTCGTGGTGAAAACCGACAATCTCTTCCTTGAGCAGGTGTTCGATGAATTCAACGAACTCCTCCATCTCTTCAGCCGCATCTTTCTCGTGATCAACCTGGATTCGACTAAGCGCGATCTACGACCCGATGGTGAGTTGGTTCCAAGTGCAGAGAGTGAGAAACCGCAAGAGATCATCGATGCATTCCGGACGCTGTCCATGGCGGCTCCGCTCCGCAAGGCGTATGAAGAGGGGCGGGTGCGCATTCACGCTATTGATCTGCTCAGCGCGGCGTCCTCGTTCTTAAAGAAGAAGAACCTCTCGAGTTCGCGGGAGAATCAGATACCAATTGCGGAGCCACAGACAGCAGAAAAGCAGGAGAACGAGAATGCTCGTGAAGCGGAGCGGGGCACGGAGACGGGCATCGACACCGAATATCGATCGGAGGGCGAGGACAAAACTCCTGTAACGGAGACGTCGGGTGTAGTGATCGCTGCGGAGCAGCCCCCGGAAAACCGTCAGATGGAGGCTTTCGAAGCGTTCATTACGGATCTTACCGAGTACCTCAACAGCAATGATTACACGCGCGCCTTCAAGCTCGACAGTCTGCGCCAGGGAGAAACACTCTGTAACGAGGCAGCTGTAGTGAGAATTACCGGGGAGATCAATAAGCTTCGGGAGCGTCAGCAAGAAATTCAAAAGCATGTGAACCAACTCGACGAAACCGCGGAGGCACTTGATCGTCTCATCTCGGTGGATTGGGCTGCAGCGCTTGAGGGGGTGCGTTCTCATAATTCCAGGCGAAGCCAGGAACTGGCGGAGGCAAAATCCAGGGAACTTTCAAAATCCATGGCTGCTGCGCTTGACGAGTGGTATGAGACGTCGGAGAGCCTCAACGTCCTCGTGGAGAACCGTTGGCGGTCTGCGCTCGTGAATGCGGGTCGCGAGCTCGCGGAAGGCAGTCAGTCGCGTGTCCGGTCTTCTGTCGGCAACTCTCTGGGCGGTGCCGAACCGGGCGGAGAAATCATGGCGGATCTACACATGGTCGATTTTTCCCTAACGCCAAGTCGTGATGTTGCGGCGGATAAGCTGGGATTGAATTTCGACTCAACGCCTTACGAGTTCTCGCTCAATCCCGGCGAAATTCCGGTAAGAAAATCGTTTGCCGATTGGGTTCTCTTCCGGAGTCAGAATTCCGTGCGTGAACGTCTTTTTGGGGCACCGAGCGATCTATCGCGGGAGATTCCTGTTGATGCCAAGTCGAAGCGTCTCTCCGATGCCAGTCGTGGAGCATTTGCGACCATCATAGAAAAAATGCTCGGCGAGCGACTTCCACAACTTCCCCGAAGACAGGCGGAATTCCTGATGTCTCGCTACATTGATGCTTTCTGCCGCAGTGTGGATGAACGGCTTCGTTCGCGTCTTACCGAAGTCCTGGAAGAAAAGCAGCACACGCTTCGTCCGTTCGCCGTGAATAATTCCATTCTAAACGCGCTCGATGACCTTCACCGGCAGACCATTGAGACGATCGGGAAAATCCACGTTTTAGGGCCGAAAGTTGGGGCATCTTTGGCTTCGCAGTCTGCAGCCGGAATTACAAAAGGTGCAGGCGAAGTGGAAAACTGACCTAGATTCCAAGTAAGTGTCTCAAGATATATCAGGTGTGTTTCAATAAACTACGTATGGTGTCATAAAAAGTTACATAGAATCAGAAGGTTTCCAGGGTTCTTCTCTGTAGAACACCGATGGTATCAGCGTTGCTGCCGAAGATTTGATTATGGTTATGGCAACGTTCACTCAATTCGCCCCCACGAAAACAACCCCATCAAGCGCTAGAACTGCAATCAAGACTACAAAGATTTCCGGGCGTAGCGTCGAGGACATGACAGACGAAATGTTGATGGCCGCCATTGCTGCCGGTGATCCCGATGCGCTCGGCGCATTGTTCGATCGCTACGGTGGTGTCATCAAATCTGTTGTCATGAAGACGCTTCATAATGAGGCAGAAAGCGAAGACCTGCTTCAGGAAGTCTTCGTGGAGGTTTGGAATCGCGCCGACAAATTTTCTGAAAAGAAGGGCAAGCCGCTCGGCTGGATTGTGACGATGGCCCGCCGCCGTGCGATAGACAAAGTGCGTTCCCGTTCGGCGTACCAGCGTGCGACGGATCGTTTTCAGGCTGAGATCGAAGAAAATGCGAGTTCGGGCGTTTTCGAGGAGGACGAGGACATTGCGCTCAGTGATCTCCGCACCTTGCTCAATTCAAAGCTCCAGGAGTTGCCGGTTGCCCAGCGTGAGGTGGTGGAATTGGCTTTCTATAAGGGTATGAGCCAGCGCGAGATTGCCGCGCATACGAATACACCGCTCGGAACGATCAAAACACGGATCGAACTCGGATTGAAAAAGCTTCACGCCGCATTGAGTTCGATTCGTGACGAATTCTGAACCGGCACCGTAAAAATCCAAAGGAAAAAAAGAGGGTTGCCCGCGCTCTGTTTGCCGTCACGTTGGGTGATGACTACAGAGTGCTTCCGTGGGTCTCCAAATAATGCTCCAACATTTTAAAGGAGTGGAGAGAGTCGTAGGTGCACGCGTGAAGCCCTGGTTTCAAGAGGTCCGTTCGGGCGGCAAATTGATAATGCAAGACTATGGCGCAGACGCGAATATTGTTGCGTTTGCGGCGCCCTGTCCTTCGATTGCGTTTGATGAGCGTCACGCTCCAAACAGCGGGCTCAAGGAATAGCGGGACTTTTTCTATTCGTGCTTTTCTTTGCGGGTTGTTCGCGGCACTGCTGGGGGAGCTTCTTTGGTAAATGAATTCCGGAAATGTGAATTTGCCCGATCCGTAAAGTGGCGGTGGAAGCGCATTCAACAAGTTCGTTCGAGCGAAAAATCAGAGGCCAAAAGGCTGCGTTGAGGCGTTCTTTACGCGTGTTTTTGAGCATTCCCTGATTTTTCCTAACCGGTTTTTGCGACTTCTGCATTGATATTACCCGATCGATACGAGAGGATGTGATTTCGACCCCCATGAACGCTGCCTTTGCTCTTATTCTCGCTGCAGTCGCATACCGCGTCTTACTGAGCACTGCGGGTGCAGATGAAGCGGGTTGGGTTTCGAACTTTGCGCCGGTCGCGGCGATCGCTTTCTGCGGGGCCATCTATTTGACGAAGCGCTTTGCGTTCGCTGTGTCGCTCTCCGTGCTCCTGATTTCGGATATCGTGATCAATACGGCCAACGGTATCTCGATCGTAAGTATTTCTATGGTAAGCCGATACGCAGCGCTCGCATTGGTCGTGGGTATCGGTTTTCTTGTTCGCAAAAGGATGAGTATTGCGGCAATTGGAACGGGAGCTATTGGCGGGACGCTCACTTTTTACCTGGTTACGAACAGCGCATCGTGGCTGGCCGAGCCTGGTTACGCCAAAACACTGGCTGGCTGGGTGCAGGCACTTACACTCGGTCTTCCTCCGTATTCCAGCTACGCTCCGACCTGGATGTTCCTGCGTAATTCATTGCTTAGTGATCTTCTTTACACCGCACTCTTCGTGGGCTGCGTCGCGCTGTCGCGTCTGGATGCTTCTCATCGGAATTCATTCCAATCCCGCAACGGTGCGTGGTCGAGGAACCGAAGTTTATTTCTCTATCAAACAACAGATTAAGAAAGTCTATGGAAACAGTTCAAGAAAGCACCGATTACGCGGATGCCGAGATTAACAGGAGCCTTAGTGCGGAGGATAAGATTGATATTCTCAAGAACATGTATCGTATCCGGCGTTTCGAGCAGGAATCGCTGAGGCACTACAACCGTGGCAAAATTGGCGGATTCCTTCACCTTTATATCGGCCAGGAGTCGGTTGCGATGGGGACGATTTCGCTACTCGGGGAAAACGATCACGTCATCACGGCGTATCGAGAACATGGACATGCGCTCGCTGTGGGGATGAATATGAACGAGTGCATGGCTGAGCTCTTCGGGAAAGCGACCGGCTGCTCCAAGGGGAAGGGTGGATCGATGCATTTTTTTGCTCCTGATAAGAATTTCTGGGGCGGGCATGGGATCGTTGGAGGGCAGACACCGCTTGGCCTGGGAATAGCCTACGGGTTGAAGTACCAGGGAAAAACAGGCTGCTGCCTTTGTTACCTCGGGGACGGAGCGATCAATCAAGGGCCGTTTCACGAGGCGTTGAATCTCGCCTCCCTCTGGGAGTTGCCAGTGATATACGTTATTGAGAACAACCAATATTCCATGGGAACCAGTCAGGAGCGGTCCTCAGCCTACAATCAGCGCCTCGCGAAGCGGGCCGAGGGTTACGACATGGCGTGGGATGTCGTAAACGGTGAAAGCATCTATGAGGTTCGCGCGAAGACGAAGATTGCCATTGATCGAGCGCATCAGGAATCGCGACCGACACTTCTCGAGATGTCTACGTATCGCTATGAGGGCCACTCCGTTGCCGATGCAAACAAGAAGAAATACCGGACGGAGGAGGAAATTGAACGCTATCAAATGCATCACGACCCGCTCCGGCTTTGGGCCAGCCGTCTGTTGGAAGAAGGTGTGATCGACGACGAAAAGTCCAAAGAACTCGACAAAGATGCCAAGGCCGAGGCGAAAGAGGCTGGGAAATTTGCCGAAGCCAGCGATTTTCCGTCGCCAGAGAGCATTTTCGAAGACGTGTATTTCGAAGTAGACGAGAAAACCGAGAGCGGGCGGACAGGGAAACACTTTTTCAATTAATCCATGCCTGAAATTACCTATCGCAAGGCGCTCAACGAAGCGTTCGCAGAAGAAATCGAAAGAGACGAAAATGTCGTTATTATTGGCGAGGAGGTCGCCCAATACAACGGTGCTTACAAAATAACCGAAGGATTGTGGAAGCGCTTTGGTGACAAGCGCTTGGTAGATGCGCCGATCAGTGAGGCGGGCTTTCTCGGACTGGGCGTTGGCGCAGCGATGCTTGGCGTCCGTCCGGTCATCGAGATGATGTTCTGGAGTTTTGCTTATGTTGCGTTTGACCAGCTCATCAATAATGCGGGGTGCATACGCTACATGTCCGGCGGTCTCGCCAATGTGCCCATTGTGATTCGAGGTCCTGCAAATGGAGGTACAAACGTGGGGGCGACACATTCCCATACTCCCGAAAACTTTATTGCCAATACACCAGGTCTGAAGGTCTGTGTGCCTGCGACCGCATATGACGCAAAGGGGCTGATGAAATCAGCCATCCGCGACAATGATCCAGTCTGCGTCATGGAGAATACGCTGCTCTATGGTGAAAAATGGGAAGTGCCGGAGGAGGAATACCTCGTTCCGCTCGGCAAGGCAGACATCAAGCGCGTAGGGAGCGATCTTTCGATTATTGGCCACGGCCGAGCAATCATCACGGCCCTTATGGCGGCGGAGATACTAAAGTCCGAGCACGGCATCGACGTCGAAGTGGTCGATCTTCGCTCCATTCGTCCCCTGGACGAAGAAGCGATTCTTGCAACCGTAGCCAAGACTCACCGTGCAGTCCTCGTTGATGAGAACAAGCCATTCTGCGGTGTCTCGGCTCAGATCGCCGCAATGATCCAGGAAAAGGCTTTCGACGAACTTGACGCTCCGATCAAGCGAGTCTCTGCGCTTGATGCTCCGGCGATCTACAGCCCGCCTCTGGAGAAGCTTCAACTTCCCAATGAGGCACGAATCATCGAAGCAGTGCTCTCTATTAGCTAAACCCATCCTCCACTTTTTCTAACTATCCCCTTAAATACGATGCCTATTACGATCGAAATGCCAAAGTTGAGCGACACCATGACTGATGGAACCCTGGTCAGGTGGCTCAAGAAAGAAGGTGACACCGTCGAGGCCGGCGATGTCATTGCAGAAATCGAAACCGACAAAGCAACGATGGAGATGCAGACTTTCGACGATGGAACGATTCACAAGATCTACGTCGAAGAAGGTGGTAAGGCTCCCGTAGGCGGAAAGTTGGCAATTCTGCTCGAAGAAGGAGAAGAGGCCCCTTCCGGGGATGAAGCGGAAGCGCCGGCGGCCGAGAAGAAGGTCGAAGCTCCGAAACCCGATTCGGGTGAAAAGGGTGGGCCGGAAGCAGGGGCAAAGCCGACTCCCGCGCCAGAGACAGGCGAAGGAGGACGAGTCAAGGCATCTCCACTTGCGAAAAAGGTTGCCGAGGAAAAAGGCATTGATCTTTCTTCAGTTTCCGGGACAGGTCCGGGAGGCCGAATTGTCGGCAAAGACGTGCAGGTGGCTGCTGAGTCCGGTGGGGCCAAAGCGCCGCCGGCTGGAAAACCCGCGCCGGCTCCGGTCGCGGCGACACCACCGCCGACAGTGGGCGAAAGTGAGACCGTGCCACTTTCGAACATGCGCAGGATCATCGCCGAGCGATTGGTTGAGAGTAAGACGACGATCCCGCATTTTTATCTCAACATCGAGATTAACGCGGCTCCGCTCATGCAGCTTCGAGCCGAAGTAAACGCCGCAAACGAAGCGATTGGACAGCCAAAGCTTACGGTAAACGATTTCGTGTTAAAGGCCGCAGTGGCTGCGATGCGCGAGAATCCGTTTGTGAATGCGTCGTTCACTCCGGAAGGCATCGTAAAGTTCGGGAGCGTCAATCTGGCTGTCGCCGTCGCAATTGACGAAGGTCTCGTAACGCCGGTGATCCGGGACGCCCAGAGCAAGTCGATTCGCGAGATCAGCGTCGCTGTGAAGGATCTGGCAACGAGAGCCCGCAGCAAGAAGCTGAAACCGGATGAGTTCCAAAACGCTACCTTTACCGTTTCCAGCCTTGGCGCTTTCGGCGTTGAAACTTTTGATGCGATTATCAATCCGCCGCAGGCGGCGATTTTGTCGGTTGGCGCGATCGTCAATAAACCCGTTGTTGGTCCTAATGGCGATATCGTTGCCGGTCAGCGGATGGGCATCGGCATGAGCATCGACCATAGGGTTTTGGATGGAGCAGTCGGTGCCAAGTATCTCGCCGAACTGAAACGCCTGCTGGAAAACCCAACACTAATGCTTCTGTAGCATTGATTGACGGCCACGGCGGTTTGCCGGGCGCAGAAGTCCTCACCAAGAACAACACCAATCAGATTTATGAATTACGACCTCATCGTTATAGGCGGTGGCCCCGCCGGATACGTCGGCGCTATCCGTGCCGCCCAACTCGGAAAGAAGGTGGCCTGTATCGAAAAGGAAGGCCTCGGCGGTACCTGCAATAACTGGGGCTGTATCCCGACCAAGGCTTTGCTTCGAAATGCGGAACTCTACCATTTAATGACGCATAAGGCGTCAGAGTTCGGCTTCAATTTCGATAATCTCGGCTTCGACTGGTCGAAGATCATCAAACGTTCCCGCGACATTTCGGGCAAGGGCTCCGCGGGTATCGAGTTTCTCTTTAAGAAGCATAAGATCGATTACCTCCGCGGCACCGCTACCCTTGAAAAGGCTGGCTCGGTGAAGGTGCAGACCAGTGACGGCAAGGAAGAATCTCATTCCGCCGCCAATATTCTCGTCGCGACGGGAGTCCTTCCCCGCGAACTACCCGGACTGCCGTTTGACGGCAAGAAAGTGATCGGAAGTCGTGAGGCAATGATACTCGAAAAGCGGCCCGAATCGATGATCATCATCGGTGCCGGTGCGATCGGCGTGGAGTTTGCCTATATCTACGACGCATTCGGCACTAAAGTGACGATTGTCGAAATGATGCCGAACATCCTCCCCGTCGAGGATACGGAGGTTTCCCAAACGCTTGAGAAATCACTCGCGAAGGCGGGCATGACTATCTTTACGGGTACAAAGACGACGAATACGGAGGTCACGGATTCAGGCGTGAAAATCACGGTTGAAGGCAAGAAGACAGAGACGCTCGAGGCCGAGATATGTCTTGTCGCGATCGGGGTCACACCGTTGCTGCCGCCGGGAGCAAAACTCGATCTCACGGATCGCGGATACATCAAGGTCGACGATAGATACGAAACGAGCGTGAAAGGTGTCTTCGCCGCTGGAGACATCATCGGGCCGCCCTGGCTGGCGCATGTAGCCAGTTACGAGGCAATCCAGGCGGTCGAGGGCATGTTCACTGATCATAAACCGAAGAAGGTCGATGTATTCCCTGGATGCACCTATTGTCAGCCGCAGGTGGCAAGTGTCGGCCTGACTGAGCGTGCTGCAAAAGAAAAGGGCCTCAAGTTCAAAGTGGGCAAATTCCCTTTCATGGCGAGCGGCAAGGCGCGCGCGGTGGGTGAGATCGAGGGTTTCGTAAAGCTGCTCATCGGTGAACCCCATGGCGAAATAATCGGTGCCCACATTATTGGTGCGGAAGCGACAGAATTGATCGCGGAACTTGGGCTCGCGATCACGCTCGAGGCGACGCACGAAGAAATTGAAGCGACTATTCATGCGCACCCGACACTCAGCGAATCTGTTCACGAAGCAACCGGGATGGCATTCGGGCAAGCAATTCATTTCTAGGCGGGCGAATTTTCGCAAGGAGAAGTTGGCTTGGCGGATAGCAGGTCCGTTGCGGAGTTCGTGACGTTGGAAATCTGGACGAGACGCTCCGATTTGCTCCGGCGGATTTCAAATTGATACGCCTCCACCAATGCGATCCCTGCTCTCCGAGAAGCCGATCCCTCCTTCTGAGCGGTTGATCTTCGCCCTCGATGTGCCGACGCCCTCCGATGCGCGGGAACTTGTGAAAAGGCTCGGAGACTCCGTTTCGTTCTACAAAATCGGACTGCAGCTTTTCATGGCGGGGGGCTATTACGAATTGATCGAGTGGTTGCGCGAACGTGAGAAGCAGGTCTTTGTGGACCTGAAATTCTTTGATGTTCCCGAAACAGTGAAGCTGGCCGTCGCTCAATTGAAAGACCGGGGCGTTACATTTGCTACCGTGCACGGTAACGACGGCATCCTGCGCGGTGCGGTTGCGGGTAAGGGTGAGACCTTGAAAATTCTTGCGGTGACCGTCCTCACCAGCCTGGACCGAGCCGACCTCGATGATCTCGGTTTCCAATGCGACGTGCCTGAGTTGGTGCTATCCCGTGCGCGCCGGGCGATGGAAATTGGATGTGATGGTGTTATTTCCTCGGGGTTGGAAGCCTCTCGTCTCCGCGAAAATCTTGGGCCTAACTTCCTTGTAGTAACTCCCGGTATTCGCCCTGTGGAAAACCGTCCCGCTGACGATCAGAAACGCGTGGTAACTGTGGAGGACGCTTTCCTTAATGGCGCCGACTACATTGTAGTCGGACGCCCAATTCGCGACGCCGCTGATCCACGGGCGCAAGCCACGAAAATTCAGCGTCAGATCGCTTCCGTGTTTGAATCCTGACGCTTAATTCGCATCTTGTTATAACGCTGACTGTTTGCGCCGCGGGATTTCGGCGCGTGTGCGCTGTCATCAACTTCAAGGCATTTGCTATGCAGCGGATCTACCGGGAAAGCCGCAGAAGCTCAAAGCCTGCTCACGGCCGATCCCGTAGCTCTCTTGCTGCTCGATCGGTAATAGCTTTTGTAAATGCGGGCCAGATCGGGTACATAAAGAAAGAACCAAACTCGGATTCCACGAAAAACTCATGAACTCTCCTACCATCTTCAGAACTGTGTCTGAAACGAACCAGCTGGCCCAGCTCAAGAAATTCACCAGGGTCGTCGCGGACACCGGCGACTTCGAATCCATGCGGGAGTTTCAACCTCAGGACGCAACGACGAATCCGAGTCTGATTCTCGCGGCGACGCAGAAGAATGACTACAAGCCTCTGCTCGAAAAGGCGCTTGCAGATGGTCGCAAAGCCAGCCTCTCGGGCGCCGCGCGGATCGATTATACGATCGACCGGCTCCTCGTTTATTTTGGTATGGAGATACTCAAGATTGTTCCCGGAAGAGTCTCTACGGAGACGGATGCGAGGCTTTCCTTTGATACTGACGGTTCAATCGAAAAGGCACGTCAACTCATCAAGCTCTACAAAGATCATGGGATCTCGCGCGACCGCGTTTTGATTAAGATTGCTTCCACGTGGGAAGGTATCGCTGCTGCAGAAATTCTCGAGAAAGAAGGGATTCACTGCAATCTCACGCTGCTTTTCTCATTGCCGCAGGCGGTTCGTTGTGCAGAGGCAAAAGTTCAGCTGATTTCGCCTTTCGTTGGGCGCATCTATGACTGGTATAAGAAAGCCGAAGGACACGATTTTAGCGGCGCCGAAGATCCTGGGGTGCAATCTGTTACTGCGATCTATCATTACTACAAGAAGTTCGGACATCGGACCGAAGTGATGGGTGCAAGCTTCCGGAAGCGAGAGCAGATTGTCGAATTAGCTGGCTGCGACCTTCTCACGATCAGTCCGTCTCTCCTGGGTGAGCTGGCTTCATCGCAGGAAACGATCGTCTGTAAGCTCAAGCCTGAAAACGCAGCGAAAAGTAATATCCAACGATTGGAATTGGACGAAAAGAAATTCCGTTTTCTTGTCAATGAGGACGCGATGGCGACGGAAAAGACCGCGGAAGGTATTCGTAAATTCGCGGCGGACATCGTTAAGCTTGAAAAACTTATCGGTCCAAGTCTCTGACCGAAGGTATCGCGTGGGGAAGCAGCGCCGCGACCGTGGCAATGAAGAGCGTAATGATTCACACCGATGGTGGCTGTCGGGGGAATCCCGGCCCAGGCGGTTGGGGAGCGGTCCTCGTTAGCGGACCGAACAGGAAGGAGCTGTCAGGCGGAGAACCGGCGACGACAAATAATCGCATGGAAATGACCGCGGCAATTCTGGCGCTGGAAGCGTTGAAGCGGCCGTGCGAGGTGACTATTTACACCGATTCACAGTATTTGCGCCAGGGTATCACAAAATGGATTGCTGGCTGGAAGCGCAGCGGTTGGATGACCTTAAAGAAGCAGCTGGTGAAGAATCGGGATCTTTGGATGGCACTTGATGAATCCATTGGCCGACACAAGATCACATGGCGATGGCTTAGGGGCCATGCCGGCTACGTAGACAACGAGCGATGTGATGCCCTCGCAAATGCTGCTATGGACGAAATCTTCAGACGATTTTCGCCCGCCCAACTGAAAGACCGTTTGAAAGAGTTTCAACGCGGTTCAGCGGGGGCGATTAAGAATCAAGCCGCCCTTTGGTAGTCCGGATTCTTTGCGTGCACTAAAGACGGCCCGACCAGGGCTGACACGTTCGACCTCCCCCCAGAGTCGAGCGCCGCTAACTGATCGGGCCGTTGGTAAGTTTATACCTGAAGTCAATCAAAGCACCAATCTCCCGCGCTGCCTAGCACCGCGTATGCCAAGACAGGTGGCGTGTGTTCAGAAGCCAGGTTCTACTCTGGCGGGAGGACGGGGCAGGGGAACGCTTCCGGCGCAGGCAGAAAAATTATTTGCTTAATTTAATCCGAATGACCAGGCGGTGATCAAATTTGAACAAGTTGCAGGGCCCCGGTGGCTATTTCAGCAGTTTTGCGGAGGTCGGCTTCCGTGTGAGCGAGCGAAATGAAACCGGTTTCGAATTGAGAGGGTGCAAAATAAATTCCCTCATCGAGGCACCGATGAAAATAGCGGGCATACTCCTCTGTGTTGCTCGTCCGGGCCGAATCGAGATCCCGGACCTCTCGATCTGTTAAAAACAGGCAGAACATCGAGCCGATGCGATGGAAAGTGAGAGGATGACTGAGCTTCTGCAGCGCCGCGCGAACGTGGGATTCGAAGAGGGCGCCCAGATTTTCGAGAGCCAGCCAACCATTCACGCGATCAAGTTCCTCGAGTTGAGCCAGTCCCGCGGCCATAGCCAGCGGATTTCCCGAAAGTGTCCCTGCCTGGTACACTGGTCCGTCCGGGCTCAGCATGTCCATGATATCCGCGCGACCTCCGAATGCTCCGACCGGCAACCCCCCGCCAATCACCTTGCCGAGCGCCGTGAGGTCGGGCATCACACCAAATAGTTCCTGAGCACCCCCACGGGCAACGCGGAATCCCGTCATCACTTCGTCGAAAATCAATACGGTTCCATACTGGGTGCAGAGTTCGCGCAGAAGTTCTAGATAGCCCGCTTCAGGGAGGAACAGGCCCGCGTTTGCTGGAATCGGCTCGATAATGACGGCTGCAATTTTTTCACCTTCGTTTTCGAATAATCGTGTCAGCGCCGCATCGTCATTGAAACGCAGCAGCGTGGTCAAATCAGCGAGTTGCCTCGGAACCCCCGCGCTGTCTGGCTTTCCGTGCGTGAGAGCGCCGCTGCCGGCTTTCACCAGCAGGGAATCCACATGGCCGTGATAGCAGCCTTCGAATTTCACGATCCTGTCGCGCCCCGTGAAACCGCGTGCGAGACGAATCGCCGACATGGTAGCTTCGGTGCCACTGTTCACCATGCGGACTTTCTCGATCGAGGGCACCCACCGGCAAATCGTTTCGGCCATCCGGACTTCGTATGGATTCGGGATCCCGAAACTCACCCCATGAGAGGTGGCTTCTAGAATCGCAGCCTTTACAACTTCTGGGGCATGCCCGAGTATCGCTGGGCCCCACGTCCCAACGTAGTCGATATACTCGTTGCCATCGACATCGCGGATTCGGCAGCCACCTGCATGTTCGACAAAAAACGGATCGCCTCCGACTCCGCGGAAAGCGCGAACCGGCGAATTTACACCACCAGGTATCAGTGTGCGGGCTTTCTCAAATAATGCCGATGACCGGCTGTTCGAATGCATCGGATGACTCTAGGTGCTCGTCAGGAAGTCCGCTACATCGATTCCATTGAGTTGGGGATGGGGTGGTGAATCTGTAATATGATTACACCAACGGATTGGGCTGATTTTCGACTAAAATTCGTTACCTTCCGGATAATGCATTGTCGGTCAGTCATAGTAGCGGTCCTCGCGCTTGCAGCGTTATCTTACCAATTAAGAGGTGCCGATGTGCCGGCTAGGCCCGGGGACGCCCGATCGGTTGTTTACGTCGCCCACAACATCGGTGCCATTGAGGAATATCGGGCGCGACCACAGACAGTTGTACGAATGGTCGACCGGCTCGTGATGGCGGTTGCTGGAAAAGTTGATGTCGCGGATGCATGGAGGACGCTGGTTTCGCCGCAGGATATCGTCGGCATCAAAGTTTCGACAGACGGCGGCCCTCTGTTTTCCACGCATCCGGCAATCATATCGGCGATCGCCCGTGGATTGCAGAAGGCGGGCGTCCCTTCAAAAAACATCATCGTTTGGGATCGTGACGCGGAGGCTCTGGTGCAGGCGGGATATCGGTTACAGGAGGGATATACCATGCGGTCCGTACCCTCGGTGACTGGATATGACCCGGAGGCTCAGGTATCCAGCCCGATGCTCGGAAAGCTCATCTGGGGTGATCTCGGGTTTCGGAGTCGACTGCCTGCTGGAAATGGGGACGACTTTGAGAACGAACAACTCAGTTCGGTGAGTTACCTGAACAAAGTGCTGAGTCGGGAGGTAACGAAAGTGGTAAACGTCCCGACAATGTCCACGACCCGGACGGTTGCGCTCGCAGGCTGTCTCTATAACATGACAGTCCGTAACATGGACAACTGGCGCCGCTTCTGCGCGTCGGGGGCTTTTGGAGATCCCTTTTTGGCCGAACTTTTTTATGATGAAAGGATCGGAGGTAAAGTCGTGCTGAACATCATGGATGGTCTAATTGCTCAATATGCAGGCGGACCTTCCTTCGAGCCGAATTATTCCTTTCACCACGCTTCAATTTACGCCGGGAAGGATCCCGTTGCGATCGATTCCGTCGCGGTGCGCCGCATTGATAGATGGCGTGCGGCCATGAGGTTGCCATTACTTGAAGAGCGGGCGAATTTCCTGAAAACGGCCGAACTTTACGGTCTCGGGCATGCCGACCCGGCGGCGATCGAACTGCGCGTAATCCCGAGATGAATCGCGACGCGGGCGGGGAATTATTGCGATCGGTCTCGCGCTCTTTTTACCTCACAATCGCGATCCTTCCGCCGGACCTTCGTGTTCCAGTCGGTACGGCCTATCTCCTGGCTCGTGCCAGCGACACCATTGCTGATACCGTGACGGTTCCCGCCAGCGAGCGGCTGAAATATCTTCAGAGCTTCCGTGCGGCGGTAATGGGCGGAGGGCAGGTGCCGTTTTCTGAAATTCGAGGCAAGATCATGCCGCCCGATCCTTCGGAGAGGAGCCTGATGGAGCGACTTGGGGATTGCCTTGAGCTCCTAGAGAAGCAACCGGCGCAGGATCGCCATTTGATACGGAACGTAGTCGACACCATCATTGCCGGGCAGATCTTCGATATTGAGCGTTTCTGCAGCACTGATTCGGTCTGCTCGCTTGAAACCGCGGACGAACTCCATAAGTACACTTGGATGGTTGCCGGATGCGTTGGAGAGTTTTGGACGCACATTTGCCTGAATCACGACGCGCACTGCGCACGCATTTCCAGAGGACGTCTCGTGCGGCTCGGCGTGAACTTCGGTAAGGGCCTGCAGCTCGTAAACATACTGCGCGACGCGCCTGCGGACTTGCGTGCCGGACGTTGTTACCTGCCGTCTGTTCAGCTCAATGCAGCTGGAACTGAACCTGCGGAACTTGTTGAACATCCTGAGCGAGCCCGTCCGGTCGTGGAGCGGTGGCGCCGCATCGCCGTCCGTCATCTCGGGGATGCCGCGTATTACATCATGGCAATTCGGCCATTGCGTCTTCGTCTCGCTTGTTTTCTGCCTTGGTATCTTGGTCTTCGAACGTTGGAGTTGCTCGCCAGAAGGCCGTCGCTGGAAACGACCAGGAAGGTCAAGGTAACTCGGAATGAAGTGCGCGTTGTTCTCGCTCTCGCTCCGCTCGCCGTGTGTTCGAACTCCTTGATCCGACGACTCCATGATTCCCTGACACGGGATTGCTGAGACCCTTACAGACCCGTCGGGTGATCAATAAAGAACCATGGGATCCCGTAGTTCTTCGAAAGCATCTCTGCTACTGCTTTTACGCCAAAGGTCTCCGTGAGGTAGTGCCCCCCATAAAAAACGTTGATTCCTAATTCCTCGGCGGCCGTGTAGGACCAATGGGGGCCCTCGCCGGTGATGAATGTGTCTACGCCGTCGCTTGCGGCCTTCGCGAGTTCAGCCCCGGCCCCGCCAGTGACGATTCCTACTTTCCGTACCTGCTTTGGTCCACCAGGGCAGAGGAGAGGAGCATTGCCGAGTGCTTTCTGCAGGCGGTCGGAAAGAGCATCGCGTGAAACGTTTATGATGCTGCGGACCCCGAGATGCTGGCCCCGCTCTTCAAAAAAAGGTGTTAGTTTTCGCAGTCCGATCGATTTTGCCAACAGTACGTTGTTCCCGAGGGTTGGATGTGTATCGAGCGGCAGATGGGCGCTGTATACGGCAAGATTCGCGTCGAGAGCAGATTTGAATTTCTTGTAAACACTGCCAACGATTGGTTGGGTGCCCGACCAGAAAAGACCGTGATGAACAATGAGTAAGTCGGCGTCCAGCGCGATTGCCTGTTCTATTGTCGCCGTACATGCATCAACGGATGCCGCGATTCGATTGACATGGCCCATATTTTCGATCTGCAACCCGTTTTTCGCACCCGGGTAGTCCCAGTTTTCGTGAATTGAAAGGGTATCGTCGAGGAAATGGACAATTGTTTTTAGACTCGCCATTGAGTCGTAGATTGCCATGACGGAATAGGAGCGGTAAACCCTCGGGAAACGAAACGTTGGAGAGGCATTTAAAGCACGATACCCTATGAACACTGCTGAAGATATTGCGTCGTCAAACACTCCAAAGGAATGCCCGCTCTGTGGAGCTCCGCTTCGATCTCTCGATGCATGCGACCGTTGCGACTGGGTAAAAGGCTATCGGCATAGGTCGAGCGATCGTAGCGCTCGGGACCTGGCAGCGCTCTTAATGAGCGTCGTTCCGGGTCTGGGTCACCTCTATAAGGGGCAGTTGGCTCTCGGGGTTATGTTTCTCGTTGGGACAATCGTCGCGGTGATTTTTTGTTCTCTCGTTGCGACATTCACCATGGGCTTCGGCTTGTTGCTGCTTCCGCTTTACTGGATCTGGGCGATGATACAGGCATACTGGCTGCCGGATCTTCGAGGCGAGGGAAGTACGGATACCGCTTAGGCATCTGCTGAAATCCTTTGCTATGTGAAAGAAGTTCTTTCGGCATCAAAAGATTAGCCGGAAAATTTTTGACAGGAAACAGGAGCCCGCTATTTTCTTCGCTCTTCCACAATCATCCGGTTGTGGATTACCGAAACTCCTGCCGCAGGAGAGTCGTCCCGAAGTGGCTCGTTTGAACTGCAATATCTTATGTCAAAAACACGTAGCAAACGCTATCGGTCCGCTGTTGAGAAGGTGGATCTGAAACGGAATTATGGACTCGATGAGGCGGTCGAGGTCTTGAAATCCCTTCCGTCCACGAAATTCGATCAGACAGTCACGCTTTCGTTTCGACTCGGAGTTGATCCTCGTCAATCCGATCAGATGGTGCGTGGGACCTGTCCGCTTCCGAATGGAAGCGGTAAGAATGTCCGGGTTCTGGTTTTCGCTCAAGGTGAGGCCGCTGATGCCGCCAGGGAGGCCGGCGCCGAGTTCGTCGGTTTCCAAGACATGATCAATAAATGCCGTGAGGGTTTTCAGGACTTCGATGTCGCCGTCGCTACCCCCGCTGCCATGTCGGAAGTTCGTAAACTCGGTAAAGTACTTGGCCCACGAGGCCTTATGCCAAATCCAAAGGCCGGCACCGTCACCGAAGATACGGCTGAAGCGGTGAAGCAGGTTAAAGCCGGCCGTGTTGAATTTAAGCTCGATCGTAACGGCAATGTGGCCGTTCCGGTCGGAAAATTCTCTTTCACGCAGGAAGCGCTCACTCAAAACGGTGCTGCGGTGATCGATGCAGTGAGTAAGGCGCGTCCTGCGACTGCGAAGGGTACGTTCGTTCGGAACGTCACTCTCAGCGCCACGATGCTGCCGGGATTGCACGTTGACGCCGCTCCTTACATTAAAGGCTAACAAAAGGGCAAACCCATGAGACCTGAGAAACCCTCAATTGTTGAAGATATTCAAACCAAGCTCAATGCTTCGCCATTTCTTTTCGTAACCGACTATACCGGTCTTCGCGTCGATCAGTTCGGCGAATTTCGCAATCGCCTCGCCGGTGCGGGCGCGGAGTGCCGCGTGGTCAAGAATACCTTTCTTCGCCTCGCGATTCGCGATGCGGGACTCCCTGAGTTGGAAGGTTTGAATGGCCAGACCGCGATTGTGGTTGGTGAAAGTGATGTGGCGTCTGCGGCAAAGGTCGTAAAGACGTTTGCCAAAGAATTTCAGAAACCGATCGTCCGTGTCGGCATTATCGACAAGACTGTCGTTACGGCGGAGCAGATTGATGTAATCGCGGATCTCCCTTCTCGTGAAGTGCTGCTCGCTACTTTTCTTGGAGTTCTCCAAGCGCCGGCAAGTAAACTTGTCCGCACCCTCAACGAACCGGCTTCTGCTCTGGCGCGTGCGCTCAAAGCGAAGCTCGAGAAGGAAGAGGGATAAGGTGATTGGCAGAATTGTAAGGTCTGCGGCGTTGCCGCACTGCTTTTTCAACCCTTTCGCGGCGCCGCGTGGCTGTCGCGGATTAAACCAACAATAAATGGTTCCTCGTCGGGACGGCGGCTGTCGTTCTTAAATATCTCGAGGCTTCGGGACGCGACGATACCGCAAACAAAGGAAGAAGTTGCAGGAACGAATGATGGAAGGTTTCCCTCCGAGCGGGGAATGCGCTCGAAGGGCCACTTTCTTTTTATGTCTTGTCTCTTCTTAATTATAAAATGGCAGATACAAACGCATTAGTTGATCAGCTCAGCGGCCTTACCGTTCTCGAGGTTGCGGAATTGGTGAAGGCACTTGAAGAAAAATGGGGCGTGAGCGCCGCAGCTCCCGTGGCACTCGCGGCGGCTGGCGGGGCAGCAGCCGAAGCAGCACCCGTTGAAGAGAAGACTTCATTTGACGTAATTCTTACCGAGATCGGTGGAAACAAGATCGCCGTCATTAAGGAAGTCCGCGCAGCTGTTTCGGGGCTTGGATTGGCTGACGCAAAGGCTCTCGTCGAGGGTGCTCCGAAGCCAATCAAAGAAGGCGTGCCGAAGGAAGAAGCCGAGGAGATCAAAAAGAAGATCGAAGCGGCAGGCGCCAAGGTCGAGATCAAATGACGCCGTAAAGCTTACGACGCGTAGTCGAGCACGCTGGATATCTGGATCTTCGTCGAATTTCCGGAGTAGATACAGAAATTCGCCGGGTTTGGCTGCGCGTCCGCTTTTCTATTCTGAGGCAATTGTGTCCTGTCTTGGATTTCCCGAGAGTGGTTGTAAAAACTTCTTGCGGGGGGAAGCAGAACGTCCTAGGGTCTGCCCCCATTTTTCTTCAGAGAGCCTCTCTGCACACACTGGATAAACTTAGGAAAATCGAAAGGATAGGATGGTCTTTGCTCTTGGTTTCAGAACCGGAAGCTTGGGGCAAACTATCTTTTTTGTCTCTGCGTCCCACGCAGCATGTAGCCAACTAAAATAATAGCCAACCGGGCGCCCGAGAGCAAGCCGCTTTCGCCGCTCAATAAATCGAAATTCAGCATCTCCGCATTGGTTATGTCAGAGCGCATCAACTTCGGTAAACTCAAGGAAGCCGCGGAACCACCGAACCTCATCGAGGTACAGGTGAATTCCTATGTCGATTTTCTGCAGACGAACGTCCCTCCGAGCAAACGCAAAGATTCCGGCCTCCAGGCCGTTTTCAAAGAGGTATTTCCGATCCAAAGCTATGACGAGAAAGTCACTCTTGACTTTGCGAGTTATGACATCGGCGAGCCGAAATTGAACGCGCTTGAGTCTCAGCGCGAAGGTCAGACTTTCAGTGCTCCCCTCCATGTCACTTTCCAGCTTAAGGAAGAACATGGCACCAAGGAGGAGAAGGTTTACATGGGGGAGATTCCGCTCATGACGCCGCAGGGCACTTTTGTCATCAATGGTGCAGAACGCGTGGTTGTCAGCCAACTGCATCGCTCACCTGGGATCTGCTTCGAATCCTCGGTTCATTTGAATGGCAAGGTGCTCTACAGCTTTCGCATTATTCCGGATCGTGGTTCATGGCTCGAAGTCCAGTTCGACACGAATGACCTGCTTTACATCTACCTGGATCGTCGGAAGCGAAGACGGAAGTTCCTCGCCACGACGTTTCTCCGTGCTCTTGGTTACGGAAGCGACGAACAAATTGTGAAGCTTTTTTACGACGTCGAGGATTTGAGGCTCAGCGAGAGTCTGGAGGAGGACGTGCTGGCCACGAAATTCCTCATTTCGGATGTTCGTGACGGAGAAATCACTGTGGCGCGCGCCTTTGAACCGCTAACCGCTGCGACGGTGCGCCAGATTCTCACTCTCGGCGTCGAAAGTGTAAAAGTCGTCGATACCAAGGAAGATGATACGATTATAAAATCCCTCAAGAAGGATCCGGCGCACGACGATGAGGAGGCACTCAAAGATATTTATCGTCGCCTCCGCCCCGGGGATCCGCCGACGGTAGCGAATGCTCGTGGGCTGCTGAAGCGCCTGTTTTTCGATCCGAAGAAGTATGATCTGGGTCGGGTTGGCCGTTACAAGATCAACCAGAAACTCTCGGTTGATGTAGATCTCGGTGAGCGCGTGATGACTCCGGAAGACTTTATCGCAGCGACAAAGTATCTGCTTCAGCTTCGCCGCGGCGACGGTTCGCTCGACGATATTGACCACCTTGGCAGCCGGCGCGTCCGCACGGTGGGGGAGTTGCTTGCCAATCAATGTCGCGTGGGTCTCGCTCGCACGGAACGTCTCGTAAAGGAGCGCATGACCCTCTTTGACGTGAATATCGACGGAATGACGCCACAAAAGCTCATTAATCCAAAAGCCCTGAGCGCAGTTATCCGTGACTTTTTCGGCCGATCACAGTTGTCGCAGTTCATGGATCAGACAAATCCATTGGCCGAATTAACTCATAAGCGGCGTTTGTCTGCCCTCGGTCCCGGCGGTCTGAGCCGTGATCGTGCTGGATTCGAAGTCCGGGACGTTCACCCCTCCCATTACGGTCGTATTTGCCCGATCGAAACTCCGGAGGGTCCAAATATCGGTCTCATCAGCTCGATGTCCAGCTTTGCGCGGATTAACGAATTTGGCTTCATCGAGACGCCGTATCGCCGGGTCAGTAATGGTCGTGTGACCGACCAGATTGACTTTTTGACGGCTGACCGGGAGGAAAATTACCTCGTGGCTCAGGCAAATTCGGCGCTTAATGAGAATGGCAGTTTTGCCCGCGAGAAAGTGGCTGTCCGCTACCGCGGCGATTTTCTGGAAGTTGATCCTGGAAAGGTTGATTACATGGATGTCTCGCCGAAACAACTGGTTTCGGTAGCAGCGGGATTGATTCCATTTCTTGAGCATGACGACGCAAACCGTGCACTCATGGGCTCGAATATGCAGCGCCAGGGTGTCCCGCTTGTCGTCTCTGAAGCTCCACTCGTCGGCACGGGACTTGAAGGCAAGGTCGCAAGGGACTCGCGCGCCGTGATTCAGACGGAAGGTGATGGTATCATCGCTTCAGTTGCTGCTGAGCAAATCGTTGTAACGACCAATGGCACGATGCCGGAGGGGCGCAAGAAACTGAAGACAGACGCAGCGAACGGTATCTACGTCTACGATCTCCGGAAATTCATGCGCTCGAACGCTGGCACTTGCGTGAATCAAAAGCCGATCGTGAAAAAGGGGCAGCCAGTTAAAAAGGGCGACGTCATCGCCGACGGTCCGAACACTGAAAATGGCGAACTGGCTCTCGGCCGCAACGTGCTCGTCGCGTTCATGCCGTGGAACGGTTACAACTTCGAAGATGCGATTATGATCTCCGAGAAGGTAGTGAAGGAGGATATCTACACTTCGATTCACATTGATGAATTCGAGATTGGCGCACGCGATACAAAGCTCGGCCCAGAGGAGATTACTCGTGACATTCCTAACGTAAGCGAAGAGGCTCTGCGCAATCTTGGTTCGGATGGCGTAATCCGCGTTGGCGCGGAAGTGAAGCCCGGCGACATTCTGGTTGGAAAGATTACGCCGAAGAGCGAGACCGAGCTTGCGCCGGAAGAAAGGCTACTGCGCGCAATCTTCGGTGAAAAAGCTGCGGACGTGAAAGACACGTCGCTGACGGTTCCATCCGGTACCTACGGTATCGTGATGGACGTAAAAGTCTCCTCTCGCAAGGAGGTGTCGCGTCAGAAACTCACCCCATCGGAGAGCAAGCGTCAGCTTAAGCAGATAGAAGAAGACTACAGGCAGAAAAAGGAAGAACTCCACGAGCAGCTCACGGAAGCCCTTTCCAATATTCTGCTCGGGGAGAAGATTCCGCTGGACGTAGTGAACGGTCATACGGGTGAAATTATCATCCCGGCGAACCGTAAGATTACCAAGACGCTCCTGCGCAAACTGGCTGGCGTTTACGATCATATCGACATCGATCCGAGCCCAATTCGCAATAAGATTCGAGAGATCATCAGTCAGTTCGAGAACAAGTTTGCTGAAATTGATTTGGATAAAGAGCGTTCGCTGGACCGCGTCGAAAGTGGCGATGATATCGATCCCGGCATTATCAAGCAGGTGAAGGTCTACATCGCCAGCAAGCGCAAGCTCAGCGTGGGCGACAAAATGGCGGGGCGTCACGGCAACAAAGGTGTCGTTGCAAAGATTGTACCGGAGGAAGACATGCCATTCCTTTCCGATGGTACCCCCGTCGAGATATGCCTCAACCCGCTCGGTGTGCCTAGCCGCATGAACGTCGGGCAGGTCCTTGAGACGCACCTGGGCGTGGCAGCGAAGGCACTCGGATTCAAAGTGGCGACGCCTGTGTTCGATGGCATCGAAGAAAAAAAGATCCGGGAATACCTGGTCGAGGCTAACAAGGTTGAAGGCTTTCACTGGATTAACGAGACCGGCAAGGCTCGCCTGTACGACGGGCGCACCGGTGACGCTTTCGACCAGGAAGTCGTGGTCGGGTACATCTACATGTTGAAACTTGGTCACCTCGTAGCGGATAAGATCCACGCACGGGCGGTCGGCCCGTATTCACTCGTCACGCAGCAGCCCCTCGGTGGCAAAGCGCAGTATGGAGGCCAGCGGTTTGGTGAGATGGAAGTCTGGGCGCTGGAGGCCTACGGTGCGGCTTACACGCTGCAGGAACTTCTCACGGTGAAATCGGATGATGTTCAGGGGAGGACACGTATTTATGAGAGCATCGTGAAGGGTGATAACTCGCTCGAAGCGGGCACCCCTGAATCCTTCAACGTTCTCATCAAGGAAATGCAGAGCTTGGGTCTCGACGTGAAGGTGGGAGGTAAGGCGCCTGCGTTACCCGAAGTCCTCACAGCTTAAGACCGGAGCATCAACAATTACCATTTGCTATGAATCAACCCAATATTCGTGAAATCTTTGGTGAGGAACGGAGCGTCGGTTTCGACCAGGTCGGAATTACCGTAGCTTCGCCGGATAGCATCCGGTCGTGGTCCACGGGGGAAGTAAAGAATCCGGAAACAATCAACTACCGCACATTCAAGCCGGAAAAGGGCGGCTTGTTCTGCGAGCGCATCTTTGGTCCCACCCGGGACTGGGAGTGCTCCTGTGGAAAATACAAGCGCATCAAGCATAAAGGAGTTATTTGCGATCGTTGCGGTGTCGAAGTGACGCTTTCCCGTGTTCGCCGCGAGCGCATGGGGCATATCGAACTTGCTGTGCCGGTCTCGCACATCTGGTTCTACAAATGCATGCCTTCGCGAATTGGCCTCATGTTGGACATGAGTAGCCGTCAACTCGAACGCGTCATTTACTACGAAGATTACGTCGTCATCGATCCGGGTCAGACGCCGCTGCAGAAGTGCCAATTGCTTACGGAGGTCGAATTCCGTGAGGCAGAAGAGCAGTATGGCGATGGCAGCTTTGTCGCGGGAATGGGGGCGGAAGCAATTCAGACGCTTCTTGCACAGGCCGATCTCGCGGCCCTCGTCCAGGAACTGGAGGAGGCGATGACAACCACCCGCTCAAAGCAGATCCGCAAGAAGCTGGCAAAGCGTCTGAAGCTGACTCAGGGCTTCGCAAATTCGCATTCTCGTCCCGAATGGATGATCCTGGACGTGCTCCCGGTCATTCCTCCAGATCTTCGCCCGCTTGTGCCGCTTGAGGGTGGGCGTTTTGCAACGTCCGATCTGAATGACCTCTATCGCCGCGTCATCAATCGCAATAATCGCCTCAAGAACCTTCTGCAACTTAAGACTCCGGATGTTATTATTCGGAATGAGAAGCGCATGCTGCAGGAGGCTGTAGACGCGCTCTTTGACAACGGCCGTCATGGTCGCGCCGTTACAGGTGCCGGCAATCGCCCGCTCAAGTCCTTGAGCGATATGCTGAAGGGCAAGGGTGGCCGATTCCGTCAAAATCTGCTTGGTAAGCGAGTCGATTACTCAGGGCGTTCCGTCATCGTCATTGGTCCAGAACTCAAACTTCACCAATGCGGTCTGCCAAAGAAGATGGCGCTCGTACTTTTCGAGCCATTCATTATTCGCCGCCTCAAAGAACTTGGATACGTCCACACGGTTCGCAGTGCAAAGAAGCTGATTGAGCGTCAGACGCCGGAGGTGTGGGATATCCTCGAAGAGGTGACCAGGGGCCACCCGATCCTGCTGAACCGGGCGCCCACTCTGCACCGTCTTTCGATCCAGGCATTCGAGCCGCAACTCATCGAAGGTGAGGCAATCCGTGTCCATCCATTAGTCTGCACCGCTTATAATGCTGACTTCGACGGGGACCAGATGGCTGTGCACGTGCCGCTGTCCGTGGAAGCACAGATGGAGGCACGCATGCTGATGTTGGCGCCGAACAACATTTTCTCGCCTTCCAGTGGCAAGCCGATCACGACGCCATCTCAGGATATCACGCTGGGTTGCTACTACCTCACGCAAAATCCGCGTGGTGAAAAGGGGCAGACGACCAGCAAAGAACGCATGCCGCTTTTCGAAAATGCAGTCGAAGTCGAGTTTGCGCTCGGTGAGGGCTCGGTCGCCACACACGACTGGATTCGTTTCAAGAATCCGGATCGAGGAAGTAAGACTCCGTACGGTGACGCGGATGCTGTGGTCATCAAGACGACTGTCGGACGTGTCATTTTTAATCAGATCTGGCCGAAGCAGCTCGGATTCTTCAATAAGGCTGCGACGAAGAAGCAGCTTAGTGACATCATCTGGCGCTGTTATCAGGCTGTCGCTCAGGAAGGAACTGTGGCGACTCTGGACAAGCTGAAGGAAATGGGCTTCCTCTGGGCTACTCGGGCAGGTGTGTCGATTGGCATATCCGACATGATTATCCCGTTAGAGAAGAAGACCGAGCTCGACGCCGCATACGCCGAAATCGCGAAAGTGGAGAAGCAGTATCGCCAGGGTATCATTACAGACGGCGAGCGCTACAACAAGGTCATTGATATCTGGACTCACGCGGGCGAGCAAATTTCGAACGTCATGTTCCAGACGCTTGAGCACAATGAGGGCCGCAAGGAGCTCAACCCGGTTTACCTGATGGTTGATTCCGGCGCTCGCGGTAATCGTCAGCAGGTCAAGCAACTCGCGGGTATGCGTGGTCTCATGGCGAAGCCTTCAGGTGAGATTATCGAACGGCCGATCACGTCGAACTTCCGCGAGGGGCTGAACGTGATGGAATACTTCATCTCGACTCACGGAGCTCGGAAGGGACTCGCTGATACCGCTCTCAAGACGGCGGATTCCGGGTATCTCACGCGCAAACTTGTGGACGCTGCGCAGGACGTCATTATCACCGAAGAGGACTGCGGCACAGTTAACGGGATTATTGTTCGTCCAATCTATGAGGGGGACGAAGAGGTTGTCGACTTGAGCCAACGTATCGTAGGCCGTGTAAGCTGCGAGACGATCAAGGATCCTGTGACGAATTCGAAAGTTGTGACCGCTGGCCAACTCATCGACGAAGTCACCGCGACTTCGATTGAGAAAGTGGGGGTTGAACATCTTAAGATTCGCTCGGTGCTGACTTGCGAATCCGGCAGGGGCGTTTGCTCGCTGTGTTACGGACGCAACCTGGCAAACGGTCAGAAAGTTAAGCTCGGTGAAGCAGTCGGTATTATCGCCGCTCAGTCGATCGGCGAACCGGGCACGCAGCTCACTATGCGTACCTTCCATATCGGCGGGACGGCGACTGGCACGTTCAAGCAGCCGATCATCAAGGCCAAAACGGGAGGTCATCTCCGGTTCAACGATCTCCGTGTCGTGCAGGGCCTTGATGGAAACTGGATTGTGCTGAACAAGAATGGATCTATCAGCATTCTCAACGAAACGGGCCGTGAACTGGAGCGCTATAACGTGGTGATCGGGTCGGTTATCTCTCTAGCCGACGGCGACGAGGTGACGAAAGGTGAGGCCTTCGTTCAGTGGGATCCTTACAACGTCCCGATTCTTACCGAGAAGACAGGTAGGATCGAATTCCGTGACATGATCTCCGGAGTGACGGTGAAGCGCGAGGTGGACGAAGCCACCGGGGCCATGGGTACGGTCGTGATCGAGCACAAGGAAGACCTCCATCCTCAGATCGTAGTTATTGATCCGAATACGGAGGAGGTTACCGCCAGTTATTCGATACCCGCCGGAGCGCACGTGATTGTTACAGAAGGCAAAAAAGTCCAGGCCGGCACGCTTCTGGCGAAGACACCCCGTAAAGTCGCGAAGACTAAGGACATCACTGGCGGTCTGCCGCGAGTTGCTGAGCTTTTCGAAGCTCGTCGTCCAAAGGATGCTGCCGAGATCGCAAAAATTGACGGAATCGTTGAAATTGGCGGTTCAGTCCGAGGTAAGCGCAAGCTTATCCTGCGTGATCCTGAAACCAATGCGGAAGAAGAGCACCTCATTCCGCTTAATAAACACATCATCGTGTTTAAAGGTGACTTTGTGAAGAAAGGGCAACAGCTCACGGAAGGGCCGGTTGTTCCGCATGAGATCCTCGATGTCTGTGGACCGCAGGACCTTCAGGAGCATCTGGTAAACGAGGTTCAGGAAGTCTATCGATTGCAGGGTGTGGAGATTAACGACAAGCACATCGAGATCATTGTCCGCCAAATGCTCCGCAAGGTTAAGGTGACCGATCCGGGTGACACTAACCTGCTTTGGGGTGACCAGATCGATCGTCTCGAGTTCGAGGCGGAAAATGCCAAGGTCATTGAAAAGGGCGGAAAACCCGCGGAGGCGAGCCCGGTCTTGCTGGGAATTACCAAGGCATCGCTCGAAACGGATAGCTTTATCTCCGCGGCTTCGTTCCAGGACACGACACGTGTTCTCACAGAGGCGGCGACGCTGGGCAAGGTGGATATCCTTCGCGGTTTCAAGGAGAATGTAATCATGGGCCACCTGATTCCCGCGGGAACCGGCTTTGGCGCCCACCGCGACTTAAAGATCGTCGACCTTGTCGATCATCTCCCGCCACTAGAAGAAGAGCCAGAAACAGAAGAGTCGGCGATCGGATGATCGCATAGCAAACGCTTCGGCATCAAACGCAAAAAAGCGGACTCAGACTCGAGTCCGCTTTTTTGTTACTCTGGAGACACTTTTTAGGGTGTTTCGGAACCACAGCTTGATTCGGAGGAATGGGTGGCGTGAATTTTAATGTGCACGGCCGGAGGGCGGCAGCGCGCCATTTATTGTCGGATTCACTGGATTGTGCTCAGCAATCATTCCCTGCCGCAGAAGCAAGCCCTCAGCCGTCGCCTGACCCGCATCTTCGGATGTGCGGAGGCGAAATCCTTCTCTGCGACAACCCGGAACCGGTCCATTTGGCGGATTGATCTAAAGGCGAGAGTCCTACCCCGTTCCTCGACATTGAAATATCCTCTTGACTAAAGTATTGTGCATATGAACACTTTGTGTCATGGACAGATGAAGTGCTACCGGGCACGCTTCGCCGAGGCTGGAGGGAAGCCCGATCGGACTCTCCGCAGCCCCCTCTCGGGAGCTTCGGCTCCTCGAGGTCCGCGCCGCCATCCGCGTCCGCCACTACAGCCTCCGAACTGAGGAGACCTATTTCCACTGGATTTTCTGCTTTATCCTCTCTCACCGCAAACGCCATCCCCGCGAGACGGGTGCGCCGGAAGTCGGCGAATTCCTCACGGTCGCCAGACGATCGTGGGACGCCCGTAGGTGCGTCTCCCCGGCGGGGACTGCGAACCGGCCCTGAAGCAGTTGCCTTGAATGCTGCGCAGAACCGTCTTGACGCGAAAATTTGCGCTCTTTACCGGGGCGGCAATGCATGCCCTCAACTTCCAATATGCCTGCATGTCGTAGAATAAAGCGACATGCAGCCCAATACCTGTTCGGAAAAGAAAAGATGACCCGAGGACGTTACCTTCACTGAGTATTTTGAGTCCAAGGTGTTGCTGAGGCGCCCTTAATTGACCAAAAAGATGTGTATCCGAGTGGTTGAGCACCCCTACCGAAAAGAGGTGCAGGATGACGGAGAACGAGTAAGATTCTGGGCATCGGTTGAGGAGCTGGATGGTCGCTTCGTTCGCGTGGTGACACTCGCTGACGAGAGGACCATCCATAACGCCTTTCCCGGCAAGAGATTCAAACGATGAAGATTGAATATTTTCCAGAGACCGACAGCCTCTACATCGACCTTGCCGACAGACCTGGCACGGACACAAGAGAAATTGAGGACGCAATCGTTTTGGACGTCGATGAGCATGGACGGGCCGTGGGACCGGATCTTGATCAGGCCTCCAAGCACCTGAGTTTGAAGAAGCTGAATTTGCGACCTCTGCCGTTCGAGGTGGAGCAAACGATGGGATGATTCCGAACAGGCGCTGCAGCCAACTTAAGCATGATTAATCAGCTCCGAACTGCATCACGCTTGATCTGCCAACGACTCCGTCAACGCCCGTATCAAAAGGGTGTAAAGATTACTGCTTGGAATGCAGTTATAGAACAGTTACTCGATGGCCGACGATACGGCGCATTCTCCTGGCAAAATGCAGTATCGATGGAGGTTGAGCGATACATCGCTGAGCTGGACGACGCAACGAAACGAAGCATTTGGGAATCTACCGAGGACGCTGAAATACTTCCGAACGCTGACATTGAAACCATCACCGACTGCCTGTATCCTCATATCTTCCAGGCAGCCTTGCCCCAAATTTACCGTGCGGTACGAAACCGGGCACGGAAGCAAGGCGAATAGAACAGTGCAGCTATCGGGAGCCAGACGTTTCGTAACAGTTTAGCTCTCCCGGGCCGGGTCGCCGCGGGCGGCGAAAATGATGTCGTGGGCGGGGGTTGGGGAGGATCGGAATAGAGCGCGGAACATTTCAATCATTCTGGCGCCCTGAAGGGCTGCGGTCTGAGCGAGAGAGGCGAAAATGGCGACATTGTCCGAACCCTTGGGACTTCGAGTACCCATGCAGACCTTTCTGAAGATGACCAGAGGACGCAGCGAGCGTTCCGCGTGATTGTTGGTCGGTGGCCCGCCGTGTGCGATAAAGGCGAAGACTTCCGTGTATTCCCTTGCGCCCGGAACGAGGCGTTTGCGAAGAGTTTCGGCCTTTGCGAAGGCCAGCGGCTTGCGGCAGATCGTATCAAGTCGGCTGCGAAGCCTTTCCTCCAGCGCAATGCGGTCCTCGGCACGCGGGATTTTCGCCTTGCAGGCGTCCTTGAAGAGCTTCGCAAGCCTGGCGCAGAAGCGCACCGATGGGACATCGGCGCCCTCGATCGCGGCAAGTTCCTCGCTGATTTCTTTGCTTTTGCGCAGAAGGTGGGCCAGACAGCTTTGGCGCCCGCCCGCGCATTGGACTGCGTTGTAGGCGGCATAGGCATCGGTGACCAGCAATCCATCGAGCTTCTTTCCAAGCAGGGTGGTGGCAGCCTCACCGCTGCGGTGGGGATCGATCCGGAAGACGGCGAGCGATTCGCTGCCGGCATACCAGAGCCAGAAGTTCTGGCCGTCCTCGCGCCAGTGGGTTTCATCCGCGTGGACGATTGGCTCCAGGCGTACTTTCTCAAGCAGCTCGCAATGGATGGCCGCTGCATTGCCCGAGGCGCGATTCTCGAAGCCCAGAGTGCTGGCCGCTACGAAATCGAGTCCGAAGAGCGTCTTCATTGCGGCGTTGATCTTGCGGTAGGGTAGCTTCAGGCCGTGGCGCAGATAGAGCGCGGTGGCCTTCGCGTTGGGACCGATCGGGGCGAAGGGCAGTTCGCCCTCCACGGGCGCGATGACCTGGCGGTTGCACTTCGGACAGTGGGCGGTGTCGTGCACGTAGGAACTCACGACCGTGCGAGGCACCATGGCGATATCCTCCTGCACATAGGAGGTCTGTCCGCCGGCACTCAAATCGGTCGCGCTCTGGCAATGGGGGCAGATCAGCGGGGCCTCGATGTGGAAGTGCCTGTCGATGCGCTCGGGGATCTTCCTGTTCCAGGCCGGATGCCCCTTGGGCGCACCCCGGGGCCTGGAGCCGGTCGGGGAGGACTCCGGTCGGCGGCGGCTCTTGCGGCTACGGGGACTTGAACCCGCGCCGGTGCAGCCGCTGGTTCTCCGCCCGGAGCCGGTCGTTCTCGGCCTGCACCTCGCGGAGTCTGCGCTCAAGATCCCCGATCTCCGCAGCCATCCGATCACGGATCACCCAGTGATCGTTCTCCTCTATTGCGGATCGCATGTGGCGTCGAAAGAGCCAGTCCGCCGAGAGTCCCTCGAGATGGGGGCAGCAGTCTACGTACGGGCACCGGAAGCCATCGGGAGCGCTCCGGTGGCCTCCCATCAGAAACGGCCTTTCGCCTTGAGCAGCTCCCAGTTGACCTCGGCGAGCTCCTTGAGCAGTGCTTTGAGTCTCCGGTGCCGCGCGGTCATCCTGCGGACCTCCGAAACCAGGGCACTTCGGATGTACCTGGTGCGGGTCCTGCCATCCCGGGCGCTGGTTAGACTGAAACCACCCCGGGGCCCCTGAGAGGTCACCGAGCCGACGAGGAAATCGAGGTTGCCAGCAATCTCCAGGTGGAGACGCTCCTTGCGCTTTTCGATGGCCGATAGGCTTTGGGGCATTGGTAGATTGGACTGGACAGGCGCATATATGCGCCTGTTATAGACAAAAAACAATCCCAAATTTCCTGGAAACCCGAAAATACTCCCACGCGACTGCCTCATTCCTCCCCAAAAACAGCTAAACTGTTACGACGTTTCGCTCAGTGAAAAGGGGTCTGTCAACAAAAGTTGACGTAGATTCTTGGAGAATGGGAGGGCTGTGCGGCAGCTTCGCAACGAAATGGCCGGAGCGTTTGTATCATGTCATGGCGCGTGGCGACCGGCGTGAGCCGATCTTTCTTTGTGAGCAGGATCGCGAGCTGCATTTGGCGACGCTCCTCGGCTAGACGTGCCCGAAGACCAGTAATTGGCGGGTGCGTGCGTGAAGATCGCTGACCAATCTCTGTCGCAGGATTCTTGAACGTCGGAGGCGAATCGCTCGCAGAGGATAGGCTGGTCCCAGAGCACCTTGGCGCAGAGATTGGATTGCCTTTCCATTGGCACCGCCTCGTAGCGCTTCTGTAAGGAGATGGACCGCAACACTCGGACAACTGAGAGCAAGAAATCGATCGCGGGGAGATTGAACACAGATAGCGCGGCGATCGTGAGTCAGAATGCGCCGATTCATGGAGGGTGCCGGAAAAGCGCCTGCCCGCTCCGAACCTTGACGGATGAGCAGTGTCAAAATTTGTTGGCAGACCCGTTTCTGCTAACGGTGCTTCCGGCGCGGGCATCGACAAGCGATAGAGGTGCCTGATATTTGAGAAAGATCTTGCTCGAATGGGACGACCGCTTTGATGCGGTAGTGTCGAGGCTGGAGCTGGCGCTCTTTGGAGGGACCAAGAAGAAATGATCATGACTTGGCCAAACCCAGACGATGCACCGAATGAGCGCCCCGCTTTGCCAGTTGAAAATTGAGGGATTCATCGAATATCTCTAGCGTGTTCCCGACTTGATTCCGGCGCTTTTTGTCGTTGACTGATCGATGATCGAACTCGGCTACATGGCGAAACGCATCGTTGAGCGGCCCGATTGGCTCGATGTCCGCAACGGGCACGATGTCTACGCCGTGGCCAACTGTATCTCAGATGACTTCTGCGATTATATCGGCTTTTGGAAACACAACGGTTTCTGGTTCTTCGATTCCCGGCGTTGATCCGCGATGTCGCTTCCGAGGCTAACGTGGATTTAACCACTGCGACGCTCGTCTACTACCGTGGGTACGCACGTCAGTAAGACGCTGACCGCGGTAAATGGACCGAGTATAATGCCGACGACAATTTCCGCACCGATGTTTTGCCGCCGGACCCCGCGACGCTGCTTGGCTTCGATGTTGTGACATACTCTATGCAAAATGCTCCGGAATGTTCCCCTCTGTCATGCAACCATCTTGCCACCGATGTGAATGTCAACGAGCACTGCCTCATCGACTTGCTTGACTACGCCATTGACCAGCTTGAAAATGGCATTTCGACAGTGCGGAGCCTGGCCCCTATCGAATCATCGCGATCAATGCCGTGGCATGGCCACAAGTCGGATAACCATGCCGTGCACCGGATTACTCGGTCGGCCGGTTTTTTGAAATCGAAGTTTTTCCGGCCGTGCCCGGTGACGGCCACCGTGCGCCGGTGAATAAAGCAGCGAACTCCTAAGCAATTAGCGGCAGGGAATGTCCGCTGACGTGGCCATCCCCTGAGCTACGACGTAAGATGAATATTCAGTACGAGACGAAGCGCACCATCTCTGATGCTGAGTTCGTGGACGTATTGCGGCGCTCAACCTTGGCGGAGCGTCGCCCCATCGATGATCCGAAGTGCATCAGGGCCATGCTGGAGCATGCGAACCTGCTATGCACCGCGTGGGACGGTTCGATCCTCGTTGGCGTGGCGCGCTCGGTGACTGATTTCGAGTGCTGTTGTTACCTCTCTGATCTTGCCGTCGACGAAAGGTATCAGAAGAAGGGCATCGGACGAGAGCTCATCCGCCTTACGCAGTCCCAGCTTGGCTCAGGAGCGAAAGTGATACTTCTCGCGGCCCCGAAGGCGGAGACGTACTATCCGAAGGTTGGTTTTGATCAGCACAGGTCTGCGTGGATCATCTCTGTCAAAAAGTCATTGAAATGAACTCTACTCTGTCATATGGGAACAGTCTCGTCTTGCCATAGGGGTGGCCGGGCGGCTCGGGTCTTGGCCCGCCTTCTCGTTTGATCGCGGATTCGCTTCGCTATCCGTTTCCGGAGCATTCGTTCGACCTCGTCGGCAGCCGCCGCCCCAAAGACTCTCTGCGGCAGCAGGCGCTCAAGCACGAAAACGATGTCTCCGCTGGTGATGCCGACCGGGCCTTCCGTCGTCGTGGGTGTCAGAGTGTGCATTCTTTCCTGGATCAGGAAGAGCATGCCGAGCATGACCAGCGACATGTGGTGCTGCCACGCAAGCCAGCCGCGGGTCTGGTAGTCGGCCATGCCCACCTCGCTCTTCCCATCTCGGAAGTTGCGCTCGACCACGTTGCGCCCCACCGCGTCCTGCATCAGGAGGCGCGAGTCGGTGTCGGCCGAGCTGTTGCTCAGCGCGTAGTGGCGCCGCGGGGCCTTGGCCCTGCGCCCCTCGTTGCTGCTCTCGTCGGGATTCTCCCACACCAGAAGCCAGCGGCAGTGGACCCGCTCTCCTTCGTTCACCCAGACCCGCCCGCTCAGGTAGCTGACTTCCACCCACCCCCGATCGCTGTCGCGGATCTTGAGCCGCCGCCATTCACCCTCGGGTTGCTCGCCCGCCCATTGGTCCACGCGCTGCCCGGGGTGGCTCGGACGCGGGTGCTTGAGGGTGGACCCGGGCCGCTTGCCTTCGCAATGGGGCCACGGGTGCTCGCGCCAGACCGTCTGATTGCAATGGACTTCGGCGACGAAGGTCTCCCCGTCCCGATCGAGGGCATGAAGAAATCCCGGATCGCTGCCGTAGCCGCTGTCCATGTTCACGACATCGAATTCGACGCCCAGTTCGCGCTGGTGGCGGATGCTTTCCAGGGCCAGCTCGCCCTTCGTGCGAAAGACGCACTCGTCCTCGGGGATGCCGGCCCGCTCGCAGCGCGTCCCGTCCCGGCACCAGTCCTCGGGCAGGTAGAGCCGGATGTCGCTCAGGGTCGATCGCTGCCCGGCCGCCAGGCTCGTGCATACCGCGATCTGGCAGTTCTCGATCTTCCCCAGCCGGCCCAATGTACTGGCGGGCGACTCCCACCGAGGCGTCGCCCTTCTTCTGGATGCCCGTGTCGTCGACGACCAGCCGCGTCCGCGCGCCGCCGCCGAGCAATCCGCTGGCCCGCCGGGCGATCTCATCCATGAGCGCGCGGGGATCCCACGGCGAATGGCTGATGGCGTGATGCACGTTCTGGTATTTGAATCCGGGGACGTGCTCCTCCATGCGCTCGATGTTCTTGGCTCCGCGCTTGCCCTGCATGAGCCCGAACAGGTAGGCGCGAATCTCCACGGTGTTGGACTCGCTGCGCGTATGGAAAAAGCGCGAGAAGGTTTTCACGAAGGCCACCAGACGCACGGCTGCTCCCATGAGGCTTTGCGAGGCATCGGCGTGTGTTGTGGTGTTGGATTTAGAGGGATCTTTATGAGGCCATCGGGGCGATGGCTCTCTTTCTAGCTCCTCCCCAACCAGCCGACAAGAAAAATGTCAGACGAAATGACAGAGTAGAGTGAAGATGCCCAACAGGGTCACTGGAGCGAACGCGGGCGGGCCGGCAACGCGGCAAAAGATGGCGCCCCGGCAGACTGTGTCCATGCGCGCATTCCGTTACTTTTCCAGGTCCTCGATCACGGCTCGCAGGAAACGACAGGCTTCGCCGAAGGCTCCGTGAAGCCTGGCGATCTGCCCGGAGTAAGGGGACGGGATCTGGATCACGGCTTTGTCCGTCTCGACCGGGACCAGTGGTTGATCCATGCCGACGTGGTCGCCTTCGTTCGCGTGCCAGGCGACAATTTCAATTTTCGCCTCGCGCAATCCTTCTCCGAGATCAGGTAATGCAAATCGTTTCATTCGTATCTTTCAGTTTCCCGGGGCGGCCTTCACAATGCGTTTTGCGGATCGAGGAAGGCTGGAGCCGTTCGAATACGGACGGCTCAATGTTTCCCACTGCGGCGGCACCACTTGATCAGATGGCATGTCCCTTTCTGTTTGCCTGGTGCGCCTTCAGGCGAAGCCAGATTCCTCCAAAGAATGCCAGGTAATAGCCGAGGACCAACGCGCCGACTGCCATCGAACCCGCGATCCCTGATGCGGCCAGCCAGTTGCCTTCCTCGGCAGACGAAAAACGCCACGACTCCCACGCACGCCAGATCCCAAAGCCAAGGCGGATCGCGACAGTCACCGTAAGCCCAAGGACCAGCCAGGCGTTCGGCGTGTAGTAGAGGGATTTGCCGCCCATCTCCCAACGGCTGAGCTTTAGTCCCAGCACGCCAAGTCCACAGCCTCCGGCCAGCCCGAGGAGGCTCATCCGCAACGCGCCTGGAATCCACGTGTTGCTGATCGCGACACTTACGAAAAATAACGCCGTGGAGAGCGCGATACTGAAGAGATTGATCGCAACCACCCACGAGCGAGCCCGCCTTCGAGCCGTCCCGTTCCGATAGCGCTGGATGATCGAAAGCGGCACGCCCAGCATCAGAATCGCGAGGATGGCGAGCAGCGCGAGAGCGAGGGCTACAATAGGCATTTTCCAGAATCGCTCAGAAATTCACCGCGTACCTCTGAGAGGAACTTGATCGCATTGCTGAACGTCTCGCGCAACGCAACTCACCACCTGAGCCGCTCAGCCAGGTTCGGAGCAGCAGAGAACACCATTTGCTTCCCTCGCTTCTTCATCATCAGTAGGTCTGCTGTTACGAGACCGAGCAGATCCCGGCGCGCTGTATCATACGCTGTGTTATGGCTGCGTCGATGCCCAGCGATGGTGTAAGCGGCGCCAGGATGACGGAGGGCATGACTCACCAATGCAATCTGGCGATGGTTTAGACTCTCCTGATCCCTGAGCAGAAGCTCAATCTCCCGCGTTTCCCGTGTCTTTCGATCGATGTAGGCATGCAAAGCCTGAACCGCACGGCGAATCACCTCAACCTGATGAACTAGAAAATACGTCGCATCGTTGCCATCGGTTTCGGTGTAGAGAATGGCCCGATAGTATCTCGATGGTGAACGCTGCAGGACACCGGAGATCGAAATAAACTCGAACATCCAGTATTCGCTGTGGAGCATCGCCCAGTAAAACAATGCACGCGCGGTTCGGCCGTTGCCATTAACAAACGGGTGATCGTAGGCCACCCACAGATGAAGAAGCATTGCCCGCACTGCGGGATGGATGAAGTAGCCCGGCAACATTGCGTTCGCGAATGCGCACATCACTTCCAGGCGCGCCGGCAATTCGGAGCATCCGGCGGGTAATGGAATAGCTCTCCGCTTTCATCCTCAACCGTCACCCTTTCATCCGTTCGGCGCAGTCTACCCGCGGCGCCAGGATCATCAAGGGTCCCTTCGGTCACGATACGATGAAGGTGAAATACCAATTCCGGCGAAAGCTTTTCCGCGCGGATCTTCGTTATTTCTCGCATTGTCAGGAAGTTATTCAGGATCATTCGCTCGCTGCGATCAACAGGCGGGCGCCCGCTCTGCAACATTCGTTTCGCCACTTCCCGGATTGTCACTGCTCCCTCAAGTTGGCTCGAAGTAATTGCTTCCTGCATCAGCGAGCTCAAGACGTACTGGTCCCGGGTCTGTGTGTTGGCGACAGGTTCGAGCATCTCAATTTTCCCGCCGGCTCCCATGTCAATCTCGTGAAGCTGTTGTGTAACTTCATCCGGCACATTGAACTGGAACCGTTCTCCCTTCTTATCGAGCAGCGGGATCTGCTGTTCGCTCATTCGGCCAAGTTTAATCGCCGCCCACCATTCTTCATGCGTCAGCCCGTTCGGAGGGTGAAGCCTGCGAAGTTTATCCCAATGTACGTATCCTGGGCACAGATCTCACAGGGATGAGCTTCTTAAGCATGTCCGGCCCGGAGCAAGCAATCTGTTCGAAATCAGGTGGAGACTGAGGAACGCGCATGAATTACCAATTTATTCGCAATTGGTAATTGCGCATCAGGAAATCGCTTTGGCGATATTCGGTGAAAAAGGCCGAACAGACGGATAAATGAATTTTCCCGTCCGTTTCGCGCTGCATACGTCAACGGAACCCACGACCGATTTGCTACCAATTCTTTCGCAATTGGTAATTGCGCGGCCCATCCCGGCGCCGCGTATCGGGATGACCAGCATGTCGTCGCCGGCATAAATGATCGCAGTCCCAGCAGTCCCTTCGGCCTGTTTACCCTCGTAAATTTCGAAGCCGTGTCGTTCCTCGATTTCCACGATCAGCGCTTGATATCCTGACAGGTAAAGCGAGTTATTTACCCGTCAGTAAGGTGTGTCTCTGTATATCGCGATCCGGGTGCTTTTTTCGCCGTTATGTTGACGTTTGCAACGGGCGGATCAGTCCGTGCGTATGCCTCCGTGTTTGACGCTCGCGATCCCACCTCTTAAGACTCAACGTAGCTAGCGTCTCACGGGTGAGACTCATCCTGATCACGCTTCAACTCATATCCGAGTTCCTGCATACTCAACTTGTTGTTAGTTTCAAGCGCGCATTGCTTCCCCTCAGGTGTGTAGGTCAGCCATTCCTGCATAAGTTGCACATGCTCATTGCTGTAAGCTTCCATTGCGCGCTGTTCGTCTCTGATCTCCTCATCAATCGCCGCCCGTCCGCGGTCGGGAGTTTGTTGTTCCTTCTCGAGTCTCGCAATGCGCGCCCGTGTTTCATCTATGCGCCTCTCGAGAAACCGGATCCTCTGCAACCGTTGCCGCCCACTCTCGCCCCGCCACGCTTCCTGTGCCTGAGTCCGACGTCTCTCGGATCGAATGAGCCACAGCACGGCAATCGATGCGATTACAAACACGATGAAATAGAGCAGGAACGGGATCTTGAGCAGGATCATTCTACACAATCCACCGAGGAACCTACCTGTGCAAACCTGTGCAGATGATTGCAAGCGTTCTTCGAGGTTTTCAACCCAACCCCTGGGCTGTGGCGCCCTGGCGATTCTCCCGCGTTGCTCGCTTGACCGAGATCGTCGTGGATATCGGCGCGACGCTCGCGCCTTGGAGAATCGTCAACAGCAGATATCTTCCTGTTTGAGGTACAGGACACTGGGAAATGCGACGTGCCCGGGAAATCTTTTTACCGACCCAATAAGATTCTAACCTTATCTTAAGGATGTCTTCCCACACCACCCGCGCGATCATGATCGAGCGCCACGGTCCGCCTGAAGTGCTGGTGGAGCGCGAAGTGCCATACCTCGAGCCGGGAGCGGGTGAGGTGCACCTGCGGGTGGAAGCCGCCGGCGTCAATTTCGCCGACCTGTTGATGCGCGCCGGGCTCTACTCTACAGCTCCGCCGCTTCCTTTTAGCCCCGGGTTCGAAGTCGCTGGCACGGTGGCGCGGACCGGCGCGCAGGTGACCGACTGGCAGGCTGGCGACCGAGCGGTGGCGCTGCTGCGCCACGGAGGCTACGCCCACGACGTTGTCCTCCAGGCCGCTCACCTCTCCCACTACCCGGGTGAGCTGAGCCCCGTGGAGGCTGCCGCCATCCCTGTCGTATTCCTCACGGCCTGGGTCTGCCTTTTCGAGACCGGGCACGCACGCCCGGGTGACACGGCTCTCATCCTCGGCGCAGGCGGTGGTGTCGGCACAGCAGCGACGCAGCTTGCCGTTCGTGGCGGCCTGCGCGTCGTGGGAACCGCCGGTAACGAACCGAAGAGGCGCTTCGTCACAAACGAGCTTGGCGCTGACGCCTGCTTCGACTCGCGCGGCGATTGGGAAACTGCCGTGCGGCGGCACCTGGGACCGCGAGGGGTCGACATCGCCTTCGATCCTGTCGGCGGCCCGGCCACCGCATCCTGTCGTCGCTTGTTAGCCCCCCTCGGACGACTCGTCTTTTATGGATTGAGCGAGGCGCTCCCAGGACGCCGACGCGCCTGGCTGCGGGCGGCCCGCGCCTGGCTGCGCACCCCGCACTTCCACCCGCTTTCCCTGGTGGAGCCCAACATTGGCATGTTTGGGGTTCACCTGCTGCATCTCGAGAAAAAGGAGCGAATTCTGCAACCAGCTCTGAGTCAGATCTTCCGTCGGGTCAGCGGCGGCGAGCTGAGGCCAATCCTCGATCGAACGTTCCCGCTGGATGGTGGAGGTGCGATACAAGCCCACAGGTATTTGCACGGACGCCAGAATCTCGGAAAGATCGTGCTGGAGAGACCGTTGACTGCTGGATGAGAGCGCGAGCCGGGTGAACCCAGCGTGCGATGTCGATGCGCCATAGTCATTTGAAAGGACGTGCGGAAAAAGATCAGGAACGCCTCGAGACTTCTTGTGGCAGCGTCAATGACGTTGTGAATCTACGGAAGACCTTTGGTGAATTGATGTTCGAGGACTTTGCCGCATTCGACAGTAACGGCCTCACTCATCCCGACTTGGACCGGATGAAGCGGGCACTTGATTATTTACGTTCCAAAGCTTCCCCCAATGAAATCGGGAGCTGGTGTAGCAATCGCAGAAGATGGTGGGAAAACTGCGGTTAGCGTGGCTTTTGTCTCGAAGGTCCATTCCGGGTCCTCAGGCGCGACCGCATCGTGCCCACCTCAATGTTTCTGATGGCTCTGCGTGCACATTAAGCAGAGACTCCAGTCCAAAACGCTTGGCGAGATAAGCTTCAATCTGTTCCACCACAAAAAGCTGCCTGCCTGTGGTATCGTGTGGAATCCGGGTACGGTGGTAAATCTGGTCGAAGAACATGGTGTAAAGCATCCAGGCATCTCGTCGAAGGTCGAGGCTTTCATCACTCTGTGTGTGAGTCTGATATTCACGCATAAAGAACTGCATCGATTCCCGGTCGAGGGCGATTTGCCATCCTGTCCCGATTTCCCAGCCCAACATCGAAAGATCATGAGCAGGATCTCCCACATACGCAGCTTCCCAGTCAATGTATCGCATGGACTTATCAGAGATCACGATATTGAGGGGATGAAGATCTCCGTGGACCAGGCTGAATTGGGTCAGCTGGGTGAAGTAGTGATCGCGGTTTGCAAATGTTTCTCTGACACCTCGAGCAACTTGTCTAATGAGGGGCTGCCTTAACATATCCGGTTGACGTTCTTCCCAGTAGGAATAGGCCACATCGAAGCGCCTCAGCAGTGAGAATGGTGCCGAATTTTGTTCCCCGTGCAAGGGACCATGGAAGGCGAATCTGGTGGAATGCAGCCTTGCGAGCCGGGCGGCATGTCGGGATATATCCGATGAGCTCCACTCTGTTTTGAAGATGCCGGGGCAATATTCGAGAATGGCATAGGGTTCGCTGACATTGGTGCAGCTCAAGTCCCATGCATACAGGGACGGACCAATCCCGTCAGGCAACGCATCCAGAATCGCCTGCTCGTTTGCCAGACTTTTCACAGACTCTTTGCCGCGTAAACCGATCCTTATCAGGACGCATTGGCGATCTTGACTCAGCACCTGGATAATATGATGCGCTTCACCCAATCCCAGACTTGATAGATTAACAGAGCCGTCGACGGGAAACGGCAGCAGGTCGCGATGTCGATTAAGAATGCTCTTAGCGACCTGTGTATCCAGCGTTTGATCAGAGAAAAACGATCGCATTGATGTATGGCTGCGGACGGTGCGCCCTTATTCACGTTGAACGATCAGGGCGTAACTTTGAAGCCCCATTATTATCCGCGTTGCAGAACGTAGGGGAGTCTTCGACATTTGCGAGGTCCTCGCAGCGCGGCCGATCCTCCCTCAATCCTCAATCTCTCCCGGCTGCGATTTTGGCAATCGTCCGGTCGCAACTGGGAGTCTTGTGTTCATATAGCGGGCTGCCGCAACCATGCCCTTCCGAGACACTTTGTGAATGAGCCTCCCTGCATGACTTAATCCTTCATATGTCCAGGCCACCCACCCGCGCATTCTCTTGCTAATAGAACCCTCTTTTGTTTAAAGAAAATAACGCCCAGGGGTGGTGCACCTTAAGCAGATCGGCGAAAGTAACGCAATAATCCGCCCATGATCCAAGGCTCCGCGCAACCCCAGCCACCCGCCCCCGACGCCGTGCAGGCGCCCGGCAATGACCTGCTCGACGACCTCGCCTTGATCGGCCGCGAGAACCGCTGGCCCGAGGACCTGGTGCCGGCGCTCGGCCGCCTCCTGCGGGAGGGCGAGGACGCGGAGCTCTTCCGCATCAACCCGGTGCGCTTCGGTCGCGACCGCGGCTTCGCCGAAGTCGTCGCCATCGACCTCTTCCTTTACGCCGCGCAGCTCGGCCTCTTCGAGATGGAGTGGGACCTGTTCTGCCCCGTCCGCGGCGACATCGTTCGCCGCTTCAGCGCCCTGCGCAGCGTCGACGCGCACTGCTACTGCAACCTGTGCCAGCTCGACTTCGAGGCCCGCCTCGACGACCTGATCGAGGTCTGCTTCACCGTCTCGCCTGCCGTGCGCCGCCCTCGCTTCCACGATCCCGCCGAGCTCGACATCGACGAGTACCTTCTTCAGCTACTGCATCAACCGCGGCCTCTACGAGGCGGGCGGCATGCGCTGGGTCGACTGGCTGCGCGCCCACGCCCTCCGGGCGATGTGCTACATCGAGCCCGGCGAGCGTCGGCAGTTCGACGTCGATTTGGGCCCCGGCACCGCCGACGGCTGCGACCGCCTCAACCTGCTCGGCTTCAAGCTCGACTTCCACGGCGAGCCGGTGGCCGAGCGACGCACCCTGCGCTGCACTTTCACTCTCGACGGCATCACGCCGCCGGTGCCCGCCGTCCTCGCCCCCGGGCCGCTGCGCGTCGACGTCGAGAACGCCACCGGGCGGCGCGCGGCGTTCATCCTCTTCCACGTCGGCGTCCCTTTCTCCACCAGCCACGAGCCCTTCCTGTCGGGCAAGCGCCTCCTCACCTGCAACGCCTTCCGCGTCCTCCACGCCACCGACGCGCCCGCCGCCGAGACCGGCCTGACCATTAAGGACCTCACAATCCTCTTCACCGATCTCAAGGGCTCGACGGCGCTCTACGACCGCATCGGCGATCTTAACGCCTTCCTCCTCGTGTCGCGGCACTTCCGGCAGCTCCAGGAAATCGTCGCCGCGCACGGCGGCGCGATGGTCAAGACGATCGGCGACGCGGTGATGGCCGTCTTCGATCACCCTGCCGCCGGCGTGCGCGCCGCGCTGGAGATGCTCGCCCCGCCTCCCAACGGCGACGACCGCGACCGGCTGCTCCTCAAGATCGGCCTGCACCGCGGCCCCACCCTCGCCGTCCGCCTCAACGATATCGCCGACTACTTTGGCCAGACCGTCAACCTCGCCTCGCGCGCGCAGCAGCAGGCCGGCGCCGGGGAGCTGTGCCTCACCGCCCAGGTGCGCGCCAGCGCCGGCGTCGACGAGCTCGTCGCCGGCTTGCCGCAGGCCGGCGAACCGGCCGGCCTCGACGGCGTCTCCGAGATGCTGGACCTCTACCGGATCCGCCGCGCGCAGCAGCAGCAGTAGGGTTACACTGTTAATTTGATGCGAAAGGACGGATACCGGTGTTACTGTGGACCGATCATGCCCCAGCGAAGGACGTGCGGAACAGAATTCCGGCGCGCCTCCTGATCGTTGGGATAACGGTCGTTGCGCTTCTTGTGTCAGCGTCGAGATCGAATGAGCCGGCACATCGAAACGGAAATTGAGATCAACATTCGACCACGCTTCGGCCTGCGGGTGACCGATCTCCGATCCATTTTCCGGGGAATGTCTGCTCATTCCAAACGATTCCTCTTCACAGGCAGTGCACCACATTGAAAACTCACGCGCCGGTCGCAGGGGGCTTTTCAGGCTCCTGATCCTCTGACTGCTGATACTCCCCGACCGCGTTCTTCATCTCCTTGAAGGCTTCCGCCTCTTTGTCTGCGTCTGGAAGGATTTTCGTAAGCTGCCGCAGTTGAAAATCGGCGACTTCAGGCGTGATTTCTTTGTTTTCAACATTCAAGTACAGCCAGCGTATCAGGACTGTGGCGGCCTTATTCCGCACCTCCGGTTCGGTGACTTCGGGAAGCATCAGCAGCACGCCATTCCAGTTTTCCGCCCACGAATACTGCCAGAGCAGTTCCGAGGCCGGTGCATCCGCTGAATCAGAGCAATATGACAATCTGCACGCACATTTAAAAAGTCGAACTTCCGATCGCTGTAGAGGTTGTCGCTGGTCGTATTCCAATTAATCTCGCGGCCATTCATTTTGAGCCAGCTCCCGGCTAGATAGGAGGCAAGATCGGTTGCCGGCATCAGGAGGAGCCATCGGCAACCCCCGTCCATCTGATAGACGACAGTCAAGAACTTCTCCTTCCTGCCGACGTGGATCTCGTCGATGCCCAGCGCGCACCCCTCCAGGCAGCGGTGGCGTATTCGCTGAGATTGGGTGTGCGATTCATTGGGCCGAACGAAAAGGTACCTTTTCGTTAGACGAGCGCAGCGCTAAAACTGTAAGAGATCCTGGAAACAAAATGCCTAGGAAGAAAAAAACTTGGATGCCCGCTGCTCCAGGACGGACAAACCCTCAGGTGCCTGATTCTGTTGGGCTTACACTTAGAGAAAAAGCAAATGAAATCATTGAAAAGGTTATTAAACCAAAGTATATAAAACCACCACCTACTGACAACGACTTTCATTATCTCGTCGACATTTACTCGAAGTGGTATCGACATTATTTTTATTTCTGCGCCAAGTACAACTGTCCCAGCCCCAATGCAATTGTTCCCTCATTTGAAACGAAGTTCGCCAGGCTGGAATATGTGGGCAATGAGCGGTTTAATCTTTCCTATATGAGGCATACCGACCAATGGTGGGAACTATATCAAGAATTGACCATGCTTGAATGTATAAAATCGATTGCAGAGGAACCCCACTTTATTCCATGAATCGTTCAGTGACAAAGAAAGGACATTGGTCTGGTGACAAACAGGAAATCTGGTAAACCAACCTGGTCAGACGTGAAGGCCGCAGTGCTTGACTTAGATCAGATACAACTTCTCAAGTTGGTCGCGGATCTATATCGTTTTTCGAAAGAAAACCAGGCCTTTTTTCATGCTCGGTTTGGAGTTGGCGATGACCCGCTTGCGCCCTACAAGAAAACGATTGATGCGTGCATGTACCCGGACGTCGAGAGGAACAAGCCGATTCAGATCTCTAAAGCAAAGAAAGCTATCACCAGCTATTCAAAGGCCGTTGGTGACCCCCTGGGCGAGATTGACCTTATGATCTTCTTTGTGGAGAGCGGCAACAGTTTTACGTTGAGTTTTGGCGATATATACGAAGGCTTCTATGACGCCCTCAATAGCATGTATCGGCGCGCAATCGAAAAGGTCCTAAGCTTGCCAGAAGAACAGCAACGGGAATTCAGGGATAGGTTAGAAGAAATCATGACATCTTCTTCTGGCATAGGGTGGGGCTATCACGACATGCTCTGTGCCGACTACAACGCTGCCTTTCCTAAAGAGCAATGATGACGGGGTACTCGCCTGATCCTGAAAAACGGTGCCGGTCTTGTCAATCAAACGAAACGGCGCCGAGGCCGACGCAGGCTCCGTACTTACCTGGTCGTTCTACTGGCCGGGAGGTTGATTCACCGGAATTTACTTGGTCGTTAGCGCTGCACCGTAACATAACGCTGGTTTGGTGTCTTATGAGCGGTTCGAAGCGAGTGCTGATATTGGTAACGATGCGTTGGCGCACCTCGCTGCAACGGTCCAGCATCAGCGTCGCCTGCATTTTTGTGAATGACTTTTCGGCTGAATACAACTCCAGCTCAGCCGCATCTACATCCTCGGCCTGGGCAAGAACCTCTGCCAGCCGCAGCCGCAGGTGGGCGACGTTGATTTGCGAGCCGACTTCCAGCCAAACCGCCAGTGACTTGCGCAAGGCGACAATGGCTTGCTCATGTTCTTCGGTGGCCACCGCCACCTTGAAGTGCCACCGTTTTTTTGGATGAATGACACGGAATTCTTGGCTCAAGCCCGGCTGCAGCCGCAGCTTTCTTCAAGATTTTCCAATACGACTTGCGGCTGCGGGTGCGTTGAAGTGGTCGGGCGAGGAAGGGAAACCTTACAATTCGCTTCGAATGAAATTCGTCGCGTGCCGGTCATGCGACTGCGCCGACGGTCTCTTCAGTCGCAGCGGGACTACCGTCGATGGCGCTCATGTCGTCCATCTCGCGCTGAAGATCGACTGGACGCTCCATCCGCCGGCCCATGATCTCCTGCATCGTGACGTTCAAACCCGGCAGATTCATGAGCAGTTCCTGGAACGCTTCACGCGAAACCGCTGTCACGTCCAGCGGCGTGAGCGCCCGCACCGCGGCATTCCGCGGGAGGTTTGATACGAGTGCCGCCTCTCCGAACACCTCGCCCGCAGACAACGTAGCAAGCTGGACGCCGTCCCGCTCAACGACCGCCTCGCCCTTCACGATAAAATAGACCTTGTCGCCAAGGTCGCCATTCTCGAACACGTGCTCGCCCGCCTCGAAATGCTCGCGATGTACCGGCTCCTCGTGGAAGAGCCGCAGTTGGGTGATGTCGCGCGACAGGAACATGTCGAGAGCCCAGTCCGCGAGCAGGCGGATCTGACCGGAGAGCCCTGGAAACTTCGTCGCATAGACGCCGCGCCAGAGCAGCCAGGCGGGGAGTCCGGTCAGGTGGATTCCGAAGATTTCCGCGACCGCCGAGCGGCGTCCGAGTGAGCCGAGCTTGCCGAGTCCGGTGAACTTGAAGATCCGCTTCGCACCGCCGCGATAGGACGCGACGATGTTCTGCGCGCAAGTCTTTGCCTGCCGGAGCGCGTGTTGCGCGGTCGGCGGCGAGATCTGCCCGTCGATCTGCATGATCGCCGCGCAATCGCCGAGCGCCCAGACGCCGGGCCAGTCTTTCACCTCGGTCGTCTGTTCCACCACGATCCGCCCCCGTTCCTGTGGAAATGGCAGCCCCGTGAGCAGCGGATGAGGCCCCGACGGGACCGTTGCAATACAGGTCCGCGTGGAAATCGTCTCGATGTGGTGGGTCAACTTGTCCTCGACCACAACGGCATTGGCGCTGACGGCTTTCAAGTCCGCGCCGAGCCGGATCTCCACGCCGCGCTTCGCCAGCAGCCTCTGCGCAAAAGCGGCGAGCGATTCCTTCAGCTCGGGTAGGATCCGTTCCCCCCGCTGCAGCAGAACGAGGCGCAGATCAGCTTCGTCGATGTTGTGATACGCGCGCGTCGCCTCGTGCAGAAAGTCGTTCATCTCCGCCATGCACTCGACCCCGGAAAACCCGCCACCCGTGACAACGAACGTGAGCAACCGCCGCCGCAGATCGGGATCGGTCTCGACCTCCGCTTCCTCGAGCGTTCGCACGAGTTGATTTCGCAGATAGAGGGCATCGCCAAGATACTTGAAGGGGCTGGCGTGTTCGCGCATGCCAGGAATCTTTGAGTGATCGAGCCGCGTGCCCATCGCGACGACGAGGTGATCGTACGACAGCGTGAGCGATTCCGGGCGGGCGCCGGGACCGAGCGTGACCGTGCGTGCGACGGGATCGATCGCCTCGATGTCGCGCGTGTAGAGCCGGACCTTCGGGGCCATGCGCCGGATGGGTGCGATGACGTGGTTCAGTTCGACCGAGCCGGAGATCACCTCGGGCAGGAGCGGTTGGAACACGATGTAGTTCTCGCGGCTGACAAGGGCGATCTCAGTTTCCTCGAGTTCGCGTCGATTCAGGAGTCGCCCGAGATGCACGGCGGCATAGACTCCACCAAATCCTCCGCCGAGGATGAGAATGCGTTTCTTTTGCATGCCCGTTTGTCGGGTGTCGGCGCGGTACCTTACAAGGAGGGTGGCGTCTCGCCGCCCTGCGTTTTTGATGCGGCTTCCCCGCCATAGTTTTGGTCGGCGGCGGGATGCTCGCCGCTCAGAGGGCGGTCACTCCGCGAGGAGCGTCTGGAGCCGTAGCAGTTCGCCCGGCGACCATGCTTGGAAGGGGCATCCTCGGGGTGTGTGCGGCGTGTCGGCGTCCGCGATCTCGGAAATATGGCCGAGGCCGGCGGTGGCGAGATGCTCGTGCAACGGCGGGAGGAAAACGCGCCCGCGCTTCTTCCCTTGCTTCGGCGGTGTTCCCTCGGACGCGCAGCCACGCCTCGACGAAGGGACCGACCAGCCACGGCCAGACCGTGCCCTGGTTGTACGCGCCGTCGCGCTGCCGGACACCACCCTCGTAGCGGGGGCATAATTGGGTTCGCCGGGCGCGAGCGAGCGAAGGCCGAGCAGTGTACGCAGGCGCTTCTCCACGATTCAACGACCCTGCGGGCGCGCTGGCCTTCCGGCAGCGCGAGCGGAAGCCCTCCGACCGCGAGGATCTGGTTCGGACGGAAGGAGGCGTCGTTCGCACCGCGTCGATGCTCGCGGTCGATCACGTCGAACAGCCCGCCCGTGGATTCGTTCCAAAAGCGTTCGGCAAAACTGGCGCACGCCCTTTCGAACAAATGCTCCCAGCGGGAAGACGCCTGAAGCCCGATCCACAGAGCATTGATCCAAAGGGCCTGGACCTCCACGGGCTTTCCGATGCGTGGCGTGACGACCCAGTCCCCGACCTTCGCGTCCATCCAGGTGAGTTGCACGCCGGGCACGCCGCATGCTAGCAGACCGTCCCCGTCCGCCCGAATGCCGAAGCCGGTGCCGCTTCGGCGACGAAGGACTCCAGCCGCGCCACCCCATCCGGATGCACCACGTCGGGCGCGTAGTGTTGCGACGAGATCGCGAAGCTTCCGCGCAGCGTCTTCCGTGCGTCGAACCCATTGACGAGCGCCATCCGGCCCGCGGGTGGCGTCGTGTCCGAGAGCAGCAACGCATGGTAGCGCCGCGTGCGGATGCCAGACACCGTGCCGCTCGCGAATCCGCCGAGGCCGTCTGCTTCGAGCCATTCGGCATAGTGTTCTTCGTGGGTCATTGGGTGCATGGCTGGGGGTTGATGTTGCAGAGTACCACGACGAGCGCCGCGACGACGATAGTAAGGAGATCTATCATCGCGCCTATCCTCCTGTCTCGAATCCCGGGTATAGCGTCATACCGCCATCGACGAAGAGCGTGATGCCGTGGATGTAGTCGGCGTCGTCGCTGGCGAGCCACGCGGCGGTGCGACCGATCTCGTTGGGTTCGCCGATGCGCTTGTAGGGGATGAGCTTAAGCAGTTCGGCGAAGTGTTCGGGGGTGTCCCAGGCGGCGGTGTTGATCGGCGTGCGGATGGCGCCCGGCGCGATGGAGTTCACCCGGATGCGCCAGGGCGCGACTTCCTGCGCGATGCTCTTCATCATCAGCATCACGCCGCCCTTGCTCGTGGCGTAGTTCACGTGCCCGGCCCACGGGATCACCTCATGCACCGAACTGATGCAGATAATCTTCCCGGCGGCGCAGGAGACTTCGGCGACCACGCCGCGGCGCTTGAACTCGCGGACGGCCTCGCGGGCGCAGAGGAACTGCCCGGTCAGATTCACGTCGATGACGCGCTGCCATTGCGCGAGCGTCATTTCGTAAAAGGGCGCATCGACCTGGAGCCCCGCATTGTTCACGAGAAGATCGACCGTGCCGAACTCCTCCTTCGCCAGCTCGAACATCGCCTCCACCTCGGATTCCCTGGAGACATCGGCCTTCGCGGCCGCGGCGTGACTGCCACCGGTCTCGATCTCCGCGACGACTTCGTCCGCCTTGTCCGGCCCGGTGACGTAGTTGACGATGACGTTCGCGCCGGCCTTTCCGAGTTCGATAGCGATGGCCTTTCCGATCCCGGAACTGGCGCCGGTGACGATGGCGGTCTGCCCCGCCAGCAGGCGCCGGATGGGTACGTTCGGCATGACGGGCTTCGGAAAGTGTGGATGATCGTGGTGGTGCATGGTGGTTGAAGAACGATTCGCCCCATTCGTCGCCGAACGTCCCAGTTCCTTACACGGAGCGGCGTCCCGCCGCCCCTCCTTGATTTGTGCCTTTCTTCCCGATCCCGCCGGTGATAAACACACTTTCTGTCGGCTTCAGCCCAATGAGAGCGCCCACAGAAGCAAGCAACGCTCAACCCGTCCGTTCCCTTCAGGTGATCGCGGAGGGGACGGCGGCGGCGATTGGCGACGAGTTCTTCCGTTCGCTGGCCCGGTGCGCGGCCCAGGCGCTCCGCGCGCGCTATGCGTTTGTCGCGGAGACGCTCAGCGAGATGGAATCCCGCTCCCTCGCATTCTGGGAGGGATTGGATTTCGGCGAGGGATTCACCTATCGCTTCCCGGGTACGCCCTGCCAGCGGGTGGCCGCCGGGCATGTGTGCGTGACGCCCTCGGGCCTGCAGGAAAGGTTTCCCGAGGATCTGTGGCTGCAGCAGATCGGCGCCGTAAGCTATGTCGGCGTTCCAATGCGCAACGCCCAAGGCCGGACCCTCGGGCATGTCGCTGTCCTCCACACCGAGCCCATGGAGCCGACCGAGGAGGATCTCGCGACGCTCAGGATCTTCGCCGCACGCGGCTGTGCGGAGCTGGAGCGGAAGCAGGCCGACGAGAAACTTCGCAAGGCGCACGCAGAGATCCGGAGGGTGAACATAGAGACCCAGGCGCTGCTCGATATCATGCGCGCCATTGGCCACCATCTTCAGCGGGACGTCCTTTTCGGAGCCTTGGCCGAGTGTCTCCAAAAGACCCTGCCTGCGGATCGCTTCGGCGTCGTACTGCCGGACGAGGAAGATCGACTCCAAGCCTATATCCTTACCGGCCGCAAAGTGCATTCGGAGGGCGTACAGCCCATTTCGCTGATCCGGAGAGGTGCCGTCGCCGACTGGGTGATGGAGCATCGCGAATGGAATGTCGCGGAAACGCGCGACGAACTCCGCGAACGGTTTTCCGAGACCGCCGAGTTCATGCTGCGGGAGCAAATGGAATCGCTGTGCGCGCTCCCGCTCGTCACGGGCGACCGCGTGCTAGGCGCGCTCTTTTTCATGACGTCGGCGAAGGGTGCCTACGGAACTCTCCAGCAGACATTCCTCGAGCAAGTGGCGAGCGCGGTAGCCGTGGCGCTCGACGACTGCCTCGTTCACGAGGAGATGCGCAGGCTGGGGGACGAGCTTGCGGCGCGGAAGATCGCCGAGCTGGAACTGCAGAAGAGCCAGATGACCCGCGAGTTGGCGGAGACGAGCAAGGCCCTCGACGCCAGCGAAGAGCGGTTTCGCGATCTGTTCGACGAAGCGCCGATTGCTTATGTGCTGGAGGGGCTGGATACGCGCTTCGTCCGGGCGAACAAGACTGCGATGCGCATTCTCGGGATCACGCCGGACGAGGTAGAGGGAACTTACGGAAAGAGCTTCGTGCCCGACACGCCGGATGCCCAGCGCCGTCTGCGCGAGGCGTTTGAATCCATCGGACAGGGCACGGACACTAGCGGCGTCGTGCTCGAACTGCGTCGCCGGAACGATGGGAAGCCGATCTGGATTCGGTGGTGGTCGCATCCCGATCCCGCGAGCGGATTGACGCGCACAATGTTCGTGGACATCACGGAGCGCGTTCAGATGGAGCAGGAGAAGACACGGCTCGAGGCGCAGAACATCTATTTGCAGGAGGAAATCCGCAGTCAGCACAACTTCGTCGAGATCATCGGCAACAGCCCCGCGCTGCTCGCCGTGCTGCGCCAGGTGGACCAGGTCGCATCCACAGATGCCACTGCGCTGATCTATGGCGAGACGGGCACGGGCAAGGAACTCGTCGCCCGTGCCATCCACGAGCGCAGTCCGCGCCGCGAGCGCCCGCTGGTGAAGGTGAACTGCGGTGCCATCAGCGCGGGTCTGGTCGAGAGCGAACTCTTCGGCCATTTGAAGGGTGCCTTCACCGGCGCCCTTGCGAACCGGGACGGACGGTTCGTTCTCGCCGATGGCGGCACGATTTTCCTCGACGAAGTCGGCGAGCTGCCTCCAGACACGCAGGTGAAGTTGCTGCGCGTGCTGCAGGAGCAAGAATTCGAGCCGATCGGCGGCACCAGGACGGTCAAAGTCGACGTGCGCGTGATCGCCGCGACGAATCGCGACCTCGCCGCGATGGTCCGTGATGGCAAATTCCGCAGCGACCTCTACTACCGACTCAACGTCTTCCCCCTGACCATGCCCCCGCTTCGCGAGCGCCCCAGGGATGTGCCGCTGCTCGCGATGTTCTTCCTGGAGAAATTCGCGCGCAAACTCGGACGCACGATTCCTCATGTGACTGAGGAGACGATGTCGCGTCTGTCCGCCTACTCCTGGCCGGGAAACATCCGCGAACTCCAGAACCTCATCGAGCGCGCCGTGGTCCTGACGACCGGGCCGGTGCTTAGGATCGAAAACGACGCCCTCTTTGGGTCCAGCGCTTCGCCGGTGGCGGCAAGAACGGTGCCAACGCCTTCCACCACATCCTCCCCAGCAGGCGCTTCTCTCTGCGAGATCGAACGGCAGCACATTTTCGCCGTTCTCCAGCAGACCAACTGGCGCATCGAGGGAAAGGGAGGGGCGGCAAACATTCTCGAACTGGAACCCAGCACGCTTCGCAGTCGCATGAAGCGGCTTGGAATCGTCCGCGGCGCGACAAACTAGGGACCATATTCCGGGGGCCTGCGGAGACCCCATGACCCATCGACCGCACAAGGCCGCGCCATCTCGCGGGAGCCCACGAAACGTCGCGGCCACGAGCCTCGTGGAGCACCCGCGAAATGTCGCGGATTCCGAAGCCGCAGGCCTTTTCTACAGAGTGGAAGTCCTTGCGAACGGCAACGGAGCGCGTCGTGGCACATCGGGTGCAATTGATGAAATGGACCATCATCAACCCTCGACAGAGTCCATTGCCATGCTCCGAATTTCAATCGTTGAAAACGCCGCGAACGCCGCCACGCTGCATCTTGAAGGTCAGGTTGCGGGACCATGGGCCGCAGAACTGGGCACGGCCTGCGAGCATCTACTCACCGACGGTCGCCGCCTTGTTCTGGATCTCGGCGACGTGATGCTCATCGACCGTCCGGGACTCGCGCTTCTGGCCGACCTTTCCCATCGCTCCGTCGCGCTCGTGCACTGCTCCCCCTTCCAGGAGGAGCAGCTCCGCCAGGCCGCCACCAATTTCGCTCCCAACTCCGCACTGCCATGAATCCTCCCTCCACACTCCCATCCGCGCCTTCGACTCCCTCGGCGCATCCCGACCCGGAACGCTGGGTCGATGAACACGGGGACTGCCTTTTCCGGTTCGCACTCACCCGTGTGCGCAACGAGGCGATCGCTGAGGATCTCGTGCAGGATACGCTGCTTGCCGCCGTGCGCACGCAGGAGCGGTTCGGCGGACGTTCGAGCGAGCGGAGCTGGCTCGTCGCAATCCTGAAGCACAAGATCTGCGACCACTTCCGGAAGCTGGGCCGCGAGACGACCTTCAGCGACCTGGAGTTCTTCAGCGACGAGCACTCGGACCGTTTCGACGGCGACAACTACTGGATCCACGCGCGTGGACCCTCCGATTGGAAGTCGGAAGGTGAGGAGGCGATGAAGCGCGCAGAATTTTGGCAGGCGCTGCACGCGTGCCTTGGCCGACTCCCGCAGCGCATCGCCCAAGTCTTCATGATGCGAGAGATGGACGGTGTTCCGAGCAAGGAGGTGTGCGAGTTGATGAACATCAGCGAGTCCAATCTGTGGGTGATGCTGCATCGGGCGCGCATGGCGCTGCGTCAGGATTTGGAGGCGACTTTCTTCGAAGGCCGGGGATCCACCAGATTGTAGTTCGTCGCAGATCGCCGGCCGGTCAGGCGCGGAAACGGCTTCCCTCGCGAAGGGAAAGTGTAAGTTTACCCACTTCCCGCCGACAAAGATTTCAAGATGTCTTCTTCTCCCGATACCCACGACCACTCGCCCGGCTGGCTGAAGGCACGGATCGCCGACGTGGTCTGGCGGGTCACTCCGAAATGCAAGGAGGTCGCAAGGCTGACCTCCGATGCGCGCGAGCGCCCCCTCTCCATGACCACACGGCTCCGACTCGGCCTGCACAAGAGCTTTTGCGAATGGTGCGCGCGCTACGCGGCACAGCTCGATCTGCTCGGCGAAGCGACCCAGCACCTGCCGGAGCACATGGACGACTGCGTAGAAGAAGCGCTCCCTCCAGATGCCAAGGCGCGCATGAAACAGGCGCTTCGCGGGAAGTGACCCAAGGAGCGGCGAGCGTCCCGCCGCCCACCCCGCCCATCCGCGAAGCGGCCATTCATCGCGGCGAATACCGTGAAGGGCGCCGGGACGGATTCCCCACCCTGTAAGGAACCACGCACGATGCCGACCAAGGAAACGCGCCCTTGAAAACTCTCATCGAAATCTCCATCGCACATTTTCCGCACTCTCCTCACGCCGCGGAGGGGGTGAGACCATGAACGCGGAAACCCAAGGAGGGGCGTCCGTCCCGGCGCCCTCGGCGGCGCCAGCCGCCGCGACGAAAAGATCTCCCCTTCACGGAACGGTTGGGTCGGCGGTGGGACGCTCGCCGCTCCTTTCCCATTGGCCCGAGTATCTCATCGAGGCGACGCTGCTCGCGCTCTTCATGATCTCGGCGAGCGTCTTTACGATGCTGCTGGAATATCCTCTCTCACCCGCGGTGCAGGTGCTCCCCAATGCGTTCCTCCGTCGCATGCTCATCGGTATCGCGATGGGAGTTACGGGGGTGTTGCTGATTCTCTCGCCGATGGGCCAACGGTCCGGCGCGCACTTCAATCCCGCCGTGACCCTCACGTTTTGGCGACTGGGAAAGGTGCGGACATGCGACGCAGTGTGCTACGTGGTCGCGCAGTTCGCTGGCGGAGTCGCGGGCGTCGCGATCGTCGCGCTCCTCGTCCCGCGTTGGCTCGCACACAGTTCCGTGAACTTCGTAGCAACGCTACCCGGCGCATCCGGAGCGGCCGTTGCGTTCGCCGCCGAATTCGGGATCGCTTTCCTGCTCATGCTCACCGTCCTCAACGTCAGCAACCATCCCCGGCTCAGCCGCTACACGCCTTACTTCGCTGCGACGCTGGTCGCCACCTACATCACCTTCGAAGCCCCGCTTTCGGGAATGAGCATGAATCCGGCGCGTTCGTTCGGGTCGGCGCTTGTCGGCCAGGTGTGGACGGAACTTTGGATCTACTTTACGGCGCCGGTGCTCGCGATGCTGCTCGCGGCGTTCCTCTATCGGCACTCGGGGCGAGTCGTCTATTGCGCCAAGCTTCATCACCACAACGGGACCCGCTGCATCTTCAACTGCGCATTCGGCGAACTTGTGAAGCGAGAGCAGGAGGAGACGACCCGGCATGAGTGACGTACGAAAGCGGCGGACGCGATTACTTTCGCTACGAGTGAAGATCGTGCTCGCGATGGCGGTGGTCGGAGCCGCCGTCGCAGGCACCACGGTCGCCACAAATTTCTGGGTGCGGCGCGGTCAGTTGCTGTCCGAGTTCCAGGTCTTCGTGCGGAGCGTTGCCGGCACCACGGCATTGGCGCTGGACGGCGGCAGCCTGTCTGCGATCCGCACAGACGCCGACGCGGATAAACCGGGATTCCAGCAGGTGCGGACCACCCTCGACCGGTCACGCCGTATCAACGGACTCGCCCGCCAGGAACTCTACATTCTCCGCCCCGTGTCAGGCGGAGAACCGTGGAATGTTGAGTTCGTGGTGATGCTCCAGGAAAAGACGTTCATTGGCCACCGGTACACGATTCCCGAGGAGAACCGCGCGCAATATCGATTCGCGTGGGAGAGCGGAATGCCGGTCAGCACGGACCTCTACCGTGACGAGCACGGGCAGTGGATCAGCGCCTACGCGCCGGTGCTCGACGCCACAGGGAAGCCGGTCGCGGTCGTGGAGGCGGATGCCGAGATCAGCCGCTTCACCGGGCGGCAGCGGGCCGACCTGCTGTTCGGCATCGCCGTGAGCGGCGGGTCGTTCCTATTCGCGCTGATTCCAGGTCTCCTGCTGGCCGGAGGAATCACACGGGGACTGAAGGTGCTCTCGGATTGCGTGGTGCGGTTGAAAGCCGGCGACCACCGGGCACACGCCACGCTCGCCACGGGCGACGAACTCGAGGAACTCGGCGACGTCTTCAACGACATGATCGGGTCGCTCCGGGAAAAGCTCGCGCTCCTCCCGTACGTCTCGCGCTTCACCGCCGAGGCCGTGCGCCGGAGCGAACAGGATCCCTCCTGGCTGACCGGCTCCGAGCAGGATGTGATCGTGCTCTTCGCCGACCTGCGGGGCTTCACCCACTTCTCGGAATCGCGCGATGCAAGCGAACTCGTGCGCGAGTTGAACCGCCTTCTCACAGTCCAGGCCGACGTGGTGCTGAGCGCGGGAGGCGACGTGGACAAGTTCATTGGCGACGCGGTGATGGCGGTCTTCCTCGAGGCGGAGAATTCCGGCGATGCCGTATTGGAATGCGCGGAGCGGCTGATCGCGCGGGTCCGCGTCGAGACGGTGGAGAAGAATTGGCCGCTGGGGCTCGGCGTCGGCATCCATCGCGGTCGGGCGGTGGTGGGATCCATCGGCTCGCAGTCGCGACGGGACTTCACTGCCATCGGGCACACCGTCAATTTCGCCTCGCGTCTGTGCGACCGCGCCGGGGCGTGGGAGATCCTCGTCAGCGAGAGCTTCCTGGATTCGCTCACCGAATCCGCACGCGGCCGGCTCCGCCGCACCGAGCCGATGGCGTTCAAAAACGTGCAGCGGTTCGTGGCGACCTACGTTCTGGAGTGCAATGGACGGCCGTTCGTCCCGGCACTCTCGGCATCAGCCGCCGCAACGGAATAGCCGCCTCACGGATTGGTGGGTTGGCTGCGGAACCCCGCAGCTCCGTGTAAGGCCACGCCGGTCCGAACGACCAATCCCTCGGAGACACACCATGAACGCCAGCGCCCACCATTTTCCAATCGCGCAGATCGGGGAAGCGCTACCGTGCCACGTTCAGTTCCGCTGCCACCTCAGGTGCCTCGGACGTCAGGTCGCCCACCTCCACTTCGAACGGATTCCCTTCCACCTCCAAGGCATTGCGAGAGCCTTGTGGAGCGGGTTGTAAGGAATCGCCTGTGCCGCCGACGAAGCTGCCCATGAACCCAAGCAACCACTACGATTTCATCATCATTGGCACGGGCGCGGGCGGTGGCACCCTTGCGTGGAAACTCTCCCCGAGAGGCAAGCGCATCCTGATCGTCGAACGCGGGCCGTACGTGCCGCGCGAGAAGGACAACTGGGACTCGAAGGCGGTGAACGCCGAGGGCAAGTACAATACGAAGGAAACCTGGCGCGACGTGGACGGCAAGCCGATGCATCCCCACACGAACTATTATGTCGGAGGTAACACAAAGTTCTACGGCGCGGCGCTGTTTCGGCTGCGCGCGGAAGATTTCAGCGAGATCCGGCACCACGGCGGCGTCTCGCCCGCATGGCCTATCTCCTACGACGACATGGAGGCCCACTATACGGCGGCCGAGCGGCTCTACCATGTGCATGGAGAGATGGGCGAGGATCCCACGGAACCCTGGCGCAGCGCGCCGTACCCCTGCCCGGCGGTGAGCCACGAGCGGCGCATCGGGATTCTCGGCGAGGACTTCGCCGCGCAGGGGCTACATCCCTTTCATACGCCGCTCGGGGTGATGCTGAACGAAAGCGATCCGCACCGGAGCCCGTGCATCCGCTGCAATACTTGCGACGGGTTTCCTTGCCTCGTGAACGCGAAGGCCGATGCTCAGGTGTGCTGCGTCGATCCGGCGCTGGAGCGGACGAACGTGACGCTCATGACCGAAGCGAAGGTGTCGCGCCTGGAGACGAGTGCGTCGGGACGCGAGGTGACCGGCGTGGTCGTGGAACGCCACGGCGCGACGGAAACCTATTCCGCCGATTTCGTCGTCGTCGCGGCGGGCGCGATCAATTCCGCCGCGTTGCTGCTGCGGTCGGCGAACGACCGGCATCCAGACGGCCTCGCGAACGGTTCGGGCGTCGTCGGGCGGCACTACATGGGCCACACCAACTCCGTGCTGATGGCGCTTTCGAAGTGCGAAAATCCAACCATCTTCCAGAAGACGCTCTCGGTGAACGACTACTACTTCGCCAGCGACGCCTGGGAATTTCCGATGGGCCACATCTCGTTCGTCGGCAAGCTCGATGGAGACACTCTCGCGGCGGGAGCACCGGCCATCGCGCCGGGATGGACGCTCAATCTGATGGGCAAGCATTCCATCGACTTTTGGCTCACGAGCGAGGATCTACCGGACCCTGAGAACCGCGTCACACTCGACCGCGAGGGGAACATCGTCCTTGCGTACAAGCCTAACAACGAGGAGGGCCACCGGCGGCTTATCAAAAAGCTCGAGCACCTGATGAACACGCAGCGGAAATGCCCGCACCACGGCCACGATTGCCACCAGGGAATCTTCGCTCGCAACCTCTACCTAGGCCAGCGCATCCCGCTTGCCGGTGTCGCGCACCAGAACGGCACGATCCGGTTCGGCCACGATCCCGAGACGAGCGCGCTCGACGTGAACTGCAAGGCGCACGAACTCGACAATCTCTACGTCGTGGACGGCAGCTTCTTCCCGTCGAGCGCCGCCGTAAATCCCGGCCTCACGATCATGGCGAACGCTCTGCGCGTCGGCCAGCACCTGCTGGAGCGCGTTGGCGCGAGCGTGGAAGAACACGAACTCGCGGGCGTATGAACCGCCGCTCGTTTCTAGACGAAGCCGGCGCGTTGCTCGTTGCGCTGCTCTTCCTCGGCGCGACGGCCTGTGCCGAGACGCTCACGCCCCTCGCCGTCGGCCCCATTGGCGTATCCGTCTCCGACATGGATCGATCCGTTGCGTTCTTCCATAACGTGCTGGCCTTCGAGAAAGTCGCGGACTGCGAGTTCAACGACGATGGCTTCGATCGGCTCGAAGGGGTCTTCGGCGCGCGTGTGCGCGTCGTGGACTTGCGGCTCTGTGAGGAAACGCTGCGGCTCACGCAGTATCTCACGCCGCAGGGACGGCCAATCCCCGTGGACTCGCGCAGCAACGACCGGTGGTTCCAGCACATCGCAATCGTCGTGCGCGACATGGACGCGGCCTATGCCCACCTGCGCGAGCACAACGTGCTGCCCGTCTCCACCGCGCCGCAGACTCTGCCGGAATGGAACAAAAGCGCGGCGGGCATTCGCGCGTTCTACTTCCGCGATCTCGATAACCACAACCTCGAGCTGATCTACTTTCCCGAGGGCAAGGGCGACCCGCGCTGGCAACGGAAGTCCGACGCGCTCTTCCTTGGCATCGATCACACAGCGATCGCGGTCGCCGACACCGACGCGAGCCTTCGTTTCTACCGCGACACGGTCGGGCTGCGCGTCGCCGGGGAGAGCGAGAACTACGGTCCCGAGCAGGAACACCTGAACCACGTTTTCGGCGCCCGTGTCCGCATCACCGGCCTGCGCGCACCTCAAGGTCCGGGCATTGAATTTCTCGAATACATCACCCCTCGCAATGGCCGCCCTTTTCCCACCGACGCGCAGCCGAACGACATAGTGACCTGGCAGACCGCAGTCGTCGTACAATCGACCGAGCCGCTTGCCCGATCTCCCATCGACATCGCGAAGCTCCCGCTCGGTGGCAGCCGGGCCGCCCTCGTTCGCGATCCCGATGGACACCTGCTGCAATTGACCGAGCCGTGAAATAGGAGTCGGTTTCCATTGCTCTCAACGATCATGAACATTCCATTCCTCAAGTCTTCCAGATTCGCGGAAGCTCCCACGTCGCCCGTCACGGTTCGCCTGGTCGAGAAAACTGGTATGCTCACGGCGCCGCTTGCGGTTCCGAAGGTCACGAAGTCGGACGCCGCCTGGCGCGCGCAGCTTACGGACGAGCAGTATCGCGTCACGCGCACGGAGGGGACCGAGCGCGCCTTTTGCGGGATCTTCCATGACAACCACAAACTCGGCCTATACACCTGCGTCTGCTGCGGACTCCCGCTGTTCCGGTCGGATGCGAAATTCGAATCCGGCACGGGCTGGCCGAGCTTCCTGCATCCGGTCGCGGCGGAGAACGTCGGTAGTTCGCGCGACTCGAGCCATGGCATGATCCGCACGGAGGTCCATTGCGTCCGTTGCGACTCGCACCTCGGGCATGTCTTCGAGGACGGTCCGGCTCCGTCGGGGCTGCGCTACTGCATGAACTCTGCAGCGCTCGCCTTCCACGAGGACGGTGTCAAACCGGCGCTCGAAAAGGTGCTCTTCGGAGCGGGTTGCTTCTGGGGCGTCGAGGACGACTTCGCAAAGGTGAAGGGCGTGAGGAATACGCGCGTCGGCTACTCCGGCGGAGTGACGAGAAACCCAACCTACGAGGATGTGTGCTCGCACACGACCGGCCATGCCGAAGTGGTCGAGATGGAATATGATCCTGCGCAGATTGAATTTTCCGCGCTGCTCGATCTCTTCTGGAAGATTCACGACCCGACGACACGAGATCGCCAGGGGCCGGACATCGGCAGCCAGTACCGCTCGGCCATATTCTTCACGACGCCCGAGCAAGAAGCAGCAGCGCGCAAGTCCGCTGCGCGACTGGAAGAGAGCGGCAAACGTTCCGGCCCGATTGTGACCGAGATTGCGCTCGCGATTCCATTCTACGAAGCCGAGGAATATCACCAGAAGTATCATGCGAAGCATGGCTTCGGTAGCTGTCGCTTATTCTGAGAGCGGCGCTCATTCCCGGTGAGAGGTTGCTCAAACGCCAGTCTTGGTTGCAAAAAGGCTGCGGTGGCTCGCTCGGCATCGGCGCATGGCTCGACGTTGGTCAATCCGTGCGCGGTTTTTCTCTCCAGGAGTGCAAAGCACAATTCTCCCGTAAGGAATCCGCCACCACCCCGACGAACGGTGCATGGACACAACCATGCACCCGCTCAGCAAACCTGAAGTCATCGTAAGCTGGATCTGTCGTCTTCTGGCAGCAGTCATTCTGCTTCAGACGCTCTTCTTCAAATTTTCCGGTGCGCCGGAGTCGGTTTACATTTTCACCAAAGTGGGAATGGAGCCGTGGGGGCGCATCGGCTCCGGAGTGGTCGAACTCATCGCGGCGGTACTGTTGTTCTGGCCCGGATTGACGTGGCTCGGTGCTGTGATCGCGCTCGGCGTGATCGGCGGCGCGATCATGAGCCATCTCACGGTGCTAGGCATCGTGGTGATGAACGACGGTGGGCTGCTCTTCGGACTGGCTGTCGTAGTGGCAATCTGCTCGGCGATCCTGATTTTCATCCATCGGCACGCGCTGCCGATCATCGGGGCCCGACTGTGAACGAGCAGATGATCCTGCGCGGCGTGACCGAGGTGTTGCGCCAGGGCGAGACGCTACTGCGCGCTTTGGGCGACGACGCGTATTCGACCCGGGTGCAGAGCGCGTTCAACGCGAGCATCGGGGGGCACTACCGGCATTGTCTCGATCATTTCAGGAGCCTGTTGGACGCGCTCGATGCCGACGAGTTGAACTACGACAACCGCAAGCGCGATCCGCGGATCGAGAGCGAGCGGGCGTATGCGCTCGCCGAGACCAAGGCCATCCTGCGCGGTTGCGATTCGATTCCGCCGGAGTGGCTGCGCCGTACAATCTTGGTGCGCAGCAAGGTGAGCTACCACGACGAAGAGTCGCCAGCCATGCCCTCTACGCTGGGACGCGAGATCATGTACGCAGTAGCGCACGCGATCCATCACTACGCGTTGATCGGGGTCATGTGCGGAATGCTCGGCGTGCCATTGCCGGATGGTTTCGGCGTGGCACCGAGCACGGTGAAATACGACAAGGAGCGGGCGCATCCTGCGCCCGTTCGGGAAGATCTGCGGCAGGCTGCCGCCGCTCCCTGATTTCGATGAACGCGACGGCTTCCGGGATTTTCGTGCTCACGTTCGTGTCGGAGGATGCGGCGGTGTTTAGCGCGGCGGCGCTGGCCGCCGCCGGGCTGCTGGATTGGCCGATTGCGTTCGCGGTCTGCTTTCTCGGAATCTGGCTGGGTGATCTGTGGCTGTATGCGATGGCGCGCGTGGCAGGCGCGCCGTTCCTCGCGCGGTTTGCGAACGGTGCTGCGGTCAATCGGAGCCGGTCGTGGTTCGAGCGGCGCGGATCGCTGGTGTTGCTCACGGTGCGGTTCGTCCCGGGGCTGCGGCTTCCGAGCTATCTCGCGGCGGGGGCCATTCGATATCCAGTCGGAAGTTTCGTGGTTGTCACGGGCGTTGCGGCGGCGGTGTGGGTGGGCGGTATCTTGTGCCTGGGCAACTTCGAGGGAGCGCGCGACTTCGTCCCCTGGATCGCGGTCGGGGCCGCAGCCGTCGCGGTGTTGCCAAAGAGACGCGGTGGTCCGCGCCCTGAGCGGATGATCGCCGCGAGACGTCCCGGCTTCCTGGAGTTCGAGTTCTGGTCGGCTTGGGTCTTTTATGCGCCAGTAGCGCTTTTCTATGTCTGGCTCGGCGTGCGCTATCGCGGATGGAATCTGCCTGCGGCGGCGAATCCCGGAATGCCGGCGGGCGGCCTCGTCGGAGAATCGAAGTTCGACACTCTGAGGTTGCTCGCGCTCGTTGCTCCCGAGAGCACCGCCGGAACATGGCTGCTTGCGCCGGGCGATGGGGAAGCGAGATTCGCGGCCGTTCGCCGGATCTGCGCGCGCGAGGGTCTCGGGTTGCCGTTCATTCTGAAACCGGATGTCGGGCAGCGCGGCGCAGGAGTGAAGCTGATATGCTCATTCGACGCCGCATTGGACTACCTCGCGCAGGTCCAGGCCCCGGTGTTGCTCCAGCGGTACGCGCCGGGACCACGCGAGGCGGGGGTGTTCTACTATCGACTGCCGGACGAATCATGCGGACACATCCTCGCGATCACCGAGAAGATCTTTCCGGCGATCGAAGGCGATGGGGAACGGACAGTCGAAGACCTGATCCTCGCCGATTCGCGCGCGGTGAAGATCGCGGACACGTATCTGCGGCGATTTCAAAATCGTAGAGATCAGGTGCTGGCGCGAGGCGAGACCATGCGGCTGGTCGAGGCGGGAAACCACGCTCAGGGCTGTATTTTCCGCGACGGAATGCATCTCGCGACGCCGGAGCTGTGTTCGGCGATCGATCGGATCTCGCAGGCGCTGCCGGATTTCTTCATTGGGCGTTTCGATTTGCGATACGGATCGGATGCGGAACTGCGGACAGGAACGGGGTTTACCATCGTAGAATTGAACGGCGCGGGCTCCGAGGCTACGAGCATCTACGACGAACACTGCTCCCTGCGCAGCGCGTACCGGATGCTCTACCGTCAATGGGAGCTGGTATTCTGGATCGGTGCAATGAACCGGGGGCGCGGGTGGAAGGTGGAATCGTCGCTCGGTTTGTTGCGGGAGTGGAGGAGAACTATCCTGATGGCGCGGAGTTATCCAGTGGCCGACTGAAAGAGGGAAGGGCGCCAACCTGGCACCCGCCGCTCCTCATGTATGACCATGTGTACCGTTTCCTTTGTTTCCTAATTCGCGCGGGTTCCTCCTCGCGATGAACCGCGACGAGTTGCTCTCCCGCCCGCTCGGTTGTCCGCCGAAGATTTTCGAAGACAAGCGCGTGGCCGCACTCTACCCGGGCGAGCCGTCTGGCGGGACATGGGTAGGGGGCAACGAACAAGGCCTCTGTTTCGCGCTGGTGAACTGGTATGCAATTTGGCGGCCCGTGGGCGGAGAACAGGTGAGTCGCGGCATCGTCATCCCGCGCTTGCTGAGTTTGCTGACGATCGACGAAGTGCGGGGCGGCATCGCCGGGATGGCGCTCTGCGACACGCAGCCCTTCCGGCTTTTCGCGGTGGCGCTCCGAGAGAAGGGTCTCTGCGAGTTCCGATGGGATGCCGAGCGCATCTTGGAACTCCGCCACACATGGGAACCGCGGCATTGGTTTTCGTCCGGGTATGACGAGGCGCGCGCGAACGTCGTTCGTGCGGAAGTTTGCTGTACTGCGTGGCGCGAGACGGGCGCGGGGAGTCTCCCGTGGCTGCGGCGGCTCCACGCCTCGCACGAGCAGAAGCGCGGGCCTTTCAGCATCTGCATGCATCGAAAGGAAGCGGCGACGGTGAGCCACACGGAGATCGCCGTCACGTCGGCGAAAGCGACGATGCGCCACATTCCCGGCTCGCCTTGTAAGGATTTCGCGTGCGGCGCGACTTATCCATCGGCACGACATGAAAACGAACAATTCATACTTCGACTCGATGGTGGAACGCTACTATCCGGCAGTCTTCCATGTGGCTGCGAAGATCAGCCCCACGCCGCAGTCGGCAATGGACCTGACCTATCGGATCCTTGAGGTATCCTTCGGGTCAAAAGCCAGCATGGGGAAGCCATCACCCCAGGTTGGCTCCAGGAGATCGGGGCGTCCCGTCTTCCAGCCATGATCGCGACCGCGAACATCGCCGGGGGCTACAGCGTCCGGCTTGCGGAGTCGCTCGACGACATCCGCGCTGCGCAGCGCTTGCGCTTCGAGGTCTTCAATATCGAGCTGAACGAAGGTCTGGTAACTTCGTATTTCAACGGACGGGACGAAGACCGGTTCGATGCGGTGTGCGACCACCTGCTCGTTGAGAACGGGTGCTCGGGAGAAGTCGTGGGAACCTACCGGATGCAGACCGGCTCCACGGCGGCTGAGAAGTTTGGCTATTATAGCGAGACGGAATTCGACTTTGCGCCGTTCGAGCGGTTGCGCGGCGAAATGATCGAGCTTGGTCGTGCGTGCATTCGCCGGGACCATCGGCATGCGAGCGTGTTGACGCTTCTATGGCGGGGCATCGCCGCCTATGCACGCTCTCGCGGCGGGCATTGCCTCGTCGGGTGCAGTTCGCTCACTTCCCAGGACTGCGCGCTTGGTGCCGCAACGCTCCGGTATTTTAGAACGCATGGTTTTCTCGCGGAAGATCGGTTCCGCACTCGCCCGAAGCCGGGGTTCGAGTGCGCTTCGGACGAAACGGTCGCCAATTGCCCTCCGCCACCGAAACTTCTGCGCGCCTATCTTGCGCTAGGGGCGAAAATTTGTGGCCCACCGGCGCTCGACCGCGAATTTGGCACGATCGACTTTCTTACACTGCTTGATCTGCGCGCGGTGTCGGCAGTCGTGAGAGCGCGGTTCGGATTGTGATGAATCGCGAGGCCGTTCTTCAAGCAGCCGGGCCGTCCCGATCCGTGTGCGTCGACCGTGCCGGGACGGCCCGGTTGATTGCGGAGGCGCGTCGAATCCGCCGTCTCGTCCGAATAAGCACCGCCTTCGCCTTCGCCGCCCTCGATTTCCTGATCTTCGCGCGGTGGAACAACCTGGAGAAACGCACCCAATGGATGAACCGCTGGTGCCGGGTAGCCGCGGCCATTCTCGGCATGGCGATCGAGCGGCGAGGATCCGCGCCTCGCACCGGTCTCATCGTCGCCAATCATATTAGCTACCTGGACATCGTCGCGCTCGCAGCAGTTACGCCCTGTCTGTTCGTAGCGAAATGCGAAGTCGCTCGCTGGCCAGTTCTCGGCGCGTTCGCCAGCATGGCGGGAACGGTCTTCATCGACCGCTCCCGCCGCCGCGATGTGGTGCGTGTCAACAGCGAACTTGCAAGATTGCTCGGACTCGGGCTGCCGGTCGTCCTGTTTCCCGAAGGGACAAGCTCGGACGGCCGGGACGTTCTGCCTTTCAAGACATCGCTTTTCCAACCGGTCACCGGAGGTGTCGTTCCCGTAGCCGCCGTCGCCGTGGACTACACCGTCGCTGGGCATTCGGTACCAGATACAGTGAGCTATTGGGGCGACATGACGTTAATTCCTCATCTCTTGAAACTTCTCACAGTGCGCCGGCTTTGCGCGCGTGTGGCATTCGGCAACTCGGAACTCCGATCCAGCCCGCGAAAGGAAACGGCGATCCAATTGCGACGCGACGTGGTCAAACTGAGGAGGGAGGCAATTCAAACTGGTTGTCGATAGTCCGGTGTCGCCCCATCCCAGCGGCACGTCCACGCTCCAGTCCGGTTTGGACTCGCGGTTCGCGGGTGACGCGATTCACGAACGCCGGATCGTCCCCATTCCCGGAGGAAGAATCTTCAATGGCGATTCGGTCTTGCAGCGCGTTGCAGGAGACTTTTTTCACTTTTTTGATTCTTTCGCCGGTCAGAGCACAACGAAACAAGACCTTGCCGGGCGCTCTCGCGCAACGAAGACATGGCATAAATTCTTTGTAAGAAACTGATATCCAATTACGCAAGACTTCACTCCGGATCGACATTCCCCTTCAAGCACCCTACCCTTCCCCGCGTTCGGGTTCCGGCACTTCTCGGCACTTCTTCGAGAGACTTCCCGAGCAGTGCCCACTTTGGAGGTGATGTGCAGCCAGCCGCAGACTGCCAGTGAAATTGCCAGTGAACCGCATCGATTTCGAGGTTTTGGATAGTGGCGGTGTACTGGCGGATTCTGGTTGCCAACAGAGTAAAACCGATCTAATCCTCTCGGAAATAGAAGGCGTGCGGAGGCCGAATCCTACCTCAGGAGCTCCCAAAGGGAGGTATGTGTTTAGCGCCAAAGGCGTCTTTCATGTTAGCCTGGGGCAACGCCCCAGGAATCCAAGCCCAGAAAGCCCTCAGCGCTGAAAGCGCGATTCAGTTGGTTCGTAATCAGGTAAATAACTTTTCAATCCCATACGTAGCGCTCGTCAAACTCAACGCCGTGCTTCTTCAGAAAATCCCGGTATTCCTCCTGAAAGCTTCGAACCCGGTGATGCTCTTCCTGATTGTCGACGTAAGCGAGGGCCGCATCGAGTTGGCTGGGGCTGACCGAAAACGCGCCATAACCACGTTGCCAGAAAAACCCGCGATATTCGGGCCCGAGGCTCTTGATCCATTTTGATGAGGTCTTCTTCACCTGCTCGACCATCTGCGCTTGTCAAAGTGTGCGCGGCAGAGTTGTGATGATGTGAACATGATCCGCTACGCCGCCGACACGGTGGGCTTGTGCACCTAGGTCGCGGCAAATGGTTGCCAGATACGCGTGAATACGCTGGCGGACTTTGCGGTCCAGCCACGATTCACGGTCCCTGGTGCTGAAGATAAGATGAACAATGACCTTGCTGAGCGACTGCGGCATAGACTTGATAATGCACCAAATTCGTGCCCGGATGAATCGCGCTTTCAGCGCTGGAGCGTCTTGTTCGACCTTCCCTGGGGCGTTGCCCCAGGCTCTAAATGCTAACCGCGCCTTCGGCGCTAAACAGATGCAAAGGGAGCGACTGAAATTCTTTCAACCGCCGGAGGCGCTAATTCGGAAAGAGGACGGGGCGCGGCCTCAATCCTACCTCAGGAGCCAATGTTTTCCCCGGCGAAGAACGCCTCGATCGTTTCATTGCACACCAGCCGATAGGGCTGCGCGAACTGCGGCAGACAACTCACCGTCACCGGGCAATGCCGGCACACGAACCGCCTGACCGCGATCAGCACCACCAAGCCGCACACGCCCGCCACCCATCGCCAGTAATACCCGTGCGCTTCCAGAGCCTGCGCTCTCCCGCAATTGGGGCACACCGAAGGAGCGCGCACCAGGCGCTGATACTCCCCGTCCCTGTAAACCAGCGGATCAACCCCCACCTCGACGATAATTTGCACCCGCCAGCCATGCGCGGAAAATCGTTCCGGTGCAATCCGTCTCCCTGAAAATCCCTTCAAGCTTCAAGCGGAAACTCTTTCACCACTTCCGCATTTAATCTCATCTCCGTTTCCGCTCAGAGCCTTTCTCGGAACAGCAATTGGGGCACACCGAAGGAGCGCGCACCAGGCGCTGATACTCTCCGTCCCTGTAAACCAGCGGATCAACCCCCACCTCGACGATAATTTGCACCCGCCAGCCATGCGCGGAAAATCGTTCCGGTGCAATCCGTCTCCCTGAAAATCCCTTCAAGCTTCAAGCGGAAACTCTTTCACCACTTCCGCATTTAATCTCATCTCCGTTTCCGCTCAGAGCCTTTCTCGGAACACCAATGTGTAACGCGCACAACAACAGTTTGTTGCAATGAAATTTACGACTGCTTCCTCGCTGGGGGCGCCGTCTGGCGCAGCATAGCCAGCGTGTGCTGCGCAATCATCCGTTCCTCGTCGGTCGGGATGACCCAGACCGACACGGAGCTGTCCGGCGTGGAGATGCGCGGGCCGCCGGCGGCGTTGGCGGCCGCGTCGAGCCTGACGCCAAGCCAGCCCAGGCGCTTACACAGCGCCGCCCGCACCGGCGCCGAGTTCTCGCCGATGCCGGCGGTGAAGACGAAGGCGTCGAGCCCGCCGAGCACCGAGGCATAGGCGCCGGTGTACTTCTGCATCGCGTAGACGAAGCACTCGACCGCGGCCCTGGCGCGCGGATCGTCGCTGTCAAGCAGCTCGCGCATGTCGCCGCTGAGGCCCGACAGGCCGAGCAGGCCCGAGCGCTCGGACAGCATCTTCTCCAGCGAGGCTTCGTCGAAGCGCTTTGTTCGCAGCAGGAACAGCAGCGCTTCCTGCGGCACGTCGCCCGAGCGCGTGGCCATCGGCAGGCCGCTCAGGCCGCCGAAACCCATCGTCGTCTCGACGCTGCGCCCGTCCCGTAGCGCGCACAGGCTGGCACCGCCGCCCAGGTGGGCGACCACCACCCGCCGAGCCTGGGGCGCGAAGTTCGGCAGCTGGCGGCTGATATACTCGTACGAGATGCCGTGGAAGCCCCAGTGGCGGACCCCGGCGTCGCGTACGTCCTGCGGCAGCGCGTAGGTCTGCGCTACCTCGGGCATGCTGCGGTGGAACGAGGTATCGAAGCAAGCGACCTGCGGCCGGCCGGGAAATGCTTCTGCAAAGGCGCGCGCGCCGCGCACGTTATATGGCTGGTGCGAAGGCTCGATAATCGAAAGCGACTCAAGGTAGTCGAGCACCTCGTCGTCGAGCAGCGCCGGGGCCGCGAAGCGCGTGCCGCCGAGCACGACGCGGTGGCCGGCTGCCGCCACCTTGGTATCGGCCAGGTGGGCCTCGATCCAAGTGATCAGGAAGTGCAGCGCCGCCTTGTGATCGATCGTATGGCCCTCGCCCCATTCGTGCGACGCCAGCGGCTTGCCGGCCGCGTCCTTAGCGACGAAGTGCGGGTCGCCCTGCATGCTGTCGATGCGGCCGTGGCACAGCAGCGGCAGCGCGCCGGCAGTGTCGATGGCATAGGCGCCGAACTTCAGGCTGGTCGAGCCCGCGTTGAAGACGACGAGGGCTTCCTTGCGGGTCGTCACTCGACCACCTCCGGCTGCAGGATTGTCGGGTCGCGCCGGGTCGCGTCGGCATAGAGCACGGCCGCGGCGGCCGAGAAGGCGCGGGCGGCCGCGGTGTCGGCGCGGCTGGTCAGGATCACCGGCACGCGCGCGCCGACCACCAGCCCAGCACCCTGCGCGTCGGCCATAAAGCTAAGGTTCTTGTAGATCATGTTGCCGGCCTCGATGTTGGGCGCCAGCAGCACGTCGGCCAGTCCGGCCACGGGGGACTCGATGTGCTTGATGCGCGCGGCCTCGGCGTCGACTGCTGCATCCAGGTCCAGCGGCCCGTCGACGATGCCGCCCACAATCTGCCGCCGGTCGGCCATCTTGGCCAGGATCGCCCCGTCCAGCGTGGCGGGCATGTCCGTGCGCACGATCTCCACCGCCGCCAGCACGGCCACCTTGGGCTGCTCGACGCCGAGCGCACGCGCGCAGCCAATGGCGTTCTGGCAGATGTCGCGCTTCTGGTCGGTGTCGGGCGCGATATTCAGCGCCGCGTCGGTGACGATGATGCGACGCGCGTAGGTCGGCACCGAGATCATCGCGCAGTGGCTGATCAGCCGGCCGGTGCGCAGCCCGGCATCCTTGCTCATCACCGCGTGCAGCAGCACGTCGGTGTGCAGGCCGCCCTTCATCAGCGCCGCGACCTCACCGGCAGCGGCGGCAATCGCGGCCTTTCTCGCCGAGTCCTCGGGCCCGTCGGTGGAGACGATCGTGAAGGCGGCGATGTCCAGTTGCGACTTGTCGGCCACCTGGCAGATCAGCGCCTGCGGCCCGTAGAGCACGGGCACGATCAGTCCGGCCTGCGCCGCCTCGACCGCACCCTCCAGCGACGCGGCGTCGCAGGGGTGCACGACGCCGGTGGGCATCGCCGCAAGCGCGCGGCAGCGATCGAGCAGCCCCTCCAGCCGGTGCTCTGGCATCCGGCGTTCCTGGCGCATGGTCGGCGCCAGCACCTCGAGCACTCCGGTGGCGATGACGGCACCGGTCGCGTCGGTGCAGCGACCGTCGAGCACAACGATGCCTTGGTCGGCCCGCTTCTCGCGCACCACCAGCCGCGTGGTCAGGGCCTGACCCAGCGGCAGCGCCGCGTGCACCTGGAGCGAGGTCGACCGGATGGTGGTGCCGGGGCCGGGCAGGGCCGATCCGGCCAGCGCGGTCAGCCAGCCGGTGACGATGCCGGTCAGACAAGACGAACACGATAGCAAGCGCGGACCGTGCTGGCTATCACCCGGGCCGGTGCTCGATTCGGCTTCGCCGAAGGCGTTTGCCCAGGCGCGCAGGTCGCCCGGCTGAAGGTCACGTTGCATGCTGGCGCTGTCGCCGGGCGCGATCTCGGCGAAGGTCTTGTTGACGAGGTTGGGCATGGTGGCGTGCTCCTTCGGATTCATCCGCGTTGACCATTGGTGCGGCGTGAATGCACCTGGGCGATCGCATTGCCGTTGCCGCCAGCGAGGAGCTGCGTCAGCTGGGCCATGCGCTCGCGCTCGACACTGTTCGGCGAGCCGCCGGAGGCGACGACGTCCCGCATCAGCTCCAGCAGGATCTTGCGCGCATCGGCCTTGGGCACCAGGTCGGCAATGGCGTCCACCGCACGCTCGCGCTCGCCTTGCAGGACGGCGAACTGGTCGCGCACCACGGTCTTGAACTCGGCCAGCGACAGGTGCATAACCTGCTTGCGCACCACGTTCAGCGCCAGCGCGCAGCGCTGCTCGATCACCCGCTCGGCCGCGGTCGCGTACAGCACCGCCCGCGTCAGCGCCTCGTCGAAGCCGCCGTGGTGCAGTTTGTACGCCAGGCTGTCGGCCGTCTTCTGGCGCGTTTGCTGCTTGTCGGGCGAGTCGGCGGGCAGCGGGCGCACCGGCTCGTCCGCGGAGATGCCCAGCAGCGCCTGCACGAAGGGCGAGCCGTAGACGCCGAAGAACATCTGCTCGGACAACTGGTCGCGGGCGGCCTCGTACGCCTTGAGCGCGGCCGTGATCTGCGCCGAGACTTGCGCCTGCATCGCCAGGTACGGGTTGTCGTCCGGCACCGGCTTGCGCCCGGCGGCGACGCTCGCGGCCAGCGCTTGCACGCCCTTCATCCAGGGATTGGTGTCGGCGAACATCGTGTAGCTCAGGCGCAGCGGGTTCAGCTTGCGGATCCATTCGGCGCCCTGCTCGTTGACCACGGCGTGCACGAAGGGCTGCACGAAGGTTCGGTACATCGCTAGGTTGCGCTCCGACAGGCGCGCCGCAGCGGCGAAGGCGCGGTCGTCGTCCGGGCTGTTGCGGCCCAGGGCGCGGAGGTCGTCCAGCGTGCGCGGCTCGAAGCGGGCCGTCCAGTCGCCGGTGACGAAGCCCGCGGTCGGCACGTCGGCAGGCCTGGGCTCGATCAACATTTCATGCAGGCCGGGCGGCAGGCAGTCGATGACGTCCATCAGCTGCACGAATTCCTCGTCTTCCTTGGCCCCGACTTTGGACGAGACGAACAGCCCCAGGTGCCCGACCTCCTGGTTGACGCAGTAGACGATCGTCCGCTCGCTGGCGCGGATCGCTTCGACGTCGCGGTACAGGTCGAGGATCCAGCCCAGCGTCTGCGGCGGCGGGCTGATATTGTCGCCCATCGACGTGAAGACGATGATCGGCGACGTGATGTTGCGCAGGTCGATGGTGGTGCCGTCGTGCGCCTGCAGCTGGTTGCGCGTGAGCTTGTCGCCGATGAACAGGTTGTCGACCAGGAACTGGATCTCGTCGCCGCCGAGCTGGATGAAGTCGCCCCACCACTTCTCGAACTGCAGATAGCGCTGGGCATCGGTGTCGATGTGCGTGTAGATCTCGTAATGCTTGCCCCACAGCCAGTTCGCGGGATTCAGATTGTCGAAGTTCAGGATCAGCGCGGTGCCGTCGAAGGTGCCGTGGCCGAGGTCGCTGCCCAACGCGGTGAGCCAGCTGCCGCCGAGCAGGCCGCCGGCATAGCGCATCGGGTTCTTTCCGTGCACGCCCTGCCAGTACGACATCGGCGAGCCGACGACCAGGCAGGGCCCGTAGAGGTCGGGCCGCAGCACGGCGCCCATCAGCGTCTGGTAGCCGGCCTGGCAGTTGCCGATCGCGAACGGCCGCGGCGCATCGGGGTGCAGTGCGACGACCTGCTCGAAGAACTTGACCTCGCCCTCGACGACGTCGAGGAACTGCTGGCCCGGCACCGGCTCGGCGCCGAAGCCGATGAAGTAAACGGGGTGGCCAGAGGCCAACGCGTCGCCGATCTCGCTATCGGCCTTGAAGCCGCCGATGCCCGGCCCCTGGCCGGCGCGCGGATCGACCACCACTACCGGCCGCTTGCGCGCGTCGGTCACGACGCCCGGCGGCGGCACGATGCGCGCCAGCGAGTAGTTGGTGGGCCGAGCCAGCGAGCGGCCGCTCATGATCATCTCATGATCGAAGCGCAGCACGGTGGCCAATGGCCGCGAGGTAATTTCGACCTCCGCGTTGCCGCGCTGGCGCAGCAGGTCGAGGAAAAGCACGCCGCGCTGAATCGCGTCGATGGCGTAGGCGGGCAGGCCGGCCGTGAAAGCGGCGAGTGGATCGACGAGGAAGGTGGCGCGATTGGATGATACCTGACGGATTGCTCCACAGTATCTTGCATCACACGCCGGACATATATTTGGAAGGGTTGTTGAATTCATCGCATAATCTCGACGTAACGTTGCTAGAACTGAGCACGTAAAACGGGCAGATCAACGAAGTTTTTTTGCATTTGCATAAATTTTTTCTGAGAAGGGTTGGTTACTTTTTTTGCAATGCGTTAAAATTTTTCATCTTAGTAGCAAGGGGTCTGTCAACATATCTTGACATGTTTTAGCAACTTCTGATCGTTAAGGGCGGTTTCTTCTCCGGGTTTGCTGTGAATCGCCCCACCCTGCTGGCACAAGTTTGCCTCGCTCCTCCTCCCCGGTCGCCGCCCAATCCACCCCCGGCTCACCGTCGTGAGGCTGTCGAGCAGCTTCGCGAGCGAACACTGACCGCGGACTTTCAAGATCGCGTCACGCTGATCCCCACACACCATCACACCGAAGACTGCACCGCGGGAGACGGGGGCACCTCTTGAAACGTGACGCATGGGTCTTTATCCACCTCTCCATTCCGGGTCCCTGCTCGCGTTTTGTTCCGCCCCTCGACCTCCAAACGCCGGAGAAGGCGCGTGATGAAACAAAATTAGGGTAGCTGCCCCCACCTGAACAGAACAGGACGATCCGGGCTACATCGCGGTCATGGTGGAAAGCGAGGGCTCGACCGGGTACGACTATCTGGGGAGTTGTTCAAACTACGTGCACCTAAATCCTGCGCGTGCCGGGATGTTGGAGATAGCGAAGGGAAGGGGGTTCCTGGATTTTGCGTGGAGCAGCCTGAGCGGTGGCGCCCTCGAAGCGTCCGCCTTGGTTGGAGACAGCGAGGGGGTTCGAGTTCAGCGGATGAGGGATACAGTCGCGGGACGGAGGGCGATGATCGGGCGCCTTGAGAAGAGAATGCGCGAGGAGGAACCGTCACGATGCGGTTGGTCAGAGCGCGAGCGGCAGACGCCGAAGCGCACTTTGAAACGAGGGTGGTATTGGGGCAGCGCAAATTTTCGTGGAAAGCTGCTCGGCCTTTTTGAGAGGCGGAACGGCGGGGTGGGGAATCGCAATTACCGCAGCAGTGAACAGAAAAAAGCGCATGGTGAAGCGGAAGCGCAGCGGTTGCTGGAATGGGGAATGGAAGCGCTCGGGCTAAGTGAGCGGGACATTCGGAGGCCGGTGGCTGTGGCGAACGTGCTCGATAGCCGAACGACCGTGAGCCAGAAGTGGATCGCGCAGAGATTGAACATGAAAAGCGCGGCGAACGTAAGTCAGCAGGTACGCCGATTCTTGGAACTGCCGGGAAATCATTTGCCCGCTCCAAACATGGATGAAAAGTTTTAAGATTTGTTGACAGACCCCTTTTACTCAAAGAGAGCCGGAGCAATCGCCGCAAACCGTTGATTCCATTTTGGTTCCAACCACCCCGTCAAGAACCCTGCGGCTCGTTTCTGCCGTTCCTCCATGACGACCTCCGCGAACGGGCGCGCGTTTCTCGGCCATGGCAACCCACTCGAAACGACGAAGACCCCGAAGACCCAAAACTTTCTCAAAAATCATTCGAAAAAAATATAAAAAATGTTGCGGTTCGGGTGGTGCGTTATTAGCGGAGGTTATGTACTAACCAACGCTTGCAGCCGGACGCGGCCAAGCCGCGCCGCTGAAGCGCCCCGTTGGGCGCCTGATGATATGCTGCGGAAAAACTGAGACCGCCATGGATCTAGTAACAAGTAGCCTGCTCAAGACATTCCAAGCCGAAGAATCTCTCCAAGATGAGAAAAACGGCGCGGTGCTCTTTGAGCATTTTGCGAACTTCTGTGCTTTGGCAAATGAGTACGGTGAAGAGTTCGACGTCGAAGATGTTCATACGGGCGGTGGGGATGACTTAGGGATAGACGGTATCGCCATTATCGTCAACGGCGCTTTGGTGTTGGATGTCGACGAAATTCGGGATCTTGCAGATACAAACAAGCACCTAGATGTCGAGTTCATATTCTGCCAAGCGAAATCCGGAGGGAATTTCTCAGGCGCCGAAATTTCAAATTTCTTCTTCGGTGTCAAGGATCTATTTTCGCCTAGTCCGAAATTGCCTCGGAACGCAAAGGTAAGTGAAAAGGAGGGGCTTGTCCGGCGAGTCTATGACAGCAGTTCTCTTTTCAAGAAAGGGAATCCAGCTGTTCGAATGTATTACGTTACAGCCGGAAAGTGGCAGGAAGATCAAAAACTCGTTTCAAGAATTGAAAGTGAAAAAGAGGCACTTCTGGAGCTAAATATTTTCGATAAGGTCGAATTTAACCCGATTGATGCAAGAGCGCTTCAGCGTCTCTACAAAAGAGCGAAGAATCGTCTCTCCAAGACCGTCGAATTTGCAAGCAAGGTCACCTTGCCCTCGTTACGGGGAGTTCAAGAATCCTACTTAGGATTCCTTCCCATTGCGGAGTATCTGAAGCTTATTACCGACGATACTGGCGTGGTGCTCAAGGGCCTCTTTTACGACAACGTTCGCGATTTCCAGGGCGAAAACCCGGTGAATAAGGAGATCGACGACACCCTGAATTCTCAAGGTCAGGAACTCTTTGTTCTAATGAACAATGGTGTGACGATCGTGGCCGACTCTATCAGCAAGACGGGCGATATCTTTACTATCGAGGATTATCAGATCGTAAACGGGTGCCAAACCAGCCATGTGATCTATAACAATAAAGATAAGATTGGCGGGTTAGTTCACTTGCCAGTGAAGCTGATCGTGTCTCAAGATTCAGAAGTCAAGAATAGAGTAATCAAAGCCACAAATCGCCAAACACCTGTTAAAACCGAGGAGTTGACCGCGCTCACCGATTTTCAAAAAATGCTTGAAGAATATTATTCGGCGGTGAGCGGCGATTGTAAATTGTATTATGAGCGCCGATCTCAGCAATATAGATCGAGCACCGGAATAGAAAAGATTCGTATAGTTAGCGTCTCAAATCAAATTCGTTCGTTTGCTTCCATGTTTCTTAGCTTGCCTCATCAGGCAAGTCGTTATTATGGGACTTTGCTCAAGACTGTTGAGACAAAAATTTTTGTTTCTGGCCATCCCCCGGATGCGTATTATGCCAGCGCGCTCGCGCTCTATCGACTCGAGGCGCTAATTCGAAGAAAGTCGATAGATAATAGGTATCGGCCATTTAAATATCATTTGCTTGCCTTGGTGCGAATCGCAGCCAAGGGTAACGATCTCCCTCAAATGACGTCCAATAAATTTGAGCGCTATTGCAAAGATCTAGTTGCCATATTGTCCGATGAAGCCAAGAGCCTCAGTAATTTTACTTCGGCCATTGGCGCGCTTGACAAGGCGCTGGCTGGGGACTTCAGTCGTGATAAGGCGAAAGATGCATCGTTGCTTTCATTGGCTGCAGCAGCGCTTGAGCCATAGCGCCGCGGCGCCCAACAAAGTGTTGCAGGTGACATTTGACCCGCTGCCCATTTTTGCTGCCGCAAAGTATGTGTTTAGCGCCAAAGGCGTCTTTCATGTTAGCCTGGGGCAACGCCCCAGGAATCCAAGCCCAGAAAGCCCTCAGCGCTGAAAGCGCGATTCAGTTGGTTCGTAATCAGGTAAATAACTTTTCAATCCCATACGTAGCGCTCGTCAAACTCAACGCCGTGCTTCTTCAGAAAATCCCGGTATTCCTCCTGAAAGCTTCGAACCCGGTGATGCTCTTCCTGATTGTCGACGTAAGCGAGGGCCGCATCGAGTTGGCTGGGGCTGACCGAAAACGCGCCATAACCACGTTGCCAGAAAAACCCGCGATATTCGGGCCCGAGGCTCTTGATCCATTTTGATGAGGTCTTCTTCACCTGCTCGACCATCTGCGCTTGTCAAAGTGTGCGCGGCAGAGTTGTGATGATGTGAACATGATCCGCTACGCCGCCGACACGGTGGGCTTGTGCACCTAGGTCGCGGCAAATGGTTGCCAGATACGCGTGAATACGCTGGCGGACTTTGCGGTCCAGCCACGATTCACGGTCCCTGGTGCTGAAGATAAGATGAACAATGACCTTGCTGAGCGACTGCGGCATAGACTTGATAATGCACCAAATTCGTGCCCGGATGAATCGCGCTTTCAGCGCTGGAGCGTCTTGTTCGACCTTCCCTGGGGCGTTGCCCCAGGCTCTAAATGCTAACCACGCCTTCGGCGCTAAACAGATGCGCCGCAAAAACAGGCATCGCCTCAAATGCACCTGAAAACAGGCGTTGGGCATCACATGATGCGTAGAAGGGTGTGACCATGGCCTACAAACATGTCTCCGACACTTGGCAGCGCGGGAGCCCATACGAGCAGTATGTCGGCCGGTGGAGCCGCCAGCTCGCGCCCCCGTTTCTCTTGTGGTTGAGCGTTCCGGCCGGTCGAAGGTGGCTCGACGTGGGATGCGGCACCGGGGCGCTATGCGCGGGGATCGTGGACCGGTGTTCCCCTTCCTCGGTCGTCGGCGTCGAGCCTTCGGAGGGATTTCTTAAAACCGCCAAGGAGAACCTCGCGGAGCAGGTGGCGCTTCGGCAAGGCACCGCGACGGCGATCCCGCTCGGTGACGCGTCGGTCGATGTGGTGGTCTCGGGACTGGTCCTGAACTTCATTCCCGATCAACGCGCCGCGCTCCTTGAGATGGCGCGGGTTACGAGAAAGGAAGGCACGATCGCAGCTTACGTCTGGGATTACGCCGGAAAAATGGAGCTTATGCGGTTCTTCTGGGATGCGGCCGTCGAGCTCGACCCGGAGGCCGCGAATCTGGACGAAGGTGTGCGATTCCCGATGTGCCGCCCGGAGGCGCTCGAGAAACTCTTCGCCAGCGCCGAACTCGAAGAAGTCGAAGTGAAGCCTATTGACATACCGACGCCGTTTGCGAACTTCGACGACTACTGGCAGCCGTTTCTCGGCGGACAAGGTCCGGCGCCCGCCTACGCTATGTCGCTCGACGAGATGGCGAGGGTGCGCTTAAAGGACCGAATAAGAGAGCGCATGCCAGCCGCAGCGAACGGGTCGATCTCATTGACTGCGCGGGCTTGGGCAGTTCGTGCAAGCGTTCCAAGGTAGACGATGCCCAACCACTGCATGCACCGGACCGCCGCAAGCGTGGCGCTTGCGGTTTTCTAGGGCCTTCGGCCCTCGGCGGCCGCTGAAATGAAACGTTGGCCACAGAATATGGACAGAACTGAAACGGCATGATTCTCACCCTGAATGTCAGGTGCGTGTTCGGAGCTGGGCTGACCAAACCCTGCCTCCGAGTCATTGAGATGGACAGCGAGGCTACTTTGTCCGACCTGCACGACGCGATTCAGGACGCCGTTCACTTTGACCGCGATCATCTCTACGGCTTTTTCCTGGCACACAGCCATCGTGGAGATCGAAATTGGCTGTCAAAGCACGAGGAATGGGAGGATGTGGACTCGGAATACATGGAGACACGCCTCGGCGATGTATTTCCGACGGGCCGCAATCGCCTGCACTACCTTTATATTCGAAATGCCGCTGGAAAAGGCGTGCTTGCTGTCATTAAGCAAATGTCGGATTTCGATTTTGGCCCCAATTGCAACTTGCTGTGGAAAGAAAAACATCAAAGATTTCTCCACGCGCACAGATTGAAGGGGGCGGGAGAGTATAGCTGGTCTTTTCCGATTACCGAAGAAGGTAAGCTGATGGCGCGTTTCAAAAACGGAGGTCACTGCTTGCCAAGACGGCGAAGGACCGCAGGTGTCAACGTTCGCAATTTACGCAAGATTCCCGAACTTCAAATCGCCATTCGTGTGATCTGCCAACGACTCCGCCAGCGGCCATACCAACGGGGAGTCACGATCACTGCGTGGGACGCTGTCGTCGACCAGTTGCTGGACGGAAGTCGCCACGGCGCGTTCTCTTGGCATAATGCAGTCGAGACCGAGATTCGCGGCTACATTGCTGAGCTGAGCGAAGAGATCAGACGGAGGATATGGGAGTCTACTGAGGTTGCTGTGATCGTCCCAAGCGCAAGCATGGATACGATTACCGATTCTGTATCCGCACATTTTTCAGTCCACTCTGCCTCGGATTTATCGAGCAGTTCGGAACCGGGAACGAAAACGGGGCGAACAAGCGGCTGCACAACAACCCGTGACCCGACGTGAATACGAAAGCTTCTCGTTTCATGAACAATCATTCTGAAATCAATGCTCGCTCCCAGGTCAGGAATGTGTGAGCCTTGGCGTTGAACAAAAGAAAATGGCTCATACTATATTTTGTAACTATGGGAGATTCAAATATGTTACGTAAACTAGGGTTAGTTGTGTTTTCATGTTTCTCAATAGTCGCAATGGCAGAAGACCCGGTGGTGACCGATGGGGATAAGTACAAGGTATTACTTGAGAATGAGGAGGTAAGAGTATTGGAATAGCGGGACCTGCCAGGAGAAAAAACTCATCAACACTATCACCCGTCATTTGTACTTTATACTCAGGGGCCTTTCAAAAGAAAAATAACACTCCCCAATGGAAAAGTTATCGTACGTGAATTTAAGGAGGGGGATGTTCTGTATTCGGAAGGTCAAACGCATATCGGTGAGAATATAGGTGAGACCCCGACGAAAGTAGTTATCGTTGAAATAAAGTCTGATACGAAAGAAGTTTCTTCGGTAAATTACGTATGCCTAATACCTGTTAGGCCATATGTGAAATAAACGCGGAGCTAAGCCATGGTCACGAATATTTTCCGCTTCTCGCTCTTAGTGTTGTTGGCCGTGCTCGTTGGCACGATGTTCGGCATCTGGGTCGGCTTCAACCCAGCTAGTCTCTCTGCATCGGCCTATGTCGAACAGCAGCAGAACGCGATCCGTTCGCTGAACACGCTCCTGCCCGCAATGGGAGCAATCTGCATCCTTTTGACCATCAGCCTCGCGGTGCTGTCCAAAGACAATCCGCGCAGCCGCTACATGCTTTTCGGGGCGGCCGCGCTCATGCTCGTTGCCGCCGTGGTCACACGCTTTGGCAATCAGCCCATCAATGCCATCGTCATATTGTGGAGCCCTCAGTCTCCTGCTGCCAACTGGGTGGAACTGCGAGACCAGTGGTGGCAATGGCATGTCGTTCGCAGCGTAGCGGGCATTGGCGCACTCGCACTGACAGTTCTCGCCATCCTAGCCACGTCGCCAGAGCATTCAAAGAATGCGGCCTAACCGGATCGTTGCAGCGGACCGCGACCCGCGCGAGCGGGGCTTGCGTCCGCTGAAATCCTATCGTTCGCTAAAGGAAAACTCGCATCCGGCCGAAAACGATGCGATTCTGGTTTCGTGAAGGCGAAATTCACCTACTGGAAGGAGACTGATGGCCGCTATCTCGGCTATTTGAACGAATATCCCGACCATTGGACGCAAGGTGATGATGTGGAGGACCTTAAGTTGCAATTAAAGGACCTCTACCTTACGTTCAACCAAGAAGAGATCCCGGGGATCAAGAAGGAAGAAGAACTCGAAGTCGCGTGAAGCGGCGGGATCTTATTTCAACGCTCGAAGGGGCCGGATGCGTGCTTCTTCGGCAGGGCGGGTGGCATGACATTTACCACAATCCTAGCACTGGCAGATCCCAACCCGTCCCTCGGCACCGGGAGATCAACGAGCGCCTGGCCAGAAAGATCATTAAAGATCTGACCAGAGAGAACGAATGAACGAAGCGAACAAGCGGATGCTGTGAAGGGCTCGAAACACCGCAACTTGAAGTGACGCCGATGGCTTGCCCTCACAGATCCTGACCAAACGGTGTCCGGCTTTCTTTCATAGCAAAAGTCATTGTCTAGCTTGTTGGTTAGCCATGCCAGGCTTGGATGAAGGTGACGGGCAGAGTTCGTATGGGGGATTGGAGAACTGCATGGACAACGCCCCGGGGAGCGCCGCGAGCGGGCAATGGCTATCGTCGTCGCAGCTCCTGACCGTTGATATGGCTGTCCTCTTGTCAATGGGCAAAACGAGTCTTTTTCGATTTTTTGGCTCCTCGAAGAAAACTGTGGGTGAAAACTGTGGGATTTGGCGGGAAACAAGTGGCTGAATGTACGTCGGGAGGGAGGCTTCAAACCCCGACTTACTCACTATCTTCTGATCCCTCCCGTCTGTCTGCTCCGACGTAACGGATCCGCCGAGGCGGACATTCTCGCAGGCAGACGGGAGGGGAAAATTGTGAATAAGTCTGAGCGCCCCCTGTCGATCGGCGTCTTCTGCGCGCAAGCGAGAAAGAACGGAGGCTGGCCGATCCGCGCGGATCGTATAAACCAGCCCCTCGCCATGTGTAATCTGACAGTGAAGACAATACTGAGACAAACGGCTCCGCACAGGGGATTCCGGTACGAGCAGGTGCGCCGCAGCGCGATGGCCGACGATGTGATCGAAGCCGTGGTCGCCTCCCGTAAGGGGAGCCGAGGGCGCTGCGGGCAGTGCGGCCGGCCGGGACCGACCTACGACCGCCAGGCCGAGCGGATGTGGCGCTTCGTGCCACTGTGGGCGTTCGTGGTGTTTGTGGTGTACGCGCCGCGCCGGATTGGCTGCGCGCGATGCGGAATAAGGACCGAACGCATCCCGTGGGCGAGCGGCAAGCTGCGGATCTGCGATCACATGCGGCACTTTCTTGCGCAGTGGGCGCGGCGGCTTTCGTGGCGGGAGACGGCGCAAGTGTTCGCTGTGTCGTGGGCGGACGTGTACGGGGCGGTGAAGTGGGTGGTGGACTACGGCCTGCGCCACCGCTGTCTGGCGGGCGTGGAGGCGCTGGGCATCGACGAGATTCATGTCGGGAGGAAGGAGAAGTTCTGGACTCTCGTCTATCAGATCGACGAGGGCTGTCGGCGGCTTCTGTGGGTTGGGCAGGACCGCAGCGCGGCGACCCTGGAGCGCTGCTTCGAGCAGTTCGGATTCGAGTTCTGCGAACGCATCCGCTTCGTGTGCTCGGACATGTGGCGGCCCTACATTGATGTCGCGGCGGAGTGCCTGCCTGGAGCGCTGCACATTCTCGACCGCTTCCACATCGTCAAGAAGATGAACAAGGCCATCGACGAAATCCGGCGCGCAGAAAGCCGGGCGCTGGCTGCTGCGGGCCTCGCGCCGCTGCTCAAGAAAATGCGCTGGGCGTTCCTGAAGCGGCGCACCAACTGGACCAGAGGGCAGAGATCGCGGATGCGGGCGCTCGAAAGCACCTCTCTGCGAACTATGCGAGCCTTCGTGCTTGTGGAGGGTTTCCAGCATTTCTGGACCTATGTGTCGCCCTGCTGGGCGGGGAAGTTCCTCGACGCCTGGTGCCGGCGGACGATGCGCAGCAGACTCGATCCGCTCAAGAAAATCGCCCGCAGCCTGCGCAACCACCGTCCCCTTCTCATGAACTATTTCGAGGCGAGGAAGGCCTATTCGAGCGGCGTGGTCGAGGGTCTGAACAACAAGGTCAAACTGACCGTGAAACGAGCCTATGGCTTCCGCACCGACGCAGCCCGAGAAGTCGCTCTCTATCATACACTTGGAAAACTACCCGAGCCCGAGTTCACCCACAGTTTCTTTTAAGCAGGCGATTTTTTTGGGGTCGAGTTCTTTTAGCTAAAGCTAGCAATGGAAATTACTAGCCGATGTGTGCCCATCGCACGCAGGAGACGAGACGGCCAGGCGGGTGATAGTTACCCGGCGGTTGGTATGCTGATAATCGTGGGTTGTCAGGCGGGCCGGACCTATCCAACATTCTTTTTGTTCACTGCGACCCTGTCTCCAGTCTAAGGCTAGGGAGTCATCCGCAGCGCTTTCGCGTGCAGGCGTCCCATAACGTCATCGGAGGTTGGTCACCGTGGCAGCGCCTCGTCTCGTGAGTGCGATCGAGTGTATGTGGTTGTGAAGAAGTCTATCTGGTGTATTGTATTCGTTCGTTTCTGTCTCAATGTTTGGGCTCTTCAACCGGAAGAGCGCTTTTCTTCCGAAAAGCCATACCTGCCTTCCGCATGAGGGTGGAGTGGAGGTCAAGCGAAGAACGCCTGCTCAAAAGAAACTGTGGGTAAACATCGGTTCTGGTAGCTTTCCAAGCGTGTGATAGAGAGCCACTTCACGTGCAGCGGCGGTGCGGAACCCATAGGAGCGTTTCACGGTCAGTTTCACCTTGTTGTTGTCGCAATTTTTCCCCCTCCCGGCCGCCTGCGAGAATGTCCGCCTCGGCGGATCCTTCACGTCGGAGCAGACGGACGGGAGGGATCAGGAAATTGTGAGTAAGTCGCGGATTGAAGCCGCGACTCTTCCGCAGAAATCCCCATCCTTACCCACGGTTTCTTTTGAAGAGCCCCGAAAGCAGGGCGTGCAGGAGCACCCCAACCTGCAGCGTGCCGGAGAGCATGCCAAGCCCTACCAAGTGCGACAAGTTCGTAATATCATCCTGAAACACAAACTGGGAGACAAGATCTGATGAACCGATACGAAGTGATCATTTTCTGGAGCGATGAGGACCAGGCGTACATCGCCGAAGTCCCTGAGTTGCGAGGATGCATGGCGCATGGATCAAGCCACGAGGAGGCCCTGTAAAATGCAAAGGAGGCAGCTGAGCTATGGATTTCAACTGCCGAGGAATTTGGCGACCCAATTCCTGAACTCAAGGGCCGTCGCCTCGTGTTCGCTTAAACTCACAGAACCAAGGAATGCAGCCAACCTCGCTGCTCGGCGGCTGACTCCCGACGATGGGCCTCGCTGCGCGAGTCCCATCGGGGCGGATAACCGGCGCGCATAAATAACGATTGCAAGTAGCTTGTACCCATGCCCATCAATGCGGATCAAACGAACGCGGGACGCGCCGGTTATCCGCCCCGTTAGGCCCATGGCGAGATGGGTTGCTGGCGTTGGCTGATTTTGGTAGGTTTGCCCAATGACCTCCATCAACGAGATCGCGCCTGACCTCTTTCGGCTTTCCATCTACGTCCCAGACTTCGACATGCAGTTCAATCACTTCTTGGTGCGGGACGAAGAGCCACTGCTGTTTCACGCGGGTTTTAAAGCCATGTTTTCTCCACTGAAGGAAGCCGTCGCCAAGCTCATCGATCCCACGAAACTGAGGCACATTGCGTGGAGTCACTTTGAATCGGATGAAATTGGAGGGCTTAATCAGTGGCTAGAGCTCGCGCCGCAAGCCCAACCGGTTTGCACATTAGTTGGCAAATTGGTGAGCGTGGACGATTTCGCCACTCGACCTGCCTGCGGGATGACTGCCGACGATGTCCTCACGACCGGCAAGTATCGCTACCGGTTCTATCGTTCACCGCACATTCCACATGGATGGGACGCAGGAGTTTTGTTCGAGGAAAAACGCAAGACCTTGTTCTGTTCCGACCTGTTCCATCACTTTGGGGATGTGGCAGCCGTTACCTCATCAGACCTTATAGGGCCGACTCAAAAAGCGATGCAACAGATGCAGCAGGGACCGCTAGCCGGTTACATGCCCTACACACGTCAGACCGAAGGCGTCCTGCGCTCCCTGGCCGATCTGCAACCCGAAACGCTGGCAGTGATGCACGGCTCATCGTACATTGGCAAAAGCGACAAGTTGTTGACTGACTTGGCAGCAGTGATCAAGGAAACCTTTGACAAGAACTAACCAGACGTGGAGCGATTGCGTTCCGCTGCGCTCCACGCCATCGCTCCACTCTGCGTTCGGCGAAAAACGAATCGCCCATTCGGCCACAGGCGCTACTCTGGTTCAATGCCCGGGGTTTTCGAAGAGGATGGTTACAAGTTCTTCTTCTACAGCAACGAGCATCGACCGATACATGTCCACGTCCGTTATGGTGCGGGCGAGGCCGTATTTAACATCGAACCGTCTATCGAACTGCGAGAGTCGCATGGATTGAAGGTTCGCGAACTGTCGAAGGCGCAGGACATTGCGGAACCACAATGAGCTTATCATTGAGACGTGGCATGAGTACCTTGATTGACACAGCGCGGTCGGCCGTTTTTCAGGACGGTCAAATTTTGATCTCCATGGAGAGTGGGGCGCAAATGCACTTCCCTGTCTCTGAGAACCCGCGGCTTTCCCGCGGAACGCCCGAGCAACTGAACAACATCGAGATTTCGCCCTTTGGATTGCACTGGCCTGATCTCGATGAGGATCTATCCCTGCGCGGAATTTCCAGAGGTGATTACGGACAAAGCCGAATAAAGCGATCGAGCCAGGACCTACCCGATACGGCTTGAGATAATTCCGACGACCCAATCGCTGGCCGCGGTTCCCGAAAATTCAAACGGGTTCATCGGTTTGGCTCACCGCTGACGCATGCGTTTCAGAAATGGCTGTTTTCGACAAAAGTGAGGCATCCGACAGCAAATTGGCGCGTGAATGCGGGAGAGGCGATGAGAAGTTGATTGGGATGGGGGGAGCGCGTTCATGCAGTGCGAGCAAGCCGTCGCTCGCCCTCGACTGTAACGCCCACCGAACAGATGGCCCCACAGCCGGTTCCGGTGATTGAATCTCCAGTGGGCAGAACAAAGCGCAAAATGGAGAAGCGGAGGCGCAGCGATTGCTGGGATGGGAAATTGGAAGAGCTCGGGCTCAGTGAGTTGGACATTCGGAGGCCGGTGCGGGAAGATTTGCGCCGCGCTGCCTTGGCGAAGGTGCTCAATAGCCGAACGATCGTGAGCCAAAAGTGGATCGCGCAGAGATTGAACATGAAAAGCGCGGCGAACATAAGTCAGCAGGTAAGCCGATTCTTGGAACTGCCGGAAAATCATTTGACCGCTCCGAACATGGAGGAAGAGTGTCAAGTTTTGTTGACAGACCCCTTTTTACTCCGAAACAAAAAGTAACAGTTTAGCCGTTTTTGGGGAGGAATGAGGCAGTCGCGTGGGAGTATTTTCGGGTTTCCAGGAAATTTGGGATTGCTTTTTGTCTATAACAGGCGCAGTTATGCGCCTGTCAAGTCCAATCTACCAATGCCGCAAAGCCTATCGGCCATCGAAAAGCGCAAGGAGCGTCTCCACCTGGAGATTGCTGGCAACCTCGATTTCCTCGTCGGCTCGGTGACCTCTCAGGGGCCCCGGGGTGGTTTCAGTCTAACCAGCGCCCGGGATGGCAGGACCCGCACCAGGTACATCCGAAGTGCCCTGGTTTCGGAGGTCCGCAGGATGACCGCGCGGCACCGGAGACTCAAAGCACTGCTCAAGGAGCTCGCCGAGGTCAACTGGGAGCTGCTCAAGGCGAAAGGCCGTTTCTGATGGGAGGCCACCGGAGCGCTCCCGATGGCTTCCGGTGCCCGTACGTAGACTGCTGCCCCCATCTCGAGGGACTCTCGGCGGACTGGCTCTTTCGACGCCACATGCGATCCGCAATAGAGGAGAACGATCACTGGGTGATCCGTGATCGGATGGCTGCGGAGATCGGGGATCTTGAGCGCAGACTTTGCGAGGTGCAGGCCGAGAACGACCGGCTCCGGGCGGAGAACCAGCGGCTGCACCGGCGCGGGTTCAAGCCCTCGGTACCCCCAAGAGCCGCCGCCGGACCGGAGTCCTCCCCGACCGGCTCCAGGCCCCGGGGTGCGCCCAAGGGGCATCCGGCCTGGAACAGGAAGATCCCCGAGCGCATCGACAGGCACTTCCACATCGAGGCCCCGCTGATCTGCCCCCATTGCCAGAGCGCGACCGATTTGAGTGCCGGCGGACAGACCTCCTATGTGCAGGAGGATATCGCCATGGTGCCTCGCACGGTCGTGAGTTCCTACGTGCACGACACCGCCCACTGTCCGAAGTGCAACCGCCAGGTCATCGCGCCCGTGGAGGGCGAACTGCCCTTCGCCCCGATCGGTCCCAACGCGAAGGCCACCGCGCTCTATCTGCGCCACGGCCTGAAGCTACCCTACCGCAAGATCAACGCCGCAATGAAGACGCTCTTCGGACTCGATTTCGTAGCGGCCAGCACGCTGGGCTTCGAGAATCGCGCCTCGGGCAATGCAGCGGCCATCCATTGCGAGCTGCTTGAGAAAGTACGCCTGGAGCCAATCGTCCACGCGGATGAAACCCACTGGCGCGAGGACGGCCAGAACTTCTGGCTCTGGTATGCCGGCAGCGAATCGCTCGCCGTCTTCCGGATCGATCCCCACCGCAGCGGTGAGGCTGCCACCACCCTGCTTGGAAAGAAGCTCGATGGATTGCTGGTCACCGATGCCTATGCCGCCTACAACGCAGTCCAATGCGCGGGCGGGCGCCAAAGCTGTCTGGCCCACCTTCTGCGCAAAAGCAAAGAAATCAGCGAGGAACTTGCCGCGATCGAGGGCGCCGATGTCCCATCGGTGCGCTTCTGCGCCAGGCTTGCGAAGCTCTTCAAGGACGCCTGCAAGGCGAAAATCCCGCGTGCCGAGGACCGCATTGCGCTGGAGGAAAGGCTTCGCAGCCGACTTGATACGATCTGCCGCAAGCCGCTGGCCTTCGCAAAGGCCGAAACTCTTCGCAAACGCCTCGTTCCGGGCGCAAGGGAATACACGGAAGTCTTCGCCTTTATCGCACACGGCGGGCCACCGACCAACAATCACGCGGAACGCTCGCTGCGTCCTCTGGTCATCTTCAGAAAGGTCTGCATGGGTACTCGAAGTCCCAAGGGTTCGGACAATGTCGCCATTTTCGCCTCTCTCGCTCAGACCGCAGCCCTTCAGGGCGCCAGAATGATTGAAATGTTCCGCGCTCTATTCCGATCCTCCCCGACCCCCGCCCACGACATCATTTTCGCCGCCCGCGGCGACCCGGCCCGGGAGAGCTAAACTGTTACGACTAGGCGTAACAGTTTAGCTGTTTTTGGGGAGGAATGAGGCAGTCGCGTGGGAGTATTTTCGGGTTTCCAGGAAATTTGGGATTGCTTTTTGTCTATAACAGGCGCAGTTATGCGCCTGTCAAGTCCAATCTACCAATGCCGCAAAGCCTATCGGCCATCGAAAAGCGCAAGGAGCGTCTCCACCTGGAGATTGCTGGCAACCTCGATTTCCTCGTCGGCTCGGTGACCTCTCAGGGGCCCCGGGGTGGTTTCAGTCTAACCAGCGCCCGGGATGGCAGGACCCGCACCAGGTACATCCGAAGTGCCCTGGTTTCGGAGGTCCGCAGGATGACCGCGCGGCACCGGAGACTCAAAGCACTGCTCAAGGAGCTCGCCGAGGTCAACTGGGAGCTGCTCAAGGCGAAAGGCCGTTTCTGATGGGAGGCCACCGGAGCGCTCCCGATGGCTTCCGGTGCCCGTACGTAGACTGCTGCCCCCATCTCGAGGGACTCTCGGCGGACTGGCTCTTTCGACGCCACATGCGATCCGCAATAGAGGAGAACGATCACTGGGTGATCCGTGATCGGATGGCTGCGGAGATCGGGGATCTTGAGCGCAGACTTTGCGAGGTGCAGGCCGAGAACGACCGGCTCCGGGCGGAGAACCAGCGGCTGCACCGGCGCGGGTTCAAGCCCTCGGTACCCCCAAGAGCCGCCGCCGGACCGGAGTCCTCCCCGACCGGCTCCAGGCCCCGGGGTGCGCCCAAGGGGCATCCGGCCTGGAACAGGAAGATCCCCGAGCGCATCGACAGGCACTTCCACATCGAGGCCCCGCTGATCTGCCCCCATTGCCAGAGCGCGACCGATTTGAGTGCCGGCGGACAGACCTCCTATGTGCAGGAGGATATCGCCATGGTGCCTCGCACGGTCGTGAGTTCCTACGTGCACGACACCGCCCACTGTCCGAAGTGCAACCGCCAGGTCATCGCGCCCGTGGAGGGCGAACTGCCCTTCGCCCCGATCGGTCCCAACGCGAAGGCCACCGCGCTCTATCTGCGCCACGGCCTGAAGCTACCCTACCGCAAGATCAACGCCGCAATGAAGACGCTCTTCGGACTCGATTTCGTAGCGGCCAGCACGCTGGGCTTCGAGAATCGCGCCTCGGGCAATGCAGCGGCCATCCATTGCGAGCTGCTTGAGAAAGTACGCCTGGAGCCAATCGTCCACGCGGATGAAACCCACTGGCGCGAGGACGGCCAGAACTTCTGGCTCTGGTATGCCGGCAGCGAATCGCTCGCCGTCTTCCGGATCGATCCCCACCGCAGCGGTGAGGCTGCCACCACCCTGCTTGGAAAGAAGCTCGATGGATTGCTGGTCACCGATGCCTATGCCGCCTACAACGCAGTCCAATGCGCGGGCGGGCGCCAAAGCTGTCTGGCCCACCTTCTGCGCAAAAGCAAAGAAATCAGCGAGGAACTTGCCGCGATCGAGGGCGCCGATGTCCCATCGGTGCGCTTCTGCGCCAGGCTTGCGAAGCTCTTCAAGGACGCCTGCAAGGCGAAAATCCCGCGTGCCGAGGACCGCATTGCGCTGGAGGAAAGGCTTCGCAGCCGACTTGATACGATCTGCCGCAAGCCGCTGGCCTTCGCAAAGGCCGAAACTCTTCGCAAACGCCTCGTTCCGGGCGCAAGGGAATACACGGAAGTCTTCGCCTTTATCGCACACGGCGGGCCACCGACCAACAATCACGCGGAACGCTCGCTGCGTCCTCTGGTCATCTTCAGAAAGGTCTGCATGGGTACTCGAAGTCCCAAGGGTTCGGACAATGTCGCCATTTTCGCCTCTCTCGCTCAGACCGCAGCCCTTCAGGGCGCCAGAATGATTGAAATGTTCCGCGCTCTATTCCGATCCTCCCCGACCCCCGCCCACGACATCATTTTCGCCGCCCGCGGCGACCCGGCCCGGGAGAGCTAAACTGTTACCGATAGGGTGTTCGGGTTGCGCGAATAGCGTCTCCCGCCTGTCAGGCCATTCAGGGCGGTGAGCTAGACCTATCTTCGACACTTTGAAATGACGAGATGTTGCGAGCCACTTAGAAAAGACTCATCTGAGATTGGCGGCTCAAGATCGCTCCTGCCCCAGAAAGAGCAAGGGCGCTGCAGTTTGGAAATCGCAGCGCCCTTCAAGCCTACTGGCGCAGTGGCACGCCCTGCGAATATCTAATCTACCGGGCTCTCGGCACCGAAGTCCTTCTAAAAGCCATACCAACGATAGATAAGGTCATGTTCCATATTATCCGTAACCTGCTTTTCCCTTGCTCTCGCAATTGTCTAATCAAATCGAGAATCACAGTTCGTCGGCGACCTACGGAATGCGACCCAAATACCACTGGGTGAACGTATTCATGTCTTGCTCTTCAAGCGCGGCCTGAGCCGGCGTAATCTGCTCTTCTTTCAGCTTGGCTTTGGTAGCCAGCTGTTTGTACTGGGCATACTCCGCTTCGCTACCGAGATAGACGACACCGGCTTTCTCATCCTTGTAGGCATAGATCGTGCGTCCTTTCAGCGTGCCTCGATGGAGCTCGTAGGCCGGCAGTCTGCCAAAGGCAGCCTTTTGCTTGGCGGTGGTTGGCGTGCGGCTCTGGAACCCGGCCTTCTGAAGCAGCGATTCCTGGCCGGGCGCCTCCATGCTGGCGCATCCAGCGAGGGCGAGGAGCCCGCAGATGCCGGCGAGAACAAAGCAGAGGAACAGCTTTGAAACACTTTGAGCTTTCATATTGGTCTAGCTTGCAGACTTCTGCATCGCGTGTCCAGAACCATGTTTCAGCCTGCACACCGAAAGATCCCAGCGGTAGTTCTTTTTCCGAGTAGGGTGGACCTCCAGTGGCGCCGCCCTTTTCCGAAAGCGAATTGTTCACAACCGCGGTTGAGTCCGCGGCAAAATTATTCACAACCGGCGCCGACTGTGAGGAAGGCTTTGAGGAGCCTTCCTGCGCCGCTTATGAATAACTTTGGAAACGGTATCAGTGAGAGCCGAGTGGAACGAGACCGCTCCGCCCTCGCGGACCCAAAGGGCAGCGCCGGAGGGCGCTGGCAACGGCGCATATCGGAACGAGATCTGCAACCGACAAACGACGAAGCTCTTGCGCGAGAAGATCACGCAAGCGTCCGTGGGGTTTTGCATAGAGACGGCTTAGAGTCTCCCCATGCTTCGGCGCACGTCCACAGCGACGCCCCGAGGAGGACGAAGTCTTTGATTAGGAATTGCCCGGGGACCACCGACAGCGCGGGAAAACCTCCAGCAGACGCTTCCCAGACGCCCGGCGTGGTCAACAGGAAACTAAGCGTAGTGAGGAACATCCCAACAGCCAACGCACCACCCGCGGCCGCGGCACGCGTTGAGAACGGACGAACGGCCAGCATCGTGCGCTTCGTAAGGTGCGGGAATGGACTCGGCGGGTGAGGTGGTATGGCAAGATAGACGTGCGCAAGTTTTATGATTCGGTGAGCCATGCGGTGCTGCGCGAGCTTCTGGCGCGGCGTTTTCGGGAAAAGCGACTTCTCGATCTCTTCGATGCCGTGTTGGAGAGTTATTCGGTTTCTTCACGACGCGGACTTTCCCATTGGAGCGCTGACGAGCCAATATCTGGGAAATTTCATGCTGGACCGCCTGGATCATGCGATGAAGGCGACCGGTCGCGCACGGCATTATCTTCGTTACATGGATGACGCGGTTGTGTCACCGTCGCTCTAATTCGGCCCTTTCGCCCCGATGCCAAACTTTAGGCGCCCAAGCGCACCGAACTCGACCGCCTGTATCAACAAGTCGTCGACGATCTCGACAAACTGCTTTGCGCCGTCGGGCTCAAAGCTGCATAAGCCGCGAGGTAACCAGAACAAAATCCCCGTTAATACCCGCATTACGGTCTAATGCCTCAGTGTCCTCGTTGATCACGACCGTCTTCGATCCCCGCGGCATTCCGTCGTCCTCTGCAAAAACCTTCTCCAGAGCCTTTGTTGGTTTGTTCAGAAGCGACGGTCTTCGCTCGCCTGCTGCAAATCGATTAAACGCCGGCCGGCTGATGCCGCCACGATCGAGATTTCGACAATCGAACGGGCGTCGCCGTCCCGCGGCATAACGTCGCGGACGTAGGATGCATATAGGTCGACCTGGCTGCGGCCGAAGGCGACTGCTTCCTCGCTCATCGTCATGGCGGATTCGAACCCGTGTCGCCGCCGTGAAAGGGCGGTGATTTACTCTGTAAAGGTGACGTTGTAGCTATCTTGTAGCTATTTTTTGGGCGTCCTCTAGTCGAAAAAAGAGTTCCCGGTTTAGGCATTTCTCCGGTATTTGTGCGGGATACCGCCCACCTGCGGTGTGTCGAACTCATCGAACACGAAGGGACGGGTGGTTGGGAAGGAAGGCGACAGAAATCGGTGGCAGAATTGATCGAAAACCGCAGGGCGAGCAGCGCGAGCCAGGGCTATTGCTACGACATCGGCCTAAGCCTTGCCCGGTTTTGCGACGATTTTCCGAATCGGATGGCGTCGGAGATCGCGATGACAGAAGTGGACGATTGGCTGGCGCGACTGCCGCTTTCTCCAGTTCCGCGCAAAACCTTCCGGCGCCGTGGCGTGGCACGTGCTTCCATAAAGCTGGCCAAAATCTGAACTTCCGATCCTCGCGTCTGATGGCCATCGTCGCTGAACCTGGGTCGCTGACAACTACCAAAACCGGCTGATGGCAAACCAGGCTCCCGAGAAACTAGCTGTCCTCTTCGATGCAGACAACTCGCAGGCGAAGATCGCCGGAAACATTCTCGGCGAAATTGCGCGTTACGGCACGGCTTCTGTCAAAAGAGCCTACGGAGATTGGACAACGCCAAATCTCGGATCCTGGAGGGAGGTTCTCCATGAACTGGCAATCCAGCCTGTACAGCAGTTCCGATTTACGACCGGAAAGAACGCCACCGATTCAGCGCTAATTATCGATGCGATGGATTTGCTCCACGGTGGAGCATTGGATGGCTTCTGTCTTGTCTCCTCCGATAGCGATTTTACTCGATTGGCGACGCGGATCAGAGAGGCCGGTCTTTCGGTTTATGGCTTCGGGGTGCGGAAGACCCCGAAACCGTTCGTCGCGGCCTGCGACAAGTTTATTTTCACCGAGATTCTCCACTCGCCGCTTGCATGCTCGGCTCAGTTGCTTGCTGGTGACCATTTGCGGCGAATCCTGGAATCGGCTGTCAGCGGTGCAGCAAAAGACGGCGGTTGGTCACCGCTATCTGGCGTCGGATCACTCCTGATGAAATCCAACCCATCATTCGACCCGAGAAACTATGGGTTCCAGAAACTCGGTGAGTTGGTGAAAGCTCAACTATTTCTCGAAGTGAAAACCGTGGCGCATAACGACGAGTCAGCCGCCGTGCGACTTTTTGTCCGAATGAAGCAAGTCGAACCGAACGGTTCAGCTATCGCGGCAAAGCAGCGTAGGTCCAGCTGATCTTCCTGTGTTACTTGTGCCCCTCTTCCGGCGCTCCCAGCCCCAGCGCCTGAGCCCGACGCGCCCACCGCTGCCGCGCCAGTTCCTGGAGATCCACCGCCACGTCCGCTTCGTCCACAATCTCATGGCCAAGCAACGTCTCCACTACGTCTTCCGTCGTTACAATCCCCGCAAAGCCGCCATACTCGTCCCGCACGATGAGAAGCGAGTTCCGCCGGCTAGTGAGGTCTTCGAAAAGCTCCCAGACACGCGTCGTTTCCGGCACCGCATGGACATCCCGGCGTAGCTCCGCTAATCTCACCTCTCGGCGCCGGTCCGGCGGTACCGCGAGGATGTCGTCCCGCAGTGCATACCCGGTCACATCGTCAAGATCCTTTCCATAAACCGGTATCCGCGAAAATTTCGCGCCACGCTCTTTTTCGTGAAGAAAGTCCGCCGTCGTCGCTTGTTCAGGAACCGCGAATACCACCGTCCGTGGGGTCATGATCTCCTTGGCAATCATCGATCGCATCCGGATGAGATTGCGCATCACGCGTGACTCCCGCGAGCCGAGAACTCCCTCTTCTGCTCCGAGATCCAGCATGGCGACAACTTCTTCGCGGCTGACTCGTTGCTCGGCGTGACCCGCTCGCCGCAACCCGAGAGTGATCTTCTCCGACAGCCACACGAAGGGATGCAGCATGCGCGTAAGCCACGTGATCACCACTCCGCACAGCGGTGCCAATCGCCTCCAATAGGTCGCGCCCAGCGTCTTCGGAATGATCTCCGAAAATACCAGTATCATGAATGTGAGCACACCGCTGATCACCCCGACAGGAACGCTCTCGAAAACCGCCTTCGCCTCCGCTCCCACTCCGGCCGCACCGACGGTGTGCGCCACCGTGTTGAGAATAAGGATCGCTGCCAGCGGGCGACCCATCGAGTCCTTCAGTCGCGCCCACGTCTGCGCTGCTCGTTCCCGGCCTTCCTCGCGCAACTTCTCCACGAAGGTCGGGGTCACACTCAGAAGCACCGCCTCAAAGACCGAACAGGCGAAGGAAACTCCCAGGGCCAAAGCAAAGTAGAAAAGAAGTAAGGCGACGTCCGGCACCAGATTACTTTAATTGCCGCGCCCGCCCCTGCGATCAATTTACTGCTCGCGAGGGCCGATGAAGATTTGTCGGCGTCTATCGAGTTGGAGAGGGTGCCGCGGGAGGCTGACAGTCATCCCCAGGGTTAGAACCGCCTCGACATGAAATTTTTTGCCCTGTACCCGCTCGGCGATGCGCGCCTTCAAATGCGGTGCCTCGATTGTATAGTCGGTTCTAAGGCTCGGTGGTGGCTCGTGCTTATCGGCGCCGCCACGGCTGGCGTCGAATCACCGGGCGCCGATTGGACTAAGTATTTCCCGGTGATTAAAGGAGGAACCAATATACATAATACATAATGAAACGCACTTTGACCTTATTCTATTCGGCTCTGCTTATGCTTGCGTGCACTGTTACCTTTGTACGCCGCAGACCAGGTACCATCACAGGTACATCCATGGGCACAGTGGCACGCAGCGTCTTGGCCGGCTTTCTGGTGGATCTTTCCGCTCATGTTTTTCGCTTTTATAGTTGTGATGTGTATTCTCGTGATGAGAAGAGGCGGAATGGGTTGTATGTGGCGTGACCGCATGATGGATAGATCGGATTTTCGTGACGCTGTGAAGCGGTCTTTGGGTGAGTCTTCTGAGTCCGCCATTGAAATACTAAATAAACGCTACGCGAGGGGAGAAATCGACAAGCAAGAATACGAGGAGAAAAAAGCCGCAATTTCTCGCTCAGAGTAAATCTTTCTGCTCGCGCTTGCACCAATGGCAGTGACAGGGCGCTTGCAAAGCTGGCGTAATCGCGTGGCGAATGATCAACGGCATCGGCTCTCGACTAAGCGAGTGGGCGACTGCGCCTCGCCTGGACTCGCGTGGTATTTCGACAAGTCTCCCAGCGCGGGCGCACGCCGCTGCGAGCTGTAGGGCGAGGAGCGCGCGTCGGGACGGACACTACACGGACAAATGCGCTTGACCCTGTAGTATGGAACAGATGGAACAGATGGAACAGGGTGTATCTGTAACGACAGTGAAGGCAGATTTGCACACGGAGCGAACGCTTACTCGGGGGCAACTTGCGAAGCGCGCCGGGGTTGGCATAGAAGCGTTGCGCTTTTACGAAAACCGGGGGCTGATCCCAAAGCAGCGACGCGATAGTGCGGGTTACCGGCGTTATCCCGAGGAATCGGCGCGGCGGCTGCGCTTCATCGCGCATGCCAAGAGCCTCGGATTTTCACTGCGCGAAATCCACGAATTGCTTAACCTGTGGGATCTTACGGGAGAAACCTGTGGCGATGTTTGCGACTCGAAGTCGAAAGGAAGCTCCGCACGCTGACACTGCTGAAAGCCTGCCTGGAGAAGCTCGCCGCCGCCTGTGATGGAGGGCGTCCGATCGAGCGGTGCCCGATCATCCAGTTCATCGAACAGATGGAAAGCATTGAACAAGACTGTCCGACTCGCATTCGGGAGCCTTCAACAAAGAGAAAAACAACACCAGCGCGACAACATCAGCGCCAAACCAACAGCTTCGAGGGCAGGGTTATGGCCGTTATCCTGGTTCGCTCAAATAAGGCATCGCGCTCGGGCGGCGACGGCGCAGCGGGTCGTCTTTCGGCCGGCGCTCGCGTTATATCGGCTGGCCGCCGTTGTCCTGGTTGCGGTCATTCTGTATTGGGGCGCGGGAACGATTTCGGCAAATACCGTGCCGGGCTATTTTTTGTATCCGCTCAAGTTGCTGACTGAGCGTGTGAAATTCTTCCTGACGATCAATGCCGAAGACAAAACCGAGTTGTGTATCGTCTTTTCCTCCAAACGGCTTCGCGAGGCCGTTCAGCAATATCAGCGCAGCGGCACGCTCGACCCCAGCCTGCTGCAACAAAATGCTGGAAGAAGCTCGGCAAGCAGTGGCGAGCAGCCTCACGCTGCCCAGGGCCAGCCGCGAACTGCTTGTCGCGCAGACGGAACATCTCTCGCGGTTCCAGGGACGGACGCTGCAGCGGTTTCAACAGCAATTGCCGGCGGAGGAGCAGGCAGTCGTTGGCCCCTACGTTGAAATGAGCGAGCGTCGTGCTGCATGGATGCCACAGATGTGCGATGATTGACGTGGCGAGACCAGTACCGCGCAGCCGCAAAACACTCCGCGGCGTTGGATGGACATGTGTCCGGACTGAAATTGAAACGATTCACAACCGAATGGAGCAAAGCCAATGAACCTATTGCACGTCAAAGAAGCAAACGGATCGGTTGAAACCGTCGGCAAGCGGTTGGAAGAAGCGCGCACAAATTCGGCGTCATTGCCGTTATTGATCTGAGAGGCAAGATGGCGGAGAAAGGCGTCGAGTTCGGGAATGCCTGCAAGATTTACGAAGTTTGCAACCCCGCCCAGGCCAAGTGGGTTTTGGAGAAAAACATGAGCATCTCGACGGCGCTGCCGTGTCGCATCACGGTTTATGAAGAAGAAAACCGAGTAAAAATCGCCACGATGCTCCCGACGGAGATGCGCGGTTTGTTTTCCGGGCCGGAGCTTGGGCCCGTGGCGGAGGAAGTCGAAAAGGAGATCAAAGCAATGATGGACGAGGCGGCAGGGGTGAGCGCCAAGCCATGAGTGATTGCCGCAATAATTGCGGATGCGGTTCAAACGGCGACAAGGATAAAACGCCGCGTAGATCGATGTTGAATCCGGAAGTTAAAACCAACGCACAAACGACGCTCAAAGTCGCCGGCATGGACTGCCCGGACGAAGTCGAGATGATCGAGCGCGTGCTCAAGCCGCTTCCGGGCGTGCGCGGGATTGAAGCGAATCTGCTCGGGGCGAAGATCACCATCCTTCACGACGGACGGATCACGCTGGAAACACTGATCAAAGCAATCGGGCGGACCGGCTTGACGGCCCATGCAGCCGGCGAAGGCGCCGCGGAACACGCTCCTGCGCTGGCGCATCGCAGCCGGTTCATCGCCGTCGGGCTCTCCGGAGTGCTGGCTCTGGCCGGCCTCGTCGTTCACTGGCTCAGGCTTGGTCCGGAATGGCCGCATATAACCCTGTTCGTCGCTGCGATTGTCAGCGGCGGCTGGTTTATTCTCCCCAAGGCCATCACCGCGGCGCGGAGGTTCGCGCCCGACATGAACCTGCTCATGAGCGTCGCAGTCATCGGCGCGGCGGGGATCGGCCAGTGGTCCGAAGCCGCGGCCGTCACCTTCCTTTTCGGCCTTTCGGAGCTGCTCGAGGCGTTCAGCGTCAATCGCGCCCGGCGCGCCATCCAGTCGCTGTTAGGGCTTTCGCCCCAGACGGCACTGCTGCAGCGGGGCAGCAAATTTGACGAAGTGCCCGTCGGCGAGGTGAAAACCGGCGACACCATCTCGGTCAAGAGCGGCGCGCGGATTCCGCTCGACGGCACAGTGACCGGCGGCAGGTCCGCCGTGAACCAGGCGCCCATCACAGGCGAGTCGATGCCGATCGGGAAAAAGCCGGGCGACGAAGTATTCGCGGGGACGATCAACGGTGACGGCTCGCTCGAAGTCGAGGTCACCAAAACTACGGGGCACACGATGCTCGCCCGGATCATTCACCTGGTCGAGGAGGCGCAGGCGCAGAAGGCGCCTTCGCAGCGGTTCGTCGATGACTTTGCGAAATACTACACGCCGTCCGTCATGGTGCTGGCGGCGCTGGTATTTCTCGTGCCGCCACTCGTCTCGGGCGGCGCATGGGGCGTGTGGTTCTACCGCGCGCTGGTCCTGCTCGTGATCGCCTGTCCGTGCGCGCTCGTTATTTCCACCCCGGTCGCGGTCGTCTCCGGGTTGACCGCAATGGCGCGGCGCGGTGTGCTTATCAAGGGCGGCACCTTTCTCGAATCAATCGGAAAGCTGCATGCGCTGGCCGTGGACAAAACGGGCACTATCACCGAGGGCCGCCCGCGCGTGATGCGCGTCATCCGGCTCAACAACACGCCCGAGGACGAGATCGTGCGCATCGCGGCCGCGATCGACGACCATTCCGATCATCCGCTGGCGCAGGCGGTCACGGATTACGCCACGGAAAAAGGCGTCCACTTTCCGCGTGGCGAGAATTTTCAGGCGCGGACCGGCCGTGGCGCAGAGGCCGAAATCGCCGGCCACCATTATTTTGTCGGCAACCACCGCTTCACGCATGAACTGGCCGTCTGCTCCGAGGAAATCGAGCGCAAACTGGCGGAGATCGAGTCCGACGCGCAATCCATCGTCGTCGTGGGCCACAAGCCGCATGCCGACTGCAAAGGGGAGGTCCTCGGTATTCTCGCCGTCGGCGACCCGATTCGTGCCGACGCTTTGCAGGCGATCCGGTCGCTGCATGCGGCGGGATTGAAAAAAGTGGTGATGCTCAGCGGCGACAACCAGCGCACGGTCGACGCCATCGCGCGGCAGGTCGGTATCGACGAAGCCGAAGGCGATCTGCTGCCCGACGACAAGATCGAGCGCGTGCGCGGGCTTCTCTCGAAATACGAGCGGGTCGGCATGATTGGCGACGGCGTGAACGACGCGCCCGCTATGGCCGCCGCCACGGTCGGAATCGCGATGGGCGCAGCCGGCACCGACACCGCCATCGAGACCGCAGACATCGCGCTCATGCAGGACGACCTCAGTAAAGTCGCCGAAGCCGTCCGCCTCGGTCGCCGCGCGCTGCGGGTGATCCAATTCAACATCGGCTTCTCGCTTGCAGTGAAAGCCGTATTTCTTGTCCTCGCCGTACTCGGCTACGCCAGCCTCTGGCTGGCCATCGCAGCCGACATGGGAGCGAGTTTGTCGGTGATCGCCAATGCGTTGCGGTTGCTCAAAGCAAACGCCTGGCGAGGAAAGAAAGATCGTGAGCGAGAATTTCCTGTCCGCGATCACGCAACAGCAGCGCGCCCGGCTTGCTGAGATCCAAGGGTGCGATCTCGGGCGACAGCTCCAGAAGCTCGGCGAGCGAGAAAAGGAAAACCACGCGATCCGCTCCGGCGCGCGTATTGGTTTGGCAAAGAATTAGGTCGCACCGCGCGCCTGATCCAACTCGGCACAGCGGTCCAGCTTCACACAATCGCTCCCGCTTTTTCGCTGCCACAACTTTTATCGTCGGATGGCGTGCAACACGGGTTATCCGAATTCCCTTTCCGGCTGCGACTCCGCATCCACCAATAAGACGCCGCAATCATCACAGTTGTCAGTCCGGCGACCAAAGGTTTCGCCCACGGCAGCAATGAAGCTCCGAACAAACTCAAATATACGCCCAGCATCGGCGAGCCGCAGCAGCCGATGAGAAAGCAACCCGCAACCGCCAGAAATCCCGAAAGCGTAACGCCGCCAATCGCCAGATTCCGAGCCGCGCACATTCGCTGTTCTCGATAACGCCGCAAGGCAACGCTGGCAAAAGCCAGTGGCAATGCGTAGGAATAGCCGAGCCAGTAACTTTGCGCTTCCAAATAGCGACTGACCCAGGACGAGCCTTGCTCGGTCGGCACGTCTTCCCAGAGGGTCTGCGCCGCGGCGCGCGCTGGAAACAAGCCAAGCCAAAGGAAATGGATCAGAACCACGATCACGAAGACCAACACGGGCAACATGGCGCGACGCACCTTCATTCTTTCCCTTTCGGCGGTGGGCTGACTTTCTCCAAAGTCTGCGCGACAAAAGAAAGTTTGCCCAGTTTTGTCTGGACACTGCCATCCACGCTGACGGTTTCTCCGGGAGCGGGCATCGCGCCTGTCCAACGAACAGGCAACGAGAGGGCGCATCCTTCCAACCCACACGTTTGAAATTCGCGCGTGTCAATCAGGCCGAGCATTTGGTTGGTTGCGGAAACTGCGACCACCACGCCTTCCACCCGGACATTTCCACGATAACGCTCCACGTTTTTCATGAACTGCTCGACACCCAGCGCGCCATTGGTTTTCGATGATTCTGCAGCCGGCGACAATTTGGGGGGCGGCGCGGAGTTGGTCTGAATCTGCGAAACAACGATTGTCGCAGCGAAAATTGTCAGGCCGGCAATGGTGAAAGGTCTGTTCATGATTTGTTTTCAGCCGCAGCCGCAGTCGCAGGCTGAGCTCTTAGGCGAATGTTCGCTTTCGATTTCCGGCGCTGCGTCTTGAACGTATGACACGCCGTTCAACATCGCTTGCTCCGCGCGAGCCAGTTCCTGGCCGAGATACGCTGCGTGATCGAGGCGGGAAATCAAATTCCTTTCGATGGCAGGAATGTAAAGCTCGGCCGGCGTGTGCCCTTCGATGACAATGTCCAGCACACCGTTGTTGCGATAATGTTCAAGCGTCAGCAACCGGCGTCCGCGGTCGGGAAAAACCACGAAATATCCGGCGGCATCGGAAACCATGCGTTGCGGGACATATCCCGCGATCGTGGCAACCGAGCGTGTCCCCCCAAACGGCTCAACCGGGCCTGGATTGCGCGACGCACAATTTTTGGTTGCGTCGAAAATTTGCGGGACGCTCGTTTCGCCAATCAAGTCCACTATCTCGACGGTGCTCCGAAAATGTTCGACCGCGTCACGGGTCAGGTTTCGAAAGATTGGCCGCTTGCCTTGTGCGCCGATGATCCGCATTTGCTCGTCCACTCCAAAGCGAGACAGCGCCGTCAAAGATTGCCCCGGCAAGTGTCCGATGGCTTGCCGCGAATCCGCTCCACACAAGACGACAAATCGGATGTTGGAATTGGCCAGCGTGTTTTGCACGAGCCGTTCAATGCCTAGGTTTTCCGTCTGCATGGTCCCGACAATGGCGATGTCCATTCCAGCCGCAGGAACAATTGTTTTGCTCAACGATTCATCCGTGAGCGTGCAGACAGCGACTGGCGCGTGATAGCGAACAACGGTATATGAGCCGGGCAACGGCGGCCAGCCGTCGCGGGCTTCCGCTGCTTCTGCCGGACAGGCATCCTCCTCGACACCAAGCGCATTGATGGCAAGCGCAGGCCAACATATTTCACAACCCAGACAATCATATTTCACGTCACACAAGTGCGAACGAGCGAGTTCAACAACTGAAGCCAGTTGTTCAGGCCGCGCAGATTTCGGATAAGCCTCCTCGATGGCCCTCAAAGAACTGTGCAGACAACCGCAATGCCAGCATTTCCTGGCCGCTGCCGCGTTCTCCAATTGCGTCACCGCCTCGTTCACGTTCGGCGTGTCGGCTTGGGGGAGGGTTGTGCTCATTTCTTACGCAATGCCGAATCCTCGGCCAGACACCAGCCCCGGTCGAGCAGCGAGGCAATACACGAGTCGTCCAGCCGGTAAAGCACCGAAGCACCATCGCGCCACGAGGAGACGATGCCGCGCGCCGCAAGCAGTTGAAGTTGATTGGAAACCGCCTGCACTTTCATTCCAAGCGCGCCGGCCAGCGCCGTCGGGGAGAATTCCCCGTTACATTCCAGTGCGTGAAGCAATCGCAACCGCGTCTCACTGGCAAGCACGCCGAACACTTCGGCCAGCTGAGCCGCGGCCTGGGCGTTCATTAACGGCCGATCGCCGAGCGCGGGCTTCGGCGAACAGGCTTTCCGGCGTGAAGAAATTGAATCGCTCACGCTCATTACACGGATTAGTGTAATCGTGTGTTCGGCGAGAGCAAGTCTTCGGACGAACTCTGGCGGTCCGCCTTTCTATGGCACACAGGGGGAGTCAGACCTGGGGGGTCCGGTTCTGTTGACAGCAGGCTTCTTCCTAACATACACTTCCGCATGGCATTCGCCATGAGGGCCTTCCACCCTCCGCAACGAGCTGCGCGAAATGTTCATGTGGTCAAGGCCGAGGGCACTCCGTAATGAAAAAGCTATTCATGAAGGCCTCGATTTAGTCACCGACACGGTCGCTGCATGAAAGATTTACTCTTCTGGGGCGGTATGATTTTGATAATAACTACTTTTTAAAGTCGTCGAGTTGATGATTCCCAGTTGAGGCAATTCGCGAGGCTGATTCCGATCAATGACTCCCGTCTCGGAGCAGTTCGTCCCTCTCCGGATCGCATGCTGCCCGAATGCAATCCGGCAAGCCGATCCACATCAAGCCATCGACGTCGAAGGGAAGTGGAATTTCGCCGAACATCAGGCGGCTGGGAGGGAAGGCAGCACGAATCACCGAAGACCTTCGGAATCTTCATTGGGATAACTGCAAGATCAATTTTGATCGAGAAATGGCTTATCGATTCGCATTTGGAGCAGTCCGGGACGGGCACACGACGGAGAAGATCGTCAGGAGCTACGAGCGGGCACTCCAAGAGTGTCATGCCCTGGCGACCGACCGCACCGCAAGCCGCGGTTACGTTTGTCGATTCGAGCTTTCGTCAACCGTCTCGCGTGCACGAAAGTTTCTAGCCAGCGACGGACTGTCGAGAACCGAGCGGGTGCGGCGCTGGTATGGAAGCCACCGAGCGCAGTCTCACTGATAGTGGTAGCTGCGGAAGAAACGAACTTTTGATCGTCGGACGAGGCGGGCGACGCCCTTTCCAATCGCATAGCTAAACGTTACAAGCGCGATAAAACCGAGAAAGAATAGTAGCGCACCGTCCGAGCGGGGGTCAGGTAACGGCATTTCTCCCTGTGCTATCTCCAGGGCGCGCAACGCCACACTCGCAATCACAATGCTCGCGAAAACAAACACAATTCCCACAAGTGAGCGTTCGTTTCGCGTGGCTCCGCGAACGATTTCCGCCCCACAGCAAGCGCAGACATGAGCGTGCTCGGAAACGCTCGAAACGCAGTGCGGACAGACCAGAGTTTTCACTCTACGAGAATAGCAAGCTTCGACGCGGATCGGGAACGGTTTTTGATCGCGTTTTCAGTCCGCCGAGGCGGCGATTTGAATGCTCGATACAAAAACGGTGTCTCCGGCGCTGAGAGCCTGATACCGCGGAGGCGCGGAGCGGACCCATTTCACCGCGAAATCCTGAAGCGCATGGAGAAATTCCCGGAGGTTTCGTCCGGTTATTTCGACTTCGTGCGTGGCAAAGGTGATTCGCACGGTTTCGTTCTGGCTCGGTGCGGAAGAGCGATGCGGTGACGAGCTGACCGTAAGGAAAAAGATGGACTTCGCCGTCGCTCATTTCGAGGCGGAGACAGGCAACTGGCAATTCACGGTGCCAGCACGTTGGCCCGGACGGACTCTTGTTGTTTTCGAGATGACGTTTCATCGACTTGTTGCGTTTCGGGTCTGAGGAAAGTGGCGGTCCAGCTGCGCATTGTCATCTGGCAGAGATGCCGGGCCAGTTCACGGCCGCGATGGAGAATACGCCTGCCGGCTTGCTGGCCGTGACTGGACGCAGCATTCAGGTCAAGGGCGAGGGGACGGTCGCCGCTACGCGAAATGTGCTGGCGCAGTGCGGCCTTGTCGGGCGTGAAAATCCGGATGCTCTTCCGGCCCCGCGAGATGCTGACATACCACTGCTGCGCGTTGGTTGCGGCGCGATCGGCGGAGTCTGCCAGCAGCACGTGATCGACGGTTTTGCCTTGAGAACCGTAAGACGTGACGGCGTAACCGCGAACGAACTGGCGATAGCTCGCCGGCAGCTTCCGCCCGTCACTGAGGATAATCTCACCGGTTCGTTCGATCTTTGAGACAGTGACAATTTCCCCGTTTGCCAGTTTCTTTCCGTTGCTTGTAATCGCGTTTGCTTTGAGTTGGATTCGGTCGCCGCGGCAGAGCGCGATCTCAACGGGCCGGCAGACATTGATCCCATCGAGGTCCTTTGGCTTTACGGACGTGAAGCGAATAACCCGTATCAACAACGACACCCCGTTTCGCGATGCCACACATGCGGCCAACATCGCCACGCGAGCAGCTGCCAATTGATCTGTTGAAAACGACCACGTGATCTTCCGGATAGAAGCGCTTGTCGTTCTTCTGCGCTGTCGTGAGATCGATCTGGCGCAATGACCTTACGGATTGCTCCGCACCAACGAGCTCCCCACATCGGCGCAGATCCTCGCGAATCTTTGCATTTAAATCTTCGATCTCAGCCCGGGTTTGAGATACCACGACCGCGGACTCATGCGCGTGCGCCAGCGCCACGTAGGCCGCCGCGAGATCATCGCGGAGCCGCGCGGGTCCCACTTCGGTGATCACGCCGAGTTTGTCGAGCCGATCAAACGACGCTTCCATTAAGCCTTGTGAAACTTCTGCCACAGCGGCCCGGTATTCCTGAATGCGTATCCGCTCGGCTTGGTGTCGGGCGCGTTCCGGGTCCTGACGGCGAATCTCGTTCAGCTCTGCCGGGAAGAGTCCCGCATAACGCTCAATCGCCCGCAACGCATCCGACGCTTCCACAAACCCGTGTTGCCGCGTGTCACCCGAGAGAATGACACGGCAACCGCGCGAATGAGCGAGACTGAGCAGATCGAGGCGTTGCCGCGCGCCGATCTGCCCGGCCTCATCGACAATCACAACAGACCTGGAGTTGAGCAATCCGCACTGAAGAAACTCCGCTACCGTCTGCGCGCTCATTAGACCATCCTTTGACAAGTCGAGCACCTGCTATCGCTGCGGCGCCAGGACATGCGTCGTATGTCCTTTGTGATTGAGTGCTTCCTGCACGCGCTTGAGCACAAAACTCTTGCCCGTTCCAGCACCCCCGCGAAACAACGTCACGAAATCGCATGAATCCAGGATGCGGCGAAGCGCCGCTTTCTGCTCTTCGGAAAGCATGTCTTCGTGGAGGCCGGAGAACGCTGCGAGCGGAGCGTGTTTCGACGCTCCGTCTTTCGCGAGCTGCACAATTTCCCATTCGCGGGCCAACACATCGCGACGAGTGAGCCGGCCAGGCATCTCCCGGATGTAGGACCGCGCCGCAGTTTCTTGCTTGATTTCGTCGAGCGTCACGCGATGACCGCGAGCGAACTCGAGCGCGTAGCGCCACAGTTCCTGTTCCTGGACGACTGAGCGGCGGTCAAAAAGATGTTCCTCCGCCCAATCCAACGCTTCGGCGGCAGTAAACTCGGAAGAATTCGTTCCGCCGCCTCGCTTTGTGAGTAATTCACGCTCGCCCGCCGTGATCTGACTCTGCCAAAGCTCGCAAAGCTGGTTTCGAGGAATATCGCGCTGCTTCCGGGAGCGTTCCTTGTGCGCCAGATGCTCGCGAATGGCTGTGACGTTCCGGCCTGCCTTTTCCGGATTCTCTGCCAGGAAACGAGCTGTCTTCTCACTAATTTCCTGATGGCGCTTGGAGAACCGGGCGCAAAGCTCAGGCGAAACTTCTGCGATCTGGAAATCACCGCGTGCGGAATTTTCGACGGTGTAGCCAGACGAGATCAAGGCACGCGCGAGTTCGTGGTAATAGACGTTCTCGACGTATTTCTGCGCGACAAGCATCTGGTGGTTTTGCAGCGCCTTCCAGCGGCTCTCTGTCGCATCGTACGTGGCGTTGAAAACGATGCAGTGCGTATGTAGGTGGGGATCGAGAGCGCGCGAAGTTTCGTGCTCGAATATGGCGGCGACGATGTTGCTCGTCGCGCGGTCGGAATTTGCGCTGGCGATGCGCACCCGTGTGCCGGCAAATGTTTCCAATTCTTTCACCGCTACCTGCACTGCCTCCCGATGCGCCGAGATGATCCTCGCATCATCGCCGACAAGTGCTGCGATCGATACCGACTTTGGCGGAGAAAACGTGAAGTCGAAGAAGATCCGGCGGTTCGCAACTTCGCGACCGGCATCGTTTCGGCGCGTATGATTTGTTCGCACGATCAGCCGTTTGCCGGTCTGCGGATGACGGTTTTCGCAAAGCTTGAGGAACTCGTCTTTGCGCACCGTCGCAGATAATCCGAGAGCAGTTGCATGACTTCCAATCCAAGTTCCGACGATCTGTTTTCCCTCGCTGTAGTAATCGCCCACGGCAAGATGCTCGTCGAAGTAGCTCTGAGCATTTCGGAGATTGGTTTGTGTTTTCGGCGACAGCATTCGCCGGAAAGGATGCTTCACCCAGCCATTCTCGTTGCTCCGGCCATAGAGCCGACTACACCGCGAGACGTGCGACCAATTGCGCATGAAACAACTCCGACCACGCGAAGACTCGCCCATGAATTTTGAGAAAGGGGACGCCCTACCCCGACGCATTTGCTTCGGAAAACTGACTTCGCGTTGACCCATGGCTGAACCGATGGACAACGACACGAACATCGCCGCGCGTACGCAGCGCTTCAACGAAGCCGCTCGAAAGTTCACGCCGCCGTCACCGATCCGTCACGCAAAGCTCGCACCGTTCAAGGAAGGGATTGTCGAGCTGCGGCAAAGGGGCGCGTCGCTGCGACTCATCCGCGAGCCGCTCGCAACGGTCGGTGTCGCGGTTGGAACGGATACGATTGCGCGCTATCTCAACGAAATGAACGGAGAGCAGAACCCGCAGCGATCGGCAAAACGAACCGGACGCCATCGCGGAGCCGTCCCGAGAACGCCCCGTTATCAACCGGACAATGCCTCTGCTTTTCCTGCGGCGCCGCCGCAGCCACCACCACCCGTTCAAGCTCCCACGGGCGCGGACCAACCCGACGCCTCGAAGGATCGTTCACGCACTCGTGGACCGCGTATCGCCGACCCAAACAACCTCTGATCACGCCCCGCTTCAATGACCAAACAAATCAATCTCGTTATCAGCGGGAAGGGCGGGGTAGGGATTATGCCGCATTCCGGATTATGCCGACTTGGAGATGCGTCTCTTCTGAGAGCGGTTTGATCGACACGGCATAATCCGGTGTCATTCCCTCACAGATTTCGCAGGAAGTCCATGAGTCGATCATTGGGTTTGTAGCGGTGCGGGTTGCTTTTCACGGGCCGCGTTTTCGCGAGGATCTCTTCTTTGATCGCGAGATTCGCATCCAGATAGATCTGCGTGGTCTCGACCGATTCGTGTCCGAGCCAGATGGCGATCATCGTGCAGTCCACCCCGGCTTGCAGCAGTTCCATCGCCGCGGTATGGCGAAGGACGTGGGGAGTCACGCGTTTGCTGGCCAGGGAAGGGCATGTCACGCGGGCGCTTTCGGCATGCTTGCGCACAAGACGCTGGACGGCATCGGCGCTCAAGCGCCCGCCGCGTCCGCTCGGAAAGAGGAAGGCCGTTGGTTCGTTGGCCTGTTCCTTGATCCATGCGTTCAGGACAGCAGCGGTGGATTTAACCAGCGGCGTGCAGCGTTCTTTGCGTCCCTTACCTATGCAGCGGATATGCGCGCCCGCGCCGAACGCGACATCTTGTGTCTGGAGACTGGTAATCTCAGAGAGACGCAGTCCGGTCTGCAATGCGGTAAGCAGGAGCGCATGATCGCGTCGGCCGATCCAGGTGCCGCGGTCTGGCGCCGAGATCAGGGCTTCGAGTTCCTGCCGGGTCAGGAAGTCGATCAGCGGACGCATGTGGCGTTTGCTCGGAATGGCAAGCGCCCGCGCGATGAGGGCGGAGTGTTCGGGCGCTTCGAGCGCGGCGTATCGAAAGAAGGAGCGGATGGCCGCCAACCGCTGATTGCGGCTGCGCGCGCCGTTGGCCCGCCTCTTCTCGATGTCATCGAGAAAGGCGGCCACCAGCGGAGCGTTCAAATCGGCGAGGGTGAGTTTCGAAGGCGCTCGCTCCACTTGTTTCGCGGCGAAGTTCAGCAGCAGACGGAAGGTGTCGCGATAGGAGGCGATGGTGTGCGGACTGACTTTGCGCTGAGCAATCAGGCGTCTGGTGAAGAAGCCCTCGACGAGGACGGGCAGGCCGGCGGGCGGGGTCATCGGGCTCCTTCCCAGCGCGCTTCGAGCCGTTCCCCGGCCGCGGCCATGAGTTCGGGCGTGCAGCTCAGATACCAGTAGGTGCCGGTGATGTGCGTGTGGCCGAGATAGGTCGAGAGCGCCGGCAGCATGCGCTCGACATCTTCGCCGCAGCGATACCATCGCAGCAGAGTCTCGACGGCGAAGCGATGGCGGAAATCGTGAAGGCGCGGGCCGTGCCGGAGTCCCGGCGCCCGCAGGCCGATCTGTCGGGAGAGTTCCAGGAAAACCCTGTTTATTTCGGTGACGGCAAACTGCTTGCCGCAACTGTTCACGAAGAATGCCTCCGGCTTGACGCCCGGGCGCTGCCTGGCAAAGAAGGCGTTGCGATGTCTCAAACACTCGGCCAGCACCTGGAGACTCGAAGAATGCAGGGGCACCAGACGCGATTTGCCGAACTTCGTGTTGCGGATGTTAAGGATGCCTTCGTTCCAGTCGACGTCTTCATCCTGCAGGCGGAGAATCTCTCCGATGCGCATTCCGGTCACAGCCAACAATCCGAAGATACCATAGAGAGCCCATGACCGGCAGCGCCGACACCAGGGACCGGGAAAGCGGTTCCACGAAGGATGGTTCCTGGCGGCTTCCAGCAGTCGGCCAATTTCATCCTCCGAATAGAGATACGGACGCGCGGGAAACTTCCTCGCCGGGAGCAGACTCGCGGGCGGGATCTCGTGAATCGGATCGCTCTCCAGCAGATAACTGGCGAAGCCGCGCACGACCGAGAGCCGGCTCGCAATGGTGCCGGGTGAGAGGTCCTGATCCTGCGTCGCGAACTCGATCGCCAGCGCCGTGGTGATGCGGGTCACCTTGCGCTCCTCCATGAACGCGAGGAACTGGCGCAAACGTGTTTCGGCGCGCCCGAGCTTGAAGCCCAGGCTGCGTCGCAGCGCGAGGTAATCGCTGAGTGCTTTGCGAAGTGCCTTCATCGCGCCCCTCCGGGCCATGTGACGGTCAGGCGGCGCAACGCGCCGAGATCCACTTTGGCGTAGATGGCGGTCGTCTCCGGATCCTTGTGGCGGAGCACCTGGCCGATCTCCTGAAGCGATGCGCCCCGGCGGAGCATCTCGCTCGCCAGGCTGTGGCGAAAGACGTGTGCTCCCCTGTGAGGCGAAGAGATCCCGGCTTTCTTCAAGACTTGCATCACCATCACGGCGATCACTGGAGAGCCCGAGAGTGGCACGTAGGGAGCCACTGCCCGCACGAACACATTGCGGCAGGCGCACGGCGGACGTCCGTTTTCCAGATAGTGCGCGATGGCTTTGCCCACGTCCGCAGGCAACGGCAACCGCGCCCACCCAGAACCTTTTTTCGAGCGCACGGTCAGGCACGCGCTCTCCCAATCGATGTCGTCGAGTTGCAGCGCGATAATCTCTCCCGCACGCAGACCGAGTCTGGCCAGAAGCAGCAGAATGGCGAAATTGCGCCGTCCCACGGCGCTGGCCCGATCGCACGCATCGAGCACCCTCTGCACCGCGCCCGCAGGCAGAGACTTCGGCAGAGCCGTCATTCGCCAGTGCGCCACGTTGGGCACCGTGGAACTGAGATCGGAGCGGAGATGTCCGCCGTAGTGCAGGAAGCGGAGAAACGACCGCAGCGCCGTGACGACCTGCTTGGTATGCCCCTGAGTGTGTTCCCGCGCATTGCGCTGCACGAACTCTCTCACCTCGCGCGCTCCAATCCGCTGGAAGCTTATCTTTCGGACGCCAAACAGCTCGCCGAGAAACCGGTCGATGTGTCGCGCGTAGTTGGAGATCGTCCACTCCGCACAACCGCGTTCCTCGCGCAGGAAACGCCGATAGCTGTCAGCGAGACTTTGCGCCGCAGTGGGCGCATTCGGGGGAGCAGGCGGCGTCACTCCAGCGCGGCGAAGAATGGTCAGCAACCGGAGCAAGGCGGACGACTCGCCTGCAACACTCTTTCGCCTGCACAAGCGACGTCTGGCGAACCGCTCGAGCGCATGCTCGTCGATCTCGCACAGGGCGAGGTTATGTTGTGAGAGCCACGCGTTGAGTTTGGCCAGGAGACGGAGGTCTCCTCGGATGCTACCGGGCCGATAGCCCTGGCTGCGGAGCATTGCGACATAATCTTCAATGAAAGGGTTCAATGGCCCAGAGTCCAAACCCCGGACCGTCTTCAGTTGAGCGAATGACGTAATCATGCACGCGGATCATACCCGCGTGCGCCGCCGGATTATGCCGCGTGGATCACGCCACCATCAGAAGAAACGGGCGGCGGAGTCGGCATAATCCGGCACGCGGCATAATGCCGCTTATGCCGAGCGCGGCATAACCGGCATGACGGCTCCAAAGTCACCGAAGTGATGTATATGGGGGAAGGTTGACGACCAGGGGGCGAACAGGCATCCTTATAACCGTGCCTTCCACGCACAGATGCGCCTTCTTCCGAAAATTCTCTCAGCCATCTATCTGGCTGTCGTGATACTGGCCGCTCTACCGGTTTTCTTCGGCGACGGCCCGCTTTCGGGAATCTTCGCCGTCCTTGTGACCTCGCCATGGAGCCAACTACTCGGTCGGTTGCTTCCTGCCGGTTCGACGGCTGTTGGCCTCCTACTGGTCGCCGTCGGCGCAGTCATCAACGCGCTCATAATCTACTTACTATCTCGGTGGATCCTCCGGAAATGCGCAGGCCGACATTTGGTCAACGGGCCAGGCAAGGAATCCTGATCGTCGATTTCACCGGGTTCCTCTTGTCAATGGGGCAACTCCGCCCCCTTTCTTTCCTGGCACCGACAGTCGAGTTTACGAATCGAGTGTGGAGATCGCCGATGGCAAACAGGCTGGCTGGCTGCCGCAAGGCAGAGGGAGGCGTTCGACCCGGTGCCATCCAAATCACGTCTTCCGTGGTGAGTGGGACGCTGGAGGGAAGTGCGCCGTCGCTTCCCCGGCGCCGAAGGCGCTCCCCTGGCACCGCCGGCGCTTCTCTGGCATCGACGGCGCGATGCCTTCAACGTGCATCGAGGATGCGATGCGGACGCAAGACGGGCCGCACCGTTTCCGATGCGGCCCGCACGATTTCCCGAAGATCGACAAGGAAATGGTGAAGACCGGGTTCTTCGACTACCTGGACTTCGCACTGCTGTTTGCCCCTGCCGGCCCCGACGAAAAGGAGATCCGGGAAAAAAGCGGGGGCGACTGGTGGCGCGGGCTTGCCCAGATAGGTCGAGAGGGGCTGAACCTTGTAGCCCGCCTGAATCTTCTCGACGTTCGGCATGTCTTCGGGGTTGAAAAGCTGGGTCCGGTAGCCCGCCAGCGCGAACTGGGTTGAGGAATGCGCAGTTGTTTCAGCGGTTCTGCACCTTCGGGTGTGCGGTTTCGTGGGAATCGAGTCGTTCCGGGAGAAAAGGACCACATGTTGGGGGGCGGCCCTCGAGTGTCACGCTCCGTGTCGTTACGATTTCGGGGCATCCACCATCCCCTGGACGAGCGGCTGCAAGCCGAGCAGCAAGATGGGCGTGCGCTACATCCAGAACGCGAAGGGCGTGAATCCCTCGACCATCTACTTCACCGACCGTCCGGCGCGCCTGGCCGGGCATCTGCTGACCACAAGGTTTCTCCCGCTTTGGGATGAGGGTAAGGACCGCTTCCTGAGAGATCCTCCGAATGCGACGCTCTCCCCGTTTCCCGAGGCGAACTGGCGGGCTGTCTCGTCCCGCCTACCCCAGATCGCGCGGAGTCACTGCGCCTCTCCGAGAGACTTCAGGTGCAGATGGAGAATGCGCTTCACCTCGGCGATGGTCTCGGGGTGCAGGTAGATTGAGGTGTGCGGAGCGGGCACGAGTTTCTCGCTCAAGGCCGCGTCCTGGTGCGAGCTCCAGTAGGGCACCACGGTGTCGCTCGTCTTCTCGAGCGGCTCCTTCGGGCGGCCATACACGCCGATGATCGAATGGAATTTGGTCTGCATCGGAACCTTGTTCATCGCGGTCAGCAATGGCGATCTCGGGGAGAGGGCGCTGACGCTGTTCGAAATGATCGATGGTTTGACGCCCGCAGCATCGTCCGCCATTGCGAAAGTTGCGTTCCCGATTCCGGAAATGACCTGACCGGGCAGATGGATGAGTGCCGCTCCTATCTTGCCGATGATACCGATCGCCATCGGTGCGCCGCGATGGGGCGCGGCGATGAAGGCAACCCGCTCGATGCGGGGGTTAGCCTTGATGAGCAGGCCCTCCTTGACCAGGGAATCCGCCGGCATCGCCATGATCTTCGGCGCATTTTTCTTGAAGATTTCCTCCACGAGCAATGCGCCGGGATTGATCACCTGGAGGTGGGTGAGGTCGCCGCCGAGGCTGTGGTTGACGATCATCATGTCCTTTGTCTTGGGATAGACCTCGTAGACGGCTGCGAGCGCCTTCCGAAGCTCGAGTGCGGAATAGGCGATGGGATTGCCCGTCGGATACGCGAACGCCCAGAACTGGAATTTGGCCCGCAGCACGGGATCGGACTCGATGGACGCCATCATCGGAAGCCAGATCTGGGGATCCGAGATAAGACCGTGGATGAAGACGATCGGAATCTTGTCGGGATCGTAGGGCTGGATCAGAAAGAAGCCTTCTTTTTCCAGATACTTCTCCGCGTTGATCGCCGCCACGAGACCCATGAGGCCCGGCTGCGGATAATAGCCGAACGGGGCTCCCAGGTCCGCCGCCAGCGGACGTTTCGCGCCCGCGACGCTCGCCTTGTCGCGTTTCGCGGAATTATAGAGCGTGAGGATCGCAAGAGTCGGCGCGCCGGGGCTCGTCGGCTTCGAGAAATTCACGACCGCCGTGACGGGCGCCGAAACGCCGATCCTCGGCAGTAGGAGCTTGCGTGGTTCGGCGGGGCGATAAATGCCGACCAGCGCCCCCCCATAGCCCGCAAGGGGCTGCTTGGAAACGAAGGCCTTGTTCTTGATCTCCGCCGTCGGGATCAGCTTTGCAAAATAGCCGGGAGCCCAAGTTCCCGACGGCTGTGTCGCGGCGAACTCGAGCCGGTAGTTTCCCCAGGGAGTGGAAAAGGTCGCCGGGACGGAGACTTCGCCATCGGTGCCTCCGGCTAGCGCGGCGATTGCGGCGGAGGCGGCGTTGTAGGTCTCGCGCGCGTTTCCATCCGAAAGATCGCCCGATGCCTCGTCGGCCGCCGCGAGCGCGAGTCCGACCTGCGTGGCAGGATCCTTCGCGTGGCGGGATTCGGCGAGCAGCGTAGCCGCCTGGCGGGTCTTCGCACTGCCGACGCCCACCTCGGGCGTGGCGCAGGACGCGAGAGCGGCCACCATCGCGACCAGCGTCAACGCACGAATCGCTGACCGATTGCGAAGCCTGAAATAAAGGAGTTGCTTCATGATCGACTAATGGCCGGAACCCTCGGACGAATCGAGATTTTTCATCGCCGCCCAAAACCGGGTCGACCCTCGCGGATCGACTGCGAAAACTCGGGCGACTTGTCCGCCGCCTTCGCTGCGAAGACGATCAGGGCGCGCTTCCGTAGTTCCTCGAATGGCAGTCCGTCGGCGACGAAACACCCGCGCTCGTACATCATCTCATCGCCCTTGCCATTGAGCAGGATGTGCCAATCCCATGGCAACCGCTCACTCGGCGGATGCTGGGTGCGAATGCTCGTCTTGCAGTTGGTGGTGATGGCGTTGTAACCAGCGCGGGCGCTCACGGATCGCGTTGAGCGAACGCACGTATTCCAGAAAGCGTTCGCGGGCTTGCGCCGTGGTCAACGTGAGCCGGTAGAGATAGATATCCTCGTCCCGGTGGTTGGCGTAGTGAAGCGCGCCAAAGGCCCACGCCACACAGCCGATCACGATGAGCTACGCAAGGCTGTTCCGATCCTCATCCTCAACCATCTACACAATCACCATCAAAAGCCCTGGTTACACCCCTGCGCCTAGCGAGCTGGCGCGCGTGATGCTCCACGGCACGTGCCTCGATATGGTGTGGCTCGGCCCCGCGATGTCTTTTACAGGAATAATTCCCGTGACTGCTACTCGTACACATTCGTCCTCGAATGTCCGCAACCTGGTCGGGTTTTCAATTTTAACATCGAGCACACTGATGGATGCCTTGGGTTCTTCGCCCCGGGGCAATCCGCTGGATGCCACCACCCCCCGCGGCCCCAATCGATGCGTATCGCCCGGCGCCATGAGAAATTGCGGCGGGCGCGGGAATATCTGGCCGCGCACGCACACGAACCAGTGTATCTCGATGACCTCTGCGCTGCGATCGGCGTCAGCCGGCGGGCTCTGGAGAGCATCTTTCACGATTTCCTGGGGCTCAGTCCCACGGCATACCTGCGGCACCTTCGCTTGCATGGAGTACGCCGGGCGCTACAGCACTCGCCACCCGCGGTCGGAACGGTGAAACGTTGCGCACTGGATTGGGGCTTCTGGCACCTTGGTCACTTTGCGGCGGACTATCACGCACTCTTTGGCGACTATCCGCACAAAAGTTTCTCGAACTTCACAAATCGCAACGACCGCGAATCGAATCGGCGTGAAATTCTACCACCCGGAATCCGTGCACCGGCCATAAGCCGCGCCTGATATATTTAATACCGGGCCGGCGATAGGGCGATGCACGGTGGGCAGAGGAGTCCGCGCTCGCTATGGAGAGACGGCGCGAAATCATCGGGTTTGTGAATCCTGATTTACCAGAAGACCGGACCCCAACCGCCCCAGCCGCCCCAGGTGTTCCACTCCATGGCAGACATCTCGTTCATCTGTGAAGCCATGAGATTTTCGTTGCTGATTTGCCGGTCGAGCCGAAGCTGCTGATAGGTTTGGAACTGTTTGGGGCCGCCGACGTAGGCCTGATTATTCGGACGGTCCGGCAGGACGTAATAGGTTTTGCCCTGATAGTTGACTTGATGCACCTGCCCAGCGGGCAAGGAAGCGAGGATCGCTTGCTGCTCGGGGTTTCTCGGCGTGATGGCCTTGAATCCGGCGGCGACAGCAAGGTTCTCGGTAGTTTCCATTTGGTTTGCGCAACTAACTGCGAATGCGGCAAGCGCGACAACGGTGAGAAATTTGAATGCAGTTTGGATTTGTTTCATGTTTATAATTCGTTTTGCTCTGTTATTCGCTTGTTTGTTTATTTGGGAATTTTTAGCAGATCAAGCGGCATGAGATTCACGCTGGGTTAAAGAATCCGGCAGTCGGCGGTACTGGTCTGCTATGGATTGATCTCTGGTTGGTAGGGGGCTAAACCTCTATCGGAAAAAAGAGAGCGAACATCTTACGAAACGCGCATGAGCACTTCTGATTTTCTTACGTCGCTCAATTCCCGGTTTGGCGAGTCTCGGGTGTTGGTTCGGGACTAAGACATCATCCCTACAGCAGTGCATGCACTGTGGAATGTGTCTGCCCACACACGGAGACGAAGGAAGAACGCAACTCGCCGCGAGGACGCAACGCGCTCATGCGCACCATTGCCGACGGAGATCTGCTGGTGACGAAAGAGTTTGGCGAAAAAATGTATTACTGCCTCGGCTGCCTGGCTTGCACAACGGCCTGTCCGGCCGGTGTGAAATACCCGGAGCTTTTCGAGGTGGCCCGGGCAGAAGTAGAATCCAGGGGCGTCCTCGACAATCCAAAGCGGAATTTCATTCGATGGTTTGCGCTTCGATTTCTGTTTTCCCGGGTGTGGAATGACGCGAATGCGCAGAGGCGACTTGGTGCTGAGGTAGCGCCGGCATCTACAGCATCACGCAGCCCGAAACTTCGGAATGGTTGCGGGAGCGCAAGATCGGGCATTTGCGGGAAACGAAAGCTGAAATTGTCGCCACGGCCAATCCAGGCTGTCACCTGCAGATTGAGAACGGATTCAAGCAGGTCGGAGATGCGATCGATGTCGTGCATCCCGTGGTTTTGCTCGCCCGTGCGTACCGGCGGGAGCTTTAGAGCGAAATCAAAGCGGGTCGTAGATGACCGGCACACGTTCCAGTTTCATTTAGTCGCACGAAGAGCAATGGCTGCGGCTCGGTTCGCACCGCGAATTGAATAAGGAAGGCGAGCCGCGGTGTGACGTCTTCATACCGGAAACGGTTCTTTTCTCCGAATGTCTTGATTCCATGAAGTCGTTCGGGCATACAATCGACAACCCCCACACACCTCACCCGTAGGTTCATCTCAACAGAACAAAAGAATTTTTATGAGTAGCAGGCACAGTAAACTTGCAATCGGCATCGATTTTGGAGGCACGACAATCAAGTCCGCGGTTGTAGAGGGAGGCCAGATTCTGGAGCGTGGAGACGTCATAGACACCCAGGCGCTGGGGAGTGTAGACTTAATCATGGAGGCTTTGGTGGCAGAAGTGATGCGTCTGAAGAGCGCTGCGGTAACTGCTGTTGGGGCAGGGCTTCCGGGATTTGTGGACAGCACTCACGGGATCGTGCATCAGCTTACAAACGTACCCGGTTGGAACGACGTACCGCTGCGTAAATTGCTCACTGAGCTGACCGGACTTCCCGCGGCGATCGATAACGATGCAAATGCGATGACGTATGCGGAGTGGAAGCATGGTGCCGGGTTTGGACGCAATAACGTTGTTTGCATGACTCTGGGGACCGGGGTAGGAGGTGGCCTCATTTTGAATGGGCATCTTTATCGCGGCAGCCGGCTTGCCGCCGGAGAGGTTGGCCAGATGAGCCTCAATATGAATGGAGTACCGGGGACTTACGGCAATTTGGGTGCCCTTGAAGAGTATGTGGGTAACCAACAGATCACCGAAAGAGCGCGAAAGGCCTACGCAAGGGCTGAGCGGTCGTTGGAAAATGAGGATTATTCGCCGGCAGCGCTTTCTGCGCTGGCTGAAAAAGGGGACCAGATCGCGATCGGACTGTGGGAACTAATCGGTGAAGAAATCGGCAGTGTTATCGCTGATATCGTCTGGCTGCTGAATCCGGACGCTGTCGTGATTGGCGGAGGTATCGCTCGCGCAGGTGACCTCATTTTCAATCCTATACGCGAAACGGTAAAAAACCGTACTTCCCCCGTCTTCTACGAGAGCCTCGAAATCGTGCCGGCGACTCTGGGAAATGACGCTGGAATCATTGGTAGCGCGAATATCGGCGCCGACCAGCACACGCACGACTTTTAATTGCGGTGAGCTACACGAAACATTACGACGAGGCAATAGGCGTGGCGTTTTGCCACGATTTGGGAGTGGGCGATTGATTGAGGACGATTTCAACAGCGAAACCGGAAGGTGAAAGGTTTCGGGCGGTGACGTGGCCGCCGCAGGCCTCAACGCAAGTTTTTACAATGGCGAGGCCAAGCCCTGTGCCGCCGGATTCGCGGGTGCGGGCTTCCTCGGGTCTATAGAAAGGATCGAATAGTTGCGGAAGGGAATCTGCGGGAACACCGGGACCCTGGTCGCTGATTGTTAGCGTGACCTTGCTATGGTGCTGACGCGCCGAAACGTCGATCGGCCCGGATTCCGCCGCATACCGGATAGCATTGCGAATGATGTTCGCGATCGCGCGTGCCAGCAATCCGGGCTCTGCGATCACCATCAGATCTGCCGGGATGTTTACATTGAAGGATGCTTTCTCTGCTTCACGTGCGATGACCTGTTCAGTCAGGGGAGCCAGCGCTACCGGTTCCCTTGCTGTATCAACGATCCGCGCAAGCGAGGCTTTGGAAAAGGAGAGTAGTTCATTGACCATGTTGGACATCTGCTCCATTTCCTCCTCCGCGTCTTCGAGATAGTGCCGATGTTCCTCGGGTGTCCGAACTTCAAGGGCGCCAAGCGCCATGCGGGCGCGTGCGATGGGTGTGCAGAGTTCGTGCGCGATATCGCCCATGAACCGCCGTTGCCCATTCACAAAACCTTTCAAACGCTCCGCCATTTGATTGATGGAACCTCCTAGCCGCCCAAGCTCGTCACTGCGGCGAGTATCGACGGTCACATCGAATTCTCCGCCGGCGATTCGGCCTGTGGCGCGGGTCATTTGCGCAATCGATCTCGTAATTCCCCCGACGAATGGCAACCAGAATACGATGCTGAAAACGAGCGCCCCAATTCCTGTCCACACCCATGGTCTTGCGTCGATGAGAAGTCCATTCGCGGACAGCGTTTCCGAACGCATCACAAGGATCGCAGAACGCAATAATGCCGCGTCGGGGTGATGATCCCAGCGCGGTGATCGGCGGAGTCTAAAGGGAATGCCGACCCAGTAATGATTCTCCGCGCCCGCTCGCCGAAAGAAGATCGGCCGGTATTTATGCCTCCCATGGTGATCGAGCGGCCACTGTGTTTCTTTGAAGCGTTGTCCTCTCCGCTCCGGATTATCCTCTGCGAGCTTTGACTTCAGTTGGTCGGGGAGTTGCATCGGTGTGCCCGCGATCCATTTGCCGTCAGGAGTCAAAAGGGCAAAGTCTACTCCATAAGACTCGCTGAATTTCAAAAGCACACCATCCCATTCGTCGAAAGGTGCCCGGCGAAGGTCACGGCCGATTACTTCGGCAAGTGAGCGGAGACGTTCTCTGGCAGGACCGAGCAACAACGCGTCGAGTCTTGCGCCGATTTGAATGCCGAGGGCGAAATACGCAAGGAGACCCACCGCCAGGATGTTCAGAAAGAACCAGACGAGGATCTTGAGATAGAGAGGAAAGCGAACTTTCAAAATTCCCCTCCGAAATCGTCGTCGGGATTGATGCACATGTAGCCCACGGCGCGGACGGTGCGGATGAATTTGGGGTTCTTGGGATCATCGCCCAACTTTTTGCGAAGCGCGGAAATGTGAACATCGATCGAACGATCAAAGACTTCGTAGTCCCGTTCGGCGATCGATTCCAAAAGCTGTTCACGCGATTTTACCCGTCCTTTGGCTGAGACGAGATTTGCCAGAAGATCGAATTCGACGGGTGTTAGTACGAGCGGAGTTTCGTCGAGCAGTGCGATGCGAGAATCCAAATTTACGCGCAGGTTGCGCACGGCGTATTGCTTCGGGGCCTGCTGCTCCTGAAGCACGGTTCCCGCAGTGCGTCGGGTTACAGCACGCAGACGTGCGAGAAGTTCGCGCGTGGAAAAGGTCTTTGGAAGATAATCATCCGCACCGATTTCCAGCCCGACGATACGATCGGCCTCGTCTCCGCGCGCGGTGAGCATCAATACAGGCACATCGTTTGACCGACGCAACTGCCGGAGCACCTCGAAGCCGTCCATGCCGGGTAGCATCACATCAAGAAGGACAGCTTGGAATGATTCGTCGGCCAGGAACTCGAGTCCGTCCGGCCCGGTGTGAGCGCACGTCACGTCATATCCCAGCGGTCCGAGATAATCCGCTATCAGGCGACAGAGCTTTCTGTCGTCATCGATCACTAGAATCCGTGATGGCGCGTAACCTGAATGAGAGACCAGCGAAGATCTTGCCATATTCGGGACAGAAGAACTTTAGCGAGGAGGCTACGCGGAAGGTCTGACTTTTACACATCCTTTACAAAAATCGGGCCGCTTCCACACAAACCCTTAACGGCAGCGGAGTCTATTCCTTTTGAAATCAACGAGACAGGCGGGAGAAACGCTCCCGTAACCGGTATCGCTGTTTCATACGCAAAACGAATAAACGACTAAACCAATCCTGATTCATGAAAAAAACAATTCGCATTACTGCATGGACCGCCGCACTCGTGCTCACCGGAGCCGGTGCAATAGCGCTACATGCGGAGGACACAACGGCGCCGCAGCCGGAGGACACAACGAGTATCGAGGTAAAGGACGAGAATCGTCCCTGCCATCACCATCGTTATTACCGTCACGGTCATCGATTCGCGCCACCGTTAATTAAAGCACTCGATAGTGATGGCGATGGTTCGATCAGTTCGATCGAAATAGCAAACGCTTCAGCGTCCTTGGCGACGTTGGACAAGAACGGTGACGGAAATCTTACGCGAGACGAACTCCGTCCGAAGCGCTGGAAGCGCAATTGTCACAAGGGCGGGCGGAGATGGAATCGCCCGAACGACACCGAGGCTCCAGCGGAACCGGTTTCAGAAACTTCGCCGGAAGCGGCCGGGGAAACTCCCGCGGAATAAGGTTTCAAAGACCAGAGTGTTTACACACAAGGCGGATGGCGTTTTTCACCGCCATCCGCGCTCTGCGTACCCGTCACAGGACGGAAGTTCGGCGAATCCTTATTGGATTGTTACGCGAAGGGGGAGGGGTTCGTCATTTTGCATCGCTTCGACTTGTTCGCGATTCTGTTTTGCCATCTCTTTCTGCCACTGTTTCTGGCGTTTCTCCTTCGCGCGCACCGACGCTCTTACGTAACGGTTGTATCGCGCCTCATCCGAGCAACCGGAAAATGAAAGCATGCCGAGCAGGAAAAGCGAAATTATGAGTCGTCGGTTCATCGGAATGTTTCCAAATGGTAATGGCTTCGGCGGGCACTTGCCAATCTCGCAGCGTCGAAACATTATTGTGAGTTTATGAAAACGAAGTGTCCGATCTGCGGAAATACCACGAGTGTGAGCGAGGAACCGGTCGGCCCTTTTTGCTCGGAGCGCTGCAAGCTCGTCGATCTTGGGCGCTGGTTTGGAGGGGACTATAAAGTGAGCGAGCCACTGCGACCCGATCATTTCGAGGGGTTTGAAAATTTGAGCGGTGATGATCTCGATAAACCGGACGGAAAATATTAGGCTAATTGATTCTTGGGGGACTGTGGAGAAGCTACGAAGTATAGATTGAGACATTATTGTGACGACAATTCTCCAAGATGGCGATTTTCCTTCAGGGTAAAGAACAGGAGTTTTGTCTTGGAGTGCGCCGTAACAGGCTGTCGAATATGGGATTAGCCACCTTAAATAATGGTGGCATATGCGATGCTGAGAATGTTACGCGCCATGAACATCCATGTCATTCCACGTCGCCTTCACCTTTCCGATCCAATCTGCGATTTCGCTGCTGAAAAGATCGGCCATCTCGAATCGATCAATCACGCGATTTTGGGAGCAGCGGTGGTTCTCTCGCGGGAAACAAACAGTCGACCGGGTTCCCGTTACTGTGCGCGAGTGAAATTGAACCTTCCGGGCCGTTCGGTGCACGCCGCCGGGACATCTGGTGATCTCTACTCTGCGCTTGATGTTGTTCAGAGCAAACTTGCCCGCCAGCTTCGGAAGCGGAAAACCCGGTTTAATGACTGCCGGACCCATAAACTGCAGCGCCGACGTGAGCGGTTGAAGCAGTTCGGCTGGTCATCATGATTTCTAAGGCCGAGAGGGTGGCAGCTTGAATGCATCGAGTCGAAGCCACTCACCCTGAGAGACGAAAGGGTAATTCTCCTCAGGAAGAGGCGCTTTCTTATGTGCCTTTTCAATTCCGGTGAGGACGAGTAGTAATGTGCGTGATGAATTCGCGCATTACTATCTCGTCGCTCAGCGGTTTTCTCGCCGTCGCAATCGTTGCGGCGGCATTTTCTTCTCCGAGCGTTGTCTGCGCCGGTGTCGTGATCGAAGGAGAACAGAAACTCCTCGAAGGTGAGCCTGGAACCAGGACTTCTGTTGCGATTTCCGATGGAAAAGTCCGCACGGAATCGGTCGTGAACGGTCAAAAGAGCACGATGATCTATCGGAGCGACAAGGATCTCTTCTGGATCGTCGATGACGCCGCCGGGACCTACCGGGAGATTACGCGGTCCGACATGAACAAGATGATGAAACAGGTCGACAAGGCGTTACAGAAGGTGAGGGAGCAGTTCGAGTCATTACCTCCCGAGCAGCGAAAATTGATGAAGGAAATGATGGGAAGCCAGCTTGGCGCGTTTGGCAAATTAATGGGAAGCCAGATTACCGCATTTGCTAAGAAAGATGCTTCGCCCGACATCAACTACGTGAAGATCGGGGACGGTGGTGAGGTGAACGGCTGGTCAACGGTCAAATATGAAGGAAAACTCGATGGGACGAAGGTGTCGGAAGTATGGGCAGCTCCGGCCTCGGTAGTAAACGTCGGGCCGGTGGAAATGAAAACCATGGAAAGTATGATAAGTATCTTCCGTGAATTCGCCGGGAAAATTGGCATGGATTCCCTGACTGTCCCTGGACCGGAAGGCGGTCTTGAGGGCTTGCCGATAAAGGTCATCATTTACTCGGATGGAGCGCCCGCGAGTGCATATACCGTCACTTCGATCGAGCAGAGGGATCTTCCGGCGTCGGATTTTGAAGTTCCTCCAGAATACACGAAAGAGGCGCTGACTGCGCCGTGATGGCGGTAGCCCCCGGTCGAGTTGATCCTTTTTGAGCGCGATCTCAACCTCATTTCGAGTAAGTCCCGAGCCTTCCTTTACCGCGAGGGGGTACTTGCTGCGGCTTTGGCGCACGCCTACGTTCTGCGAGGGATCGCGCGCCAGTTGGCCCTGTCGGATCTGTGTGCCTCGCAGCTTTTGAAAACCGGGAGCAAGTGAAAGCAACCGGAACGTCCTTTCAATTTTGCGATCATTCGGCACAGGTGACTCATTACAAACCGTGAATGCGCCTGCAGGCGGTGATCGTATTTGCCATGAGCATAGCGATGGTCATCGGTCCGACGCCGCCGGGCACGGGGGTGATTGCGGAGGTTTTTGAAGCGACTTCATCGAAGGCCACGTCACCGACCAGGCGGTATCCGCGTTCAGAAGTGGGATCATCTTTTCGATTGATACCGACATCAATGACAACCGCACCATCACGCACGTGTTCGGAGGTGACCATTTCAGGTCGACCGATCGCGGCGATGAGGATATCGGCGGACCGGGTGACCTCCGGCAAATTTTTCGTGCGCGAGTGCGCGACAGTGACGGTCGCATCGCCGCCGGGACCTTTTTGCATGAGAAGAAGTGCGATCGGCTTGCCGACAATCATGCTGCGTCCGAGCACGACCACATGGGCTCCAGACGTTTCGATGCCGCTTTCTATCAAAAGGCGCTGACAGCCGAGAGGTGTGCAGGGAATGAACGCTGTGGGATCCCCGAGCACGAGTTTCGCTACGTTGACGGGATGAAACCCATCGACATCTTTTGAGGGATCAATTGCGTCAATGACCGCCCGTTCGTCAATGTGTCCTGGGGGAGGGGATTGAACGAGGATTCCATGAATTAACGGATCTTCGTTCAGCGATCGCACCAGACAGATCAATTCCTCTTCAGTGGTCTCCGTCGGAAGTTCGTGCTTTACGGAATGAATTCCGAGCTTCTTGCACATGCGATCCTTTGCTCTGACGTAAGCGCGCGAGGCTGGATCCTCGCCGACGAGGACGACAGCGAGACCGGGCGTAATGCCGCTCGCGCGAATCTCCATCGCTGCCGCAGCGGTCTCCGCGTGCACTGTATCCGCGATGGCTTTGCCGTCGATGATTTTCATGAATGAGGGCTACCTATTGGAAATCGATGACAGCGTCGAACAGGAAAATACCTTCGAGGCAACCTCTATTCCATTCTGGCTGCATGTAACCTGTAACGTTTCTTGCGCTTGTGAAGAGGATCGAAGGTTCCGCGAAGCATATTTCCGCTTCGATCCTGGGTGTGCCGGGCATTTCGGCAATGGGGAAGGCGAACGAACGGTTTGAGCACCACGGTGCAGTGAGGTCGCCGGCGTCGTTCAAGTAGGATTCAAACACCGAAACCCGTCGATCCTCCAAGTACAACACTCAGTGATTTCGCGGCATGCCGCCTGACGCGGCGGAGCGCGTTCAAACCATCATTTTCTTTCGCAAAGCCCGGGTGTTCGATCGATGCCCGCGGAGATGGACATACTGACTTCGGTCAATGTGTTGCCAATAAATCACCATAAGAACCTCAGTTTGATAATTACAGGTATGTCAAAACTGACCGCCAAAAATCCGATAGTGAAGTCGGGAATCTACTTACTTAATCATTTCAACAACAGTCCTGCCGATCTGCTGTTTTAACGGCAGTGGTCGCCAGACGACCGTGGGATGCCTCAGGTGCGGCTCCCTCGAAAGTATCGAGGAACAATCCGGGCGGTAGCGTGGCCTGCGCGGCACCTGCGTCGATTTCCCGGTGCAAAAAAAGCAAATCGCTCCAGCGATGGCGGCCAACTCATGCGGAAGACGAACGTGCGCGGACGGCGAGTCGCTTGGCCATCGTTGAGAGTTCATCGTCGTTTCGATGCGACGCCGCGATCGCTGTCGGGTCGCTCATCTTTGCAGGATGCGGTCTTCGATGGTGGTCGCACCCGCGAGCCAAGCGTCCTCGATCCGGGACGACGTCAGAGCGTCGCCGGTGAAATGCAGACCGGGTGGAAGCTCGACGTGCTGCATCGGCTGCAGCACACGGGCGTAACGCCAGCGATGTCCGAGCGCGGCGATGAAATTGCCGACGGGCGATGCCCAGCGGTCCTCGACCATTGGGCGGACCATCGCGGCAAACTCATCCGGCGGACGATCCAGATGTTCGCGGCTGAATGCCTCGGACATTTGCGCCACCATCACGGTGTGGCCGGCAGAGATGCGGCCCGGCTTGTGATTCTCACAGGCGCTCCACGCCAACAAACCGCGGTGATCGCTGATCGCATAACACTCCCGTGTTACTCCCTGCCATTCGCCCCGATACGCCAGCAGCACGGTGAGGGTCGGCGCGTAGTCAGAGTGATCGTCCATCTCAAACAGTCGCGCGGTCTGCGGAAACGGGGCCGTGCTGATGACATGATCAAATGCGCCGCCAACCCGGCGGAGCAGAGTCCCTGCACGCGCGATGGTAGTCCCCGTCTTCACGTCGAGGTGACGTGCGAGATCTCGGACCAGCCGGCCTTTCCGTCGCGATGAAACCAACGGCCGTCGTCCGGCAATTTGCCTCCGCGTTCATCCACTACCGAAGCTTGTAACCTGGTCAGCGATTCACCCGATGCCGCCTGCACCGCCGCGCGAAAGCGTGCGTCGCGGATGGTGAAATACTGCGCGCCGTGATCCACCACATGACCATCCCAGCGCTTCGTGGCGCAGCGGCCGCCGTATCCGCGGGATTTTTCAAAAATGGTCACGTTGTAACCGCGAGCCTTCAGTACATTAGCTGCCGAGACACCCGCCACGCCGGCCCCGATGATAGCGATATTCAAGCTCATGGTCGCATGGCGCTTTGCACCCCAATTCCCGCAGCCTGATTCTGAATGGTTTCGCGCCGCGCATTGTCCAGTCGCCGGAGGTTGCACACTTGTATCGCCATGCAGAGGATTGGCTCGTGCTGGAGCAGGAAGTCCCAGTAGAGCGCGGTGAAGGGACATGCCTTCGGGCCGGTCGCCTCGGAGGGGTCAAAGCGGCAGCCAGCGTAGTAGTTCGAAATTCGCTGGATGTATTTGCCGGTCGCGATGTAGGGCTTGCTTGCGATGAGGCCGCCGCCATGGCGTTCTTGCATCTCACGGTAGAAGAACTCCATCCACACCGCGTCCTGCCTTGCATCGAAGTCATAGAATGCTGCGGAATCCGCGTCGAGCTGGTCACCGAGAATGAGGATAAGGTTGCGCATGGACAGGGGAAGATTGCTGAGGCGCGCTTGAGGTGGCACGTCGGTTGTTTCCGCCTATTGCGCGGAGAGAGGCGCGGCGGGCTTTGCCGCGCGGCCCGTGAATCCTGCCATTGCGAAGTCCGATCCGTGCAAACCGCGATTCAGGTCGAGCCCAAGCATGCGCCAGTGGTGCGCGTGCAGGTCGAACGGAACACGGATGCGTTCGTCGAATGCCGTAGGCCATAGAATGCCGCCGATCTTGCGGAAGTCGTGGAAGGTCACGTCCACTTCCGCTCCGCGCGTGCTTTCCAGACCGTTCAAGGTCATGCGCACTCGGCGAAGTCGCTTGGTGGCGCGATCGATAAAGAGTATCACGCGGTCTTCCTCCGAAAATCCAAATCCCGGGCGCAACACCGCGAGCACCTGGTCACACGCGGCTTTGTCCACGACGGCTTCACCATTGGGCACGAGCACGACGCCGGGTCGGTCGAAGTAGAATGGCCCGAGCAAGAACATCGTGTAGGCATCGGCGACAAGGGCGGCTGCGCGCCTGGCTTCGTCGTTGGTCGAAGGCTTTCCGTTGTAGGCCACACTGACATTGTCACGCCCGCGAACCACGAGCTTTTTCCCCGCAGGCCCTGAGTGTTCCTGCGCGATGATGCGCGGGCCGATCAGCAGCCGCTCCTCGGAGCTGTGCCGGAACCCGGTATCCGAGAGAACCGGCTGAAAGCGCGGCCCGATCGAGGCCCAGCGCCCTGTGTAGCGCACGCTCACATCGCGGACTATAACAAACGCTTCCCGCCCATGTGCCCGCTGCGATGCGGCGACCAGCGCGACGGAATGCGCGTCGGTATTGTTGATTTCGCGCGTGCTAATCTGCGGCGACGAGCACGCGGAAAGAAAACCCGCCATCGCGGTGAGCAGGAGTCGGAGGGCCGGGCTATTCATGATGCTTGTCGACGCGGATCATCACCTCGTTCCGGCGCGTGAACGTCGGCGTCCAAGGCGGATCGTAGTAGGCAAATATAGGCGCGCCTTTGCCGGCCAGCTTCTCCGCGTCGAGCCACGCCTTCAGCTTCTCGATGGCAGCCTTCTCATTTTCCGCCGTGCGACCGCCGTCGAACCGCAGCACCGCCAATCTCGCCGCCTGCACTTTGCCGAGCGTCACGGTCTCTTCCGATGGCTTCGGCACGCCTTTCTCCACGGCCTTTCCGGGCATGATGAAGCTCATCGTCTTCTTTTTCTCCGCGGTATCGATCAGGACCGGCGAAGTCATCGCGATCTTCTCCGAGTCTTGGTTGCTGCCGGTGATGAAGCGGAACAACTTCCCGAAGCCGCGGTTCACCTCTTCTCCCTCCATCGCTGTCGTGGCGACAGTGAGCGCCGGGTAGTCGCGGATCTCGAATTTTCCGTCGGTGCGGACGACTTTGTAGTCGGGAGTTTCTGTCGCAACACGCGAAGTGGAGACGAGCCAGAACGCGGCGAGAGCAACCAGCAGAACGATGGAGGTGATGAGGAGCATTTTAAATTTCATACCTGGCGAGAAAGCCGCTGGAGCAGCCGGTGATGAGCCAGACGCGAGAGGGGTGGTGGGTTCGTTCATGGCATTCATTATAGCGGCTTTAGAAATACGCTTCCGCGAGTGCTTTGGACGTGCAATCCGAGGCTCGGAGTCGGCCATCATAAAATGACGACGAGTAGGCAGCCACCGCGAAAGGTCCAAGCCAGCGTGCGCCACCAATTGGTTGCCACGAGTCGGCGCTGCGTCTCGGGGTCAAAGCCGGCGGCGAGGCGGTCGTGGAGCGGGATCTGCACGCGCCAGGTCAAGAACCAGTTGAAGAGCAGTGGCACGAAACTCGCCAGCAGCCACGGCTCGCGGGCCCCGCGGATAAACAGGAGTACCGCGGTGAGGAGTTCGGTGGCCATCAGCGGTGCGACGATCAGCGTGATGTTTCGCGTGTGGCGGGCGTGGTACGTGCGAAAGGTTTCAGCGCAGACGTGCGCGAAGAGCGGATACAGGACGAGTTGCACCGTCCAGATAAGACCGACGAGCGCCCAGGTCGCGGCGCAATGCACGGCGAGGAGCGCGTTCATGCCGTTGCGAGAATGCGGCACAGTTCCACGTTGTCAGGCCTGTCGGCTGCGGTGGCAGGAAGGAAGCGATGCACGACACGGCCATCGCAGATCAGGAAAACGCCCCGCATCTGCTGCGTGCCATCGCCCTCGAGTGGGCCGACACGATGTCCGGCGAAGAAGGCAAGCGTTCCGCGGACCCAGACGCTCCTGCCGAGCAATTGCGCGAGCTTGCCCCAACGGAGCATGGGCCAGTGCCGCGCCGGGTCGAACGCGGCGATGAGGTAACCGAGCCCGCAAACACCGACGATCATTCCCATGCACTGCCAGAACTGCGGACACTTCGGTTGCGTCATTTCCATCCAGCGAAAAATCGCGCCGCCCGGGAAAAGCACGCCAAAAGCCCCCCACACCAAATTGTATAGACCCGCCGCGAGCGAAACACGGCGCATCCAAGGCGGTGTGGAAGGTGAAGCGGGCATGTGGTGTGAGTAAAGGAAACGGCTCAGGTGTGTGGCGCAGCGAATCGTGAAACCGGTTAACAGGAGTCAAATTCATCGGCTCCTTCGATGACCAGAGGCCGCGCACCCGACTTGTGAAGGCGGACGGCACACGTCAGGCCCGCGAGGTCGGCGCCAACAATGAGCACTCGTTTCGCGGATGCGGTCATTCCTGGCTTTTCTGTTGCTGGCGGATTTCTTCGCGGCGCATCGGCATTTCATCGATCAGTCTGAACCAGCTCGCGAGATTGAGCGTCCCCAGTTGCCGCGCCTTTTCGCCACCGTCTTTCCCGATCAGGATAAAAATGGCCCTTGATTCCGAGCTGCTTAGTTTCAGTCTTTCCCGGAGCGCCTTCGTTTGCAGGCGATCAAGTCGCAGCGTGTGGGGAATCCGGGCCGAGCCGGGCGAGACATCGATTAATTTTAGATCCCGCTCGTCAATTTCCGCGCGGTTCGAAGCCAGCGACGCGGCGAACCCGTCTCGAGATTCTCGGCCCGGCAAAGACACGACGATCAGTCGGTTTTTCCAGCGATAGGCGTTGAGTGATCCGGCAGACACGGGGTAAATCATCGACAGGAAAATCGCGGCCAGCAAAGCGGTTTGGCAACCCGGAATAAGCGTCATGCCAGAAGGGTATAACAGATAGAGGGATTTCAACCCGGCAATCTTCCAAACCGCCGCGAGACCAAAGGGGAAGGCGAACTGAAAATCAGAAAACAGAACAAAACCAATCCCAAACACGATACGTCGGACAGTTCCGACGTTGAGTTGCGGAGATTGGCGTTCATTCGTGTCCATGCGTGAATTTTGAAAACTCACGTCCGATCCACTGAATCGCTGCGTTTGAGAGGATGACTCCAACCATTTCAAATCCATGAACATTAATCATCGCCCCCGCCCTACTCTCGCACTACTGGCCGCGGCGGCTCTGGCACTGTTGTCTGGCGGCTGCACCACCAGTGCGCCCGCGCCTCAACCGCAGACCCAAGCCCATACGCCCGCCAAGGACAGCCCGGAAAGGAAAGCCATCCTGGCGGCCGCACGGGCGCCCATCGAAAAGATGTTGTCCAGGAAAGTGGTGCTGGTAGTGCATTATCTGAAGGTCCACTACGGCTGGGCGTGGTTAACCGTGGCCCCGCAATCTCAGGACAGCACCGAGCACTTTGAGTCGCTTTCCGGGCTGTTCGAACAGCAAAAAGGCCAATGGACGCTCAAGGAATGGATGCCCTCGGAGGAAGGCACCAACGAGAAGACCTATTTCAAGAAGGTGAAGGCGAAGTATCCCTCAGCGCCGCACGACATCTTCCCGCAGTAAGCGGGCCCCGTTCACGGGAGCCCTGCGAATCGAGTGCGGCTTGCCGACCCACTGCCGATAACTGGTTTAGTTGCAGCCTTCCCGGACAGCCGCCACCGGCCGCTCAGAGCATCTGGTTGCGGGAGACTTCAGAACGTCGGGCAGCCAGACACCGTTCTCGTAAGGCGCCTTGTATTCGCAGGCGTCGCTGCGGGATGGGCTGTGATGCCCTGCTGCGCAGGAATTTTTCAGGGGGCCAGCTTAAAGACTTTCATAGCGCTCAAGCAACGCGTCCATGCGCCGGTCGCTGTCGGCATTGATGACCTGGCGCTCGGCAGCGGATTCAAACCACTGCAGGGTTTCACGAATGCCCTGACTGAAAGGAATGGTGGCTTGAAAGCCGGGTACAAAACGTTTGATTTTGCTGTTGTCGAAAATCACGCTTACGGCTTTGTCGCCAAGTAAGGTGCCTTCTTTTTCAGGCCAGTGTTTGACGATAAAGTCCGACGCCATGTGCACGATATTGGCTTGCACACCGACGGCATCCGCGAGCGCCTGGTAAATCTGATCCCAGGTCAATATTTCATCCGATGTAATATGAAAGGCATGACCGATGGCCTGCTGGTGCCCGAGCAAGCCAACAAAACCCTGGGCAAAGTCCCTGGCGTGAGTGATGGTCCACAGCGATGTGCCGTCGCCGTGGACAATAATTTTTTTACCCTGCCGCATCCGTTCGACAATGGTGAATTCGGTCCAGGCGCCGAATACCACGGGAATCACTGTCTCGTAAGTGAGTGACGGCCGCACGATGGTTATGGGAAAACCTTCTTCCCGCAATGCGCGTTCCAGGCGAACTTCACATGCAATCTTGTCACGGGAATACTGCCACAGGGGATTGCACAGTGGCGTGGATTCGGTGATCACTGCATGGGTCGCCGGTTTTTGGTAACAGGACGCGGAACTGATAAACACATACTGCCGGGTTTTGCCACGAAACAAATGCAGGTCGCGTTCGATGTCCGCGGCCGTGAATGCGATCCAGTTGACGACAACATCCCAGTGATGACCCTGCAGCAATTTTTCTACATTGACGACGTCATCGATGTCGCCCTTCAACACCGTGGCGCCGGGCAGATCGACCGGGTGTTGTCCGCGATTCAATATGTACAGGTCAATGCCGCGCGCGACGCTCAGGCGGCTGCTAGCGCTGCTGATATTGCCGGTGCCACCGATGAACAAAGCTTTCATTGTTTACCTCAGTCTCAACACTTGCAATTCGTACAAGCATTATTTCATTTTTATTGCGTAGGTTTTGGCCATGACCCGAACGGCATTGGAAACACCATCAAACATGGGCAATTGCCAGGAAATTGCTTAAATTGCTTATTAAGGGTCCGCGTCGCTATAACGAGCGGCGCTGGGGTTCGAGGGATTCAGGGAGGAGGAAGGGGGACATGATAAATTGTATGCCTTTGACGAATTCGGGCGTTTCAAGCCGGTCTTGTCAAGCCTCCAGCCGCGAAGAAGCGCCAGTGCCAAGGATTGGATAAGGATTCCAACACTCTGTTCACAAAGGCGATCGGGCTGGATTCTGGGTGGAAGGTGGTGGCCAGCCAGCTGGACGTGGCCGGCCAGGAGCTTCGGTTGTGCCTTTTCAGTGAATCATTTCAAGTCTTGTTTCGCTGAGCCCGTCTGAAAATCTCCTACATTTTTCTACACCTTTTGACCGATTTAAAACGGTTCGCTTCTGTACGCAGCAAAACTCCACGATCTGCTCAGATAGAGCGCGCCTTGCGTAAGTGACTGAAGGACTGAGAATTTTAGAGATAAAGTGGCGGAAGGGGTGGGATTGCCTTCGTTTCACTGCGTCTGTCTTCGCTGCGCTCCGGCTCGAACAAGTTGAATGGATTGTGGGTTCTCATCCCATCTGAGAAAATGGCGGAAGGGGTGGGATTCGAACCCACGGTGACATCACTGCCACGCTCGATTTCGAGTCGTGGTAATTACAGAGATTACTCTTGCAGGTGTCCATTTGGTGTCCTTTAATCGAGGCAAACCACCTATGGACTCTTCCGCACGTAAATCAAAGTCCAGAACGATTCCCAAACCAGTCAAGGTTGATCATCTGAAACGCGTCATTCCCAAGGGTGATCCGCGAAAGCCGCGCTGGTGGCGCGTCAACATCGGAAAACGGGTCACTGGCACCACGAAAATCCGGCGATTTTTTGAAACGGAAAGTCTAGCCAAGGAATTCATCGCTGGAATGCTGGAAGCGAGGAAAGAGAAAGGCAAATTGGCTTCAATATTCCGCAAAAACTCGCCATGGAGGCAATAGAGCTACAAAACCTACTGGAGCCGCACGGTATCACGCTCACACGGGCTGTCCGATTTTACCTTGATCACGCGCCGACCGGTTCAAAGAAAACGGTTACCGACCTCATTCCAGAATACCTGCGCACAAAAACCGACCCAGATTACCGCAAGGCTCAAGCGATCTCCCTCGGGGTGTTTGCACGGGACTTCGGATCAAAACCAATCGCGAGTATCTTCGCACCCGCAATCGAGAAGTGGTTTGGCGAGAAAGACTGGCAGCCGCTTAATGCGCGTAACTACATGCGCGACTTGTCCATGTTTTTTCGCTGGGCGGTCGTCCGTGATTATGTTTCGGGTAACCCGTTTGATAAAGTCAAACGCCCAAAAATGCAGCGGCGTGCGCCCGAAATCTATTCCATTGATGAGGCTCGGCAAATCCTCGAAACCGCTGCTTTACGACCTGAACTCGACTTGCTCCCAATGTATTCAGTCGCTCTGTTTTCGGGGGTGAGGGTCGAGGAACTCGGTCGCATGCGGTGGGAAATGATCGATTGGGAGGAGGGGGAAATACGGCTGCCTGCCGAAATTACGAAGACCGGGAGCCCTCGCAATATCGAGATCTGCGATGCTCTGCGTTGGTGGCTAGAAGGTAGCGCATCGAGAGAGGGAGCGCTTTTCTCGCCGACAAATCTTCGCCAGCGCCGTGAGAAACTCCTTTCTCTCGCAGAAGTCCCTGCAAAACGAAATGCGTTGCGGCACTCGTTTGCATCCTATCACGCTGCCAAACTCAGAAATCCTGGCCTGCTCCAATTACTGTCACCCTTTGGGAGGGTTAAAGCCCTCGCCTTCAGGCGACGGCTTCAGCGTGGTGGGGCGGGGATGTTAGAGTGGAGAGATGAAAGTGTATCGGCGAGGGGCGCACAGTGTGTTTGAGATTCACCTGCATCTGGTGTGGGTGACGAAGTATCGCAAGAGAGTGTTGGCGGGAGTGGTGGGTAGCCGAGTGCGGGAGTTGATCCGTGAGATCTGCCGGGAGCACGAGGTGACGATCATGAAGGGGCATGTGGGCGGGGACCATGTGCATTTGATGGTTTCGATACCGCCGCAGGTGACCATCAGCCGGCTGGTGCAGTGGCTCAAGGGCAAGACGTCTCGCAAGCTGCTGGGAGAGTTTGCGCATCTGCGGAAGGGGTTCTGGGGACGGCATGTGTGGGCGAGAGGGTACTTCTGCTGCAGCAGCGGAAATGTGACCGACGAGGTGATCAAGGAATACATTGCCGGTCAGATCGAAGATGCGGACGACGATTTCAAGGTGGAGGGTGGAACGTGAACTGCGGCTTTAGCCGCCAAAGCGCGGCTTCCAGCCGCAACCCGAAGCCACCGCCTTCGCCTTTAGGCGGTGGAGCATTCACTACTCGGCCAAGAAACTCCGTCTGTAATGTTCCGGCACTACATTAGCGCGACGCGCAAGACTGATGCTGAGCGGTATTTTGCTTTACGCCCTCTTTCAATTCCGAGGGCAGAAGAGGAGGTTCCTCTCCCTCTTTGAAGCGCAGGTAGGCAGCTTTTAAGCTCTGAAAATCTATCACAGTTTCAGAGCCTCGGCCCCCCTGGCGAACAATGTCCACCCAGCCGTGATACAGCCACCGCTGCACGAGCTTCGGCATAGATACGAGACGAAATGCCTCAGTTTTTGTTACAGCCAGTGGCTCAACAGAACCCCATCGCATTAGAGCGTTCTCCGCTTCCTTCCTTCAGTGCCTGCGCTGGGAATATCTCATGGTCCATCACTCGCGGTGCTCAAGATGCAACGCTGACTCATTAACACCTATTGCCCGAATAACGACCCCGTTTGTCATCTGCTGAATATGCTCCGGAACTTCGCGCAGCAGCTCGACATTGGCGGCCTGGAGTTCGAGGAGGAGATCTCTTAGGTTTTGGCCCTCAACCCTGACCTCATGGCTGTTGAAGTGAATAGTAAGTTCTTCAACCCCTTCCACTTTTTCGAGATGCGCGTGGCCCCAGTGCATATAGGGTAGAATAAAGATTCTGCCGGAGCGGAGCTCGACGCGTAGAGCACCACGCTGGTTTCGTGAGAATGTTCGCCAGCACAAGCCCGCTTGATCCGCGGGCGGTCTTCCATTGGTATTGTCCTTCTTTATTGCCATAAATTGATGTGGATTGATCGGCTTGGTGCCATCTGCGCCGCGCACCTTGCTCGCCATGTCGTTAGGCGCGAGAGTGCCTCAATCGCCGATTTGACCTTGCCAATGACTTTTGCCGCGATCGACGGTTGAACGCTGAGCTTTTGAGCCGCTTGGATAATTTCCAGAGCAAGCGGCCGATGGCCGCTACGGCTAATCTGCTCCTGAAGAGCTTCCGCGTCGTCGGTGTAAATCCGCAGTCCTTCTCGTCCGCGGCTCGATGAAACGTAGAACTGCTTTCGGTTCACTGCCGGACCGCTTTTCGAATCAATCGCCAGCAGCACGTGATCAGCGGTCAATCCCTGGGAAGCGTGCGAAGTGACTGCGTAGCCATGAGTAAAACGCCGGAAATCCGCCGGGATTGTTCTTCCATCGGTCAGTTTGATGGCGCCGCGTTTTTGCATTCCCGCAACCCGAACCAACTCGCCGTTTGCCAGCTTTCGGCCATCCGTCGATTCGGTGTTCGCCTGGATGAGCAGTGACTCTCCGGTTCGAATCTCCAGACTGCGTATTCGCATAACGGAAAAATTCGCTGCGTCCGTCGGATCGAAATGATGTTCATTGCCTCCTTCATCGGTCGCGACTATTTGCGCTCCTTCATGACGCGCATATCGCAAAGCAGCATTACGATTGATGCTTCTGCACTTTCTGTGAAAGACCAGTCGGCAATCCTGCTCGAAATGCAGCGGTCCGCCGGATTTCTGGGCCTCTGTCAGATTGAGATTTTCCAATACCGCCAGTTCCAAACGATCGTTCCCAAGAACACCGCGCGAGACGAGCCCGGAGCGGATTGATTCGGTCACAAGGCCGATTTCCCGCCACGTCGGCGATACCACGAGGTATGATTTCCCTTTGGCGTGAATCGCAAGAAACTCATCTGCCATTGCCCGGTAACGATCCTCGATGGGCTGCTCAACAACCCCTCCGCCTCTAGCCAGCCACCGGAAGCCATCTGAGACTCGACCTTCGCTGATTGCTTTGACCGCTGAACGATAAACCCTGCGCATCGCCCATTCCTTCTGTCGGCGAATACTCTCCAACGAAACCCAGCCGATACCGCTGTATTGCTCGATGGCGCGCAGGGCATCTCCCGCTTCAACACCAGAATGTTGGCGAGTATCGCCTGAGAGGATCAAGGCGCTATCGGTCGACCTGACTAGCATCATGATCTCGTGCATGTCGCGAACGCCGAGCAGGCCGGCCTCGTCTACAATGACGACGCTGCTCGGCGAGAGCCGTTTCCGCTGAAGGAAACTCGCAACCGTTTCCGCCTCCGCGAATCCATCCGCCTGCAGCGCCATCACCTGTTTGCGCTGTGGCGCGAGAACAACCACGTTGTGGCCGCCGGCATCCAGTCCGCGCTTCACTTCGCGCAGTGTGAAGCTTTTGCCGGTACCGGCGCCTCCGCGGAAGATCATCACCTCGTCTGGTCGGCCCAGCAGATATTGGACAGCGGCCCTTTGCTCCTCATTGAGCGGGGAGTTTTCCGGAATCTTGTAGCCCGGATTCAGTGGGGCGCTGGAACCTTGACCATCTCCTGCCAAACAGACGATCTCCCATTCCTTCTCTAGAATCTCTCTCGTCGAGACATCGCCGCCCGGTATTCGAAGCAGTCGCTCATTCTCGGCGATGCTCCGAAGCTCATCGACATCGATGTATCCGCGTCGATGCGTCAGCGCCTCGGCGAAAAGTTCCCGCTCCCGAACAACGGATTTCCGCTCGAAGAGATGTTCGATGCTCCATGTGAGTGACTCCTGTGCCGCCTCCGGTTTCTGAGAAACTGCGGTTGGAGCGGTCCCAACCGCATCGAGCGCGCTCTTTTCTTCACTTGTGAGTTGTTGCCCCCAAAGCCGGACCAGGGTTTCGCGATCAAGTTCATTCAGCTTCCGATCTCGGACTCGGTGCGCCACGTGATCCCGAATCTCGTGGATGTTGGCGCCTTCTTTCCTGGCAGCAATCCCGGTAGAAATTTCTTCAATCTGCTCCCGGCGTTTCGAAAATCGTTCGCACAGAGCAGGAGAAACCCCACGAATTTCGAACCCGTTCTTCTTGTGATCGAGTTCGTACCCGAGGCGATACAGTTCTGCAGCCAGCCGGTTTCGATAAACCTCAGTCAGATATAGTCGGTCACGCAAAATCCCGTGATTCTGAAGCGCTTTCCATCTGCCTTCCATTTCATCCCACGTGGCATTGAAGACGATACAGTGGGTGTGTAATTGCGGATCGAGCAGACGGCTTGTCTCATGATCGAAGCGAACCGCCACGATGTTGCCCGTGTCGCGGTCGGTGTCTGCCGCCTTTCCTTTTCGCACACGGCACCCGGCAAGTTGCTCAAGCTCGCCCAAGGCCTCCTTTACGGCGCACCAATGCGCAGCTACAACGCGCTTGTCATCCTTGATCAGGGCGATCAGTGAAACGCTCTTTGGGGGTGAAAAAACGAAATCCTCGAAAATGCGGCGGACTGAATTTTTCATCCGGACCGTCAGCTTTTCTCCTGTCTCCGGATGCTGATTTTCGCAGAGCCGGAGGAACTCCTCTTCGTCCGCATTACCGCTCAACCCGAGTCGCTCAGCGCCGGCGCCGAACCACTCCCCCGCGATCCGCTGGCAGGCGGAGTAGTAATCACCGGCCTGCAGATGCTCGCGAAAATACTCGCGGGCGTTCGAGAGGTTCTTCTGTGTCTGATGCGCCAGCACGAGACGGAGAAAAAAGCATCTCGGCGAACATGTCGAGAAAAAATTATACCAGTATAAGTGTATTAGATTACGGCAAAGATGGTCCCGAGATTGGCAGTGGGACATGGGCTTCAATTGCCGGCTCGATTTCGACAGCATCTGACGTGTGAGCCGGGGCCCATTCAGATTCAGGAAAACGATATCGAAGAATCGAAACGGTCCAACGATCTGCCCGGGGATAAGGTTCGGTAACTCCTCTCCTGATCTCCCGCCCTCTAAAATTGACCCCAGGCCGCGGCCTCCTTTGCCATCGCGAAGTCTCAGGCCTTTTTCCCCGCCTTTGGATTACGCCCCAATCGCTCCTCTTCTTCTCTAATCGCCAAGATTAGAGTGCGGTTGAGGTTCAATGCCTCCACCGTTGCTCGTCCCGATGAAGTCAGTCCTTCCATGCGCATGCCGTTCCATCGAAAATGGTTCCCCCAAGCGTCAGTGCGCGGATTAAAAATAGGCGCCATTTCATTGGTTTCAGGATCGAGCACTTCGCGCCGGGCGCCTTTTCTAAGCGAACAGGAAACGCAAGCCAGGGCCAGATTCGCGAAGGAGGTCGGACCGCCAGCGGCCACGGGAATCACATGATCGATATGAAAGGTCGCCTCCTGGCCGGCCTGTGCCAATCCACAGTATTCGCAGCAGTCATTTGCCCGCCGAATGACCCGCCTTCGCAGCGATATGGGAATCACCCTCAAGCCGCCGGCTCTTGTATCCGGTCAACCCGTAGCCGAAGCAGCGAAAGCATCTCCGCGAGATTGACCAATCCTTCGGCCTCCTGCCGCTCACTTTCAGTAAGGGGATCGCCCTGGTCCTGTTTGTCGAGCAATCCCTGCAACCTTTGATCGACAGCCTTCGGCAACTTCAAGCGCGCTAAATCGTCAGGAAGTTCGACTTGAATAGCGACTGTTTGGGACATGTAGTGAAATCTCCAACGAGCTCGCCCTTAGAGCAATCACGAATATCCTCTGATGCGTGTAATCGCAAGCGCGGACACAGGAATCCAGGGTTCACAGGGTTCACACCACCTGGGGGAGATCAGGCTGCGATAAATCCTCGTTCCTGCGGCTTATCGTCGCCTCATCTCCAGCCGCCCGAAGTCAGCGCGAGCCTTGCAGCAAGACTCGCGGTTCGGCCGCCGTGTCATCACAGATTCCCGCGATCCCATCGAGAGACTGTTTCACCTCCGAACGAGCGAGACTCTTACCGGCCCGCTCGCTCGTGCTCCGCTTCGGGCTACGCGGCCTGTTCGCCCCCACTTTCCTTTGGCGATCAGACTCCCTCCGCCACTCCGCTGCGCGGCCGCTCCCGTTCCGGTCAGAGACTCGCGGCCCAGGTAATGTGCCCGATACTTGACAGAAGGAAGGCCACGAAAGCGCGAATCCGCGAGCAATCAGAAGAGACGCGAAAGCCGATTCGCGACGAACCGCGCAACTCTGGGCGAAGAGCTGCCACGAAGCGCACCGAGCGGCCAGCAACCGCTCAGTTCGATCGGCTTCCCGATCTTTCGAGCAGTCGCGCTTGTCACAATATTTCGGACCTCTTCCAAGGCGTTGACCGCAGCCCGATCCGATATCGCTCCGGATTCCGCAGACGAAAGAACGTCATGGAGAAATTCGCGGGTGCAGAGCGTAAGAATCTGCCCATGACGTACGTCCTGGCGCTCTGACTGGTCGAGATGCGCGACATTATCGAGCTTGGCTTCAAGCAATTGCGGCGGTCGGGGCACCCGGATACGGAAGCGTTCCACATCGAGCACCACAGCCTCGACATCGGCCGACTTCGGGAGACCGCGAACGGAATGCAGTACTTCGATTTTGAATGTTCGCCCGCGGATTTCCGTGACAACGCGACCGATAACTGGTGTCCGGGGCGGCGCCACCTCGAGCGTTCCGCCAAATCTCGCATGCAATGCATCCAACAACGTGCGCGTTCCGAGCAGATCCAAATCCTTGCTGGTGAAAGGTTCGAATTTCAGCAACTCCGTCCCGATCCGCGGGAGATAATACAGCGCCCACGCATTAACGGCATGGCCGCCAACGATGAGAGGCGGTTTGCCGGAGACTTCTATGGAAACGATCTCGCGAAAATCGGAGAGGGCCGTGGCTGCGTCCGCCATCATCCGCCGCTAGCGGTCGTAGGCCGCTTTGAGGTAGGCCGCCAAATCGACGATCCGAATGTTCGCGTCGATTGGAATCAATGAGTTCTCCGCCTGCAGTTCATCAGGCGTGACCAGGCCCAAAGCCAGCCGCCTGGAGTCCTCCGCGCGGTCCTGCCTGTGCTCTTTGTCGAGTTCCTCGAAGCTGATCGTCTTGGCCTTCACGGAATCTCAATCTATTATTGTGCAGCCTTTCGGTCAATCTCCCGCCGGCGGGAGATCAGGCTGCGGTAGATCCTCGTTCCTGCGGATTATCCTCGCCTCATCTCCTGCCGCCCGAAGTCAGTGCGAGACTTGAACATGACTCGCGATTGCGCCGCCACGTCGTCACAGATTCACCCACCACTCGGCGAGAACCTGCTCCGCCAACGAGGATGCGAGACTCTGCCCAGCCCGCGCGCGCTCCGTTCCGGTCAGAGACTTGCCGGTTGAATGCAATTGCCGTGACTTCGGAAAGCCGGATAAAAAGCGAGACGCTTTATTGGGAGTGAAAAATGCAACCACGAACCTGCAATCTTCGAAGCGATAGACGTCTGCCGCCAGCCGATTCGATAAACTTCGGTCAGGTAAAGTCGGTCACGTAGAATCCCGTGATTCTGAAGCGCCTTCCATGGGCCTTCCGTTTTATCCCAGGTGGTATCGAATACGATGCAATAGATGGTTAACGCGGATCGAGCATTCGGCTTGTCTCATGATCGAAACGAACCGCCACAATGTTGCCGGTGTGTCGGTCGGCGTCAGCCGCCTTTCCCTTCCTCACGCGGCAGGCGGCAAGCCTCTCGATTTCGCTCAGAGCCTCCTTCACGGCGGCCCGGTGCGCAGTCACGACGCTTGTCGTCATTGATCAGGGCGATTAGTGAACCGCTCTTTGGCGGTGAGAAGACAAAATTCCGAAAATCCGGCGCACTGACTTATTCATGCGGACGGTCAGCTTTTCGCCCGTTTGCGGATGCTGATTTTCGCAGAGGCGCAGGAACTCTTCTTCACCCGCATCTCCGCTCAACCCGAGTCTCTCCGCTCCGGCGCCAAACCACTCGCAGGTGATGCGCTGACCGGCGGAGTAGTAATCACCGGCCTGCAAATGCTCGCGAAAGTATTCGCGCGCGTTCGAGAGATTCCTCTGTGTCTGATGCGCCAGCACGACGTGGAGAAAAACGCATCTCAGCGAATATGTCGATTCAAAAGTGATACCAGTATAATCAAAATTTGCGTCGATTGAGCCGCGAGATCGCCGCGGCTTCCCTGCTAGACCAGAAACGTTCCGAAGTGAGCAGCCTCCCGACGGAGTGAGATCAGGCTGCGGTTAATCCTCGTTCCCGCAGCTTTTCCTCGCTTCATCTCGCACCGCCCGGAGGTCAGCGCCGAAACACGGACCCTGGCACAGACGTTTTTCTGGATTCGCCTTCGAGGCGGATTGGACCCGGTCTTACAAAGACCAGCGTTAGAACCAGATGGGTGACTGAACGGATCGCTCTTTTCTTGAAAGGGCTGAATATCCGAAATCAAACCCGCAGAAAAACCTATGGTTCGGATCGGACCTTCGAAGCAGGCAACTTCTCCAACGTAAGTCCGGGGGAATGCGATGTTCGCAAAGATATTCGCAGAAGAGATCCTTTTGCCACTTGACCCTTGTCCTAATGGGTCACCCATTAGGACAAGGGTCTTAGGTACGAGTGGCCTGTCTCGGCAAGCAGGCAGACCGTTTGAGATGCTCGGGCGGCTTTCTCGAGTGCCGCTTTCTTGGCAACGTTTCGGCGGCGGTTGACGCTTTGATAATCCTCTTTGGTCGCCACGTAGGCAGCGCGCACACCCAATTGTCGTACGAGCTGCTCAACTGCCGAAAACCCGGCCACGTAGTCTGGCTTTCCGTCAATTGCGCGCTTAAGTAGCAGAACCGAATAGAGCAAGGCGCGGCGTGCATCCCGCCTAGTCCTAGCCCCTGAACAAGCGTGATGGGGATAAATTCATTGCCATAAAAAACTCGAAATGCCCTTGAATCCTTGGTTTGATGGCGGTGCTAAAACCAAAACCATCCAAAGAGAAAGGTCATTTCGAGTGAAAAGAACATATCCGAAGATCCTGCGTAATCGCAAGCGCCGAATTCAACGCCGTCTCGACGCGAAGCGTGGGTGGAGCAATCAGGCGGAGCCTATCATAACCGCCCGCAACATCCACTATGAGATGGCCGAGAAGAGCCGGGCGATCAACTGCGGAGGAATCGGAGCGATTCATCTGATGGTTAACAAGCTGGGCCTCCGCGAGGAGATTGACTCGCGACTGCATCTTCTTAAGAAACACCTTCCCTACCACGAGAGCGATCATGTGCTCAACCTGACTTACAACGCGCTGCTCGAGGGCGTGCGGCTCGAAGACATCGAGCTTCGTCGCAATGATGAAGCCTTCCTTGACGGCCTGGGTGCCCAGCGCATTCCCGACCCGACAACGAGCGGTGACTTTACGCGCCGCTTTGCTGAGGAGGACATCGTCAATCTCATGGAGATAACCAACACGGTGCGCCGGCGGGTGTGGGAGCAGCAGCCCGGGCAGTTCATGGCAGAGGCTTTTATAGATACCGACGGCACCATCGCGCCGACGCTCGGCGAATGCAAAGGCGGGATGTCTCTTTCCTACAAAGGCATTTGGGGGTATGCGCCGTTGACAGTCTCACTGGCTAATACCAATGAAGTGCTATATCTGGTCAACCGCCCCGGGAATGTCGTCAGTCATGAGGGGTGCGTGCCGTGGATCGATCGGGCCATCGAGTTGGTGCGCCCTCATGCCGGAAAGATCACATTGCGCGGCGACACGGACTTCACACTGACTGGCGAGCTGGATCGATGGGATAAAGAAGGCGTCCAGTTCCTCTTCGGTATGGACGCGCACCCGAAGGTGGTCGGACTGGCCGAAGCCTTGCCGCAAGAGGCATGGACGCCGTTGGAGCGACTGCCGCGCTATGAGATTGCCACGCGCCCGCGACGCAAGAGTGAACGGGTCAAGGAGAGCATCGTACGTTTCAAGGGGTATGAGAACAAGGTGCTCACGGGGGAGAGCGTGGCCGAAATAGACTATCAGCCGAATAAATGCTCGCGGTCTTACCGCCTGATCATCGTACGTAAGAACATCAGCGTGAAGAAAGGCGAGCAAGTGCTCTTCGACGATGAACGGTACTTCTTCTATATCACCAACCGCGTCGACTACACCCCGCCGGAAATCGTGAGTCTGGCCAACGGACGCTGCAATCAGGAGAACGTGATTGAGCAGTTAAAGAACGGAGTGAACGCTATGCGTATGCCGGTGGACGATTTGCTTAGCAATTGGGCCTATATGGTCATGACTTCCCTGGCATGGAATCTGAAGGCATGGTTTGGGTTGCTGATGCCCAACAAGGAACGGGGGATGGATTTGGTCAAGATGGAGTTCCGGCGGTTTTTGCACTCAATCATTCTGCTACCCACGCAGATCGTTCGCACGGGTCGGCGGATCATCTACCGCATCATGAACTACAACGTCTGGTTGAAGGAACTCTTTGCTGCATGGGAGCACCTGCGAGGGCTTCGTATTACCTGAAAGAAAACCTGGCAAGGAAAGAATAGCGCTGATCATGCACTTCACGCAGGCGTACCTATGTACAGGTCGCTCACCAATCCACGCGATAGCACAATGAAGCCAACAACGAGCAGGCCGAGAAGTGTGATTATTTAGTAACAATGCGCCATCGATTAGCTGTTCTAATAAATAAGCTGATATAGCGTCCTGAAATGCCGACCGAATCGCGGTCGCCGGGCTTCAAGCTTTTTTTTCGCTTATTTTGGGCCTAGCACAAACTATTCGGATGAACCAAAATTCCCGAGTGCATCGACAGGCTCGTTCCACATCGAAGCCGAAGCGTCGTTTGCCCAGCAACTCTCTGAGGATCTCGCTAACTCCGAGTGCTTGCCAGAGTCGCGAAAAAAAACAAGTCAGGGCCGATGGTTCGAATAGCAACCGTCTTGCATTCTCCAGCGTTGTGAACCTCCATGACCTTGATCAGCTGGCAGTAGCGAAGCCCGCTGCACAACAGCCGTTCCAATTGGCCGCTGGCTTCAAGCAGATCGAATCGTCCGAGTGTGGCGATGATCCTCTGGCTAACCTTGCCATCGACACGCACACTCTGCGCGATCTGTAGGTAACGATACTGACGGGCAGGCTTGACTCGGAAAAACATGAACGGACGTGTGGACTCCACGATCGTAAAGCCTGAAATGAGCCGCTATGCAATACCGAAGGCGTTTTCTGGCGTATTTGTTGCACTACATGTTCGATCACACAGCTCCCGAATCGCCCTCAAACCCGCATAAATCCGAGATTCTCCTCAAAACGCAGCTTTCAAACTGTCGAAGATGTCTTACTCTAATGACACAGCGAGTTTTCTTAGTTCTACTTTGTTAAAATAAGTTCTTGATTTTCGAGGGGCGGTTCGGGATGCTTGGGATGTTGATCGGTCTGGCGGAGCCGGTCACCCCGCAAGGAACGACAAGAATAGTCCGCCCCTTCACACACAGCACCGCAATGAAATTGGCGAGAGTGCCTCATTGCGGGGGCTCTCGCTCCGCTTCATGGAATTTGCCAGTGACTATCGGAGATATTTTGATGTCGCCCGCCGCAACGTGGGGGACAAGGCGAGGCGCTACCTGGCCGGGCTTCTGATGAAGGCGCCGCACAAGAACATGGAGCGCATGGAGGAGTATGTAGAGGAATACGAATACGAGTCTCAGCAGCAGTTCCTTTCCGACTCGCCGTGGGACCACCGGGCGTTGCTGGATCGGGTGGCGCGCGACGCAGGCGAGTTGCTCGGCGGAGCGGACTCGGCATTGTTGATCGACGAGAGCGGCTTCGCGAAGAAGGGCGACAAGTCGGCCGGGGTGGCGCGGCAGTGGAACGGACGGCTGGGCAAGGTGGACAACTGCCAGGTGGGCGTGTTTGCCGCGCTGAGCGACGGGAAAAGCAGCGCCCTGATCGATGGACGTCTCTATCTGCCCGAATGCTGGAGCGAAGATCCCGAAAGGTGCCGGCAGGCGAAGATCCCGGAGAGCGAGCGGCAATACCGCTCCAAGCCCGAGCTGGCTCTGGAGATGATCCGCCGCGCGGTGGATCTGGGGCTGGAGTTCGGCTGGGTGGGATTCGACGCGCTGTATGGCTCGACCCCGTGGCTTCTGCGGGAAATCGAGGACATGGGGCGGATCTTCGTGGGCGACGTGCGCAACAATTTCCCGGTCTACGAGGAGGATCCCCGGCCCTATCTGCCCAGACGCCGCGGAGGTCGCGGGCGCAGGTTCGTCAAACGGCGCGCCCGCTGTAAATCCCGCCCGATCGCGGAAGTCTTCGTCGAAGACCCGGATCTGCAATGGGAGGAGATTGCGATCCGGGAGGGCACCAAAGGGACTCTGCGCGTGTCGGCGTGCCGCAAGCGGATGTGGTTGTGGGACGGGCAGGAGGAGCGTCCGCGTTGTTGGTGGGCGGTCTGCACACACGACGATGCAACCGGAGAGACGAAGTTTTTCCTCAGCAACGCGCCCGAGGCTGTCTCGCTCGGGGAACTGGTGCGCAGGCATGCGGTGCGCTATTGGGTGGAGCGCGGCTTCCAGGACGCGAAAAGCTCGCTGGGCATGGCCGACTATCAGGCGCGCGGCTGGGTAGCATGGCATCACCACATGGCGATGGTGATACTGGCGATGCTGTTCCTGCTCCGGGAGCGAAGAGTGCACATGGTGGAAGTGGAAATGCTCAGTGCCCGGGACATCGTCGAACTGCTCGACATCTTCCTGCCCCGCCGGGATCTGACCCTCGACGCAGTCGTCAGGAACATCGAACGCCGCCACCGGAAGCGACGCGAGGCAATCGAATCGGCCCGGCGAAGCGCAGAACGAAGACGAGAGGCGTGTGAGCCTACAGTTTTAACAAAGTAGGATTAGAACGCAGATCCGGAACGTTTCTATCTAGATCAATTGCCCTGGCGTGCAGGATTCCAAGAGACGGTGGCATGCATTCGGGAGCACGGAATCGCCAAAATTCTAGCCAAACAAAACGCAAGGGCTCCGAGCGAAGTGCGGGGGTCAATTAGCCTCCGTACGAGGTCGACTCGCTGTGTTGGTGCAGACGGAAGCGATAGACCCAACTCAACAACCTGGCGCTCACCGCGGAGCCATCTGGACCGCATCGAGACCCACTCGGAAAAGGTCGAAGGTGCCCAAGTCATGGCGACTGCATTTGTAACCATCATTTGTCTTCCGGCATTCACTATACCCGCCATGAACATGTCATCCGCTATTACTGAAGGCCACTCATCCCACTGAGCTCGACCGGTAGAAGACACAGCAACAGCACCCAAGAACGCAGCGTTCTTGGCAAAGGGTAAAGCGAGCCAGCAGCGTGCCATGTGGGCTGATATAAGCGACGAACTCGAATAGTCAAAGGCATGCGATGCGGCGACGAGATCCGCCTCACCCTTACGCAATGGTTTAAATAGACGTCCAATGTCGCCAGGACGTAGCCAGGTATCCGCATCAAGGTAGAGCCGGGGGAAGATTTGTTCAGCGTCCAGCAACTCGTCCCCTGCCTGTAAAGCCAGAGTCTTCCCAGGAGGAGCAATCTCAAGAACCTCACCACTACCGCCTGCAAGCCATAGAATTTCCTTTGAGCTTTGATCGGTGCAACCGTTGCATACCCATACGATGCGGGCGCGTTCCCCTTCGACTGCAGCAAGCAACGCTGGAACCGTCTTTCGCAGAACTTTATCTTCGTTGCGAACCGGAATCACAATCCCGCAGGAGAAGCGATTAGTCGGCATGCTACTCCTTGGGATTCGTAAACAGGAAAACCGCAGAGGTGATCCACAAAACTATCGAAGCCACTGCAGGCCAAAGCATGAACCGGGGTGAAACATATGCGGCAAGCACCCCAACAGTCAAACCGAATCCAACGAAGACTCCCTTTGTCGAGACCATCCAGAGTGAGCCCAAGAGACATGGCGGGCGATTATTGGGGAGCCAGCGCTCCCATCCCTTCTCATTCGTTTCAATAAGCAGCAGGTATCGCTTTATCTGCGCAGTCCGAATCCCGTGGTGGCACCACTGTAAGGTTGCAGCTAGAATCGCTACATTATTGATTGCCGCAAGTAGCCAGGCTGAGGAAGGCACTAATGCCGCTACTCCAGCGATCAAGCAGAAGAACCCTAAACAAACGACGAGTAGGGAGTTCTGAAGCAGAATACGGAGGTTCAGCTCTTGCCGTAGAGAAGCCACCTCATACTCCGAGCATTCACCATCTTCGTTATCCCTCACCATGACATTCGCTTCCATAATTTCCAGCGTCTCATGATGCGGTCGAACCACACCTTAGGGCGTCGTCGATACTTGTCACCATACCAAGGCATGAGCCGGCGGCCGTCTCCGGTTACCGATCTCGGTAGTAATTCGGGACGGGGTGAAAATTACGCATCTTGAGGTGGAACACTTTGCAACTACCGGATGCTTGCGGTGGAACGATCCAACGCCAATCGCCCGCGACACGACGTCCGGCAGCTTGCTCGCGGCAATGAAAATTCATGAATTGATCGGATGCAGTGTGATGGTCAACCATCTTCACACCAGCGGAATCAAAGGAATGAAGAACGGCTCGATTTAGCTCTGTAAGGGCTTCGTCGCGCCAAAGATGAGGCCGATGCCCGTCGGGATTGAGACCAAAGGCTCGCGCGACGTCTGGAAGGAGATCGTAACGGTTAGTGTCGGCGAAATTCCTAGACGCGATTTCGGTGCACATGTAGAACCCATTGAAGGGGGCACAAGGGTAGTCAATGCCACCAATCGTCATTATCATATTACTGACGACAGGGACGGCATACCAGCGAAGCTCCATCGCTGTGAGTGGGTCACAGCTCGGATGGACGATCGGCACTTCCCTCACCTTGTTCTTTGGAACCTCGAAAAGGGTTCTTCGATCCTGCTTATCACGGATCAGATATGGCAGAAGATCGAATCTCCCAGGTCTTTTGGGGGGGGCCATCCCATGGATTTCGAGATGCGCGTCGCCTCGAGGTTCTGCCTGTCGCCTATAAGGCTCCCGTCGCGTTGTACATGACAGGCATACTGGGTGATTTGCGGACTCTCGATCCACGTTGCCCGTCGATCTCCACTGCAGCATCCAGATCCTTACGGCTTAGGCCATTATCGGGTCTTTGATCCACATGGACGGTTCCGAGCCATTCTGCGCCACGAACATATCGATCAATGTTTCGTCCAATTCCTCGGAGCATCTCTGGCCAGGAGTTGAGTTTGAGGTCCAAGAAGAGAAAATTTGTGGTCTCGTGCCTGCGTGCCTGCTCCTGCATTTCCAAAAGGACGTTCTCGACGCTTCTCGTTCGA